>JBPFEG010000026.1:0-99686 GCA_051061015.1 Methylomicrobium sp.
ACGCCAGCTCAGAAAAAGGGGTTATCAAGGACAGATAGGCACCATTTGTTATCATCCAGAAGAGCAACAGCAATTGAGACAACTCGGCGCGGACTTTACGATTCATCCGCTGGTCGAAGCCGGAAATCAGTTGGCCCGGCACATACTGGGTGACAAGTTCGAGTTTTCGGAGTAAATAAAGGAAGCTGAAATACTTAATAAACACCGAGTCCTTATCCAGTTTGATCGATGCCCGTATTCAGGTTTGTGCTTTACTATCGTCTCGTTTGCCTGAATAACTGAATCTATTCTCGAAAAGCCAGCGGATCAGGAGTTTTTCCAATTCTGCGATGATAAATACGAACATTCCTGCGCAGATAACTTTCAACCATTCATCCACGGACAAATCGGTCGAGCCGAACAGGGCCTGCATGGGTTCAGCATGGGTGTAAGCGATCTGCAAAGCCGTACAGGCCGCGATCGCGATCAGCACATAATAGTTGCCGAATAATCCTTTGAATGACAAAACGGATTTATAGATATAGCGGCTGTTGAGCAGGTAGAACATTTCCGCGCCAACCACCGTGCTGACCGCCATCGTGCGCGCGGTTTCCAGGCTGGATCCTCGATCCAGTTCCCAGAGGAACAGGCCAAGCGCGCCGGTCATGAACAGAACCGAGACCATCAGCACCCGCCAGGCGAAAAACCAGGAAAGCAAAGACTCGCGTGGATCGCGAGGCTTCCTGTTCATCACGTCGCGCTCCGGACGTTCAAAGGCGAGCGCGAGCCCCAATGTACTGGAGGTTACCATATTGATCCAGAGCACCTGAGCCGGCGTCAGCGGCAGTGTCAGCTCGAAAAAGATCGCCGCCAGCACGACGAGGGCTTCACCGCCGTTGGTCGGCAGCATGAACAGGATGAATTTCTGGATATTATCGTAAATGCCTCTTCCTACGCGTACGGCGTTGCCGATTGTGGCGAAATTGTCGTCGGCCAGCACCATGTCCGCCGCTTCCTTGGCCGCCTCGGTTCCTTTCAGGCCCATCGCTACCCCGACATCGGCCCGCTTCAGGGCGGGGGCGTCATTAACGCCGTCTCCGGTCATTGCGACGATCTGACCTGCCGCCTGCAGGGCCTGCATCAGGCGCAACTTATGTTCCGGGCTGGCGCGGGCGAATACATCGACATCCAGCGCGACGCCGCGCAATTGCTCGTCATCCAACGTTTCGAGCTCGGCGCCGGTCAAGGCCGGTTTGCCCAGGCCGATGCCGAGCCGCGCCCCGATCGCTTGCGCGGTATCGACATGGTCGCCGGTGTTCATCTTGACCCGAATGCCGGCACCGGCGCAGGTTGCCACCGCCGTTATCGCTTCATCCCGGGGCGGATCGATGATCCCGACCAGGGCGAGCAGCGTAAAACCGTGTTCCAGATCCGCAAAGCTGACTTCTCGCCGGGAGTCCTCGACCAATTTTCCGGCAATCGCCAGCACGCGCAATCCGACGGCGGCGAATTCCTTCGCGCAGCGATGCCAATAGCCGGCATCCAGTACTGCCTCTGCCTGCCGGAGGCCGCCCTGGCGATCGCACATCTCCAGAATGCGTTCGGGAGCGCCTTTGACATAAATGAAGCCGCCGCCCTTATGGTCGTGGTGGAGGGTCGCCATCAGCCGGTGTTCCGATTCGAACGGGATGGCGTCGGTGCGCGGCCGCGTTTCGCGCTCCCAGCCGGGATCCTTGCCGACTTTGACGGCGAATGCGAGGAGGGCGCCTTCGGTCGGATCACCCGCCACTTGCCAGGACTCATCGGCATGATGATGTAGCTGCGCATCATTGCAAAGCACCGCGGCGCGGGCAATTTCGGCCAGTTCCGGGTAGTCGTCCGCCGTGACCGCCGTTTCTTTCAGATAAACGCCGCCGTCCGGCTCATACCCCACACCGCTGATATCGAAGATATGATCGGCGGTAGCGAGTCTTTGCACCGTCATTTCGTTCCGGGTCAAGGTGCCGGTCTTGTCGGAACAAATGACCGTGACCGCACCCAGTGTTTCCACCGCCGGCAGATGCCGTATGATGGCATGGCGTTTCGCCATCCGGCGCATCCCGAGCGCGAGCGTGATGGTCATGATTGCGGGCAAGCCTTCAGGGATGGCCGAAGCGGCCAGGGCCACCGCCATCATGAACATTTCGGTCGGCGGATGCCCATGCCACAGCACGCCGATAACGAACGTCGCGATGGACATCAGCACAATCGCCAGCGCCAGCCAGTGCCCGAAGCCGGTAATCTGGCGCAGCAGCGGCGTCGCCATGCTCTGGACCTGTTCGAGCATCGAACTGATCTGGCCCAGTTCGGTGCGAACGCCGGTCGCGGCCACGATTCCCGTCGCCTGCCCGGAGGTGACCAGCGTGCCCGAGTAAAGCATGCAGTAACGCTCGCCAAGCGGCGCGTCACGCTGGACGGGAGCGACCGACTTTTCCACCGCTTCGGATTCTCCGGTCAATATCGCCTCATTGACACGCAAGCCCTTGCTTGCGAGCAGCCTAAGATCGGCCGGCACTTTGTCTCCGGAAGCCAGCACTACGATATCGCCCGGCACCAGGTTCTCGGCTTCAATCTCGGCTCGCTTGGCGTCGCGGAGCACGGTCGTATGCAGCGAGAGCATGCTTCGAATCGCATCCATCGCTTGTTCCGCCTTGCCTTCCTGGATAAAACCGATGATCGCGTTGACGAGAACGGCGGCCAAGAGCACGCCGGTGTCCACCCAGTCGCTCAGCATGGCGGTCGTTCCGGCGGCAACCAGCATCACATAAATCAGAACATTGTGAAACTGGAGTAGAAACCGCAGAAAGGCAGAACGTTTGCGCGGGGGAGGAAGGCGGTTGCGGCCGTACTGTTTCACCCGCATCCGCGCTTCCTGGGAAGATAATCCGCGATGCCGAGCCGAATTCAGGCGTTCAACGACGTCGTCGGCTTCGAGTTCATGCCAGTTGATTATTGGTTTATCAAGAAGTTTTTTCTTGGGCATGTGCGCTCCACCAGCAAGCTAATAAAAAAGTTCATCGATAATGAGTCACATATTCTTCCGACTCATCACTGTTTCCTTAAATTCCTTGATCTCCCTAGCCGGCCCCATCACCACCAGCACATCGCCGCGATTCAGAATATGCTCCTTGTCGCCGACCGCAAAATGCAGTTCATCGCTGATTTCCTTATCGACCACGCCGAGCAGGATCAGATTATGGCGTTCGTTTAATTTCAGCGCGCTGGTTTTGCGGTTTTCCAGCCACGAGCCTTCCGGAATTTCGATTTCGGCGATATTCAGAGCGTGCCGCCGGTGCACGCTCTGGTCGAGAATATGGGTGATTTCCGGTTTGGTCAGAATCTCATAGGTTTTGCGTCCACTGATCTCATAGGGATCGATGATTTTGTTTGCGCCGGCGGCCGATAATTTCTCGGCAGAGTCCGGGTCATCGACGGTCGCGATGATGTTGAGTTTTTTGTCCAGCGCGTGCGCCGAGAGCGTCAAAAATACATTGTCCGCATCGGCCGCGAAAAAACAGAACAGATAGTCGATATCCACGCCGATGCCGAGCGTATGCAGGGCGCCGTCATCGCGAAAATCGATCACTTCGGCAACAAAGCCTTCAGCCGCAATCAACTCTGCATCGTGACGGTTCTGCGCGGCATAAATGACCGTGCAGGTTTCCTTGTCGAATCGGGACAGCGCTTCCACCACCATGTGCGGATCCCCGAAGACCGCAATCTTTTTCATCGTTTCCTGCCTAGGTTAAGCCGGCTTTTTTCGATCTGATAGCGAAAATATTCGATACCGATCTGTTTACCCAGCACCACGAGCAGATCGCCTTCCTGCATCTCGAAATGGTTTTTCGGATTGAAATAAAAATGCCGATCCTGTATTTGATAACTTTCATTTTGTTTGAGATGCGGAGGATGGGGGCTGATCACCCCGATCAGCATCAGCTTGCTGTGAGCGAAATCGATCTCGGCGATTTTTTTACCGACGATCGAAGAGCCCGGCTGCGCGCAAACCGTTTCGAGGACGAACTCTTTTTCTTCGTGCATGATTCCCGCGATCGCGTCGAATGCGACCGGTTGGCCGACATATTCGGCGGCGACCCTCCCGGCGATCTCGAAAGGCTCGATCACATGGTTCGCACCGGCCTGGTACAGTTTGCGGACATTGTCATGCCGGTAGGCGCGCGAAATGATCCGAAGGTTCGGGTTCAGCTGCCGGCTGGTCAGCGTGATATACACATTGCTGACATCATCGCCGGTCGTACAGAGGATTGCCGAGGCGTTCCGGTTGATGCCGGCCAGGGCCAGTACCTCGTTTTTGCTCGCATCGCCATGAATCGCCAGATAACCGAGGCGTCTGGCGTTTTCCACATGATGCTCGGCTTTATCGATGATCACGAAAGGCTGCTGATGGCGGGCAAGCTGCCGCGCGATGTGCATGCCGACCCGTCCGAAACCGCAAATGATCACGATCCCTTCATGCCGGCTCAATTCCGCATACACCTGATTTTCTCTGAGGTCATTCGCCCTATCGGTAAAAGCCGAGACGATAATCGAGGTAAAGAACGACAAGATGCCGAGCCCGGTAAAAATCAGACCCATCACGACCAGGCGCCCACCCGGGGTTTCAGGGACGATGTCGCCATAGCCGACCGTCGACATGGTCACGACGGCCAGATACAAAGCGTCGAACAAGTCGTTGACGTGACCGCCGCTTTCCGGGTTCTCGAACAGAAAAATCGCGGTGCTACCGATAAAAATCAGCAATCCCAAAAATACAGCCAGGGTATAAAGTTCGAAGCGTTTGTTCGAGAGAATCTGGGTGAACAGTTTGATGCTGTTGATATAGCGGAACAGCTTGAACAGCCGGAATATCAAAAAGACACGCAAAAAACGCAACGGCCGGTAGCTTGGCAGGATTGCCAGCAAATCGACCAGTGCCAGAGGGCTTACTACATAGGCAATTTTTTGCGCCGCGATCGCCTTAATCACTTTCGGCAGTTTAAACGGAATGTCCAGGTATTCCGAGCGTTCGTAATGATCCAGGATGATCTGGTGGCTGTCGTTGTGGATCCAGGCGCGTAACAGATATTCGATAATGAACAGCCCGACGATAGTGGTTTCAAAGACGATGTGCCATTGTTGCGTCTGATGGCGGACTTTATCGAGTTGTAAAAACACACTGATGACCACCATCACGATCATGAAAACATCGAAATAGGCTTTCGGCCGGCTCTGCGGGATCACCAGCAGGCGCCGGAAAAAGTGTTTGGTGTTTTGATAACGCGTAGAGGTCTTCAGGAAATAAGCGAAATAAACCAGAAGTCGCGTCAGCATGTTGGCAATAGAAATTTGAGAGTGGCTAGGGTCAGGTCAGAGGTATGCGTAAAATGCCATCCGTGAGGCTGCCCGACATGAAAGGTCTACCTCAATGATGAAGCATTTCGAGCCAGCGTACGGGTTATTTTTTCAGCCAGACTTTCCACGCCTTTCAGCGTCAATTTCTTTTCGCCGCCTTTCACTTCGGAAATATAATCGCCGATCAACTGGCCCCGCTTCGCATCGACCAGATGCGCCATCAGATAGATGAACAGGTAGCTGGGCTTATGAAGTCTGCCGACTACGATATAATCGGCCTGGGCCGTCTGCGCCAGTTCGGCGGCAAGGTCGTGATGATTGAACAGATAGCCGGGGCCGGCGGCGAGGTTTGCGATGTCGGCGCTATTGATCTGAATGATCTGATAGCCCGCTTTTGCCAGTTCCTGTTCCAGCAGTGGCTTGATGCTGGCGGTGCGGACGACTTCGGCCGGGATATTGGGTGCGGGTGTCAGATCCTTCAGTTCAAAATCAAGTACCGCGATGCGGGGGGCCGCATTGCAGTAAGCGGCGGAAAGCAGCAAAAATGCAAACAGGCTTCCGGAATACAATTTAGGGTGGCGCATGGTGGCAAACTCCGCTGGATGGCATAGCTGTATGCTGGCGTTTTTCATCTCCCAGCAATTTTAACCGGAGCGAGGCATAAACTGCTTCCAGATATGGGCAGGGCACGTTCGCACGTTTGGCTGCGCGCAACGCATTGCCGAGAATCGCCTCGGTTTCCAGGGGGCGGCCCTGCTCGTAGTCGAGCAGCATGCTGGTTTTGTAGGGCGGCATCACGTAGGTTTTTTCG
Source organism: Methylomicrobium sp. (assembly GCA_051061015.1). Classification (GTDB taxonomy): domain Bacteria; phylum Pseudomonadota; class Gammaproteobacteria; order Methylococcales; family Methylomonadaceae; genus Methylomicrobium. The sequence continues at coordinate 6,182 of JBPFEG010000026.1, forward strand.
ATATTCCGGTCGACCGCATCCGCAGGCAAAGGATGTCCGAGGGCTTCGGCAATCCGGCAGACGTCCTGCATGATCCGGCGCACGAACGCTTCTTCGATGCCCAGAATTTCAGCCGTGCTGAGACCGCCGGACAGTACCGACAACGGATTGAACGGTGCATTCCAGACGCATTTAAGCCAGCGTTCGGTGATGATTTGATCTGTTGCCTGACATTCGATTCCGGAGGCCTGAAACAACCGGCACAACTCGCGGGTTTTGGCGTTGACCGACCCCGGCAGATTGCCCAGCGCCAAGCGGCCATAAGCCGTATGCGCGATCAGTCCCGGTTTGAGCCGGTTGCAGCAAATGAAGGCCAGCCCGCTGATCACTTCGTTGCCGGGGAACGCAGCGAGAATTTCCTGCTCGATATCGACACCGTTCTGAATAAACACGATTGCGGTTTGCGGCTTAACAACGGGGCGCAGCAGGGCGGCCCGATCGATGGACGGCACCACTTTCGTACAGAGCAGCACATAGTCCGCAGAGCCCTGATAATTCCTGGCGTCCTTGAGAACCTGCTTCGGCGCGAAATGATATTTTCCCAATTCGGCGCTTTCGATCATGAAGCCGGATTCTTTGACCGTCTCGTAATCCGAGCGGCAGACCACCGACACTTCCGCGCCGGCTTTCGCGAGCAGCGCACCGTAAAACGCGCCGATTGCGCCGGCGCTAACAATCAGTACCTTGCTAGGTAGGGTGTTCATCGAGAATCTGTTTCAGGAAAGGGACGGTCAGTTTGCGCTGCGCGGACAACGAGGCCTGATCGAGCCGGTCGAGCAGATGCCACAAGGAAGCCATGTCGCGATCGGCGCGGCTTAACAGGAAGCGCCCGGCCTGCGGCGAAATCTCCAGACCCATCCGTCGGGCCTTATAAACCAGCGCGGCGATTCTTCCTTCGTCATCCGGGGTATGGATTTTCAGACTGAGCCCCCAGTTCAGGCGCGTTTTCAAATCGGGCAGCTGGATAGACAATTCTTTCGGAGCGGCAGCGGATGAAATGATCAGCCTATGGCCCAGGTCCCGATGCCGGTTGAAAAAATTGAACAGGCCTTCTTCCCAATCGGGGCGGCCCGCTATCGTCTCCACATTGTCCAGGCAAACGAGTTCGAAAGCTTCCAGGTTGTTAAACAGCTGCACAGAAGTCCGGGGCGCCTGATCCAGATCGAAATAGAAGCTCGGAAGGCCGGCTTGCTGGGCCTCATGGCAGCAAGCCTGCAGCAAATGGCTCTTGCCGAGGCCGGTTTGGCCCCAGAGAAAAATGAACGCTTCTCCGCTCCCGGCAACGCACCGTTGCAGATGATTCACGGCAGCCGAATTCGCGCCCGGGAAAAAATCCTGGAACGTTTGATTAGCCCTGAATACGAACTGCAACGGCAGTTGTTTTGCCATGATCAGCTTGCTTTCCCTTTAAATCGAATCGCCAGCGCGGAACCGAAAAACAGCAACAGGCTGAACAGAATTTCGGCCGCCGCCAAGTGGCGGGCACCGGCATTGGCATACATTTCGACTGTGCCATGCACGAAGTACAGCAGGCTGAGAAAGCCGGCCCAGGCATGGCTCTTCGGGTTGAATGCCAGCAAGCCGCGCAGCAGCAGCAACAGCGGCGTTACCGTCACGATCAGAATCAGCGCCACCGGAAACCGGGTCGAGGCGGCCAATACGGTAGGCCACAGCATCATCAACGCGAACAGTCCGAAGTAGCCGCCGAGCGCCAGATAATGATAGAAAAGTGGCGTCCTGTTAATCAAACCGGGATTCCTGTCTTGAGCGCTTTTGCGGTCGTTGCCAGACGTTTGCCCAGCGCCCGGCACAGTGTTTTTTCGGCTTCGCTCAACAGGGAGTTTCTCTCTTCCAGATGGCTCGGGCCGTAGGGCGTGCCGCCCGATGCGGTTTCGCGCAGGGCTGTTTCGGTGTAGGGCAGTCCCAAAAGGACCATGCCGTGATGCAGCAAGGGCAGCATCATCGAAAGCAATGTCGATTCCTGGCCGCCGTGCATGCTGCCGGTCGAGGTGAAAACCCCCGCTGGTTTACCGGCTAGTGCGCCCGAAAACCAGATTTCGGTCGTGCTGTCGATAAAATATTTCAACGGCGCAGCCATGTTGCCGAAATGGGTCGGGCTGCCCAGGGCCAGGCCGTCGCAGTTTTTCAAGTCGTCCAGCGTCGCATACACTGCCCCGTGCGCCGGAATCCGCTCGGCGGTTTTTTCGCAGACCGCGGACACGTCGGGCACGGTTCTGAGGATCGCTTCGGCGCCATCGATTGCATCGACGCCGCGCGCGATCTGCATGGCCATGTCGGCGGTCGCCCCGTGCCGGGAGAAATAAAGCACCAGTATCTTGATCATCGTTACAGAATCGCGAGCACGTTTTCCGGCGGCCGCCCGATCGCGGCCTTATCGCCGACCACTACGATCGGGCGTTCGATCAGGATTGGATGCTCGACCATCGCGCGGATCAGCGTCTGCCGGTCCAGCGACTTGTCGAACAGGTCGTTTTCATCGTACGGTTTCTCTTTTGTGCGCATCAGATCGCGCGGTTCGATGCCGAGTTTCTGCAGAATCGCGTCGAGTTCTTCCGCACTCGGCGGGGTTTTCAGATATTCGATAATTTCCGGTTCGATACCCTTGTCGCGCAACAACTGCAGCGTTTCCCGGGACTTGCTGCAACGCGGATTATGATAAATCTTGACCTTCATAACGGCTGCCTCTGGCGCTTCGGCGCTCTATCAATTAAAGAAGTTATAATAACATCTCTCGTAAAATCTCACGCTTTGAAAAAGGGGCTCTCGTGACAACACTTATTTTGGATCGGGTCGCCGATCGCGCCAAACAATACTGGCTGCTCGCCCGTTTTGACCGGCCCATCGGCACATTGATCTTGTTATGGCCGACGCTGTGGGCGCTCTGGATCGCGGGGCAGGGCAAACCGGATGCGCTGGTGTTCACGGTGTTTGTTCTAGGCGTGGTGCTGATGCGGGCCGCCGGCTGCGTGATCAACGATTATGCCGACCGCAACTTCGACCCCCATGTCGAACGCACCAGGCAGCGCCCGATTGCAGCCGGCCGCGTTAAGCCGAAGGAAGCGTTGACCGTGTTCGCCGTGCTGACCTTGATTTCGTTCGGACTGGTCCTGCTGATGAATCCGTTCACGATCGGGCTGTCGTTTATCGGCGCTTTTCTCGCCGCCAGCTATCCGTTCATGAAGCGCTTCACGTATCTGCCGCAGGCTTATCTCGGAGCGGCTTTCGGTTGGGCGGTGCCAATGGCGTTCGCCGCGCAAACGAATACGCTTCCCCTGGTCGGCTGGCTTTTGTATCTGGCCGTGCTGCTCTGGGCGCTGGTGTACGACACGATGTACGCGATGGTGGACAAGGACGACGACCTGAAAATCGGCGTCAAATCGACCGCGATCCTGTTCGGCGATTACGACCGCCATATCATGGGCGCATTGCATATCGTGATGCTAGGCCTGTTGGTCATCGTCGGGCGCATGCAGGAACTGGGCCTGTTTTATTACGCAGGGCTACTGGTTGCGGCGGGACTTGCCGTTTACCAGCAAAAACTGATCTTCCACCGCGAGAAAGCGCTCTGCTTCAAGGCGTTTTTGAACAACAACTGGTTCGGGCTGGCGGTTTTTGTCGGGCTGGTGCTGGATTATCTGTTTGTGTAGGGCGGAAGCTGATACGACTTGTATGGATGCAGGAGGTAGGGCAACGCAGGAGCAGTTGCCGACGACTGCAAGGATGCAGGAGGTAGGGCAACGCAGGAGCAGTTGCCGACGACTGCAAGGATGCAGGAGGTAGGGCAACGCAGGAGCAGTTGCCGACGACTGCAAGGATGCAGGAGGTAGGGCAACGCAGGAGCAGTTGCCGAGGCGTTCCGCCAAAATAAGAAGACCTAGTAAATTTAACATCCGGCGGAACCCGTGACCGGTTCCGCCTTACCGACTTGAATTCTTGACGATCAGGCAGAAAAGTATGTAAGTTAGCCAGTTTGTTTAATTTCTTGTTACGCTTGATAAATCGGAGACTAAGCTGTGACGATTTTTTCAACTATTATTGCAGGTGTTTTTGTATTTGTTCTTGGCCAGATTGTTCTCAAATGGATAATAGAGCCTATTCAAAAATTTCGAGAAGTTATTGCTGAGATCGTGTTTTATCTCGCAAGTGATTATTCAGATATTCTTAACGCTTCCATCGTAGAGAAGGAAATTGCGTTGTCTGCTGGTAAGAACCTAAAAAGATTAGGGGCAAGATTGGTTTCCAGTCAGCAGCTAATTCCATTTTATAAACGACTACGTAAAATATACGGTTTGCCAGAGCTAGAGGATATTGTGAAAGCATCCGAACGACTCTCTCGTATTTCTAAAGATATGTGGAGCAATGCTGATGACAAATACGATAAACTTAATTTATATCGTAAAGAGATATGTGAATATCTTAATGTTCCAGATCCAGTCGATAGCGGCATTTCCAAGCAAGATCTGATAAATAATATCAAAGAAACCAGACAGATAAGGACGCATAACAAACAGATCAACACGGACTCCGACGCTGATGCGTCTCCGCCGGTTAGCTGAGCGTTAGCTTAAAATTATGAAGAAGTTCCTCAAGTATCTTTCCTGTTTGGTTGGATTATCTTTGTTGGGCATATTAGCATTGTATGCCTATATCAATTTTGTGGTACTCGATGATCCATTTGATAACAGGGACTTTGACGGTGAGGTTTGGCTAAAGTATCAGCGCAATATGAATCCAGATAACCCTCGTGGAGAAATGTATGAGGATTTGATGGAGAATTATCTACATAAGGGAATGAGCAAATCCAAGGTGATAGGGCTGCTAGGTCAACCGGATTTCCAAGATACGGGTATGTTGATGAGTTACAATCTGGGCATGTGGTCTGGCATGAGGATTGATTACGATTCTCTAGATTTGCACTTTTCTAAAAGTGGCGAGTTAACCAAATATTATCGAGTACAGCACTAATAAACGGAGGTTAACAAGTCGGTCAAGCTGGTAGCGGAACGCGGCCGCTTAACTCCAACGCAATAAGGCGTAATTCGTAGGGCGTAATAGGCGATAGCCGAATTACGCCGCATGTTGGCCTTGATCATACGGCGCATTACGCTGTCGCTAATGCGCCCTACGCGGTTACTCTTTCCCTCGATTGAGTTTTACCTTATTGAATGTCGAATTGCAGGCTCGCAAGCCTGGCGTAAAGCCCGCTCTGTTTGCGTAAATCCTCCGGTGCGCCGGTTTCGACGATGCGTCCCTGGTTCAGGACGATGATACGGCTGACCTTCTTCACTGTGGCCAACCGGTGGGCGATGATCAGGGTGGTGCGTCCCTGCATGGCCGTGTGCAAGCCTTCCTGCACTAGGATTTCGGATTCCGCGTCCAGTGCGCTGGTGGCTTCATCGAGCAGCAGCAGCGGCGCATTTTTCAGAATCGCCCGCGCGATCGCGATGCGCTGGCGCTGTCCGCCGGACAGGCGAGTTCCGCGTTCTCCCAGAAATGTCCTGTAGCCTTCCGGCAGGCGATTGATGAATTCTTCCACCTGCGCCGATTGGGCGGCGACGATCACTTCGTCATCGCTCGCGTCGGGGCGTCCGTAACGGATGTTTTCCAGCGCATTGGCCGAGAAGATTACCGGGTCCTGCGGCACGATCGCAATCCTGTCTCGCAGTTCCTGCAGGGAAAGTTCGCGAATATCCTGCCCGTTGAAACGGATGGCACCGTCCGATACTTCGTAGAAACGCAGTAACAGCTGGAACAGGGTGGACTTGCCCGCACCGGAAGGGCCGACTAAGGCGATGCTTTCGCCCGCTGCGATATTGAGCGTGACGTCATCGAGCGCGGCCATCTGCGGACGCGAGGGATAACGGAAGTTGACCTGTTCGAACCGGATCTCGGCTTTTTCGGGGCTCGGCAGCGGATGCGGCGCGTGGGTTTCAACAATCGCGGGCCGAGCATGAAGCAGTTCCAAGAGGCGCCCGGCGGCTCCCGCCGCGCGCATCACATCGCCCCAGACTTCGGCCAGGGTACCGACCCCGCCTGCCACCAGCACCGCATACAGCACGAAGGAAGCCAGTTGGCCGCCGGTCATGCTGCCCGCCTGCACCAGGTTCGTGCCGACCCACAGCACGAAAATGATCGAGCCCATCACCGCCATAATAATCAGCGCCGTCAGCGCTGCCCGCACCCGGGTGCGCCGTATCGCGGTCCTGAAACTGACTTCCGCGCGCTCGGCGAAGCGGCGGGTTTCCCGCTGTTCCTGCGTATAGGCCTGGACTGTCGGTACCGCGTTCAGAATTTCGCCGGCCAGCGCCGAAGCATCCGCTATTTTGTCCTGCGATTCGCGCGAGAGTTTTTTCACTTTACGGCCGATCGCCAGGATCGGCAGCGTCAATAAAGCCATCAGGCCCAGGTTCAGCGAGAAAAGATGCAGACTGGTCACCGCCAGCATGACCATGCCGCCTGCCATCTGGAACAGGCTTCTGAGACCCATCGAAACCGAACTGCCGACCACGGTCTGGATCAAGGTGGTATCGCCGGTCAGGCGCGACAGTACTTCGCCGGTTTGCAACGTTTCGAAAAATTGCGGGGACTGTTCCAGCACCCGCGCGTACACCGCCGTGCGCAGATCCGCTGTGACCCGCTCGCCGATCCAGGTCACGGTATAATAACGAGCCGAAACGGCCAGCGCCCAGAGGCACGCCAATCCGAACAGCACCGCGAAGCGGCTATTCAGGCTCAGTGAACCGAGCAGCCCGGTGTCGGCGTTCTGCCGTTGCCCGAAACCGAAATCGATCAGGTCACGAAACGCTAACGGCACCAGCAGGATGGTGGCCGAGCCAAGGCACAGCAGCACAAAAGCCAAAGCGATTCTGCCGCGATAGGGGCGCAGGAAAGGCCACAGATCTTTCAGGGAAGATAGGCGTCGAGAGGAGCCGGGTTTGATCGATTTCGAGAATGACATTCGAAGCCGTTGTTTGATGAGCCAGGGTTCATTTTCTCATGGCTTCGGGAGTCGAAACGAGAAAATATTCGCCGGTGAAATTACCCTGAGAATCTCTTCGGAATACGGCCGCGGAATTTGCTATCGTATGACCTCACCGTCAATCGATTGAGGAGGGGATGATGAAAGCATCCATTCTGATACTTTTCATTCTGGGTTTTCTCGCGGGATGTGAAAATACCAAGGGGCAAAATCGACACGATCCGAATCATCATGAAAAAACGCTGCAAAAGCAGCGTGAATAAAGCCCAGCGCCGATTCTACTGATCGAACAGATCCATTTGCCGCCAATTCAATGGCGCCGCCGGGTCCAAGGAGGACAGGGCAACTCCGAGCAGGCGTACCTTTTTCGCGCCGACCTCGGTGTCTTTCAGCAAGTCGGCCAGGACCGTCTCGAAGCCTTCGACCTGGGTGATTGCCTGGGGCAGTGTTTTGCTGCGGGTGATCTGCACGAAGTTGTGGTATTTGAGCTTGACCGTGAGGGTATGCGCGGTCATTTGTTTCGCGGCCAGCCGGGTCAGGGCCTTGTCCATCAGATCGAGCAGTTGTTGCAGGATTATATCCGGGTCTTCGAGGTCTTCCTGATAGGTGGTTTCGACGCCGACCGATTTGCTCGGGCGGCAATTGCGTACCGGGCGATTGTCGATGCCGCGGGCGATATCGTAATAATATTGTCCGGCCTTGCCGAAATGCTGCGCCAACAGCGGCAGCGGCCATTGTTTCAGGTCGAATCCGGTCCGGATGCCCAGTTCGTGCATCTTTTTCTCGGTGGCCCTGCCGATGCCGTGAAATTTTCCGATCGGCAGACGTTCGACGAATTCCGGTCCCTGTTCCGGGGTGATTAAATAGAGGCCATCAGGTTTGTCGAGGTCCGAGGCGATCTTAGCCAGAAACTTGTTGTAGGAAACGCCTGCGGAGGCAGTCAGCCCGGTCTGCTGCCGAATCTTCTCTTTGATTTCCTTCGCGATTAAGGTTGCGGAACTTCGGCAGCGCGAAACTTCGGTTACGTCGAGATACGCTTCATCGAGCGACAGCGGCTCGACCAACTCGGTATATTCGGCAAAAATGCGGCGGATGGCTGCCGAGACGTCCTTATAGACTTCAAAACGGGGTTTCACGAAAATGGCCTGAGGACACAGCCGATAAGCCTGAGAGGACGACATCGCCGAATGGATGCCGAATTTCCGGGCTTCATAGCTGCAAGTCGCCACCACGCCTCGAGCATCCGGCCGGCCGCCGACAACGATCGGTTTGCCTCGATAGTCCGGATTGTCGCGCTGTTCGACGGCCGCATAAAAAGCATCCATGTCGATATGGAGGATTTTGCGCGAAGTCTGGCCGGTCGTCATCGTTTATCTGTCGCAAACTGGGCGGGAGGGAAATTGGCTTGCTATTCGGCTCAATGACCTTGTAGGGAGGATTAATTAACAATGCACCATGCCGGAAAAGCCGATGGAAAGGGTGGGCTGATCCTCTCTATCGATTATTTGCCTTTTCTTTCCGCATCCAGCAAGTCGATCACCGGGCGAGTCTGCGGCCGGACTCCGCGCCAGATCAGAAACGCTTCGGCGGCCTGCTCGACCAGCATGCCGAGCCCGTCCAGGCTAAGCTGCGCGCCTTGCGCGAATCCCCAGCGCACGAAGGCGGTCGGTTCGTTGTCGTAAGCGAGATCATAACAGCTGCCCTGATTTGCGAGCAGATGCTCGGGCAGGGGAGGCAACTGGCCGCTCAGGCTCGCGGAGGTGGCGTTCAGAACCAGGTCGAATCGCTGGCCGTCGAGTTCTTCAAAGCCGCATCCGGAAATCTCGCCCAGGGATTTGAATTCCCCGGCAAGCTGCACCGCTTTTTCGGGGGTCCGGTTCGCGATGACCAGCCGGCTTGGCGCTTCTTCAAGGATTGGACCAATAATGCCCCGGCTTGCGCCGCCCGCGCCGAGAATCAGGATACGTTTGTCCGCCAGCGTCAGCCGGTGATTAGCCAGCAGGTCTGTGACCAGTCCGCAGCCATCGGTATTATCGCCGAGGACCGTGCCGTCCGCTTGTAGCGCGAGCGTATTGACCGCTTTGCTGCGTTCGGCGCGCTCGGTCTTCTCAGTTGCAAAACGGTAGGCCAGTTCTTTCAGCGGCACCGTGCAGTTGAGCCCCTTGCCGCCGGCGCCGAAGAAGGCGCTGACCGCTGTCTCGAAGGATTCGGCCTTGACTTCCTGGGCTTCATAACTGAGCGACTGCCCGGTCTGTTCGGCGAACAGGCGGTGAATCCGGGGTGATTTGCTGTGACTGATCGGGCTACCGAATACCGCATAACGGTCCACTGCAGGCATTTAATTGTTTCTCCTTAGCCAAAAGCTTGTGATGATCGTCAGGGTAATGATCGCCGCGACGATGATCAGTTCTACCCAGAAAAAATGTTGCGTATAGGTCGGGATGACCGCGGAGATCCCTAAAAAAATGCCGACGACACTGAAGCGCCAGCCGACGCGCAGGCCGTCCAGCACGACCGCCAGAGACAGGATCAGCAGGGTGATCAGGCCCGAGTTGTTTTCCGGCTTCAGCACGATCGAAGCGCCCCCGACCACGAGCAGGGAGGAAAGCCAGTGCAGCGCCTGATCGCGTAAAACGGTCCCGAACTCCTGGCCTTCCTGCTGCGACTGGAGCCAGCCCATGATGATCGAGAAAAACGCAAAGATAAAGACCATCATCACCCAATAGCCAAAGCCGTCGGAGGGCGCATAATCATTGATAAAAATGCCGCCCAGCGACAATATCAGCAGCAAGATCAAAATGATGGCTTCAATTTGGCGCTTTCGTCTTGGCGTAATGAACATATCTGGGGCTCCGTTTGTCGTTATCGTTTTTATTGTTTTACGGCGCTCGACCCAATCGCTTAACAGACTTTTATTTTATTCAGCGAAACGATGGATTTCGATTTACTGTGCGTTTATTTAGTCTTGCAGCCATTCTGCCACGGATTTGGCGAAATAAGTCAGGATGGCATCGCTGCCGGCACGCTTGAACGCCAATAAGGATTCCATCACGACCTGTTTTTCATCGAGCCAGCCGTTAATCGAGGCGGCTTTCAGCATCGCATATTCTCCGGAGACCTGATAGGCGAAAGTCGGCACGCCGAATTCATCCTTGACCCGGCGAATGATGTCGAGATAGGGCATGCCGGGTTTTACCATGACCATGTCGGCGCCTTCCTGCAGGTCCAGAGCGACTTCGCGCAACGCTTCATCGGAATTGGCCGGGTCCATTTGATAGTTGTATTTATTAGCCTTACCCAGTGCGGCCGAGGAGCCGACTGCGTCCCGGAACGGGCCGTAAAAACTCGAGGCATATTTTGCGGAATAGGCTAATATTTTGGTGTTGCGATGGCGGCTGGTTTCGAGCGTCTGCCTGATCGCCCCGATGCGCCCGTCCATCATGTCCGATGGCGCGACAATGTCGGCGCCGGCATCCGCGTGTGACAAGGCCTGCTTAACCAGCACGTCGATCGTTTCGTCATTCAGCACATAGCCGTCTTGGTCGATCAGGCCGTCCTGACCGTGCGAGGTATAAGGATCCAGCGCTACATCGGTAATGATGCCGAGTTCAGGCACGGCCTCTTTCAGGGCCCTGACGGTAGTCTGGACGAGCCCTTCCGGATTAAAGGCCTCCTTGGCCAGTTCGGATTTTTTCTCGGGAGCAATCACAGGGAACAAAGCGATTGCGGGTATGCCTAAACTAAATAATTCGTAAGCTTCGTCCAAAAGCAAGTCCATGGATAATCTTTCGATACCCGGCATTGAGGCAATCGGGGTTCTTTGATTGGTCTCTTCGGTGACAAAAACCGGATAAATCAGATCATTCACGGACAAATTATTTTCACGCATCAAACGGCGCGAAAAATCGTTGTAACGCATTCTTCTCATGCGTATATTAGGGAATTTGGTGGTATGATAAGACATCGTGTCGCGCTTATGGGGTTATGAATCTCAGGTAGGTGTCACAGGCCGCTTCAGCAGGAGTGGCCCCGCATTTTTATTGTATCAGGAAAGTCATTTTGATCAGTTGAAAATGACGAACAAAAGGTTGCTATTTTTCTGAGGGTTATTATGAAGTTGAACCAAGTTACACTTTTCGGTCTATGCCTGTTTTTCATGGCATTGTTGCCGGTATCGAACGCATATTCGCAAAACCTGCTGCCGCCTCAGCAAGCGATTCAGAGTGCGTCCGACAAGCTGCACCAACGGTTGCAGGACCCATCCTTTAAAAAAGATTTTGCGCAAATTACCCAATTCGTAAATGAAGTGATTTATCCGCATACCGATTTCGATAAGATTTCCGCGCTGGTGCTTGGCAAAATGTGGAAAGCTGCAACGCCTGAGGAGCGCGAACGCTTCAAGCACGAATTCCAGACTTTATTGGTAAGAACTTATTCCCGCGCTTTCCTAGAGTTCAAGGAATGGTCGGTCCGCTTTTTGCCTCTCGATATGGAGCCAGGCACTAACAAAGTGATCGTCAAAACCGAAGTGCTGCAGCCAGGAATTCAGCCGGTGGGGGTCAATTACCGGATGTTTTTAAGTGAAACCGGACAATGGAAGGCTTATGACATCATGATCGAAGGCGTCAGTCTGGTTACCAACTACCGGACAACTTTCACGAACGAAGTGCAGCAAAAAGGTTCGCTGGGTGCGGTGATTGAAAGTCTGGCCAAACGTAACGCGGAAGCATTGTTGGCTAAGTCCTGATCAAAAATAAAGGCGGACTGGCAATTAACGCCATCCGCCTTTGGATAATTTTTGGGGCAGCTAGGGTTTCGCCAAGGTGAAATTGTTAAAGTTCCACCTTGAGATTTCCTAGTAAATGATCTTCTTGTCTTTCAGGCTGCTGTAAATTTCATCGATCGGCAGTTTGTCGCTATCGAATTCACTCTCGCAATTTTCTTTCCCTTCGACACATAGGCCAATTAGGCCCGCGTTTTTGATCGCCTGAATCAATACCGTGTCGGAAATTTCCAGCACGGTCGCGGCATGGCCGTTGTCGAATAATTTTCTTTCGAGTAAATACGCGACTTCTTTGCGGTTTGCACCGGAGATCGAAATGGCGGTCGCTTGTTGGCTGAATCGGGCGGCGCGTTCCGCGATGGTGACCGGACGCAGTGTTTCCTCTTCGGTTGTACCGATGATCATACCGGCGCCGACCGTGCCATTGGTAAGCCGATCGATAATAATGAAAGAGCCGGTGCCTTTGCTTGCTTTATAAGCATCGAACACCACCGGTGCATTGATCGATACGGTGCAGTTGCCGATTTCGTTCAGTTTCAGCTCGCTCGCGTCGTGGTGCTCGAGCGTATTCACGTCGATCCGGTGATGGATCATAGACACTGAACCGGACACGCTGCGTGTCGCCAACTTCAAGGTATATTGCCGGCCCGGCGTGAGTGCCTTTTCATGCATCCAGACGATTTTGGCCCGGAATTTGTCGGCGACGGTCGCGCTCTGCGTTTCCTTGCCGACCAGCATATCGCCGCGGCTGACGTCGATTTCGTCCTCCAGCGTAAATGTGACTGCCATCGGCGGGAACGCTTCGGTCAGTTCACCATCATAGGTGACAATCGATTTGATCTTGCTGGTCTTGCCGGAAGGCAGGGCAGTGATCCTGTCGCCTTTCTTGAATACCCCGGCCGCGACCGTGCCGCAGAAGCCGCGGAAATCGAGGTTCGGGCGGTTTACATATTGCACCGGAAAACGCGCGTCGGCAAAGTTGTGGTCGTTTGCAATCTTGACGTTATTCAACGCATCCATCAGCGGTTCGCCGCTAAACCACGGCATATTTCCGCTGCGATTCACCACATTGTCGCCGTCCAGCGCCGAGATCGGGATGAAGCGGACATCGTGCAATGTTAACGAATCGGTGAATTGCAGATAATCCTGTTTGATTTTATTGAAAGTCGCTTCGCTGTAATCGACCAGATCCATCTTGTTGACCGCAACGATGATATGCTGAATCCCCAAAAGCGACGCAATGAAGCTGTGCCGCTTGGTCTGGGTCTGCACGCCGTAACGCGCATCGATCAGAATGATCGCCAAGTCGCAGGTCGAAGCGCCGGTGGCCATGTTACGGGTGTATTGCTCATGGCCCGGGGTGTCGGCGATGATGAATTTGCGGGTCGAGGTCGAAAAATAGCGGTACGCGACATCGATGGTGATGCCTTGTTCGCGCTCGGCCTGCAGACCATCAACCAGCAGCGCCAGATCGATCTTGCCGGCACCGGTCGTGCCGGATTTGACGCTGTCCGCCTGTACTGCGGCCAGCTGATCTTCATAGATCATTTTCGAGTCGTGCAGCAAACGGCCGATCAGCGTGCTTTTACCGTCATCCACATTGCCGCAGGTTAGAAAGCGGAGCAGTTCCTTGCGCTCATGCTGCGCCAGATAGGCGTTAATATCGGTGCTAATTAAATCGGACTGATGGGACATGAAATTGTTTTTCCTTGATAAACGGCGAAAGATGATACGTTGCCTTTGTGCCGGCCTCTCGCCTTGAAACTTTAACCTGCTTTTAGAAATAGCCTTCGCGCTTCTTCTGCTCCATCGACCCCGCCTGGTCGTGATCGATCAATCGGCCCTGGCGCTCGGAAGTCGTAGTCAGCAGCATTTCCTGGATGATTTCAGGCAGGGTGGTGGCGTTCGATTCGACCGCGCCGGTCAAAGGGTAACAGCCCAGGGTTCGGAAACGGACTTTTTTCATTTCAATCTTGTCAGTTGGACCGATCGGCATCCGTTCGTCGTCAACCATGATCAGCATGCCGTCCTTGTTCACGACAGGGCGTTCCTTTGCGAAATAAAGCGGCACGATCGGGATGTTTTCGAGATGGATGTACTGCCAGATGTCCAGTTCGGTCCAGTTCGACAGCGGGAAGACGCGGATGCTCTCGCCTTGGTCAATCTTGCCGTTGTAGATGTTCCAGAGTTCCGGGCGCTGATTTTTCGGGTCCCAGCGGTGATTTTTGTCGCGGAATGAGTAGACCCGCTCCTTCGCGCGCGATTTTTCCTCGTCGCGGCGGGCGCCGCCGAAGGCCGCGTCGAACTTGTATTTGTCCAGCGCCTGTTTCAACGCATCGGTTTTCATCACATCGGTATGTTTTTTACTGCCGTGAGTGAACGGGCCGATGCCTTGTTCTACGCCGTCCTGATTGATATAAACCAGCAATTCGAGGCCGAGTTCCTTGGTAATTTTGTCGCGGAATTCGATCATTTCGCGGAATTTCCAGGTGGTGTCGACATGCATCAACGGAAACGGGGGTTTTCCGGGATAAAACGCCTTCATCGCTAAATGCAGCATCACCGCGGAGTCCTTGCCAATCGAATACAACATCACCGGACGCTCGAATTCGGCAGCGACTTCCCGGATGATGTGAATGCTTTCAGCTTCAAGCTGTTTCAGATGCGTGAGTTTATGATCGGTCATTGAATGAGTCGGGTAAATATCGGTAAGCTTGAGTGTAACCGCTTATTCTAATTTGTATGGCCGTCGATTGCCAGCAGGTTCTCGGTAAAAAGGCAAGAATTTTGCCGGCAATTGCTTTATGATTGAGGGCTTATTTTCGGAGGGAGTGTCAATGCTCAGTGATTTTTGTTATTCAAACCGCATCGGCAGTGTTTTATCGAAAACGGTCGGCGCGATCGCAATGTCGGCATTTTTGCTAACGTCGGGCTGTGCTTCGATCGGGCACGAATTTCCGGCCGGCCAGGTTTCGACGATACGGATCGGCCAAACGACCCAGAACGACATCTACACCATATTCGGCGCGCCTTGGCGCACGGGCATCGACAACGGGATGAAAACCTGGACTTACGGCCGCTATTATTACAGCCTGTTCAGCGAGGGTGAAACCGAGGATCTAGTGATCAAGTTCGATAACCGTGGCGTTGTGGCTTCCTACGTTTTCAATACGACCAAACGCTCCAAATAAGCTTTTCAAAGGGGATTATTTTTTACGGCTCCCGCGCCGGTTATGCTCAATGCCACGGCTTCGGCAACCTCGATGCCGTCGATCGCGGCCGACATGATGCCGCCGGCATAGCCCGCGCCCTCTCCAGCCGGATATAAGCCGCGCGTGTTCAAACTTTGATAGTGTTCGTTGCGCTTGATCCGGATCGGCGATGAAGTGCGCGTTTCGACACCGGTCAATACCGCGTCCTTCATCGCAAAGCCGGGGATTTTCCTGTCGAAAGCGGGAAGCGCTTCACGAATCGCCTCAATGGCATAAGCGGGCAGGGCTTGGCTTAAATCGACCAGATGCACGCCGGGCGTATAGGAGGGCAATACCGAACCGAATTCAGTCGATGCTTGACCGGCGAGAAAATCCCCGACCAGTTGACCGGGTGCATCGTAGTTGCCGCCGCCCAGCTGAAATGCTCTTTTCTCCAGATCCCGCTGCAGTTCGATGCCGGCAAGCGGATGTCCGGGATAATCTTTGGGGGTAATGCCGACCACGATGCCGCTGTTCGCATTCCGTTCGTTGCGCGAATATTGGCTCATTCCATTGGTCACGACATGCCCTGGCTCGGAGGTTGCAGCCACCACCGTACCGCCGGGGCACATGCAGAAACTGTAAACCGATCGCCCGTTCTTGCAGTGATGCACCAGTTTGTAATCGGCCGCACCGAGCAGCGGATGGCCGGCAAACTTGCCGAAGCGGCAGCAGTCGATCAACGATTGCGGATGTTCGATCCGGAAACCGATCGAAAACGGTTTCGCCTCGATGTAGACGCCTCGGTCATAGAGCATCTTGAAGGTATCGCGCGCGCTATGGCCGACCGCAATCACGACATGACGGGACTCGATCGTTTCGCCACTTGCCAGCACCACGCCGCGCACGGCGCCGTCTTCGATGGCGATATCTGCGACCCGGCTTTCAAAACGGATTTCGCCGCCTAAGGATTCGATCGTGCCGCGCATTTCCTCGATCATGGATACCAGCCTGAAGGTGCCGATGTGCGGCTTGCTTACATAAAGGATCTCCGGCGGCGCGCCGGCCTTTACAAATTCGGTGAGTACCTTGCGTCCGTAATGGTGGGGATCCTTGATCTGCGTATGCAGCTTGCCATCAGAAAAGGTGCCGGCGCCGCCTTCGCCGAATTGCACGTTCGATTCGGGATTGAATTCCCGTCGGCGCCAAAGGCCGAATGTGTCCTTGGTGCGTTCGCGCACCGGCTTGCCTCGTTCGAGAATGATCGGGCGAAATCCCATTTCGGCCAGCAGCAGTCCGGCAAAGAGTCCGCACGGTCCGAATCCGATTATCACCGGGCGGGTGTCCAGGTCTTGGGGGGCGTGGGCCGGGTATTGGTAGTGGGTGTCGGGCGTCAGTGTGATGTGCGGATCATCCTGGAAGCGGGCCAGGACGGCAGATTCGTTCTCCAGTTCGACGTCGAGCGTGTAAATCAGCAGGATGCTGTCACGTTTCCGCGCATCAAAGCTGCGGCGGAAAATGCTGTAGCCTTTCAGTTGGCTGGCATTGATACCCAGGCGTTGGACGAGGGTTTCTTTCAGCAGGCTCTCGGAGTGATCGAGCGGCAGTTTGAGTTCAGTAATTCGCAGCATCTGTTCGGCAATAGAAATTGGTAATGCCTGGGTCAGGCATTAGGGTCATTAAGGGCTCGTTTTGATACGTAAGCGTCAGAGGAATCCGTCGAAATAGTTGACTGCAAAAAATCAGTTCGGCGATTGACTTTGCGCCATTTGGTAGAGACAGTCGAGTTCGTCAGTCAGGCTATTGGTGGGCGGCGTCATTTTTGCGCGGGTATACCAGTAGGCTGCATTGTCGAGGTCGCCCTCCTGACGGTGGAGATAGGCATGAATCCGGCAGGCTAAAGGATCAGAATGATCTTGAATTGCCCGATGCGCAGCATTCCAGTCGCCGGCTTTGATTTTATCCAAGATAGGGATGTAATCAGAAAGCATACAATTGACCGGATCTCGGGTTTTGTCTTGTCGAAAGTATTATACCTAACCTTTAATAGATAAGGCGAAGGGAATAGCGTAATGGTCCGGCCTAATTTAAGCCGGACTGCTCAAATAGGGAAAGAGTTATAGCACCGCGTGCACTAAAATGGGGTCTTTTTGCCAGGAGTTCATCAGCGGCTTTCTTCTACGATCTGAAACGCGGCGGTCGTGTAGTAAAGCAATGGATTGACTGATGATCGAGTTTCTGGGGTCGTTCGATGACGAGCGGTTAATATATTCACGAGCCGAAACGGGCGTATTTTTGAAAAAAGCGCCATCAATACGTTTGAGCACCCGTTTTGCGACTTCGGTCGGAAAAACCCTAACCAATGCGTGTTTCTCCAGTGTATCCGAATCAATGTCTTGAATAGACAGGATTTCAATGTCTTGAATTGAGATTTTGGCCGTAGCCCTGCCCAGGAAGCAATCGTTAAAAATCGGCTCAATAAAGGTCGCTATCTCATATTTCTTGGTATTTATTGGTATATTTCTTAGGAATATAATCATATAACCCTCTACCTCGTTCAACGAGGGAAATTATGTGATAAGTTGGTTTTTTGTTGTTTAGTTAGACTAACAGATTTTAATTTTTCGCCACTTAAAGAAAATGACTTGTCGATAAATTATTTTTGCTATATTGCGGAGGGGGCCTGGGTATTAAGATAGGACCCGCATAAACTGCAGTCTATGTCCCCTATCATCACTGAATAATGATGGTTGTCAATATAATAGGGACTCGTTGAGTTCAAACAAGACTGAGAATCGCGTAGACTGTTTATCTGCCTTTACAAATATGCGCCTTAATCAGTGTTTTGGCTAAAGATAGCGGCTTGGGGTTTGGCAGGGATTGCGGCGTTCCATTCGTCAATAACCGTTTCAGTCGTATTTAGGGGATTCAGTTGGCATGCTATGACAAACTTCTTTTTAAACGGAATTTTTTTGGGGCTCTACGGAGTGGTGCTGAATAATGGTGGGGTTTTGCTGCATCTATCATAGAATTAGTCTGGTGATTTAATAGCATTGTTTTCAGGGGGGGGCTATGCTGGGGGAATATGGTTTGTTGCTGGGGGGGAGTGGCTTAATGTCGGCGCTGGGCCGATTGCCTTTTGCTATCCTCAATTTTTTACATACGCAGGAAGGCCAAATTGCGGCCGGGCTATTGCTTGTGGTGTTGTTTTTTCTGTTTGGCCGGAGAAATTAAAAATTTGAGAGCAGGTGGGGCTCAGATTTGTCAGGACTGAAGATCGTTGGCCGCATCGGAAGATAGCCTGACCGGGTCTTGTCAGGGAGCTTTTTATTCTTTCTGATTCATTTTTCTTAAAGAAAAATTCCCAGTTATTTTCTGACTACGGCTTGGTTTGGCATTCCTGGTTAAAATAGTTTAAATACTTTCTTGCACTTTTACCTGTTCTGGAACGATATTTCGCAGAAGTTATCGACACTTGGGCATGAGTTTACTCTGCTGAGCCCGCTTCGCAAGGGAGCGATGCTAGAGAAATCTGGCTTAGAAGGGCTCGATAGGGTAAAATTACACAGTTATATTGTGAAATTTATTACGTAGAAGGAAGTGCGTCGCTTTGGCGCTGCATGCGACTTACGGAATGAAATGACGCATTCAAGGTTTTTTATTACTTACGAAGGGGCTGCTCCGTGAACAAAACCAAGCAACTATTCGCAGGCATGATCTTGACGGCTATCGGGCAAGAGTCAGCGCGGGCGGATTATACGCTCAACTTAACCGAAGGGGTTACCAAGATCAGTCATGACGTTCATGACCTGCATATGCTGATCCTATGGATTTGCGTATTCATCGGTCTTGGCGTATTCGGCACGATGTTCTATTCGATCTATCATCATCGAAAGGACAAAGGGCATCAGGCGGCACAGTTTCATGAAAACACCACGATCGAAATCATCTGGACGATTATTCCGACCGTGATTCTGATCAGCATGGCGATCCCTGCGACCAAGACGATGCTCGAGCTCGACGACGTGCAGGAGTCCGATATGTCGATCAAGGTGACCGGCTGGCAATGGAAGTGGGAATACGAATATCTGGACAACGGCCTCAAGTTTTTCAGCAGCCTGGATGAGGAAAGCAATAAGGCGCGTCAGCTCGGCTCCGATATCGATCCCCGTACCGTGCCGAATTATTTGTTGAACGTCGATAAGCCGTTGGTAATCCCGACCAAAAAGAAGATCCGTTTCCTGTTTACTGCGGCCGACGTGATTCACTCCTGGTGGGTGCCGGATTTGGGCTGGAAAAAAGACGCGAATCCGGGTTTTGTCAATGAAGCCTGGACTCAGGTCGATCAGGCGGGCACATATCGCGGCCAATGTACCGAATTGTGCGGCAAGGATCACGGCTTCATGCCGATCGTGGTGATCGCGATGGATCAGCCCGACTACGACGCATGGGTCAAGAAAGCCAAGGAAGAAGCCGCTAAAGGGCCTGACTTGAGCGATATGACCCACGACCAACTGGTTTCAGCGGGTCAAGGCGTGTACGAGAAAAACTGCGCGACCTGTCACTTGCCAAACGGTGAAGGTGTTCCCGGCGCATTCCCTGCTCTGAAAGGCAGCCCGGTCGTGACAGGCGACATCAACAAACAGGCTGAAATCGTACTGAACGGTAAAGGCGCAATGCCCGCATTCGGCAAAATGTTGAAAGCCGACGAATTGGCAGAGGTTATTACTTATACCCGGAATGCATTAGGCAATTCGGTCGGCGATGAAATCCAGCCGAAAGCGATTCAGGCGCTGTTGCCGGAAGGTGCGGCCGCCGTTTCCGAATCGGACGAAGATGAAGACGAAAATGAGGAAGCCGCTGCTCCCGCAAAAGCTACGACCGAAGAGGCAAAGGCCGATAAAAACGCACCTTTATCGAAAGAGTCTTTGATTGCGAAAGGCAAGACTGTGTATGAAAGCCATTGCGTCTCCTGCCATCAGGCCGGCGGACAGGGTTTGCCGCCCACTTTCCCTGCATTGACGGGCAGCGATGTGGTTACAGGCCCGATCAATGAGCAGGTCAAATTGATGAAGACAGGCAAGGGCATGATGCCGGCTTTTGGCAGTTCGTTGAGTCCTGAGGAATTTGCCGCTGTCGTTACCTATACCCGTAATGCACTGGGTAACTCGGTAAACGATATGATCACGCCTGCGGAAATCGAGGCGCTGCAATAAGCAGATGAACGGCAATAGGACCCATGGCTAATTTTTTTTACACTTTTTGAGGTATAACAATTATGTCCGCTGTCATAGCACCCCATGATCATTCCCACGATGATCATCACGATGACCACGGCCCGATGAAGGGATGGCTTCGCTGGATCATTACGACCAACCATAAGGATATCGGTACGCTGTATCTTGTTTTTGCGCTCGCGATGTTTTTTGTCGGCGGCGCGATGGCAATGGTGATTCGCGCCGAACTGTTCGAACCGGGTATGCAGTTCGTTAATCCGCAGTTCTTCAATTCGATGACCACGATGCATGCCCTGGTCATGGTGTTCGGTGCAGTGATGCCGGCTTTCGTGGGGCTGGCGAACTGGATGATTCCGATGATGATCGGCGCTCCGGATATGGCGCTGCCTCGGATGAACAACATGAGCTTCTGGATGTTGGTCGCCGGTGTGTTATTACTCGCCAGCACGCTGTTAATGGAAGGGGGTGCCCCTGCGGCCGGCTGGACTTTGTATCCACCGCTAGTGTTGCAAACCGGCGCCGCTTTGCCGTTTGCGATTTTCTCGGTGCATTTGCTCGGTATCTCGTCGATCATGGGCGCGATCAACATTATCGCGACGATCTTCAATATGCGTGCCCCGGCGATGACGCTGATGAAAATGCCGTTGTTCGTCTGGACCTGGCTGATCACTGCGTTTTTGTTGATCGCAATCATGCCGGTATTTGCCGGCGCGGTAACGATGCTGTTGACCGACCGTTTCTTCGATACCAGCTTTTTCGATGCGGCGGGCGGCGGTGATCCGGTCTTGTACCAGCACATTTTCTGGTTCTTCGGCCACCCGGAAGTTTACGTGATGATTCTGCCGACCTTCGGTGTCGCTTCGACGATCATTCCGGTTTTTGCCCGTAAACCGCTGTTCGGTTACAGCTCAATGGTTTACGCGACCGCGTCGATCGCGTTTCTGTCATTCATCGTCTGGGCTCACCATATGTTCCTGGTCGGGATGCCGATGGCAGGCGAACTGTACTTCATGTATGCGACGATGCTGATTGCGATTCCGACCGGCGTAAAAGTATTCAACTGGACCGCGACGATGTGGAAAGGTTCGATGACGTTTGAGACGCCGATGCTGTTCTCGATTGCATTCGTGGTGCTGTTCACGATGGGCGGTTTTACCGGTCTTATGATGGCAGTTGCACCTGCCGATTTCCAATATCACGACACCTATTTCATCGTAGCGCATTTTCATTACACCCTGGTGCCGGCTTCGGTATTTATTCTGATGGCGGCCGGTTATTTCTGGTTGCCGAAATGGACCGGGCACATGTATAACGAAAAAATCGGCAAGCTGCATTTCTGGCTGTCGGCGATTTCGGTCAACATTCTGTTTTTCCCGCAGCATTTCCTGGGATTAGCCGGCATGCCGCGCCGTATTCCCGATTATGCGGTACAGTTCGCCGACTGGAACATGGTTTCAAGTATCGGCGGCTTCATTTTCGGAGTCAGCCAATTGCTGTTCCTGTATATCGTGATCGATACGATCCGCGGCGGCACCGGTGAAAAAGTCACCGACGAAGTTTGGGAAGATGCGCATAAACATAGCCTCGAATGGACCCTGCCCTCCCCGCCCCCTTATCATACTTTCACGACACCGCCGGAAACTGTTCCAAGTGAGCATTCCTGAGGCACCGGTAATTTGTAGTTGAACCTGGGATACGCTGTCTTTGGCAGCGTATCGGTTTATTGAGATGAATATCAAACAGAAAAATATTTTGACGGCATTGATATTGGTAGCAATTGCTGTCGTGATTTATGTCTTTGCTGTACTGAAAGCCATCTCCCAATGACTGATGAGTTGCAGCGAAAAAACGCCAGACTGGTGCGCACTTTGTTGCTGGTGACAGTACTTATGTTCGGCTTCGGCTTCGCGCTGGTGCCACTGTACGATGTGTTGTGCAAGGTAACCGGCCTTAACGGCAAAGTCGAGAATACGGCTGCGAAGGAAACCGGCTATCAGGTCGACCAGAGCCGAGAGTTGACCGTCGAATTCGTGACTGCACTGAATGAGTCGGCGCCGATGGAGTTTCGTGCAGAAACGCCGAAATTAAAAATTCATCCGGGACAGTTTTATACGGTGAATTTTTATGCGCAAAACAAGACCGACAAGCCGATGGTTGCGCAGGCGATACCGAGTGTTACGCCAGGCCTTGCCGCCGAATATTTCAAGAAGACCGAGTGCTTCTGTTTTACCGAACAGAAATTTAAGCCGAGGGAAGGCAAGACGATGCCGGTACGTTTCGTCGTCGATCCAAAAATCTCGCCGGAGCACAAAACGATTACGCTGGCTTATACATTTTTTGACAATACTGAAAAAGCACAGAAACAATAAAGGGGAACATTATGTCCACACACAATGCTTATTATATTCCGCATAAAGCGACCTGGCCGATAATAGGCACGGGGGGGCTGGTTATCATGCTGGCGGGGTTTGCGAATTTTCTGAACGGTTCCTCGATAGGTCCGGGTATGATGGTTTTGGGCCTTCTGGTTTTTATTTTCATGCTGGCCGGCTGGTTTACCCTGCAATCGCTGGAAAGCGAATACGGCATGTACAATACCCAGGTCGGTATTTCCTACCGGATGGGCATGATGTGGTTCATTTTTTCCGAAGTGATGTTTTTCTCGGTATTCTTCGGCACGCTCTGGTATACCCGGAATTTGTCGGTGCCGTGGCTGGCCGAAGGGGTTACGGGGGAGATGTTGCACCAGGGCTTTGAGGCGGTGTGGCCGACCAATGGTCCTGAGCATCTGCTCGGCGGCAAGCCGACTCCGGACGGCGAGTTCGAACCGATGGGCGCTTGGGGGCTGGCTTTCTTGAATACCTTGATCCTATTGAGCAGCGGCGTGACCGTCACCTGGGCGCATCATGGCTTGCTGGCGCAAAAACGCGACCAGTTGATTCAAGGCCTGATTGCCACCGTCGTACTGGGCTTTGCGTTCGTCGGCTTTCAGGCTTACGAATACCATGAAGCCTATACCGAAATGGGTCTGACGCTCGGCACCGGCATTTACGGCTCGACCTTCTTCATGCTGACCGGTTTCCACGGCTTTCATGTCTGCGTCGGTGCGATCATATTGAGCACCGTCTTGTTCCGCAGCTGGAGAGGCCATTTCAAGCCGGAAAACCATTTTGCGTTCGAGGCTGCCGCCTGGTATTGGCACTTTGTTGACGTGGTCTGGCTGGGCCTGTTCGTGTTCGTTTATCTGTTGTAATTTGGGCTTTTAATCGATCGAAAGCGTTGCCGTTTAGGCAACGCTTTTTTTTTGTCAATTCGTGGCCGGCGTGTTTTACGGCGCCGGAGCCGCAGGAGCGGTCGGTTTCGATGCATGCATTCTGACGCCGATGCCGTGCGGGGTGTACAGGCCGGTCGCGATCATCACGTAAACAAATGCGAACAATACAAGCGACAGCGTAATCCGAAAAGTCAGCGCTCTGACCGTTTTTTTCGAGTCTTCGTCGCTTTTGTGTTTGACGACGTGTAAAAGCGCCGAACCGAGACTTATAATGATCAGAATGAAAGCGATGATGACGATGGTTTTGATTATCATGGGTAGAGTTGCGCAGGGAGCTGAATGCTGAAATGTATGAAAAATGAAAATTATCCCTTTGTCAGCAGAATTGCAAATTTATTGTTCCTCTGCCATACAGAGAGAAAACACTGTAAAGTGGCAAACTCAAATCGATGAAATTTGAAAAAATCCCTACACTGGTCGTGTTATGCATTCTGCCGGTATTGATTGTCCTGGGTTTTTGGCAACTGGACCGGGCTGAACAAAAACGCGCTTTCCTCGAGCGGCAGAAGCAGGGTATGGACGCACCTGCGATTCAGTTGACCGCCACGACACCGGAAGACAACGACGGTTTGCGCTATAAGCGGGCGGTCGCGTTCGGGCATTATGACAGCGCTCATCAAATTTTGATCGATAATCAGGTTGCCGAAGGCAGGTCCGGCTATTTTGTGCTGACGCCGTTCATACTGAATGAAGGCCATAAGGCCGTTCTGGTGAATCGGGGCTGGATTCAGGCCAATCAGGACCGGAAGATATTGCCGGATATTGCCCTGCAAGAAAATCAGACGCAGGTGGGCGGGCGGATCAATCATTTTCCGAGTGTCGGCATCAAGCTTGCCGGCGCCGATCAGCCGACCGCAGGCTGGCCGGCCGTCGTCCAGGTCGCGGACAGTGCAATTTTGTCCGCAAGACTCGATTATCCTGTGTTTCCCTTTATGTTAGAACTCGACAGACAGGCTCCGGAGGGTTATCGCCGCGAGTGGCGCGAAACCAAGGTGATGCCGCCGGAACAACATGTCGCTTACGCAATGCAATGGTTTGGTCTCGCAGTTGCGCTGGCCCTGCTGTTCGTCTGGTTCAGCCGTTTGAAATAAAAAAATGAATGCTCAACAGAAAAAAAATCGTCTGATCATCCTGGCCTTGTTCGCAATGGCCCTGCTGCCGTTCCTGCTGGCATTGCTTTTCAAGGCAAAACCAGAGTTATTGCAAGGCCAGACCAATTACGGCCGGCTGATCGTGCCGCCGGTGATGACCGAAGCTGCCGAAGTGGCCGGGTTTGATACGTTCAGCCGCGAGAATATTCACGAACTGAGCGCGCACTGGCTGATTGTGAACGTGATTCCGCATCAGGACTGCAACGCGGTATGTCTGGATGCGCTGCATAAGACCAGGCAGATACAACTAATGTTGAACAAGGATCTGCCGAGAACTCGGCGCGTCGCCCTGTTGCTCGACAATCCCGATCCTAACCTTGCCGAGGCCTGGTGGAGGGACGAGAAAGCATTGTTGCGTATCAAGCCGAGCCCTTCTTTAATTAACAAACTCAACGGAATCAAACCCGGCGGCTTCCCCGACGGCACGCTGTTATTGATGGACCCATTGCGTAATCTGATGATGCAATACGAACCCGGATTCGACCCTTATAAAGTCAAAAGCGATTTGACGCATCTCTTAAAAATCTCGCAGATTGGTTAGGAATTACCATGTATAGAAAAATTGCTCTTTTCGGCGTCTTCCTGGCGCTGATCGTGATCGTTTTCGGCGCTTATGTGCGTTTGTCGGATGCCGGCCTCGGCTGTCCGGATTGGCCCGGTTGCTACGGCAAGGCCGTGATTGCCGATACGCCGGATTTTAAAGCCGAAGCGGATCAGGCTTTTCCTGAACATCCTTTGGACTATGTGAAGGCCTGGAAGCAAATGACACACCGGTATTTAGCCGCAGTTCTCGGCCTGGTGGTTCTGCTGCTCTCGATTTTATCCCCTTGGGTCAAAACGCGCCGCCTGACCGCCGTGAGCGGTAGCTTCATATTACTGGTCCTGGTAGGCCTTCAAGCCGTGCTGGGCATGTGGGCCGTCAAATTACAGGCAATGCCGCTGGTCGTAACCGCGCACCTGTTGCTCGGGATGCTTACATTCTGGCTGCTGTTCGGCCTGTATTTGCGTGCGAAACCGGATCTGCTGCGTCTTTCGGTCCCCCAGGGACCGGTATGGCTCGCACGCTTTGCGATGGTGGTCGTATTGCTGCAAACCCTGCTCGGCGGCTGGACCAGTACCAATCTGGCGGCGTTGGCGTGCGGCGTTGACTTTCCGTTATGTAACGGGCAATGGCTGCCCGATGCGGCCGATTTCAACAGCGCAATGAATCTGCTGAACGGTCTGACGATAAGTAATGCCGCCATCCTGCCGCCGGATGCGCAAGTCGCGGCGCACTGGCTGCACCGGGTTTTCGCGCTGGTCAGTTTCGTAGTACTGAGTCTCGTGCTGTTGCTGGCGACCTCGGCTAGAAATCCGAAGCCGGTCAGACGCGCCGGATTGAAGTTGTGCATTTTGCTGATCGCCCAGATCGGTTTCGGCATCGCGATCGTCAAATTGACCGCGCCGCTGTGGGCTGCGTTATTGCACAATGCATTTGCGGCGCTGATGATGATGCCGCTGATTTCGATCAGTTTCTACGGCCGTTACGGCTTGAAAGAAGCTGAAATTCCGGCCGAACGCCTGCGTCCGCTGCCGGAAGTGAAGGAAATTCCCAAGGTTCCGGTAACGGTCGAAAAACCCGTTGAAGAAGTTTATGTCGAACCTGCGCCTGAATCGCTTTACCTGCGCCTGAAATCGCAGTTGAAACGGACCCGGTCCGGGCTCGGCGACGCGCTCGCCAGCCTGACGCTCGGCCAAAAAGCCGTCAGCGACGATCTGCTCGAGGACATCGAAGCGACTTTATTAATGGCCGACATTGGCATCGATGCGACGACGAAGATTATCAACCATCTGACCCAAAGCCTCGAGCGCCATCAGTTGCGCGATCCGGAGATGTTGACTGCCGCGGTGAAACAGGAACTGTTGAAGATACTGGAACCTTGCAGCGAACCGCTGCAGATTCCGAAGCAGGATAATCCATTCGTGATTCTGGTGGTCGGCGTGAACGGGGTTGGTAAAACCACGACGATCGGCAAGCTGGCCAAACGCCTGCAGGCGCAAGGACACAGCGTGATGCTGGCGGCAGGGGATACGTTCCGGGCGGCGGCGGTAGAGCAGCTCCAAACCTGGGGCGAACGCAACAACATTCATGTGGTTGCCCAGCATACCGGCGCCGATTCTGCTTCGGTGATCTATGACGGCGTGCAGTCGGCCAAGGCGAAAGGCATCGATGTGCTGATCGCCGATACCGCCGGCCGCCTGCATACCAAATCCCATTTGATGGACGAGTTGAAGAAAGTCAAACGGATTATGGGCAAGCTCGATGAAACCGCGCCGCACGAAGTGCTCTTGGTGATCGATGCCGGCACCGGCCAGAATGCGTTGTCGCAAGCGAAGCAGTTCAACGATGCGGTTGCGCTGACCGGCCTGGTGCTGACCAAGCTCGACGGCACCGCGAAGGGCGGGATGATCTTTGCGCTGGCCAAACAAATCGGTATACCGATCCGCTTTATCGGCGTCGGTGAAGGAATAGACGATTTGCAGGATTTTCATGCCGACGCTTTTGTCGAGGCGCTGTTCGCCAGGGATTGAAGGCTGTCATGTTAAAGTTTGAAAATGTTAGCAAACGCTATTCAGAGGCCGGCGACGTGCTGAACAGCATCAGTTTCCATCTCGAACACGGCGAAATGGCATTTCTGACCGGCCATTCCGGCGCCGGAAAAAGCACGCTGTTCAAGCTGATCGCGCTGATCGA
This sequence comes from Methylomicrobium sp., assembly GCA_051061015.1. Taxonomy (GTDB): domain Bacteria; phylum Pseudomonadota; class Gammaproteobacteria; order Methylococcales; family Methylomonadaceae; genus Methylomicrobium. Next base: position 33,651 of record JBPFEG010000026.1, read on the forward strand.
GCGCGCCAGTCGCGGGCAGATCTATTTGGACGGACACAATGTCAGCCATGCGCAGGACCATCAGATTCCATTTTTGCGCCGCAAAATGGGCCTGATTTTTCAGGATTTCAAACTGCTGCAGGATCGCACCGTTTTCGATAATGTGGCGTTGCCGCTTGCGGTGGCCGGTTACGGGCATCATGAAATTTCCCGGAAAGTCAGGGCGGCTTTGGACAAAGTCGGGCTGTTGGGCAAGGAAAAAAAACACCCGTTAACCCTGTCCGGCGGCGAGCAGCAGCGTGTCGGGATCGCCAGGGCGGTGGTGAACAAGCCGCCGATCATCGTAGCCGACGAGCCGACCGGCAATCTGGACCCCGAGCTGGCCGCCGAAATTATGACCTTGTTTACCCGGTTTCAACAGGTAGGAGTTACCGTATTGATCGCCTCTCACGATATTGCTTTGATCAACAAAATGGACCGGCGCGTGCTGACGCTCGACCATGGCCGGCTGATTGCAGGATAAACAATGAAACGCGCCGTTAAACCGCAGCCCCGCCAGGAAGTTCCCCACAACAAGATTGCCGGTGGCGATTTTTTCGACAAGCTGCATGCCTATCGTGATCTGCATGCGCATGCGCTGTTTTCGAGTCTGGGCCGTCTTGTTGATAAGCCGTTCACGACAGCTTTGACGATCGGCGTGCTGGCTATTTCGATCGCTTTGGCCGCCTGTTTTTACCTCCTGGTCGCAAATCTCGAGCAATTGACCGGCACGATTGAGTCGAGCAACCAAATCTCGCTGTTTCTGAAAGATACGGTGACCGAATCCGAAGCCCGTAAGCTGGTCGAAAAGATCAAAAAAAATCCCGAAATCGCCGGAATCAAACTGATCGGCAAGGAGCAGGCGCTGGCCGAATTCAAGGCCAACAGCGGTCTGGATACTGCACTCGATGCGCTCGAAGGCAATCCGTTACCGGTTGTGCTCGAAGTTTTACCTGCGGCAACGCAATCGAATACCGAAGCGTTAAAAAAACTCCAGCGAGCGTTGCAGCAATACCCCGAAGTGGACGAGGCGCAGATGGACATGCAGTGGCTCGAACGGATGCAATCGATCATTCAGCTGGCGGAACAGGCTACCAAAAGCATCAGCATCCTGCTCGGGCTCGGCGTGTTGTTCATCACCGGCAATACGATCCGTCTGGAATTGCATAACCGCCGCGAGGAAGTCGTGATCGCGAAACTGGTCGGGGCGACTAACCGTTTTATTCAAAGGCCTTTTTTATACGGCGGCTTCTGGATTGGTTTTCTGTCCGGTGTGGCGGCCTGGTTCATCGTGACCCTGATCATGCTGCTGTTATGGCGCTCAGTCGAAAATTTGTCACTGCTTTATGAAGGCAGCTTCCACCTGCGTTTTCTCAGCTACAGCGAATCGCTTGATCTGATTTTATTGTCTTCCAGCCTGGGTGTAATCGGCTCCTGGGGGGTTCTCGTCTATCAACTTCGGCAGTTGCGCCCCGAGTAAGGTTGAACTTGTAAAATTATTAGCACTCGGATATCCAGAGTGCTAGAATTAAATCAAGTTGACTACCTGAGGTACATCACATCATGAGTTATGCATTAACCTTACCTGTTAATTTATCCGCCGGTACTATCGATGCCTATCTGAATCTGGTCCGGCAAATGCCCAGATTGACGTCCGAACAGGAACGCGAATTGGCGATAAGGTTTAGGGATTACGGCGATCTGGAAGCCGCACGGCAACTGGTGATGACCAATTTGCGCTTTGTTGTGCATGTCGCACGGGGTTACAGCGGCTACGGCCTGTCGATGCCGGACATTATCCAGGAAGGCAATATCGGCCTGATGAAGGCGGTCAAACGCTTCGATCCGGATGTCGGCGTACGTCTGGTTTCGTTCGCGGTACACTGGATCAAGGCCGAGATTCACGAATATGTAATCAAAAATTGGGGCATCGTCAAAGTGGCGACCACTAAGGCACAACGAAAGCTGTTCTTCAACCTGCGCAAGTCCAAGCAGGATATCGGCTGGTTGTCGAACGATGAAGCCCGGGCAATTGCCGACGATCTCGATGTCGAAGTCAGCACAGTTTACGAAATGGAACAGCGCCTGAGCAATCGCGATGTTTCGTTCGACCTGCCGGCCGATGACGATGAGGAACAGGCCTACGTTGCACCGACCCACTATCTGCAACAGCATGGCGCCGACCCGGCCGTGTTGCTGGAAAATGCGGAATGGTCCGGTCATGAGCAGGATTTGTTGTCCGGAGCTTTATCGGAACTCGACGAGCGAAGCCTGGATATTCTGTCCAGCCGCTGGTTGACCGACAAAAAAGCGACACTGCATGAATTGGCCGAGCGTTACAATGTCTCAGCCGAAAGAATCCGTCAGCTTGAGCAGAATGCGATGAAAAAATTGCGAACGGCGGTTCTGGCGGCCTGATAGATCGAAATCTCAGTTTCAAAAAGGCTTAACGGGGGGAATTCCTGTTAAGCCTTTTTTATTGCCTGACGGTGTGTATTTGGCGCTCCTCGAGGAGAGGAATGGGACCGTTGCACGTAAATTCTGTCTATAAGAGCGATTGAATCCGGATTACAATTTATTAGCTGGAGGGGTTTAAAAGACTATGTTCACTTTAGAAAGAGCGATTGAAATTGCCGCAAAGGCCCATGCGGGTCAGCTTGATAAGGCGGGTGAACCGTATATTCTGCATCCGATCCGTGTCATGCTGGCGGTTCACTCTCCGTATGAACGCCTGGCGGCGATACTGCATGATGTAGTTGAGGATACCGGAATTTCATTCGAAGACCTTGCCGATGAAAATTTTCCGCCGGAAGTGATAGAAGCCGTGCGCGCTTTGACCAAGGAGTCGGGTGAATCCCGCATTGAAGCGGCCAGACGCGCGGTGCGAAACCCGATCGCGCGAGCGGTCAAACTGGCGGATGTGGCTGACAATATGAATATGATCCGGATTCCCAATCCGTCCGAAAAGGATATGGAACGCTTGCGGGAATATCAGGCTGTGCGGGAGATTTTGTTGGCGGGGAATTGAATCTGACTTCACCTCCGGTTTTTCGATAGTCTGTGCTGCCGATTGCCTCTTCAATCGTGGATTTTCGCGATTCAGCAGCCGCAAGTCTGGTAGAATCAAAACCGTTCCGGAACTCAAGAAAGTGATGGCGGTAATGAACTCTTCAGATTATGCAAATGACAAGCTTCGCACGCAACTGCGCGAAGCCGCGCTTGAGTATCACGAATTTCCCTCCCCCGGCAAGATCAGCGTAACGCCGACCAAGCCTCTGGCCAATCAGCGCGATCTGTCGCTGGCTTATTCGCCCGGGGTGGCGGCGGCTTGCGAGGAAATCGTGCTTGATCCCGGCAATGTCTTCAAATACACCGCGCGCAGCAATCTGGTCGCGGTGATCAGTAACGGTACTGCGGTGCTGGGCCTCGGCAATATCGGTCCGCTCGCGGCCAAGCCGGTGATGGAAGGGAAGGGGGTGCTGTTCAAGAAGTTCGCCGGCATCGATGTGTTCGACATCGAGATCGACGAACAGGACCCGGACAAGCTCTGCGACATCATCGCAGCGCTCGAGCCGACTTTCGGCGGCATCAATCTGGAAGACATCAAGGCGCCCGAATGTTTCTATATCGAGCGCAAGCTGCGCGAGCGGATGAATATACCGGTATTCCATGACGATCAGCACGGTACCGCGATCATCGTCGGTGCGGCGATCCTGAACGGATTGAAGATTGTTGGTAAAACACTCAGCCAATGCAAAATGGTCGTTTCGGGTGCCGGCGCTGCCGCGCTGGCCTGTCTGGATCTATTGATCGATCTGGGATTTCCGATCGAGAATATCCTCGTCACCGACCACCTCGGCGTTATTTATATCGGCCGTTCCGAAGCGATGGATCCGAACAAGGCGCGTTTTGCTCGCGAGACCGAAGCGCGAACGTTGGCTGAGGCGATTCCGGGTGCGGACATTTTTCTGGGGCTCTCGGCCGGCGGCGTGTTGAAGCCTGAAATGGTTAAAATGATGGCGGTACGGCCGTTGATTTTGGCGCTGGCGAATCCTAATCCTGAAATTCTGCCCGAAGAGATCGCCTCGGTGCGCGATGATGCGGTGGTTGCGACCGGCCGTTCCGATTATCCGAATCAGGTCAATAACGCCTTGTGTTTTCCGTATATTTTCCGCGGCGCGCTGGACTGTGGCGCGACCACCATTACCCGGGCGATGGAGATTGCGACAGTGCATGCGATAGCGGAATTAGCCCAGGCGGAGCAATCGGAGGTCGTCGCCAACATTTATGGGGTCGGCGAATTGTCTTTTGGACCCAACTATATTATTCCGAAGCCTTTCGATCCGCGCTTGATGACCAAAATCGCGCCGGCGATCGCGGTCGCGGCGGCGGAGTCGGGTGTTGCGGCGCGGCCGATCCAGGATATTCCTGCTTATATAGAAAAGTTGCAGCAGTTTGTTTATCACAGCGGCACCTTCATGAAGCCGGTGTTTCGAGTCGCTAAAAATGCCGCCGCTGATAAAAAACGCATCGTTTTTGCGGAGGGTGAGGAAGAGCGCGTGCTGCAGGCTGTGCAAATGCTCGTCGATGAAAATATCGCCTCTCCCACACTCGTCGGCCGGCCTGCGGTGTTGCAGCGTCGCATTGAAAAACTGGGGTTACGTGTCCGGCCGGGTGTCGATTTTACGGTCGTGAATCCGGAATATGACGAGCGTTACCGCGATTTCTGGAAGTCCTATCTCGAGATGACCGTACGCAAGGGGGTCAGCGAGGAGTACGCGAAACTCGAAATGCGGCGCCGTCATACCCTGATCGGCGCGATGCTGGTGCATAAGGGCTATGCCGACGGGATGATTTGCGGTCTGTTCGGTACGACCGTTTCACACCTGCGTTATATCGATCAGGTGATCGGTAAGCGTGCCGGCGCGAATGTCTATGCGGCAATGAACGGGCTTATCCTGCCCGATCGCCAGATTTTGCTGGTCGATACGCATATCAATCAAGAGCCGAATGCGGACCAGCTCGCTGAAATCACCCTGATGGCGGCCGAACAAATGCGCCGTTTCGGTCTGACTCCACGTGTCGCCTTGTTGTCGCATTCGAACCTCGGGACCGGCGATAGCGATTCGGCGCGAAAGATGCGGGCAGCCTTTGCGATCATTCAGGAACGGGCGCCGGAGCTGGAAATCGAAGGCGAGATACACGGCGACACGGCCCTCGATTACGAGATGCTGAAAAAAATGATGCCGGAGACAAAGTTGAAAGGCAGCGCGAATCTGTTAGTGATGCCGAACATCGATGCGGCCAATATCGCATATAACCTGCTCAAGACCGCGTCCGGCAACGGCATCGCGATCGGCCCCGTGTTGCTGGGTTGCGCGCGGCCCGTACACATCCTGACGCCGGCCGCGACGGTTCGGCGAATTGTCAATATGGCCGCGTTTTGCGTCGTGGATGCGAACGAAACCGTTTGACGTGGCCTATTAAAAGTTGATATACAGCGATCCCATAATCAGGTGATGCATCGTGTTATCGGTGTGAGTGGCGTCATCCAGATACTGATTCAGATAACCCACTTCGGTACGGAAGTTTTTATTGAAAGTCCATCCAAGCCCTGCAAATGCACGGTTCTGATCAAACCCGGACTGGCCGCCGAATTTGGTTGAATTCGCGCGGATGAAAAACTCGTCCCAGGCAATCAGGCTCAAACGCGGCTCGAATTCCAGTGGGTGCATGAAGCGAATCATCTGGCGCGGCCTGAACCGGACATCGTCACCCTTTAAAAAATTGCTTTCGATCATCGTTCTGAACATGAAGGTGCCGAAATCGGTCGGTAAAACATAACGGAACGCAGGCCATACATCCTGCTGGGATACATAATCCTTGCCGACGTTTTGAGTGGGCAGCCAGGTGTAACCCGCCCAGATCGTTGCCCGATCGCTCAGCGAATAGCCCACTGCCGCGCGGACCATGCCCTGATACCAGTGATCCCAGTTGTCATCGAAACGCGACTGCCCTTCCAGCCAGATGCGCCCTTTTTCGAGGCTCGGATCCACAACCTTCAAACTGCCTTCGCCGACGATTTGCAGCCAACTGCCGGCATCCTGCAGCAAGTCGTCCGCCGCGGCGGGGGACGAGGCAAGACTCATCGAACTTAAAATGACAGCCATTAACCCCATGTGATTCATGGTTATTTTACTCATATCGGATATTCCTTAAATTCAAAAAACCCCCTGCCTTTTCTGGCAGCGGAAATACAATATAGCGCCGGATATTACGGCTTTTTCAAGTAGAAACTTTTGAAATTTAGCAAAATGTAGGCCAGCTATAATAGTCCTTATCATTCAAGTCCTTCATTCATAATGTCAAGAATGAAGAGGCCTACGAACAGTGGATAAAAACCTCTAAATGGAAAAAGCGATGGTGGAAAATAACCGATGCTTTTGAGTTGATTTACCTTGTCGCGGGTTTTACTATGGAGGAAGTATTTTGATCCCTATCTTCAATCGGAGCGTTAAATGAAATTTCCCTATGCTATCGCGGTATTCGTTTCATCGATCGGTTATGCGGGAGCGGCTGAGGTCTCGGTTCCGGTAAATACCGTCAACGAACAGGGCGAGGTCAAAGCGATCGGTAGCGTCAGAATCAGTGAATCGCAGTATGGCCTGGTTTTTACCCCGGATCTTGAAGGGCTGCCGGCCGGCGTGCATGGCTTTCATGTGCACGAGAACCCAAGCTGCGCAGCGAAGGAAAAGGATGGCAAGCTGACCCCGGCGCTTGCAGCAGGCGGCCATTACGATCCAAAAGTAACCAAAAAACATGGCGAGCCATGGGGTAACGGCCATTTGGGCGATCTGCCGGGTTTGGTCGTCGGCGCTGACGGCAAATCCGCTTACAGCATTCTGGCGCCGCGTCTGAAACTGGAAGATGTGAAAGGCCGTGCGCTGATCATCCATGCCGGCGGCGATAATTACTCCGATGATCCCGAACCGCTTGGCGGCGGCAAGGCGCGGATTGCCTGCGGTGTAATCAAAGACTAAGTATTGCGGGGGCAACTGATGACTTCGGCGCCTCGACTTGCCGGTAGTCCCTAGGTAAAAATGGGCAGCAAGGTCCGATTTATATAGCTCAGGGCGCTGCCCTCATTCATTCCCTACCTTGTCAATTTTCACGGGGAAGCGCTATGAAGCGCTACCTGGAAATTTCGCAAAGGCGTTTTACCTGCCCCTAGCCACCGCGTGGAAATATGAGATTAAATTTCGCATGTTATTATTTAACAATTTCTCAATGTTGAGTGGGAGTGTTAGGCTCCGTGTATTTGTAAATTCCCCGACTTCCTAGGCAAAAGGCGCTTGAGGCGTTCGCCGCTATGCTATAATGCCGTCTTTTATATACGAATGATTCTTATTTTCTTTTAAGTCCTTTTTAATGCAGGCAATACAAGTTTTTTCTCGCGGTAGAATATATTGGCTTGCCGCTCTGTTGGTTGTGCTGATAACCGCGGGCGCGGCGCTGCGTTATTATTTTCAGAAGGAAGCCGAATCGACTCAGGCATCTTTAAAAGATTCAACCGTACAGATCGACTACGGAGATATCGAAGAAAATGTAACCGCGCAAGGCAAACTGGAGCCGAAGGAATATGTCGATATCGGCGCCCAGGTCACGGGCCAATTGCAGAAGCTGTTTGTCGAGATCGGCGATGTAGTCAAAACCGGCCAGCAGCTGGCTCAAATCGATCCGCGCATCTATGCCGCCCGCGTGCAGGCGGATGAAGCCAGTATCAATAATTTGAAAGCGCAACTGGTCCAACAAGAGGCGTTAATCCTGTTTGCGAACCGCCAGTACGTACGCAATCAGAAATTGTACCCGACCAAGGCGGTTAGCCAGGAAACCCTGCAAAACAGTGAATCCAACAGCAAGGCCGCGCTGGCAATTGCCGATTCGATCAGGGCGCAAATACAGCAAGTTGAATCGACGCTTTCAGGCGACCGTACCAATCTGGGCTATACCAAGATTTTCGCGCCAATGGATGGCACAGTCGTGCAGCAAACCGCCCGTGCCGGTCAAACCCTGAACGCGAACCAGCAAACTCCGAATATCATGCAACTGGCCAAGCTCGACAAAATGACGGTGCGTTCGCAGACCGCCGAAGCCGACATCATGCGCATCAAGACCGGCATGCCGGTTTATTTTACGACGCTCGGATCGGACCAGCGCCGCTGGCAGGGCGTGGTGCGGCAGATATTGCCGACCCCGGAAGTGCTGAATAATGTGGTGCTGTACAACGTATTGGTCGATGTGGATAACGAGGACGGACAACTGATGAGCGGCATGAGCGCACAGGTTTTCTTCGTCTTAGGCGAAGTCAAGCATGTGCCGGTGATCCCGGTCAATGCATTGGGTAAACGTTTGCCGGATCAGGACAACGAAAAGGGCAGGGCTTATCAGATCAAAGAGATCGATGCGGATAATCAGGTGCGTGAAAAGGTGATTCATGTCGGTTTGCAGAACCGCCGTTTCGCGGAGATCCGTGACGGTTTGTCAGCCGGCGACCGGGTCAAACTGACGCTGGCTCCTGCCAAGAACAACCGGGGCAGGGACACTTACAGACCGCCGAGCATGCCGCGTTTATGAGCGCAAGTCTCGCAAAAATCGAGCCGTTACTGAATCTCGAGCATATCTGCCGGACGTTCCAAAGCGGCGACAATCTGATTCGGGCCCTGGACGACGTATCACTGAAAATCTGGCCGGGCGAGTTTGTTGCGCTCATCGGCCAGTCGGGTTCGGGAAAATCCACATTGATGAATATACTGGGTTGTCTCGACCGGCCGACTTCTGGCACCTATCAGGTGGCGGGCAGGGACGTTTCCCTGTTCGATCCGGACGAACTGGCCGCCTTGCGCCGGGCTACCTTCGGTTTCGTGTTTCAGCGCTACAATCTGCTCGGCTCGGAAAGCGCAGAAGAAAACGTCCAGATTCCGGCCCTGTATGCCGGCGAAGATAAACCGCACCGCCTGGAGCGGGCGCGCAAACTGCTTGCCGATCTGGGCCTCGGAGACCGCTGCGACCACCGGCCCTCGCAATTGTCCGGCGGACAGCAGCAGCGGGTCGCGATAGCCCGGGCTTTAATGAACAATCCGCCCGTCATGCTGGCCGATGAGCCGACCGGTGCGCTGGACAGCCGCAGCGGTCAGGAAGTGATGGACTTGCTCCGCGAACTGCACCAATCGGGACGAACGATTCTGCTGATTACGCACGATGCCGGCGTTGCCGCGCATGCCGAAAGAGTCATCACTATCAGCGACGGCAAAATCACCGAAGACTCAGCGCCGTCAGGACGAGATACCACGCATCCAGGCGTGACGATCGATCCCGGCGGCAAGGCGGGCATCCTCGCTGACATCAGCGAAGCGGTCAAAACTGCCCTGCGCGCGCTGCGAGTCAACCTGTTCCGGACCGCGCTGACGCTGCTCGGCATCATCATCGGCGTCGCGGCAGTCGTCACGATGCTGGCGGTCGGCGAGGGCAGCCAGCAGGACGTGTTGAATCAGATCAGATCGATGGGCACCAATCTGTTGTCGATCCGCCCCGGTGCGCCAGGCTTGCGCGGCGCCAGCGACGTGATCACGCTGACGCCCGACGATGCGGAAGCGATCCAGGAACTGCCGAATGTCGAAGTTGCGCTGGCCGAGCGTAGCAGCCGGCAAACGGTGCGCTTCGGCAATATCGACTATGCGACCAGCATTCAGGGCGTCGGCGCGGCCTTGCCCAGAGTCCGCGACTGGCCGGTCGCGGAAGGCGATTTTTTCAGCGAGCGGGATATCCGCCGTTACGCTCCGGTCGTCGTGTTGGGCCAAACCGTCGCGCAGATTCTGTTTCCCGAAGGCTTCGATCCCGTGGGTCGCTATATCCTGATCGGCAATATTCCGTTCGAGGTGATCGGCATCATGTCGCCGAAAGGGGCGTCCGGTTTCGGCGGAGACCAGGACGATACGGTGTTCGTACCGATCAGCACCGGTCTGATCCGCCTGTTCGGGCAAAATTATCTGAACGGGATTACCGTGCGCGTCAGCAGTGTGGATGCGATTGAAGAGACCGAGGATGCGATCTCGGACCTGCTGCTGTCGCGCCACCAGACTGAGGATTTCCGGATACGCAACATGGCGTCGATTCTGGAAACCGCGACCGCGACTCAGAATACACTGAAAGTGCTGCTCGGCACGGTCGCGGCGATTTCTCTGCTGGTCGGAGGTATCGGCGTGATGAATATCATGCTGGTCAGCGTGACCGAACGTACCCGGGAAATCGGAATACGCATGGCGGTCGGCGCGCGCCGCCGCGACATCCTGCTGCAATTCAACACCGAAGCGGCGGTGGTCTGTACGCTGGGCGGCATTTTAGGGGTTCTGCTCGGCTACGGGGCCGGCAAGGTCATTTCGATGTTCGACATGACCGTGATCTTTTCGCCGTTGCCGGCCATCATGGCTTTCTCGTGCGCGTTCGGTACTGGTATATTGTTCGGTTTTCTGCCGGCGCGCAAGGCTTCCTTGCTCGATCCGGTCGTGGCTCTGGCGGCGGAATGATGCGAAGTAACCGAGGAGTTTTCGGCATATGCCTCGTACTTGCCGGCTGTTCGCTGGTGCCCGACTACAAGCGTCCGGTTGATACCGCGCCCGAAGCCTGGAAAAATCGGGCGCCGAAATCGCAAACCACGGAAACCCAGATTTCGCCGGAGTGGTGGAAACTGTTCGGCAGCACCGAGCTCGACCGGTTGATGACCGAAGCGCTAACCGCTAACCGTGACCTGACCGCGGCGGTCCAGCGTATCGATCAATTTCGGGCGCTCGCGAAAATCGCCGGCGCACCGCTGTTGCCTGCGGTCAGCGCCGGCGGGAGTTATACTTACAGTGACGGTTCCCGATCCAGCAGCAGTTCCCGTTCCAGTAACGGCTTTCGCTCCAGCGGCGGCCGGAGCATCTGGGAAGGCCAGTGGAATATCTCCTACGAAGTCGATTTGTGGGGCAGGCTGCGGGCCGGCCGCGACAGCGCCCGGGCTCTGGTGGACAATGCCCGTTTCTCGCTCGACGCGTTGCGGCTGACCGTGATGGGCGACGTCGCACAATCCTATTTCACGCTGCTCGGGCTCAGGGATCGAAGACTGATCGCGGAGGAGAACCTCAAGAACATCAGCGACGTGCTGGAGATCATTCAAGCGCGTTTCGAGGCGGGCGCCGCGACCGCGCTGGATGTTGCACAGCAGCAGACCGAACGTGCGAACGCCGCCGCGCAGGTGGCCCGTCTCAGTCAGGATATCGCGCAGGCCGAGAACGCGCTCGCGGTGCTGCTCGGTCGTCCTCCGCAACAGTTCAACCCGCAGGGAAAAAGCCTGCAATTAATTAAAATCCCTAACGCCGACCCGGCCCGGCCTGCCGCCTTGTTTGAGGACCGGCCCGATGTCCGGAGCGTCGAAGCCGAACTGATTGCCGCGAATGCGGACATCGGCGTCGCGCGTGCGGCATTCTATCCGAAGCTTGAGCTCAACGCAGACAACATTTTTACCGCCGCGATGATGTCGCAGCCGGCCGGCATTGCGGTCGTGGCAGCGGCAACCTTGAGCCAGCCGATTTTTCAGGGCGGCCGTCTTGAAGGCGAACTCGAACGCACCAAGGCCCGCCGCAACGAACTGGTCGAGATTTACCGGCAAACCCTGCTGACCGCCTACCGCGAAGTCGAAGACGCGCTTGCGCTCGGCAGCCAGGCCGCGCGCCGCCGCGAGGAATTGCGGCTGTCGGTCGACAGCGCGCGGCAGGCTTACGAGCTGGGAAAGGAACGCTATCTGGCCGGCGCGACCGATTACCAGACACTGCTGAACGTGCAGCGCAGCCTGTTGATCGCGCAGGAGAGCGAGGTGCTGGCGCATGTGGATGTGCTGACCGCCTCGGTATTACTGTACAAGGCGCTCGGTGGAGGCTGGCGGCGTTTGTAGCTTAACTTACCGGTACATTTCAAGATTTAGCGCCTGCGTGAATAAGCCACCTGTGAAATTGACTTGATCTGATGCATGGCTGGCCGACAAATGGGCATTGGCAGGCGGCTTATTCATCGAATGGTTTAATCCATCAAATCCAGTTCGTGCCGCAGCGCTTTTGCATTCAGTACTTCAATTGTTTTTCCATGGACCGCAATCAGTCCTTGTCGGCTTAAGCGCTGCAGGATACGGGAAAAAGTCTCCGGTCGCACCGACAGCCGGGACGCTAGAATTTGCTTAGGGGTTTCCCACTCCAGACTGTAACGATGAGTGGAGCTGTCGGGCGCCGAATGCAGCAGCAATTGAATCACCCGCATGCTGCCATTTTGCAGTGTCAACTGGTCGATATCCTGGATGGCACCGTGTAAACGCCGGCTCATGCTGCCCAGCATGCGGAGGCACAGTTCATTGGACTCCTGCAGCATGCCCAGGAATACCGTCATATCGATCCTCCATAACTTACTCTGCACGATGGCTTTGGCGCTAACCGGATAGGTGGTGGTTTGCAAAAACATCACCGCTTCGGCGAACGTTTGACCGGGCTGGATGATCTCGATCACTTTTTCCTCGCCGGCGGGCGACAGTCGATAAAGCTGAACCTGCCCGATTCGCAGCAGGTAAAAATAACCCGCCTGATCGCCGGCATGAAACAGATGTTCGTTCTCCTCCAGGCTTAAACCCTGCACGCCCGACAGTACACGGTCGAGCTGCGCATCATCCAGAATGGCAAAGAGGTAGTGCTGGCGAAAGGCTTCCCGTTTGTCGATCGGCATAAAAAAATCCCGCTTGATTTAAGTCAAGGACACTGTAGCGGTAAGGGCGTACGCTGACAAGCACTTAAAGTCACCCGTACTACCTATAAAGGAGACACTATGTTTTGTTATCAATGCGAACAAACCACCCGTTCAAGCGCAGGCGACGGTTGCCACGAAGTCAAAGGCGTTTGCGGTAAAGACGAAACGACCGCGGATTTGCAGGATTTGATGATCTACGGCTTGCAGGGCGTTGCGCAATATGCCAAACGTCTGCGGCAACTCGGCGAGAATCAAACCAAGGCCGATGAGTTTATGCTGTATTCGTTGTTTACCACGCTGACCAATGTCAATTTCAATGCCAGCCGGTTCGTCCAATTTATCAAGGAAACAGCGCAATGGCGGGATCGGCTCAAAGCGGAATACGAAACACTCGCTCTGCAGCGCGGCGCTGACATGGAAAGTTTTTCCGGCTCTGCACAATGGCAGCCTGCCGGCACCCTGCCGGGACTTCTGATCCAGGCGAAAGAGGCGGCAATCAATCTGGAACTCCAGCAACTGGGCGAGGACATCATTGGTTTGCGTGCGATGCTGCTCTACGGCATCAAAGGCGCCGCGGCCTATGCCTATCATGCCTTGATGCTCGGCTATCGCGACGATGAAATTTACGCCGGCTTTGAAGACGCGCTGGATTATCTGGCGACACATCCCGTCGATCCCGATGAATTGCTGGGCTGGGCCTTACGCATCGGCCAATTGAACTATAAAGTCATGGAAATACTGGATGCGGCCAATACCGGCACTTTCGGCGCCCAGCAAATCGGCACGGTGAATATTGCGCCGGTCAAAGGTAAGGCGATTCTGGTCAGCGGGCACGACCTGCATGATCTGGCGCAGCTGCTCGAACAAACCCAGGGCTTGGGCATCAATATCTACACGCATGGCGAAATGCTGCCGGCGCATGCCTATCCCAAGCTGAAAGCCTATCCGCACCTGGCCGGTAATTACGGGACGGCCTGGCAAAACCAGCATCACGAATTCGCCCAGTTTCCAGGTCCCATTTTGATGACCTCCAATTGTCTGGTGGAGCCCGCCAATGCCTATCGGCACCGGATTTTCACCGCCGGCCCGGTCGGCTGGCCGGGTGTAAGGCATATCGCCAACCGCGACTTTTCGCCGCTGATCGAAGCGGCGCTGGCCCTGCCGGGCTATACCGAAGATGCGCCGGAGCAGTTGATTACGGTCGGCTTCGGCCGCGATACCGTGATGAGCGTGGCGGACAAGGTGATCGATGCGGTGAAAACCGGCGCGATTCAGCACTTCTTTCTGATCGGCGGCTGCGACGGCGCGGCCCCTGGCCGCAATTATTTTACCGAAGTGGCCGAACAGGCCCCCGACGAAACGGTAATTCTGACTTTGGGCTGCGGCAAATACCGCTTCAATACGCACGACTTCGGCAATATCGGCGGAATTCCGCGCCTGCTTGACATGGGACAGTGCAACGATGCGTACTCGGCGATTCAAGTTGCCTCGGCGCTGGCGAAAGCTTTCGACTGCGGCGTGAACGATTTGCCGTTGTCGCTAATGATTTCCTGGTTCGAACAGAAAGCCGTGGCGGTGCTTTTGACCTTGCTGTCGCTCGGCATACGCGGCATTCGGCTGGGGCCGACGCTGCCGGCCTTTTTAACTCCGGCATTACTGGCCAGACTTGGCGAGGCGTTCGATTTGAAAGCGACCGGAACCGCCGCCGAAGATATCCGCGATGCGATGAAAACCGCAGCCTGATCAACCGGCTAAAAAGGAGCGATTATGTCCGACCATCAAATTAAACTGACCACCCGTGACGGGCATGAATTGGTGTTTACCTGTGCAGAGGGCGACGATGTGATTAGCGCCGGCGAAGAGGCGTCGATCCTCTTGCCCTCACTTTGCAGGGATGGGGGCTGCGGCGCCTGTCTGGGGCACTGCACCGAAGGCGAATACGCGCTGGGCAGTCATAATACCAGCGTATTATCCGAAGAAGCCGCTTCGCGGCGCGACGTGCTGCTGTGCAGAACGTACCCGCGAAGCGACCTGCATATTAAGGCCTCCTACGATCATGCCCACATCCAGTTTGGTCAACAGAGAGCGCGTCAGGCCGTTATTACCGGATTGGATGCGGTTGCGGAGAGGACGGTGCGGCTTAAATTAAGCTGGCAGGACGAGCATGCAAACAACGCGGTCGAGTTCGAACCGGGGCAATGCATGGAACTGGAAATTCCTGATACCGATATTCGCCGCGCCTATTCGCTGACCAACACCAGCAACTGGCGCGGCGAGATGGAGTTTCTGATTCGTCTGCAGCCGGAGGGCCGGTTTTCCACGTATCTGAGCCAGCAGGCGCAAGTCGGCCAGGTACTCAACGTGTACGGGCCCAAAGGCGCGTTCGGGTTGCAGGCCGACAGCCTTAATCCGGCTATTTTTATTGCCGGAGGTACCGGCCTGGCGCCGTTCCTATCGATTCTGCGCCAGTTGGCCGAATGGGGCGAAGACCGAAACATTCATTTACTGTTCGGGGTCAACCGGGAAAGCGAGTTGTTCAATCTGGATGAATTGCAGCGTGTACAGCAACAATTGCCCGGCTTTACGATGACGCCGTGCGTTTGGCTACCGGAGTCCGGCTGGTCCGGTTTTAGAGGAACGCCGGCCGATGCGTTACAGCATTATCTGCAGGATCATCCGGGTGGGTATGATATTTATTTATGCGGGCCCCCGGTACTGGTGACGGCGGCCACGCAGATCGCAATCGACCAAGGCGTCGACGCGCAACGAATTTTTTCCGAAAAGTTTGGTTGACCCGGTCATTTCTCTAAGCATCGTCAAGTATTAAGGAGCCTGAGAAACCTCACCCGTTGGCTGTAGCCGATAGTGCCAACTGGGAAAATGAACGAGGGAGAGAGAATAACAGCGCGATCCCAAACAGATTCAATGGATTATTTTTATTTTTTTTCTGTTCCCATTTTGAGGTAAAAAGTGTAAAACGGTGCCTAAAGCGACTCAGCTTTAGCTCGAAAGCCGGTGAAAATTACGGACGGTAGAGTGTATGAGGACCTTTAAAATCGATTAAGCTCCTCTTGTTGAATTTCCTTAAGTGCTTTCCTTGTAAGAAGACAGATGCCCAAGACGACCTTCCTTGTCCTGTTCCTGACAGTGATGATCACCCTCCTGTTGGCCGGTTGCGGCGAACCTAATACCAAACAGGACACCGTCAAAGTAGGGCTGATCGTTGAATTGACCGGCGATATGCCCGCGGTCGGCGCTTCTTCCAAAAATGCCGCCGAGCTGGCGGTCGGCGAGATCAATGCTGCCGGAGGCATCGCTATCAGCGGTAAAACTTATCCGGTCGAGCTGGTAATCGAGGACAACGCTTCCAGGCCGGACCAATCCGTAGCCGCCACTAACAAGCTGATCAGCCAGGACAATGTGATCGCGATCATCGGTCCGAATGCCAGTCTGGGCGCGATTCCCGCCGCAGAGATCGCCGAATCCAACCAGACGCTGTTGATCACGCCCTGGTCCACCAATCCCAAAACGACTCTGGACTCGAGCAGCGGCAAACCGAAGACGTATGTGTTCCGCGCCTGTTATACCGACCCGTTCGAAGGCAAGGTACTAGCCCGGTTTGCCACCGAAAAGCTAAGAGCAAAAAAAGCTGCCGTGTTTTACGATGTGGCTTCCGAGGCGCCCAAGAGTCAGGCCGATCTGTTCCGTCAAACCTTTACGGAATTGGGCGGTCAGATCGTGGCTTTTGAAACTTACACGACCGGTGACCGCGACTTCTCCGCGCAACTGACCAAGATCAAGAGCGCCGGCCCCGATATTGTATTTCTGCCCGCCTATTACAATGATGTCGGCCTGATTGCCCAGCAAGCGCGTCGCGCCGGTATCAAACAACCGTTGGTCGGTTCCGACGCCTGGAGCAGTCCGGAGCTGATCAAACTGGCGGGCGGGGCGGTGGAAGGCGATTATTTCGCAAACCATTACGCGACCGATATCGCGACGCCGACCGCGAAAAAATTCATCGATATCTATGCGGGTAAGTACGGCAGCACGCCGGACGATGTCGCCGCACTGACCTATGATGCGATGGGATTGTTGTTTACGGCGCTGAAAAAATCACCCGTGCTCGACCGCAATAGGGTCCAAGAGGCGATGGCCACGGTTACCGATTATGAAGGCGTGACCGGTGTAATTAAGTTTGCCCCCGGGTCCGGCGACCCGGTCAAAAGCGCGGTGATCATGCAGGTGAAAGGCGACAAGTTTGTCTGGGTAATGAACGCGGCGCCATGAGGCACAGAGTCAGTCAAGCGCCGAAAGGGGCCGGGCTTTGAGCGAAGCTCTGGTTTACTGGCTGCAACAGGCTTTAAACGCCCTGCAGTTAGGCGGAATTTACGCGTTGATCGCGTTGGGTTACACGATGGTTTACGGTATCCTGACCATGATCAACTTCGCGCACGGCGACGTGTTCATGATCGGCGGGTTTTTCTGTTTTCTCTTATCTACCCAACTCGGCCTGAGTTTTGCGCCGACCTTGCTGCTGACCATGCTGGGAACCGCGCTGTTGGGTGTGATCATCGAGCGGCTCGCTTATAAACCCCTGCGTCAGGCTCCGCGTGTCTCCGCGATCATCACCGCTCTGGGTGTCGGGCTGTTTCTGGAGAACTTTACCCTGGCGCTGTCGCCCTATCCGAAGCACATCCCGATGTTATTGGGGAATGTGACCTGGAATCTGTACGGTCTTTCGATCTCGTCGATACAACTGGTCATCATCAGCCTGTCGTTGATATTGATCGGATTGCTTGACTATATCGTGCATCGCACCCCGATCGGCATGGCGATGCGCGCGATTTCGTGGGACAAGACCTATGTGCCGCTGATGGGCATCCCGGTCGATTGGGTCGTCTCGATCACCTTCGCGATCGGCGCCGGGCTTGCCGGGGCGGCAGGCTCGATGTACGCGCTGGCCTATCCGGTGATCGATCCGTACATGGGGATACTGGTCGGCTGGAAGGCGTTTATCTGCGCGGTAGTGGGCGGCATCGGCAACATACGCGGCGCGATGGTGGGGGCATTCATTCTCGGCAGCGTGGAGATCATGGTGGTGGCCTTTTTGCCGTCGACCTACCGGGATTTCGTCGCGTTCACGCTGCTGATGCTGTTGATCATCGTCCGGCCCTACGGAATTTTGGGCAAGCCGCGAGTCCAGAAAGTATGATCGCCAAGTTGAGCATACATTGGAATAGGCTGCTGGAGCAGCGCTGGCTCGTCCCCGTTTTGCTCGCGGTCGGCTTCGTCCTGGCTTTCCTGATTCCGGAATACCATCTGCTCAGCGTTTACGTGCAGTTGATCCTGATGTACGTCGGTATCAATATCATCCTCGCCGTTAGCCTGAATCTGGTGAATGGCTACATGGGCGAGTTTTCCCTGGCGCATGCCGGTTTCATGGCGGTAGGGGCCTATACCTCGGTCATATTGACGATGAAGGTACTCCCCGTGGCCGAATTTTCGCTGCTGTTTCCCTGTGCGGTGCTGGTCGGCGGGCTGGCGGCAGCATTGATGGGCTTGATCGTGGCAATTCCTTCTTTCAGGGTGCGAGGCGACTATCTGGCCATCATTACCCTGGCGTTCCTGATGATCGTCAAATCCGGGATCGAAAATATCGACTTCATCGGCGGCCCGCGCGGTATTTCCGGCATCATGCGTCTGACGACCTTGCCTTGGGTGTTCTTCTGGGTCGTCGCGCTGGTTTGGCTAGTCCGAAATTTTGTCTATTCCAACTACGGGCGCGGCGTGCTGTCGATCCGCGAGGACGAAATCGCGAGCGATCTGATGAGCGTGAACACCCGGCAAGTGAAATTTTTCGCCTTCATGCTGTCGTCGTTCTGCGCGGGCATCGCCGGCGCGTTGTTCGCACATCTGCTGCAATTCATCAGTCCCCGTATTTTCGATATTGCCAAGTCCACCGAAATTCTCATCATGGTCTATCTGGGCGGCATTGCTTCAATCGGGGGCTCCATCCTCGGCGCGACGCTTTTCACCGTTCTGCTGGAGTTGCTGCGGCCGTCGACAATGGCGTCGCTGTTATCCTGGCTGCCTGCCGCGGTATTCAATCCCCTGAACGAGCACTTGATCAGTCATCTGGGCGTCTGGCGGATGGTGATCATGCCCTTGGCGCTGATTCTGGTGATGCTTTACTGGCCGCGAGGCATTATGGGGCTGCGGGAGTTCCGGGGCTTTGTGCCCGGGCGGGACAGAGAGGCCCATCGTCACACACTTTATGAAGAGGGTGCGCATGGCGATTCTGACCGCGGCTAGGGTAGGGCATCAGTTCGGCGGGCTGCGCGCGGTCGAGGATTTCAACCTGGAACTCTACGAGGGCGATCTGGTCGGCGTGATCGGGCCGAACGGCGCAGGCAAAACGACCGTGTTCAATCTGATTACCGGCGTGTACCGGGCCAGTGTGGGCAGTATCAAATTTAAAGGGACCGAACTGGTGGGCAAGACGCCGAACCAGATCGCCGCGCTGCACATCGGGCGCACTTTCCAGAATATACGGTTATTCGGCGATTTGTCGGTCCTGGATAATGTGCGGATCGCGCATTATTCGCAGGTGAATTACACGCCCTGGGAGGCCTTGCTGCACCTTGGGCGTTTCCAGGGCGAAGAGCGGCGCGTGATCGAGCATTCGCGCGAGCTGCTGGCGATCTTCAAGCTGGAGCATCTGGCCGGAGAAAAAGCCAGGAATCTGCCCTACGGGCTGCAGCGCCGGCTTGAAATCGCCCGGGCGCTGGCGATTTCCCCTGCACTGCTCTTGCTGGACGAGCCGGCCGCCGGGATGAATCCCAGGGAAATCGATCAATTGATGGATTTGATCCTGTGGATTCGCAGCGATTTTAAGCTGACGATTCTGCTGATCGAGCATCAGATGAAGCTGGTGATGGGCATCTGCGAGCGGATCAAGGTGCTCGATTTTGGCGTGACGTTGGCCGAAGGGCCGCCGAAATTGATCCAGAATCATCCGAAGGTTCTGGAAGCTTACTTGGGCGAGCTCCCGCGCGGATGACCAATTCAGCAACTCAGCATGACAAGCCGCTACTGGAAGTGCGCGATCTGGAGGTTCGCTACGATGGCATCCGGGCTCTACATGGGGTGTCGTTCATTGTCAGTCAGGGCGAAATCGTGACCCTGATCGGCGCGAACGGCGCGGGTAAAAGTTCGATTTTGCGGGCGATTTCCGGGCTCATTCCCTTTTCCGGTTCTATCGTTTTCGATGGGCGAAATCTCAGGCAGATCCCCGCGCACTTGATCGTAGGGCTCGGTATTGCCCACGTTCCGGAAGGGCGGGGAATTTTCGGCAACCTGACCGTGCAGGAGAACCTTCAACTGGCGACATGGCAGCGCAAGGACAAAGGCGAGATCGATGCCGATTACGACAGGGTTTTTATGCTCTTTCCGCGGCTCAAGGAACGCCGGCATCAGCCGGGCGGCACCCTCTCGGGAGGCGAGCAGCAAATGCTGGCCGTGGGCCGGGCGTTAATGAGCCGAGGCCGTCTTCTGCTGCTGGATGAACCTTCGATGGGCCTGGCGCCTCGGCTGGTTCAGGAAATCTTCCGCATCATCGAGGACATCAACCGTACCGGAACCACGATTCTGCTGGTCGAGCAGAATGCAAACATGGCGTTGCGCATCGCGCATCGGGCTTATGTGCTGGAGACAGGCAGCGTCGTATTGGCCGGGACAGGTCTCGAATTAGCGAATAATGCCCGGATCAGAGAGGCTTATTTGGGCGCCTGATCGATTCAACAAATGTGCTCGATCTTTCGAAAATTTCTTCGCAAATTTTATAAAAATTACTCCTGCAAAATCCAGGGAACGTTTAGTCGGACAGTCTTAAATCCCCATCACAAACCCTGCTTCAAACCAAAATTTAAGATATAATCGCGGCATTTTTACTGCATATCGTGAGTGTGCCGTGGCGAGTTCGAATTACGACGTATCGACATTTCAGGGATTGATTCTGGCTTTACAGGAATACTGGGCCGAGCAGGGTTGCGTCTTGTTGCAGCCTTTGGATCAGGAAGTGGGGGCGGGGACTTTTCATCCGGCGACCTTTCTCCGCGCGATCGGGCCGGAACCCTGGAATACCGCCTATGTCCAGCCTTCGCGCCGGCCGACCGACGGGCGATTCGGTGAAAACCCGAACCGTCTGCAGCATTATTACCAGTATCAGGTGATTCTGAAACCATCGCCGGACAACATTCAGGAACTCTATCTCGGCTCCTTGCGCTACCTGGGCTTCGATCTGCTCGAACATGACATCCGCTTCGTCGAGGACAACTGGGAGTCGCCGACACTGGGTGCCTGGGGACTCGGCTGGGAGGTCTGGCTGAACGGGATGGAAGTGACCCAGTTTACCTATTTCCAGCAGGTCGGCGGGCTCGAATGCCGACCGGTGACCGGCGAAATCACCTACGGTATGGAACGGCTTGCGATGTACCTGCAGGGCGTCAAGAGCGTGTTCGATCTGGTCTGGACCCGGACGCCGCACGGCGTCGTGACCTATGGCGACGTGTTTCATCAGAACGAGGTCGAAATGTCCGCATTCAATTTCGATCATGCAAACGTCGATTTCCTGTTTAAATGCTTCGACACTTACGAGCAGGAATGCCAGAAGCTGATTCAGGTGAACCTGCCGTTGCCGGCCTATGAAATGGTGTTGAAGGCCTCGCATACCTTCAACCTGCTCGATGCGCGCCACGCGATCTCGGTTACCGAGCGTCAGCGCTATATCCTGCGGGTCAGGAATCTGGCCAAATCAGTTGCCGAGGCTTACTACCAGCGCCGGGAGTCGCTGGGCTTTCCGATGCTGGCTGGACAGAGAGAATCATGATGAGCGATATCAGACACTTACTTTTCGAATTGGGTTCGGAAGAACTGCCGCCGAAGACCTTGCTGAATCTGGCCCAGGCATTGCAAAACGGCATCGTTGCCGGGCTGAACGAGGCCGGACTGGCCTTTTCCGGCAGCCGTTTTTATGCGACGCCGCGGCGTCTTGCGGTATTGATCGAAAATCTCGAGACCGCGCAGCCGAACAAGACGGTCGAAAAACGCGGCCCGGCGCTGCAGGCGGCGTATGGGCCGGACGGCAATCCGAGCAAGGCGGCCCTGGGTTTTGCTACCAGTTGCGGCACCACGTTCGATCAATTGCAGGAACTGAAAACCGATAAGGGCGCCTGGCTGGCTTATACGCAAGAGATAGCGGGCCGCGCCACCGCCGAATTGATTCCGGACATCATCCGCAAGAGTCTGGCCGCGTTGCCGATCGCAAAACGGATGCGCTGGGGCAATTTTACCACCGAGTTCGTCAGGCCAGTGCACTGGACTGTGCTGCTGTTTGGCGAGCAAGTGATCGAGGCTGAGATATTAGGCCTGAACACCGGTCGCGTCACACAAGGCCACCGCTTTCATGCGCCGGAAAAACTGACCATTACCGCCCCGGAAGCTTATGTCAAAACGCTGCATGACCAAGGCCGGGTGATTGCCGATTTCGAAGCGAGAAAAACGATCATCCGTGACGCCGCGAATAAAGCCGCGGCGCAGGTCGGAGGCATCGCCCATATCGAGGACGATTTGCTCGAAGAAGTCGCCGCGCTGAACGAATGGCCGATACCGGTCACCGGCAGTTTCGATTCGCGTTTCCTGGAACTGCCCGCGGAGGTGCTGATCACGACGATGCAGACCAACCAGAAATATTTTCCGGTCGAGAGCAAGGACGGCGCCTTGCTGCCGCATTTCATCACCTTCAGCAACATCGAAAGCAAGCGTCCCGAGTCGATCCAGCGCGGCAACGAGCGGGTGATCACCCCACGCCTGACCGACGCCGAATTTTTCTGGAAGCAGGACCGCAAGAAGGCCCTGGCCGAGCGCGTGTTGAGCATGGCCAATATCGTGTTCCAGGAAAAACTGGGCACCGTCGCGGATAAAACCGAACGTGTGATCAAGCTGGCCGAGGTGATCGCGAATCTGCTGCAGGCTGATGTCGAGTTGGCCAAGCGCGCCGCCCTGCTCGCGAAGACCGATCTATTAACCGACATGGTCGGCGAATTCGGCAACCTGCAGGGTATTATGGGCCGCTATTATGCGCTTGCGGACGGCGAACCGGCTGAAGTCGCGCAGGCGATCGAAGAGCATTATCTGCCGAAGCAGTCCGGCGGTCCGACGCCGGGCAGCGTGACCGGGCAGATCGTCGCGCTAGCAGACAAGATCGACACCTTATGCGGCATTTTCAGTGCCGGACTGATTCCGACCGGCGACAAGGACCCCTATGCGCTGAGACGTGCGGCGATCGGGGTGCTGCGCATCATCATCGAAAACCGATTGCCGCTGAATATCCGCGACCTGATCGATTTTGCGCTGTATCAGTTTAAGCATTCTTTCGATATCGATGCGACGCGCCTGGCGGTGACCGATTTTGTATTCGACCGCCTGAAAGGCTACTGCCTGGATCAGGGCTATACAGCCGACGAGTTTGATGCGGTGATTTCGGTCAATCCGTCCGAACCGCTCGACTTCATCCAGCGTCTGGCCGCAGTCAAAACGTTCAGACAGTTGCCGCAGGCCGAAAGCCTTGCGGCCGCAAACAAACGGATCCGGAATATCCTGAAAAAATCGGAGACGGCCCCGGCAACTTCAGTCCGTTTGCTGGCCGAAGCGCAGGAACAGCGCTTGCTGGAGGCAGCCAATGCGGCTAGCGATGCGATCAAGCCCTTGCTGGAACAGCGGGACTATCAGGGCACGCTGAACCGGCTTGCGCAAATCGAACCGGCGGTGAACGACTTTTTCGATCACGTGATGGTAATGTGCGACGATCTCGAATTGCGCGCGAACCGTCTGGCCCTATTGACGCTGCTGTCCGAACAGTTTCTGACTTGCGCGGATATTTCGAAATTGCAGTCTTGACTCAAAACCGTTATGTGCTGCTCGACCGGGACGGCGTAATCAACGAGGATTCCGACCACTTCATCAAATCGCCGGAGGAATGGCGGCCGATTTCGGGCAGTCTGGCGGCGATCGCGCTGCTGAGTACATCCGGCTTCAAGGTCGTTGTGATTACGAATCAGTCCGGCATCGCGCGCGGCCTGTTCGATCCGCCGATGTTGGAACGGATTCAT
The DNA here is from genome assembly GCA_051061015.1 of Methylomicrobium sp. GTDB lineage: Bacteria > Pseudomonadota > Gammaproteobacteria > Methylococcales > Methylomonadaceae > Methylomicrobium. The sequence continues at coordinate 57,659 of JBPFEG010000026.1, forward strand.
CAGAAGATGCTCCGCCTGGTAGCCGAGAACGGCGGCCACATCGAGGCGATTTATTTTTGTCCGCATGGTCCGGAAGATGATTGCGACTGCCGCAAGCCGAAAGCAGGACTGCTCAGGGCCTTTGCGGTGGAGCATCGGGCCGATCTGCATGATGCGGTGCTGGTCGGGGATTCGCTGCGCGACATTCAGGCCGCCGAAGCGGTCGGCGTGCGCCCCATCCTGGTCAAGACCGGCAAAGGCCAGAAAACGTTGAACGCGAATCCCAATTTGGAAATCCCAGTTTTTGACAATTTATATGACGCTGCAAAATCCCTCGTCTCGGGACAAGAGTTTTAAGGTTTATCTCGGTTCGACCCTGCTGTTTCTCGGCATGACGCTGTCGCTGTTTCTGATCTGCCCGCTGGTTTTGCTGGCGGTCGTATTGCCGTTCCGGATTCGTTATCGGATTGCCGGACTCTGGGTCAAATGGGTGCTGTGGCTGGCGAAAGTCTGCTGCGGGATCGACCACGAAATCGAAGGGATGGAACACATTGATCCAAGCCGCGCTGCGATTGTTTTAAGCAAGCACCAGTCGGCCTGGGAAACGATCGCTTACCGCGATTTCTTGCCGATGCATTCGGTATTGCTGAAACAGTCCCTGCTTTGGCTGCCGCTCTGGGGGTGGGCGATGGCGACGCTGAAACCGATCGCGATCGACCGCAAAAATCAGCGTGCGTCACTGCGTAAATTGCTCGAAAAAGGCACTGACAGTTTAAAGGCAGGCCTCTGGGTGATCATTTTCCCTGAAGGCACCCGTACCGCGCCCGGCGAAGTTAAAAAATTTAATGCCGGCGGGGCGATGCTGGCGCAGCAATCCGGGTATCCGGTGATACCGATTGCACATAATGCGGGCGTTTATTGGCCGCGCTACAGTTTTTTGAAATATCCGGGTACGATCAAGGTCAAAATTGGCCCGCCCATCGAAAGCAAGGGGCGCAAGGCTGCTGAGATCAATGCCGAGGCCGAAGCCTGGATTGCCGAGGCGATGAAGGGGCTTTAAAAACAGGCGAAAGGCCACCAGAAAAATGCGGGGATTCACTCTGTCTTTTAGCTTGTCGCCTGTTTTCAATCATGAATGGATATCGGTTTTATAAAAATAATTACTTAAGGCTTAACTTTAATGAAAAAGATTTTACTCATTTCAATTTCTGCTTTACTTGCTACGGGCTGTGCGGAAAAGGGCGAATATGAAGCGGCTGTTCTGGAGGACATGAAGAAGGAACAGGACGTGAAGGACTATAAGATTGATCCTGAAAAAATGGCCAAGTGCGTCGTCGACACGACGACCCAGAATATGCCCGGTGCTATCGAATTCGACCCCGAGCGCCGAACCGCTTACAAAAATTACACCAAAATGCTGACGTTGATGAAGTCGTCGGATCCGAAGAAAACGCTGGATGAATTGCGCAAGGATTTCGGTTCGCCCAAAGCATTGGCCGATGCCCATAACAATTATACGGAAAGTCTGATGAACTGCTATTCGGCCATCATGATCCAGTCCGAGCCGGATGAAGAGGACAAGGTCCCTACGAAAGAAGAGGCGAAACCGAATCTTGAACCGCCAAAAAGTGCCGATGCGCCGGTGCAGCCAGCGCCGAGCGAGCCGGCAAAGAAATAAAAACGATGGGATATGCCGTGCGGGCGGACGTAGTAGGGGATAACAGCGGTTTAAATTGCCGCGACCCAAATCGAGCTCAGGCGGAGCAATTTCTTTAAGCGGGTCGAATGCGTGCTGGCGGCTTCTTTGGTTTTAAAGCCAGGCACACTGAGCCGGTACCAATTTGCATGCTTGATACCGATTTTCGTCACTTGCACCGCTACGCCTTTTTGGCGGAATTCCGCGGCTTTTTTTCGGGCATCTTCTATTTCTCGGAATGAAGCCAGATTGACTGACCAATGGCCATCGGCTCCTCCAGCGGCCGGTTTTGCCTCATACCCTTTCGAAGATTTCGGGAGGGTTGTCTTCATTGCCGGTTTGGCAGGTAATGCCTGGGTTTTGCGAACGGATCGCTCGGCAGGGTGATTTCCGGCGGTGACCTGCGCCGGAGTTGCTCTGGCCTGAATCACTTCGGTTTCCGCAGGAGACGGTGCGCCGACTGCGGTGGACCTGTATTCCGGCGGAGCTTTGCTGTCGTCGGATAAATAGCTGCTCTTTTCGGCGCCCTCTTCTGCCGGCTGATTATCGCTGTCGAGCTTTTCGTTCAAGCCGCTCATATCCTCTTGTATAATCGACTGCATAGTTTTTAATTTGGTCAGTTCGGTACGCGTCTGAAGGTTCAGGTAACCGACGGTCAAGGCCGCGCTCAAGGCGGCCAGAGATAAGGCAATAGCGGCATAAGAAAGGCGTCCGGCATTTTTTGCCCGGGCTTCAAGCCGCGCCATTTGCTGGCGCGTCTCTTCCGGCATCGAGAGCAGAAGACCTGGATCGTAAGGAGATGCCGAAGCGTCAACGGTAATGCCTTTTCCCGGGTAAGGCGTGTCTACTTTTGGAATATTCTCGTCAGGGCTTTTACTGGATAGCGCTGAGCAAGTAATGACAGGAGCCTCGTCTGCATGGACAGGCAAGATAATGTCCGGTTCGGGTTCCTGCTCGATAAGTTCATCATGATCTTCTGACGATGCGCTGCCGCTCAATATTGCCTCGTTCAAGTCGATGTCGAGAGCGGGCGATCCCGGAGCGACAGGCTCGATAGGGTCCCGGGTGCCGGGGGAGGGCGAGGCGAAAGCGTCATGGAGCGAGGTGGTCAATTCGGTGGTAGAATTGCGAAACGCGGAAAACTGATGATCATCATCAACAGATACCGGATAATCCTGTTCGCAAATCGGATCGTCGCTCACGCTTGTGTTTTCATGTCGCTGCAGTGCCGGATCTGGCTCGACGTCGGCAATCGGTGATCCGATCTCCACCGGTTCGATAGCCTCGTGATCTTCAGTTTCCAGTGCAGACAGCATCTCGTCATCGCCGAAGGCGGTAAATTGCGGGATCGGGTCCTGAGGAATGAATAAGGATTTGGTCTGGGCTGCCGAAAACAGTGAAATATCTTCCTCGGCGTCAAAACCCGTATTGATCAGCAGCCGGTCGATCGCGTCTTCGTCATCATCCAGATCGGTCAATGGTTCAATGACTGGATCGACCTCGGCGATATTCGATTCGACGCGGTAATAGCGTCCTTCTTTAGACTTTTTGTTTGCAGGCTCTGTCATTGTGGGACTCTTTGGTAGTAAGATAACGCTCATTTTTTCGGTTAGTTTATTGCCTGGCGCGGAAAAATCCAATATCTTTCATTTGTTTAATGGGAACTTAAGGCTAAGCAAATGTATTTTTGTCACATTGTCGCTTTGAGTCGATAAATCGAAGAAAAAAAATATGCAATTAGCTATAACCGTATTGGGACATAACAAGAGCTGTTTTATCGGCGAAATCTTATCTGCTATCCGCGATTGCAAATGCAGTGTAGTGGAAATCCGTTACAGCCGACTGGAGCAGACAGATGCAGCTTATTTGCTGATACAGGGCAACTGGAATCAAATTGCCAAAATCGAAAATGTCCTGGAAACGGTCGAGAAACGCCTGGACATCAAAATCCACCAGCTCAGACCCGAGCATCAACACAAGGAAAAAGATTTCCTGCCTTACTCGCTCGAAACATTGTCGGTCGATCGTGACAATATTATCGAATCGGTCTCGTCGTTTTTAGGCGCTCACGGTATCGAAATCGAGGAATTGTCGGGCAGTTCTTATCAGGCAGCTTACATCTCGACCTCGGTGTTTACGACCAAATTTATCGTGTTGATCCCGCCGGAAGTCCGTTTGCTGTCGCTGCGCGAGGAGTTCCTGGATTTTTGCGATCAGCTGAATATCGACGCCATTCTCGAACCGATTAAACGTTAGGAGCCAGCATGACTATCGTGACACTCGGCAGCGCCGCGCCCGATCTTGAAATCGCGTCCACCGGAGGCAAAACTGTCAGATTGACTGACTACTCGGGCCAAAATATCGTATTGTACTTTTATCCTAAGGATCACACGCCCGGTTGTACTCAGGAAGGCTGCGATTTTCGCGACCTGAGCGATCGTTTTGCCGCGCTGAATACGGTCGTTTTCGGCGTATCGCGCGATTCGATCAAGCTGCACGAAGGCTTCAAATCCAAACAGGCATTTCCGTTCGAATTGTTATCCGATCCCGAGGAAATTCTCTGCGGCCTGTTCGATGTGATCAAGATGAAAAACATGTACGGCAAGCAAGTACGCGGTATCGAACGCAGTACGTTTTTGTTTGATAGCGGGGGAAATCTGGTGCGCGAATGGCGTAAGGTGAAGGTCAAAAATCATGCGGAAGAAGTGCTGAAGGCGGTCGAGGAATTGAACTGAATATTCTTCCGGCTGCAACAGCCCGAAGCTGCGTATTCGTTTAAATGCCGCCCGGCTGTGGAACGTGGGCATATATCCGGTTCCGTCCCATCGCCTTGGCTTTATAAAGCGATTGATCCGCTTTTTGCAGCAGTGCCTCAATGTGACCGCTTCGCTCCTCGAGTGTAGCGATCCCGATCGAGACGGTAAAGTGTAGAGGCTGCCTGTCCTCCAGCAGAACGAATATCTCTTCGGTTAGCTTGCGCAGCCGTTCGGCTACTTCGAGGGCTTCTGTGATGCCCGTTTCCGGCAGCATAATCACAAACTCTTCCCCGCCGATACGGCCGATCAGATCAACTTCCCGTAACATGGACCGGCAAAGCGTACTGAATGTCTGCAAGACCTTGTCGCCGGTTCGATGTCCGTAATTGTCGTTAATCAGTTTAAAGTTGTCCAGATCGAGCATCAGCAACGATAAGGCGTCACCATAGCGTAAGGTGCGCGCCAGTTCGGTTTCCGCCAGCCTCATGAAATGGCGGCGATTGGCGAGGCCGGTAAGATAATCGGTCTGTGCCATGTGCTCATAATTTTGCTGAAGCCGTTTGCGCTCGGTGATATTTTCGATGACTGTGACAAAGCACGGATGGTCGGCGTGATAGGCGGAAATAGAAAACCAGAGGTTGAGCGGCAAGATAAAGATTTCAAATTTTTCAGGAGGCCCGCCTGCCGCAACCCGCCCGTAAATCTCAAAAATTTCCGGATTGGACTCCTTGATGCCCGGAATGACTTCGCTCACTTCTTTACCGATCACGTCAGACAAGCCGGTCAATGCCTCAAACGACGAATTGACTTCAAGGTACCGAATATCGTCCGGTTGTCCGTTCCGATAGAGCATTAGACAAAATGCAAAACCCTCCAGCATGTTGTCGAAGAGCGAGTGGTAGCGTATTTCGCTGGCACGCAAATTCGATTCGATCATTTTGCGCTCCTCGATTTCTTCCGATAGCGCCACGTTGGCCCTATGCAGTTGATGCTGAGCCAATGCGAGACGCCGGTTCAATACCGCCAGATAAGAGATCACCGCCAGGATGGCGAAAATGATGCCTATTCCAGTTGTCAGCACGGGAATGACCCAGCCGGGTAAAAGTTTGGGTTTGGCGCTGTAAATGAATCCCTCGAAATAATCGCGCGATCGGATCAAACCGGCTTTCACGAAGGTGTCGGCCATATGTTGCCATCGCTCCGGGTTCATATGGCCGATCTCGATGAGGTCCGGAAAGATCAGTTTCCGTATCTCGGCCGCCTCGAACTCGAGATGTGCCCGCGATTTTTTGACCTGGTAGCGGTCGATCAACAGATCGATGATCTCCTCGGGGTGATTCATCGCGTAGCGCCAGCCTTTCAATGTCGCACGGAGCACCTTTTCGACACGGTCAGGACGATAATGCAGTTCCTCCTCGGAGGTGAAAAAAATGTCGCTGTAGAAATCGACACGGTAATTGCCGGGGTCAATGATAGTGTAGGGAATCCGGCGCTGCTTCAGGAAAAACGGCTCATTGGTCGCATAGGCGTTAAAGGCATCGACTTTGCCGCTGATCAGGTCATCGATTTGATAACTGCTCGGGATGATGTTGATTTGAGAAAGGGCGATGCCTTCATTCAAAAACATGGTCAGAAAATCGGCGTCTTCAGTTCGATTCATCAGCATGACTTTTTTGCCGGCCAGATCATGGACAGACTTGATTCCGGAGTTCTTGCGCGCCAGCAATATCGAAGGGGAATGCTGAAAAATGGCAGCCAGGGCGAGCAGCGGTTTGCCCTGCAGTCTTTGGAATAGAACTTCGCTGTTGCCTTCGGCATACTGCGCGCGTCCGGCTAAGACTTCCTGGACAGGCTGGTGCGCGGGATCTCCTGCGTGCAGTCTGACCTCTAACCCTTCTTCGCGGTAAAACCCTTTTTCGACGGCTGCATAATAACCGGCAAACTGGAACTGATGATGCCAGCGTAATTGAATATCGATTATCTCGTTTTGCAGGACCGGTCTGGCAAACGTCGGAGCTGTACTGCCGAGAAGCAGCAGGGCTGACAAAAAAGTGTGAATATATACCATAGCTCCGGACTTTTACTGGAAGGCAGTATCAGTCTATATAAAATACAGTTATTTTGAATATAGTTCAGATGTTGAAAGATGAAAAGTTTTCCGAGTAATCGATCGCAATTTCAATATTTACCGGGAAAAAGCCAATAAGATTATTGGCCGGCTGGTCAAGGAGGCTTTATAAATTTGATGAAAGCGATTATTCTTAAAGATAGCGCCAGCCATCACAGGAATCAGAAGGCGGGGCCGCACTTCATTCATTACGAATCAGACTGCTCAAGGACTTCATGAATATTGAAATAACGCCCGATAAGAAACTGTTTGTGCTCGATACGAATGTGCTGATGCATGATCCTGCCTGTATTTTCAGATTTCAGGAACATGACATTTTTATCCCGATGATCGTTCTGGAAGAACTGGACCGGGCCAAGAAAGGCATCACCGAGGTGGCGCGCAACGTGCGTCAGGCCAGCCGTTTTCTGGACGAACTGATCCGGGACGTGAAGCCCGAAAACATCAAGGACGGACTGTCTTTATCGCGCCTGGAGGCGAATGGGGGCGGAGGCGTCATTGGCAAGGCCGGGCGCCTGTATTTTCAGACCAGCATCATGAGTGAGCTGTTGCCCGAAACCATGCCGGGCAGTCTATCGGATAATTCGATCCTGAGCGTGGTATTGGCGTTGACCCGGCAATTGCCCGGGATCAAGGTGATCCTGGTGTCGAAAGATATCAACATGCGCATCAAGGCAGCGACGCTGGAACTGCCGGCCGAGGATTACCACAACGACCAGGTGCTCGACGATATCGAACTCTTGTACAGCGGCGCGATGGCTCTGGAGGACGATTTCTGGGATCGGCACGGCAGCAAGATGGATTCGTGGCAGGAAAAGGACAGAACCTTTTACAAGCTCGAAGATCCGCTGGTCGCTGAATGGTATCCGAACCAATATCTGTACATGGAAGATTCGTCGAACTTTGAGGCGATCGTGCGCTCCTGCGACGGACGCACCGCAATTTTGGAACTGGCTCGTGATTACCGGACCAAACATAATAATGTCTGGGGTATTACTGCGAAAAACCGTGAGCAGAATTTCGCGTTTAATGTATTGCTCGATCCGGACATCGATTTCGTAACGCTGCTCGGAACGGCCGGAACCGGCAAAACCTTATTGGCCCTTGCCGCCGGATTGACGTTGACGATGGAGCGCAAACTCTACAATGAAATCATCATGACTCGCGAAACGGTGCCGATCGGTGAAGATATCGGCTTTCTGCCCGGCACCGAGGAAGAAAAGATGGCGCCCTGGATGGGGGCGCTGATGGACAATCTTGAGTTGTTGGGCAACCGTTCCGGCAATACCGAATGGGAGCAGGGGGCGACACAAAATGTGCTGATGAACCGGGTCAAAATCCGCTCGCTGAATTTCATGCGTGGCCGAACGTTTTTAAACCGTTATCTGATCATCGACGAGGCCCAAAACCTGACCTCGAAACAGTTAAAAACGCTGATTACCCGTGCGGGCCCCGGCACCAAGATCATCTGCATCGGCAACCTTTCGCAGATCGACACGCCTTACCTGACCGCGACGACCTCGGGCCTGACTTATGTGGTCGATCGTTTCAAACGCTGGGAGCATGCCGCGCATATCACCCTGCGTCGCGGCGAGCGTTCACGTTTGGCGGATTTTGGTTCGGATTATTTATAGGGCGATAAAACGGGCTGTCCTGGGCAGGGTCGCCAAGCCGCGGCCATGCCGACAGCACCGCCTTGACCACGGTGGCCAGGGGAATTGCGAAAAACACGCCCCAAAAACCCCATAGGCCGCCGAAAAACAGGATCGCCACGATAATCGCGATCGCATGCAGGTTAACTGCCTCGGAAAACAGGATCGGCACCAGCAACACCCCATCAAGGGCCTGAATCACGGCGTAGGCAATCGTTACATAGACGAATTCGTCGCTGCCCCAGCCCCATTGAAAATAGGCGACCCCTAGCACCGGAAAGGTGACCAGTGTGGCGCCGACGTAAGGAATGATTACTTGCAGCCCCATGAATACCGCCAGCAGCATCGCATAGTTCAGGTCGAAAAAGCGGAAAGTAATGAAGCTGGCTGCCCAGAGGATAAACACTTCGGCGAATTTGCCGCGGATGTAATTGCCGATTTGCATATCGACTTCTTTCCAGACGCGCACGGTCAGATGGCGGTCGCTCGGGATATACTGCAACAGCCAGTCGATCAGCAATTTTTTGTCTTTCAGGAAAAAAAACACCATCATCGGCACCAGGAACAGATAAATGATTGCGCTGACCACGCTGATCAGCGAAGCGGCTGATAGCGACAGCATGTTTTGCCCATAAGTCCACACTTCCCGCTGCAGCACATGCATGATCTCCTGGATACGGTTTTCCGAGATCAGTTTCGGATACAGTTTCGGCAGCCGCAGGATGCTCATTTCGAGACGGTACACCATCGCCGGAATCTGCTGGACAAACTCGACAGCCTGCTGCGAGACGATCGGCAGCAGATAAAAGCACAGAAAGCCGACGCAAGCCATGAAAATCGAAAACACCAGATACACGCTCGCCCATCTCGGCAGGCCTCTCGCTTCGGCTTTTGCCACCAGTCCTTCCAGAAGGTAAGCGAGCACGACCGAAGCGAATACCGGCATCAAGAGGCCGGACAGCGAATAGATCAGCACGGAGATCACGACCAGTATCAATGCCAGCGAAACGGCTTGAGCATTCGGTAAAATCCGATTGATTAAGGCTCGAAAAAGGGGCGTGATGACAGTTCGGTTTTGGTTTGCCGTAGGCATGACAGACGAATTTCTATTTGATTGAGCAATATTCTAACGCTATTCTGAATTTGAAACGCTAGGAACTTTTGTACATTTTCAAGATCATTATTAACCAGATGGAAATAATTTTCTGAAGTACTGAGTCATCGTTCCTGAATGCTACGGATATAAGAAAATTTTTTTAACTAAACCCTTAAGGCGGGCTTAGGTCTTATCAAGCCGTATCCGCAGTCCCAGTTTATCCCGGCAAAGAGCCGGGGGTGGAAGTATATGAAAATGACTCTATCGATCCTCGCACTGATCACTTTTTTGCTGACCGGCTGCGTGCCGTCGATTTACCCTTCCGGCGCGAAAACCACCGTAGCGCATCTTGACACTCTTGCTTTCATTACCGAAGACGGGACCAGATTGCCGCTCAGGAGCTGGCCGACCAAAGACGAACCCAAAGCGGTGATCATCGCGGTGCATGGTTTCAATGATTACAGTCGTTTTTTCGATAAGCCTGCGCAATATTTCAGCGAGCATGGGATCGCCAGCTTTGCCTATGACCAGCGCGGATTCGGAGCAGCCCCAAAGCGCGGACTGTGGGCGGGGTGCGCTTCCTATGCGGACGATTTGTTGACGCTGGCGCGCCTGCTCAAGGAACGCTATCCCAGGAGTCCGATTTTTCTGCTCGGCGAAAGCATGGGCGGCGCGGTCGTGATGACTGCGGCCAAAAACGATTCCACCCAGCTGCTCGACGGCATTATTTTGGCGGCGCCCGCACTCTGGGCGCGCAAGACGATGCCCTGGTATCAGAACAGCCTTTTGTGGATACTCGCCCATACCACCCCTTGGCTGAGACTGACCGGAAAGGGCGTCGTCAAGGTGACTCCGTCGGATAATATCGAAATGCTCCGCGAATTGGGGCGTGATCCCTGGGTTATCAAGGGCGCACGCGTCGAGACGCTGTATGGTCTGGCAAATTTGATGGATCAGGCATTCAATAGCGCCGATTCGCTCACCGAAGATACGTTGCTATTGTATGGCGAAAAAGACGATATCATTCCGAAAAAACCGACTTATGCCTTCTTGCAACGTTTTCTGAAGAACAAAAATCCTATAGAGGAAAAGGAAAAAACCGTCGCGTTTTATGAAAAAGGCTACCATATGCTGTTGCGGGATTTGCAGGCAAACAAGACCTGGCAGGACATTGCGGCATGGATAGATTCCCGAAAAGTCCATTTGCCGTCCGGTGCCGATAAACGCGCCCAAATCGTGCTCAAGCCGGTATTGACTTCGATCAATTGAGGCGGCATTACATGCGTTGCCGGCCTTCAGAACCCGGCAGCCCTCTTAATTTTATTCATGCTGGATTCATCGAAGACTTGCTAAAGTCACCGTTTATGACGCTGCTAAGCCTGAACTGGGTATAATAGCCGGTCATCCAACGGACGAATTTATCCTTTCACTGCTTAAAAAGGCCATGACAGACAGATCGACCAGGCGAAGCTCGCGGTACAACAAGACTTCCCCAAGCAGAAAATCTACCTTCCACTGGTTTAGAAACAGCTTTATCATCCTGATCGGCATTGGCGCCTTTTCGCTTTTCACCTATCTGGGTTATCTTGATTACCACGTGCGCACCCAATTCGAGGGCAAGCGCTGGGCGATTCCAGCGCGCGTGTACGGGAATCCGGTTGAACTTTACGCGGGCTACGGGTTGAGCGCGGAAAAATTCGAGAATCTGTTGGAGATGCTGCATTACCGGAAAGATCCGGAACTGACCGTGCAAGGGACTTATTTTCGCAATGGCGGGCAAATATCGGTTAAGACCCGTACTTTTACCTTTTGGGATCAGCCGGAACCGCAACCCGTCATAGCGATGCGTGTGGACTTTTCCGAAGCCGGCATCGCAGGTATTACTGATCTGACGAACGAGCAAAATCTGGCGATCGTAAGGATGGACCCGGTGCAGATCGGCAGCTTTTACCCGACCATCAAGGAAGACCGGATATTGATCAAGCTCGAAGAAGCACCCGAAATGCTGATCAAGGGCTTGCTCGCCTCGGAAGACCGTGATTTTTTCGAACATTTTGGGGTGTCATTGCGCGGTATTCTGCGGGCGATGGTCGCGAATATCCAGGCCGGCGACATGGTGCAGGGCGGCAGTACGATTACCCAGCAATTGGTCAAAAACTTTTATTTAACATCGGAGCGCAAGCTGGCCCGGAAAGTCAAGGAAGCGTTGATGGCGCTGATCCTGGAATATCGCTACAGCAAGAACGAAATTCTGGAAGCGTATCTGAATGAAATTTATCTGGGCCAGGACGGCGGTAGCGCGGTACATGGTTTTGGTCTGGCCAGCCAGTTTTATTTCGGCGGTGCATTAAAGGATTTGTCGCTAGAGAAGCTGGCTTCACTGGTGGCCCTGGTGCGCGGGCCTTCCGAGTATAATCCGCGGCGTTTCCCGGAGCGGGCATTGCTGCGCCGCAATCTGGTCCTCGACGAAATGGCCGCGCAGGAGTATATCACTGCGGAAGAGGCAGCCGCCGCAAAAGCGCGTCCGTTAGCGGTGATCGAGAATACCCACCGCTCGGCGAACCGCTATCCGGCTTTTATGGATCTGGTCAAGCGCCAGTTGCGGCAGGATTATCATGAAGAGGATCTGACATCGGAAGGTTTGCGCATCTTTACCACGCTCGATACGCAAATTCAGGACACGATCGAGGAAACCATCAAACGTAAGCTGCCGCAGTTGGAAAAACAACCCAAGGCAAAAGCGCTCGAATCGGCCGTTGTAGTGACGCGTCGGGACAGCAGTGAAATCGCCGCGCTGGTAAGCGGACGGGACGATTCCACGGCCGGCTTCAATCGAGCCTTGGATGCCGTGCGGCCTATCGGTTCACTGATCAAGCCGGTGATCTATTTGACCGCTCTTCAAGACCCGAGAAGATACACGATCACGACGCCGGTCAACGACAGCGCAATCTTTATCAAGGGCGATCATGGCAACGACTGGAGCCCGAAGAATTACGATCACAAGGAGCATGGCACGATCGGTCTACATACCGCTCTCGCCAAGTCGTACAATCTGGCTACCGTCCGGGTCGGCATGGATGTCGGTATCGGCCGGATTGCGAAAACGCTGAAAGACCTTGGCGTGAACCGCCAGGTCGATCTGTATCCGTCCTTCCTGCTAGGCGCGGCGCAATTGACTCCGATCGAAGTGACGCAGATGTATCAGACGCTTGCCGGTGACGGTTTCCTGACGCCAATCAAGGCGATTAAGGCGGTCGTTTCCGCTTCGGGAGAAAAGCTGCAAAGCTATCCTTACACGGTCAGACAAACGGTTGATCCCTCGGCTACTTATATTCTGAACACGATTTTGCAGGAAGTGATGCATGCAGGCACCGGTTCGTCGGCTTATTCGGTTTTTCCACAGGACTATGGTCTGGTCGGTAAAACCGGCACCACCAACGATGCGAAGGATAGCTGGTTTGCGGGCTTTACCGGCGATTATTTATCGGTGGTCTGGGTCGGCCGCGACGATAACAAACCGGCCGGTTTGACCGGCGCGACCGGCGCGCTGCAGGTCTGGACCGCGTTTATGCGGCAGATCTCGAAACAGCCGGTCAACTTGACGCCTCCTGATAACATCAAAACGGTAAGGATCGATCCTTATTCCGGCTTGGTCGCCGGAGCGAATTGTCCTTACGGCAAAGGTTACCCGTATGTGGAGGGCTCCGAGCCGACCTCCTATTCCGCGTGCGGCAATCCGATCGTCGAGCAGGACAGACCCTGGTTTGAGGAATTTTTTCCGCAGAGTGAGTAATTCCGAAAGTAAATAATAAGGAGTTTTAATGAGTCAACAGAAGTGGTTAGGTTTCATTCTATTTTTATTCGTTTTCAGCAGTTTGCCCCTTCAGGCAGACGATAAGCCCGTTCAACAATTAAAAGCCTTTTTGGCATCTTCCAGATCGTTGTCCGCAGATTTCAAGCAGGTCTTGCTGAATGAACAGGGCAAGCCGGTCAAGACCAGTTTCGGCGTCTTTTATTTGCAGCGACCGGGTAAATTTCGGTGGGATTACCAGAAACCTTTTTCTCAGCAGATTGTGGCCGACAAAGGCAAAGTCTGGTTCTTCGATAAAGACCTGGACCAGGTCACCGTCAAAAAGCTCGACGAATCGCTCGGTTCGACACCCGCGTTATTGCTGAGCGGCGAGGTGGACCTGGAAGATAATTTCATCATCGAAGGCCAAGGCAGAGAAGGGGACATGCAGTGGATCAGGTTGTCGCCGAAAAGTGAAGAAACGACGTTCAAATACATCCTGATTGGTTTGACCAAGGGGGCGCTGGGCGGAATGGAACTTAGCGATAATTTCGGTCAACTGACCCGTATCTATTTTTCGAACGTGTTGATTAATCCGCCGCTCAAGCAGACCTTGTTTCAGTTTGAAATCCCGAAGGGCGCGGATGTGTTTGAGGAATAATCAGCCGGGAAACGGTGCAGGGCGCAAGGTAAAAATGCAAAATGTCGGATGATTTGACGAGGCCGCTGGCCGATAGAATGCGGCCGCAAAGCCTGGACGAGTATGCGGGGCAGAAGCATATCCTGCAGCCGGGCAAGCCCCTCTATGAAAGCATCATGGCGGGGCGCCTGCATTCGATGATTTTCTGGGGGCCGCCCGGCGCGGGGAAAACCACGCTCGCGCGCCTGATAGCCCGCCATGCCGACGCCGAATTCGCACCGATATCGGCGGTGCTTGCCGGTGTGAAGGAAATCCGCGCGGCGGTCAGCGAGGCGCAGTTTCTGTTACAGCAAAAGCAGCGCCGTACCATTTTGTTCGTCGACGAGGTGCATCGTTTTAACAAGGCACAACAGGATGCGTTTTTACCGCACGTCGAGGACGGGACGGTCTATTTCATCGGGGCGACGACCGAAAACCCCTCATTCGCGCTGAACAATGCATTATTGTCGCGGGCTCGCGTTTATGTGCTGAACCCTTTGACTCCCGAAGACTTATTGGCTGTTGCAGAGCGCGCCTTAACAGACCAGGAGCGCGGACTGGGGCGTTTTGCCATTGCAATGGATGCCGAGATCAAGCAGCAATTTGTACAGGCCGCCGATGGCGATGCCAGAAAACTGCTGAATCTGATTGATTTAGCGGTCGAACTGGCATCCGCGAATGACGGGAAAACCATCGATGAAGCCTTGGCCCGGGAAGTATTGAGCGGTGGTGTCAGACGCTTCGATAAACAGGGCGACGAGTTTTACAACCAGATTTCCGCGCTGCACAAGTCGGTGCGCGGCAGTGCGCCCGATGCGGCGCTGTATTGGCTGTGCCGGATGATCGACGGCGGATGCGATCAGACCTATATTGCCCGCCGGATTGTCCGGATGGCGTCCGAGGATATCGGCAACGCCGACCCCAGAGGTCTGCAAATCGCCTTGGATGCCTGGCAGGCTCAGGAACGCCTGGGCAGTCCCGAGGGCGAGCTGGCGCTGGCACAAGCGGTCATTTATCTAGCCTGTGCGCCGAAAAGCAATGCGGTTTACCGAGCCTATAATGCCGCGATGCTGGATGCGAAACAAAGCGGCAGCCTCGGAGTGCCGGTACACCTGCGCAATGCCCCGACCAAACTGATGAAGGCGCTGGACTACGGCAAGGCATACCGCTATGCGCATGATGAACCGGAAGCTTACGCAGCGGGCGAGAACTATTTTCCTGATGAACTTCGAGGGACTTCTTATTATCACCCGGTGAGCAGGGGGCTGGAAATTAAAATCGCCGAAAAGCTAAAACACTTGCAGGGGCTCGATAAACAATCCCGGCGTTGACGGTCGAGAGATAAGTCACGCTTCGGTATAAGAGGAATAGCCGAGCCGTTTTTTTCTTGCATAATGCATACTGGCATCGGCATATGCAAGCAGCATGTCCGGACTTGAGCCATGGCGAGGATACAGGGAAATACCCAGGGTCACATCCAGTTTGACCGATTTCATCCCGAAAGTAAGCGGTTCCTGCAGAATTCTAATGATCTTTTGCGCAACGCTTGCGGACGCATTGCTATCGGTGTCGGGCAGCAACAAGGCAAATTCGCCGTCGCCGAGGCAGGCGGCGGTATCCGATTCGCGAAGCGTATCCACCAATTTTTTTGCGATGTGTTTGAGGGCATAATCACCCGCCGCATGTCCCATTTCATCGACGAGCAATCTGAATTTGTCTACATGCAGGTAAAGCACGGCGAACGGCATGCACGTGCGGTTTGACAGAGGAATTGCCTGCTGTACGCGATCGGTAAATAACCGCCGGTTGGCGAGTCCGGTCAAGTCGTCGTGGAAGGACAACCAGATTAATCTTTCTTCTTCCAACTTGCGTTCGGTAATGTCGAAAGCCAGGCCATCGACGCCGATGCAGTTGCCGTACTCGTCGTATACCGGCGCATCCGCAATTTCCAGCCAGCGCCGCCTGTTTCCGGAATCGAAGAATTCCAGTTGATAGGGTGGGGCGGGTACTCCTTGGATGCAGGATTCCAGTATCGTATCGATTCTTCGGTTTGCGGGGTTAGTGGTCAGGTATTTACGGAAATGCACGCTGAAATTGTCAGGTTCGTAGCCGAGTACAAAAGTCACGGAGGGGCTCACATAGGTCATGCTGCCCTGCCTGTCGCGTTGATAGAAAAAGTAGTCCTTGTTCAGGTTTTCCACCAGATTGCGATATTTCCTCTCGCTGTTATTCAGGTCGGTGGTGCGTTTCAGGATCATCCGTTCGAAGTCGCTTTGCAATTGTTTGAGGCTTTGGCCTTGACCATCTTCGCTTCGGATGGCTGCCGCCCTAGTACCGCGATAACGCTTGAAGTGCCGGTATAAGAAGAAGCCAAGAGCAGCCAGCAAAGGCAACAGGTATTTGAGCCACCCCTGAAGCGTCCGGCCTTCACCCCACGCTACAACGGATGAACTTAATCTGTTCGACGAATCGGGATTCATCTCCTCCAGTAGATTATCCGGCGGCATCCATTTTAAGTAAATTGCATTCATTTCTGACTCGCTCAGCGAATCCAGTCCTTTTTGCAGGATTTCAGTCAGGATGGGCCAATCCTTGCGAACGGCTATGCTTTCGTCGGCGGTATTGCGCTCGTAAAAACCGGCGAACAGCAGATTGTCGAGATGATGTTTACGCTGTAAATACTGGGCGGTGCCGCTGAAAGTGATGCAGGCGTCCGCTTTCTTTCGTTCTACCGCCTGCAGGCAGGCCAACACCGACGGCACGATGTAGGGTTTAATAGAAGGATTTTTTGTCGTGATTTGGTTAGAGAATTCAAAGCCATTGACTAATGCGACCGTTTTTTCGGCCAAATCGCTGCGATTATTAATGGCTGTGTCGTTTTTATGGGTCATGATGACCAATGACTTGGTCAGATAAGGATGAGTGAAATTGAACCGCTCGCGACGCTCGGGACGGTCGACCATTGAGGCGATAACATCCGCACGCTGTTCTAATATTGACGAATCAATATTTTCAGGGGATGCCTTTGGATAAACCTCAAAAGCTATCCCAAGCTTTTTATTGAGTGCATCCATGATGTCTACAGCAATGCCGTTAAACCGGCCTTTTTTGTCAACAAAGCTGTAAGGAGGGAGCGAATTGTCAAAAGCCAATCTGATTTTGGGGTGGGTCAGCAGCCACTCCTTTTCGCGCTGAGTCAACGCTGGCGCGGAGGAGCCATTAATAGTGACTGGAGGATCGGTTGGGGTGACCGCTCCTGCCTCGCTAACAAACAAAAGCAAGACAATGAAATAATACATTTTATGAATTGCTATGTTAAAAGGGACTGCGACACCGCGGATTGGATGAGTTACGGTATGACTCGATGAGCGGTATCTCGCAAAGATCTCCATATTTAAAGCATAGCTCACACTGGAATGATGAGCCGATTCCTTAAAATTTGCCATTTGGCATTGTACAAAAAGTCATATCCAACTTAAAGCTTAAGATTCTATTTTTAGCGATAAAAGTTAAGCAGATTTTTTTCCGCCATCTTTCGGTAGGATGCATTGTGCAGTTTTACCCACAGATTCATCACGAAATAACCGTAAGGCATTTTGGGGCCCCGGTCGGAAAAGGCGATTTCGTGATAATGGCTGGCGGCACTTTGATGATGGCCGATATGATTGGACAGACCGATCAACGCATAATGAGACAGCCACGAAGTTGTAACCCAGCCGTAGGTTTTGCCGAAGCGGCCTTCGCCAAGTCCCCAATGCTGGAAATAATTGACGGCCTCCAGTATTCGAACGGCTGCAAAAGCCTGATAAAGAAACATCAGCGCAGCTAGCCCCCCGTAAAATCCTATGATCACGCCCACTACAGAACATTCGATCACCAATCCCTGCAATACTTGGTTGTGCAGCAATTGGGTCTGCCAACCGTTCCGTTCGATACCTAGGCGCTCCAGTTCCGATCGCCAGGCATAGTTGAAATACCCTTTAGAGGTTCGGTGCCAGTAAGTGCGAAAACTTTCCCCAAACTTCGCCGTGGCAATATCGTCCGGCATGCCGAGATGGTGATGATGTCCGCGTCGATGCGCGATCACGAAATGGTCGTAACAGACACTGCACAGTAACAAATGCCCCAATAGCTGTTGGGGCTTTGAGTTGCGATGGATCAGTTCATGCGCGACGACGATACCCGATGTGCCTGAACTGGTGCCGACGAGAAATCTGACTAGGATCAGGTTGATCAAACTATTGCCCAGGTTGCCCGGCCCTTGCCAGGACAGTTTCGACACGAATTCGAGCATCAGCAGAATGTTTATGCATTGCAGGCAGGCCAGGCCATAGAGGATACCGTCGTAATAGAGCTCCGGCATCTTTTTGTCGGGATTTAGCTGTAGATCGGGCGACAGCCAGTCCAGCAGCAGCATCAGCCAGAAGGGCAATGTCCAGGCCAATGCCGTTTCCGGAGTATGGGGTCCGCCGAGCAAAAACAGGAAACTGCCGAGCGGCAATATAAAAGCCAGCAGATAACTGAAACGGCTAGACATTCTGGTCGGAGCGGTGAGTAAACAGGTGCCGGCCAGTATATTGGCTCTTGAATTGCCGGTATAAATAAAAAACAACCAGGGCAATTTTAAATACCCGGCCGGCTGTCGCCAGCGAGCAATAGCCGTGATAGATCCGGCGCCAGTGCGCCTCTTTTGCGTCCTCTCCATGGTTTGCGGCGATCTGGTCCAGATAATGCTGAATTGCATTTCTGGCAAGCGCTGCATGTCCTGAGGCGAGATTGTCGATCGAGATATGTACGTTCACGATCTTCGGATCGATGCCCCAAAATCGCAGTTCCTGTGCCAGGCGTAAATAGATGCGGCCGAGGCCGCTCAATTCGATCGCCATGTTCAGTCCCAAAAGTTCGGGCAGAAAACTGGCCGGAAACTTTGAAATCGCCATCAGATATACCGGAATGTCGAACGCGCTATCGATAAAACCGGGATAGTCGCAGAAGGCCCGGTCGTGAATCGGCGGCAGAGTGATATGCAGACTGTCAAGCAACTGCCGGTAAATGAGTGGATGATTCTGTGCCTCGATGCCGTTGCCGGTTTCGTCGTCGTATGTTTTGTACAAAGCCCTGCCAACGGCAGCATGCGAGGTAAATCTGAGCCGGCTCACCTGTTGCAGCCAGCAGCCGTCGGTCAAAATCGCCGGCGCCAGTTGTTCGATGCCCCAGACATAAGCCTGTCTGGATAAGCGGGGCGAGCCTTCCAGCGGTTCATAAGCCTTCGCTTCGCGTTGATAAAGCGTATCAATGTAAGTGGCGAAGGTCGGATGAGTATATTTTTTGAACGGCGAGCGGTTAAACCATCGCGAGACGCGCAACACGCGTTCGACGACTCTGCGGGCCGCCGGTAAAACGTCCGGATAAAGGTCTGCATTGACCAGGTAATGATACAACTCGCGGTGGCTCTTGTGCGCGAAGGCGGGCGGATCGACTCCCCTTTTCTCCGGGAGCCAATTCGTTTCGGACAGAGGCGGGCTAGGGCAGGGTGGCGCTGATAAGCCTTTATCCTCCTCATTCAGCCAGCGTTTCAGGCAGTTTTTGTCGCTTTCCGTCAATACGCCGAACATCGGTCCCTCGAATTCGAACAGCTTCAGCAGCGGACTGGCGGCGGGATTTTGACGGTCGACATAAGAAGACCGGTGCAACGCAGCGAGAAATTTTTGACTGTCGAAAGGCTGTTCGGCAAACCACTCATCCAGCGGGCGGCCTTCCAGCTTGACATCACGATGATGGCCAAACGCGATCGGTGCTTTATCCGTCAACATCCTGGCTGCCGACTGAAAGGCAGTTTCCGGCTCTGCTAACCGAATTTGCAACCGGCGCTCGCACTGCTCGAAACAATCCCGGTAAAGATCAAAGCCGGCCGTGATGCGCCGCCAAAGCTCGGTCTTGAAGCTTTCAAATTGCCCCAGATAATTCCGGATCGCATCGGTCACGACGGCCTTTGTCGAGGACAGCCGATTCCGTCTGTGCCGCAGATAAGGCTGCAATTTCGAATGCTCGGCTCCCGCAAATGCTTCGAGCAGACTCCGCGAATTACACCAGGCCAAAGTAAAGCCGAGAAGTTCCGGAAAATACCCGCGTGGAAATTGCGCGAGTGCCAATTGCACTGCCGCGAAATCGAAAAATAACTCCTCGATCGTTTCTTGCTGGGGAAATGCGCTGCTGCTCAGATCGGGGATTTCCAAACCCGCCTCCAGCAGCAGCGCCTGAAACAGTTTATCCGGGGTATTTAATGCGCCGGATGAGGAATATACTGCCGACAAGGCGATCGCAACAGAAGTTTGATTGGTCGCGGTCTGTAAAATGTTCTGCAGCCAGCACGGCTCGGTCAAAATCACCGGTTGAACCTGACTCAGGCCGTCTCTGAATTGATCGAGCGTGAGCGCTGTGGGCAGAAGGGGGGATTCCTGTGTTTGCAAAGCCTGTAATATGCTCTCGTTATCCCAACTCAAAGGCAATGGGCAGGGTGCTGACAAAACCTTCCGGGACAAATGCAGTTCGATAAAATGATAGGCAAGGGGATAAAGCGCGGGCTTTTCGCCGCTCTGCATCAGCGCATGAAACAGGTCTCTTCCGTTCTGCCGGTAATGTTGCGCCGCCCGGTAAGCCGTCTTCGAAAAGACCGGTTTTAGGTGCGGATTAAAAGGATTTGCGAACTCATTCATTGCGGGGTTTGCTGATCAGATAATCGTTCACGACCAGCACATCCAGCCCGGTCGTCAAAAACAACGCGATCGCATCCTCGAGTGAATGAGCCAATGGTTTTCCCATCACGTTGAAACTGGTATTCAGCAGTACAGGAATGCCGGTCTGTTGCCGGAAACAGTCGATCAGTCGATAAAAGCGCGTGTTCCATTCTTCTTTCACTGTTTGCAGCCGTCCGGTGCCGTCCACATGGCAAACCGCGGCAATAAGCGGCCGCATCGCTTTGCGAATCTTCAGCGTTTTGTCCATATACGGCGATTCCTGATACTGTTCGAAATAATCGGTACCGAACTCATGCAGAATGGACGGCGCAAACGGCCGAAAGGTTTCCCGGAACTTGATTTTTTCGTTGATCAGATCCTGTGTTTCGGCAACGCGAGGATCGGCCAGGATGGATCGGTTGCCGAGCGCGCGCGGTCCGAATTCCGCGCGCCCCTGTAGCCAGCCGACCAATTGGCCCGCCGCGAGCCGACCGGCAGTCGCCTCGCAAATCGTATCAGGCAGATGTTCGATGGTTAATGCGCGATTGAAGCGGAGAAGCCGGTTGATCGCTTCTTCGGCGATGAGAGAGCCGGTATAAGGCGTCTGTATTGTTTTCGGTCGGGGAGAGCTCGGGTTTGCAGCATGATGAGCCAGCCAGGCGGCGCCGAGCGCGCAGCCGTCATCGGCCGGAGCGGGCGGGATATAGACCTGTCTGAATGGCGTTTCCTGGGTGATCCGTCCGTTGTTCGAGGAGTTCAACGCGCAGCCGCCGGCCAGAACCAGATTATCGGTCTGGGTTACCTGATGCAAATGGGTCAGCAGCCGGTTTACTATCTCCGCAAAAAATGCTTGCCCAGTACAGGCCAGATCGGCCGCCCGTTCGATCGGATCCTGCCGATTATGCTTAAAGAGGTCCAGCCGATCGAACTGATCGAATATGGCTTTCCCCTTATGCCGGGCTTCAAAGCCGTCGAGCGTTATCGTCGATTGCAACAGTGCATAAAGCTCTTCATTGAGTCGCCCGTACGGCGCGAGTCCCATTACCTTCCATTCTTCGCCTTTCAGCCAGTCGAAACCGCACAGTTCGGTGATCTTCATATAATACAGGCCGAGGCTTGCGGTGCCGGGGCCCCGGGCTTCATACAGCGGTTCCAGCCTGCCTTCCCGGTAGCGGTAAAACGCCATCGCGCCGTGTTCGCCGAACGAGTCGATCACCGCGCAGCCGGCTTCTTCGAACGGACTGCCGTAACTGGCGGCAGCGGCATGGGTCAGGTGGTGATCGTAGTTGGCAAAGGTAATTTTGCATTGTGGGTAGCGTTCCCGCAAAATACGGACCAGATTCAGGCCGGCGCTGCGGATGCTCTTGTTTTGGCAGGCCATCATGTGGTGCAATTGATAATTGCCGAGCGGCGAACGCAGCCGCTTGATGCCTTCTTTCAGCAGGCCGGGCGCGGATAACAAACCCAAGCCGGATAGAATGGATTCATACAGCGGCCGTTGTTGGCGCCAGTTGCTGGCAATTGTGATTGCGCCGGGATCGGGACAATACGTTTCAAGTAAATCCGGCAGGCGGAACAATTGGTCGGGCTCGGCGTTCAACGCACGCTTGTTTTGCAGATAGCGTTCGGTCGCTTCGGCGAACAATACCTCTCCCTCGGCGTCGAGAATCGCCAGGGCCGAGTCGTGATAGGTGACTGAAAGTCCGAACGTATAATGATTCATTCCGTATCCCGCTGCGTTAGGAAGTCGGCTTTTTCATCTTAACACTTTGGCGCGGAGGATGAATTAATTTTACAGCGGCCAAGAGGCAGGGCTTTACATATCAGGACGCCGGTCATTTTTTCCTGTTGTCATAAGGCCGTCGTATAAAATTTCAGGGGATTTATTAACAAGATGGCTATAATTTCGCAAAAATTGGCACTTTTCGAGATAGGTCCTTCCTGAAGGGATTTCTCGCTTTATACCCCTCGTATGCATCCAGAAATATATAAATGGATTTTAAAACCTTACGCTATTCCTAGCCTGAAACATGAGCAATACTTCTTTCACTTTTGATCAAATTCATATCGAGGTTGCACGCAATGCCTCAGATGACTTCAATTTATTTCATGATAAACATAAATGGCTGCAGATTACTCATAATCCGTTTAAAGGCCCGATCGTGCTGGGCTTTCAGCTCAATACCCTGATCGAGTACCAAATGCGTCTGTACCGGGAAGCACATCATGAAGACAAGGTCATCGCTGAGAACCGTCTGCGTTTCAGCAATTACCAGATGACCTTCGTCAACGCAGTCCGACCGCGCATGCCGGTTTCTCTGGATATCAAAAAGACGCTGATCAATACCATCCCTCACCTGACGTTGACTAACCGCATCACGATGAAATCGGATGGCAAAACCGTACTGCTGGGGTATAAAAAGGAAACACCGTCGCCTTTGTTTTTGGCCGAAACCAGGCTGGACAATCTGCCCGACCTGAACGAAGTCCCGGACCGCACGATCGTTCCCGATACCGATTTTTTTCTGAAGCGTAAATACATGAACAACGGTTCGGTGAAAAATTTTCTGTCTGGGTCGCTGGCCGAGCAGTCCGATTATTTCGACGAATTGGCCCTGGTTGCGCATTACCCCGAGATATTCCCATGCAGCCTGGTCTCCGGCGCTCTGCTCGAAAAAGCGCAACTGGAAAATCACGATTTCAAGCTCAACCCGATGGTATACACCTCGCATGAAATATCGGTCGACCGGGTTTATTTAAGATATCTGAGAAATAACGACAGCCTGAATATTCTGGTCAAGCAACTTCCGGAATCGCACGAAAACACCTTAAACCATACCCATGTCAGGCTAAGAACATATCAATGTTACGGATTGCTGGAGAATAACGAAGTTTTGTTCAGAGTGACGATGAACTTGGTGCCCTTAAAGGAGATACTTAAAAATCTTGGGCAGAAATGATTAGTTTTACCCTATAAGAAAATTTGGCCGATTGGGCGTATGGGTTTGCTGGGGCGAGCCGGATGCCGTCGTGCCGGCCGGTAAGGTATTGAACTTCTACCCCACTCTCCATTCCAATATTTATTAGATTCAATACCGTGGCGTTGGACCCTGTATTCGAGTTTGATGCGTTCTGTAGCCGTTGACCCGCACCCAAGTTTTTTTCATGCCCCGCAAAGTAAAGACCGGATGCTCCAGACAGGGCGCGTACCATGCCGTATGCTGTGCAATCATTAAATACCCGAGGTAAATAATCATGAAAAAAATAAACTTAGCGCCAGCATTTCTGGCTTTATCGCTTTTTGCAGGCGCCGTGTATGCCGATATTGAGCTGAAATCCAAAGATGATATCCAGGGAAGCTGGAAGCTGGAATATACCAAAAACTCGGCATCGGCAAAAGACACCATCAAGCGGGAAGATACTTGGGTATTTCAAGGGGGAAAGGTAACGATCCTGAATATTCCGCGCGAAGGCGCTCATTACGACCAGCAACCGGTGGCGTATGAAATAGATAATGGCAAATTGAAAATTCCTTACGTTGGCAGATCCGGTTTTGATACCTTTTCATTAGTCGAGAAAGACGACCAGACGATGGTGCTGAAAGGAAAATTTGGCGAGATTTATTACTTCAGTAAAAAATAGGGTGTTACGAATCACGGCGTTTCGGATTATTGCTGTCGAACAATAATCCAGGGCGGCTTAAGGCGCGAACTCTAGCAATATCCGATTGCCGGATCGAGTGCACGTTTTCATCCTTTATTCACGGCAAATATGTTTTGCCGTGAATGCTTTCATCGAGTGACCCTTTAAGCTTGAGCTGGACCTCCGTTCCTTAACGGGCGATTGCCATTTCCTCAAAACCTGCAACGCGACCGCGCGCAATTTTGGCGCCGATCAGTTTTTCAACCAGACGCAGCGCGTTGTTTTCATCCTGAGAAATCAGCGACACCGCGAGCCCGCCCCGTCCGGCTCGTCCGGTACGGCCGATACGATGCACGTAATCGGAGGAGGAGCGTGGCAGTTCATAATTCACGACATGCGGCAACTGGGCGATATCGATGCCGCGGGCTGCTACATCGGTGGCAACCAGTACCTGAATAGTGCCGGATTTGAAATCTGCGAGAGCACTGGTTCTGGCGCCCTGGCTTTTATTGCCGTGAATTGCCTTGGCGGTAATTTGCGCGGAGTTCAACCTTTCGGTCAGCTTGTTGGCGCCGTGTTTGGTACTGGTAAAAACCAATACCTGCCGCCAGTCGTTGCTTTTGATCAAGTGCGTCAACAAAGCGGTTTTCGCGGTTTTGTTGACCGCGTAAGCAATTTGTTCGACGGTCTCGGCGGCGGCATTTTCAACCGCGACTTCGATTTGCGCCGGATTGACCAGCAGATTTTGAGTCAGTTTGCGGATCTCGGCGGAAAACGTGGCTGAGAACAGCAGGTTTTGCCGCTTCTTGGGTAACAATGCCAAAATTTTGTTGATGTCTCTGATGAAGCCCATGTCCAGCATGCGGTCTGCTTCATCCAACACCAGGATTTCGACTTGATTCAGCTTGATCGCATTCTGGTTGATCAGATCGAGCAAGCGTCCCGGCGTCGCGGTCAAAATGTCGACGCCGCCGCGTAAACGCATCATCTGTGGGTTGATTTTGACTCCGCCGAACACGACGTCCGATTTTAACCGCGGCATTTGGTGAGCGCCGTATTTGGTCACTGATTCGGCAACTTGCGCCGCCAGTTCGCGGGTCGGCGTCAAAATGAGCGCCCTGACCGGGCGATTGCGATCGTAATGCTTTTCCGCTAGTTTCTGGAGGATCGGCAGGGTAAAGCCTGCGGTCTTGCCGGTGCCGGTTTGGGCGGCGGCAAGCAGATCACGGCCCTCTAAAACCGAGGGGATGGCTTTTTGTTGGATTGGTGTGGGAATGGTGTAGCCTGAATCGCTGAGCGCACGCAGCAGGGGCTCGGAAAGACCGAGAGAAGAAAATGGCATAAAAAATCTCAATAAGAAGGGATTAAAATCCCGGAATAGTGTAAAAAAGGAGGAAGATTACGGGGCGACTCTGTCGCTGGAGCGGAATAGTAGAATCGCTCCAGCGTCAGGCGCCGCGCCGTATCTTTAAAAAGTGGAGAGGGCTTCAATTGCCGCTAACGGCGTCTGCCTTTTCGGGCTGAAGAGTCTTCAAAGTTGACTCTGAGCGGCTTGCCGCCATACAGAAAGCCGCTGAGTTTTGCGATCGCTGCTCTGGCTTCATGGCCCTCCATGCCGACATAGCCAAAGCCCTTACATCTACCGCTAAACAGATCGGTGATGATTTCAATGGAATGCACTCTGCCGAACTCCGAGAATAAAGCCGTTACACTGGCTTCGGTCGCGTCGCTGGGCAGATTTCCCACAAATAATCTTTTCAAAAGGTGTCCTTAGTGTGTGTAAAAAAGGCTGTAGGCGGTCAATTTTTATGACCTGCCATACAACAAATGGCGCTACGCTGATTGATTCGTCGCTGAAGACGCAAGTAATCAGTTTGCTTGCAATCCCCTGGACAAGCGTAGCGTGGAAGCCGGAGCGGCAAGACACTACTTGTTTTTAAGTGTCTTATTTGTCTCCAGCAATGAAGGGGGGGACTTGAATGTTCTGACGAAAGCCGTGATCAGGAGATCTAGCCTAGCCCTGAGTCAAGAATAACAAACTATTGACTGGGGCTTATTTGCAAAGTTCAAAAGAGAGTTTAATTATATGACACTTAATATCACTGCATCAATCTAATGCTGTAGTCAAATGGATTTAATTTTTAGACATATGGATGGGCTTCTGTTTTGGCCGGGACAAGCAAGCATGGGCATCGACAGAATTTTTAACGCTATAATGGCGCTCACGTTTCAACTCTTAAAGCCGCTCACCCTCTCCAACGCATGTATCATCAAGGTATTAAGAAAACCATCATTCGCCGTCCTTTGCCTCAAAAACATCTGCCTATCGAGGGCCTGCATCCGATACTCGAACGAGTTTTTTTAGCACGAGCCATAACTTCGCCAGAAGATCTGGACCGTTCACTGGCTAAATTACCGTCCCCATGGCTTTTATCCGGCATCGAAAAGATGGTCATGCACTTGATCACTGCGCTGGAACAGGATCAAAAGATCGTGATCGTGGCCGATTTCGACGCGGATGGCGCCACCAGTTGCGCGGTCGCGATCAAGGGGCTGCAACTGTTTGGCGCCAAACGCGTCAGCTTTGTGGTGCCCAACCGCTTCGAGTATGGTTATGGCCTGACGCCTGAGATCGTCGAACTGGTCAAACGGGAAAAACCCGATCTGGTTATCACGGTGGATAACGGCATCGCCAGCCTGGACGGTGTCAAGGCCGCGAAACAGGCCGGCATCAGGGTGCTGGTGACCGATCATCATTTGCCGGGTCAGGAACTGCCGGAGGCCGATGCGATCGTGAACCCGAATCTGCCCGACGACAAATTTCCGAGTGGCGCATTGGCTGGCGTCGGGGTGATGTTTTATTGCCTGTTGGCGCTCAGGAGTCGGCTGCGGGAAACCGGCTGGTTTCAGGCCAAGGGGTTGTCTGATCCGAATCTTGGCCAGTTGCTCGACTATGTCGCGTTAGGAACGGTTGCGGATGTGGTCGAGCTTGATCGCATCAACCGGATTCTGGTGCATCAGGGCTTGCTCAGGATTCGCATGGGCAAGGCACATCCCGGCATTCTCGCGCTGGCTGAAGTCGCGGGTCGTAGACCGGCCGCGCTGAATACCGCCGATCTGGGGTTTGCGCTCGGACCGCGCCTGAATGCGGCTGGCCGTCTGGACGATATGTCGCTGGGGATCCAATGTCTGCTCAGCGACAATCCGGAGGAAGCCAGACAGATGGCATTGCGATTGGACGACCTGAACAACGGCCGCAAGGAAATCGAAGGCCAGATGAAGCATGAGGCGCTGATATTGTTGAAAGAAATGCGTACCATCAATGAAAGCCATTTGCCTGCCGGAGTCTGCCTGTTCGACCCGACCTGGCATCAGGGCGTGATCGGCATTCTGGCGTCCCGGATTAAGGACCGACTGCACCGGCCGGTCATCGCGTTCGCGCCGGCGGGCGCGGATCAAATCAAAGGTTCGGCCCGCTCGATTCCGGGCATTCATATCCGCGATGTGCTCAGCGATATTGCGGCCGCGCATCCGAAATTACTCAGCAAATTCGGCGGCCATGCGATGGCCGCCGGCATGAGCATCGCGATGCACGATTATCCTCCGTTTGCGCTGGCATTCGACGAAATGGTGCGTAAGCGTCTGGACGAAGTCGATCTGGAGCAAAAGGTGCTTTCGGACGGCGAACTCGGCGAGCAGGAAATGACGGTCGAATTCGCGGAGCTTTTGCAAAATGCCGCGACCTGGGGCCAGGGTTTTCCCGAGCCGGTTTTCCAGGGCGAGTTCGAAGTTGTGCAGGCCAGCATTGTCGGGCAGAAACATCTGAAGCTGGTCTTGAGAAATACCACCGGCTTAGTAATTGATGCGATCGCTTTTTTTATCGATCATCCCGAACAATGGCTCGGCCTTCGCTCCTGCCGGGCCGCCTATAAACTGGACATCAACGAATTCAGAGGCAACCGCAGCGTGCAGTTGATCGTGCAGTATATCGAAAAAATTTCTTGATAATTAAGCGGTTGTTTGCGCTTCGTGTCACGCTGCACTAGCTGATGTTATACCCTGGTTGCAGTTCGTTCCCTTGGAAAAAAGAACCGCTGCTTTACGAACTCTAGCTAATCGCGGCCATCCAAAGAATAAGAACACTCAATAGCGAGTGTTTGCGCTGATACTGATATTCACTTGACTACGCGCCGCAATAACAACTAGAGGAGGGGGAGATATGACGGCATCCATTTCTCTTAAACATACCGCATCTGAAATACATCAGGCTGCGCGTATCTACCAACCCAGAAATAGAAAAATACTGAACGGTTGCATCTTTTATGAACCGCAACTGATTATTCCTCTGCAATGGGATGAGGAAACCCTTTGCCAGATCAATGAATTGCTCGCGTGCTCTTCAGTTGTGTCCTACTCGATTCTTCAGCTGCTTTCGGCAACACGCACCAATCTTCCTATTTCTCAACGGTTGCGGTGGGGCTGGAAAATGGTGCGGTATACGGATGAAGATTTCGATCCCTCGGAAGATTCACTTAACGATGGCTACCCGATGGAACAGGTACGTGTCCCGGTTGAACGGACCCGATACCAGCTTTCTGCTCACGGAATATGCAAAATTATTGATAGTTTGTGTGCACAGCATCTGGGGGATTATGTAGGGGTGCCGGTATCGAAATATCCCTGCACGGCGCAAGAAGCTATCGAAGCGGCGTGCCTTAACCGATCTGTTACCTTAAAACAGGTACGATTCATTCTGCATCTCAATATACACTACCTGGTGTCGTTAGTGCTCGTATGAAGCCCAGTCGCCTCGAACGATAGGTTTTGCGATACACTCATCCGGTGGGCTAGACTGGTGTGTTGCTGAGGCTGCAGGGTGGCGTCATGATGAATGCCGGCCAGGGGCTGAATAGTCCGCCGGACTCCTGTTTCAAATTTCTCAAATCCCATCGTGGCGGCGGCAGCATCTGGGATTATGCGGCGGCCGCCTGTCCACATTGTTGGATGGATCGCATTCAGTCCGACTTACTTTTTAACAGAGGCCGATACAGGGAAGCCCGGGGCGCTCAGTTGCCTCAGTCCTTTCGGGGTTTGAATGTGAGCGATCAGATAAGGCTGTCGGTCCGGCGGCAGCTTGAACACCTCAAAATCGCCTTCAAAGCCAATCGCGTCAAGCATGCCGATCACCTTATCGGCTTCCGGATGAAATCCCTCAAGACGCACCAGCGCACATCCGCTTTCCGGCAGCCGGGCAGCCGGATGCATGCCGGCGGGCCACTGGATCAGTGTGGGTGCAATCCCCTGCATCGGCAAGCTGCCGTCGGGGGGCAGGGTGATCAACCAGTTCAACCGGCCGCGGCTCATCGGCTCGATCTCGCCCAAAGGTATCGGCGAAGCCGTCGCTGCAGCAATGATGTCGTCCGTGCGGGCAATCCATGTCGCCAGCCGAACGGGTTGAGAGGAATCGGGCTCATCAAGTTGAAACCAGCGCGGCCGAGCAGGCAGGGGCGCGTTCGGATTTATCGCGATGACTTCGAGATAACAGGTTTCGCCTAACTTCAGCAAACAGTTGTGAGTCCCCATGCGCGGATGCTCGCCGCCGGCCTGCGGGCTCACTCCAAGCGTCTGCCGGACATATTCCACGCCAATCGCCAGGGAGGGGGCGGTAATGGCTAGGTGGTCGAGATGTGAATGAGGCAAAATATCTCTTAAAGCAAAAGTAAAGAATGCATCATTAGATTCTGTTACCGGTAAAAGAGGGCGTTCGCCTTTTTAACCGAGAATTTTATATCGGAACGCCATGAAGTGAGAAAGCAATGCAGTTTATCGGCCTTTCATTCTACCCACTGAATCGTCAGCGCGGCCCAGGAAAACCCTGCGGCGCTGCTGGCCAGCACAACCACATTGCCGGGCGCTATCTTACTCTGTTCAAGACTTTTCGCCAGTCCAAAAAGGGTATCCATCGGGCCGAGATGGCCCAGTTCGGTTAGTGTGACGACAGTCTGATCCTCTCTCAAGCCCAGCGCCGCCAGGATTTGCTGGGCCAGGCTTCTTTTGACTTGGTTGGTCAAGAGCAGATCGACATCGGCAAGCTGATAGCCGCTTTTTTCGAGCGATGCTTTGACCACCACCTGATAATTTTTTAGGTAGAGTTCCGAAAGAATACGGTCAAGCGCTTGCGGATCTTCAACGTTCAGCAAGTTTTTGCTCTTCTCGCTATTATCGGGAAGGCGGGTTCCTCCGGCGGGTATCTTTAGAAAGTCGGCGAGCGAGCCGTCGGTCATCGCGTGATAAGCCATGATCCGGTTCGTTTTCTCGCCTTTTTCCAGCACTACGGCCGCCGCTCCATCCGCCATCGTGAAGGTCGACACACAGGCAGGGTCGGCATAGTTGATGAGGTGAGACAATTTATCGCTGCAAATAACCAGGGCGTAACGGTACGTCGAGTCGGCGAGCAACATGTTCCGGCAGATATGAATTCCCAGATTGCCGCCATTGCAGAAGTTTCTGACCTCGAAAGCGAAAGGGTTGCAGGCTCCGATCTCGCCCTGGATTTTGGCGGCGGGAGACCAAAAGCGATAGTCGTAATCGCCCGCGCCGCAGTAAGCGATCAGGTCAATGGCCGAAGGCGCTATTCCGGTTTTCTCCAGAGCCGCTAGGGCGGCCCTGGTTCCCATCTCGCTTGGATGTTCATCCGTGCCGGCCACTGGCTTCTGCAGAACCCCGATTTTCTCGACAAAGACCGAGGGAGGAATGCTGCTCAGTTGCGCCATGTCCTGGTGGGTCATCACCGCCTCAGGCAGGTAATAGCCAATTGACTTGATGCCGACCCAGGGGGTATCGGGCTGAGAATTGAATGTCATAAATTCACTCGAGGGAGTCCTGTAACTGATTAAAGAAGGACGGCCATTTTGGCTGTGTTCGTTTAAGGGCGAGCGGAATCCAAATTCTGAATCAATGTGCGCTCACGTACCGATTTCATTCAATTTTACATGTATGGTTTTATTTTTGATTATTAATGCTTGGCTGAGCCAGCAGGAGAAAATCATGATCCAACCTAACCAGATTAAACCTGACATGCCCGTTGTTTGTTCCCAGGAGGGGCAGTTCGCTACCGTCGATCATATGGAAGGAGCCGATACACTCAAGCTGAAGAAAGATAAGACCGGGCAACACCATTACATCCCATTAAGTTGGGTAACCTCAACCGAGGGCGGCAGGGTTAAAATAGATCGCCCAGGGGATCAGGCGATGCAGGAATGGTCAACATCTCCACCCATGGGAAGAAAACATTAATATTTTATTTGAGATATTAAGAGCTTTCTCGATGCAGTAAACCGAATCGAGAAACTCGGGCGTCGGCCTTTCTGATTCCGTTACCCTGCATCGAGAATATTCCTATCAATTCACGGCCTTGCGGTAAATCCCCGGCTAAACGTCCGGGGCCTTCGTTGGCTTCAATAAATCAGTAGCGTGATTTTATTTTCCATCGCCCTTAGTCCAGCAAGAGATTCGCAGTTTGGAGGGTGGCAGACGCCATGGGTACCGCCATCTTTGGAACACCCGCAAACCGCACAATTTCAGAAGCGCCTGCACGCCCTGACTTCCCCTGTCGAAACGGCTGATCCTTATACGGCGGGCCACGGGCGTCGGGTCGCGAAGTTGGCTGTAGCCATCGCGCAGGAGATGAGATTGCCCAATGACCAAATCGAGGGGATTCGTGTAGCTGCAACCGTTCACGACCTGGGCAAGCTGCAGATCCCTGCGGAAATAGTCAGTAAAGCGGATACTTTGAGCGACACAGAGTTCACTTTCATCAAAACCCATCCTTTAAAAGGCTATAACCTTCTGAAAGACATAGACTTCCCCTGGCCCATTGCCGAAATCGTGCTGCAGCATCATGAACGCCTGGACGGCAGCGGGTACCCTAACGGCCTCAAGGGAAAACGTATTCTTCTGGAAGCCCGGGTAATTGCGGTAGCGGATACGGTGGATGCGATGGCTTCGCCTCGCCCTTACAAATCCAGCGTGGGAATTGCGGAGGCATTGGATGAAATCACCGCCGGCAGCGGCGAACACTATGACTCCAAAGCGGTGGCCGCTTGTGTGAGATTGTTCCGGGAAAAAGGGTTTTCGTTGAGCGATTAATTGAGTCTTCGGGGCCATTATGCATTGTTTTCCCCTTTTTTATTAATTATAAATTTTTCCTGATTGGAAAAAGATTTTATTGAAATAGATCAATAAGATTGACTCGTTAGACTTGCTCAAAATACTTTCATTTTTACATAGGAGTTAGTGCAAGTTCAACAATACGCTTATCAGTTTTTTAATACATAATAAAAATAGAATAATAATTATAAATTGTACTGTTTACTGACAAATTATGGATGCTTTTCAGTATTTGTATCTCATCAAGGTATCGTAGAGAATAAAATCGTTTATACATAATCCGTATTTGTTCGCTACCGCACCGACCAACTTCAGTTTTATAAGTATTATTTAAAATAAATAGGAGCTAGTATTGTGCGATTTGGTTTTTATCACTGAGAAATAAGTAGCAATTTCGGGGGTTTTCCCGATTATAGCTCCTAGATGTAAGATTTACGTATAATTAATGAGAATCTTTTAATAATCAGGGTGCAAAATATGAAAACTAAAGAAATTATCACTATAGGTTTAGTTACTTTAGCTTTATTAGCTGGTTGTAACAAAGGAAAAGAATCCTCTACTACCTCGACCACAACGAAAAGCGTTACCCCAGCAACTCCGACTGGAGAACCAGGGACAACTGAAACTCAGAAATCGACCACTACCACTACAGAAGAAAAAAAATAAATAATTAGAGGGAACTTCTGAATGCACTTTAATCTGGCTCGGGATGTGTTCTTCTAGTCAGTTACACCGAAAGGATCAGTATCGTTGCATTTCAGGAGTAAATCTGACGAGTTTCTGTTTTTGAGAATCTTAAGGAAAGAGCCTATCGGATTGGGCGCGACAGATTAGGATGTCGCGCCCAATCCGCTCGTCATAGGTTTAAGCGTTACTCACTTTAAATTTGGCAGACCACTGATGCAAATTCGACTGCCGGGTTAGCCATTACAGTTTGTTCGTTCTTTTCCTACCGATAACGTTTTGCCATTTCGTGCAATGAAATGACCTTAATTTTGCTGGCGTGCCCGGCAGAGCCAAAGGCTTCATAGCGAGCCTGACATAGAGCCTGCATCGCGTCTCGGGCCGCCTGGTAAATCTTGCGCGCATCCAACTCGGAGGCATTTTCGGGTTGGGCGATATAACGACGAATGGCGCCGGTAGAAGCCATACGCAAGTCGGTATCAATATTGACTTTGCGGACGCCATATTTAATCCCTTCGACAATTTCATCCACCGGCACGCCATAGGTTTGCGGAATGTCGCCGCCGTATTCATTGATGATGTTCAGCCAGTCCTGCGGGACCGAACTGGAACCGTGCATCACGAAGTGGGTATTGGGCAGGCGTTGCTGCAAGGTTTTCAGGCGGCTGATCACCAGCACTTCGCCGGTAGGGGGCTTGCTGAATTTATAAGCGCCATGACTGGTGCCAATGGCGACGGCCAACGCATCGATCTGCGTTTGCCTGACAAATTCAACCGCCTCCTCCGGATCGGTCAGCAACCTGCTGTGATCCGGGTGTCCTGACGACTTTGGGTTAGCCGCATCGTCTTTGCTTTCCAACGAACCCAGGCAACCGATCTCGCCTTCAACCGATACGCCGCACGCATGCGCCATTTTGACCACGCTACGGGTGACGTCGACGTTATACTCGAAAGAGGCCGGGGTTTTCATGTCTTCCCGCAACGAACCGTCCATCATCACCGAGCTGAAGCCGGATTGAATGGCTTGGGCGCAAATGTCGGGCGTGGGCCCATGATCCCGGTGCATCACGACCGGAATATGCGGATATTGTTCGACCGCGGCCTGAATCAGATGGCGTAAAAATACCTCGCCGGCATAGCGATTCGCGCCGGCCGAACCTTGCATGATCACCGGGCTGTCGCAGGCATCGGCCGCCTGCATAATGGCCTGAACCTGCTCCATATTACTGACATTGAAAGCGGGAACGGCAAAGCCATGCTCCGCCGCATAATCCAAAACTTGTCGCAATGACGCTAAAGCCATGCTTGGCGCTCCTTAACTGGGTTTTATATTTAGGTTTTAGATATCACCAGATGATTACTCTGGTAAATGACTTGAGTTCTACGGTTCTGTTAGCCGTAACCCAACATATTGGCTTCGATTGTTGGGTTACGCTCTATCGAGCTAACCCAACCACGAACTAGGTATTTACCCCCCGCTCAGTGCCTGGAAAATATACACGGTCCCATCCTCCGGGACGCGATCCGAGAGCGTCTCTCTATCGACCACTATCGTGTCGTTGACGCTGAGATTAACGTGCCGGCGCAGCGCGCCGCGTTCGTCCAGGATGTAATCGGTGAATCCGGGGGCAATCTCGTCGACCGCACGCAAAATTTCGGCGACCGAGCCGGCCGGCACGGTAATTGGATGGTCTTCGAGTGCCGGAAAGAACCGGAAAAGATGTCGAGTCATTTTTACCGTGGCCATGCGGGTCAGCCGAATCGTACTGAATAGACCGGCGGAAAATGGTTGCCCAGGCATTGCCAGGTTTCACCGCGGTCTTCCGACAGATAAACGTTGCCCGTCGTGCTGCCGAAACAGAGGCAATCGCCGGCTATATCAAGTCCATGTCTCAGGACGATGTCGTAAGCATGATCCTGCGGCAGTCCGGTGCGAAAAGATTGCCAGGACTGCCCGCCGTCTGTGGTCCGCGCAACGTACAGACCGCCGCCGATCGCCATACGCTCCGAATCTGCACGGGCGGGCACGACCCAGGCGGTACGCCCGTCGCGCGCATCAACGGCAATCGGGAAGCCGAAATGCACGCCGGCATCGAGCATGCTGACCTTTTTCCAGTGCCGTGCCCCGTCATCGCTGTAAAACACGCCGCAGTGGTTCTGTTGCCAGAGATGATCCGGCTGTCCGGGACATCCCGTCACGAAATGCGGATCATGGCCCCATTCGGCTTCCGGATTCGGCAAATAGTCCATCCGCATGCCGCGGTTACGGTTTTGCCAGGTTCGACCGCCGTCGGCGGTCGCCAGTACGCCGGCCGACGAAACCGCAACGTGGATGCGGTTCGGATCGCGCGGGTCGATAACGATGGAATGGATGCCCGGTTCGAACACGCCGTAATCGATACTGGCCGGTGTGCCGCCCCACTGGTTCTGGCTGGTCGCCTCGCCGGCGAACAGATCGCCGCCGCGGCTTTCATGATTCCAAAGCGGCCGGTTGAGTTCCCAGCTGTCGCCGCCGTCATCGCTGACGAACAAACCGCCGGGAATGGTGCCGGCATACAGGCGGCCGGGTTGCCCGGCATGGCCGAACGCCAGATTCCAAATTTTGAATACGGTAGCGTCATTGTATTCAGGCTGCCCCACCGGCGCCGCCGGGTCGAAATCCGGCGTCGGCAGATACTTCACGATGTAGCGCGCGCCTTGCGGGTACTTCAACGAAAGCACATCCTCCCATGTCGCGCCCCCGTCGCGCGAACGCGACAGCTTAGGTCCCCAATGACCGTGATCCAGGGAAGCCCAAAGCGTACCGTCGCGCGGGTCGCTCGCGGCGTAACAGACGGGAATGCCTGCATGCACGATGGGACGAGGACGCCACGTAGAATTCGAACGATCGAAAATCACGGTACCCTTGCGAGTGCCTAAAAGAATCATGTCGGACATTGGTTTGATCTCATGCTTACGCGGATATAGGAAGCAAAAGCGGCACAGAACATCAAGGCAGGATGCGCGCTGCTGACGGACGTTCAATAAAGCCGCCTAACCCGATTCGAAAGCCATCCTTCAAAACCGCCAGCGGGCGGCGTACCCCTTTGAACGTGCGTTATTAGGCCGGATCATACAACAGGCACCGTGTCGCCGCCAGAATAAATAACCTGAGTGTAATTTTTGCAAGACTTGAACTCAATGTTGCAGCCGGCATAGAGAATAGCGAAGCGTATTCCGCCGGATGTTGAATTTCCATGCGGCGCAATACAGCTTTTCCTATTGCGCCCTATGGTCCTAAGTGAGTCATATTTGATGGCAATTCACGTTTAGTATTGATATTCTTATTTTACATTTTGATTAAACTATCAGCACTTTTTTTAGCTAACTTCTGACACGGTTTACATATGGATGAAATATACTTATCACTTAGTAATGAAGCATTTCTAGATGAAATGTATAATTTTGGTTTTTTCGTTCCGTTTGTATAAAAACGAGAGTCTTTGATATAAGGAATAGCGCGTAAATCACCTGTGCAAACAATATGACAGTTTGATACTAATACAATTGCAATTATATGAGGATCATCGAAATCATTTGAAGGCTCTATATTACGTACTAAATCTTCGAGATCATTTACCTTTTCATCATTAACTTTTACTATTTTGCCAGCTTTCTCAAGAGCTGCAAAAAAACGAATATATTTTGGTGCTGCTTTTAATTCTTTTTTATATTTATCGCCTCCAAAAACTAACTTACCTTTTCCATATAACACCCATTCAAGGGCTGGCCTAAATTCGCCATGTATCGTGTTTTTTTTATCGAAGAAAGGTCCAAATGCGTTGGTATCAAAAATCATACACATTGTTAAAGTCCTAATAAATCCATTTCTTCTTTAATAAAAAATTCCCTATACTCAGCTGGCTGCTCATTTATAAACTCACCATCATCGCCAATTGATATGGGTGTAAGCTTATTTCCTTGATCTGTACGTTCAAAAAAGAGGATTTGTGATTCAGATTTTTTATTTGATTTTCTAGAGGATAATCGAAAACGATCTATCATATAATCACTATGAGTTTCAATGATAAACTTCTTATTATCCTTTGTTGCTAGATTGAACACGACTTCACCAAGCGCAGCCTGTGCTTTTGGATGTAAATGAACCTCAGGTTGCTGTATTGCAAACCAGGAGTTTTTTGGACGTGTAATCATTTCAACGATTACAGGAAGTGACTGAGATATTCCGTAACCAACGCTTCCAATACTTAGGGGTTCCTTTGACAAAACTACATCTAGTTCAAAAGGTGCTGTTGTACCGCGACCGTAATTTTTTATTTCAACAGATTTGTATAAACCGCTTTTATGACCAATATCACTAAGAATTTCTTTAAATCTTTTAGACTCTGAGACGCTATCAAATTTTTTCTTTATTAAATAAGGTGTATGATCACCTTCAGGCGAGAAATCGAGACTATATTCATCATAGGTCTTACGCGGTTTTGAACGAATTGGGGCAAGCCAGGCAATATCATCTAAAAATGAAGGTAGCTCCAACCCTATTTTTTCATTTTTATGTTCTTTAGCAATTATTTGGTTTTCTATATAGTTAAGTACTACTATTGGAGGCGCACTTCTGTTAAAAAAAATGCTAGGTTTTAGGATAGTATATCCTGTGTTATCAGACTTATTTTTTTTACCCAATCCCTCATATAAAAAGAAGCAAAATGTTCTGCCGAGCAATTGTATTGCGTGTTCGCATATTTGTATCGAATAGTGTTTCCTATATATTTAATATGTAATTCATTTCCATTTTTGTAGCTGGAGATGGATGATATCTTAGGCATCCCTTCTTTCTCCGTGAACGTCATGACTAAAACAACAGGCATTGTTTCAGATGTATGTTCTTCGACGGCTTTGTTCTTCTGATGCTTAGTATCGTGAGGTATTTTCTTATCAAATACTGTTCCTATAGAAAAATAGGAATTGTCGTTCGATCCGATACTTACAACATCTCTAAAACTACCAAGCCCAACTTTTCTTAAGTCGAACTCAGATTGAAGCCAAAAATCAGCAGGAGACAATAATTTCAGCAAAGCTAAAATGGATGTTTTACCTGTACTGTTTTCGCCTACCAGAAAGTTAACATCCATGATAGGAATTAGCGTTTCGCTAAATCCACGATAGTTATCTACAAAAAAAATTTCATTTTATTATCTCGAGCTTCTTAACAATATATAAGTTAAGTTTTAAGGATAGTTATATTATCTTAATTTAAGTTTAAATTACGGCACAGTTGCCTCAATCATCTAACACGGACAGTTACAAATATATGCTAGCCAGAAAAACTCGTAAGGCGGATTCGCCGTTAGGCAATCCGCCATGTCTTTGTTTATAGTGGCGTTTTGCTATCGCGAAAACGCCCTACAGTCTACAGTCTTGGCCTGTCTGTTGGATACGATCATCAACAAATAGAAAGTCTTGGTCGACAAGCTGATGGGCACGAAGGGTGTTGTGTATTTCTCGGCTAACCCCGGTAAAAATCTCAGTCGCTTTCAGATGTGCGCATTCCGTAACGAAAGCGGCAGACATAAAAAACCGTCGGTTAAGCCGGTTTTTTTGCGCCGTGATTTGCGCTCTAAGCTCTGACTCAAGTTCCTAGCCAGCAATAGGGGATTCTCGCCGAAGTCGCGCGCTTAAGTCAACTGATCTGTAGAACTAAGCCCAGCATGACAATCTGATCGCGAATCTGACAACGTCGACTGAAATGCTCGCTAAACCGGTTGCATCCGCGCACGGCTGTCAGCCTTGCCGAACTGGTTCGGATTATGAATGGCTATTACTCAAACCTGATCGACGGCCATCATACTAAACCTCGAGACATTGAGCGAGCCCTGGCGAATGATCTGGAAACGGACGAGTTGCGGCGTAACTATCAAATCGAGGCGCGCGCATGTCCGGCTGCAGTGATCGAGTGACCGGCTGTATGCGGAAGGGCATTTGCCGGAACCTGCGTCGGCTGAATTCTTGCGCTGGCTACACAGCAAGTTTTACCGCGACGCACCGGAGTCCATGCTTTGGATAGACAATGGGGATTATGGCTTTCGGATGGAGCCGGAGGTGTTTTGTTTTCGACCCGAACACGATGTTTTGGTAGGAAGGCATATTTCTCCGCGCTGCGAGCGGGTGAACGAATTGATGCGCTACTTCGCGAGCAACGCTACCGACTGGCCGGGATGGGCAAAGTCGCGCAGATTAGCGCGATGGACGCCTCGCACCATCGCCTGGCCAACATTCATCCCTTTCCCCAAGGCAACCTAAATAGTTAAAATTAACCGGTATCGGCAAATTTTTGATATTTCCACGGGGAAACTTTTTGAAACAATCTTTTTATGATCTTAGCTTCGCTGACCTGGAGAGAGTTGTCAGTGAAAATGATTTTAACAAATCGGTGGCGAGAATTCTTTTCAACTGGTATTACAAGAAAAAAGAAATCACTCAATGCCAGGGTGATATATCCAGACTTTCATTGGCCTTTTTTGAACAAAACTATGACTTTTCTTTGCCTGAAATCGATAAAGTCTATGAGTCTAAAGATCGAACCGTAAAATTTCTTTTTAAGCTGAAGGACAATCATAAAGTTGAAACCGTCCTGATTCCATTCAATAATAAATATTCTATTTGCCTCTCATCGCAGGTTGGCTGCGCAATGAATTGTTCTTTTTGTTTTACCGGAGAACAAGGGCTGAAAAGAAATTTGGCTACGAGCGAAATTGTGGGGCAGTTCTTACAGGCCTGGCGTTGGTTGGCAGCAAACAGGCCGGGTGAAGAGCGGATATTAAATATTGTCTTTATGGGGCAAGGCGAGCCTTTACATAATTTTGATGCCGTTAAGAAAGCATGTGAGATTTTTTTATCGCAATACGGATTTTCGATTGGTATTCAGAAAATCACGATTTCAACGGCGGGCTATATTCCCGGTCTTAAGCGCTGGAGCGAGGAAATTCCGCGCGTGAATCTTGCCTTATCACTGCATTCGCCATTTGAAGAAAAACGCAATCAGCTGATTCCGATTAATAAAAAATATCCGCTCGATGAGATATTGACTTATATCGACAAAATACCTTTGAATAAGAAGCAATTCATCACGTATGAATACATACTGATAAAGGATTTTAATGATGATCCAGACGATGCTGAAAAGCTGGGGACGTTGTTGGCTGGCAAATGCGCTTATATTAACTTAATCCCTTTTAACTCATTCCCGGGATCGCGTTACACAAGTCCGGATATGGATAAGGTTGAAAAATTCAAGGAAGTTCTGGATGCTTTTAAAATCCCGACTTTAATCAGAGGTACTAAAGGTGATGATGTATTAGCAGCCTGTGGGCAGCTCAACTCTAATAGTTAACAGGCTGTTGATTTTCTCTATCCGATAAGCCGTGTAGTGGTCAAGATTTTTCAGTGCATAAGTTGAGCTGACGATAGGAAGCTCAACAAGCTGAGTGGGATGGCACGGTAGGGTAGGCATCGCGTACCTTTTTCGATTCAAATCGACACTGCTTTGAAAAAAGGTACGCGATGCGTACAAAACTGTGAAAGTATTCGTTTTTTGTCTATTGCGATAACGATAAATCAACAGCTTAGAACCGAAAATTATGGTTTTTGGAAATTCTTTCACAGTCTTGTACCCTACGGGGCTTATTTTCCGGATACACGGTTAGCCTCTACCTCTTTCGAAATCACCACCTCCGCTGGGTGGGTTAACGCACCGACGCAGCAAAGTTTTGCGTTCAGAGTGTTTTCATATTTCGGCACAATGTCTTTTCGAGTAAAAGCTTGGCTCTGGCAGGAGCGCATGTCCTCCGGACGTGGCTATATATCCGGGAAACCACCATTGATCGATCCGCCGCATTCTGAACGTGCTCTCGCTAGGCCAGCGCCCTAGGGCGGCAAAACTTGCACAATTTTACTTGGAATCAAATGTCGATCTTTTTTGTCATTGAGGAGGTAATGGATATGATGAATAGGATTTCTCAGTTGTTGCTACCAGGGAAATTGATAGTGACCGTTTCGATCGCTTTATTCATATCGGGATGTCCGCTCACCGTCAATTTGAACGTGGTAACGGATAAACCTATTGCACTCAATATGGCAGTCGAAAAACCTATCGATGTAAAACTCGACGCCGGGATTGCTATAACCAAACTACCGCCCGTCAAAGTCACACTGGGGAAATAAAGATTAAGCAGATGAATACATGGCAAAGTAGGATGGGTAGAGCGCAGCAAACCCATCGTGAATAGCCATATCGTACATTGATTGATGGGTTTCGCTACGCTCTACACATTCTACGGCCCTAATCTTGGCAGGGCGGATCCATCGCCAAACCTACGCCCATCCTCCACCGCTAAGAGCCAAATGCCGAGCCAAAATTCACTCCTCGCCCGCGCAATTTTTACGAAAAATTGATTCCGAAAAGGTAGGGTGTAAGAGAAACGCCAGTTTGTTTGACGTCAGTCAGAAAGGAAATAAGGGAGGTTAACAGCCACTTTACACCCACTCTATGGTTGGGTGACTTGGAATTAATTGACTTACAAGTAAATTTCTGGCGCGCCCGAGAGGATTCGAACCTCTGACCTCAGCCTCCGGAGTGCCAATCTTCCACTGTCAAAACACTTCGAAATACGTCTGGTTACGCTAGAAGCCTCATTCTACCTGGGGATTCAGTGTGTATCAAGTAACTGAACGGTATTTGATTTTGATTCGTATAGTGCCCAAATTAGTGCCCACGAAATTTCGCCACAGTTCATTAAACATATAGGGGGTGGTCAAAATTTTCAATGACGTTTTATTCCAGAACCCTGGTCGGTTTTGCATGATTATTTACATTTTACTTGAATCGCTGAAAAGCCCTCCACAATGTCAAGTCATAAGCAATTTTCAATACCCCGCAAGCCACCAGCGGCGCCGCCAACCAGCCGGCGGCAAACAATGCTCCGCCCAGCGACGGGCTGATCGCCGAGGCGAGGCTGCGGGGG
>JBPFEG010000027.1:0-16437 GCA_051061015.1 Methylomicrobium sp.
ATTGCCGGAAGGCACGGAAATGGTGATGCCGGGCGACAACATCGCCGTCGACATTACCCTGATCTCGCCGATTGCGATGGATGAAGGGTTGCGCTTTGCAATTCGTGAAGGCGGTCGTACTGTCGGTGCGGGCGTTGTGGCGAGCATCATTGAATAATAATTCTGATTAAGTTATAATTTGCAGTTCTGTAGGTTTTTCGTAATAGGTCAGTAGCTCAATTGGTAGAGCAGCGGTCTCCAAAACCGCAGGTTGGGGGTTCGAGACCCTCCTGGCCTGCCATTACGAATCACGCAAAAGCATTTGCAGACTTTAAAACATATGAATACACAAGCCGAAGCTCAAACATCAATACTGGATATTGTTAAACAAGTTTTCTCTGTGGTATTGGTGGTTGGCGGTATCGCTGCATTCTATTATTTCGCAGAACAGGTACAGCTGATTTATCGTGTGCTTGGCTTGGTTGTGATTGTGGCAGCAGTCCTGGGTATGATGCTGACGACCGAATTGGGTCGCTCCGTATGGTCTTTCGTGCAAGAGTCGAAGATCGAGGTTAGAAAAGTTGTCTGGCCAACTAGAGAAGAAACTACCCGCACCACGATGCTGGTGTTTGCTATGGTAACTATCGTAGCGTTGATTCTGTGGTTGCTGGATATGTTTCTTTTTTGGGGTGTGCGCCTTTTAACAGGCCAAGGCGGGTAATTGGATGGCATTGCGTTGGTATGTCGTGCATGCTTACTCAAACTATGAAAGTAAAGTAAAGCAGGCGCTCGAAGAGAGAATCAAAAGAGAAGGATTGGAGCAATATTTCGGCAAGATTCTGGTACCTACCGAAGAAATTGTCGAAATGCGCCTGGGTCAGCAGCGAAAAAGTGAAAGAAAATTCTTCCCCGGCTATGTTTTGGTGCAGATGGAGCTGACTGATGAAACCTGGCATCTGGTGCGCGACGTGCCAAGGGTCTTGGGATTCATCGGAGGGACATCGGATAGACCGGCGCCGATCTCCGAAAAGGAAGCGATGTCGATACTGAACCGGGTTGAGGAAGGGATTAATAAACCGAGACCAAAAGTACTGTTCGAAGCCGGCGAAGTGATCCGGATTATTGACGGACCTTTTAAGGATTTCAATGGGGTCGTCGAAGAAGTCAACTACGAAAAAAGCAAATTGAAATTGTCTGTTTTGATCTTTGGGCGGTCCACATCGGTTGAGCTGAGCTTCAATCAGGTCGAAAAAGGCTGAACAACCGCAATTTGTCGTTATCTGAATCCCTGTCTGCATAAGGCGGGGATTTTTATGTCTGGGGGAGCAGAAATGCGTTTGTACCCAATTTGGAGTAACAATGGCTAAAAAAATTACAGCATACATTAAACTGCAAGTCAAAGCAGGTGAAGCGAATCCAAGTCCGCCCGTCGGTCCGGCACTGGGTCAGCGCGGCGTCAACATCATGGAGTTCTGCAAGGCTTTTAATGCCAAGACCCAGGATGTGGAAAAAGGTCTGCCTTTGCCTGTCGTGATCACTGTCTACAGTGACCGCAGTTTTACCTTCATCACTAAAACCCCTCCGGCAACGATTTTGCTGAAAAAAGCCAGCGGAATCAAGAGCGGCAGCAGCAATCCGAACACCAAAAAGGTCGGCACCGTAACCCGTGCGCAATTAGAAGAAATTGCAAAGACCAAGATGGAAGATTTGAATGCGGCGGATCTGGAAGCCGCTGTTAAAACGATTGCCGGCAGTGCGCGCAGCATGGGCTTGAATGTGGAGGGCTTATAATGGCCAAATTATCTAAAAAAGCAAAACTGATTAAAAGCAAGGTCGAAAGAACCAAGCAATATTCGGTCACAGAAGCTGTTGCGTTGCTGAAGGAACTGGGCACCGCGAAATTCAGCGAATCGATCGATGTCAGCGTTAATCTGGGCGTCGATCCGCGCAAATCCGACCAAAACGTCAGAGGCGCGACCGTATTGCCTAACGGTACCGGAAAAACCGTGCGCGTCGCGGTATTTGCGCAAGGTCCGAATGCGGATGCGGCCAGAGCGGCTGGCGCTGATATCGTCGGTATGGACGACCTCGGCGATCAAGTCAAAAAAGGCGAGTTGAATTTCGACGTGGTCATTGCTTCTCCCGATGCAATGCGTGTCGTCGGTCAGTTGGGCCAAATCCTGGGTCCACGCGGCTTGATGCCAAACCCGAAGGTTGGCACCGTGACGCCTGATGTTGCGACTGCAGTGAAAAATGCCAAATCCGGTCAGGTGCGCTACCGTACCGATAAAGCCGGTATCATTCATTGCACGCTTGGCAAGGTCAGCTTCGATGCAGGTGCGATTCAGGGTAACCTGGAAGCGTTGCTGGCGGATCTGAGAAAAGCCAAGCCCGCAACTTCAAAAGGTATTTACATCAAAAAGATTACCTTATCGTCAACGATGGGTCCTGGCCTGTGGCTGGACCAGAACAGTCTTTCCAGCTAAAGATTGTAAAGACTTTGGGTTGCCGGTAACAACGGCAACCGTCAAAGACCGCAGGTGTTGCAACAACTTAATTTCCTGCGCAGACGGAAGCTGGAACCTAACAACTGGGGAAAGGGACCGTAAGGTGCATCCTTCAGGATGCGTTTCATCACGCTGGACAAGTATCCAGCAACTTACCGGAGGTAGGCTGTGGCACTAAATTTAGACGGCAAAAAAGCTGTTGTCGAAGAAGTCGCTGAATATGCCGCTAAAGCTCATTCTGCAGTCGCTGCAGAATATCGTGGTCTGACCGTTACGGAACTGACCGAACTGCGTAAAACCGCGAGAGAGACGGGCGTATATCTGCGAGTGGTCAAAAACACTCTGGCAAGACGTGCAATCGCCGGAACCGAATTTGAATGCATGCAATCCGGA
Organism: Methylomicrobium sp.; assembly: GCA_051061015.1. Classification (GTDB taxonomy): domain Bacteria; phylum Pseudomonadota; class Gammaproteobacteria; order Methylococcales; family Methylomonadaceae; genus Methylomicrobium. The sequence goes on from JBPFEG010000027.1 coordinate 2,880, forward strand.
CTGGTCGGTCCGCTACTGTTGGCATTCTCAATGGAAGATCCAGGTTCGGCAGGGCGATTGATTCACAATTTTGCCAAAACGCATGACAAGTTGGTAACTAAAGTCGTGGCAATCGGCGGTCAGGCCTATGGTCCTGCTGAATTGGCCCGCTTGGCGAGCTTGCCGACACGCGATCAGGGTATCGCCATGCTGATGTCTGTGATGAAGGCGCCGGTCGGCAAATTGGCCCGCACCCTGGCAGCAGTCAGAGACCAAAAAGAAGCGGCATAAGCTTGAGTTAACCAGTTTAAAACATATTTTTAGAGGTATATTAAGATGGCAGTATCTAAAGAAGACATCCTGGAAGCGGTTGCGAACATGACCGTGATGGAAATCGTTGATTTGATTTCAGCGATGGAAGAAAAATTCGGCGTCACCGCGGCGGTTGCGGTAGCGGCACCTGCTGCAGGTCCTGCTGCGGCGGCTGTTGAAGAACAAACCGAATTCGATGTCATCTTGACTGGCTTTGGCGAAAATAAAGTTGGCGTCATTAAAGCGGTTCGCGGCATCACCGGTCTGGGCTTGAAAGAAGCGAAAGACGCGGTTGAAGGCGTCCCGACCACTTTGAAAGAAGGCGTTTCAAAAGCCGAAGCAGAAGAGTTCAAAAAGCAATTGTTGGAAGCCGGCGCAACTGTCGATATCAAGTAATTGCATTTGATCAATTCCGGCGCAAGCCAAATGAGTACGGCTGGTGGTAAAATTATCACCGGCCTTTTACTGTTTCCAGTCGAAAAACAGTAAAAACAGTCTATGACGAAAAGGTTTGGAATCGATATGTCCTACTCTTTTACCGAAAAAAAGCGTATCCGCAACAACTTTGGCAAAAGTACCGAAGTACTTGATGTGCCATATCTCTTAGCCACCCAGATTAATTCTTACGCCAGTTTCCTGCAATCCGGCGCTTCTCCGCAACGGCGTGCCAATATGGGTCTGCATGCGGCTTTCTCCAGCGTATTTCCGATTGAAAGTCATTCGGGCTATGCCGTGCTGGAATATGTCAGCTATCGCTTGGGCGAGCCCGTCTTCGATGTCCGCGAGTGCCAACAACGTGGCGCAACGTTTGCGGCGCCGCTAAGAGTGTTGGTCCGATTGGTCATTTATGACAAAGAGGCGCCGGCAACCGCAAAAGTAGTAAAGGACATTCGGGAACAGGAAGTTTACATGGGTGAACTTCCGTTAATGACAGAAAATGGAACCTTTGTGATCAACGGGACCGAACGGGTCATCGTTTCGCAGTTACATCGTTCGCCGGGCGTGTTCTTCGATCACGACAAGGGTAAAACCCACTCGTCCGGAAAACTGTTATTCAATGCGCGGATCATTCCTTATCGCGGGTCATGGCTGGACTTCGAGTTCGACCACAAGGACTGCGTGTATGTGCGGATAGATCGTCGCCGCAAAATCCCTGCCACGATCCTGCTTCGTGCATTGGGCATGGACAATGAGGAAATCATCAAGATTTTCTTTGAAACGAATAAATTTACGATCAGTGCCGATCAGGTGCTGTTTCACATCGTGCCCGAAAGAATGCGCGGCGAAATTGCGGCATTTGACATTAAGCACGGAGAGCAGGTGATCGTCGAGGAAGGCCGCCGTATCACCAGTAAACACATCCGTCAGATGTTGGCGGCAGGCCTGACTCAGGTCGCGGTACCGAAAGAATATCTGGTCGGCAAGATTCTGGCTAACAATATTATCGACCAATCGACTGGCGAATTGCTGGCCAGCGTCAACGATGAATTGACTGTGGCGGCGATTGACCGGTTTATTGAAAACGGCATTACCGAGGTCGACACTTTGTTCGTGAACGATCTTGATCGGGGGCCTTACATCTCGAATGCAATGCGTCTGGATGTAACAACCAACCAAATGGAAGCATTGGTTGAAATATATCGGATGATGCGCCCTGGTGAACCGCCCACCAAAGAATCAGCCGAAAATCTGTTCCAGAATCTGTTCTTTACTGATGAGCGCTACGATTTATCGACCGTGGGGCGGATGAAGTTCAATCGGCGTCTGGGCCGGACTGAAATTACAGGTACCGGCATACTCAGCAAAGAAGATATTATCGATGTATTAAAAGAACTGATCGACATTCGGAACGGCAACGGCAATGTCGATGACATCGACCACTTGGGCAACCGACGCGTCCGCTCGGTCGGCGAAATGATCGAAAATCAGTTCCGTGTCGGCTTGGTGCGTGTCGAACGTGCAGTCAAGGAACGTTTGACGCTGGCCGACTCCGAAGGGCTGATGCCGCAGGAAATCATTAATGCGAAGCCGGTGTCGGCCGCTGTGAAGGAGTTCTTTGGCTCGAGCCAGCTGTCGCAGTTCATGGATCAAAACAATCCGCTGTCACAGGTTACTCACAAACGTCGGGTTTCTGCTTTAGGGCCGGGCGGTCTAGCGCGTGAACGCGCAGGTTTCGAGGTGCGCGACGTTCATACTACACACTATGGTCGTGTTTGTCCGATCGAAACGCCCGAAGGTCCGAACATCGGTCTGATTAACTCGTTATCGGTCTATGCACGGACAAACGAATATGGTTTCCTGGAAACACCTTACCGTAAAGTAATCGATGGCAAGGTAACCGATCAGGTCGACTACCTGTCTGCAATCGAAGAAGGCGAATTCGTGATCGCGCAGGCGAGTGTGCCGGTCGACGAAAACGGCAAGCTGATCGAAGGTTTGGTATCTTGCCGCCATAAGGACGAGTTTACGCTGGCGATGTCCGATACCGTGCAGTATATGGACGTATCCTCGAAGCAGATCGTTTCGGTTGCGGCTTCTATCATTCCGTTCCTCGAGCACGATGACGCGAACCGGGCGTTGATGGGATCGAACATGCAGCGTCAGGCCGTGCCGACATTGCGCGCGGAAAAACCATTGGTCGGTACCGGTATGGAGCGGACCGTCGCGAAAGACTCCGGCGTTGCGGTCGTCGCAACGCGAGGCGGCAGTATCGAAGCGGTTGACGCGGCCAGAATCGTGGTCCGGGTGAACGATACCGAAACCGAAACTGGTGCGTCGGGTGTCGATATTTACAACCTGACCAAATACACCCGTTCGAATCAGAATACTTGTATCAACCAGAAGCCACTGGTCAAGCCGGGTGATATCGTAAAAGCCGGCGACATTCTGGCTGACGGCCCGTCGACCGATTTGGGCGAATTGGCGCTCGGCCAAAATATGCTGGTCGCATTCATGCCATGGAATGGTTATAACTTCGAAGACTCGATCCTGGTTTCTGAGCGGGTCGTTAAGGAAGACCGTTTTACCACGATCCATATCGAGGAAAAAACCTGCGTCGCGCGCGACACCAAGCATAGTCCTGAAGAAATTACTGCCGATATTCCGAACGTCAGCGAAGAAGCGTTGTCGAAATTGGATGAATCCGGCATCGTGTATGTCGGTGCCGAAGTCAAGCCGGGCGACATCCTGGTCGGCAAGGTTACGCCGAAAGGCGAAACCCAGTTGACCCCGGAAGAAAAATTGTTGCGGGCGATTTTCGGCGAGAAGGCGGCGGATGTAAAGGACACTTCATTGCGCGTGCCGAGCAGTATCGAAGGAACTGTAATCGATGTGCAGGTCTTTACCCGTGATGGGGTGAAAAAAGACAAGCGTGCGCTGGAGATCGAAGAGGCGGAAATCAAGCGCTACCGCAAGGATTTGGACGATCAGTTGAAAATTCTGGAAGGGGATATCTATGCGCGGATCGCTAAAGCGATTACCGGCAAGATTGCGCAGTCAGGTCCAGGACATTTGAAAGTCGGCAGCGAAGTGACTGCAGACTATCTGGCCGGAATGAAACCATCGGATTGGTTGAAGATCCGAATGAAGGACGAAGACATCAATGTGCAGATCGAAGCGGCAGTCGAACAGGTCGAGCAGCAGCGCAAAGCCTTCGATGAAAAGTTCGAAACCAAGCGCAAGAAAATCACGATGGGCGATGATTTGCCGCCCGGCGTATTGAAAATGGTCAAGGTTTACCTGGCGGTCAAGCGTCGTATTCAGCCGGGAGACAAGATGGCAGGTCGGCACGGAAACAAAGGGGTTATCTCGATGATCCGTCCGATCGAAGATATGCCTTATACCGTCGATGGCAATCCGGTCGATATCGTTTTGAACCCGCTCGGCGTACCGTCGCGGATGAACGTGGGTCAGGTGCTCGAAACGCACTTGGGCTGGGCCGCGAAAGGGCTCGGCATCAAGATCGGCAAGATGCTCGAAGCGAAAGCCAAGATCAACGAGATTCGAGAGTATTTAAACAAGATTTACAACTCGAGCGGCAGAAAAGAAAATCTGGATGCTTTCTCTGATAAGGAAATTCTGGATTTGGCGCAAAATCTTATTGGCGGCGTACCGATGGCGACTCCGGTATTCGACGGCGCCACCGAGGACGATATTCGCACGATGTTGAGATTGGCGGATTTGCCGGAACATGGACAAACCGTGCTGTATGACGGTTTGACCGGCGAGCGCTTCGAACGCGAAGTCACGGTCGGCTATATGTATATGCTGAAGCTGAACCACTTGGTCGATGACAAGATGCATGCACGATCCACCGGTCCGTACAGCCTGGTGACTCAGCAGCCGCTCGGCGGTAAGGCGCAGTTCGGCGGCCAGCGTTTCGGGGAAATGGAAGTCTGGGCGCTCGAAGCCTATGGTGCGGCTTATACGTTGCAGGAAATGCTGACTGTCAAGTCTGATGACGTGACCGGCCGGACCCGGATGTACAAGAACATCGTCGACGGCGACCACAAAATGGATGCCGGTATGCCGGAATCGTTCAATGTCTTGATCAAGGAAATCCGCTCACTGGCTGTCAACATCGAACTGGAACGCGATTAATCGCCTGCTTGGCAAGTAACCGGTAGTTTGTCCCGGACCCTAGGTCCGGGACTTATTTAAATTTAAAGAGGATAAACTCTTGAAAGATTTAATGAATTTTTTGAAGCGTCAAGGCCGTGCCGAAGATTTCGACGGCATCCGCATTGGCTTGGCATCTCCCGACATGATCCGCGCCTGGTCTTATGGAGAAGTCAAAAAACCTGAAACGATCAATTACCGCACTTTCAAGCCTGAGCGCGATGGTCTGTTCTGCGCAAAGATATTTGGGCCAGTCAGCGACTATGAATGCTTGTGCGGCAAATATAAAAGGCTCAAACACCGCGGCGTGATCTGCGAAAAATGCGGCGTTGAAGTGACTTTATCGAAAGTCCGCCGTGAACGGATGGGCCACATCGAACTGGCCAGTCCAGTTGCGCATATCTGGTTTCTGAAATCGCTGCCGTCGCGGATCGCGTTATTGCTCGACATGACGCTGCGCGAAATCGAGCGCGTACTGTATTTCGAGTCGTTCGTGGTGCTGGATCCAGGCCTGACGCCGTTGAACAAGGGTCAGCTGTTGACCGATGACGAGTATCTTGATGCGGTCGAAATGCATGGGGATGATTTTGTCGCGAAAATGGGCGCGGAGGCGATCTATGACCTGTTGAAAGCGATCGACCTGAAAGAAGAGGTCAATGTGCTGCGCGAGGAAATCAATTCGACGAATTCCGAAACGAAGATCAAAAAATATTCAAAACGCCTGAAGGTAATCGATTCCTTGCTGAGTTCCCGTAACCGGCCGGAATGGATGATCCTGAAGGTGTTGCCGGTGCTGCCGCCCGAATTGCGTCCCTTGGTGCCGCTGGACGGCGGCCGCTTCGCGACCTCCGATTTGAACGACCTGTATCGCCGCGTAATCAACCGGAACAACCGCTTGAACCGCCTGCTGGACTTGAATGCGCCGGACATTATCGTGCGCAACGAGAAGCGCATGCTGCAGGAATCGGTCGACGCCCTGCTCGACAACGGTCGCCGCGGCCGGGCAATTACCGGTACGAACCGGCGCCCATTGAAATCGCTCGCCGACATGATCAAGGGCAAGCAGGGCCGTTTCCGGCAGAACCTGCTTGGCAAACGGGTCGACTATTCCGGCCGTTCGGTCATCGTGGTCGGTCCGACCTTACGCTTGCATCAGTGCGGCCTGCCGAAGAAAATGGCACTGGAATTGTTCAAGCCGTTCATATTCAGCAAGCTGCAGTTTCGCGGTCATGCGACTACGATCAAGGCGGCCAAGAAAATGGTCGAACGCGAAGGCGGCGAGGTGTGGGACATTCTTGAGGAAGTGATCCGCGAGCATCCGATTCTGTTGAACCGTGCTCCGACACTGCACCGTCTGGGTATCCAGGCGTTCGAGCCGATTCTGATCGAAGGCAAAGCGATTCAATTGCATCCATTGGTCTGCAGTGCGTTCAACGCGGACTTTGACGGCGACCAGATGGCGGTGCATATTCCGCTCTCGCTCGAAGCCCAGCTCGAAGCCAGAACGTTGATGATGGCGACTAACAATATTCTGTCGCCTGCGAACGGCGAGCCGGTGATCAATCCATCCCAGGACGTGGTTTTGGGGTTATATTACATCAGCCGGCAGAAAGTCAACGCGAAAGGCGAAGGCGGTATTTTCGTCAGCGTCGGCGAAGTCCAGAAAGCGTTGATGGAAAAAACGGTTGAACTGCAATCGAAAATTCAACTGCGAATCACTGAAAGAACCAAATCAGAAAGCGGCGATATCATCGAAAATACACACCGTGTCGAAACGACGGTCGGGCGTGCGCTGATCTGGGATATTGTACCCGAGCTGATGCCGTTTGAGTTGGTCAACTGCGATATGACCAAGAAGAACATTTCGCGATTGATTAATTATTGTTACCGTTATTTGGGCAATAAAGATACCGTGGTTCTGGCTGACCAGCTGATGTATCTGGGCTTCCGTTACGCAACAATCGCCGGCGTTTCGTTCGGTGTCGAGGATATGGCGATTCCGGCAAAGAAAATCGATATTATCACCTCGGCTGAAGCCGAAGTGAGCGAGATTCAAAGCCAGTATGCGTCCGGTCTCGTGACCGACGGCGAGCGTTACAACAAGGTTGTCGATATCTGGTCTCATGCAAACGACCAGGTCGCGAAGGTGATGATGGACGGTCTCGGTGAAGAATCCGTGGTCAATGCCGAAGGTAAAACGGTCAAACAAAAATCGTTTAACTCGATTTTCATGATGGCCGAGTCGGGCGCACGGGGTTCGGCGGCGCAGATTCGTCAGTTGGCAGGGATGCGGGGATTGATGGCGAAACCGGATGGATCGATCATCGAAACCCCGATCACAGCAAACTTCCGGGAAGGGCTGGACGTATTGCAATACTTCATTTCGACCCACGGGGCGCGTAAAGGTCTGGCCGATACCGCGCTGAAAACCGCTAACTCCGGTTATTTGACACGCCGTCTGGTCGATGTCGCGCAGGATCTCGTGATTACTGGCGAGGATTGCGGTACTGAGAATGGTCTGATTATGACCCCGATCATTGAAGGGGGGGATGTTGTTGAGCCGTTATCCGAGCGAGTGCTGGGGCGTGTTGCGGCGAAAGACGTATTGGATGCCAGCGGGGAAAATGTGGTTGTGCCGGCCGGCACGCTGTTGAATGAACATTGGGTCGGCGTGCTCGAAGAGCAGAGTATCGACCAGGTGCTGGTGCGTTCGATCATTACCTGCGAAAGCCGGTATGGCGTTTGTGCCGCCTGTTATGGACGGGACTTGGGTCGCGGTCATCTGGTAAATATCGGCGAAGCGGTCGGTGTAATCGCGGCGCAGTCAATCGGCGAGCCGGGCACACAGCTGACAATGCGGACTTTCCATATCGGCGGGGCGGCATCTCGGTCGGCGGCAATCAGCAACGTACAGGTCAAGTCGTCCGGTACGGTGCGTCTGAGTAACCTGAAATCGGTTGGGAACCGCGAAGGCAATCTGGTCGCGGTATCGCGGTCTGGTGAAGTCGGTGTAGTTGACGATTATGGTCGTGAAAGAGAACGTTACAAGATTCCTTATGGGGCGGTGCTGTCGGTACAGGAAGGCAGCCGCGTGAATACCGGGGATATCATTGTGACATGGGATCCGCATACGCACCCGGTTATCACCGAAGTAGACGGTGTCGTCATGCTTGAGCATTTTAACGAAGGCATCACTGTACAAAAAATTTCGGATGAAGTAACCGGTTTGAGCTCGTTGGTTGTGACCGATCCGAAGCAGCGCGGCAGCGCCGGTAAGGAATTGCGTCCGATGGTGAAGCTGGTTGAAGCGAGCGGCCAAACGATCTACCTGCCGGGCACGGAAATTCCGGCGCAATACTTCCTGCCGGCCGGCGCGATTGTCGGTATCAAGGATGGCGGCGAGGTGAAAGTTGGTGACGTACTGGCGAGAATACCGCAGGAATCTTCGAAAACCCGTGATATCACAGGCGGTTTGCCGCGTGTTGCGGACTTGTTCGAGGCGCGCAAGACCAAGGATCCTGCGATTCTGGCTGAAACTAGCGGTACTGTGTCTTTCGGCAAGGAAACCAAAGGCAAGCAGCGCGTAATCATTACCGATGCGGCCGGCGAACAGGTTGAGACCCTGATTCCGAAGTGGCGCCATATCACCGTATTCGAAGGTGAATATGTCGAAAAGGGTGAAACGATTGCCGAAGGCGAATTAACTCCGCACGATATTCTGCGTCTGCGTGGTGTCGAAGAACTGGCAAATTACCTGGTCAAGGAAATTCAGGATGTTTACCGTCTGCAAGGGGTGAAAATCAACGACAAGCATATCGAAGCAATTATTCGTCAGATGCTGAGAAAAGTCGAGATTACTGCGTCCGGCGACACGACCTTCCTGAAGGGTGATCAGGTCGAGCGTGCCGCGTTGCGTGAAGAAAATGATAAAATGGAAACCGAAGGCAAGATTCCGGCCAGCTTTGAACCTGTGTTGCTGGGTATCACCAAGGCGTCGTTGGCAACCGAGTCTTTCATTTCGGCAGCATCCTTCCAGGAAACGACCCGTGTGTTGACCGATGCTGCGGTTCGTGGTTTGAGCGACGGTTTGCAAGGATTGAAAGAAAACGTGATCGTCGGAAGATTGATTCCGGCTGGTACCGGTTTGGCTTACCACGAAAACCGGAAAAACCGCGCCGCTCAATACCAGATCGCCGAATCTGAAGCGGCAACGACAGTCGATGCCAGCGATGTTGAAGAAGCGCTGAAACAGGCATTGAATCTGTAAGTGTCGAGTTAAATTACATTTTAAAGAAAAATCGTCTTGACCTTGCTGGCATTTGTCAGTATCATAAACGGCTAACATGAACTAACGTGATTGGTCAGGTCGAAAAAATCGATAACCGCCGGCCCGATAAAGCCCGGCGGTTATTTTTTTATAATCTGGCAGTTAATTGTATATCGGAGTAATTAGAAAAATGGCCACGATCAACCAATTGGTCCGTAAGCCACGTGCCAAAAAAATCGAAAAAACCAATGTTCCTGCATTGGAAGCCTGCCCACAGCGCAGGGGGGTTTGCACGCGTGTTTATACCACTACACCTAAGAAACCGAATTCGGCGTTGCGTAAAGTGGCGCGGGTTAGGCTGACCAACGGCGCTGAAGTCAGTAGCTACATCGGCGGAGAAGGTCATAACCTGCAGGAGCACTCTGTAGTATTGATCAGAGGTGGTCGGGTCAAGGACTTGCCGGGGGTGCGGTATCACGTTGTGCGCGGCAGTCTGGATACTTCTGGTGTCAATAATAGAAAATGTGGTCGCTCCAAGTATGGAACGAAACGGCCAAAAGGCAAATAATAGGTTGATAAGCTATGTCTAGAAGAAGAGTTGCTACCAAAAGAGAAATCATTCCTGATCCAAGATATGGCAGTGTAATGCTGACCAAATTCATGAACATGATCATGGAAAGTGGCAAAAAATCCATTGCTGAAGGCATCGTTTACGGTGCTCTGGATGTGATTGAGAGTAAAGGTCATGGTGAGCCTCTGGATGTTTTGTCTAAGGCACTCGAAAATGTTCAGCCGCGTGTCGAGGTAAAGTCACGCCGAGTAGGTGGAGCGACTTATCAGGTGCCGGTTGAAGTGCGCCCGTCGCGTCGTGTGGCATTGGCTATGCGCTGGCTGATCGATGCGTCCCGGAAAAGAAACGAAAAAAATATGCCGGCGAAATTGGCGGGTGAGTTGCTGGATGCCTATGAAAATAGAGGCTCTGCAGCGAAAAAACGCGAAGATACGCATCGTATGGCGGAAGCGAATAAAGCCTTCTCCCATTATCGTTGGTAATCAGTTACTACAAGTTGTAATTTGCCGTGGCTCGCAAGACTCCGATAGAGCGATACCGTAATATCGGTATTATGGCCCATATCGACGCAGGGAAGACAACCACCACGGAGCGCATCCTTTATTACACCGGCGTATCACATAAGATAGGTGAGGTGCATGACGGGGCGGCGACAATGGACTGGATGGAGCAGGAGCAGGAGCGAGGGATTACGATCACCTCTGCAGCGACCACTTGCTTTTGGTCTGGAATGGAAAAGCAGTACCCGCAACACCGTATCAATATTATTGATACACCCGGTCATGTCGATTTCACGATTGAAGTCGAGCGATCGCTTAGGGTGCTGGACGGGGCTTGCGCGGTCTTTTGTGCGGTTGGTGGTGTCGAGCCGCAGTCAGAGACTGTTTGGCGGCAAGCGAATAAATACCATGTGCCGCGGTTGGTGTTCGTTAACAAGATGGACCGCTCAGGAGCGAATTTTCTGAGGGTGATCGAGCAGATTAAATCGCGACTAGGAAGTCTTGCTGTTCCCATGCAGTTGCCGATTGGCGCTGAAGATCGTTTCGAAGGCGTGGTCGATTTGATCAAGATGAAAGCGATCTACTGGGACGAGTCCAATATGGGGATGACATTCCAGGAAAAGGAAATTCCATCCGACATGCAGGAGCTTTGCAAAGCATGGCGTGACCGCCTGATTGAAGCGGCTGCCGAGTCCAGTGAAGAGTTGATGGAAAAGTATCTGCTGGAAGAGACTCTGTCGGACGAAGAAATCAAACAAGGCATTCGTCAGCAGACAATAGCGAATAAACTGATGCCGGCTTTTTGCGGCTCGGCCTTTAAAAATAAAGGCGTACAGGCGATGCTGGATGCGGTCATCGACTATCTGCCGGCACCAACCGATGTGATGGCGATTAAAGGTCATCTGGAAGACGAGGAAATCGAAGCGGAACGTCCATCCACTGACGATGCGCCGTTCGCCGCGTTAGCCTTCAAGATTGCGACTGATCCTTTTGTCGGCGCCTTGACGTTTTTCAGAGTGTACTCCGGTGTACTCAATTCCGGCGACAGTATTTATAACTCCGTTAAAAAGCGCAGGGAGCGTATCGGGCGGCTTGTGCAAATGCATGCAAACGCCCGGGAAGAGATCAAGGAGGTCCGCGCAGGCGATATTGCTGCCGCTATCGGTTTGAAAGATATCACCACCGGCGATACCCTGTGTGATCAGAATCAAAAAATCGTGTTGGAGCGAATGGATTTTCCAGAGCCGGTCATCTCGGTTGCGGTTGAGCCGAAGACGAAGGCTGATCAGGAGAAGATGGGGATCGCGCTTGGCAAACTCGCTCAGGAAGACCCGTCATTTCGTGTCAAAACGGATGAGGAAACGGGGCAGATCATCATTTCCGGGATGGGTGAGTTGCATCTGGAAATCATCGTCGACCGGATGCGGCGTGAGTTCAATGTCGAGGCGAACGTCGGCGCGCCGCAAGTGGCTTATCGTGAAACGATTCGAAAAACGGTCGAACAGGAAGGCAAGTTCGTCAGGCAGTCCGGTGGTCGTGGTCAATATGGCCATGTTTGGCTTAAGATCGAGCCTCAGGATGCCGGGGTCGGTTATCTGTTTGTAAACGGAATTGTTGGCGGCACGGTGCCGAAAGAATACATTCCTGCAGTCGATAAAGGCGTGCAGGAGCAATTGAAGAGCGGTGTTTTAGCCGGTTACCCGGTTCTCGATGTCAAGGTAACCCTGTTTGACGGTTCTTATCACGATGTCGATTCGAGCGAAATGGCATTCAAAATTGCCGGTTCGATGGGGTTTCGTGAAGGCGCGAGAAAGGCGGATCCGGTCTTGCTTGAGCCGATTATGAAAGTGGAAGTGATCACGCCTGAGGATTATATGGGTGACGTTGTCGGCGACTTGAACCGGCGACGCGGAGTGATCCATGGCATGGACGATACGCCGTCAGGCAAGGCAATCAGCTGTGAAGTGCCGCTTGCCGAAATGTTTGGTTATGCGACCGATTTACGGTCGGCGACTCAGGGACGAGCGACATATACGATGCAATTTGAAAAGTACAATGAGGCGCCGGCTAGTATTGCGGATGCGATTATTAAGAAATCTTCATTATTTTGAATATTAAAAAGATAGGGTATTGACACATGGCCAAAGAGAAATTTTCCCGTAGCAAGCCACACGTTAACGTCGGCACGATCGGACACGTTGACCACGGCAAGACCACTTTGACAGCCGCCTTGACCAAAGTCATGGCAGAACTGCAAGGCGGTGAAGTGAAAGCGTTCGACCAGATCGACAATGCGCCGGAAGAACGGGCGCGTGGTATCACGATCGCCACCTCGCACGTGGAATATCAATCCGCAACGCGCCACTATGCGCATGTGGACTGCCCGGGCCATGCTGACTACGTTAAGAACATGATTACCGGTGCCGCGCAAATGGACGGCGCCATCCTGGTGTGCTCCGCTGCGGACGGCCCAATGCCCCAAACCCGCGAACACATCCTGTTGTCAAGACAGGTGGGTGTTCCCTATATCGTGGTGTTCCTGAACAAGGCCGACATGGTGGATGACGCCGAGCTGATCGACCTGGTTGAAATGGAAATCCGCGAGCTGCTGGATCTGTATGAATTCCCCGGCGATGACACGCCGATCATCGTGGGTTCAGCACTGAAAGCGTTGGAAGGCGATCAAAGCGAGCTGGGCGTGCCCTCGATCATCAAGCTGGTCGAGGCGCTGGATTCTTATATTCCGCTGCCGGAACGGGCGGTAGACGGTGCGTTCCTGATGCCGATCGAAGACGTGTTCTCGATCTCGGGTCGGGGTACGGTCGTGACCGGTCGTGTCGAGCGCGGCATCATCAAAGTCGGCCAGGAAGTGGAAATCGTCGGTATCCGTCCGACCATCACCACCACCTGTACCGGTGTGGAAATGTTCCGCAAGCTGCTCGACCAAGGTCAGGCCGGTGATAACGTCGGTATCCTCCTGCGCGGCACCAAACGGGATGAAGTTGAACGCGGGCAGGTGCTGGCGCAAAAAGGCACCATCAAGCCGCACAAGACATTCAAGGCCGAAATTTACGTGCTGTCCAAGGAAGAAGGCGGTCGTCATACGCCATTCTTCGACGGCTACCGGCCGCAGTTCTATTTCCGGACCACCGACGTAACCGGTGCGGTCAAATTGCCGGAAGGCACGGAAATGGTGATGCCGGGCGACAACATCGCCGTCGACATTACCCTGATCTCGCCGATTGCGATGGATGAAGGGTTGCGCTTTGCAATTCGTGAAGGCGGTCGTACTGTCGGTGCGGGCGTTGTGGC
>JBPFEG010000028.1:0-15223 GCA_051061015.1 Methylomicrobium sp.
ATCGGCTTTCCCAAAAAGTTCATCGACTAGAGACCTTAGCTCATCCTCTTCTTCGTTCTCTTGGTCAAAATAGGCGGCACATGTCAACATGCCGGCAAAGAGGAAGGCTGAGTCAATCGTGGACAATTCGCAGTTCCATACTCGCCGGCCACTTTTCATGTCGAGAAAATGGTAATAAAAGCCTTTGTATCCGGTGGCGTCAGGCTCTGGCCCGTGCGGCGCGTCGCGAAAAAAGCGCAGCCTCCTTAGGGCGAACGCAGGAGCAAATTCCCTTGAGATGACCCCTCGCTCAACTAATACCGGAAGTGATGCCAAAGCTAGCCCGTCCGCTGCGATACTCGCCGGTGCGGTTTTATCAGTCTTGTCGCGGATGAGGCCGTTGGCTGGGTTGATTTCGTGCAGATAGTACTGAAGAGTAGTCAATTGCAGGCGATTTAGCTCTTTATCATCCAGCATAGTTTTTTGCATCACTTACCTTTTTGTCAGTTCTCATCTTACTATTCGACATTATCAAACAATGATTTTATCGATCACAGCGATGTTCATTCGGGCGGGACGCGCACTGCGCGCTGTGGTGCGTCCCTACCCACGCGCAACGGCAGGGCACGCCGTTAAAGTTGCAATACGATTGGCTCATGCATCACTTTAAATATGAATTTCGTCACGATTCAAACATACATGCGCTGACGGAAATTTTCGTGCCAGCGTATCCGTACAAGGATGGATTTTTGGTCCGTGTTTCGGACGGCTTGTACGAAAGGCGCAATCGAATTTTGGTTTATCATCACGATCCGCAGAATGCAACACATCGCATCACCATTCAATCCGCTGCTGGCGTGTTGCTGAAACGTTCCAACGCGCACTCTATCCTCTGGATACTCTCAAACTTCATGAGGTTCGGACTTAAGCCGACAGTGGTCTCACGTCGACCCTCGATTTTCTAGGGGGACAACCTGGTGCCCGTAACGGACAGTGGCACAGTTCTTAGCACAGCCATTTCACTTGCGGCGTGAATAGTTTTTCAGGTGAATGAGGCGTATTTCAGGGGGTATAAAACTCCCTCTTTGGACAGTCGTGCCTCGTCGTTGTGTCAATCATGTCAAAAGGTAATTATTTTCGTATCGTCTTCGCTGGCGTCGGTAGCGTGAGTCAAATACTCCCGCAATGAAATTTTTCCTGGAGTAACGCTATATACTGGATAGATTTGTTTTCTTGCCGATAGGTTTATGCGTCAGGGCTGCTTCAAAGCACCCTGGATTAGTAATTGGTGGATGAACAATATAAAGTAACCCTCATGAAACAAACAATAAATCGAGGGATAAAGTGCATGAAAACAAACCGCACCCTAACGATTTCCATCGCTAGCATTTCTCCAGCGATCGGGAGAAGTGGGATGGTTTGGATACTTACGCTGATTGGCGTTGCCGCTTGCGCGCCTCCCATCCAGGTGGTGCGCGTCGGAAGCCCTGAGGCATACCGGTCTATGACGCAGAATGCGCTTTCAAGTGAACAGGCGAGCGAGTGGAGCCACAACACGGTAAACGAATGGGGACTGCTCGACCGCTTCGAAGATCAGCCTGAGGAGGCGCTCGCCGAACTACGCGAGATCGTGACGAAGGGGCGCGGTGGCAAAAATGAGCTCTTCGCACTCGCCGAGTTCTCATTTCTGCATGCGCAGGACACAGGAAAGCGACCGTACCATCTTGCTGCAGCCGTCTATGCTTACGCGTTTCTCTTCCCGAAACGGACCGAAGATTCACCCGGCCCGCTCGATCCCCGGACACGGTTAGCGGCGGATATCTACAATCGCGCCATCGCGACCGCATTTGCGTCACTCGACGGCGCTACAATCGTACTCACTCCGGGCAGGTACTCTCTGCCGTTCGGCGATATCGAGGTGACGACCGACCCAGCGCAGTTGTACTGGGGCGACCGCCAGCTCGTCGACCTCACACCAACGGCCGAACTGGAGGTCCGTGGCATGCGCAACCGGCACCGAATTCCGGGGCTGGGTGCGGCGCTCTCGGCCCGAACGATTCCCCGGAGAGACGTGGGCGTTCAACGCAGTCTGATCGCACCCACTGCCCAGGTCGCCACGACGGCCGTACTTAGTCTCCAGGATGTTCACCACGGGATATCCACAGGACGATTGCGAGGCTCGCTCGATCTCTACAAGGCGAGCGAGACAGAGACCGTCACGATGGAAGGTCGCAAGGTTCAACTCGAGATCGATGAGACGACCCCGATCGCCGTCCAGCTCGCCGGGTCGCCCATGTGGAAGCAGGAGCTGTGGGGCTTCTTCGGGATAAGTGTAGCGGGCATCCCTCTTCCCACCCTGGTGTCGCTCGAGCCCTACCTCCCTGGTAAGATTCCGGTGGTTTTCGTGCATGGCACGGCGTCAAGCCCGGCACGCTGGGCCGATATGGCTAACGACCTGCGGGCAGACCCATGGATACGCCAGCACTACCAGTTCTTGTACTTCTACTACGACACCGGAAACCCCATCCCATACTCCGCCATGGTGCTGCGCGACAAACTTATGGACGCGGTGGAGCGCATGGACCCGAAGGGTCGGGATCATTGCCTGCGCGAAATGGTGGTGGTCGGACATAGTCAGGGCGGGCTGATTACGAAGCTGACGGCCGTCGACACGGGCGAAAGGCTCTGGAACACGGTGGTCCGCGTTCCCCCTGACCGTATCCCGGGCTCCGAGCAGTTCCGCACCCTGCTGCGCCGGGTGTTATTCGTGAAGCCGGTGCCGTTCGTGCGGCGACTCGTCTTCATCGCGACCCCGCATCGGGGAAGCTTCCTGAGCGGTGAGTGGCTCAACAGTATGCTCTGGGGTATCGTCCCGCTCCCCGCCGATGTGACGTCACAGTCGATCGACGCTCTCACGAAGGGAGGAGACTTCTTCTACGGCAGAACTCTGAAGGCGAGAGGACAGCTCCCGACGGCGGCGGACAATTTGACTGCCGGCGATCCCTTCTTGGAAGGCCTCGCCGGCATTACGGTTGCAGACGGCGTTCCCTATCATTCCATCATCGCTGTGAAAGATTCGTTTCCGGTCGTCGAAGAGGGTGATGACGATGTGGTGCAGTATCGGAGCGCCCACTTGTACGGAGCCGCCTCCGAGCTGGTGGTTCGGTCGCCTCACTCGACGCAATCGAACCCACACACAATTCAGGAGGTACGGCGTATCCTGCACCTCCACGGGGCCTCATTGGAAATGGCAGGACTCGAGTGCGGTTCCAACGCGCGCCGATCTGACAAGCTCCGGTCGGAAGCGACTCCTGGACTATAATAGCTAGGCCCCTGTTTGAGAAGGAGGAGAAGGTCCAATCGCCGATTGTCACGATTCAAGAAAATTGAGTTGTGCAATGGGATGAGCCGAGCCAAAATAATTGAAGCCGGTGTAATACACAATGCCGTATATTACGCCCAATTGGAGCACGGCCATGAGACTATGTCTTTTTTTGATCTTTTTTCGTGGCCAACATTCGCTAGGCTTTACGTTAATTTTGTTTGGAATATATACATCTGAATGTCCGGGATGGGTAGGCGGTTGCCGATCTCTGGCGGTCTCTGAATGACCGCTTTACTACCCAAACCTGCCGTATACGTACGCTTCCCGAAGGGCAGCAGTTGGCCGATCTTCTCCTAATGATTTCTTTTTTTCACACCGCCAGATAAAGCTTCAAAACTGATTTTCGCAAGGTATCCCATCCCTATCGCCATCCATCTTCGTGCCGGGGCAGTTATCCAAGTAGAATTCGGCTTCTTCCAGAGAGGTCATCTGTGAACAATAGACTTTGCCTTGGCATTGGAAGTGTGGTTCGGCTATCTCCGGTTCCACTACTGATTGGGCCGTTGATTTGTCCACAATCTGAGCATGGCGATGTCCATACGTGTCGTAAGCGTAAACCCCGGCACCGATCAGCAACACAAACAGGAACGGCAGGCTGCCCCATCGCTTTTGTGACCGAACGATCCTCTGCTTCGGTTCTTGATGTCGCCTAACATAGGGGGCGGGTCCTGATGGCGATGAACGTTTTCTTGCTAAAGGCTCTAAAGTTAGCTGTTTAGGTACCCCTTCGATACTGGCATGGATGGCGCGGAGTTTGCCACTGACATCGGTTTCTGTCTGATAATAGAGAGTATCACCCACCACAGGAGGACGACTCATCCTTTGCAAAGCGGAGATATGGATAAAGATGTCGTTGCCGCCGGTGTTGGGTTGGATGAAGCCGAAACCTTTGTCGTCGATCCATCGAACCAGTTTGCCAGTTTCTGTTTGCATAAGGGGGCGTTGCCGAGGTTGGTATAGATCCGTAAGTATAGGCGGTATCGACTGGATGAAAAGCTCCGTCAAGAGTCGACTCGAATGCTCATTTTTTGGTCAACTTAAGCCTGCGTCCCGAAAACCAGGGTTTTTCGGACAGTTTGCAGCCTCCATTAAGAGGTTTATAATTCGCTTAACCAGCAACTGGAACATGAGACAGTTCGTGTCGAAGTATCCAATGTTTTTTAACGCCTTGGTCAGCTACGCGCATTAGCGCGTATAGTGGAAGGCCAGAGACCCGGAACGCACAGCTGTAACTTTTTTGGTTTCATTTCTGTTTACTATTTAGCAGAGGTACTTCCAAGTGAAGTTCTAGGTATTTCTGTAGCAATTCAGCTTCTTTTTTAGCAGCTTCTTCTTCAGAAGGCATTACCTGCCAGCGTAATGTTAATATTGGCCGCTCTGAGTCGAGCTAGGGTATCTCCTGTTTCGAAGCACCATCCTTCGGGCATCGTTGACTTGTAACCCAACTCGTAGTCTATTGTTCTTGCTTCGTTTTTTGTTATTAGAGCAATTTTCCAATGCTTTTGGAGAAGCTTGGCGATATCATCATCAGTCAGCTGACCCTCTCTTATTAGTCTTCGAGTTTCTTCTACGAGCACAACACACGGAACGACATGTTCCGGATGAGTGTCTTCGCTTGAGTTAGTTGCTGATGATTTCCCGAGACAGACAAAGTCGTTTTCTGGGTGAAGAATGTGCGAAAAGAGCCTCGTATGTATCCCCCCTCTGTCTTCTTCTACATGATTCCTAATGTGACGCACCACCGTTTTACACGTGCGATACACGATTTCTTCTTTGGAGTACTTCATTTTTCTTCCCTTATTAGTTCACGACCAACGTCAACCGCTGGTTATTTGGTAATTATCCAGATCTGGAGAAAGCTTAATTTTACAAGATATCCGAGAATACTCCTTTCATTTTCAACATGAGACAAAACGATAAAACCTCCCAAATTTCTTCGTTAAACTGTCTTTTGTCGCCAGCCTTCAAATCATCACACCATTTTGATTTTTTGGAAAATCGCTCATTAGCCAAAAGACGTGTCTTTCTTGATCTGTCCAGAAAATCTGGATTTATCGGACAATTGTTTGCTTCCATAAAATCAAAGTCTTATATGTCCGGTAAATCTGTCCGAAAATGACCGCCTAAAAATAGGCAATGCGCGTGTCTCGACCGGCGGTAAGCGTCCGCCAACTGTGCCCAAACTATATCGCGAATTAGCAATTATTGAAATACAGAATAAAACCACTAGAGCATTTATACTACCATCACTCTCAAGCCTAGCCTCTATCGGTTCATGGAACGCTTCGAACGCATCTATCAGCTACATCATATCCTGTCTAGCCGTCGTACGCCGATTGCTAATAGAGAGCTTCAGGCACGGCTGGAATGTTCTGAAATCACCATCAAACGCCTGATCAGCCTGATGCGCAATCATTTCGATGCACCAATCGCCTATAGCAGGCAGTTGAACGGCTACTACTACGATAATCAAAATGGCATGCCTTCCTACGAACTGCCAGGCTTGTGGTTTAACGCCGAAGAACTTTGGGGGGCTATTGACCAGCCATACCCTGCTCAGCAAATTGTCGCAAGGCATTTTTGGAGCCCACGTGACGCAATTGCAAAAACGCGTGGAGAAATTGCTCGCGCTGGACAGCAGCAGTGCCGGACGCAAGCTCGAAAGCGTCAAAATCCTGGCCACGGCCGCCCGCCAAAAGGGCATTAATCCTTTATTCAACAAGATCGCCTCGGCGCTGTTCGACCGCCGCCAACTACATGTGATCTATGAGGCGCGCAGCAACGGCGCAACGAGCGAACGCCAGGTATCGCCGCAGACCCTCGTCTATTACCGTGACAACTGGTATCTCGATGCCTGGTGTCACCGTAAGAATGAGCTGCGCACCTTTGCGATCGAAAACATCAAATCCGCCATCCGTCTAGACCAACCGGCCAAAATGTTCGATCGAACCGAACTGGACGCTTATTTCTCTTCCGCCTACGGCATCTTTTCCGGACGGGCTAAACATCTCGCTAAGCTCAAATTCACTCCTGAACGAGCTCGCTGGTTCAAAGACGAACACTGGCATTCTGATCAACAAGGACGCTGGCTTGACGACGGAAGTTACAAACTAATCATTCCATTCAGCGACCACAGAGAGCTTATGATGGATATTCTCAAACACGGCCGCCACATCGAAGTCCTCGAACCGAAATTTTTAAGGCGCGAAGTGCAGTATGAAATACAAGCGATGCAGGAAATTTACCGAAAAGACGAGACCGGTATCTCCGAATGATACGGTAGCTATAGATAATGCCATTTTGGGTTTAAAAATCGGCGATGTTGACGATGGCAGAAGAAACCAATAAAGAACTTCCGTTGTATTACCGCTATTGGGGCAAGGCCAAACCCGATATGGATAGGGAAGGCCAGGCTTATCATTTGCTACCTTATCATTGTTTGGATGTGGCGGCGGTGGCGGATGCCTGGCTGCAACAAAGCCGAGATTTGCGCCGTTCTTTTACCACCATCACCAATATGAATGAAGACCGAACTCGCGCTTGGCTGCTGTTTTTTATCGCCTTGCATGATTACGGCAAGTTCGATTTGCGCTTCCAACGCAAAGCGGGAGAAGTATGGAGGGATGTTAATTCTGAACTAAGTACGATTCCAACTCAGCTAAATGGCAAATCGATTAAAGACTACAATCATGGCCCCGGTGGATTATATTGGTTTTATCAGGATTTAAAGGAACGGTTTTCGTCAGGCGAAAACGATTTTTGTTTTGAGGAAAATGAAGATTGGACTGCGTGGTGCAGTTGGCTGGCACCCGTCGTCGGTCATCACGGTATTGTTCCGGATGAGAGCCATAAGGATCGCCCAGAATACGGATTATTGGAGCCCAAGCATTTGCTCGATATATTCAAGCAAAGCCGCTTGCGATGGCAAAAAGTATTGGAACGACTATTTCTTTTTCCGGTAGGAATAACATTAGCTGATAATCCTCCCGAATTGACAATCAGTAAAAACAACCAAAGCCCAGCAACGATGCTGGCCGGTTTTTGTTCGGTGTGTGACTGGCTGGGTTCATCCGAACGATTCGCATATGACGATCAGCCCCGCGATAGCGTTGCGGCACTGGCCCAATGGTATTCAATGCGTTTAGATACAGCCAAAATGGTTTTGCAAGAGGCCGGCGTCATCAGCCAAATCAAACCATATGAATCGATTAATAAATTATTGGGCAGCAACTCGCCCAGGCAAGTGCAGTGCTTGATAGAGCAATTGCCTAAAACCACCGGCCTGACGCTGATCGAAGCATCGACCGGTTCCGGCAAGACCGAAGCGGCCCTGGCATATGCTTGGCAATTACTGGCCTTGGGATTGGCCGACAGCATCGTTTTTGCCTTGCCGACCCAGGCTACCGCCAACGCAATGCTGGCTCGACTGGAAAGAGCGGCGCCTTTGTTATTTGCCAATCAAACTAATCTTGTTTTAGCGCACGGTCGATCCAAATATCAGCAAACCTTTATCGATTTGAAACATGCCTGTCGCCCTCAAACCGTACAAGGCGATGAAGAAGCATGGGTTCAATGTGGCAACTGGCTGGCGCAAAGCCGTAAGCGGGTATTTCTCGGCCAAATTGGCGTGTGCACAGTTGATCAAGTGCTGGTTTCGGTGTTGCCTGTCAAACATAAGTTCGTACGCGGCTTTGGCGTAGGACGCAGCATCTTGATCATCGACGAAGTGCATGCTTACGACAGCTATATGTACGGTTTGCTGGAGGCTGTGCTGGAGCAACAGCGGCTTGCCGGCGGCAGTGTGATTCTATTATCGGCGACCTTGCCCTCCGGGCAAAAGCATCAGTTGGCAAAAGCATAGAATTGCGAGCTTAAAAGAATAAATCAATCCTATCCGTTAATCAGCCATTGTAATGCTGGGGAAACCGAATATTTCGATTTGACCGATCAGTCTAATCAACAGCCAAAACCGATCTCTGCCATTTTGGAACTGATCGAAACGCCCGAACTGTTGCCGGACGAGGCGCTGTTGCTGCGCATGCTGGATGCGATCGAGCAAGGCGCTCAAGTCTGTCTGGTCTGTAATTTAGTGGCTGTTGCCCAACAACTCTACCATCGCTGCCAGTCGCTCATAGAACAATCGGCAACACTTAACGAGGCGCAATGCCTGCTGTTCCATTCCCGTTTTATCTTCAGCCATCGCCAGGACAAGGAAAATAAAGTGCTCGGTTTGTTTGGCCCCGACCAGCAACCGAAAGACGCCAGAAGCCAAGGCCATTTGCTGATTGCGACCCAGGTAGTCGAACAATCACTGGATTTGGATTTCGATTGGTTGGTAACCCAGCTTTGTCCGGCAGATTTACTATTCCAACGCATGGGCCGCTTGCATCGGCATGAACAAAATCAGACAAACAGACCTGAAGCATTCGCCGAACCGGTTTGTACCGTAATGCTACCCACTGAACAGGATTATGCACTCCATGAAATCATCTACGGAAACAGCCGGGCACTCTGGCGCACTCAGCAGTTATTGAAAAAGGCGGAAAAAGACAACGCTTCAAAAGTAGCCTTTCCGGCGGCGTATCGTAACTGGATCGAACAGGTTTACGACGAAGAAGCTTGGCCGGATGAGCCTGAATCGGTGCTGAAAAGTTTCGATACATTTGACAAAGAGCGCTACACCAGCAAGATGCTGGCAAGACAATTGATTAACAGCCGCATGTACGAGCTTTCCGACAATGACTCCAATGTTTCAGCACTTACCCGCGATGGCGATATGAGTCTCAACATCATACCGACTTATATCAACTCGCAAAGTCAGGAATGCCTGTTAAACGGCGAAGCCATTGACTTTATAGATGAAAGTCGGCGAGCGGAAGCCTTAAACCTGAACAGCGTTGCTACACCGAAAAGTTGGGGTAAACACAACAGATTGCCGCAAGCCGATCAAGACGGGCTCATTTGGCTGCCAATGCAGCTAAATGAGAATGGTCATTTTACCGTTCAATTCAACAACGACGCCTATCACTACCACGCCAACACCGGATTAACCCGTATTGAGCAACCCAAGGAGAACGCATGAATTTACTGACGGACGCCTGGATACCGATTCAACAGCAAGAGAGCTACCAGAAAATCACCCTACAGCAACTACTATGTGGCGAGCAAACCGGCGAACTTTGCTTGCCGCGTGACGACATGGAATTGGTTTGTCTCCAGTTGCTTTGTGCGATGACGCAAGTGTTATTTACGCCCAAGAATAAAAAGGAGTTGGGTCGATTTATCCAGCAACCCTTGACGCCAGAAAGCTATATCGAAACCAGCAAAGACAAACTGGATTGGTTCGATCTGAACCATTCAAAGACTCCATTCATGCAAATTCGAGGGGTCAAATCCACGCAACCGACAAGTATGGATAAACTACTGGCGGGCGTTGCCGACGGCACCAACAAAACCTTCGTCAATCCGCAAGGGTTAGGTGCAGCCTTATGCGGCGGCTGCGCAAGTATTGCGTTGTTTAATGGTGCTAACAATAGCCCCAGCATGGGCGGTGGATTTAAAGGCAGTTTACGCGGCAGTACGCCGATTACGATCTTGATCAAAGGTAAGGAGTTGAGGCAAACGGTCTGGTTGAACGTATTGACCGAGGAAACGGCGGAAGCCATGATGCCGTGGTATCAAGATACGAAGGACCAATTGCCGAATTATCTGGACATCATCAAAGCCGATGCCAAAATTCCGGCTTCAGCTATTGGCCTTAATCGCGGCCTACTTTGGCAACCGGCACATTTCGAGCTTTTGCCTCCCCTAGCGAGTGGGCAATGCAGTTGCTGTGGTTGTGTCGAGCCTGTTTACAGCGGCTTTAACAAAGCCAAATTCAGCTATACAGTAGAAGGCGTTTGGCCACACCCCTTGTCCTCTCGCACATTTTCCGTCAAAAAAGGCGAGAAAGAAGAAAAGTTTCCATCCTTTACCACAACTGCGCCCACCTGGACGCATTTAGGGCGCTTGGTCGTTGATCAACAAAACGATAAAGATGGTCAGCAAATCGCACCGGTGCTCTGGCAAGCCAGAACCTTTATGGGGTTCGACAAAATTCAATTGATCGTCGGCGGTTATCGCAATAATCAGGCAACTATACTGGAGCGTCGTCACGAATTGTTCAGTCTCGCACAAGGCTGGGCGGCACATGGTGAAGTAATCCAACAAATCATCGCTTCCGGCTTGGCCTATAAATCGGCTCTCAGAAAGTCGCTATACCTGTTTGCGGTGGGCATTAAAGACAAAATAAATGGCTCAGGTGTTAATCTTTGCGATGCTGTCGAAGCCAACTATTATCAACAAACGGAAAACCTGCTGCATTACAGCTTGGCGACTGTCGATTACGCCACGCCGTTAGCGGCATTGAATGCTCAAAACAGCCGGCTTAAATCAATTGCGATCACTTTATTTGAACAAGCTACCGAACCCTATCGGCAAGAACCCAAAATGCTGAAAGCCTTGGCGTTGGCAAAAAGATCATTACATAAATCTCTACAAGAACTCGAACCCGAAGGAGTTAACTCATGAGTGAAGGAGAAAACAAATGGCCAGACTTTATGGTTTTGTATGAGCATTACCAAAAGCTGAAACCTGGTCCGCAAGCTGAATTAAGGCGCGTTGTTCAACCCGATGACTTGATTGAAGTCCCAGTTTTTTACCGGTTGCTGCAGGGCAACAAAGCCAGCAAAGGCATGCAGCGTTTGGTGTATTGCCTCCCGCTCATTAAGCATCAGAATAACGGCGATTCGTTAGGCAAGGCATTGGCAAAAGCCGACATTAACGAAAAACGACTGTTTATGATCATTCGATCTCAGGAACCGAATGACCTGATTCAGTTAAGACGGCTGCTCAAACAAGTCGAACCGAATCTGGATTGGCTATCTGCGGCGAAGGCTCTGTTTTTCTGGAACGATCGTGCCAAACGGCAATTGCTGGAAGATTTCTTCTTTTATCAAAACACAAAAACCAAAGAATCCGCTTAACGCAAGGAACTTTCCATGAATGAAAATTTTATCAACTTCCACATTCTGATTTCCCACAGCCCATCGTGCCTGAATCGGGACGACATGAACATGCAGAAATCCGCAATTTTCGGCGGCAAACGCCGGGTACGGGTTTCTAGTCAGAGCTTGAAACGTACCATGCGACACAGTGATTACTACCGCGAACATTTGGGTGAACCCAGTGTACGCACGAAACATCTGGCAGATTACCAAACTCAAGCTATTACAGCACTTTCGGGTCGTTACGACGAAAAGTTGATCAAGCAAGCCATCGATTACATTTCCGGTAAAGACTCCAGTGCTACCGATGCCAAAGACGACGCTGTGGCTCCGTGGGTATTGGAAGAAGTAGCCTATTTCTGTGATCAAGTCAAAGCGCTGGAAGCGGAAGGTATTGATGCGAAAAAGCTGCAAAAACAAATCGAAAAAGACGGCCAAGCCTTTCGCCAAGCCCTAGCAAGAGGCGTAGACATTGCCTTGTCGGGACGGATGGCTACTTCCGGCTTGATGAGCGAAGTCGGCAAAATCGACGGCGCCTTGGCCGTCGCCCACGCCATCACTACTCATGCCGTCGATGCCGACATCGATTGGTTTACCGCTGTCGACGATTTGCAGGAGCTGGGTTCTGGACACTTAGACACGCAGGAGTTTTCATCCGGGGTTTTCTACCGCTATGCCAGCCTCAATCTGAAACAACTGCAGGTCAATCTGGGCTTATTGTCAGACATAAAAACCGTCGAAACCGCAGACAGTCGGACAAAAGCGTTAGAAATTGCCGCTCACGTCTTGCACATGCTGGCAACCGAAGTACCCAGCGCCAAGCAGCAAAGCTTTGCCGCGCACAATATGGCTGATGTCGCATTGGTCAGTTTTGCCCATCAACCAATCTCGCTGGCCAACGCCTTTGAAAAACCGGTGTCGGCGGACTATAAAACCGGCGGCTTCCGGGAGCCGTCAATCAAGGAATTAAATGCCTATTGGGATAAAGTGCACCGCGGTTACGGTTTGGCGGAGCGCTGCGCCGAATTCGCTTTGGATGAAATCGCGCTGCCAGCAGGAATTGAGGCTAAATCTTCCCTGCCTGATCTTAAAAACTGGCTTAGAAACAACGGTCAAGGTTAAAAGCCATGCGCGACTATTTGATCTTAAAGCTGCAAGGCCCAATGCAGGCCTGGGGGCGGGAGAGCTTTGAAGGCTTACGGCCCTCTGAACTGTTTCCCGGGCGCAGTGCTTTACTGGGTTTGCTCGGAGCCTGTTTAGGGATCGACCGTACCGACCGGCAACGCATACAAGAGTTGGCGACAAGCGTTGCATTTGCCGTGAGCGTCGATCGACAAGGACAAAAAATGACCGACTATCATACCGTCAAGGATGCCAGGGAAGATTATCGCGGTCTCAAAAGCCATGATACCATTCAGACTTGGCGGGAATATTGGCAGGACGCCTGTTATACGGTAGCAATTTGGGCAAGTTTGGATGCACCGTTAAATTTGGCCGCTGTCGAGCAGGCGGTTAAGCAGCCCACCTACACCCCTGTACTGGGGCGGCGCAGTTGTCCCTTAGCCAGGCCATTGTTTGAAACAAAGATTTCCGCCGAATCCGCTCTGGCGGCATTGGCGCAAACCGGAGCAAATCAAGGCACCGTTTACAGCGAAGAGCATAGCCCTGGCGCGATACCTCTTAAGAAACGGGACGTGCCGATCATTCATCAACCTCGCCAATTTGCCAGCCGAACCGTGTTCATGACCGCCGTTCAAGGAGCGCCTCATGTATCTGAGTAAAATCCATATTCCTTGGCACCAGGCGAAAAACCCTTACCAGTTTCACCAAGCGCTCTGGCGTCTGTTTCCGGGACAACATGAATCAACGCGAGATTTTTTATTTCGGGTTGAGCAACTGCAAAAAGGTATTGGCGCCAATGTTCTTTTACAGTCCACTTTACAACCCCAAAGCAGCGTCGAGAGCCCGTCGCTTCTCGCTCAACGCGAATACGATTTGAATGTGCAGGACGGCCAACACTTACGCTTCCGCCTGCGCGCCAACCCGATCAAAACAATCAAGGACAGCGATAAAGGCACGTTTGAGAAAAAAGGCAAAACCTATACTAAAACCGTGCGCGTTCCCTTATTCCTAGAAGAACAGCAGCAGGCCTGGCTGGAACGTAAGCTACAAACTTTTGCGCGACTAGAAACGCTGATAATGCAACCCGAACCCGTTCTATATTTTCGCAAAATCAAAGAAGGACGAAGCGGTAAAATTCAAACTGTGCTGTTCGACGGCATACTGACTGTCACGGATGCGGGCATATTTAAGCAGAAAATAGCGCAAGGCATAGGCCCTGCTAAGGCGTTCGGTTGCGGATTACTTACAGTTGCCAGAATATAGCTAACGAAACAGAATAAGGAAATCTCTCATGCTGCCGCCCCTAAAACCCATCGCCATGAAAGAACGCGTTTCGATGGTCTTCATCGAAAAAGGCCAGATCGACGTGAAGGACGGCGCCTTTGTCGTGATCGACGAAACCGGCATCCGCACTCACATTCCGGTCGGCAGCATCGCCTGCATCATGCTGGAACCGGGTACGCGCGTGTCCCACCATGCGGCCGCTCTGGCTGCCAGAGCCGGCACGTTACTGGTCTGGGTCGGGGAGGCGGGAGTCAGAGTCTATGCTTCTGGACAACCGGGCGGCGCGCGTTCCGACCGTTTGCTGTATCAGGCCAAGCTGGCGTTGAACGATGTGGCCCGATTGAAGGTCGTGCGCAAGATGTACGAAATTCGCTTCGGCGAAAAACCGCCCGAGCGCCGCAGCGTCGAACAATTGCGCGGTATCGAGGGTGCACGGGTAAAAAAGACTTACGAACTCTTGGCCAAGCAGGCCGGAGTCGAATGGAAAGGCCGCCGCTACGATCCTACGGAATGGGACAATAGTGACATGGCAAACCGTTGCGTCAGCTCGGCCACCGCCTGTTTGTACGGCATCTGTGAAGCGGCGGTTTTGGCGGCTGGCTACGCGCCGGCGATCGGTTTTATCCATACCGGCAAGCCGTTGTCGTTCGTTTACGATATCGCCGACCTGTTCAAGTTTGACGAGATCATTCCGCAGGCCTTCAAAATCGCCGTGAAGAGTTACCGAGAACCTGAGCGCGAAGTCCGACTGATGTGCCGCGACGTTTTCCGGCAAAGCAAAATACTGAAAAAAATTATTCCTACCATCGAAGAGGTACTGGCCGCCGGCGAACTGGAAATTCCCAAGCCTGCAGAGGAGTCGGTACTCCCCGCTATCCCCAATCCCGAGAGCATCGGCGATGTTGGTCATCGTAGTTGAAAACGTCCCACCCCGGTTGCGAGGGCGTCTGGCTGTCTGGCTGATCGAGATCCGCGCCGGCGTTTATGTCGGTGATTTATCTATTAAGGTAAGGGAAATGATTTGGACGCAAATCGAGCAAGGCATAGAAGACGGCAACGCGGTTATGGTTTGGACGACCAATACCGAATCCGGTTTCGACTTCATCACCCTGGGCAAAAACCGCCGACTCCCGGTCGAACTGGACGGTCTGAAACTGGTTTCGTTTTATCCCGAGGAAGACCCGAAGGATCAAAATGCTCTTTAACAATTTAACCGTAAAAAACGGGCAAAAATTCGGTAGAAACTGCAAGGCGATTATTTCGTTTAACTAGGCTCAGGACTCATTAATTGAGGTAGAAGATCACAGTGGCGGCGATAAGAATGGCTGAGAAGAAGGTATGGGCGCAGCGATCATAGCGCATGGCAATGCGGCGCCAATCCTTGAGTCGTCCGAACATGTTTTCAACT
>JBPFEG010000029.1:0-331210 GCA_051061015.1 Methylomicrobium sp.
GCGGCAACCGTATTACGCGCTCTACCCAAATTAGATTGAAGGGCAAGCCAGTTATCTATATGCTCTGAAGAGATCTGCATATTGCATCCTCACTATTTAGCCACCATGCAATATAACGCAATTAATTCCAAATAACTAAGAGGCGAAAGTCTTGGGCATCCCAATGGGCGCGCCCTATTTCAAGATCGAGAAGTTTGCCAGACAAAGCGGGGTCGAGGTGTTTTCTTCGAACTATGCCTTGTACGGCGATATGTCCCGCAGAATCATGCAGGTTTTAGCCAACTTCGCTCAGCGCCTCGAAGTCTACTCGATCGACGAGGGCTTTCTCGACCTGTCAGGAATGCCTGACGATCTTACTGACTATGCCTTGGGCATTTGCCGCACGGTACGGCAATGGACCGGTATACCGGTATCGATAGGCATCGCGCCGACAAAAACATTGAGCAAGATCGCCAATCGATTAGCGAAGAAAGGGTTTAGCGCAAGCGGTCCCGTCCTGGAATGGCAAAAAATTCCTTTCCCTGATGCGGTTTTGGAGGCGCTTCCGGTCGAAGCGATTTGGGGAATTTCCGTACGGCTGGGTATGCGCTTGCGTAGGCTGGGCATTGCCGATGCACTGGCCTTGCGTTCTGCGGATCCGAAGCGATTGCGACAACTTTTCGGCGTAGGGATGGAACGTATAGTTCTGGAATTACGCGGCGTACCGTGTATTTCGCTGGAAACCGTGCCACCGGCGCGAAAACAGATTATGACTTCTCGCAGTTTTGGCGAAAGACTGACCGAACTTGCCGACTTGCGCGCCGCGGTGACCTCGTTCGCGGCCTGTTCGGGTAAAAAACTGCGCGCTCAAGGGCTTGCCGCTCAGGCGTTATGTGTCTTTATCCATACCAGTCCGTTCGAGACCAGTAGGCTGTCCTATTCGAACACAATGACTATTGCTTTTGATCATCCAAGCCAGGACTCTGCCTATTTGATCCATTGTGCTGTGCGTGGTCTGGAGCAAATATTTCGGCCAGGCTATGCTTATCAGCGGGCCGGCGTATTGCTGCTTGATCTGATGCCGGCTGGAACTGGGCAAATCGTGCTTTTTGCCGAAGAAATGGAAGAAACCGGACGTTCGGCGCGATTAATGGAAACCGTGGATAGGATCAATCGCGCCTATGGCCTTCGTACGCTGCGTTTTGCCAGCGAAGGTTTGAGCGAACATTGGCACATGCGTCAGCAGTTGAAATCGCCGTCATATACTACGAATTGGCGGGAGCTAGTTAGCGCCAAATGTTAGGAAATTCCGATATAGCCTTAAAGTATGGATGGTTATTTCTGAGTGCTGAGGAACACTTGCCGGTAAATAAAAAGTGTCGCACCCTTTCCGCTCCAGTTCGGACTGGCGAAGCCTCTCGTTCCTACGTCACAAAGCGGAATTGAAAGTCCAGCGCTTCCGCTGTCACATCCCAGGCAAGAATGTTCGCCTTAATTTTAAGCAATTGATTTTCATAAAAAAGAAGGCGGATTATTTGTAGAGTCTTTTGCATGCTTTATAAGGACTAGCTTATTTATTAAGTCGAAATGGCTCGCTAATGGTTCAGTATGGGATTTAATATGGGCTTATAAGGGAATTTTCATATTCAAAATATATACAAAGCATATCCAAAATCTATTTAAAAAGGTCCCAATAATACCTAATGCAACTTGCTACTTGTTGTTTTATTCTACGTACTAGCACAAAATCAAGCCGCAGCTTAAAAATTTGAATCTGTCTGAAGTTCAAATCGTAGCACTCCTACTCAAGAATTCAGAAATACTAAAGATATTCAGAAAATATTTTTCCGATAGGCTGGAGTTTAAATTCTGGAGTAAGCTTCAGGGGGAATTGCAATGACAATGACAGAGAAAAAAAATAAATATTTTCAAGTAGAAACAGCGCCTTCCTTCAAAATACTCAATAACTTGGATCATTATCCGATTAATTATACTGAATTTTTTTATAATTCTTTCTTTATCGAGCAATTACATCTTGAGAAACTCCGGGCGCAACGGTCCAAATCCCCCTTATCCATTATTTTATTGACGTTCGACCAAGAGAGGGAGGATAAGTTTATTGATAGGATGAATATTTTGCGCACCATTCGGGCAAAGATACGGGCCACCGATATTTGTGGCTTCGTCAACGATACAGCCCTGGGCGTACTGCTTCCGGATACGGATGAGAAAGGGGCAAAAGGAATCGGTGAAAAATTAGCGCATGGAAATGAAGAGCCACCCTTCTCTCTTACTATCGCGACATATCCTGACCATATATTCGAAAGCCTCGCCAAAAACGGATGCATTCGTGCTGATGCTTTCCCTTTCGCCCTGGAGGATGCTAGAGGCGCTTCCTGGATTGAATTGTCATTAAAAAGAAGTATGGATATCGTGGGCTCGATCGTGGGTATGCTTGTTTTCATGCCTGTTATGTTGATTACGGCCGCGGCTATCAAAGCCACTTCTCCCGGGCCTGTTATTTTCAAACAAGCTCGATTGGGTAAACAAGGTGTGCCGTTCACGTTCTACAAGTTTCGATCCATGCATATAAATATGGACGATCAAATACATCGAGAATACATCCGGGATTTAATCAAGGGTGATCATCAGAAAGTCAATCAAGGCGATGCAGAGAAACCCTTTTTTAAAATTAAATCCGATCCTAGGATAACTAAGGTTGGAAAATTCATCCGCAAAACCAGCATTGATGAACTGCCTCAGTTTTTTAATGTGTTAAAGGGCGAGATGAGTCTGGTCGGACCGAGACCGCCTCTTGCTTACGAAGCCGAAAAATATCAAGCCTGGCACCTCAGGCGAATATTGGAAATGAAACCCGGGATTACCGGGCTCTGGCAGGTGGAAGGGCGGAGTAAGACTGATTGGGATGATACCGTGAGACTTGATATTCGTTACATTCAGAATTGGTCTCTGCTACTCGATATAAAGATTTTAGTCAAAACGGTCAAAGAAGTCCTAAGGGACAGCGGCGCTGTGTAAGTATCGCCTCCTGAACCGCGAATTTTCGACAGACGTCAAGCGATTTGGATAACTTGACTGCCATAGGAGGATGAGCATGAGGAACCCGAACGTAAAGCATCAGTACCTGATGGGTTTTGTCTTTATCATTTTGTCTTGGTTTGTTTATGTGGAAACTAGAGACAGTGCAGGATCTGTAAGAGCCGCAAGTGCCGATCAAGCAATTAAGACCTATGTTAAGGAGGCTCCCGGTCCAGGCATCGGGCCTGTCGCCTTTAGCAGAGATGGAAACCTCCTGGCTACGACGGACTTCGAAGGGAATATTGTATTAAGGGATGTAATCTCCGGCCAAGTGCGTGCGACCCTGCCGGACCAGTCTGAAAATTCGGTGAGTGATATTGCTTTTAGTGCCGATGGAAAAATATTGACCAGCATTAGCAAGAATACGATCAAGCTGTGGGATGTCGTGTCAGGTCAAGTGCAACATTCTCTTCCACTAGCAGATATTAGCTCTGCTATTGTGCAAGTGGCAGTCAGTCCAGATAGCATGCATATTGCAGGAGTTACTCAGCAAAACGAGATTTTGCTATGGAATGTGAAAACCGGTTTTTCGAAATCGATTAAAGCCGGTCAGGGTATCACTGTCGATCAATTAACATTCAGCCCGGACGGGCGATTTTTGGCCAGTGCAAATAATGGACAGAATTCCCAAATCAAGCTCTGGGACGCAGTAACCGGAAAGCTGCATGCAGCACTGCCAGCCGATAGATTTGTTACTGAAGTCGAGTTCAGTCCAGACAGCACAATTCTGGCAAGTGGACAGGGAGGCGTTATCACTTTGTGGGACATCGAGCATTTGGGTGTAGTGAAACGGATTTTAGATGCTAAAGAAGTCAAAGAAATAGCATTTAGTCCTGATGGCAGGACGCTGGCAAGCAACATTGGTGGAAAGGAGCCTAAAATTCAGCTTTGGAATCCGGTTACGGGCGGGCTTATCTTTGAACATCCTGCTGAGAACGGCGCTGCTATTACACAGTTATTTTACAGTCCTGACGGCGGACTGTTGGCGAGTATAGGCCAAGATTCCCTGATCACTTTATTAAATGTTCCGACGGGAGAACTGAAACAGCTTCTTGTCGGCCCCACAGATTTAATTGCTAAAGCGGCTTTCAATTCGAAACAGCCTTCTTTGGCGGCGCTTGGAAACGATGGAGGGCTGTTTGTCTGGGATTTAGTGACCGGTGTCGGACATCAAACCTTTCAAATTCCAACATTACTCAGTGCATCCCTGCCAAGCTCACCAGCATCAACTTCCCTGAATACTGTTTCTAATGCCCCTTCGCAATTAAACGCTGCCAACTCACCTGTCCAGGCACAAAATGCATTGCAGCCAGAGAGCGGCAATCAAATTGCTGGTCAAATTAATACTAGAACGAGCAAGAATCGCGGTGCGCAAAAATGGAAGGGGATCAAGGAGCTAGCCCTGAGTCAGGATGGCAGTGAAATCGGGGTTGGGACAGAGGATGGTAAAATCCGGGTTTTTAACAAAAACGGCAGCCAGCGTTGGACAGTTCCCGGTCATCACGGAAGAGCCATTACCGGCTTGGCTTTCCGAGGAAAAACAAAAGAATTAGTAACTACAGGGGTAGATACGGAAATAAAAACCTGGGACGCTAACGGTAAGAATCTCCAAACATTTTACGGGCCTGAGCATCCGACTCACGCAGTAGCGGTGAGCCCTGATGGGCAGTTTATCGCAACCGCCGGCGAAGATACGAGAGTTTTTCTCTATGACGCGGTAGCACACAAATTAAGCAATATTTTTTCTGGACATATCAATTTTGTTAATGGATTGGCATTCAGTCCTGATGGCCAGGTTTTGGCCAGTGCCGGAGCTGAAGGGCGTACCCTGTTATGGGATGTTAAAACAGGCAAGCTTCTTCGGACGTTACTCGGGCATTCGGATCAAGTGAATGCCGTTGCTTTCAGTCCTGATGGAGATCAACTAGCCAGTGCTAGCGCAGATGGTACGGTTATTTTGTGGAATGTAATAACCGGTGAGCAGTTCAAAACTCTTGTCGGGCATCAAAACGGGGTAAGGTCCGTCGCCTACAGCCCGGACGGCCAAGATTTAGTCAGTGCCGGGGAAGACAAGCAGATATTGCTATGGGATCCAAAAACCGGGCAACTAAAGAAACAATTGGGGGGACTGACCTCTATCGTAAACGTATTAGTTTTTGATCGGATTGGCACTTTGCTCTCTGCAACTGAAAACAGTGAAGTGTCTGAAATCAATATAGAGACAGGTACAAAAATTAATACGATAGATGTGCCAGAGACGCCTGCAGTTGCGCCTCAAGTGAGCAATTCAGAATCGTCATCATCATCTGCCTCGACAGCGATAAATGCTTTTATGCCGTCATTCTTTGCTGAGAGGGTAAATTTAGGCAAGGCAAATCAGGGGCAGTCATTAATCAGCTCTGTCTTTAACCAACTTTTAGATTGGGTTATTCCACCTGCCAATGCAGCTATACAGTCTCCTCCAGGAGGGCCCGTTTTGATCATTAGATCGGGGAGAACAGGTACACTTGCTGCACCAAATTTCGAAGATTACTATACTGAAATATTACGCGCCGAGGGTTTAAATGAGTTCGCAGTAGCAGATATATCTAGTGTTACTGCACAAACACTTTCCGGGTATGATGTGGTGATTTTACCCGAGATGTCTTTGACTGCAACCCAGGTAAGCATGTTGAATACCTGGGTTACAAACGGCGGCAACCTAATCGCTATGCGGCCAGATTCTCAGCTTGCAAGTTTACTTGGTCTTACCAGTGCAAACTGCTCGTCGCAGCCTTTGAGAGGATACCTATTTGTCGATACCTCGCGCTCGCCAGGCAATGGCATTGTCAATCAGACCATACAGTACCATGGCGCAGCGGACTGTTACACCCTAAGCGGAGCCACAAGTCTCGCTACACTTTACAGTAATGCGACTACCGCAACGGCCAACCCCGCCTTGACATTAAACAGTGTAGGCAGCAACGGGGGCCAAGCGGCCGCATTTACCTTTGATCTGGCAAAATCCATCGTCTATTCGCGCCAAGGCAATCCAGCTTGGGCGACTCAAGATCGCGATATTACCATCCCAAACATGGTGCCGCTGATTCGTTCTGACGATAAATTCTATGGCGACGGTCCTAATGATCCTCAACCGGACTGGAATGATCTGAACAAGGTCGCAGTCCCGCAGGCGGATGAGCAGCAGCGGCTGCTTGCCAATCTGATCATTTTGATGAACAGCGATAAAAAACCCTTACCTCGTTTTTGGTACTTTCCCAACGGCAAAAAAGCGGTTGTTATTATGACAGGGGATGATCATGGGAACGGCGGAACAAGTGGTCGGTTTAATCAGTTTATATCCAGAAGCCCGGCGGGATGTAATGTGAATAACTGGGAGTGTGTCAGAGGCACTTCTTACATTTATACCAGTACCCCTTTGACTAACACGCAAGCCGCAAATTACACCGCACAAGGCTTTGAGGTGGGCTTGCACATCAATACGAATTGCGACAATTTTACGCCCGCCTCGCTTGAAACTTTTTATACCCAGCAGATCACTGATTGGCAGACTAAATACACGAGCATTCCCGCCCCTATTACCGAGCGACACCATTGCATTGCATTTAGCGACTGGATTACTGCGGTGCAAACAGAGCTTAATCATAACATCAGGCTCGACACCAATTATTACTTTTGGCCACCGGAATGGGTTAATAATCAACCCGGGGCATTCACATCCTCAGTGATGCCTATGCGATTCACCGATCTCATGGGTAATATGGTCGACGTCTACCAGGCGACCAGCCAAATGACCGACGAGTCGGGGCAAATCTATCCCTTCACCATCGACACGCTGTTAGACCGCGCGCTTGGGTCGTTAGGCTATTATGGTGCCTACACTATTAATGCGCACACGGATGTAGCGACGGAAACAGCAAGCGATGCGGTACTTGACTCGGCGCTCTCTCGTGGAGTGCCTATTGTATCGGCTGCTCAGATGCTGCGTTGGCTCGACGGTCGTAACAGTTCATCATTCGGATCGCTGACGTGGAGCGGCGGAAGCCTGAGTTTTACGATCACTCGGGGTACAAATGCCAATGGGTTGCAAGCTATGGTGCCCACAAATTCAGGCACAACCCGCCTCATTAGTCTTACTGGACCAAGTGGAGCCATTCAACCCGCCCTCCAGACAATCAAGGGTGTTGAGTATGCCTTTTTTTCGGCGGCCGCAGGGAACTATACCGCTACCTACGGAGTAGATAGCACATCACCGACGGTGACCTCCACGTCGCCCACAAATTCTGCTACAAACGTTGACCTAAGCTCCAGTATTACGGCCACATTCAGCGAAGCGATGGATGCGACCACTATCACTGCTTCCACTTTTGAGCTGAAGGATGCGAGCAGCAACGTAGTTAACGCGACGGTAAGCTATAACGCCAGTACATTTACTGCAGTATTGACGCCTACCTCTTCGCTGTCAGCTTCGACAACTTATACCGCCACCGTCAAAGGCGGCACAACCGATCCTCGTGTTAAGGATCTGGCTGGTAACGCTCTTGGCGCCAACGTTAGCTGGTCGTTCACGACCGGCACGCAGCCCTGCGCGACAACCACTTGCAGCGCCTGGTCCAACTCGACCATTCCGGGTACGCCTTCCGTGAACGATCCTGGTTCCGTCGAACTCGGCGTAAAATTCAGATCCGATCTAAATGGTTCTATCACAGGCATTCGTTTTTATCAGGCTAACAGCAATAGTGGCAGCGGCAGGACTTTTCGAGCCACTTTATGGAATCTCTCGGGACAATCGTTGACCACAGGTACGGTAACGTCGACCACATCAGGATGGCAACAAGTAACCTTTACAACGCCCGCGCCAATTACTGCAAATACCGTCTATGTAGCCTCATACTTCGCGCCTAATGGTAATTATGCCGCAACCAATAGTCCGGAATTTTCAACAGCTGGTGTAGATAATCCTCCCATACATTTGCTCCAAAATGGCGTCAGCGGGGGCAACGGCGTATATGCTTATGGAACCACAAGCACTTTCCCGACGAATACCTTCCAATCGACCAATTATTGGGTCGATGTGTTGTTTACCACCAGTACCGGGCCGGATACTACCCCGCCAACGGTGACAGCTCAGAGCCCTACGCCTAACGCAACAGGAATCGCGACGAATACGACTGTCACGGCGACATTTAGTGAAGCGATGGATGCCGCCACCCTCAATACAACCACTTTTGAGCTACGAGACTCGGCTAATGCCCTTATCTCGGCAGCCGTTAGCTACAACGCCACCAACCGTACGGCAACATTGGCTCCAGGCAATGCACTAACCGCAGGAGCGACATACACAGCTACCGTTAAAGGTGGAACAACGGATCCGCGGGTAAAAGACTCGGCAGGGAACCCGCTCGCGGCGAATGTAACATGGTCATTTACGATAGCGCCTTCTGGAACTCAGGCATGTACGAGCACAACATCAATTTGGCCGACTAATCCAACGCCGACAATCCTTTCAGATAGTGACACCTCTTCGGTCGAGCTCGGTGTGAAGTTCAGCTCCAGCCAGAATGGCTTCATCTGCGGTATTCGGTACTATAAAAGCAGCAGCAATACCGGCACCCATGTCGGCAAGCTGTGGAACAGCACGGGAACTTTGCTTGCGAGTGCCACGTTTCAGAACGAGACCACCGGTTGGCAGCAGGTAAGTTTTGCTCAGCCGGTAGCAATCACGGCCAATACGACCTATATTGCCTCATATCTAGCTCCAGTGGGAAGATATTCGGCTGACAGTGGTTATTTCACCACTACAAGGACCAATGGCCCATTGACCGCCTTGAGCAATGCGGATAGCGGCGGCAATGGAGTGTACCTGTATGGCTCGGGAGGGTTCCCAACGAATACCTTCCAATCGACCAATTATTGGGTCGATGTGCTGTTTACCACCAGTACCGGGCCGGATACTACCCCGCCGACTGTCACCTCGACATCCCCGGCGTCAGGCGCGACGGGAGTCAGCCCGACATCGGTTGTAACCGCTATCTTTAGCGAGGCAGTGGATTCGACAACTGTTAATACATCGACCTTCGAATTGCGAGATTCGGCCAGCAATCTCATAGCTGGGTCGGTGACGTACAACGCGGCCACTAATACGGCGACGCTGACGCCCACAAATTCGTTGACGCCATCTACGCCTTACACTGCGAAGATAAAAGGAGGAACAGGCGGTATCAAGGATCTAGCAGTTCCTCCTAACGCGCTCGCAGCCGATGTTAGTTGGTCGTTCACTACTGGCGTCGATCCCTGTTCATCCGGGGGCAACCCGATCGTGTGCGAAAACGCTAAGGCTGGCAATCCTTCCAGCGAGTGGGATATCACTGGTGCTGGTAGTTTGAACATTCAGGGCTATGCTACGGATATCAGTGTCAACAAAGGAGAAACAGTCCGGTTTAAAATCAATACACCATCGACGAATTATCGGCTCGACATCTACCGCATGGGGTATTACGGCGGTTTGGGTGCACGCAAAATTGCGACTGTGACGCCCTCGGCAAACTTGCCACAGTCTCAGCCGGCCTGCTTGAATAATAGCACAACTGGACTGATCGACTGCGGCAATTGGGTGGAATCAGCCTCTTGGGCTGTCCCGGCAGATGCTACATCCGGCATCTACATCGCGAAGGCGGTCCGGCAGGACGGCGCCAGTGCCGGGCAAGCCAGTCACATCGTATTTATCGTAAGGGATGATGCGAGTACCTCTGATATGTTATTCCAGACTTCGGACACTACTTGGCAGGCTTACAACGACTATGGGGGTAACAGCCTTTACTCGGGCTCACCAGCGGGGCGCGCCTATAAAGTAAGCTATAACCGGCCATTCAATACGCGTGCTGTCGACAATGGACAGGACTGGGTCTTTAATGCGGAATATCCGATGGTGCGTTGGCTAGAAGCAAATGGCTATAACGTCAGCTACTTCACCGGCGTCGATAGCGATAGGCGTGGTAACCTGATCGCCAACCATAAGGTGTTCCTGTCAGTTGGTCACGATGAATACTGGTCTGGTGGACAACGCGCCAATGTTGAAGCGGCGCGCGATCGCAATCCGTCCGGTGTACATCTGGCGTTTTTTAGCGGCAACGAAGTATTCTGGAAGACTCGCTGGGAAAATAATATTATCAACACCGCAGGAGCCTTGGGCACGGAAACCTATCGGACGCTAGTATGCTATAAGGAAACGCACGCCAACGCAGTGATCGATCCAGCGGATCCGCCAATCTGGACCGGTACGTGGCTGGATCCGAGATTCAGTCCGCCTGCGGACGGAGGCAAGCCGCAGAATGCGCTGACCGGCACGTTATTCATGGTTAACGATGGAGCGACAACAGCGATTACGGTTCCGGCGGCGGACGGCAAGATGCGCTTCTGGCGAAACACTAGCATCGCCAACCTGACGACCGGAAGCGGCACGCTCGCGGACTCAACACTGGGTTACGAATGGGACGTGGATCCAGCTAATCCTGATACTGCTACAACACCGGCTGGCCTAGAGGGAAGTTTAGTCCGGCCCGCAGGGCTGATCCATTTGTCAACTACCACAGTAACCGGCAGTAATGCGCGGTTGCAGGACTACGGCTCAACGTATGGAGCAGGCTCGGTCACTCACAACCTGACGCTGTACAAGCATAGTAGCGGCGCACTGGTCTTCGGAGCTGGTACGGTTCAGTGGAGTTGGGGTCTGGACAGCACTCATGATCGCGGTAGTGCAGCGGCCGATGTGCGAATGCAGCAGGCGACTGTCAATTTGTTTGCCGATATGAGTGTACAGCCTGCGACATTACAATCAGGGTTGACTCCGGCGACCAAATCGACTGATATTACCCCGCCGTCTTCCACGATCACTTCGCCCACTGGAGGTTCCACTGTAGCACTGGGGAGTACTGTAGTGATCAGCGGCACAGCGACGGATGCCGGTGGCGGCTTAGTCGGAGGGGTCGAAGTTTCTGTTGACGGCGGAACAACCTGGCATCCGGCAACAGGACGCGGCACGTGGACCTACAACTGGACGGCACCGGGAACTTCCACAGC
The DNA here is from genome assembly GCA_051061015.1 of Methylomicrobium sp. Lineage (GTDB taxonomy): Bacteria > Pseudomonadota > Gammaproteobacteria > Methylococcales > Methylomonadaceae > Methylomicrobium. The sequence continues at coordinate 11,158 of JBPFEG010000029.1, forward strand.
GGTGACCATCAAGAGCCGCGCGGTCGACGACAGCCTGAATCTTGAAACGCCGGGAGCTGGGGTTAGTGTCAACGTCGGCTCCGGCCCGGATACGACGGTGCCGACGGTGTCAATGACCGCGCCAGCGAATGGGGCAACCATTTCAGGCACGGCAGTAACCGTCTCCGCGAACGCAACTGATAATATCGGTGTGACACGCGTCCAGTTCCTATTGGACGGTGCGTCGCTTGGCGCAGCGGATACGGTGGCGCCTTACAGCATTAGCTGGAATTCGACACTCGCTTCTAATGGTTCTCATACCCTCAGTGCACAGGCCAGCGATGCCGCCAACAATACAGCCACCGCCGCCAATATCTCAGTCACGGTGTCAAATACGGCTCCCTTAGCGCCATCAGCTTTGACAGGCACAGCGGTTTCCAGTACTCAAATCAATCTCAGCTGGACCGACAATGCGACCAATGAGAGCGGCTTCAAAATCGAACGATGCCAGGGAGCAGGCTGCTCCAATTTTGCGCTGGTCGTGACTCTCGGCAGTAATATAACCAGCTATGCCGATACCGGTCTTACCCCGAATACCAGCTACAGCTATCGCATGGTAGCTTTTAACGGGATCGGGGATTCGGTCTATTCGAATACGGCAACTGCGATAACCTTAAGTGTAACTGGCTTTCTAAGTCCAGCCTCCAATTTAGCAGTTCTAGTAAATGCCGGCGACGGCAATGGGTTCGAGACAACTCCAACCAATGCTTACGCCAATGACGGCTTATTCGCGGTGGATACGAACAGTGGCACTGGCACGGGTACCTCATGTACCGGCACCGGCAAGGATAAGCACGACTATTTCGGTTATGTATTTAACGTGCCAGTTGGCGCAACCATCAAAGGCATTGAAGTTCGTTTGGATGCAAAGGCCGATAGTACAACTGGCGCACCCAAGATGTGCGTGCAGCTCTCTTCGGATGGAGGCATCACTTGGACGGCCGCCAAGAGTACGACGACGCTCACCACAAGTGAAGCGACTTATGTTTTGGGCGGTGCAGTCGATACTTGGGGAAGAAACTGGAGCGTAAGTAACTTTTCTGCTCCGTTCCGAGTGCGAGTAATCGATGTGGCCTCAAACCTCAACCGCGATTTTTCGCTGGATTGGGTGGCAGTACAAGTTACATACCAATAGTTCAAATTTCGGCAACAGGTGATTCTTCATAATATATAGAACAACTCACACCAACTTAGAGGAAAAGACAATGATTAAAGAGAATGTAGTGTTAGGCGAAGGGGTTGCTATATACCATCCTCAGCTCGTGAATCTCTACGGTTGCACGATTGGAGAGGGCTCCAAGATTGGTACGTTCGTCGAGATACAAAAAGGAGCTTCGGTGGGGGCTCGCTGCAAAATATCCAGTCACACTTTTATTTGTGAAGGGGTTGATATCGAGGATGGCGTCTTCGTAGGTCATGGCGTCATGTTCACTAATGACATGTATCCCAGAGCCGTCAATCCTGATGGCGACCTGCAAACCGAGGAGGATTGGCAAGTGATCAAGACCCGCGTGAAGGCTCGTGCCTCTATCGGCAGCAATGCAACCATTCTCTGCGGTATCACGATTGGGGAAGGAGCCGTGATTGGGGCCGGAGCCGTGGTGACCCGGGATGTGCCCGATTATGCGATCGTCGCCGGTGTCCCTGCACGTGTCATCGCTGATGCGCGCACGCGAGATCAAAGATGCAAGAAAGAAACAAATTTTGCCTAGGACATTGACGATCAAGAATTCCACTTCTTAGCACGGCCTGTCTAGGTGTTTTAAACCGGTGATCGCCATCATTGTCCTTACATTCGATGACTTGCCGGCGATATGCAAAGTAGAGGTTTTTTTCATTAATCTCATAGCGATGGAATTTTCCATCATTCAGATAAAGGGAGTACGATCATGATTAGAATAGGCGTTATCGGATACGGCTATTGGGGCCCCAATCTGGTAAGGAATTTTGCCGAAACACCGGGTCTTACAATGGCCGGTGTGGCGGATATGGATCAGAAAAAACTCGATCTCGTGCGGAAGCGATATCCGGGCGTAAAAACCACGACGCGCTTTCAGGATCTGCTTGAGGATCCCTCTATCGATGCCATCGCGGTGGCGACACCGGTCAGCACGCATTTCGAACTCGGGATGGCCGTTTTAAAGGCGGGCAAGCATCTGTGGGTCGAAAAGCCTATGACAGAGACATCGTTGCAGGCGCGCAAGCTGGTCGACGAAGCCGAAAAACGGGGTCTTGTGTTGATCGTTGATCATACGTTCATCTATACCGGGGCGATACGCAAGATGGCGGAATTGATCAAGGGCGATGACTTCGGCGATGTGTTTTACTACGACTCGACCCGCATCAATCTTGGTTTGTTTCAGCGCGATGTCAGCGTGATCTCGGACTTGGCCGTGCATGATTTCTCGATCCTGGATTTTTTATTGGGCGAACAACCGGCAGCGGTGTCCGCCGTTGGCACCAACCATTTTCCAGGTACACCGGAAAATCTGTCCTACCTGACCTTATTTTACGACTCCGGAATCATTGCGCATGTGAATGTGAACTGGCTAGCGCCGGTGAAGATGCGGCAGATTCTCGTCGGCGGGAGCAAGAAAATGATTGTCTACGATGATCTGGAAGCGAGTGAAAAGATCAAGGTTTACGATAAGGGCATCAGCTTCACCGATGATCCGCAACAGATCTATGAAATGCGGGTCGGCTATCGTAGCGGAGATATGTGGGCACCTCGGCTGGATTCTACGGAGGCCCTGCGTGTGGAAGGGGAGCATTTCGTCGACTGTATCGAGAACGGTAAGGCCCCATTGACCGACGGCTTGTTAGGGCTTCGGGTGGTCGAATTGATCGAGGCAGCTACACGCTCGATGAACGAACGCGGGCGTTCTGTCGAAGTCAACGGAAAATTCATGTTTCAAGGCAGGAGAGTGGCATGATTCCTTTTGTCGATTTGAAAGTTCAATACATGGGTATTAAGGATGAAGTCAACGCCGCTATCCAGGGTGTATTGGAAACCAGTCAGTTTACGTTAGGCAAGGAAGTGGCTGCGTTCGAGGAGGAGTTCGCCACCTATTGCCAGGCTCAATATGGCATTAGTGTAAACACGGGAACCAGCGCCCTGCACCTTGCGTTGCTCGCGGCCGGAATCGGTCCCCAGGATGAAGTGATTACCGTGCCGTTTACGTTTGTGGCGACCGTCGCCGCGATTCACTATACCGGCGCCAAGCCCGTGTTCGTCGATATCGATCCGCGCTCCTTCACGATCGATGTGCAGGCGATTGAAGCCGCAATTACTGATAAAACCAAGGCCATTATTCCTGTGCATCTTTACGGTCAGCCTGCGGACATGGATCCGATTTTGGAAATCGCCAAGCGCCGCGGTCTGGTGGTGATTGAAGACGCTGCGCAGGCTCACGGGGCCGAGTATAAGGGACGGCGCACAGGCAGTTTGGGCGATATGGGCTGTTTCAGCTTTTACCCGGGCAAGAATCTGGGCGCCTATGGCGAAGGCGGCATGGTGGTGACCAACAATCCCGACTATACTCGCACTATACGGATGCTGCGCGACTGGGGCGCGGAACAGAAATACCATCATGTACTGAAAGGCTACAACTATCGTCTCGAAGGTATCCAAGGAGCCATCCTTAGAGTCAAGCTACGCTATTTGGAAGCATGGACCGAAGCCCGGCGGACGGCCGCCGCGCATTATGATGAACTACTTGCCGGTAGCGGCGTAGCGACGCCGGAAGCAATGGCTTACGCGCGGCATGTCTATCATATCTATGCTATCCGTACTGGACAGCGAAGCGAATGGCAGCAGGCACTGCAAGCCCAAGGTATCCAGACCGGCATTCATTATCCGATTCCGGTGCATCTATTACCCGCTTATGCCGATCTGGGTTATGGCCGGGGCGATTTTCCCCATTCGGAGCAGGCGGCCGACGAAGTGCTTTCCCTTCCGATGTTCCCCGAGTTAAGTCGGGCACAATGCGAAGAAGTTAGCGAGGCCGTCGCGAAGCTCGCAAAACGGACGACTTTTGAATACGCGTGATAGAGGCTATAACATGAAAGAGGTGAAGCCGCTGTTGATTTTTCCCTATAACGGTAATGCTATCGAAGCGTTGGACTGCATTGGCGAGGCTTACCGGTTTATCGGTTTTGTGGATGACACGCCTGAGAAGCAAGGGATCGATCCGCACGGCTATCCGGTATTTAGTCGGGACGCATTCGCACAGTTTCCCGATGCCTATGTTTTAGCTGTTCCCGGCAGCCCCGCTTCTTATCAGGCGCGAAAGGGAATTATTCAAGGTCTGGGTCTTGCCGAGGAACGGTTTGCCCGTGTGGTCCATCCGACTGCCAGGGTCTCTCCCTTGGCGACACTCGGCTCTAATGTGCTGATCATGGCCGGTGTGGTAATTACCAGTAACGCCCTGATCGGCTCGCACAGCTGTATTCTTCCGAATACGGTGATTCACCATGATGTGGCGATAGGCGATTGGAGCCTCATCGGTTCCAACGTTACCATCGCCGGCAACACTGTGGTCGAAGAGAACTGTTACATCGGCAGCGGTACAAGTTTGAAAAATGGCATACGCGTCAGGAGCGGTGCCTTAGTGGGGCTGGGCAGCAACGTGATTAATAGCGTCGCCGCCGGCACGACGGTGATAGGTAATCCCGCCCGAGAGTTAAGGAAAAAAGAAATAACAACAACGATAACCAAAGGTAGATTCATTAATGAATATTAAGGATTCCAATATATTGGTCACAGGCGGCTGCGGGCTGATCGGTTCCACGACCGTGGATTTGTTATTGCGGGATCACTCGCCTGCCAGCATCGTCATTTTCGATAATTTAAGTCGTGGCACACTGGCTAATGTTGAAGATGCATTAACTGATCCCCGTGTGAAACTGATACGCGAAGACATCCGGAACAAGGAGGCCGTACATAACGCCATGAAGGGCATAGATGCGGTGATTCATATGGCAGCCCTTCGGATTACCGCTTGTGCAGGCCATCCTCGCGAGGCGATGGAAGTCATGTGCAATGGGAGCTTCAATGTGGTGGAGGCCGCCCAGGCCGCCGGCGTCAAAAAAGTCATCGCGGCCTCTTCGGCGTCGGTCTATGGCCTGGCCGATAGTTTTCCCACGCGCGAGGATCATCATCCCTATAATAATCGCACCTGGTATGGGGCCAGCAAGATAATGCTGGAAGGGCTGCTGCGTTCGTTTAATGAAATGTATGGATTGCCCTATGCGATGCTGCGTTATTTCAACGTATATGGTCCTCGGATGGATATTTACGGGAAATATACGGAGGTATTGATTCGCTGGATGGAACGCATCGCGGCTGGTCAGCCGCCATTGATTCTTGGAGACGGCGCCCAAACGATGGATTTCGTTTATATCGAAGATGTCGCTCGATCCAATATCCTGGCGCTACAATCGGATTTAAGCGATGAGGTATTTAACGTCGCCAGCGGTTCTGAAACCAGTCTCAACGAATTGGCCGCAGCCTTGCTGAAGGTGATGGATTCCGATCTGCAGCCGGAATACGGCCCGGAGCGGACAGTAAATCCAGTCTCGCGGCGTCTTGCCGATACCTCCAAGGCTGAAAGAATGCTGGGTTTTAAAGCGCAGGTTGATTTGGAAGATGGGCTTTCGCAACTAGTCCACTGGTGGCGCATGAATAAGATGGAGGTAGAAGCATGATTCCTATAACCAAACCCATGTTGGGCGAAAATGAGGCGGAAGCGGCGCGGCGCGTTATTCTGAGTGGTTGGACCAGCCAGGGTCCTGAAGTTGCCGCGTTTGAAAAGGAGTTTGCAGAATACGTTGGGGCTCCATACGCGTGCGCGGTATCCAGTTGCACAACGGCCTTGCATTTGGCCCTGCTTGCGGTTGGTGTACAGCCTGGAGACGAAGTCATTACCGTCAGCCATTCCTATATCGCCACCGCGAACTCGATCCGCTATTGCGGCGCGAAGCCGGTGTTCGTGGATATCGAACCCACTACATTCAACATCGATCCCAAACTGATCGAAAGCGCAGTGACTGAACGTACCCGCGCTATTTTATGCGTGCATCAGATCGGGATGCCCTGCGATCTTGCGGCTATCCTTGAAATCGCCCGCCGTTATTCACTGTTCGTCGTGGAGGATGCGGCTTGCGCGATCGGCAGCGAAATTTTCTGGAAGGGTCAATGGGAAAAAATCGGCAAACCGCAAGCCGACGTTGCGTGCTTTTCGTTTCATCCGCGCAAGGTGATCAGCACCGGCGACGGCGGTATGCTCACGACATCGAATCCAGAGTGGGACGCGAAATTCAGACTGTTGCGGCAACACGGCATGAGTGTTCCCGATACGGTGCGTCATGGAGCGAGCCAGGTGATCTTCGAATCCTATCCTGTTGTTGGCTTCAATTTCCGAATGACGGATATTCAAGCGGCCGTGGGCCGGGAGCAGCTTAAGCGTCTTCCGGAAATTGTCAAAAAACGCCGTGATTTGGCTGAACGCTACAAGACGCTCCTCTCGGACATACCGGGGCTCGGTTTACCGGTAGAGCCGGACTGGGCACGCAGCACCTGGCAAAGCTTTAGCATTCGCCTGCCTGAGGATTCGGATCAGCGGTTAGTTATGCAATCGATGCTTGATGAAGGGATCGCGACTCGCCGGGGAATCATGTGTTCCCATCGAGAGGAAGCTTATCCATCAGATACATGGTCTTGCGCCAATAGAATCAAGGGGGCTGCATGTACTGCGGGAATTTGTCAATGCCTCAGGCACAGCGAAGAAGCGCAGGATCAAACTATTATCTTGCCATTGTTCCCTCAAATGACCTTTGATCAGCAAGATCAGGTGGTAGAGTCGCTGCAGGAAGCTTTGCGTGTGGTTATGTTAAGTGAATAAAATCAGCACTTTATTAAGGCTATGGAACAATACACTAAAACGCTAGCCGATTATATTGACCTCGTAAAACGGCGTAAGTATTACATTATAGTAACTTGGCTACTTGTCACTTTGCTTGCCGTAATCGTTGCCTTTAATCTACCCAAAATCTATCGTTCGACGGCGACGCTATTGCTTGAAGCACCTATTCCAATAAAATATATTGATGCTCCGATATCTCAATATGGCGAGGAACAAATTCAATCGATATTTCAAAGAGTTTTATCAACTGATAATATTCTTTCGATTATTGAATCGAATGGTCTTTATTTTGATATCAAAAATGAATTACCAAATTACGAATTAGTCGAGCTATTTAGGAGTAATACTGAAATTGAGTTGACTGCCTCTTCAATTGCCCCGCAGGCACACTCAGGAATGGCTGAGATCGCATTTGATATTTCATTTAAAGATGTTGAGCCTGAGATGGCGCAAGAGATAGCAAGTAAGCTTGCCACTCTATTTATTGGGCAAAATGATAAGGTTCGGAAGCAGCGTGCGATTAAAGCGACCGACTTTCTTACAGAAGAAACCGATAAGCTTAACCGGGAGCTTCAGGAAATTGACGCCAAAATTGCCCAATTTAAGGAGCAGCATAACTTCAGTTTACCGGAGCAGGCCGAGGGTAATCAGATAGCGATAGACCGGACAGAGAACGAACTGAGGGACACTGATAGTCAAATCCGGACGACCAAAGAAAGAATAGCTTTTTTATCTGCTGAGTTGGCAAGCGCTCAAAAAGAGCTACCCCTCTCGCTCGATGACAATAAGCCACAAAGTAAAGAAGCATTACGAGCAAAATACCTAAAATATACAAGTATTTACTCGCCATCTCATCCGTCATTGCTGCGCCTAAAACGCGAGCTAAAGGCTCTCGATCCCACCTTTGAAGGACAATCCGTCAAAGAAGATGTCCTTAAGCAATTGGCAAAAGCCAACAGCGAACTTAAATTGCTGCAAAAAAACTATTCTGGAAATCACCCCGATATAGCCAAGCTTAAAAATCAAATCGATAGACTGAAACAGGAATTGAAAAATACCTCTGCACCCTTACAAACGGAACAGGGAAATGAGAGCTTACATAGTACTAGTCCGGCTTACCTGAATGTAGAGGCTCAATATAAAAGCAGTCAATCGGAACTCGAGTCATTGATGCAAAAGCAGGTCTATTTGAAAGAAAAGATCGAAAAATTACACGATATACTCCTGCAAGCTCCACAAATTGAGATGGAATATAACGATTTGATAAGAGCAAGGGACAACATCATCAATAAATACACCCAGCTTAAAGACAAGTGGCTGGATGCCAAACTGGCTCAGACTCTGGAAGAGCAGCAGCAGGGGCAAACTCTTACCCTTATCGACCCTCCTGAGGTTCCCATAAAGCCAGAAAAGGCAATCAGACAAAAAGTGGCTGTCGGCGGCTTTTTTGGGGGAATCGTTGCAGGCGTTGGGGTTGCCTTTATTATCGAATTCTTGTTTCCTGGAATTAGAGGGTACCGGGAAATTCAGGCAGTCACGGGTCTCATGCCGCTAGTTGTAGTGCCCTATATCGAGTCACCTTCCGAAATAAAAGGCCAACTTGTTAAGGAGACACGAATCAGAAAGAGTATAGTGCGGACCGCCTTTGCTTTTGTCATATTGGCTACGGTGGTAATGAGTTTCATCTTCTTGGCACTAAGGCAAACTTGAACCAAACCATGAAAAACGAGATATAGAGATAAACATATATTTACCTCTTTCTGGGAGAACAATCCATGATTAAAAGTGTTGAAGAACAGCTAAACGGCTTGATCCGACACACCAAAATTCAACGGGGAATGATTGATATGGATGTGCTACGCGAAAATCGGATAGTTATGGGGCTCGACAACGATCCACGGGCGGATATATTTCGCGTACTCCGGACAAATGTTCTCAGGCAACTTCGTCAAAATAACTGGAACAGCTTTGGTATCACTAGTGCGACACCAGGGGCAGGAAAAACATTCATATCTGTTAATCTTGCGATTGCCATCGCCATGGAGGAAGATCAGAACGTTCTGCTCGTCGATGCGGATCTTAAATGCCCCGGCGTGGGCCAACATCTGGGCCTTCGGTTCGATGTCGGGCTTATCGATTGCCTCACGAGCGATCTGTCTTTGTACGACGCCTGTATCAATCCTGGTATTGAGCGACTGGTGGTTCTGCCAGGAAGAAATTCCAACAAAAACCCTTCGGAATTGATTTCATCCCGAAGAATGCGCGATTTGATCAAAGAAATCAAATCGCGCTATGAATCCGGGATCATTATTTTCGATCTTCCTCCACTATTTGCGGCGGACGATGCGCTGCTGTTCATGCCGCATACCGATGCGGCTCTTCTGGTGGTAGAGGATGGAAAGAATACTCCCGAAGAGCTTCAACATTCTATGTACATTCTGGAAGAGACGAACTTGCTGGGTTTGATTCTAAATAAGTCAAAACAGGCTCTTCCAACGTATCAATACGGTTACGGTTAACCTCTACGCCAACCAAAACGGCGAGCTTTACGAAATCAGCGATTAACATAGACATTCGATTTTGAAAAAAGGCATAAGGAGTATCCTATAATGAAAATTACAGTTGTAGGCGGCGGCCGGATGGGTCTTCCGCTGGCTTGCATTTTTAGCAAATATGGCGCATCGGTAACCGTATGCGATATTAATCCGGAACTCGTAAAAAAAATCGATGCGGGTAAATGCCCTTATGAAGAGCCCGGACTGGCAGATCTCATGGAGGATTTGCATAAGAACGGCCGGTTGAGCGCCACTACCGACACAACGAAAGCTTCATCAGCATCAGACGTGATCGTGGTGATTGTGCCCGCCCATCTGACTCCCGATCGGGAGATCGATTTCAGCATCCTGCAGCAGGCTTCTACTGAAATCGGCAAAGGGCTGCGGCCGAATACGCTGGTTATCTATGAAACCACGGTAGCGGTAGGGGGAACCCGACGCAGTTTAATTCCCTTCTTGGAAAAATACAGCGGCTTAAAAGCGGGCGAGGATTTTGATGTAGCCTATAGTCCTGAGCGCGTTAAGGCGAACCTGGTATTGACTCGGCTCGAAACCACACCCAAGGTCGTAGGTGGTTTCGATGCAGCTTCATGCGCGAGAGCGGTAGCGTTCTACAGACAGTATCTCGGCGCTCCTGTTGATGACGTAGGTACGATCGAAGCCGCCGAGATGACCAAACTCCTGGGTATGCTCTACCGCGATGTTAATATTGCATTTTCCAATGAACTGGCCGCGTTCTGCGAAATAGCGGGTGTTGACTTCGATCGCGTTCGTACTGCAGCAAATAATGATGGCGAGGCTAATCTGCTCTTGCCCGGAATCGGTGTCGGCGGCCATTGCGTTCCGGTCTATCCCTATTTTCTGACCAGAGAGTCGCGGCGATTAGGGCTGCCGCAGCTTCTCTCGGAAACCGCCCGTGTAATCAACGATCTTCAGCCTGCGAGACAATTGGAACGTATTCAAGCCACATGGAGGCCTTTGAAAGGAGAGAAGGTTCATATCCTTGGTTTGGGGTTTCGGCCGGAAGTCAAGGTAGATACCTTCAGCCCGGCCTTTGCCTTGCGGGATGAACTTAAGCGGTTTGGGGCGCAGGTTACCATAGAAGATCCCTACTATACCGATGAGGAACTGCGAAAGGCAGGGTTTGAGCCAGGCTCTATTGAAGTTTCCCGCGTTATCGTTCTTTGCACGGCCCACAAAAAGTTTGCCGATCCTGATTTTAAAGCTTGGCGGAAGGCCGGGATTGAAGTCGTTTTGGACGGTCGTAATTTTTGGAGCCAGGACGAAGCCGAAGCTGCTGGTATGCTTTACCTAGGTATTGGCCGATCCGCGCGTCGTGTCGAGCGGTCATCGTATAGTCTGATGGGCGAGTAAACTTGCGACGAGATGGGTATAAACTTTTTTGTGTTGACTCCAGGTATAAATCTTCCCAAACCGTTCGGTCGCGTTATTTGAAAGCGTGGTTCGCCTGCCAGGATTTTGATAAAGCTCATAAATTGCTTTTGCCAGGGAATCAACATTTCCCTCTTCGAAAAACTGTACCATTTCATGATCGAAATACCGGCTGATTGTGCTTGTGTTAGGCACGATGCAAGGAATCCCCATCGTCACATATTCGAGCAACTTAGTAGGAAGCATAATATCGGTGCCGCTGCTGATTCGCAATGGAATAAGGCCAACATCCGCATCTTGAATCATTGCAGGGATTTTTTCTACTGGAACGAATCCCTCACTAAACGTTACAATATTTTGCAAGCCAAGTCGATCGCGCAATTCGAGCAATTTATCGCGTTCTTCTCCCGCACCGATGATTCGCAATTCCAGCCGTGGGATCTTAGTTCTGACTTTTGATACAGCTTCAATTGCAATATCCATTCCGAGCCGGCGTGCGAGAGTGCCATGGTAAACCATTACGAAAGTTTGGTCTTGAGGTTTTGGTAGGAAGGACCCTCGTGGGGCGAAGATGCGGTCATCGGGCAAATTCATCAGTACGTGGATTTTTTCACGTGGAATGCCGCGCTCGGATAGAGTGTTTTTCAAATTTTCTTCAACTGTTAGTACAGCCGAGGCGAACTTTCCGGCCCACCGTTCCTCCAATTTTAATGCTTGAACAATCCAATGTGTTTCCCTCGAATTAAATTTCTCCAGATAGAGTTCCGGCATAAGATCGTGTACATCGTGGATAACCGGGACGCCTAACAAACGCGGCAGGCAGGCCCCAAATACCAGAAAATCGGGCATATTGTTAATATGAATGATCTGATAACGCAACGGATGCAGGAGTAAATGCCAAAATATCATTAAAAAAAACAAGAGGTAGTCGATCAGGTATTCCGTGAAAGTAGTGCACTTGTTTTTAAAACCGATAGTCTTGATAACTTTCACGCCCGCAATGGTCTCAAGATTCGGCTCATCTGGCTGGCGGCGCGCTAGAAATACGACTCGATGCCCTGCGTCTGCAAGCGCTTCTGCCTCTCGCTTCACCCGCGGATCCCGGCGGTAGTTGGTATAGGCTGCCATGAATACTGAAGCCATCGGCTATTCTCCCCTTAAAAAATCATAAATGTCTTGTTTCAGGTTTATATTTGATGAAGGCTGGAGAATCTCAAGTAAAGCTTGAATAGTTCCTTGCCCGATTTCTCCAGAAATCATTAATGGTTCTTCCATCCGTAGCGAGCCCATCCGTTTCATGAGTATAACGGACCATTTTCCAGAACAATTGACCATAGCCCGGGTCGCGTGCTCCTCCGAAAACGATGGGATGCCATACCGCGGAAACACAGCCACCTTTGCTGTGCAGATCATCGAGTGTGGTTTTAATCACATTCCATGCTTTGGCGCCCTTCAGGCCCAAGTAACTTCTCAACGTGACATCCATAAGGTATAGGCTTATCTGGAGCACATCGTAAGGCCGATCCTCCTTGAGGCAATAAGGAAAGTATGGGTAAGAGAATCCAGCTCTTGGTCCGGGGCGGTCCGGAAATCCCATAGACATGTCATACTGAATGCCTGCCTGTTCGTGAGCCATAAACAAGGAATCATAATCGAATGACAGGAAGTGCTGGCGTGAACCTAATGGCTTGCCGAGGCGTTGCGCCAAAAGCTCCGCTTCTTCTACATACCACGCACAATTTTCAGTGGAACGATAACTGCCATGGAGACACAGGTCGAAGCCTGCATCGGGAATCGCGCGCAAATAATCGCGGACCCGATCGTCTTCGATTCGGTAATTAACATCGTTAGGATGTCTATGTCCGACCGCCACCTGGAACGATGATTGCACTCCCAATTCTTTTTCTCGCTCAATGATTTCGGGTATACAGCCATACGGATCGCGTTTACGAAACAGTGCAAATCCCAACCCTATTGCAACACGTAAGGCGTCGGCCGCATCGCGTTGGCGGACGAGGTGGCGCAGTATGGTTTTTGCGCCCTGTTTGGCAATATCGAGAAACCCGGTGGGGATGAAATCGATATCATGCGATAGAATCAGGGCATAGCTAGAGCCTTGGGGCCAGGCGGGTTGGGGCCATCTCGCAATCTCAAGCCGGTCGCAGAGCGTGTGGAGTAAGCTCATAAGCCGATCAAGGTATTGATCGACGATATCTTGGGGGATGCTCAAACGCTCAAAGCTGCTGTTTGAATATAGACTCCGCGTCTGTCCTTTGTTCAATGCAAGCCGTTCGGACCAAGAGCACAAAAAGTAAAATGCGTTGGCAGCGAGATCGAAAGGAATGTCTGGCGCTGGCGCAAAATGGGCATTCCTTTCCGGGAACACGATTGCCAAGCTGTCGACCCGATAGCTTTTCTCTATATCGGCATGACCGTTAAAGAATTGCCAAGACTCCGGACAGTGAGCAATAGTCACACATCGGTTGAGCGGCCATGACGCTTCTTTGACTGGGCCGTAGAAGAGCCATGGACCTGCTGAGGGCGGCTGGAGGGAATACACCACGGGAACCCCACGCGCCATAAAAAAAGTATCAAATACATAACGGACTTTGGGCAGCAGCGATTCTGCGCATTGTAGGACGATGTGGAGGGAGCCGGTCATATCGGGCTATTCCTTTGCTTACAATTGCACTTTAATTGAGTTTGCATTCTGGCGGACAAAATATTCTATATTTGGCAAAAAATTCATAGCCTTGAGAATGTTAATAAATAGTCCATTAAGTATGCGATCAGATTCCGCATCGTTATCTCTAAATTGATGAGATTTATTTTCTGAAAGAAAGTTTCATAAATTTGAGACGATTATGACGTAAGGTCAACAGCACAGAGAGTTTAAGGCCGCTTCCTGGCTATATCTTTAAATAATTAATATATCTATTCTATATCTTTTCAATATCATTTTTTATAGATATCACTATTTTTTCAATGAATATACAATGTTACTCATCAAAAAATAACAACTAGCTTGGGTGCTTTATTTGTTTAGCTTAGCTAGAAAAGGGTTATTGCCAATTACACAAAGTTAAATGATGAAAACTAGATAGCATAGAACTGGATATAAATTAATTGGTTCAATTCCTAAAATTTCAAAATAACTTACAGTGTAGATTTCTAAGAAAGTGCTTGGTTTATCGTCATCGTCTACTATTTTTAACTCACTGAATTAGCCCCGCATGCGTTTTGGAAAGTGAAGTTAGGGTTTCTGTCCAGATATTCAATCGTGGCTATAATTGCCAGATTTAAAACTCAAAAATAAAGAATACTGAAATGAATCACAAAAAGAATCACTTGACCGTTTCAATAATCATTGTCAGTTGGAATGCTCGAGATTATCTCAGAAAATGCCTCTCATCGCTTTCATCTGGAGTGTGTCAATATCCGATGGAAATTATTGTAGTGGACAATGCGTCCTCCGATGGTTCTCCGGAATGCGTAGCATCCGAATTTCCGAATGTGAGATTGATTCGTAATACCGAGAATATGGGATTCTCCAAGGCTAATAATATCGGAGTATCTGTCAGCTCAGGTGACTATCTCTGTTTCGTTAATTCAGACGTCGAGGTTTTACCTGATTGTATCACTCGCTTAGTGAATTATGTCGAGGAGCACCCTGAAGCTGGAATGGTGGGGCCTTTGATCATCGGCGGCGACGGGCAATTACAACGGTCATGTCGAGGTTTTCCAAGCGTTTGGAATATGTTTTGCCGCGCGCTTGCACTTGACACTATTTTCAAAAATTTTAGATTTTTTACGGGTTATTCGATGGCTCACTGGCCACAAAATACATTGCGCAGCGTGGATATCCTGACAGGATGTTTCTGGCTAGTTCGTAGACAAGCAATGGAGCAAGTAGGTTTACTCGACGAGTCTTTTTTTATATATGGCGAGGACATGGATTGGTGTAAGCGATTCCGTGAAAAAGGCTGGGAGGTAGTGTTTTTCCCTTCGGCAAAAGCCATCCATTATGGCGGTGCCAGTTCCTCGAATGCTCCAGTGCGATTTTATATTGAAAGGCAAAAAGCAGACCTACAATATTGGAAAAAACATCACTCGTATATTGCCGTATTATGCTATTTACTGATCTCGTGTCTGCACATGTTTTTGCGTCTAATTGGTTATTCCTGTGTGTTGTTACTCAATCCTGCAGGGCAGCTTGCAAAACATAAAGTGAAAAGAAGTTGGGCATGCTTAAAATGGATAATTTCATACAAAGTTAGGCATGCTTAAAATAGTATCTTGTAGGGTATGAACGTATTTTGTTAAATCAAATCAGAGGCTAGAGTACAAATATGAACAACCGATACGTACTGCTTACCGCAGCAAAAGACGAGGAAGCCTATATCGCTGAAGGAATCCGGTCAATATTGCGTCAAACTATATTGCCGATAGCCTGGATCATTATTGACGATGGATCGAGCGATAACACTGCAAAGATCGTCGAACAATTTGCAGAAAAGTATCCTTTCATTCAACTTCATTCTGCAGATTCCCGCGGTGGACGGAACTTTGGCTCCCAATACAGAGCGCTCCAAGCGGCCTATGAACTCGCCAAGCCCTTAAGGTTCGATTTTATAGCCGTACAGGATGCGGATTTGGCGCCGAAACAAGCGGATTACTATGAGTCTCTTTTGGGTGAGTTTCAACTGAATTCTCGATTGGGCGTGACAAGCGGATTTGTTTACGAATGCACCCGTGGAGTGTGGGAGTGCCGCAAGAGTAATTCAAAAGATTCAACAACTGGCAGTGCAGTTTTCCGTCGTGCCTGCTTCGAGCAAATCGGGGGCTATACCCCTTTGCCATATGGCGGATCGGATTGGCTGGCTCAGCTTGACGCAAAAATTAAAGGCTGGGAAATACTAACCCGACCCGATCTTCACATATTACACTACCGGCCCACCTCGAGTGCCGGCGGAATATGGCGCGGAAAATTCCGAGAGGGGTTAATGGATGCTTCATTCGGTTCTCATCCAGCCTTTGAATTCCTTAAATGCTGTCGTCGAGTGACCACTCCTCCATTAATTCTAGGGAGTTTTGTTCGCTTTGGCGGATATGTTTGGTGGCATTTAACTCGGCGAAAACCAATTATCACAAATGAGAAAGTAGATTTTCTCAGAAAGGAACAACTTGTAAAGCTACGCAGCTGGGCATGGCCTTTAGTTAAAGCGAGGTCATGAAATTAAATCCGCAAGAGTGGCAACTACCGTTCTGGTCTAAAAGTATGCATTGATTTGGGTGCCAATTCGGTTTGGTCTATACCATGGAGGTTACACCAGCCAAAGTCGCCGATGGCGCTAAGAAGGTATCCTTGCTACTCGAAGCGGAGAATAGGCTAGGTGGAGATATAACTTACATGGAGTTAGGCTTAAATCGGGCATACTAAAAGAAAATGGAAGAAAAAATTCAAGACACCTCAAGTCTCAATCCCTTGGCCCTCGGCCTCTTGCTGGTTCTTGTCTGTTTAACTTGGTTACTACCCAGGCGCCATGCTTTTTCTCCCCTTCTTATCATGATTGGTCTGATGCCTATGGGGCAGCAAATAGTAATTGCTGGGTTACACTTTCACTTATTCCGTATCCTTCTGTTATGTGGGATATGTCGCGTTATTATTCGAGGAGAAGCTGCGCAACTGAAATTGAAAGGGATAGATAAGCTATTTATTTGGTGGGCAATCGTTTCAATTGTTTTTGGAACTCTTTCAAAACCTTCTACCGCTTTGCTCATAAACCGATTGGGTGATGTCTATAACGCTCTCGGCTGCTACTTTTTCGCTCGCTGTGTCATAGTAGAGCTTGAGGATGTTGTAGTCAGCGTGCGCACACTGGCGTTTGTCACTTTGCCTATTGCCGCATTTATGCTTGTGGAAAATAGAACCTCGCATAACCTGCTGGCGGTGTTCGGGGGCGTGTCGGAAATTACGGTCATACGAGAAGGGCAACTGCGATGCCAGGGAGCTTTTCGTCATCCCATCCTGGCGGGCGTTTTTGGCGCTACACAATTTCCGCTTTTCGTGGCGCTCTGGCGCTATCGTTCGAGTAGTAGGCTTCTGGCATTGATTGCAGGCGTTTCCTCTTTAATTATTGTGGTAACTGCGCATTCAAGTGGGGGCTTGCTGGCATTGATTGCCGTTATAGCGGGTTTGGCATTGTGGCGAGTTAAAAAAGCGATGCCTCTGATTCGTTGGGGAGCCCTTCTGGCAGTTCTCGGCTTGGCGATGGTTATGAAAGCCCCCGTTTGGTATTTGATCGCCAAGTTGAGCGAAGTAGCCGGCGGGACCGGATGGCACCGCGCTTGGTTAATAGACCAAGCGATTGCGCACTGGGATGAGTGGTGGTTATTTGGAACAACCTATACCGCTCATTGGGGTCCCGCTGGTGAGGTTACTCCTGCCGATCCTAACATGATGGACATAACGAATCACTATGTTATGGAAGGGGTTAAAGGTGGAATGCTGAAGCTAGGATTGTTTTTGGCGATAATCGTAAGCTGTTTTCGAGGTATCGGGCAGCGCCTTCGCGCAAAATCGCTAAGGTTGCCCGACGAGTTTTTTGTCTGGGCTCTAGGCGTAGCATTTTTTGCTCATTGCCTGTCCTTTATATCGGCTAACTATTTCGATCAGACTATTCTGGTTTGGTATTGGCTTCAAGCATCGATTTGCTGTATAACAAACGGAGCAGTATTAACCAAGGATTCTTACGAGACTTGCAGAAGTACCATAGAGGCTAAATATTCTCGATACCGAGTGCCGCGAGAGGGTATGACCGCTCGCCGTGCTGGCAGTGTAATATTTAAATAAAATAGGATTAAATATGAATATTATTGTTGCGATTGCCAATTATGGGACAAAAAATGTCGAGTATGTAAAGAAACTCATTCAGGAATACCGATCAATGCCCTTTAATGTGGATATTTTTATTTTATCCGAGGCGCCAAAAGATTATGGAAAACAAGCGACGGTACTCGTAGGGTTGCCTACCAAAGACCCATGGTCACTTCCATTTGGGCACAAAAGGCTGTTTGCGGAGAATATTGATAACTATGATATTTTCATATACACAGAAGATGATACGCTGATTCGCAAGGAAAACATATTAGCTTTCTTAGAAGCGACAGAAACACTGGGAGAGCAGTTTTTGCCGGGTTTTATACGATATGAGCTTTACCCGAATGGCAAGAAAAATTACCCAGACTTTCATGGTCCATACCATTGGATTTCAAATTCTGTTGGAGAGTGTGGCAAATACGTTTTCGCGAGTCTGTCTAATAACCATTCTGCCTGTTACATCTTGACTCAAGGTCAATTGCGAAAAGCCATAGCTTCGGGAGGATTCCTAGTTCCCCCCCATAGCGGGCGATATGATTTAATTTGTTCCGCAGCGACAGATCCATACACCCAATGCGGATTTACGAGAGTTATATGTATTTCGCATTTGCAAGAATTTGATTTACATCATTTACCTGATGCATACTTGAATCATACCGGAATGAGTGAAAACAATTGTGCTGTATTAGATGAAGATGGACAGAAATTGCAGATAGAGGCGCTCTTTGATATTTTGTATAAAAAGAAGATTAGCAATGAGCTTTTTGTAACCGAAAAAACCATTAATACTTCTGAATGGGATAAAGATTACTACGAACCATGTCAGTATGAAATTCTAAGGTCTATTCCATCAACGGCTAGGGATATTCTCTCGGTAGGCTGCGGCTGGGGAGCGACAGAGGCCCATTTGTTGGAGAATGGAAAACGAGTAGTAGCGATACCGCTCGACTCAGTTATTTGTAGATTGGCAGAGGAACGGGGCATCAGCGTCCTCCAGCCTGATTTTGGACTGGCCTTTGAGGTGCTTGGTGAGAAAAAATTCGATGCCATAATCCTCTCGAATGTAATTCAACATTTGTCTAATCCCGTTGAGATTCTTACAAAACTAGGGGCTCTTCTCAGCAGGGATGGTGTCATCGTGGGCTGCGTTCCCAATCTAAACATCAGTCAGAGGCTATGTGGGCGATTACTTGCCAAGAAAAATAAAGCTCAAAGATTCAAGTTGAGTAGTAGCTTCGTTAACACAAATCTAAATCTAACAAGTATATCGGATATAAAGAAGTGGTTACGTGCCAGTAAGCTTAATCCCGTCCATGTGCGATATGAGAATCTTGCTGTTCGTCCTTCATTTTCATGGCTAATTCCTCGTTTACCCGGAGGGATAGCCGCTTCAAGTATTGTATTTACTGCCGAAAGGATATTTTCATGAAGCAGCATATGGAAAATAAGCAACGGATCAGAACCCGTCCACAGCCCCATTGCCAGCTGTGTAGTAGTCCTGGCGAACTTCTTTATTCAATGCAGAAAGATAGACTCTTTGGTGTCGAGGGCTCATGGAATCTGACAAAATGTTCTGATCGACAGTGCGGCCTGATTTGGATAAATCCAACCCCCTTGTCTGAAGATATAGGGAGGGCCTACGAGAACTACTATACACACACAGTTCGAACTGATATGAACCAATTCAGCTTCCTGAAGTTGGTTTACGGGTGGATGAAACGCGGCTATTTGGCGGGGAAATATGGCTACCAAATGAGCCCACGATCCGTGCTGATTGAGAGCCTAGGAAAGTTACTATACCTCTTCCCACTCCGTCGGAATGAAGTGGAGGAAGATGTTCGGTGCTTACCTTCTCTGCCACAAGGTTTTTTGCTCGACGTTGGTTGTGGCGATGGCGACTGGCTTCTGTCCATGAGTAAGTTGGGCTGGCAGGTCGAGGGTTTAGATTTTGACGAGGATGCAGTGAAGGTAGCTACGCTAAGAGGGCTCAGAGTTCATACCGGTCCGCTTGAGGCGCAGAACTTTCCAGACGAATTCTTTGACGCGATCACCTTAAACCATGTCATCGAGCACGTTCCAAATCCAGTCGCTACTTTGGTGGAATGCCGTCGAATACTAAAGAAAAGTGGACAGCTCATTCTGTATACACCAAATAGTGATAGCTTGGGTCACCGCGTTTTCAAGGAGTATTGGCGCGGATTGGAACCGCCACGCCACCTCCATATTTTTTGCCCGAGTTCAATGAGACTTCTTCTTAGATTGTCTGGATTCGCCGAGTCTTACGTCCGAACGGTAAACTCGAGGTATATTTTGGAACATAGCCTCAGACTCTGGAAGGGGGACGTGGATTCAGGCTTCGGAATCAAGTTGGCGACGAAAGTTATCACCCATGCTCTTGCGTTGCTAGAGCAAAGCTTGATCGTCGGAAAGAATGAGGTTGGTGAATGCTTAGCTGTTCAAATCTTCAACAAATAAGTTATAAATTGTCGGATTAACCATGAACAGCCGATCTATTAATTACCTAAGTTGTAAGAGTTTCTAGGGTTTTTTTACAGTATTCAGAAGAATACTGTTTATGAACTACATAAACGCATCCATTTAACTTTCCTGGGGATCGTCAGGAAAGTTGGTGGCTTTATCAAACCCCTCTATGGAAAATTCCTCATTTAGCCGAACGATTTCGAGTCAGCAGACCCGACGATCTAAGAGGTTCTTAAACGGACCCGGCTGGAAGAGTTTACGACCCGCAACAGCACCAAGTAAACGTTTGAAGGGTCTCCAGTATGGCCTCTTATTAATTTTGATACAAAAAAGTTGGCCTGATCTGCGAAGGATATTTTTTAGATTGTTTCGATGACGGAATTAGAATGAAGATGTCAGAACCTAGTGATGCATATGTTCATTTTTGTGATTTGTTAACATTAGCAGAGGAATATTTCGCGCTTGGAAATTTCTCGGCTGCAGTTAGAATCGCGCAAATAGCGGCTCGTTATGCATTTCCTGGCAACGTTGGTCTTTTCGCATCTCCACGGCTTGAGCGGCTTCTTCTAGAGTTAGGGCAGCAAATACCTGATGCTTCAATGCATGGCGAGTGGCACCGTGACGAAAACTTGCGAAATGTATTACACGTTTTGAGTTACGCTAGACCAGTCGGTGGAGATAGCCGGTTCGTCTGGAGATGGATTCAAGAGGATCATAAAAGTCGGCACTCCGTTGTTATTACGACACAGGCTGATTTTAAAGGTATATATGATGTACCAGAGGTTTTGATTCGATCGGTGGAAAGCTCTGGCGGTTTTCTTCGCATGCTCAGCGCACCAACTTCTAGTCCATTAGAACAGGCGTGTGAGCTCAGGATGTTGTGTAAAGAAATGGACATAGTTGTACTACATCTTTTTCCATACGATATCATACCGAACCTTGCTCTGGCGAAAGGCTGCGATTCAGTCAAGACGCTCTTCGTTAACCATTCAGACCATACCTTTTGGATTGGCGCGAGTGTTGCTCATTTCGTGGTACATCTTCGGAAGCAATCGCCTTATTTTCTGAAGGATCGACGTGGATTGCGCCCAGACCAGTCTCCTCTTCTTCCAACACCTTTGAGTTGTTCTTACTCTTCGGTCTGTCGGGTGGATGCGAAGCGTATGCTTGGTTATGATGAGGATGCCATAATACTGTTGACTATTGCCTCACCTTTCAAGTACAGCTGCCCCAACGAAATTGGATTTCTGGATCTTGTCCTTCCTGTTCTCACCAAACTGCCAAAGGCGATCTTACTCGCAGTAGGACCGGAAAGAGAGGGTGCTTGGCAGTTAGCTAGTACCCAAACAGAAGGAAGAATTGTGCCGCTGGGTACTCAATGGGAAAACGATCTTCTTTATGCTGCGGCTGACATCTACCTGGACTCAGTTCCATTTTCCTCGATTACTTCCGTTCTCGAAGCTGGAGCCCGAGGGATTTCGCTCCTTGGGTATTCTCATCCCAATCCAGAGTTGGCATTACTTGGCCCTGATGCTCCTGGGCTTGACAACGCGATGGAGCTAGCAAACGATGTGGGAACGTATCGAAACTTGCTAACCCAACTAATAACAGACGCGGAATTTCGTCGCAGAAGCGGCAAGCGCGTGCAGACGCAAATTCTTTCCCTCCATACAGGGGATAAATGGGTCAATATTGTCCATGATTTTTATACAAGAGCCGAGCGTAGTAATGATCGTGGTTGCTTGATGGGGTGCAACGATACCTTCGCGACGAGCGCGCTGAATTTGGCGCTAATGCAGCTTTACAGTTCATGGAACATCCACCAGCTTATTAGAAACTTTATTGGGTCCTTGCCCTACCGCTCTAGACTTTCAATAACTTGGCGTCTCCACCTCATAGGATTCGGCCTCTGTTTATCAAATCTGTTACCTCCGCCAGCCCATGGGTTAGTTCTAGTTGTCGCCCGTTGGGCGAAGAGGGTTATTCGTCAGCTAGGGCAGTCTTAATGAAGGATCCTCAGCAGTTGTAAGAATATATACGATACGGCGCCGCAATCGGGGCTAAGAGGGTGCTGGATCTCTTTAACCCGTAGCAAAGTGAATTACGGGACGTTGCGGACGCAGGACGAACGCGGACCGCCGAAACCAATAAAATCGCCAGGATATTTCGCTGCTAGAACAGGATAGATCCCGTTTTAGCTTTCGCGAAAAATCCTGGCGCGCTTGTTGTATTTTTCCAGTATGGAGGAATATGCTGCCCCCGATTTATCATCAAGGACAGCTTCAAACTACGGTATTCTCAAATTTGACGGTGGATTCAGAACGTAGGCAACAGCAGCCCCACTCTCATAACCACCCATATCCCACGGTGTTGTACGAGTATTTCCATCCATATCCGCTGAGAATCCGGAGAGAGCTGTACCTTTGTCTTTAGCGACAGAGGTAGAACCAATATGGAAATTGCAGGTGCTTGTGGTGCAATTTGATGCAACAGAATTAAACTGCGGATTACCTCCATTCACCCCGTGTGGCTCAGAAAACCCGGAACGACTAGAAAAATCAGTGTTGGCTACGAAGTTATAATCATGAGTATAAGACGGAGCGCCGCTGACTGTACCAAAGTAACCCTGGTTAGTGGCAAGCACGTAAATATTATTCTTAAACTCCGCTCCGCTTGCATCTCCAAAACTGTCTTTATATAAAAATACGGTAGACTGATTGGACGCCCCTACTCTATAGTAAGTATTGTTATAATACTTAAAATTCCCAGTATGGATATATGATGTTCCTGCGTTGGCAAATACGTTGTTGCGCCATGTCCAGTCGCTCACGTTGGTGCCTGTGTTCTCCGTGTTGGCGACCTGAACATCCGGGCTATCATGGATATAATTATTCTCAATAATGTTGTTTTTGGCAGTGGAACCATCTTGGATTGTTTGCCAAATATCTGGATGAACACTTGCATTACCTGTCCAAGTCAATCCATATATTTCGTTTCCACGCCATACTGAATTTGAGACCGCGACGTTAAAGACGCGCTCAACGTCCTTAATATTTCTGAATTTATTATTAGTAATGCTGTAGCGTTGGCCGTTTAGAACCATGCCAATGAAGAATTGTGGTCCTTCCATTATATTGCCATCGAATATTACGTCATCAGCATAAAATACTGTCGGGAATGTATTTGAACCATTGCCACTTAGATGGCAATTAGTAACCTTAATATTGTTTACACGAGAAGAATAGCCAACTCTAATAGCCGCTCCGCCCTCGTAAGAATCACTATAAGATGTAGTGAAGCCATTTAGTGTAATGTAGTTGTGATCTACTATTATTTGACCAGTAATGGTGACAGTATCTGTGCCATTACGCGTAAATGTAATATTATTGCCAGCAGAACCTGATCTCGCGGTCTTAAATCCGCCATAGGTACCGGCATGAACAACTACATTATCCCCAGCTTGTGCAATATTAACGGCTTTTTGCACTGTTAGAAAAGCACAATTCGGCGCTGAGCCGGAAGAAGAATCTGCAGAACCATTGCAGTTTGTATCGTTCCCGTCTGTTCGTACATGATATGTAGCAGCTTTCGCGGTGGAAAATGCCCCACAAGTGAATAGCACCAAAAGCGGTATCAGATGTTTGTATGGAATAAATTTTTTCATGGTTATCTTCTATAAAGTTTATCTTCGGCTGAATAAAGAATAAACGTGGTTTAAATATTAAAAATAGATAAGTGCCAACATTTACCAAAGTTCTAACCTTTATTTGCTATTAAAAATATGCATTAAATGCATGTTGTTATAATTTAAAAGCGAAATTGCTATTGGCTTAGAGCCTACTTTTAAATATTGGATTATGTTTATTTGACTATTTATGCTATGGATCATAGCCAAGTATTTACTAACAACATCTGAAGGAGCCGACGGAGCTAGCCTCGATTAATAATGCCCACTCCGTCGTTATGCCCTTTAGGAGTCGTTGTCTCCGTAGTAATTAATACCCATTGCCATAGATCGACACGGCCGCATTGGTATTATATCCCTGTGTCGAACCATTCCATGTAGTGGGCAAGTCCGTCAGTACCGTACGGTGACTGGTGCGTTCCATCAAACCGTTTGACGAACCCACTTGGTCAAGGAAGCCGATTTGGCCATTTGTTCCCAGTATCGCCAGCCAATAAGGTTTGCCGGCAGTAACAGAAGCGTCAGGAATCGATACCGAGTTCCATCCTCCAAGCTTAAGTGTACTCAAATTGCCCTTTGCAATTAGAGTCCCTGGATGACCGGTATTATCCGCATAGATACCGGCAACCAAATTTGTTGCGGTGGTGCTGGCATCCAGATAAACCTGTACTTTAGTTACTTTGCCGGATTGCGCTGGCGTTGCCTGGAATGCTTGTGCAGTACCTGTAGGTTCGTTTTGAACCCAAGGTTCTACATTCTTGTCGCCCAGGATAAATTTCTCCTGCGTAGAAACACTGCTTGAAGCACTTACAGGGGTCGCTTTATTGTTGTTGACTTCGGTTGCGGTTAACGCTCGATTATAGATCCGCACCTCATCGATTTTGCCATCAAAATACTCACCCCACAGGCTATTGCCGCCGATGCGCAACACGCCGCTGGATTGTTGAATCGGAGTAGTTGCTGCATTTTTGGCGACTTCGGCACCATTGACATAAAGTCGTTGGTATTGCCCGTCATAGGTTGCTACAAGGTGAGTCCAGGTGTTCACCGGTAAACGGTTTGGACCCACTACGGCGCGGTAACTGCCATCATTGAAATAAGAGACAGGCGTATTGACGTCCTCTTCGGAATAGAGAGCATAAACCTCAGCTCCTGATGCTTCCTTCAAAATGACCGTGTTGCCGCCATTTGTCTGTGACATTGGATACACCCACGCTTCGAGGGTCATGCCGGCTGAAAAATCCAGTGATGCGCTGTCGTTGACAGTGACCCAATCGTTGACGCCATCGAAGTCTAACGCATTTCCGTAACGGCCAGAAGTGATTCTAAGGGCTTCTGTAATCGTACCGTTATTACCCTTACCTGAGGCATCCGTAGCCGTCGTGCCGCTGGTTTCCTCAAAGCCATAGGCCGCTACGAGACCGTTGGTAATTGCAGTCGTACCCGAAGTTGTACCCGAAGTTGTACCCGAAGTCGTAGGTGCCGCGGTTACGTTAACTGGTTTGGTCGTGCTAACACTGCCGTTTATTGTCAGAGTGACGTTATATGTCCCGACGTTAGCATAGCTCACTGCGACAGACTGGGCAGTTGAAGTAAGGTTGGGGGCATTGGAACCGGGTAAATCCCATTTCCTGCTCGTCACTGTGCCAGTTGTGGTATCCGTGAAAGTAATAGACGTGCCCTGAACAACGCTAATTGGACCTGATGGTGTAAAAGTCGCCGTCAATGCCGTCGTCGTCGCGGTAGGCACTGTCGCGTTGATTTCATTGGAATATGCGCTTTCGGTGGCCTTGGTGGTGTCATAGGCCTTTACCGCAAAATAATACTTGGCGCCATCCTGTAAACTACTCAACGAATAGCTGGTCTTATTTCCGACATCAATCGTTGAGGTGTAACTGCCGCTGCTGGTGCCGTAGGCGACTTTGTAACCACTCACGCTGGATGATGTACTTGGATCCCAGGCAAGATTTATGGTTCCTGCGAATGAATTGCCGTTGAATACAAACAGGGCAAGCAGGGCCAAAGGTATGCGCAGAAAAAATTTGCGCAAAGAAATGCTCGTAATAAAGAATGTTTTCATTATTCTACATAGTTGCTGAATGCCAGACCTAATCTAAGTCGGGCGTAGGTTGATGATTTTTACCCAAAGCTATCCTAAGCGAGTTATTGAAACCCGTGAGTAGGAAACAAAGGATAAAGTCAGGTAGTTTTTAGTTTTTCGAAACTTTTTGTTCGATTTGATAGTCTTGAATACTTAGATACAAAACTCTTCTCCTAATAAAAAAAATAGGTGGAAAGAGTTCCTTTCAGGGGTAAGCGACGAGGTCCTTTATGGGCAAGCGGCAATCAAAGCGGTCCCGGAACCACTGTTTGATTAGTCAAACCCATTGTCTTAGGAAAAAGCCCAGTTAGACTGGAAAGCTTGCGTTACCATCTTTCGATGGTTTTGCCATTTTTCAGATTAATATGCGCATTTATTTTTCAAGGAACCTTTTTTGTATATAAATACGCGATTCCTGTGATTAAATGTAATGGATAATTTTTAGATTTTTTGTGAAATAACTAGCAAGTTTATGTTTTATAAAAAATTTAAATACCTATATTGGGATAAATCAATCAATCGTTACCTAAGCTTTTTGGTTGAAATCTATGTCCCTCTTGTTGCGCTGTTATCTGAAGCTTAGGATCATACTCTACTATTCTTAATCATATATTAGCTTAGTATAAAAATTCTCATGTGGAATCAAGGTGTTGCCTTTTTGTGTTTCTCAGCTGATGGTCAAGATCATAATCTACAATTATTAACAAATTCTTATAAGGAGTAATAAAAATCCAAGCTAAAATCTATATTTTTTTAAGTCTTGCGACTTATTTCTTAGGGTCTATCTACAAAAACTATCTTATATAACAAATGCTTATGAAGATTATTGTCGTGGTCCTTGCAGTTTTTCGCTTCGAAGCGAGCCATTGTGAAAAGGAATAATATAGGGCATTCGGTCAGGCAGAAGCTGCCCTAATTCAGAGGAAATCCAGGAAATAAGGACTAAAAAGGGAAAAATCACGTCGCGATGTATGAGAGGCGTTTCAGGCCGATGTCCTCACTTATATGGGGTTGCCGCAGAGATAGAGTGGTTTGGATGCCGTTGCCAACAGTTGAATAGCGGACGTTTGACACGATTTTTACTCTAAAATAATATGGAATGATTTTTAAATAGCTTCGGGACAACAAGCCAGAACTCCGTCTTGGTTACGGGCAAACATCTCCTCTCGCAGTTCTGGATGGAGAATATACGCCGCGCACGATCGGTAATATCTTAATCGCAAGATTGTTTTCAAAAAAGCGGAGTCCCAGCTATAGGTGGCTGGGAATGAGGAGTAGGGAACCGCTCTAATTCACGCCGAAAAATATGTTGGCTATGGCCATTTTTCTAGCTGGGATAGATGGGGTTCCTGGCTTGATCAACTTCCACATCGGAACGGTTTTTTTTCTAGTCCCGGCTCAAAGGGAGCGGAGCACAGAGAAAAAGCTCTTTTAGCAAAGGGACATATATTTTCGAACAGATGTTTATCTTCATTAGGCAATAGCATCTTGCTAAGCAGGAGGAGTCATGGGGGAAAAGCATACCTACGGACAGATATTGAAATCATCAGCCTTGATTGGCGGTTCGTCTTTAATGAGCATCGCCATCGGGATCGTTCGAACCAAGGCTATGGCAATGCTGCTGGGTCCCTCCGGAGTCGGATTAATGGGGCTCTATGGGGCGATTTCGGAACTTACGATTAGCATTGCCGGGATGGGTATCAACAGCAGTGGCGTGCGGCAGATTGCCGAGGCAGTCGGCTCAGAGGACACTGAGAGGGTCGCGCGAACTGCTGCTGTGCTGCGACGGATCTCGCTCTTGCTCGGATTATTGGGTGCCGTTCTGTTGGCCTTCTTTTCCGTCCCAGTGTCCACCTTGACGTTTGGCAGCGATCAGCATGCTAAAGCTGTAGCACTGCTTTCAATTGCCGTATTTTTCAGTCTGGTATCTGCTGGCCAGGGAGCATTACTTCAGGGTATGCGTCGCATCTCCGATATGGCTAAGATGGGGATTTTGGGTACGCTCTTCGGGGCGTTCATCAGCATCATCATAGTCTATTTCTTTCGCGAAGAAGGTGTAGTGCTGTCGCTAATACTTCTTGCTGCAATGTCGCTTATCACATCCTGGTGGTACAGCCGGAAAATACATTTACCAGCCTCTTCAATATCGGCTTATCAAGTGGGGCAGGAAGCAGCCGCCATGTTGAAGCTCGGTTTCGCATTCATGGCTAGCGCCCTGTTGATGAGCGGGGCAGCCTATGCGGTACGTCTCATCGTTGTTCGCAAGGTCGGTTTTGACGCAGCTGGATTATACCAAGCGGCTTGGGCGCTTGGCGGACTCTATATTGGGTTCATTTTACAGGCTATGGGCGCAGACTTTTATCCTCGTTTAACTGCTATCGCCAGCGACAATGCCGAATGCAACCGTGTAGTAAATGAACAGGCCCATGTCAGTTTGTTGTTAGCTGGCCCGGGTGTATTAGGAACCCTGACATTTGCGCCATTGGTCATCGCAATCTTCTATACTGCTAAATTCCAAGGCGCGGTCGAAATCCTGCGCTGGCTATGTTTGGGGATGGCTCTCCGTGTGATTTCCTGGCCTATGGGTTTTATTATCAATGCCAGAGGTGTGCAAAATCTCATTATATTTTCCGAATTGGCTTGGACTGTTGTCTATCTTGGTCTCGCATGGGCATGTGTGAGTGCTTTCGGTTTGAAAGGCGCCGGTATCGCATTCTTCGGCTCGTATGTGTTTCACGTATTTATGATCTACGTCATTGTTCGGAGACTCAGCGGTTTTAGCTGCTCAATCGAAAACCTGCAAACGAGTTTCCTCTTTATTGTCTTGATCGCGGTCGTTTTCTGTAGTTACTATGTTTTGCCTACTTTGTTGGCGATGGGGGTCGGTGCTCTAGCAGTTTTGCTGAGTAGTGTTTACTCGATTCAGGTTCTTCTCAATCTTATCTCCCCGGACAGGATCCCTCGGCCCGTCCTGAAGTTCCTAAGGGGAGTTCGTCTTGTCACTTTAAGTTCCAGCGAACGCGATGGTTTGAAACCGAGGGTTGGAGCGTCACTAGCCGTCGCTGTTGAAAGTAAGCCGTTAACCGACGTAAAACGGTTAATTTTTGCATTCATGATTTGCACGATGTTTTCGATGTGGGTTCAGTGGTATGAAAGGGCCTACGGCTGGTCAAGCGAATGGGCATCTCTTGATTCGGAAATCGAAACGTTATTGTCAATTTTACCCAGTGTAGGGAAAGGCTGGTTTGGGGGCTGACTGCAGTGCAGTAAGACAATGCTCAAGTTACATACTTTGCCTTCATTATAATAGCTGACGAGGTGTGGGGCTGGGCTAATACTCAACGCGAAACGCGAATACCATCCCAGGAATAATTCAGAAAAAGCATTACTAAATTAGATTTGCTCTTCCCTGTATTAAAATTCGTTAACCCATTTATATTTTGCACATTTTGGTCTTGCTGGTAATCCTGCCACCTGTAAGCGTAGCTGCCTGTGAGTTGCCAGTGTTTTGCAATATCCCAGGTAATGCCTGTGGTTACGGTAAAATAATCGCGGTTAAACTGACTGTTTGAGTTAACGATCGAATTATTGCCGGTCGAGTTGCTAATTAAATAATTACTAGAGAGATCCAGCATCAGATGCCGGGTTAAAGAATACGAATAACTGGCGAAAAACGACTGGGTTTGCAGCGCTTGACCAAGAGCGCTAGGGCTAACAGCCTTCGAATAACCGGTAGAAAACTTGGTCAGCTGCCCATTATAGTTTAAATTGATATTGGCGGTGCTGTCCAAGGACAGCGAGGAACTCTGGACAGAGGAAGAGGAGGCCTCGTTTGAACCCGCCTGGGTATCAATCCATACCGGTCCTGCATTTGCGGCAATTGTCCAGAGGCGGTCAATTTTATAATTTCCTCCTAGTTGAAAGCCATACAGGTTTTGTGTTGAATTGCTTGATCCCGTGTATTGGATGTCGGAAAAATAGAGTTTTCCATCGAAGGAGAGGCGTCGGTTCCATTCATGATTACCTCCTAAGCTGACAGTGTAGGTATCATTACCGCTGAAAAATGATGAATTATTGCTTGACGCGATACCGTTTTGTGAAGTGCTATAGCTTGTTTTGGAGTAAGAAGTATCCAGCATCAATTGGTCACGGGCAGTCCATTGCCAAGTCCAGGAGGGCGCCACATGGTAATTTTTAGCCCGATTATTGGGCACAATGAGGCCCGTGTCCGTGATTTGTTGGACATAAGTGCAACTAGTGCCATAACCACCATTTAATCCGAAAGTACTACGATTAGTCCGATAAGCGCTGTTAGCTCCCGTGCTAAAGCTTTCACAATCCCAGATTGGGTCGGTATAACGACGAATATCCCCTCGTCCTTGAATGACAAGGTCTAAATCTGCCGTTTTGCGAGAGGCATGTAATTCTGGCGCCAGAAGATAGCCAAAAACAGAATCTTTCCGTATAGAACTAAATGCAATATTATCGTTGTACTGGAGTTGCTGTCCCAACGTTCCAGCCAGTTCCCATTCGGCGGCACCTACGTTTTTCCCGCAAACGCTGGAGGCTAGAACAAATAAACCTATTCTTCGGACATAATGCATGCTTTTCTGGATTCATTTTAAGGTACAACGAGAGTATCGCCGCTTCGCAAGAGAATATTGGATTGTACGTTCTCGCCATCTTCCACCTCACCGTAATCGAAGGGTAAGGGTTTGATACGTCCGTCTGCTCCGCGCCGCAAAACGATAATGCTGCTTTTTTTGGCAAATTCGGTCAAGCCTTCAGCCATGCTCAAGGCCTGCATTACATCTGTGGGGCCTTTCATGACGAATTTCCCCGGTTTAGTAACTTCGCCGGTAACATAAATTAGGTTTCCTTCTGCGGCAAGAAGTCTGACATTTATTTCGGCGTCAGAGATAAATTTGCCCAGTCGCTCGCGCAGCAAGCCGGCTAACTCATCAGTCGTTTTACCCGCTGCGGCAATGTGCCCGACCAAGGGAAAAGAAATAGTGCCATCAGGCAGTACCACTACTTCCTGTTTCAACTTTTCCTCTTCCCACACAGTGATTTCCAGGGTGTCGCCTGGATTGAGGCGATAGCTGTCATCAGCCAGGGCGAAAGCCTGATTAGACAGCCAAAGTATAGCACAGAGAAAAATGGTGGAAACACTATCTCTACTATAGGAAGTTATCCAGTTCTTTAAAGTGAAGGTATTCATTTGCAGGTTGTCCTAAATCGTCGAGGGAATTCATCAATATATTAGCCGACAAATTAGATTTAAAAAATTTCCACTCCACTGATCTTGGAAACCGACTTTATCGGTATGTTTATTTTATTGCGATAACTTCGGACTCGCCCGGATCATGGCCTGTATTTGTCGAGCGAGGGTTTCACTTTCTCAGAGGGTTTTTTTGACAAAGTTCTTGCTGGCTAATATATTATTGATTTTATTAAATTTTCTATAAGATTTTTGAGAGAAAAATCGTCTATTATTTTTATGAGTCACAGTTTATATTCATTGACAAGCTAGCGATAGCTGTAAAATATGATAGAAGAAAGATAATGAATAGATATATTGATTACTTATAGGCCTATTGTTCAGCATAACTTCTTCTTGGCCTAAGTTCCGCTTCAGCTCGGTAATTGAGTGACGATGTGCTCGCCAATTGCCAATGAAGCAGTGGCGCCAGGGCTGGGCGCATTAAGGACATGCAAGGCGTTCTGGCGTACGACTAGATGAAAGTCATCTACGAAATTCCCCGAGGGTTTCATTGCCTGCGCTCGAACACCCGCGCCGCCGGGCGCAAGATCATCTGTGCGGATGTCCGGCACCAGACGTTGCAGCGCACGGCAAAACTGTGCTTTGCTGAATGATTGGATTAATTCAGTATACGCCATCGCAGGATATTTGCGGAGAAAGCGC
The DNA here is from genome assembly GCA_051061015.1 of Methylomicrobium sp. Taxonomy (GTDB): domain Bacteria; phylum Pseudomonadota; class Gammaproteobacteria; order Methylococcales; family Methylomonadaceae; genus Methylomicrobium. The sequence continues at coordinate 43,140 of JBPFEG010000029.1, forward strand.
CAGAGTCCGGGGAAAAGCAGTGTATCCAGCAGGTCGCGGGCATTAAAATTTGTTAATTGATAGCCTTCGCGTGCAAAGGCGAGCACCGCATTCGGGCCAGCTTCCACGCCGCCGTGAATCATCCGTGTAAAATGGACACCCAGGAATGGGAATTGGGGATTGGGTACAGGGTAAATCAGATTTCTCACCAGATGTTGGGCTTCTGGTTTGAGATGATAATATTCACCGCGAAACGGAACGATTTGCATATCCTGCCGCTCCCCTGCCAGCTTGGCTATGAGGTCGCATTGCAGCCCCGCACAATTGATTAGAAAATCGGCATTGAATTCTTCTTTCGCCGTGCTGACGACCCACGCGCCGGCCTTGCGTTCGAGACGTGCGGCTTTTGCGCCGGTGACAATACGCCCACCTCGTTCTTGAACGCGATAAGCCAGCCGATCGCAGACCTGCCGGTAATCGACGATACCTTCTTCAGGCACATGCACGGCGGCCAGACCGTTGGCGCAGGGCTCGATTTTTCGCATTTCGGCCGCATCGATTTTCCGTAACCCTTGCAGGCCATTGGCGATGCCGCGCCGGAATAATTCATCCAGCCGTGGCACTTCTTCGGGCGTCACGGCCACGACGAGTTTGCCGCAAATCTCATGCGCGATGTCTTCCTGACGGCAAAATTCTGTCATTTGCCGGATGCCGGTTACGGCTAACCTCGCTTTGGCCGAACCAGGTGTGTAGTAAAGGCCCGCATGTAAGACGCCGCTGTTATGGGTGCTCTGATGCGCTCCGACGCGCTTTTCTTTCTCAAGCAAGATAACGCGAGTCAGAGGAAATCTCTCCAGCAGCCTGTAAGCAGTAGCCAAACCCACCAAACCGCCGCCGACAATCAGAAAAGCTTTTTGTGTGTTCATGGGGTCATGTTTATAAAGATGGAAAGAGGACGACTGCTTTCCGCTGAGGAAACTCTGGCAAAAGCCGCAGAAGCAACCGCGAGCATCGTTGAAACGAGCTTAAGACCAGGCGCTGGCTCCATCATCAAACGGCCGAGGTCGAACAGGTAGGGCTTCATTAAGTGACGGCTGTGTCATTGGGCATTTCCTTTCAAGACCATAAAGACCATCTTGCCTGAGTCAGGACGAAAATGGCGATCAGCGCATTCGTCGTCATATGGGCAACGACGGCGTCTCCCAACTGCCCACGGCGGTAAAGAGCCAACGCATATCCCATTCCGGCTAGAGTCCCGGCAAGCCACCGCTCATGCAGTAATCCAAACAGTACAGACGACAGCAGAAAGGAAAGCCAGGTGAACTGGCCCAGCGGGACGCGTTCGAAGTCTTTCGCAATCAGTTTACGGATCAAGTAACCGCGGAAAGCAAGCTCTTCGGCCAAAGGCACGGCGATTACCGAGCCGAGCACACGGAAAACCAGCCAGACGGCGGCTGTTCCGCTTGTGAGTTCCGCCAGGCCTTCGGGCAATGCTGTGTTGCTGTCAGTGCCTGGCTCCAATAGTATCCAGATAATGAACACTGTCGCCCCGATGGTTGGCCCTTGCCACGCCCATTCCCAATCGAGGCTTTTATAGCACTTGCGGAAGTAGTAAAGCGTTAGGGCGAGCACCATAACACGTAGAGGATACAGGATGTCAAAGTCGAGGGATAAAGCTGACGTTATCATCGTGGCAGCCAGCAGAACCAATAGAGGTACAAGTAGAGCAGTGGCAAGCGGCCTTGAGGATTTAACGACTCCAAAGTCTGGTTGAGTAACGGTAAAAAACTGCATCCGATTCGTTAGCGCAATCGCGCCGACTGCAATTACAGTAAAGATAATCCAACCGGCTTGGGCGTGAAACCCCTGTAGCGCAATGTCCGGGGAAAAGGAAGCCCCGATCGCTATCAGCATCGCGATGCGCACGGCGTTGGCCAGCCAGATAATTATTATCCCAAGAGGAAACAGCCAGAAGACTTGCGGAAAGCGTAGCTCTTTGCGGAACAGCCAAAGATAGATGGCGAGAAATAGCGTAATGAGTGAAATGCCTTCGATACCCGAACAGGCATAACTGACTTTGACCTGGAAAAAAGCGGTTCCTAGAAGGAATTTCTCAGGCTGATAGACGAGGTCGGTATAAAACCAGCCCAGTATTGCATGGACAAGCTGTAAAGTCGGTGTGCCGAGAGAGTTCCAAAATTCATTTTGGCCGAGAAGGGAAATTTCAAACTGGCGAAGCATTATTATGAGTATCCAGGCGCCTATCCCCAGCAGACACCCTATAAACAATGCCGCATACTCCTGGCGAACCAAGTTCAACCAAAAACGGCTAGGAGCCAGAGCGATCAACCATAGCAACAGTGCAACGCTTGCCAGCGCAAACCACCCTGCAAACCAAGGCGCCGAAAGACGCTCAGGATTGCTGGGCATTCCGAAGATGAGGTGGGTAATTACCACGAACGCAGCAAGAACGAGGGCGTGGCGCACTAACCAGACCTGCCAGCGATGCCCCGCGGAATAGATATATAAATTATCGAGAATAATCTTAAGTCGGGGGCTCAGGATGAGGCAACAAGCACTCATAATCCATAGACCGGCGGGCCAAATTTCTTTCGAAAAATGGAATAGCCATGCCGGCCAGTCGGCATCATTTGCCAAAAGGGGAGGCACTTCATACCGCGCAGTTATCCCTACGAGTTCGAACGCCGCGATTGCTAAAAGCAACGCCCAGCGCATCACAAATTGCCTCGACGTTGTCGGCACATGTCCCTGCATTACACTTTCAGAAGCCATCGGCTAAAAATCCGGGTAAATTAATTTTGTTATGTGAAATGCTGACTCCATTAGTCCCGATCCCAATGATGTTAGGCGAAGAAAACCTGATCATTTCGGTGACCCGCATGTGTCTTTTAGGGCTACCGGTAAAATGCCAGCATTAACGCTTACCCTTCGGCCGGTCTTTCAGGACTCTAGGTCATAGAAAGGTAAATTGCTGAAATGATGCTAGATGCAAGCTCTCGGTAGGATAAAGCCGAATCAGAAAACAGCCTACTGGTCCGGCTTTATTCTCGATACTGATGAATGTTAAGAGCGTTTGGAACGACGTCTTTCGCTTGCCAGTAACAAAATTCCCGCTAGTAACGCAAGCGCACTGGTTCCGGAGGCCGCATCAATTTCTGGTGCTGTGCCGCCGTATACACTAGAACCGCCGTGACTCCAGCCGGAGTCGCTGCCCCTCTTATTAGAGGGCGAACTATGAAAGGGCGAAACGCCGTTTGGCTTGCCGAATGACTTACCGTATGAATTACCGTATGAATTACCGTAAGGTCGGAAGTGAGGCCCATCATTTGACCAGGCGTGTGAGCTGCCCATAGTCAACAATACAACCATTCCGCCCGTTATTATTTGTCGCATTTTCATAAGACACCTCGCTTTCTTATTGGCTAAAAAGTCAAGCTATTAACGGCAAAATTATACTTGTGCATATAAAAGCTCTGTTATTCAAAGACGCCATGACTTCGAATTATTATTATTTTTTGATACGATAAAGACATTGGATGAATATAAAGAGTTTTTTATTTTAGTGAGCATAGATTAAATTTAGTGAAAATATATTTCCAGCTGTAAAAAATGATAGTCTTAACATAGGAAATGGATAGAGAATGGATAGTTTAAGTATCGGTTAAGGAATGGGTTTTCTATTATTTCTTTTTGCCAAACCCAGGGGGTATTCCCTGGGTCCGATAAAAAATCACTGCTCGTGTTAAGCCACGTCCGCGGCGCGTCCTTTCAGAACATTGAAAGATGCCTCGTCTTATCCGTTTAGGCCTTCTTTACAGACTGGGCGAGGCTTTGAATAAACGGGGTTTATCTGCGATGCAAGAACCATTACTGAAGCAGAAGCCATCCGGCACGAGTCTGTTCCGTTTATCGAACAGGATGGGTCGACTCGTTTTAATAAGGCAAAGGTAATCAAGGTAATCTGCAAAAATAACGGCATCAAACTCGCACTTTTCGCCTTGACGAATGTCACATGCAAACGGTAATTTAGAATTCAGCTTCACTTTATTTAAAAATATAGGGTTGGGCTTAGAGTGCAACTAAAGCAGCAGGATATCGCTTAATATTCCAGGATTTAATGAAGGTGAGATAATGCCCGCTTCGTAATAAGGACAGTCAATCTCAAAAGGAAAAATTAACCTGTTGAAAAGCATGCTTATCAAAAGTGGTGGATTGGTATGATGAAAGGGATGAGCAGAGACCTTATTCCCCTAACCCAGGATTTGAGCCTCCTCCTTACTTATATTCTTCGCGGCAAGTGCTGCGGATGCTGCGCGTAATTTTCCTTCCCTCGTTTTATATCAGGCAAATTTCCGGTAAGTTCGCAACTTTTGCCGTCCTATTTCCCATTCCTCAAAGCAGTTTTTTTCATGAATGTATCCAAAATCCGGCAAATTTTTCGCATTGCTTTGATTCTGCTACTGGCTCTTCCATTAGTCGGCTGTATTTACTGGTGGCGCGCTTATCAAACCTATTTGCAAATGGGCGAGTTCGACCGCTATTTCAAGGTCGAAGTCGCTGACGACTTCACTTTGCATTTCAATGAACCGATTCTCTACAGCGAAGACTTTGTCTCTCTGGCCAAGTTGCATGCGAGCGAAGAAAAGCCAACGCCGACCGGGAAGCGCTGGCGGTATTGGTTTCGTAAGGTCGACGAAAAACGCAAGCTGGTTACTCCGAAAATCGAGTTCTATTCCGATTTAACCTTTAACAGGAAGGACCGGATTACAGCCTGGTCATTTTCCCCGCTTTTTCTTGAAATCGCGCCGCCGAAACTTCTTGAGGTTTCGCTGCGTTCAATAGGAGGAGCGGATATCAATAAAGAAAAAATGCAATTGAAAGCCGACACCTCGCGTCTCGGCAAAATCGATGTGGAACTGCCGCTGAAAAACAAGGTTGTCGAAAAATTGGGCGAGCCATTACGCATTGACAATGACATGGATCAGGAAGTCTACGTGTACCATTTCAAACTGATGACGCATGGAATCCAGGAAGGTTACGAGGACCGGGAACTGACTGTTCTCAACCTCAGCTTCGATAAAAAAACGCAGGAGTTGACCAAAATGTCGGGCCGCTTTGCCGGGCTCAAGATCTCGATCAACTACGGTAATCTGGTGGGAAAGACACCTCCGGGATCCCTGGTGTCAGGTTAGCTGGAGAGGCTAGGTATTTATACTGATTGTGCAGGAATTGAACAAAGCAAAAAATAGCAGTCAGCATCGGCAAAAGATTTACAATAAAGCGCAGGGGTTCGAGCTTAGGTATGAAAATTTAAAGTCTTTTGAATTTCAAAAGAAAAAATATCTGGGCTTTATTTGGTAAACATCAAAAAGAGGTAAATCATCATGCAAATCCCGTTACAGATCATTTTTCGAGGAATCGAACCTTCAGAGGCGGTTGAGGCCAGAATTCGAGAAAAAGCCAGCAAGCTTGAGAAATTTCATTCGCACATTATGAGTTGTAAGGTCGCGGTGGAATCTGGGCATCATCATCACCATCAAGGCAATCTGTACCATATTCGCATCGACATCACTACGCCGGGCAAAGAAATCGTAACCAGTCGTGAGCGCCATGAGAATCAGGCGCATGAGGATGTATATGTCGCCATCCGCGACGCATTCAATGCCGCAGCAAGACAGCTTGAAGACTATGTTCGCATGCAGCGCGGCGAAGTTAAAACCCATTCAATACCGGTAGAATGAGCTGAATTCGAGAAGAGGCAGTAGATGAAGTTCTTCATTATTGCTAAAAGCGAATAAATAGAAGCTATAAAGCAATTCACCCTTTCCCGCGCCTGCAGAACGCAGCGCGGGAAGGTCTGCATTAAAAATTCGGACTGCGACGCCCCGGAACTAAACCGGCAGGTGTATATTTTAATCAATTCAATAGCTTGAGTTAGAGGCGCTACTCCCTTTACTGATATGGCAATCCCTTTCACTCGCTGATAGAGGATTGTTCCCTTAGGCTAGTAAAATCGAGCCGTTCCGAGAATTTACCGTAACCAGCCCCTCATTTGCCTGAATCCTGGCCTGCTTGCCCACCGTGTGATGTGTGCTTTCGAAAGCGTCGGGGATGGTATTCATCAATTCGTTCGACTGGTCGGATATGGGCAAATTGTTTCTTGCTGTGGTTGCGGCCTGTTGCGCCAGAATTTGCGATTCGATCAGATAAGCTTTCTTTTTGTTGCGCGGCGACGCCAGTCATCGCTTAGCTTTAGCTGGATTATCCCTGTGGATTGGATGAGTTTCGGGAATGCTTTCCTTGCTGCCAATTTTTTTGGGGCTGAATGTCGCTTCGAATTTTAATGGCGTATCATCTCGATTAGGCATAAAAAAACCCGCTAAGCCAGAAGACTTGCGGGTTTTTGGAGTTCTTTGCGCGGCTCTGAACCATAACCTGGTACCGAGGGTCGGAATCGAACCGACACGATGTCACCATCACCGGATTTTGAATCCGGCGCGTCTACCAGTTCCGCCACCCCGGCAAAGAAGCGATATTATAATGAAATCATTTTCCTATTGGCAAGTATTTTTTTAAAATGGAGGGCCAAGATACCTGACTGAGTGTTCATGAAGAAAAGCGACTTTTTTTACCATTTGCCCGAAAGCCTGATTGCCCAGCATCCGCTGCCGGAGAGGCAGGCCAGCCGGCTATTGTGCATGCGGGCTCCCGGCTGGCAGATAGAAGACCGAAAGTTCACTGATTTTATCGAGCTGATCGAAGAAAAGGACTTGTTGGTATTTAACGATACCCGCGTGATGCCTGCCCGGCTATTCGGCCATAAATTGACGGGCGGCAAGGTCGAAATCCTGATCGAGCGGATACAGGATGCTCATCGTGCAGTCGCGCATGTCAGAGCTAGCAAGGCGCCGAAGCCAGGTACGGTGATTGAGCTGGATCAGTCTCATCAATGCAGGGTTTTGGGAAGAGCCGGCGATCTGTTTGAACTTGAATTCGATGCGGCCGCGCCGCTTCCGGAAATATTGGAACAAATCGGCCATGTGCCGCTGCCGCCTTATATCAGCCGCGCTGACGAACAGGAAGACTTAAGCCGATACCAAACGGTTTTCGCGAAGCAGCCGGGTGCAGTGGCGGCGCCAACGGCAGGGCTGCATTTCGATCTGGAGGCGATGGAGAGGATTGCGGCGAAAGGCGTTGCGACCGCTTTTGTGACTTTACACGTCGGCAGCGGCACGTTTCAGCCGGTTCGGGCCGAAAACCTGGTCGATCATGTAATGCATCAGGAATTTTTCGCAGTTTCTCCCGAAACAGTGGCTGCGGTCAGGCAGGCCCGTGAGCGCGGCGGACGGGTCATCGCGATTGGCACGACCGCGGTCAGGGCGCTGGAGTCGGCTAGTCGAAGCGGTGAACTGGAAGCGGGCTGCGGCGATACCAATCTGTTTATTACGCCGGGTTACCGTTTTCATAGCGTGGACGCGCTGCTGACCAATTTTCATTTGCCCGAGTCCACCCTCCTGATGCTGGTCTCGGCCTTTGCAGGGTATGAAACGATTATGAAAGCCTATCGGCATGCGATCGAGCAATCGTACCGTTTTTTCAGTTATGGCGACGCGATGTTTTTGACTCGAATTTAGTCGTCTGACTCATCTTCTAAACGCTTCCGTGGGTCCGGTTTGATAATGAATTTGCAGACGCCTCCGCCTTTGGCCATGCACTCAAAGTGAACAATTTCATGGCCGAGCAGCGTTGTTATCAAGGTTCTGTCAAACTCGCACACTTCCTGAAATTTTTGCGCCAGGTCGTGGTAAACGCAGTTGACAGCCTCGACCGATGATAGTTGGCCGTTCGCTGTATTCATCCGGGCCTTGAAGCCGAGCTCATTCATCACACGGATCAGCTCGGCAAGCCGCTCCTGGTCTGACTTGCCGACGAATTGCGGCAGTAATCCTTTCGCCAACGAGTCCGCCAGGTCATGCAGATAGCGTTCTAATGACTCCGGCCCCATTTCCTGCCGTAATTTTGTCAGGATCAATTCGGAAAACCACGCATATTGTTTTTGAAAACTGTTGACGCCGGCTTCGGTCAATACAAACACCCGCACCGGACGTCCCGCCGTCTTATTTAGCATGCCGGTTTTGACATAGCCATCCCGTTCCAGCTTGTCGATATGCTGCTGCACGGCGTTGCGTGAAATCGACACCATGCCCGCCATTTCGTCAATGCTTAGTCCGGTTTTATTTTTGAGCAACAGTTCAAGAATTTGAGATTGCCTGGAGCTTATACTTTCCGCCATAAAAGCCTGCTCATTTTAAGGGATTAAAGCCCATCATATCAAATCCTAGCCGTCTCGACTACGAAATCGCAACTTTCATAAAAGCCGGGAAGCGCCAAGATTCAGGATTGAAATTTTTCCCATCATTTATAACATTTAACTTGCAAAACTGTAATATCTAGTTAAAATTACTTTGCGTTTTTCTTTCAAGTTTCGAAGAAATTCGCACCAGAAGAACAATTTATTTTTACATGAGCTAGGTATCGACAATGAGCAATTCACTCTACGAAAGAATCGGCGGCGAAGCCGCAGTCAGCGCCGCAGTGGATCTTTTTTACCGCAAGGTCCTGAACGACCATCGGATTAACCGATTTTTCGATTCGACTGATATGGACAGCCAAATCGCCAAGCAAAAAGCGTTTTTTACTTATGCATTCGGCGGGCCGAACAATTATACCGGTAAAGACATGCGCAGTGCGCACGCGAAGCTCGTCAAAATGGGCATGAACGGCTCGCATTTCGATGCGGTGATGGAACACTTGGGTGCCACGTTGCACGAGCTGAACGTACCCGAAGAGTTGATTGCCGAAGCCGCCGGCATCGCCCTCAGTGCGCGTTCGGATGTCCTGGGCTTGTAAATGAGCGATTGCAAGCCGTGATTTGTTAAGCGAATCACGGCTTGGCCTTGTAAGGAGGTTATATGTTCGACCTAACGATAGAAAATAACCGTTTTACCTGTCAGCCTGGCGAGACGGTGCTCGATGCACTCTTGCGCGAAAAGGTCAACATTCCGCACGGGTGCAAGGCTGGCGTCTGCCAGAGCTGCGTGGTGCAGAGTCTTGACGCCAAACCGCCGGAAAAAGCGCAGGGGGACCTGAAAGACACCCTGAAAAGCACCGGACATTTTCTGGCCTGCCAATGCCATCCCGAGCAGCCTATGACGTTGAGATTGTCCAAGGAGGCGGTTAGCTTTGCCGATGGCATGGTCGCCGTCAATGAACCCCTGAATCGAAATACCCATCTGCTGATCATCAAAATCAAAGAGGCGGGGCGCTATAAAGCCGGGCAGTTCGTCAACCTGCAACGTAGCGACGGGCTAACGCGCAGCTATTCGATTGCAAACATTCCACATGCGTCCGGCACTCTCGAATTCCATATTCGCTGCTTACCGGAAGGGCGTTTCAGCGCCTGGGTGCATCATAATCTGAAAGTTGGCGATTCGTTAAGGGTTTCTGAGCCGCAAGGCCAGTGTTTTTATATTCCAGACCGCAAGGAAGAAGGTATTCTGATGATCGGCACCGGAACCGGTCTGGCCCCGCTAGCGGGCATTCTGGCCGACGCCCTGGCGCACAATCATTCTGGTCCGATCCGACTTTTTCACGGCAGCCGCGACCATGAAGACCTGTATCGGATCGATGAAATGCGCGAGCTTGCCGAACGGCACCCGAATTTTTCCTACACGCCGTGCGTTTCGAGCGGCCATGCGCCGGCAGGCTTTACCCGGGGGCGCGCGAACGAGGCCGCCTTAGCCGCACATAGCAGCTTGGCCCGCTGGCGGGTATTCCTGTGCGGCCATCCGGACATGGTCCGGACCACTCAAAAGCAGGCTTACATGAAAGGCGCCAAGCTGGCCGACATTTACTGCGATGCCTTTGTGACTTCGGCCGATACCGCGCTTTAAATCCTCCCTATCCCATTTACCGCACAGGGCCGGCCCGCCGCATCCCCCTTATTCCAAACCGTGCTTGTAGCGTATTCCTAAAAAATACCGCGCTATTCCATTCTTCACTCTCATGCTTTTTGGGGCATAAAAAAATCTTTAGCCTTGAGCGTTAAAAGCAAAAAAAGCAAATTCACCCACAGACTTAAGCCACTCACGCTCTCACGAAATCAACATGGCATAAGGCTTGGGCCATGACAAAGAGTCAATCAATACTTGCATTCACAAATGATAATGATTATCATTTAAATGAAGGCCGTGATTTGACCTCTCGCTGCTTTCGTTTGGCGCGCCTGCAACTCTCACTGCAGAACGCGCCGAACATTTTTTATTCTAACCCTAGCGAGGACTCTTATGCTTGAACCACAAACTGCTGCAAAGGATGAATTGCCGCTTCTGCATGCGGCAATGTGTTTGTCGATGACACAGTTTATCAATGGACATCAATGTCCCACACTGGCGCATAGAATCGTACGTCAATTAAACCTGCTGCTGACTCATCCTGAACTGGACCCCGTTTCGAATACGCGCGCCATGTACCTGCAAATGCTCGAACATTGGCAAAAGATCGCCGCGCAACTCCTGGCGCAGCGTCAGGCCCACAAAGCCGCGACCGTTTATCATTGATTGTAAACGATGAAAAATATTAAAGAGCCCAGGTACAGCAATACGATCACTAACCAAGCTACGAACAGCGACAAACCCAAACTCAGCAGTAGTGTACTGTTCGGCTCACGGAACGAAATCGTGATCGTTCATAACGACGAAGAATACCGTTTGCGCATCACGCGCGCCGGCAAGCTGATACTGACAAAATAAGATTCTCGTTAACGCCCATAAGCCAGCCATCCCGCATCGGGTAGTCAGCCATCCTGAATTCCGATAGAGGAGGCACGGCAATGCCCGCAGTTGTTCATAAAATCGATTTTTCCGCGCCCGCGGATCGCTCGAATGATTCAGGCCTTTTGAATCTCGTCCACCGCAAGGTGATTCCTTTTGTTCCAGAAATCGCGCTCTTATCGATGCGACACCCCGTAGGAACGCTCCCGTGTTACCGGCGCAATGAAGCGCTAACTGCGGTGCTGTTGGTACTGGGCCTGCACCTGGCTGGATTTGTCTTGCTGCCCGCCGCCGAACAGGAAGAGTCTCTTACCGCACCGGCGCCGATCCAGGTCGCCTGGATTACCACGCCTCAGCCGAAAAAAGAAAACACGCCGCCCGCGCCGCCGAGGCAGCAACAACCGGTAAGCAAGTCCAAACCGAAACCGAAGGCCGTCAAGCGGGGAAAAGCCCGGCAAAAAGCCGTGTTATCCACCGCTGCGCCGGCAACCACCAGCACAACGGTGCCGATGGAAAACCCAACCAAAACGGCAGCGCCGCCCGTAACGAAGACACCCGAAGCGCTCCCTGCCAAACCGGCAGCCAATACCGCGCAGCCACTCTCTTCAGCCCCTCATGCGCAAGCCGCCGACCAGCAACCCTTGGTCCTGCCGAATCTGAATGCCGGATATCTGGATAACCCGGCTCCCCGCTATCCCGAGGAGGCGCGCGAACGCGGCGAACAGGGCAAGGTTCTGGTGCGGGCGCTGATTAATGTAGACGGCACCGTCGCGGAACTCGCGATGAAGCGGAGCAGCGGGTTCTCCGACCTCGACCGCTCCGCCCTGGAGACCGTTAAAAAGTGGCGTTTCGTGCCGGCGCGGCGCGGCGCCACCGCCGTTTCGGCTTGGGTCGTGGTGCCCATTTCTTTTTCTCTAGAAGGATAACGATGAATACGACAACCCCTCTGCAACATTTTCTCGCTCAAAGCGGCGGCATCGGACAAGCGCTGTTCGTGATCCTGATCGCGATGTCGATCGCCAGCTGGTATTTCATCCTGATCAAGGCTTGGCTAGGCATCAGGGTGCGCCGCCGTTCCGCGCGGTTTCTGCGAATGTTCTGGGATGCTGCCACGCTGGAGCAAATCGCCGAACGCCTGCAACAGGAAACGCCCGAAGAACCGTTTTCGCTATTGACCCGGCATGCGATAAATGCTGGCCGTCATCATGCCCGGCACGGCGGCGAGCGACTGCAGGAAGCGGGATCCGCGTCCGAATTTCTGACCCGCGCGATGCGTCGGATCATCGACGAGGAAACTGCACGGCTGGAATGGGGGCTGACGGTATTGGCTTCGATCGCGAGTACCGCGCCGTTTGTCGGGCTGTTCGGCACCGTTTGGGGCGTTTTTCACACGCTGAATAATATCGGCCAAGGCGGAGCGGCTACCTTGGAGCAAATCGCAGGCCCCGTCGGCGAGACGCTGATCATGACCGGCCTGGGGCTTGCCGTCGCGATTCCGGCCGTGCTCGCCTACAACGCCTGCGCGCGTTCGAACCGGTTGGTGCTGGCAAAACTCGACGCCTTCGCGCATGACTTGTTCGCACTGCTGACCACAGGCGCCCTGCCTGCCGTCCAAGGAGAACGCTGATGGCATTCGGAAGCTTCAATCAAAACAGCAATGCGCGCCCGGTCGTCGAGATCAACATGGTACCGCTGATCGACGTGATGCTGGTGCTATTGATCATTTTCATGATCACCGTCCCCTTAATGACGCATGCGGTCAAGATTGATCTGCCGAAGGCCGCCAGCATCGCGCAGACGCAGGAAATCAAGCACATCGATCTGACGATCGATGCGGAAGGCCACATCTTTTGGGATGCGGCCGCCGTCAGCCGCGATCAACTCCGGCAATACCTGCAACGAATTGCAGCGGATGCGCCGCAGCCGGAACTGCATGTCCGCGCCGACCAGAATGTGCCGTACCGCAAAGTAGCCGAGGCGCTCGCCGATGCGGCCAAAGCCGGAGTTACCCGGATCGGTTTCATCTCCGAACCGGAAGCCTCTCTAATGAATTGACTTCACAGCCTCTATCTGCAGAGCAGAGACTGGGCAGTTTGCTTTTCCAGGACAAGAACCTTTTCCTCAAGCGCAACCAGTCTTGCTCCGTTATCGATTAAAGCTGCGATTGCAGATAGTTTTCCAACCCTACCTGATCAATCAAGCCCAGTTGCTGCTCCAGCCAGTGCGTGTGATCGTCCTCGGTATCTTCCAGCATCGCACGCAGAATTTCCCGCGTCTGGAAATCACGCTGCTGCTCGCACACCGCAATTGCCTCGCGCAGCGCCGCGACCACGCTGAGTTCCAGAGTCAGATCGTTTTTCAGCATCTCCGCCACGCTGCCGCCGACGTTTAAAGGATTGCGTTTTGCGACGTCAGGCGTACCTTCCAGAAACAAAATGCGCTTGATTAGAGCATCAGCGTGACTCACTTCGTCCTGCGCCTCATGATCGATCCGCTCGTACAGTTTAGCGAAGCCCCAGTTCTGATACATTCGCGAGTGAATCAGATATTGATCGGCGGCGGTCAATTCACCGGTCAGTAATTGATTCAAATGCTCGATGACTTGCTGATTGCCTTGCATGCGCTGTACTCCCGATCAATCTGACAAATGAAGCAGATGTCGCCCGGTTAAAAAATGTGGTACCCGTGCAACCTGCACTGTCAATGATTATAAGCAGTGCCGGTCACCTTCGGCAATGGTCGCGTCTATTTATCCGCTCGCGGAGCGCTTGACATCAATTCGGAGTTTTATATAATGAGAATCATTATCATTTGTATGCCAAGTTATCACCCGCATGCAGAATGACAGATCGACTCAGCCACCCAGCGTTTCCCGCCAGGCAGCCACTACTTGCAAAATAATGGGGGAAACTTATGTCCGAAATATCCACAAAACGCGCCGCGCGCCGCTGGCGTGTCGGAACCTTGCTGCCTTTGGGCGCGGCGTTAAGCGGCATGGCGATGGCTGCGGATGCGCCGCCGGCGACCGATGCGGATGAGGAAATCGTGTTGAAAGACGTGAAGGTCAAGGCCGCGCGTGATAAAAAGCCCGTCGCCTACAAGGCCGACACCGCCGCAACCGGCAGCAAGACCCTGATGCCGATCCGCGACATTCCGCAGTCGGTCAGCGTGGTCAAGAAAGAATTGATACAGTCGCAAAACGCGTTCAACCTGCGCGATGCGTTAAAAAACGTCAGCGGTCTGACAATCGCGGCCGGCGAAGGCGGACGCACCGGAGACTCGATCACCTTGCGCGGTTTTTCGGCCAATTCCGACCAGTATCTGGACGGCGTTAAGGAAAACGGGCAATACAGCCGGGATACGTTTTTCCTGGAACGGGTCGAGGTATTGAAAGGCGCCTCGTCGATTCTGTTTGGACGCGGTGCGACCGGCGGAGTGATCAATCAGATCTTCAAGAAACCGACCGGCCGGAATCAGGTGATCGGCGATTTTACTTACGGCACCTACGATTTCAAACGTTCCGCGATCGATGCGGAAACCGTTTACGACAATATGTCGACTCGGCTGAACCTGATGTGGCAGGACAGCGACTCGTTCCGCGATTATAACTATAACAGCCGCTGGGGCATCGCGCCGTCGTTCCAGTTCAAGATTTCGCCGGATACAGAGTTGTCGGCGAACCTCTTGCATCAGGAAGAAGACGGCGTATTCGATTACGGTGTGCCGATCTACAAAGGCAAGCCGGCCGACGTGCCGATCAATACTTACTACGGTTTTCCGGATAATCAGATGCAGGATACCGACGTGAATGTCGGCACGGTCGCCCTATCGCACCGTTTCAATGACGAATTTTCGGTCAAGAATACGGTGCGCTACGGCGAGTATGACCGTAAATATTTGACGCATCTATTCGGCGCGGTGACAGACAGAGGGTTGGCGTCCACGGTCGCAAGAACCCAGGCATTGCGCGGCAATACCCAGGAAAACCTGTACAACCAGACCGATTTCGTATTGAAGAAACCGCTGTTCGGCTTCAACAACACGCTGATGTTCGGCGCCGAATTCGGCTGGGAGAATTACGATTTCAAATCGAAAAACTCGACCGGGGTGGTGTCGATCTCGATTTTCAACCCGGTGCTGACACCGTCGGTCGGGGCGGGCCTCGCCACTGATTTCAGCGGCACGTTGGCGACCGACCGCACTACCGAAACCCGCACCTATGCCGGTTATCTAATGGATCAGTTCGAGTTGACGCCGGAGTGGAAGCTGCTGGGCGGCGTGCGCTACGACGTGTTCTCGGCCTCGCAGAACGACCGACTGAGCAATGCGAACGACTTCGGACGCATCGACCGCCAGTGGAACCCGCGCGCGGGCCTCGTCTGGCAGCCCACCAAGGCGCAGTCGTATTATTTCAGCTACGGCACCTCGTTCAATCCGTCCGCCGAAGCCTTCAGCCTGGCCGCCAACACCGCCAATTTACCGCCGGAAAAGAACCGCAATTTCGAGGTCGGCGCGAAATACGATCTGTTCGACGGCAGGCTGTCGGCGACCGCCGCATTGTTCAGGCTCGAAAAGACCAATGCTCGCACCGCCTCGCTGTCCAATCCCGACCTGAACGTGTTATCAGGCGAACAGCGCACCGACGGCTTCGAGCTGGGCCTGGCCGGCGAAATCCTGCCGCGACTGGGTTTGTCGATGACCTATGCCTATCTGGATGCGGAAGTGACCAAATCGAATTCGACCGCGGTCGGCACGGTCAGCGGCCAGACCAAGTCCTTGCAGGACACGATTCCTATCAACGTGCCGCAGCACAGCGGCGTAACCTGGCTCAGCTACCATCTGACCGATGCTTGGGAGATCGGCGGGGGGGTGTTTTACGCCAGCGAACGGCATACCGACACGGTGAATGAAGTGACCCTGCCAGGCTATGCGCGGCTCGATGCAGTGCTGGCCTATCATCAGAAACATTACGATGTGCAGTTGAACGTGTTCAATCTGACCGACACGGTCTATTACGAGTCAGGTCAGACCCGTTCGGCGCTGCCGGGCGTGCCGGTGTCCGGGCAGTTGTCGGTAAGACTAAAATTTTGATGGTCGTGCCCTCTCAATCACCGATCAAACCCATGTGGAGAACTATGCAGTTAACTATCGAACCTGTCGCTGAACCCCGTCGCAAAACCGGCGGCGGCTACCTGTTCCTGCCAAAACGCTGGGCGCGCGGCAGCTTCCTGAAATGGCTGCGCCGCACGCACGGCTGGCTCGGGCTTTGGGGCGCCTCCTTGGGGCTGCTGTTCGGGATCACCGGCATTTTGCTGAATCATCACGAACTGATGAAAATTCCGGCCGCAAAGGTCAAAAAGAGCGAAGTGCAGCTGGCGCTGCCGGAGCCGCTTCCTGCCGATCCAAAAGAGTTGGCGGACTGGCTCGGGCAGGAATTCAATCTGAATGCGCGCCATGCAAAGATTCTGCGCGAACCGGCGAAGACGGTGATCTGGAATGGCGCCGAGATTGCGCAGCCGCCGCGCTGGCAAATCACACTGCGCACGCCGCGGGAATCGGTGCAGGCCGAATACTGGCCCGGCAACCGTTTCGTGACCGTTAAACGCGGCATCGGCAATTTGTTCTCACTGCTGACCAATCTGCACAAAGGCGTCGGGATGGGCGTCGGCTGGACGCTGCTCGCCGATACCCTGGCCGGCAGCCTGATCGTGTTGAGCCTGACCGGCATTCTGCTGTGGACGCGCCTGCACGGCGGACGCCTTGCCGCCGCCGGGCTGGGGCTGGGCTCGCTCGGTCTGGCGGTCGGTTTTGCCTGGCAGGCTGTGGGAGGTTAAGCATGTTGATCCAGATTCCCGAAGTCTTGTCAGCCGAGGATCTCGCTCGATGCCGCGCCATCCTGATCGAAGCGGACTGGTCGGACGGCCGGATCACCGCCGGCACCCAGTCGGCCAAGGTCAAACAGAACCTGCAATTGCCGGAGTTGTGCGAGGCCAGTCTGGCTGTCCGCCAGATCGTGCTCGACGCGCTGAACCGGAACGCCCTGTTTTTTTCGGCGGCCTTGCCCAAACGGATCTTTCCGCCGCTGTTCAACCGTTACGAAGGCGCCTACAATACTTTCGGCAATCATATCGACAATGCGGTGCGCTCCTGTGCGAATTCCGGCCTCCGGGTCCGGACCGATCTGTCGGCGACCTTGTTCTTCAGCGACCCCGACAGCTACGAAGGCGGCGAACTAGTGATCGAGGACACCTACGGCGAACACGCGGTCAAACTGGCGGCCGGCGACATGGTGCTGTATCCGGGCTCCAGCCTGCACCGGGTCGAATCGGTCACGCGCGGGGCAAGGCTGGCCTCGTTTTTCTGGATCGAGAGCATGGTGCGCGAAACCGAACGCCGCCGCTTGCTGTTCGAAATGGACATGGCGATCCTGGAACTGCGCGAAACGCAGGGCGACATTCCGGCGGCGGTGGACCTGACCGGTTGCTATCACAACCTGCTGCGAATGTGGGCGGATATGTAGAAGCGGTATGAACGCTGCTTCTACGATAGGCTTAGTTATAAAACGCTAGCTCTGATCTGACAGGACCTGTAGACCTGTAGCTCCGATTAGCGATAGCGTAATCGGATGAATATTGTTGCCATCTTCAGTCGTTCATACGTTCCTCGCAGCGGTCAGCTGAACGCCGGCTGCCCCCCAAGTAGCCGACACTTTTCCACCTATCGTATGCGTCCCATCGTCGGCCATACCGGGCGCTTATGCATAACCTTTGGTCTTCTCGAACGGCCGCTTTCAGGAGTGCCCTTCGGCTGATATTATCGGCCAGAAACAGATACCAGCCTAGTCGGGAATTAGTTGATGCCGGCTCAAATAATAGAGGGGAGACTCCTGAAAAGGCAACAGGCGGGCATCAATTCTCGAACACCCGCTCTACCTAATAGATCCATACAAATTCTGCAGCCAATCACGCGGTGCGGAACTCGCTGTCTTTGGAGCTATCAAAAATATATTACTGGTCCGATTGAACATAAGGATTCTGCCAATGGACATCCAACGAAGCGGTTCGCAATCCTCCACACCAGGACCAGCTGAGTACTTCACCGGCACCGTACGCATCAATCCTCTATTCCAAGCCCCCGAGCCGGCGCGCGCACTTAGCGTCAGTCTCACGTTCGAACCCTGCGCCCGGACTGCATGGCAAGCCCATCCGCTGCTGGCCAGACCTTGATCGTAACGGCCGGCTGCGGCCTGCTACAGAGCTGGGGAGGCCCGATCAGAAAGATTCGGCCGGATGATGTGGTCTGGTGCCCGCCGGGGGAGAAGCATTGGCATGGCGCCACAGCAACCACGGGCATGACGCATATTGCCATTGTGGAACAGCTCGACGGCAAGACCGTCGACTGGATGGAAAAAGTCAGCGACGAACAATACCAAGCCGGATTGAGCGCCAATGACAGGAAAACAGCCGTGAGTAACGGCTGGTTTACTACGGCCCATGCGGGTCTGTTTTGCAGATAGGAGCATAGATCCATGTACAACGCAAAAGCTTACTCCGGCGCCAGCGCGACCTCGCCACTGGCCTCCACCAATATCCCGCGGCGTGATCCCACCGAAAACGACGTGCAGATTGAAATCCTCTTCTGTGGCATCTGCCACTCGGATCTCCACCAGGTGCGCAACGAGTGGAGCGAATTCGTCCCCACTGTTTACCCCATAGTCCCGGGCCATGAGATCGTGGGGCGCGTCACTAAGGTCGGCTCGGCAGTTAAAAAGCACAAGTTCGACGACCTCGTTGCAGTCGGCTGCATGGTTGATTCGGATGGCACCTGCCCACATTGCAGGGACGGCTTTGAGCAGTTCTGCCCGAACGTGACGCTCACCTACAACTCGCCTGACAAATACAAGATCGCGCCGGTCACCTACGGTGGATATTCCGACAGCATCGTTGTGGATGAACGGTTTGTTCTGCGCGTCCCGGCAAACCTGAACTCTGCGGGCGCCGCACCGCTCCTCTGCGCTGGAATCACAACTTACTCGCCCATGCGGCGCTGGGGCGTCGCGAACGGCAAGAAAGTTGGCGTCGTGGGGCTCGGTGGACTGGGCCACATGGCCTTGAAATTCGCTCATGCGTTCGGCGCGCACGTCGTCGTCTTCACCACCTCGCCGAACAAGAAAGAGGACGCGCTTCGGCTGGGTGCGGACGAAGTTGTCGTCTCACGCAACGCCAACGAAATGCAGAAGCACGCCGGTAGCTTCGACTTCATCCTCGACGCCGTCGCCGCCGATCATGACATCAACGCCTATCTCAACCAGCTCGGCCGTAACGGCAACCTCACTCTCGTCGGAGCTCCCGCGAAGCCCTTCGCTGTCTCTGCTTTCAACCTCATCATGGGGCGCCGCAGTCTCTCCGGCTCGAACATCGGCGGCATCGCCGAGACGCAGGATATGCTCGATTTTTGCGGGCAGCACAATATCACCGCCGAGGTTGAAGTCATCCCGATCCAGAAGGTCAACGAGGCTTACGAGCGGCTCGCCAAGTCCGATGTGAAGTATCGCTTCTCCATCGACATGGCTTCGCTCAAGGCGTGACAAATGGAGCAACTGAAATAAGGAATTAATCATGAACAATCCATTGGACTTTAGCGGCAATGGGGCAATCGTCACCGGGGCCGCAGTCGGTATGGGACTCGCGACGGCGCAGGCGTTCGCGGAGGCAGGCGCGGCCGTTGTTCTGACAGACGTCAAAGAAGACGCGGTAAAGGCAGCAGCGGAGAAGTTGGTCGCTGCCGGTCACAAAGCGCTCGCTGTCCGTTGCGATGTAAACGACGATACCCAAGTGGCTGAGATGGTGGATCGCACCGTTGCCGAGTTTGGCCGACTCGACGCCGCGTTCAACAACGCCGGGGTTATGGCCCGGATCGCTCCGATCGCCGACAGCACCCGCGAGGACTGGGGTCGCGTGATCGGGATCAACTTGCGGGGCGTGTGGAGTTGCTTGAAGCACGAACTGCGGCAAATGGAACGGCAAGGAAGCGGCGCCCTCGTCAACTGCTCTTCGATTGGTGGTAGCGTAATTGGAGAAATGTTGCTAACGTCAGTGCGATTACGCTACGCTAATCGCACCCTAAAACAAACTTTCCCATATCCGGTCGACCTTTTTGACGACTTCCTCGGTCATCGCAATTGTCCGTCCCCATTCCCGGCTCGTTTCGCCTGGCCATTTGTTCGTCGCGTCGAAGCCGACTTTCGAGCCGAGCCCCGAAACCGGCGAGGCGAAGTCGAGATAGTCGATCGGCGTGTTTTCGAGGATCGTCAGATCGCGGGCCGGGTCCATCCGGGTTGTAATTGCCCAGATCACGTCCTGCCAGCTGCGCACGTCGACGTCGTCGTCGACCACGATCACGAACTTCGTGTACATAAACTGGCGCAAAAACGACCAGGTGCCTAACATCACCCGTTTCGCGTGGCCCGCGTACTGCTTCTTCATGCTGATCACGGCCATCCGGTACGAACAGCCTTCCGGCGGCAGGTAGAAATCGACGATTTCCGGAAACTGTTTCTGCAAAATCGGCACGAACACCTCGTTCAGCGCGACGCCCAGAATCGCCGGTTCGTCGGGCGGACGGCCGGTGTAGGTGCTGTGATAAATCGGGTTGCGGCGCTGGGTGATCTTTTCGATCGTGAATACCGGAAATTCGTCGACCTCGTTGTAATAGCCGGTGTGGTCCCCGAACGGGCCTTCGGGCGCGGTTTCGCCCGGATAGATGAAGCCTTCGAGTACGATTTCGGCGCTGGCCGGGACCTGTAGCCAATCGTTGCTCAGGCAGTTGGCGACTTCGGTCTTGCTGCCGCGCAAAAGGCCCGCAAACGCATATTCGGACAGTGAATCGGGTACCGGCGTAACCGCGCCGAGAATCGTCGCGGGGTCGGCGCCGAGCGCGACCGCGACCGGATACGGCTCGCCGGGCCGGGCTTTTTGCCATTCCCGGAAATCGAGCGCGCCGCCCCGGTGCGCGAGCCAGCGCATGATCACCTTGTTCCTGCCAATCACCTGCTGACGGTAAATGCCGAGGTTTTGCCGTTCCTTGAAAGGGCCCTTCGTGATGACTAGGGGCCAGGTGATCAATGGGCCTGCGTCTTCTGGCCAGCAGGTCTGGATCGGATAATTGCCGAGGTCGATGTCACTGCCTTCGATCACTTCCTGCTGGCACGGCGGATCTTTGACCAATTTCGGCGCCATGTTCAAGACCTGCTTGAATACGGGAAACTTTTCGAACGCATCCTTCATACCTTTTGGCGGCTCGGGCTCTTTCAGGTAGGCCAGCAACTCGCCGATCCCGCGCAGTTCGCTGACCGAGTCGGCGCCCATCCCCATCGCGACCCGATGCGCGGTGCCGAACAGGTTGCCGAGCAGCGGAATCTGCGAACCGACCGGGTTTTCGAACAGCAGCGCGGGGCCGCCTTGTTTCAGGGTGCGGTCGCAGATTTCGGTGATTTCGAGGTGCGGGTCGACCGGCACTTTGACGCGCTTGAGTTCGCCTTCCTTTTCGAGTTGTGCGATAAAATCGCGGAGATCTTTGTATTTCATTTTATTTTTTGCTTTGCTTTGAGCGATACGATGGGGAGGACTAATATCCCTCTTTCGTTAAATCTAACGGCACTGGATTTTCTTTCCCCTCGTGAAAGGGTCAGGGAAGAATTTTTACAATGGGTTTACAACCGAATGGTTTCGGTCCATCGCGACCCCGGCAATTCGCCGGAATGTCCGAAGATCCGGATTTTGGTATCGGTATCGACCAGCCAGACCTCCTGCGCGCCGCGCGCCAGATACAGATCGGTCTTGATGCTCATCTCCTCCTTGGTACTTGAAGGCGACAGAATTTCTACGCAAATCTCGGGCGCTTGCGGGTAGGGAGTCACGCGATCGAACTCGGCGATAAACGAGGCACTGGCCCAGGCTACATCGGCGACTTTGACGCCGTCCGCAGTCTGAATCGCGCATTCAATGACGATCTCGCCGGGCGGACAGCCTTTTTCAAGCGCACGGGCAACATGGTAAACCGTGTTGCCGTGGCCATTGCTGAGCGAACTCATCAGGATCTGCCCGAAACGGTTCAACTCGATCTTGAACGGCAGATTTTCGAAGAGCGGATTGTAGATGATTTCAGCCCATTCCATCGTTGATCTCCGTCCGCTAGGCCTCGATGCCGTTGTGTCTGAGCAAGGCATCGATCGTCGGCTTGCGGCCGCGGAACTTGACGAACAGGTCCATCGCGTCCTCGCTGCCGCCTTTTTCGAGGATGTTCGTCAAAAATGCAAGTCCGGTGTCCTGGTCGAAGATGCCTTTTTCCTCGAACAGCGAAAACGCGTCGCTGGACAACACTTCGGCCCATTTGTAGCTGTAGTAGCCGGCCGCATAGCCACCCGCGAAGATATGCGAGAACCCATGTGCGAAGCGGTTGAAAGCGGGCGGCTGCACGACCGCGACCTGTTCGCGGACCTGGTTCAGAATTTGGTAGATGCGTCCGCCCTTGTTCGGGTCGTAGTCTCGATGAATCCGGAAATCGAACAGGCTGAATTCGAGTTGGCGTACCATCAGCATCCCGGACTGGAAGTTTTTCGCGGCCAGCATTTTATTCAGCAGCTCATCTGGGAGGGACTCCCCGGTTTGGTAATGGCCGGACATTAAAGGTAATGCGTCTTTTTCCCAGCACCAGTTTTCCATGAACTGGCTCGGCAGTTCGACCGCGTCCCATTCGACGCCATTGATGCCCGAGACGCCGAGATGGTCGACACGGGTCAGCATGTGCTGCAGGCCGTGGCCGAATTCGTGGAACAGCGTTGTGACTTCGTCGTGCGTCAGCAGCGCCGGGTCGTTGCCGGTGGGCGGAGTGAAATTGCAGGTCAGATAGGCGACTGGCGTCTGCACTTGGTCATCGGTTTTTTTACGGCCGACGCAATCGTCCATCCAGGCGCCGCCGCGCTTTTTCGGACGCGCGTACAGATCGACGAAAAACCTGCCGCGCAAGTCGCCGTTCCGGTCGGTAATCTCGAAAAAGCGGACGTCCGGGTGCCAGCTATCGAAATCGTGCAGCTCGGCAATCTGCAAGCCGTACAGTTTTTCGACCACGGCAAACAGGCCGGGCAACACTTTGGTGACCGGGAAATAGGCTTTTACCTCTTCCTGCGACAGTTGGTAAAAATGCTGGCGCATTTTTTCGGAGTAGTAGCCGATGTCCCAGCTTTGCAGGTCGCCGACGCCATGATAGGTGCGGGCAAAGTCGCGCAGTTCGGCCAGATCCCGGCGCGCCTGACGCCAGGATTTGTCGGCCAGGTCTTCGAGAAAATTCATCACGTCATCAGGCTTTTCGGCCATTTTTTTCGCCAGCGACAGTTCGGCATAATTGGCAAAACCCAACAGGCGCGCCTTTTCGTGGCGCAGCGCGAGGATTTTTTCCATGTTTTCGCTGTTGTCCCATTTGCCGGCCTGCGGCCCTTGGTCGGAGGCGCGGGTCGCGTAGGCTTCGTAATGCTCGCGGCGCAGTTCGCGGTTATCAGCATAAGTCATCACCGCGTGGTAGGACGGAAACTGCAGCGTGATCATCCAGCCTTCCTGGCCGTTCTGCTCGGCAGTCTGCCGGGCCTGCGCCAAGGCCGATGCGGGCAGGCCGGTCAGGTCGAGCTCGTTCGTGATCAGTTTGGACCAGCCGTTGGTCGCATCGAGCACGTTTTCTTCATAATTGCTTGCCAGTTGCGACAATTCCTGGCTGATTTCCTTGTAGCGCTGTTTTTTCTCGGCGTCGAGATCGATGCCGGACAGATGGAAGTCGCGCAGCGCGTTTTGAATAATCTTTTGCTGGGCGGTATCCAGAGCGGTGTATTCGTCGCTCTCCGCAATCGACTTGTAGGCTTTGAACAGCGCTTCGTTCTGCCCCATTTCAGTGGAATAGGCGCTGAGTTTCGGCAGGCAGGCGTTATACGCTTCCCGCAGTTCGTCGCTGTTCATGACCGAATTCAGGTGGCTGACCGGCGACCAAGCCTTGCCCAGCCGGTCTTCGGCGTTTTCGATCGGCTCGATCAGATTCTTCCAGCTATAGTCGGTTGTGGCATTCAGGCAGCTTTCGACGGTTGCACGCGCGTCGGCCAGTAGCTGATCGATCGCGGGTTCGACGTGTGCGGGCTTGATTTGCGAAAATAACGGGAGTTCGGTATTGGCCAATAATGGGTTACTCATTAGGGTGTCCTGTGATCAAATCGGATGGGCGCCATTATAAGGCAGCGCGTCTTGTTGGGATTGATTTCTTCGGCCAATGGATGTTCAGTCAAAAATTGCTGATTGCAGATTTTTAGCCTTATCCAGGCCTTTGATCGTGGATTTGTTGCCGATGCCGGTCAATTTGGCGCCCGCCAGGTTGGCGCCGGTCAAATCGGCGTCTTCGAGATGGCTGCCTGACAGGTCCGCACCGCTTAAATCGGCATTGCTCAAATCCGCGCCGGATAAATCAGCGCCGATTAGCACCGCGTTCGTCAATTGACTACCGCTCAGGTTCGCATGCCGCATCAGGGCGCGGTTCAGATTCGCATCGCTCAGATTCGCGCCCGACAGGTTAACGTTGTTCAGGCTGACCCGCATCAGGCCCATCGGCTGATTTTTCATGTCCGCGCCCCAGTTGGCGTGCGACAGATCCGCATGGCTCAGATCGGAACGGTCCAGATTCGCAATGATCCGGCTGCCGGTCAGCTTGGCGTTGCTGAGATCGGCGCCCATCACCGAGACGCCGAAAATACTGGTATTGGAGAGGTCGGCGCCGGACAAATTGATCTTGGTCATTACGGTCAGATCCAGGTTCAGCCCCGACAGATTGCTGCGACTGAAGTTCGCCCGGCGCAGATCGGCGCCCCATAAATCGGCATGGCGAAAGTCGAGATTGGATAAATCCAGTCCGGTCAGATCCTTGCGGCGCAATTCGGCTGGACGATCTTTGTTCGCCTGAGCGAGGCGTCTTTCAACCTCTGCACGGTCAAGATCGGCCGCAAAAACGGCGCCGCAGAAACCTATCGCCAGCAGGCCGGCCCAGAAGGATCGGATAGTCATATCGACAAACTCCAGAAATGTGAGAATTGATTGAACGGACAACTCTAACGCCGGAGAGGATGGATTGCAACTAGAGCAAATGGCGCTGGCAAATGACTTACTTCGTCTTGCGCTTCGGGTATTCCGAAGCGCAACCGTCTGCCAAGAGGATTAATATGTAGGCGGTAAAATCGGTTCGATTCCATCAAACTCGGCTGTAGGGTGATGTTTCAAAATCTTTTCGGTAATTTCACTGATACGTTCCCTCGGAATATCGAGCAATACCAGCAATTCGCCTTTCTCGATCGCCTCTTCGAATTGCTTGAGTCTGGAATTGCCTGCGCTCATGCCGGTCAGCCCTCCCGCCAGCGTGCCTATCGTGGCGCCGGCGAGGATGACGCCAAAGAGCGGCCCGCCGGCAATCACAAACCCGGCGTAAGCCAAACCGACCAATCCTGCCAGCAATCCGGCGCTTCCGCCCAGCACAACGCCGCGTTCTATGGCCGAAATAAAGTCGGATTTTTGCAGCATGGTGGCTTCCGGAAGGTCTTCCAGCGGGGTATCACGCTTGGCCAATATGTGGATCTGACGGTCGTCGAATCCTTCCCGATGAAGCTCTTCGACAATTTTATGCGTCGTTTTGATATCCGGCACTAAAAAATAGATGCGTCTCATCGCATTGCCCTCTCTATTTCAATCAGTTAAAGAGCAGCCCGAATGAATCAATTCGGATTCGGACTACACAGATGATTTACTTAGGATTTGGACTCATCCGTTCGGTGTCCGGTTCACTGTTGTCGCCGCGGATTCAGGAGCGAAAACCAGAGATTGACCTATAAAAACGGCCAAGCGGCTCGGGCGAAAAACGAATGGGATTGTCGGAAATCGGTAGGGGATAAAATAGAGAATATCGAAAAGGTTGGCGCGGCAATATCTGCTTTGCGCCAACCGAAAGGATAGTAAGGGAGTTTTAATTAGAAATAATCCCAAGGATATTCTGGGCTCAGGATAGGTCTGAAGCCGGCAGGCACCGGGAAAGGGGCACTGATAAACTCGTAAACACCCACTAATTCACGCGTCACCGTCATGCCCAGCCCTTTGGCCAAGCCCAGCGGAAAACCGATCGCCCCGCTGCGGCGCGTTTCATGCACGATATTGCCCGGAATTTCGAGAAACCCGCAGGTCATCCCGGCCAGTCCCCGTCCAAACTTTCCCGCCGCCGTATTATCGGCGTTTGCGTTGGCGGCAACCCCAAGCGACAGGACGGCAATGGCGATCGTCAAATAAAAACGTAATTTGTTCATTTTGTTCTCCTCCGATGGTATATGCCGAATGGTGTCGGCTAAACCTCTGTTAAGTGGCGCATGGATAATATTAGCTCAAGGGGAGAAATTGGATATTTTCCCTCATTCCTGCTGACCCACTCATTAATTATGTATTGTAAGTATATAAAGGAAATAGCTCTAATACTCAACTCATCAATTGTCCACGTAACACTAAGACCGCTTAGAAGCAGCTGAATTCATACCCCAGCGAATTTCGGTCATTCGGCCTCCAGCGCATCGACGCGCTGAAATCCGCGTGGCAAGTGCAGGCCGCGTTTCGCGCGCGCCCCCTTAAATTGAGCGATGTCATCCCCTTTTAAGGTCAGCTGGCGTTTTCCTGCGATAATTTTCAATTGGCCGTTTTCGGGCAGCGCCGCCACCGCCACGACCGCATCCTTGCCGGAAGCCAGATCGTCCGGAGAAATCTGTATCAGCTTGTTGCCCTTGCCCTTGGCTAATTCAGGCAACTCCTGAGCGGGAAAAATTAATAAACGTCCCTGCAGGGTCACGACCGCGAGCCGATCGGTGTCGCTGCGAAGCTCTACGGGCTTGATCACTTTGGCGCCTTCGGACAGCGTCAGCAACACCTTGCCGGCCTTGTTCTTACTGTACAGTTCCTTCAACTGGACCCGGAAGCCGTAGCCATAATGGCTCGCAACCAGATACCAGTCATCCGGACTGCCGGCTAAAAGATGTGCAAATAACGCGCCCGGGGGCGGATTCAGGCGGCCGGTCAATGGTTCACCCTGCGATCTGGCCGAGGGCAGGTCATGCGTAGTCGTGCTGTAAGCACGGCCGGTCGAATCGAGCAGATACACCGGCTGGGTCGAGCGGCATTGGACCGCTTCCAGAAAGCTATCGCCCGCACGGTAGTTCAGGCTCTCGACATCGAAGTCATGGCCTTTTGCGGCTCGGATCCAGCCTTTCTGCGACAGAATCACAGTCAAAGGCTCGTTGTTGATTAACTGCGTCGACTCCATCGCCTGCGCAGCTTCCCGTTCAACGATCGGCGAACGGCGGTCATCGCCGTATTTTTCCGCGTCGCGTTCGAGTTCCTTGCGGATCAGCCGGTTCAACAGGCGCGGCGAACCGAGCGTTTTTTCGAGTGCGGCGCGTTCCTGCTGCAACTCGTCCTGTTCGCCGCGGATCTTCATCTCTTCGAGCTTGGCGAGATAACGCAGTTTCAGCTCCAGGATCGCCTCGGCCTGAATATCGGTAATCCCGAAGCGTTCCATCAGCACCGGTTTCGGATGGTCTTCAGTGCGGATGATCGCGATCACCTCGTCGATATTCAGATAAGCGATCAGCAGGCCTTCGAGAATGTGCAGACGCGCAAGCACCTTGTCGAGACGGTGCTGCAAACGCTTTCTGACCGTCTCGGTGCGGAAGGCCAGCCATTCGACCAGAATTTCGCGCAGATCCCTGACCCTTGGCCGGTTGTCCAGGCCGATCATGTTCATATTGACCCGATAGCTTTTTTCCAGATCGGTCGTCGCGAACAAATGCGACATCACCGCGTCCGTATCGGTGCGCTTCGATTTCGGAATCACCAGCAACCGGGTTGGATTCTCGTGATCGGATTCATCCCGCAAATCCTCGATCATCGGCAGTTTTTTCGCCAGCATTTGCGCGGCGATCTGCTCCATCAGTTTGGAGCCGGAGACCTGATGCGGCAGCGCGGTAATCACGATCGTACCGTCTTCGATTTCGTATTTCGCGCGCATCTTGATGGAGCCGCCGCCGTTCACATACATCTTGCGGATGTCGTCTCGTGATGAAATGATTTCGGCGGCAGTCGGGTAATCGGGGCCCTGGATGTGTTTCAGAAGCTGGTCTAGTGTGCTGTTCGGTTCGTCGAGCAGCTGGATGCAGGCGGCCGCGACTTCGCGGAGATTGTGCGGCGGGATGTCGGTTGCCATGCCGACCGCGATACCCATCGTGCCGTTCAGCAGTACGTTCGGCAATCTGGCGGGCAACAGTTCCGGCTCTTTCAGCGTGCCGTCGAAGTTATCGGTCCATTCGACCGTGCCCTGGCCGAGTTCGCTGAGCAAGGTTTGTGCATAAGCCGTCAGACGCGATTCGGTGTAACGCATTGCCGCGAACGATTTCGGGTCGTCCGGAGAGCCCCAGTTGCCCTGGCCATCGATCAGCGGATAACGATAGGAAAAGTCCTGCGCCATCAGCACCATCGCCTCGTAACAGGCCGAATCGCCGTGCGGGTGGTATTTGCCGAGCACGTCGCCGACTGTGCGGGCTGATTTTTTATATTTGGCCAGGGCGGTCAGGCCGAGCTCCGACATCGCGTAGACGATCCGGCGCTGTACCGGCTTCAGGCCGTCCGCGATATGCGGCAGCGCCCGGTCCAGGATCACGTACATCGAATAATCGAGGTAAGCTTTCTCGGCGAACTCCTTTAACGGCAGTTGTTCGAAATTGTCCTGCAAACCCACTTAGAGCAGCCCCTCCGGCAGATCGACGCGGATCGCGCGGTTTTTTTCGAGCAGTTCCTCGCGGCATTTTTTGCGTTGTTCCGCATCCTTGAACAGCTGTTTTTCGACCTCGGTTTCGACCTCTAATTGAGGGACTTCGATGCTATGCCCGTGACCGTCGATCGCCACCATCGTAAAGTAGCAGGAGGTCGTATGCCGCTTTTCATGGGTGGTCAGATTTTCGGCGACGACCTTGATCCCGACTTCCATCGACGAGCGGCCGACATGATTCACGTGCGCGTAAAAGGTGACCAGATCGCCGACATTGATGTTTTCCTTGAAGAACACCTGATCCAGCGCCGCGGTCACGACATAGTTCTTGCAATATTTCGCCGCGCAGGCGTAAGCGACCTGGTCGAGCAGTTTCAACAGCGAGCCGCCGTGCACATTGCCGGCGAAATTGGCCATGTCCGGCGTCATCAGCACGGTCATCGCGAGGGATTTCTCTTGTTTAGTCATTTGATCTCTAAATAGTTGAATTCTTCTGCAGGAAGGATGATAGGAATGTGCTCTTGATTGTTCGGCAGGGTACGCAAGGGGTACCCTTTTTCAGAAATTTTCCGGTTTTAAGTTAAGGGCGGTTCGCGTGAGGTAACTTACAACATTTTTATCATAACAGTATTGGTTAAGGTCTGCCTATTGCATGATATTCCAAACCGCTGCGGCGTACAAACGCCGGTTCATACATATTGCGGCCGTCGAAAATGACTTTGTCGCGAAGCGAGCGGCCTAGTTCCTCGAAATCGGGGCTTCTGAACTCTTTCCATTCAGTTACGATGACCAGTGCGTCCGCACCCTCCAAGGCGTCTTGAGGCGAGGCGCACAGTAGCAAACGCGGGTTGCCCCCGTATAGACGCATGGCTTCGGCCTGCGCTTCGGGGTCATAGGCATGAACGATGGCGCCTGCCTCAACAAGGCTTTCGATCACGACCCGGCTCGGCGCTTCGCGCATGTCGTCGGTATCGGGTTTGAAGGCGAGCCCCCAGAGTGCAAATACCTTGCCTTCCAGCTTATTTTGGTAATACTTGTTGATTTTTTCGAACAGGCGGTTTTTTTGGCGGTTGTTTACATTTTCGACCGCGCTCAAGAGTTCGGCATGATAGCCTTGTTCGCGCGCGGTACGCTCGAGCGCCTTCACATCCTTCGGAAAACAGGAGCCGCCGTAGCCGCATCCGGGATAAATGAAACTGAAGCCGATCCGGCTGTCCGAGCCGATGCCCTGGCGAACCTGTTCGATATCGGCGCCCAGATGTTCGGCCAGATTCGCAAGTTCGTTCATGAAGCTGATCTTGGTCGCGAGCATTGCATTCGAGGCATATTTGGTCAGTTCGGCGGAGCGCACGTCCATCGTGATGATCCGTTCGTGGCTACGGTTGAACGGCGCATAAAGGGCTTTCAACAATTCCCCAGTACGCGGATTGTCCACGCCGATGATGATCCTGTCCGGGCGCATGAAGTCGTTCAGCGCGGCGCCTTCTTTTAAAAACTCGGGATTCGAAACTACGTCGAATTCGATCTGTTCGCCCCGTTTTGCCAGCACTTCGCTGATCTTCGCCTTGACCTTGTCGGCAGTCCCCACCGGCACGGTCGATTTGTCGATCACGACCCGGTAGTCGGTCATATGTTCGCCAATGCTTTCGGCGACGGCCAGCACATAGCGCAAATCAGCTGAACCGTCTTCATCGGGCGGAGTACCGACCGCAATGAACTGAAACACGCCATGCGCGACCGCCTCTTTCACATCCGTTGTAAACTTGAGACGGCCCGCCGCCTGATTTTCCTTGATCATCGCGTCGAGGCCCGGCTCAAAGATCGGAATCATGCCCTGCTGCAACTTGGCCACCTTTTCCGCGTCTATATCGATGCAAACCACCTGGTTGCCGACTTCCGCCAAACATGCGCCCGTCACCAGACCGACATAACCGCTACCGAATACTGTAATTTTCATATTAATCCTTTATTATAAGAAGAAACTAACTCTCATGGCGATACAGCCAGCCTAAGCTTCCGATAATCGACCCAAGAGCCCGTGCGGTTTTTCTTGAATTTTTCCTTACGATGTCGAAAAAAATCGATCCCAATAAATCGTTGTTAGACGGATTTTCCGAGCCTGACCGTGAACCGCTCAATCAGGCACTTGCACTGATAGCCCAGATTCCTGACGATCCCGGATATCACCGCCCGAAGGGGTTTGAAGTCGCAGCTATTTTAACGGATTTTCATGTCGATCTGAAAACGACTCTGGCGGCTATTTTAAGCGACCCCCGATTGAGCACCCTGAATCCACGGCCGGATATTGCCAGCCTGTTCGGGAAAACGGTCGATTCGCTGGTCAACGATGTAAACTGGCTGAACAAATTGTCCGTTTATACGCCCGAGATGACGCATCAGCCAAACCAGGCCGAAACCTTGCGCCGGATGCTGCTGTCGATGACTCACGACGTGCGCGCGGTGTTGATCAAACTGGCTTACCGGATCAAACGTCTGCGCAGTCTTGCGCATGAGTCGGAAGAAGTGCGGCACTTCATCGCGCGCGAAACGCTCGACATTTACGCGCCGATCGCGAACCGGATGGGGATTCACCAGTTCAAATGGGAACTCGAGGACCTGGCGTTTCGCTATCTGGAACCGCTGGTTTACAAGAGCATCGCCAAGTCGCTGGCCGATAAACGGGTAGAGCGCGAACGCTGCGTGAGCCGCTTCATCGAACAGTTAAATGCCTCCCTCAGCCTCGAAGGCATTACTGCCGACGTTTACGGACGGCCGAAACATATCTACAGCATCTGGAAAAAGATGCAAAGAAAGCAGCTCGACATTGAGGAACTGTACGATCTATTGGCGGTGCGCGTGATTGTGCCCAATCTGACCCAATGTTATACCACGCTGGGCCTGGTGCACAGCCTCTGGCAGACTATTCCGAAAGAGTTCGACGACTATATCTCGAACCCGAAGGAAAACGGCTATCAGTCGCTGCATACAGTGATTATCGATAATGACGGCAACCGGATCGAGGTGCAGATTCGCACCCGTGAAATGCACGAGTTTGCCGAAATGGGCGTTGCCGCGCACTGGGCGTATAAGGAAGGCGGCAGACACAATGCCGCGGTTGAAAAAAGTATCGCCTCTTTGCGGAAGCTGCTCGAAGAAAAGGACAGCGACGAGACGCTGGCCGAGGATTTCAAGACCGAACTATTCTCCGACCGCGTCTATGTGCTGACCCCGGCCGGCAAACTGATCGATCTGGTCAAAGGCTCGACGCCGCTAGATTTCGCCTATGCGATCCATACCGAAATCGGCCATCGCTGCCGCGGCGCCAAGGTGAACGGACGGATTACGCCGTTGACCTATGTGCTGAAATCGGGCGAACAGGTCGAAATTCTGACCGCGAAGGAAGGTGGGCCGAATCATAACTGGATTGATCCGAACCTGGGCTATCTGAAGTCGCCGCACGCGATCGGGCGCGTCAAAAGCTGGTTCAGGAATCAGCAGATGGCGCAAAATATCGCGACCGGAAAAAACATATTGGACAAGGAAGCGCAGCGGCTCGGCCTTAAAATGATCAATGTGAACGATCTGGCGAAACATTTCAAGCACACGGACAAGGACAAGTTTTTCGAGGCGATCGGCCGCGGCGACATTAACAGCCGCCAGCTCGCGGCGTTTTTCAAGATGTCGGAGCTGGAAGCCCCGCCCGTCAAGGTTCAGCAAAAAAAAGCGGCCGCAAAATCGGTGGTCACCGTCGACGGCATTGACAATGTACTGACTACGTTCGCGCACTGCTGTTCGCCGGTGCAGGGCGACGAGATCATCGGTTATATCTCGCATAAAAAAGGCATCATCATCCACCGGGTTGCTTGCGACACGATCCAGCAATTGAGCCATGAAAAACGGGCTCAGCTGATTCAGGCCGAATGGGGCGGCGACAAATCCTATTATTCGGTGCCGATTCTGATCCAGGCCCAAAGTGCCAAGGACCTGTTAAGCAATGTGACACAGCTTTTGGCTTACGCGAAGATTCATATTTCGAATGCTTCATTGAATACCTATCCCGATTTTTCAGCCGACCTGAATCTCACCATCCAGATCGAGAATATCGGCCAGCTGAGCCAGATATTGAACAGGATCAGTTGCCTGCCGAATATCGTCGAAGTGAAGAGAAAACAGTCAGGTTAAAGGCAGGCGAAGAGCGCAAGGTCAAAGACGGAAGCTTCGATTTCGAAATGCTGCATCGCGGCTCTTTGTCCTCTTTCCGTTTTAGCCTTGCACCCCACACCTTTTTCCTTTAGCCTTGCCCCTTTAACCTGCTGCCCATTTTTATGAATTCTTCGACACGCCTGATTCTCGTCGACGGCTCCTCCTTCCTGTATCGCGCCTATCATGCGCTGCCGCCGTTGACCAGCCCGCAGGGCTTGGCGACCAACGCGGTCTACGGCGTTTCGAACATGCTGAAAAAGTTGCTCAGCGATTATCCAAATGATCATTTCGCAGTCGTCTTCGATGCGCCGGGCAATAATTTCCGGCACGAGCTTTACGAGCAATACAAGGCGCACCGGCCGCCGATGCCGGACGATTTGCGCTGCCAGATCGAGCCCTTGCATAAGATGGTGCGGGCGATGGGGCTGCCCTTGATCATCGAGGCGGGCATCGAGGCGGACGATGTGCTGGGATGCCTTGCCAAAAAAGCTGAAGAGCTGGGCTTTGATGTGATCATCTCGACCGGCGACAAGGATATGGCACAACTGGTTAACGAGCATGTGATCCTCGAGAACACGATGAATAACGTCAGGATGGACGTCCAGGGCGTGATCGAAAAATTCGGCGTCAGGCCGGATCAGATCATCGATTATCTGGCGTTGATCGGCGATCCGGTCGACAATATTCCGGGCGTGCCGAAAGTCGGCCCGAAAACAGCGGCGAAATGGCTCGAACAATACGGTACGCTGGACAACCTGATCGCGAATGCGGATCAAATTACCGGCAAAATCGGCGAGAATCTGCGCGCGAGCCTCGGCCAGCTGCCGTTGTCCAAACAGCTGGCTACGATCAAATGCGAGGTTGAGCTGCCGTACGCTATCGACGATCTGGAGCGCAAGCCGGTGGATTTCGCCGAGTTGAAGGCGCTGCTGTCCGAATTCGGCTTTACGACGTGGTTGAAAGCGCTCGCCAGCGAGACGGGGGGGCAACCCGTGCTAGCGACGGACACGCCGCCCGCTCAATCCAATTATGAAACGGTACTGAGCGAAGATCACCTGGAACGGTGGCTCGCTAAGCTTGACGAAGCCGACCTGTTCGCCTTCGACACCGAAACGACCAGTCTCGATTACAGCAAGGCGCGTATCGTCGGCGTATCGTTCGCGGTCGAGCCCGGCCATGCAGCGTATGTGCCGCTCACGCACGACTATCCGGGGGCGCCGGAACAACTCGACAAAACGCGGGTTTTGGAGCGTTTGCGCCCATTGCTTGAAAATCCGGGCAAGGCCAAGCTCGGCCAGAACATCAAATACGATCTGCACGTCCTGGCCAATGAAGGGATCGAGCTGCAAGGTATCGCGCATGATACGATGCTGGAGTCCTACGTCTTTAACAGCACCGCGACCCGGCATAACATGGATGATCTGGCCAAGAAATATCTCGACGTCGACACAATCCGTTACGAGGATATCGCCGGCAAAGGCGCGAAGCAGCTGTCTTTTGAGGAAATCGCGATCGAGCAGGCGGCCCCTTACGCGGCCGAGGATGCGGATATTACGCTGCGTTTGCATCATAAACTGCGACCGTTGCTCGCTGAACAGGAGTCGCTGTACCGCCTCTATCAGGAGATCGAGGTGCCGCTGTTGAGCGTGCTGGCCCGTATCGAGCGTAACGGGGTCATGATCGATACCGATATGCTTGCCCAGCAAAGCCTGGAGCTGGCCAGTCAAATCGTCAGTATCGAACACCATGCGCATGAGGTAGCCGGACACAGTTTCAATCTCGGTTCGCCGAAGCAGATCCAGGAGATTTTGTACGACCGCCTGCAACTGCCGGTACTGAAAAAAACACCGAAAGGCCTGCCTTCAACCGACGAGTCGGTGTTGCAGGAACTGGCGGCCGATTATCCCTTGCCGCGTTTGATTCTCGAGCACCGGGGACTCAGCAAGCTTAAATCGACCTATACCGACAAGCTGCCCGAGCAGGTCGATCCGAAGACCGGCCGGATTCATACTTCCTATCATCAGGCCGTCGCCGCGACAGGGCGCCTCTCGTCCTCCGATCCGAATCTGCAAAACATCCCGATTAGAAACCCGGAAGGGCGCAAAATCCGCAAGGCCTTCATCGCTCCGCGCGGTTTTAAGATCGTGGCGGCAGACTATTCGCAGATCGAACTGCGTATCATGGCGCATCTGTCCGACGACGCAGGTTTATTGAACGCGTTTAGTGATGGGGTGGATGTGCATACCGCCACCGCGGCGGATGTCTTCGGCGTCGCCCCGGACCGGGTCACTAAAGATTTACGCCGCTCGGCCAAGGCGATCAATTTCGGACTGATCTACGGCATGTCATCATTCGGTCTCGCTCAGCAGCTCGGAGTGCCGCGTGGCAAGGCGCAGTCGTATATCGACCTGTACTTCGAGCGTTATCCCGGTGTGAAGGCTTACATGGATTCGATCAGAGCCTTGGCCCGGGAGCAAGGCTATGTCGAAACGCTGTTCGGACGCCGGCTTTATCTGCCCGACATCAACTCGCGCAATGCGTCGCAGCGCCAATATGCCGAGCGTACCGCGATCAATGCGCCAATGCAGGGCACCGCGGCGGACATCATCAAGCGCGCGATGATTGCGGCCGACCGCTGGCTGATCAAGGAGCGTCTCGACTCGAAGATGATTATGCAGGTTCATGACGAGCTGGTGTTCGAAGTCGCCGAAGGTCAACTCGATTATTGCCGGGCGAAGATCGAATCGATCATGAGTTATGCGGCCGAATTAAAAGTGCCCCTGCTCGTGGATGTCGGGGTCGGAGACAACTGGGACGAAGCGCATTAATACCGCGACAGACTGCGTTCGGGAAAGATTAGCCGGCCGGCTTCGTCACCGGCCAATTTTTACCGCAATCTCGGATTAAAGTGCCTCATTCGCGGCCAAATGCTTTATCATTAGCGGCTCGAAAAATAATAATTATAGCGAACCGCTTTAAACCACTATGAGTCCGTCTTTAGAAAACTCGAACGATCGCCGTTTATCCCTGATCTTTTTGTTTGCCGCCACCCTGTTTGCCAGCGCGTCATTGATGTTCGTGCTGCAGCCGATGTTCGGAAAAATCCTGCTGCCCTTGCTGGGCGGGTCGCCGTCGGTCTGGAACACCTGCATGGTGTTCTATCAAACGCTGCTTTTTCTCGGCTATTTGTATGCGCACCTGCTGTCCACCCGGCAGAATACGCATCGTCAGGTACTGATTCACGGCGCGTTGATCTTGGTCAGTTTTCTGGCGCTGCCGGTCGCGATGCCGGAAAACGCCGCGCCGCCTACCGAAAGCAATCCGACGCTCTGGCTGCTCTGGACGTTGTTCATTGCGATCGGCCTGCCTTTTTTCGTGGTTTCGACGACCGCGCCCCTGATTCAGAAATGGTTCGCGAATGTCGGCCATCATACCAGTCATGACCCTTATTATCTGTATGCGGCCAGCAATGCCGGCAGCCTGATCGCGTTGCTCAGCTACCCGTTCCTGCTGGAGCCGAATATCGGTCTGGACCGGCAGAGAGCCGACTGGAGCATCGGTTACATCGTGTTGTGTCTGTTGATTGCCGGCTGCGCATTTATGCTATGGAAGTCACATCAGCTCAATCCGATCGTCGACGCTGAAAACAGCGGCGATGATGAGCTGAGTCCTTTGACTCAGCTGCATTGGCTGGCCCTGGCCTTCGTACCCTCCAGCCTGCTGCTCGGCCTGACCAACTTCATCAGCACCGATATCGCCTCGGTGCCGCTGCTGTGGATCATTCCGTTGACGCTGTACCTGTTGACGTTCATTATCGTGTTTTCCAAGTGGCATGACCTGGTCCATCCGTGGATGGTCAAACTGCAACCGATGGTGCTGCTGCCGTTCATCGCCTACTCGTTCATCAATCCGGCGATCATTCCGTACTGGGTCAATCTGGCCCTGCACCTGACTGCGTTCTTCATCGCGGTGATGGTTTGCCACGGCGAGCTGGCGAAGGCCCGGCCGCATACCCGGCACTTGACCCATTATTATCTGATCATGTCCTTTGCGGGCATGCTCGGCGGAATGTTCAACACGTTCGTCGCGCCGTTCATCTTTAACGGCGTTTACGAATACCCGATCATGATCGTGGCCGCCTTGCTGCTGCGTCCGGGGCTGAGGCTGTCGATCGGTACCGCTAAGTTCGAATGGCTGAAGCAGGCACTGTTTCCGGCCGTGCTGCTGGTGTTCGGCATCGCGGTGTATCTGGGGGTCGGGAATCTGCCGGAATATCTCGATACGATCGGTGTCGGCCTGCTGGTGCTGGCCGGCCTGCTGTATGCTTTCAGGAGCCGGCCGCTGACGCTGGCGCTGTCGACCGGCGTGCTGATTTTTTTCACGATGGGGCTGCACGGCCTGTTGTCGAATACGCTGTACCAGGACCGCACCTTCTTCGGCGTGCTGTCGGTCAGGGAAAGCGTCTTGACCAATGAGCAGGGCGAGCCTGAAAAATTCCATGAGTTCTATCACGGGACGACCAAACACGGCGCGCAACGCCTGACCGCCAGCCATGCTTTGACACCATTGACCTATTTCAGCCGGCCGGGTCCGATCGGGCAAGTATTCAGCGTTTTCGACAATGTCGATCAAAACTGGGAAATCGGCGTCGTCGGCCTTGGGGCAGGCACGTTGAACTGTTACGCGAAACCGACGCAAAACTGGACTTTTTATGAGCTCGATCCGTTAGTCGTCGAGGTTGCGAGCAATCCGAAATATTTCACTTATATCAGCCGCTGCAATCCGAAGGTGAACATGCGCGTCGGCGATGCGCGGCTGTCGCTCGAAAAAGATCCGGACCAGAAGTTCGATCTCTATATCATCGACGCGTTCAGCTCCGATTCGATTCCGACGCATTTATTGACTCAGGAAGCGATTCAGCTGTATTTCAAAAAACTGAAGCCGAACGGCATCCTCGCGCTGCACATTACTAACCGGCATCTGGCGTTGAAGAAAGTACTGGCCGATCACGCCAAGCAGCTTCATTATGACGCGCTGATCCAGGAGTTTGTCCCGCAGCAGGAAATTCCGCTCGTGGCGGCGACCGATTGGGTGGTGATGGCGAGAAATCCGGAGACACTCGATCCGTTGCGCACCAGCACGCTCGGCAAATGGCAGAAATTGCCGATCACTTTCGGCCTGAAGCCCTGGACCGACGATTTCACGAATATCGTCACGATCTGGAAATAGGCTGCGCCCCAGACGCGGACTGAAAGCGAGACGAAAGGTGTCAGCCGAATAAAAAGCCCGCGCTTCTTCGGAAGGGCGGGCTTTTTTATATAAATAGCCTCTGCAATGCGTGCGAGCTTAATGTCTCATCGCGCTAAGATCTGTTTGAACTCCGGATTTTTCAAGAATGCATCAACCGGTATCAGCGCCACATTCTGGCCCTTATAGGGATGATGATAATACGGAAATTGTGCCGGCAAATCGGCATCGTTTTGATAATTGATCAGCAAGTAATCGTCCGGATGCTCCAGCATCCATTGCCGGGGTTGCTTTAAAGAAGAAAAAGTCGTGATCGGTTTCGTCAATCGCCCGCTGAATTGGTATTCGCCGTGATAGACATCGTTCAGATACGCTACTTCTTTGTTTTGGTTCAAAATCTCGGCAACGGTTGCTCCCGTCGATCGCATGTCGAAACGATCGCCTCTGACCGAAAAAAATGCCGAAGAGATCACCAGCAGCGTGAGGACTGTAGCGATGCTGACAGTAAAGATCGACTCCTGAGCGCTTCGGGCCTGATATTTCCACAACCAGACCGCAACAATCCATAAGCAAATGCCCCACAGCGGAGACAATAGCGCCAGTTCGGCGTAGCGAGGCGTTAAGCCGTTGAGCCGGGACGCGATCACCATTACGCTGCCGATCAGCGCCAATAAGACCGCCCCCCATTGATTAGGGCGCTGCCAATCGATTTGACGATGATGAATTTCTTCTGTAGCTCTGGCCAGGACCAAAACCAATAAAGGAAACATCGGCAGCAGGTAATGTATGCGTTTGCCGCTGATCAAGGAAAACACGATAAACAACGGCACGCCCCAGGCCGCACAAAAACGCAATCCTGTGTCCTTCAGGCTCAACGTTTTCAGCCCCTGCCAAATCGGTTTCATCAATAACCAGGGTAATAATAGGAGCGGCATAAATTGCGCATACCACCACCAAGGCAAATTATGCGCGAACGATTCGACCAGACGACCCTGAGTCTGTCCCCAGAAAATCGCATTCCGGTAAACTTCTCCGCCCGCGATCCCGGCCGGGATTGCCCAGCATAGTGCGATCGCGGCGCCCAGCAGAATGCTGAATACGAGGCCGGTATACCAATGCCGCCAGTAGGATCCGGGCTGGGAGTCGCCTTGCCACCAGGGGGCCGACAAGGCTACCGGCAATAAATGCAGCAGAATCACCGGGCCTTTGGACAGAACCCCGCCGCCGATCGCAACGCCCAGCAGTAGCCAGCGCGGCAGGGTCAGTCCGGCATGAGCCAGTTTCAATAAACTGTAAATGCCTAGCGCGGCAAAAAAAGCCAACATCATGTCGAACATGGTCAGCGTGCTGAAGACAATCCAGAAACCGGAACCCAGCAGCATGATCGGGGCCATGTCGGCGATCGCCTTGCGTTCGGGCCACATTACGCGAGCCATCGCGCCAGTCAAATACACGGTGCCGAGCGCAAACAGGGGAGAAATAAGCCGTAACGACCAATCATTGACGCCGAACAGCAGCCAGGTCAACTGCATCAGCCAGAACAAAAGCGGCGGTTTGTGGCTGTAAAGCTCGCCGTTCAGGTGGGGCACCAGAAAATCGTGGCGCTGCCACATTTCCCAGGCTACCGCTGCGTACCGGGTTTCGTCGACCGGTAGCAAGGGCCTGGCATAGAGACCGAGACCGACTAAGATAGCCCAGATTACGAATATCCAGGTTTTGACGGGTAGAAAATGATACATGGTTGACCCGTGCATGACGGATTTTGAGGGAAACTCAGGCGTTGAGTTGTCTGCGTTCGTAGATCACAAAATACAGATTACGGAGATAAACAAATAAGCCGCTGGCCTGTCCGATAATAAAAACCGGGTCTTGCCGGTAAACCGCATAAGCCAGCAAGGTGATGCCGCCGCCGATGCTGAAATACCAGAATGCGATCGGGAACACGCTCTTTTTCTCCTTTTCGCTTTTGATCCATTGCACCACAAAGCGTGCGGAAAATAGGGCTTGGCCGACAAAGCCGATGGCCAGCCAAAAGGTTTCTTTATCCAGGTTCAATTTCGGTTACCTCCGGTAATTTTGCACGTTTTTGTAGCCATATTACACCGAGTAAATCGGTGATGCCCGCCCACAGGCGATCGAGCGTTCCGTAGTTGGAAACGCCCACGTTACGAGAACGATGATTCACCGGCTCTGAAATGACTGAGCCGCCGGCCCGCAGCACCAGCGCCGGTAAAAACCGATGCATATGATCGAAATAGGGCAGATCCAAAAATTTATCCCGGGCGAATACTTTAAGGCCACAGCCGCTATCCGGGGTGTTGTCGCCTAGCAGGCCGGACCTGACCGTATTGGCAAATTTGGATGAAAACAGGCGCCACTTGGAATCGTAGCGCTTGTTCCGCCAGCCTGCAACCATCCATAGATTGGCGATTGTGAGGCTTTTTTCCTCCAGTACGCCATATAAGCGGGGTATATCGGCGGGATCGTTTTGCCCATCTCCGTCCAATGTCGCGACCCAAGGGTAAATGGCTGCCTTGACGCCGGTGCGTACCGCGGTGCTTTGGCCGCAGCTTTGCCGATGCCGAATGATTCGTAATGATTTAAAGCGCCCCATTGCTTCTTTCAGTTCGGCTTCGGTACGGTCGCGGCTGCCGTCATCGACGTAGATGATTTCATAAGCTTCCGCCTGAGTCATTACTTTTTCGATTTCTTCGATTAGCGGCAATATATTGCCAGCTTCATTATGGACAGGAACGACAACGGAAATTTTCATTGAGGAATTGTGAACTTAATCGAGCACTATACAATGCGCCACATTACAAAATTATGACAATTTGTCATAACTCCGATGAGCATCTGAGAATGATTTGGTTTTTCAGTAATTTATAACAATAAAAAAGGCTGCATCCGATGAGATGCAGCCTCTTTTGATGAGCGGTCGAGCCACTCGCAACAATACCGAACGATTAACGTTTGGAGTATTGAGGGCGTTTTCTGGCTTTGTGCAAGCCGACTTTTTTACGTTCAACAACACGCGAGTCGCGAGTTACATAGCCTGCTTTACGCAAGGCTTGACGCAAAGTTTCGTCATACTCCATCAGCGCGCGGGTCAGGCCGTGACGGATCGCACCGGCTTGGCCGGAGGGGCCGCCGCCTTTAACGACAACGTTCACGTCGAATTCGCCTTCCAGATTGACGCATTCCAGCGGCTGGCGAGAGACCATTTGATCAGTCTTGCGGCCGAAATACTCTTCGATCGTTTTTTGGTTGATGGTAATTTTGCCGGTGCCTTTTGTCGCGTAGACCCGTGCTACCGCACTTTTACGACGACCTGTTCCGTAATATTGAGCTGCTGCCATGGATTACTCGCTTAAAATTCTAATACTTTAGGCTGTTGTGCCTGATGATCGTGTTCCGGACCGGCATAAACTTTCAATTTCTTGAACATCGCGCGGCCTAATGGATTGTTAGGCAGCATGCCTTTGACGGCGGTGTTCAGGATGCGGTCAGGAAAAGTTTTTCTCAACTTACCCAGGCTGACGGTCTTCAGGTTCCCGATATAGCCGGTGTGGTGGTGATACAATTTGTCCTTTTCTTTATTGCCGGTGACGCCGATTTTTTCGACATTCACGACAATGATGTAGTCGCCGGTATCAACGTGCGGCGTATATTCGGGCTTGTGTTTGCCGCGCAGACGACGTGCAATCTCAGAAGCAAGACGGCCAAGCGTCTTCCCTTCCGCATCAACCACGTACCAATCGCGCTTAACTTCTGCAGGTTTTGCACTAAATGTTTTCATCGTAAGTTCGGTCTTGCTTTTAAAGAATCAATAAAAAAGACTGCGAATTCTACTAAATAGTCAATAATTTTTCAAGTTCATTTGCGATTTATTTGTCCGTAAAAGACCGAAATGTCAGGAAAAAATTCTAAAACTCATACTTCCGAATCGGCATCATCGCCCAATTCCAGCCACATCGCATTGATTATCGCCAGCGCACAAGCCAGTCCTACTCCTAAAATCCATGCAAAATACCACATGATGCACCTCTGCTAATAAAGAGTATGTTCATTGCCGCGAATCTGTTCGACCGTCACCTTGCCGCGCAGCACCCGATACACCCAGATCGTATAGGCCAGCACGATGGGCATCAGCGCCACTGTGGCGGCAAACAATAATTGCAGCGTATATTGGCTCGAACTCGCATCCCAAACCGTCAAACTGCTTTGCGGGTGTGTACTCGACGGCATGAGGAATGGAAACATCGAGCCGCCTGCGGTCACGATCGCGCCGATCACCACCAGACTGCTGACGATGAAAGCCGTTCCGTGATGGCGCCCGGCGCTGCATTTGCCGACCAGCCACGTCCCGGCCAATGCACCCAGCGGCGCCGCGAGCAGC
This sequence comes from Methylomicrobium sp., assembly GCA_051061015.1. GTDB lineage: Bacteria > Pseudomonadota > Gammaproteobacteria > Methylococcales > Methylomonadaceae > Methylomicrobium. The sequence continues at coordinate 85,698 of JBPFEG010000029.1, forward strand.
CAGGGATTGATCCGGTAATTATTCAGCCACAACCCCGGTGCCTTACTGACCGTTTTTACCAAAGGATTTGCGGCCACGGTAGGATCGATAGCCGAAACAATCCGGTAGCCGTCCACGCCCAAGCTTACCCAAATCCCGGCCAGTACGAAACCGGCCGCAAACGCTAGGCTGCTCCAGCGGATGACCCGCAGGGCGCGTTCCGCCAGTTCGCCTTCGGTGCGCCAGCGCAAAAACACCGCGCCGTGCAAAGTAAACAACGCCACGCCGGTCATTGCGCAAAGCAGCGCGAAAGGATGGAACAAATCCCAAAAGCTGCCTGAGTAAATCGATCGTAAATCGTTATCCAGCCGAAACGGCAAGCCCATGATCAGGTTGCCGGCCGCAAGACTCAATACTGTCGCCGGCACCAGACCGCCCACGAACAGAGCCCAATCCCAGGCGCTACGCCAGCGCGGGTCGGTCAGTTTACTGCGGTAGTCGAAACCGACGGGACGCAGGAACAGCGCAAACAACAGCACCAAGAGGCCGGTATAAAGCCCGGAGAAAAACGCCGCATACACCAGGGACCAGGCGCCGAAACTGATGCCGCCGAGCGTAATCAGCCAGGTCTGGCTGCCTTCCCAGGTCGGTCCGACTGTATTCAGCATGACCCGGCGCTCGTCGTCGGTTTTTCCCAGAAATGGCAGCAGGATGCCGATGCCGAGATCGAAGCCGTCCAGTACCGCGAAGCCGCATACCAAGAAGACCAGAATGCCCCACCAGATTAATCGTAGAGATTCAAAATCAAGCATGGCCGATGCCCTCCCGTTCAAAATGATAGCGTCCGGTATGCAGGCTGCTGGGTCCCAGGCGCACATATTTGACCATCAAAAACAGCTCGATCGCCAAGAGCACCGTATAAAAAATACCGAAACCCGCCAGACTCAGATATAACTGCTCCACGCTAAGACTCGAACTGCTTAGATGGGTCGGCAGAATTTCGGCGATCGTCCAGGGCTGACGGCCATACTCGGCCACAATCCACCCCAGTTCGGAGGCAATCCATGGCAACGGAATGCCATAAAAGGCCAGCCGCAGCAGCCAGCGCTTGCTGTGAGCCGTGCGCTTGGCGTTGAAATAAAATGCCGCGGCAAAAATGAACAGCATCGTGACGCCGCACAATACCATGATTCGGAAACTCCAGAAGATCGGCGCGACTTTTGGTATCGAATGGCGGGTCGCAGCTTCGATCTCTTCCTCTGTCGCATCGCCCACATTGGGCGCATAGCGTTTCAGCAGCAGGCCATACCCCAGATCCGCCTTGTACGCCTCAAACTGCGCTTTCGCGGCCTCGTTGGTTTTATCCTGTCGGAGAATTTGCAGATTTTTGTACGCGATCATTCCGTTTTTGATCCGCTGCCGATTACTGTTCAGAATGTCTTTCAGCCCTTGCACCGGCTCATCGGTGGAGCGGGTGGCAATCAAGCCCATCACCCAAGGAAACCGGATCGCATAGTCGGTGTGCATCGTTTCCTCATTCGGAAAGCCGAACAAGGTAAATGATGCCGGGGGTTTTTGGGTTTCCCATTCGGCCTCGATCGCAGCCAGCTTGACTTGTTGAACCTCGCCGATCGTATAGCCGCTTTCGTCACCGAGAACGATCACTGAGAGTACCGAGGCCAGGCCGAAACCGGATGCAATCCGAAACGAGCGCCTCGCGAAGGCGAGATCGCGGTTTTTCAGCATATACCAGGCGCTGATCCCGAGCACGAACATTGAGCCGGTCACATAGCCTGCTGCCACCGTATGAACGAACTTGACCTGGGCGACCGGATTGAAAAACAGGTCGGCGAAGCTGGCCAACTCCATCCGCATTCTTTCGTAATTGAATTCCGCCCCAACCGGATTCTGCATCCACGCGTTTGCGATCAAAATCCACAACGCCGAGAGACTGGTGCCCAGCGCCAGTAGCCAGGTGGTGCATACATGCTGCACTTTGCTCAAGCGTTCCCAGCCGAAGAAGAATAAGCCGACGAAGGTCGATTCGAGAAAAAACGCCATCATCCCTTCGATCGCCAACGGCACGCCGAAAATATCGCCGACATAATGCGAGTAATAGGCCCAGTTGGTGCCGAATTGAAACTCGAGCGTAATGCCGGTCGTCACACCCATCGCGAAATTGATCGCGAACAGTTTGCCCCAGAAACGGGTCATATCCTTATAAATCTGCTTGTCGGTCATCACGTATACCGACTCCATGATCGCCAGCAAAAACGCCAAACCAAGCGTCAGAGGCACGAATAAAAAATGATACAGTGCGGTCAGCGCAAATTGCAGCCGCGACAGTTGAACCACCTCATCAATAATCATCAAGGCTTCTCCTGTAAATGAGTCATTGGAGTATTCAGCAGTGTATGTGCGGTTTGGCCGGCATCAATCGGGACTTTTTTCCCCGCGAAGAAACTCCACCATAAAATGCCCAACAAACAAAATTTTATTAAGAGCGCCAGCGTAAGATCATGCGCCAGATTGACATTGTCGGCTGGATCCCGCTTTTTACGGCAAAGGCAAAATAATCTGCCCAGGTTTAGCATACAAAGCCTACGATTGGTTATTAAGCAAAGCCAATGCGAAAAAATCGGCCCTGAGGCGTTAAATTCGGATTCGGTTACTCATCATTTAGATAGCTGCTATAAAAAATACCTTCTCCTTGATCGGCTGAGCCTTTCAGAAGAAGGTGAGGATGGAGGAACTGAATAAGCTTTAGCACTGCCTTCAGTTTTTAAATCAGCAAAGAGCATGCCACTCCCTCGTCATCCTGATTTTGGTAAATCATACCTCCCCTCAAGGCTGCTCTATGCCATTAAGAGTCCTAGAATGTCTCAATTGAAACTAATTTTGTTTCATAACGGAGACATGAAACCTGAGAATTCCTATGAATACAGCAGTGAGACCATTTGAAATAATGCTCACTCCTTTCCGCTTCCAACGCCGGATCAATCGTTGGGTGATCGACAAAAGGAGGTTAAAGAAAAACGGTATCATGACTAAAATTGTCACCGCACTCTCCCTGTGACACCATAATCGCTGAATCATTCAGAAACCTATTTCAAACAGTATGAAACTACGCATAGAAAGCTGGCGCCATTCGATGTACCAGATTATCTATCAAGCCAACACGCCGGCAGGCAGAGGTTTTGATATCACGCTGATGATCCTGATCCTGGCCAGCGTATTGACGATCATCCTGGACAGCGTCGTCGAAATCAATCAGAAGTATGGAGATCAGCTTTATGCTGCGGAATGGTTTTTTACGATTCTGTTCACGCTAGAATACCTCCTGCGCATCTTCTGCATCCACAAACCGATCAAGTATATCGGCAGTTTTTACGGCATCATCGACCTGATGTCGATCATGCCTTCCTACCTGAGCCTCTTCTTTCCCGGCTCCCACTATCTGCTGGTGATACGCGTACTGAGAGTGCTGCGCGTATTCCGGGTGCTGAAACTGGTCCGCTTTATCAACCAGGCCAATCTTCTGGTCAATGCACTGCGTGCCAGCCGGCTCAAGATTACCATTTTCATGTTCACGATCTCTACGCTGCTGATCGTGTTCGGGTCGGTGATGTATGTGATCGAAGGGCCCGAGAACGGGTTCACGAACATACCGGTCAGTATCTACTGGTCGGTCGTGACCCTGACTACGGTCGGCTTCGGAGACATTACCCCCAAGACCGATCTGGGCCGCGCCGTCTCCGCGGTGGTAATGATTATCGGCTATGCGATCATTGCCGTGCCGACCGGCATATTCACGGCGGAATTATCCAAGGAAATGAAAAGGCAGGACAAGTCTGATAACAGAACTTGTCCACGGTGCCGGCACACCGGTCATGAAAAGGATGCTAATTATTGCCGCATCTGCAGTATGAAATTACCGCTTTCACATTAGCCTGAGCCGGATTGAAGCGGAATAATCTCGATCTGTCGGCTGATTTCATCAGCCCTGTCTTTGGTGAAACGCCCAGGCTCGGGCGAATACAGATTCGCCGTACCGCAGGCGATGCCCCATCTGACGCAGTCCTCCCACGGCAAGCGGCGCAGCATGCCTACCGCCAGTCCCGCGACCAAGGCATCGCCGCATCCGACCTGGGTCATTGTTTCAGCAGGGTCGTGCTTGGCGAAAGCCGCAAACGCACGCACTTCATCAACCGCAATGGCGCCTCTCTCACCCTGCGAAACACAAAGGCGCAAGATCCCCTGTCCGAGCAGCGAGCGCGCCGCCTCCTGCACATCCGGGTCATTGGTTAATGGATGGCCGATCAACTCTTCCAGTTCCTGCAAATTCGGTTTAATCAGGTTCGGCCTGGACCTGATTCCTTCGGCCAAACTTTGCCCGCTGCTGTCCAAAAAAGTAATAGCGGACTTTTCGTGGCAAATGTCGATCACAGTCCGGTAGAAATCGTTGGGCGCCCCGGCAGGAAGGCTGCCGGTCAAGATCACGATATCGCCGGCTTTTGTCGAATTGGCTAATTTTTCGGCCAGTTGTCTGCAATCCTCGGGCGTTACCCGATAACCGGACGTTCGAATATGCGTCTCTCGACCTGCCGTTCGGTCGCTCAGCGTGATATTGGTTCGGGTCTTGCCTTCGACTGCGATCAAGTCGACATACAGCAGATCGGAGTTCAGTTCATTGAATAAACCGCTCGATTGGTGACCTGCAAATCCCAGACAAATAACAGGATAACCGAGCGACTCGACCGCCTTTGCAACATTGATGCCCTTGCCGCAGGCGAATTCGCAGCTTTCTTTCGCGATGAGATTATCCTGATCGCCTAGCCCATCTGTTTCGATCACCCAATCGATTGCGGTGTTGGCTGTCACTGTAATGATTTTTGACATGGTTAGTCCAAGTTTAGCGGAACCTTCACCTGATCTTTTGAATAAACTTCAAGCATTCATAAAACCGGGTCACTCTTAACCCAGTGCCGTTCAGTAGAAATTAAGGTAGTACAGGATAGGATAACGATAAATCCTACTGGAGGACGCATATGAAAAGAAAATCCGTAAAATGCCTGCTTCCTGGCTCGATCTTATTCCTGTTTCTGGCACAAACCGGTTGCTATTCTCAAGCCTATTATCCCTATGGTACCGGCTATGGTGAAAATGGGCAGTATGATGGTGGCTATCCTGCGCAAGGCTATGGATCGAATTATCCAAACGGGTATGGCCAACAGAATTATCCGGGCTACTCTGGACAGTACGATTACGGCCAAGGCTATCAGGGAAATGACGACGACGATGACGATGATAATTATCGGGAAAGACGTTTTGAACAAAATCGATCCTGGCAGGGCAATCCCTACCGCGGTTACTACGGACGATAATTTATTCGCTAGATACAGGATTGCACCGAAAATACTCCGATTCCCCCTGCTCACAAAGCCAATCCTAGCGATTTTAAACGTAATGGCCTGCCAACCAGCCCAGCGGGCTTCGAATCGATTTCAGAGCCCGAAATAAACCCGAAGGTGGTTCATTGCTGTGCATACTTGGCAATGTTAATCTATGATTGCTAGAGCTTGCGTATCGGCACTTAGCTTCCCCGTAAACCTCGGGGAGGTCCTGATATTCTTATTTCACGGGGGAGATTATGAAATCAAGCGTTTTTTTGACCGGCATTACCGCGACGCTTATCGCTGGTTGCGCCGCCACGGTGGACAAGTCATCGGTACAAGCCACGTCGACAGCTCCGACTTCGATGCAGGTCGAAACCGTTCGAATTCCTTTCGACTCCTCGCAGCCCATGTATGTGGTAACGGTTGAGCCGCTGCAAGTCGGTGCCGACGGCGCTGCGGGCGGCCCTCCTCCCAGCAGCGGCCAATCAAACGGCAATTATTACGGCTGGGGGCCGTTCGGGTGGATTGGGCCTCGCGGCGGCAGTCCCGCTCCTACGGCTTATGAAGCGCCTCTGCAGGGCATGAGCGATAAGGTCGGAAAGGGAATCGCCGCGCAGTTATTGAGCGCGCTCGGCAACTCGGGCAATGTCGTAGTGATCGATTACGATCATTACCTGAAACATGCCGATAATCCATCCAAGCTGTTGCGCTCTGGCGAAGCAGGACCTTTCGTGATCAAGGGTACCATCACCGAATTCAGTGAAGTAGCCGAAGCCAATAACGAACGGAAAGGCGGTTCGCTGGGCTGGGCCGGCACAGTCCTCGGAGTCGCGGGCGCGATTTCAGGCACGCCGGGCGCAGGCATTGCGGGTGCGGCGATTTCGGCAGCGAACCCTACCTGGGAAAACACCAAAGCTCGACGCACCGGCGCCGTGGGACTGGATTTACAGGTTGTTGAACCTCAAAGCGGCCGAATGATTGGTACTATCGTCTCTCACGGCAGTTTTAGCGCCGAGTCGGCCAGCAGCGGTATATCGGTATTTGGAATTGGTGGGGGCGAAAGCGCATTCGCAGCCAGCGCCTTGGGCCAGGCCACCCGCGCGGCGATGAACGACACCGTCAAGCAATTGTCTGGCCAGCTTCGTGCCAAGGGCTCCGCTTATATTGCGGATAATGAGCCGGTCATCAGCAAGCCTGTTTCTAAAAAAAGAAAGAAAAAGTAATAGGAGTACTGCCCTAAGGAAAGGAAGCTTCATGGCCCTCCCTGACGCATTGAATGATGCGTCGGGAAGGGCTGCAGTAAATTAATACTTTCGAACGTCGAGCACCCCGGTCGCCAGCGCGATTTCCCGAAGAAAACACAAAAGGCCGCTGATCAGCGCCAGCATTGCGGCGACGAAAAGCAGGGCAACCGCCCCAGGCAGGTCGACGCGTAATTCGGCGCCGATGAACAGCGCAGCGATCGACAAGCAAATACACAGGGCGGACAGCGTACACAAGGTGATTGCCCAATGAATCCAGCGCGCCCGCCGCGATAATGTGCGCATTTCATCCCGCTGTTGTGTCGTCGCGTCGCCCTTCCTTTCATTCAGCAGGCGGAACCTGTCCACCACTCGGCTGAGACGTCCGGCCAGCACGCTCAAAATCGAACCAATGCCGGTCAGTAGAAAGACAGGAGCGACAGCTTGTTGAATGGCATGGGCAACGGTTGGAATATGGGCTAATGCTTCCATTCTTTTCTCATGAGCATGTCTGAAGTTACATTTTAGAGAGTTGGAAGCCACACCAGGCAATGCGGTGCGCCGCGCCCTTCCCGAAACGCAGCGACAGGCGCATCCTCCAGCGACCGGATTTTTATCCGATTGTATTGCAGTCTCTCGGAGGACATCGATAAAAAGCTTTCCCGCTAGAACTGTAATTTAGCGGCGACAGCCGCATGATCGGAAAACCACAGGCGCAAGCCGTGTGATGTGGCTTTGGTTGAGGCATTATCGCCAATCACACGGATTTTTTTGGCGTTTTCAGGATTATCCACAGAAAGAATCATATCGATACGTTCTTCCAGCGACGGTTTCCGGTTTAGTAAATTCTCGTCCTGGCAACAGGTGTAACCCGGCAAATCCCCGGGCCGTAACGTCCAAATATCCAAATAATTAGCTGCCGCGAATTGTTGATAGGGTGTGACAATCCCGGGAGCAGGACTTTGCTGGTCCGGGGACGAATTCATATCGCCAAGCAATAGCGTTTTTTTGTCCGCCGTTGCCAAAAATCCTATGGTTCTAATCAATTCGTCAGCCTGGGCCGCCTGAAAGGCGGTAAATAATGGCAGTGGCGGCTTCAGGTCTTCACCCTTTACTTCCAAATGCGTATTGAATATCCGGTAATCCTTGCCGGCAATGTTTGCATCGATCGCGATAAACCCTCTTTCAATACGTAATGGCCCTGCCGGCGTTATCGCTTCGGCAGCGATTTGATAATTGCAGCCGTCAATCGAAGGGTTTGCACATAACGCTTGTGGCAAAACAACCGGCTGAGCAGTGATACGCTCACGGACCAGAATGGCGTCCCGGTCAACCGCGACCAAGAACGCCGGCACATCATGAATAACGAACGGAAGACCCGCGACTGGAGCCCCCAGCACATTGATTTTTTCCAGATCGAGATTTTTGACCAGGGCCACTTTTTTGTATTTGACACCCTTCTTTTTCAAAGCCGCCAGCGTCAGTGCCAGATGATCGGTGAACGCATCAGCAATCTGGGGATCCTCGCAACCGGTTGTAGGGTTCCCATCAAAATCCTGACATCGCAGCTCCCAGACTTCCTGCAAGGCCAAAACGTCAGGCAATCGTGAAGCGATGGCTCTGGCCTGGGCACGGGCTCGCGCGCGAAAGTCGCTCTTTGCGGTCTGCGTCAGAACGGCCACCAGTCCTTGATTAAAAGCACCGGGATCGACAGTCGAAATAATGGGGGCCAGATCCGCACCCAAATATTGGTTGAGCGTCATCACGCTGATCTGGCCCTTGGCCTGCGCAAAGGAAGCGAAAGATAGAAGACATGCTTGAATAAGGCAGAAAAATACCGTTTTCATTAGAACCCCCACAAAATTTTACGATTCCTTATAAAAATCCGTCTAGCGTACCTACTTTACCGCTTTATTGTTGGCGTTCAATTGGTATGAATACCGAGTGCTTCATCAAATTAATATCAATAAAGCCTCAAAGGGAGAAGGACTTACCGAAAAATCATGAATCCGACATACACGCTTATTATCCTCACTGTACGTTATTCAACGGCTTTCATGAGTCGGCTAAATCCCGGCTCCCACTGATGAAACAGTTACATCGAATTGTGCGTAAAGGTCAATTCCATGGGGTCGGCGACGGATTTCCGGTTCGCACCCTGTTCTTCTATGGGATGCCCGACACCGAGGTCGATCCTATTCTGCTGCCGAATTCAACTACCAGCAGCCGATCCCCAGGATTTAATGACAAGCCGAGTCGGCAATAGAGGGCAAGGTCTTTGGAACACGACCTGCGCCCTCAGTATCGAGCGGCTTTTTAAGGGTTCTTTTGCAGCGCGCTCCGCAGCGATGCCACTTGCCGCGCCGTGACCGGAGAGGCGGCGTTGCCCCAACTGTGGCGGATAAAACTCAGGACCTCGGCAATCTGTCGGTCGTTAAATTTCGCAGCGAAACTGGGCATTTCATGTGTTTTCAGACGGGCTTTCGTCTCGGGAGTCTTGCTCCCTTCGAGCAGCAGCCTGACCAGCGAAGTCGCGTTTTCGGAAAGCACGATCGAATTTCCGGCGAGTTTCGGAAACTCGCCGGCTTTGCCGTTTCCGGTTAGCTGATGACATTTCGCACAGAATGATTGATAAAGACCGGCGCCAGGCAGCTCGACAGCGCCGCTCTTCAATGCCGCAAACTTGACCGCGACGTCCGGGCGGTCGGGAGCATAGGAAGATTTTTCGCCGCGAGCGGGAAGCGATTTCAGATAATGGGCGATTGCTTCCAAATCGTCCTCACGCAAATATTGCATGCTGTTCTCGACCACATCGGTCATACTGCCGAACGCCGTGCCGCCCCCGCTATGGCCGGCTTTCAGGAACTCTACAATGTCCGACTCCGGCCAGCGTTGCAGGCCGGAAGCATGGTCCCCTCTCAGATTCGCCGCAAACCAGTTATCTACGACCGCGCCGCTCAAATACAGCGGGGAGTTTTCGGAATAGGCCACCTCCTGAAAGGCTAATCCGCGCGGGGTATGGCAGGCGCCGCAATGGCCAAGCGACTGCACCAGATAAGCGCCGCGATTCCAATCGGCATCACGGTCGCCCCGCGGTTGGAAGGGCTCATCTTTAACGAAGGCTAAATCCCAGAAAAACAGGCTGAAACGGATATTGAACGGGAAAGGCAGCCGTGTTTCCGGCGGTTTGTGATCGACCGGCGCCACTTCAGCCATGAAATAATCGTAGAGCGCCTGAATGTCTGGGTCGGTAATTGAAGAAAACGAGGGATAAGGCATTGCCGGGTACAGTCGCCGGCCGTCTCTGGCGATGCCGTTGCGGACCGCGCGTTCGAAATCGTTCAAGGTGTAGCTGCCGATGCCATGCATCGGGTCCGGCGTAATATTCGTCGAGTAAATGATGCCGAAAGGCGAATTGATCGGAAGTCCTCCGGCAAACGGCGCGGCTTCCGGTCCGGCCGTATGGCAGGTAATGCAATCGCCGGCCCTGGCCAGATAGGCCCCCCGGCTGATGCTCGCGGATTCTAAGGACTGTGCCGTCACCATGCCGGCGAATAACATTAGGCCGGCGGCGGTTACCGTTCGTTTTAAGGCTGCGAGCGATCTGACTGTCATGGCCGTTACCACCCGGAATTGCACAAAGGCACCAACAAAACGGCGCAGGCATTGAAGACAACCGCAACGATAAAGATAAAACTCGACATCAAGCCGAGTATTATCAGAAACCGGGGCCGTCCCGATTTTACCTCGGCGATCTCTTTCCCGTGTTCTTCCGGCTCATGCGCTAGTTCATGCCATGACTTCCAGGCGAGGTATCCCGAGAAGAGCGCCACGCCAAGGCATATCAAGCTGATCGCCGCGAGAAGAACTGGCAATTTCTCCCAAATCGGCGCGGACAACGGCACCTGATAAGGAAAACAGGCATACGCGGCTAGCGGTTCGCTCACGATGAGCTGAATCAGCCATGCGGACGGCGCCCCGACTAGTGCGAGCAGGAGGCGCAGCTTGCAGGGCCGTTCTGGGCGGCCTGGGTATGGGGCGGTTCGCGATGGAAATTCGGATACCGGGCTCATATCTTGTCCTGCCTAATACAGATACGGCAACAGATACAAGGTGGAAAACACGAACAGCCAGACCACATCGACAAAGTGCCAGTACAAGCCGCCGATCGTGACCGCCGCGTAGCGCCTGTGGTCGAAATAGCCGAGGGCTATCCAGATCAGCAGCAGGATCAAAATGGCGAGCCCTAACGCCACGTGCAGCAGATGAAATCCGGTAATCGTGAAATACAGCGAGCCATACAGATGGGAGTTCATATCGTAAGGCTTCTTTTGCCATTCATTAAGCTGGATCAATACGAAGGCTGCGCCCAACAGCGATGCTATCCCCATCGACGCCAGGCTCCAATGCGGCTGTCGATTGCGCAGCCATCGTTCGCTCGCCCATACGAACCCGCTGCTGCTCAACAAGAGTAGCGTATTGATGCCGGGTATCCGCAAGCCCGGCAACCCCCCCGGCGGCCAGGGCTGCTCGGTCTGAGAGCCGAGGTAAAAGTAGCTGAAAAGCAGATAGACGAACAACGAACCTTCGGTTGCAATCAGCGCCATCACACCCCACCAGCCGCCCGAGCGGTTGCCCGCACTACCTACAGGCAACGGTTTTTCAACCGGCATCACTTTAGCCATGCCCTGCCTCCCTGATAAGGTGACCGGCCGGTACGCGCTGAACCAGGCTACGCCTTGGCCACATCCAGACCGCCAGCGACAGGCCGGCCGCGGCGGTCATCAACAAGGCAAACCAGTTCCAATCCAGCAGCAAGCCGGCGAATCCCAAGGCGCTAAACAGCGCCAAAAATAACGGCGTATAGGTATCCTCCGGCATCTTCAGGATGATGTCCGGGTGGGCATCGAGCGGCGTCGTGCCAAGGGTTTCTCTCCCCTCCATCAATAAATAACCTTCCTGAAGACTGGAGCGTTCTCCTTCGGCATCGAGCCGGTCTTCCCATAACGGATGGCGGCTCGCGACAAACGGAATCACCGCAAAATTATAAGCGGGTGGCGGAGAAGGAACTGCCCACTCCAGGGTTGGCCCATCCCAGGGATTGACTCCAGCGATAGCGCCGCGCTTCAGGCTGATAACGAAATTGATCAGAAAGATCAAAATGCCGGCCGCAAAGATGAATGAGCCGATCGAAGTGACCAGATTGATCATATTCCAGCCCATGTTCGGAGCGTAGGTATAGATCCGCCTCGGCATGCCCAAAAGGCCGGCTATATGCATCGGAAAGAAGCCCAGGTTGAAGCCGATGAACATGACCCAGAAACTCCATTTTCCCCAGGTTTCGTTCATCATGCGACCGAAAAATTTCGGGAACCAGTAATAGATGCCGCCAACGACCGGAAATACATTGATGCCGAGCAGGACGTAATGCAGATGAGCTACGATGAAATAGGTATCATTCAACTGCAAATCGAGTGGCACCGCCGCTGTCATGACGCCGGAAAGTCCGCCGATCACAAACAGGAGCACGAAACCCGCAAAAAACAGGAAGGGAGTGCGAAAAACCGGCCGCCCGAGCCAGATCGTCGCGATCCAGGCAAACACCGCGACCCCGCTCGGGATCGATATCGCCAGGCTGGTGGCTCCGAAAAACGACAGGGCCAGCGTCGGCAGACCAGTGGCGAACATGTGATGAATCCAGACGCCGAAGCCCAGCAGCATCGTCGCCATTGTCGACAATGCCACCGCCGCGTACCCCACAAGCGGGCGCCGGCAAAAAGTCGGCAGCGCGTCGGAAACGATCCCCATCGCGGGAAGCACGACCACATACACCCACGGGTGGCCGAACATCCAGAACAAATGCTGCCACAGCATGGGCTTGCCGCCGTTGAGCACATCGAAGAAATGCGTGCTCGAGTGCCGGTCCAGCCATAAGAGAAAAAAAGCGAGGCTGACCGAAGGCACCGCGAACACGTTGGCGACCGAAGCCGTCAGGGTTCCCCAAACCAGAATTGGCACCTTGTCGATCGACATGCCCGGCGCGCGCATTCGGAACAGTGTGACGATGAAGTTGATCGAGCCGACAGTCGTCGAAATGCCGAGCAGCACCATGCCGAGCGCATAGACGTCGATATTCGGGCCGGTGTTGAATTCCAGGCCGGCGAGCGGCACATAGTTGAACCAGCCGGCATTCGGGGCTTCCCCCACAGGAAAGCTGGCGTAGAGAAAGATGCCGGCAAACAGGTAAAGCCAATACGAGAGCGCATTGAGCCGGGGAAACGCCATATCACGCGAACCCAGCAGCAGCGGCCACAGGTAGTTCGAAAATCCCGACAGCACCGGCAGCGCGTACAGGAAAATCATCGTTACGCCGTGCATCGTGAACAATTGATTATACTGATCCGGCGTCAACAGCTTTTGGTCGGGTCCTGCAAGCTGCACCCGCATGATCAACGCTTCAATACCGCCGATCAGCAAAAATCCGAACGAGGTGAAAAGATAGCGCAGGCCGATCTCTTTGTGGTCGACGGTGGACAACCAGCCGCGCCAACCGGGCGCCGATTCCCAAAGTTTGAAGAGGCGTCTTTCCGCAGCCGAGCCGAGCGGGGCGCTGCCGACTTCCGGCACGCGTGCGAGCGTTCGATCGGAGGTGCTTTCGACTGCATCATTCATAGACAGCGCTCCTAATTGAGTGTCGATAAAAATGCCGATAATGCGGTGATTTCGCCGGGCGGCAGCTCAAAACCGGGCATGCGGTTGCCCGGTTTGAGCTTCTGGGCATGGGTAATCCATTCGACCTGATGTTCGGGCGTATTGGTCAATAATCCCCCGGCAAGCAGACGGCGGGAATTCAGATGCGTCAAATCGGGGCCATGCGCACCGGCCGCGTTGATTCCCCGAACCGAATGGCAGCCGGCGCAGTGCTCGATAAACAATTTTTGACCTGCGCCGGCAACAGAAGCAGAAGCCGGCGCTGCGGCCCTTCGTTGTGATTCTTGCCACGCCTGGAAAGCGGCCGGATTTTGCGCCACAATTTCGAAACCCATATGGGCATGCTGGAGGCCGCAATACTGCACGCACTGCCCGCGATAGATGCCTTCGGCATCAGCTTCGAGCCATTGCCGATTGGTCTGGCCGGGAATCATTTGCGTTTTGCCGGCCAGCATCGGCGCCCAAAAGGCATGAATCACATCCGCGCTTTTCAATTCGACCAGAACAGGCTGGCCGACGGGAATATGGATTTCGTTGGCAGTGACAAAGCGATGTGCAGGCTCGCCATCTTCGTACTCGACTTTCCACCACCAGTCATAGCCGGTGACCGTCACGGTCAATGCAGGCGTGCGTGTTGGATTGGCGACCGTATTCAGCGTGACCAGCATATACAGGACGAGCGCGAACAAGATGACGGTGGAAATACCGGTTCCGATATAGATCCATCTCATTCCCTCGTTTTCACGGCCAACCACCCGAGGGTCTTCAACAGCCCGTTTTCGGAACAGGGCGCCCGCCAACAGCAGTGCGACGATCACAAACACCGCAACCATCACGGCCGCGAATACCCATCCCAGATACATTGTGGGCGTAGAGGCAGGGCCGTAACTGTGGAGAAAATAATTCAGCGGAGCGGCTTCGGTTTCCGTCCCCGCGGCCATTTTCGGCATCCCCGCAGGGGCGATCGAAAAAAAAGCGCTCCAGGCCACAGCACTGCTTCGATATGCAAACTCTGCACCGTTCATTGGCATCCATGGAAGTGATGAAGATTTTTAGTAAGGCGACATAGCTGCGCCTTTCTGTGTCAACTTGCCTCTAAATTCATCAAAATCCCATATTAGACCGCAACAGTTTTAAATATTTCCCGGTAATCGGCTCCGTTGTCGGGTCTAATATTTGCAAAGTCTGATTTTAGACTGGGGAGGTATCAAGCCGAGGGTGTTTGTTTAGGGTAAAACCACATTTGCCAAATGCTGGTCAGGATTTGCATACCCATGGAAATCCCCATCAATGCCCCGCTCGCCACGACCACATAGGCGAATTCCGGGAAAGATTTGGTGACGAACCACGACATCACATCGAGCAGCATCGCGACAAACGGAATCACCACCGCGATCCTTTTGACGATCACATTCATATCGCAAAGCAAAAAAATCTTGCCGATAAAATACAAAATGAACGCAATGCCGAACAGATGGATGTGGGACACGCGGATCAGGAAAGGCAGACTCGCTCCGCCGGCGTGGGCAACCTGAGCGACGCCTGCGTAATTGGTCAAATCCGGCAATGAAGGATTGATCGCCGGCGTATGGCAAGTGATGCAGTCGCGATTCAGGATCGGCGCGATCCGATCATGGTATTCCGATTCTTCGGCGCCGTTTTGTATCCATTGCAGTATTACGTCCTTATCGCTCTTATATTTCAGATTCGGCTCCATGATGCCCTTAATTGCCGAACCCAGGCGGGTTTGAGTGTGCGAACCGTGATATGCCACCATCACGTCATCGATCGATAGGCCTGCCTTGCCGTCGCGTCCCTGATGCGTGTAATACATATTGGCGAGCGCAACCAGATAGCCGATCCCTACCGTGATCAAAAAAGCGGTATTCAGGATTCTTTCGCTGACCGAAATATCTCTGAAGCGACGATAAGTCCCGGAGCGTCGATCGCTCTCGGAACGGTAGTGATAAGATTCTGCCATTAGTAATCTTCGGATTGAGGGAGGTAATACCTGAAAATAAGCACGACCCCGTTCCGTTGCCAAAAGATCATTCCGACAGCGGAACAGGAGCGAGATGCGGGATTAAAAAATCAGCCAGCCGTTCAGGAATAAGGTGTTATTGCTGCTCGCGTTTCTGCCAGAGCCGTCATAGTTATACTGCGCGCCGTCAAATTTGGTGTAGCCCGTATATTGCAAGGCGAAACGCAAATTCAACCAGGGCGCGAGCGGTGAACCCGATTTGCCGAACGGTACATAATCCAGTTCGGCGATAAATCCTTCGCTGTTAGGTTTCCTGGTGATATTGTCCGCATAAAGCAGCGGGTCGTATGAGCCTGTAGTCCGGAAATAGCCCAAATTGACGCTGTAGGTCTGATCAAAGGTATAGGAAGCATTCGTATGCAATGAAAACAGTCGATTGTCTACATTCGCCGCATTGCCGAACTGATTGCTTGCTCCCAGCTTCTGATCCTCGCGGATATAAGACGCCTTGTATTCGAAGATATGTTTCCCGGAGCCCAGGAATTGATAGTTCGCATCGACGCCCAAATCCGAATACTGGTTCATGCCGAAGGTAGGGTCACGGCCAGGGACGATATTGGCGCGCAAACCGAAGGTTCCCAAAGAAAAATAGTGGCCGTCGAGCTGATGTTGCAGAGCGATACGCCAGTAAGGCGCGCCGCCGTCGATTTTATCCGCAGTCGCCGATTCCGCGATGCCGACATTGCGCTGAAACTGCGTGGAAAAAGAAGCATAGGCGCCGGCTTCCAGATAAAGCAGATCATTCCACATCATGTAGGCCGTCGCGCCGCCCGAATTTTGCGCCAAACCGCCTTCGATCAGGGTGGATGCGCCGGGGGTATTGGTCAGTGCTGATGAGGTATAAGGATAGCCCCAAACCGGCGTGGTATTCCAGAGGTCCTGAACGGTCGGGCTGTTGTTGAACGACACGCCGTAAACAAAGTCCTTGCCGCCCAATTCTGCGCGGTCCGCCAGTCGGATATCGGTATTGTCAAGCTCGAGAATGTCTTCGATGCCGTTATAGGTTAACTGAATAAAGGCGCCCAGCTTGGAGTAAACCTTGCCCGCATAGAACAGGCTGGCCTCGTCGAAAGAACCGTTATTGTTCGTATTGTAGCCGGGGGCGGGGGGCTCGGACAGTTTGTTGTCGAGATGAGTGAAAGAACCGACGACCATCGCACTGATCGGCGGCAATTTGGAGTTGAAATCCGACCCGGCGCTCATCGTATAGCCACCCAGTTTGAAATCGCGTCCCAGCGGAGTCAGATTCGGACCGAACGATTGGGTATGGCAACCTGAACACGATATGCCTGTCTGACGCGAAAAACTGGGCACCGCCAGCGCGTCATTCATCGAGAATATCGATGTTGTTGTCCACATTAATAATCCCGTCAGAAATACAGATTTCGCTTTTACGAAATTTATTTTTCTACCCGGCAGTCGGAATAGCTGAACCATAAAATCTCCCATTTAATTAATCACGCTTCATGACTGATAATATGCGAGAAAACGGAGGTTAAAAAAATCGTGACAATGACCATGGGTTCTAAAAACATTCCGGCTGATTGACAAAATCCTGACCTCCCTCATCGCAAAGCGGCACCAATTGTCTAGCAAATAGGCACAGTCCATCATATCGCCGGCGAAGCCACTTTTTGTCTGTTTGATACGTAGTAAAAAGGATTTAAGCTAGACGAAAGACGAAAGCTGGTCCGATTGGCAAAACAAATCGGTCTGATTAAATAACCACGATTTATGCCAACTTTCCTTGCGCTATAGAATCAATATAACTTATTGTTAATATACGTATTTACCCTATAGATAAAAAGGAATTTGAAATAATAAAAGAACAGTGTTGCGGTTGATATAACCCGGAATAGGTTAAAACAACCGTTAGAGAAAATAATCGCAAGAAAAAATTAGAGAAATGGTCGGGATATATCTAATTGATCAGTTTAAGATGCATGAAAATATCCGCCCGAGTGTGAGCTGATAAATTGGGAGAAAAAGAAAGTCATTGATAACTCCGGTTTATTACAACCTGCTTAATCAGGTGATTTTCAACCGTTCCTTCTTTATATTCTTGCTGGATTCCCCGGCTGATCTCAAGAGAATAGCCATATTACTTGTGTGGCATGGTTAATGCAGATTCTTCATGTCGGAAAATTATTTTCGACATTATCTATAAAATCGATAATAGAACTTGAGATCGATACCTTTTATCCACTCATATTCGGGAGTCATTTATGTTAAAGATCATAAGCGCAATATTCATGGCGACAACCATTTCCTTTTCCTCATTTGCCGCCACCGACCAAGCGGCTGCAAAACATGAAGAAGCGGCCAAAGCCCATGAAGAAGTGGCCATCCATCATAAAGCGGCCGCCAAACATCACAAGGCCGGTAAACATGCGGAAGCCAAGACACATGCCGAGAAGGCCAGCAAAGCTTCTGAAGCGGCTCATATGAAAACCAAGGAAGCGGCCGAACATTCTGCAAAATAAACCATGAAAATTCCCCCGGCTTCGAATGGTCGAGGACGGGGGATTATTTAGAAATACCGGCTTTGTTAGAGATACTGCCCGAGAAGACACCTAAGCAGGTGGGACGGATAGCGTTGCCGGAGCGCCACTTAAGGTTTTTCCCGAGTCGGTAGACAACCCGTTCGATTGCATTTTTTGGATTCAGATTTTTCCAGTTATAAATAACTCAACCGGTCATATGCCGGTATTGCCGTTTAACCCGGACAAAAATCCGAGAGAAAAGCTCTAGCAGCGCCAGTAATGCCTGTCATTCGCTGTAAACCACGGTCCGCGCACCATCTCGATTGATTCTGGATAGTATTAATGTTCTTCAGCCGGCTCAAGCGGGTTTGATCGCGCTGACCAGCGCATTAACGCCCTCCCGAAAATGCACGGAAATATTGTCAAAACCGATTTCGGTCATTATCTCCAGCGCAGGCTGCAGGCGCATGATATGTTCTTCGGACTCGTCGCTGAACAAATGCACGATCCACTGCTCCAGAAGGTCGGGACGATTCATTTCGCCGAACACCCGGAAATAGCCCTTGACCTCTTCCTGTGTCGCCTTGAGATGCTCGGCCGCATCGTCGATCGCATAACGGTCGCCATTCACGAAAAGGCCGCCGGGCTTTAGTACGCGAAGGACTTCTTCCAGCACTCTATGCCGGTAGCCAGACAGGAAATTATGTAGCGTGTAAGCGCTGGCGACGATATCGACCGAGGCGGCCGGTATTTCCGACAAATGCGACAGCGCATCGTTTTCGAACAGATGCAGTTGCTTTGTTGCCAGCGCCGCAGCCAGATTATTACGCGCCTGGGACAACATCGCGGGCGCATTATCGACGCTTTCGATAAGCATATCTTCGCGACTGGCCAGCAGGCATGCCGTGGTGATGCCGGTGCCGCAGCCGATTTCCAGTAGATTCAATTGGGCCGCAGGATAGGGCGGTGTCCAGTTGCCGACAAATTTTCCGACCCTCAGGCTTATTTCCGCTGCGGGCGGGCAAATCCGCGTCAGTATCTCGTACTCCTCCGCAATCGGCCCTTTAAATAAATGCTCGGCGGTGTGTTCTGAATTCATGGTTTTAAATCGGTTTGTCTTCAATGATTTATAAAATGTCCCAAAATACTGAGGGCACTCGGTTTTGTCAAATAAGCGATGTCTATTATGCACTCTTAACGGTCTCTTCCGGCATCCCCCCCAGGCGCATCAAAGAAAACGGCTGAATATTGAAGCATTGTACAAAGGTATGGTATACAGGAAGGCCGATGACGTATGGGGCTGCCGCTGAAAAAATGAATATGAATATCTTATGTGGGCAGGCGTCGAAGAATAATAAATAAATGCCCCAATCCGCTGCACATGAAAGCTCTTTAAAACTGAGGAAATAGTTATGCAAGAATACTTACCCATCATAAAAGCCACTTTGTTGGAGTGGGCTCAACTGGCGCTTGCCAATCCGTTGTTTACCGCGTCTCTGATAATCGCCACCGCTTTGCTGCTCGTGATTATCGGCATGATCAAGAATATTCCTCTCAAAAGGAGAGCTGCCGCCAGTGAAAAGGCGCGCGTTGAACTGGCGAACAATCTTTTGCTGGCGCAACAACAGGCCGCCGGTCTGCAAGAACGTCTTGTGCAGCGCAACCAGCAGGTTGCCGATACGGTTCAGGCGGTGGCTGCCGGTCTTAATTTAGGCGAACAGCCTTTGCCTGTCATCAGCGAAGATTTAGTGTCCGAGGATTTGTGGCAACAGCATGACAGGATCATTGCACAGCTGGCGGATCGTTTGCGCGCCGAACAGCAAGCCAAAGCCGAATTGCAGCAATCCTGTCAGGCCGAAACCGGTAAACGTATTGAAAAAGAAGCGATAATCGATAGCCTGCAAAATACCCTGGCCGAGAAAACGCTGCAGATATCCGGCCTGCAACAGCAGGCCGCCGAAATTCTCGAAAAACATGTCGCTCAATCGGCCCGGTTCGCGGAGCTCGAACAACAGTCTCTGGAATGGCTCGGCACGAAAAAACACTATGAACAGCTGGAGGCAAAGCTGGCAGAGAAGGAGTCCGAGTTGAGCCAGCTGCAAGCGCAGGCAGAAGCCCGAAAGGAGGCGGAATCGCTCCGGCCGCAAGCCCATGCAGAGCCGGTTGCGGAAGCCGAGCCGATTCAATTCTCAGCTCAACCGGAACCGATTCGGGAGGCCGAGCCGGTGCAGGCGGAGATCTCCCCGGAACCTGTTAAGGAACCGGAACTGATTCAGGCTCCCTTTCCAGCGGCAACTGATCAAGCTGTAAGGTTATCTCCTCCACCGATTGAAGAGGAGATTGGGGCGCAGGTCCCTCACCAAGCGATAGTCCTGCCGGATTGGGATTATCAGCCGGAAGTGCCTGTCCCTTTTCCAGCGGAAGCGCAAAAAGTCGCCTCCGGTAAGGACTCCGGCAGCGGGCTGGCCGGCAAATTTAAAGGCCTATTCGGTAAGTCCAAACCGGAGCCTGCGGTAACCGCCGAAAAATCTGCCGAATCCGCACCGGCGGTTCAGAAATCTCAGCCGACAACTATGCCCGAGGAACAGCCGTCCGCAGGTTTTGCGCAGAGCCAGATTGGGAAGGTCACGAGCCTGTTTACGAAGGCCAAGCACAATCCCGAGGCGAAAGAGGCCGAAGCTGCGAAGGCTGCTGAACCAGAAAAGGTAAATCCTCCTTCTTTATCCGAATCGGATGGGGCGGGCGGTTCTGCCAAAAGTCAGATAAAAAAGCTCAAAAATTTGTTCAGTAACACTAAATGACAGGTTTTATGCGCAATAAATAGCACTCCTCGATGTCTTCGCAACTTACCGCCGCCGATCATAGCCGGGATAGCGCCGGTCTGACCTATATCTACCCGGTCTTATCGCGGCGCGCGGGCGGTTTATCGATCGGTGTCAACTTTAACACGAACAATGCGTGCAATTGGCAATGTGTCTATTGTCAGGTGCCGGATTTGACTATCGGCGCCGCGCCGGAACTGAATTTCGAACTACTCGAGGCCGAGCTGCGCGGTTTTCTGGAGCAGGTTCAGACGGGGGATTTTTACCGTCGCTTTCAAGTGCCCGAGGATCAGCGCGTGATCAAGGATATTGCCCTTTCCGGAAACGGCGAGCCGACCAGTGTGCCGCGTTTCGCCGAGGCGGTCGAGCTGATCGGCAAGATCGCAACCGAAGCCGGACTGTTTCCTGCAAGCCGGTATGTGCTGATCACGAATGGCAGCCTGATACATCAGCCCAAGGTTCAGGAGGGGCTGAAAGTGCTGAACAAGTTCGGCGGCGAAGTCTGGTTTAAGCTGGACAGCGCGACCCAGGCAGGTAGGCGGCTGATCAACAGGGCCGGGCAAAACCCTGGTACGAGCCTGAATAACCTGATTTTGGCGGCGAGCTGTTGCCGGACCAAAGTGCAGATTTGCCTGGTGGACATCGACCGCCGGGGATTTGTGGAGCAGGAAAGAATTGCTCTGCTGGACGCCTTGAAGACCGTCAGGCAAAACAGCACGGTATGCGAGATCCTGCTTTATACGATAGCGAGACCTTCCCTGCAGCCCGAAGCCGGCCGTCTCGGCAAAATGCCGGAACCGGTCATGCGGGCATTTGCGAAAGATCTTCACGCGTTGGGTTTTGACGTTTCGATCAGTCGTTAAGTCTTGCCGAATGCTTCAGCAGTTGGTCGACTTCTTCGGCGGTCAGCGGTGCAGAAAAGGGATAGCCTTGTCCATATCGGCATCCCCAGTCCAGAAACTGCTCGGCTTGCTCGGCTGTTTCGAGGCCGTCGGCTATCACCGTTATTCCCAACGTGTTCGCCAATGACAGAATCGACCGGACGATTGCGCTGTTTTTCGTGGTGGCTTCCGCCGCCGCGATTTTGATTCCATGAACCGATGGATGTTGCAGCATGCCCAAGGAAGAATCGACTGCGCTAAAATCATCCAGAAGCCATAGCACGCCGAGTTCAGCCAGTCCGGCGATTATACGCGACGTAGCAGCCGGATCCGCGACGATCGCATCCTCCGAAATTTCCAGCGTTAAACGGTTGGCTTCCAGGCTGTTCCTGGTCACTGCGCCTGCAACATGATCTATGAAGCCCGGATGGAGTAGCTGTGTGGGCGGCAATTTGACCGCGAGCGATAACTGGATTTTCGCCGGGACTCGTTGCTGCCAGGCCCGAAGCTGGCGGCAGGCTTCATCCAGTAACCATTTGCTGATTTTGGCCGTAATGCCGGTTCTTTCCGCCAATGCCAGAAAATTGGCGGGTGTCAACAGGCCATGCTCGGGATGCTCCCAGCACAATATCGCTTCGAAACCCTGCAGATTGCCGTTGGCGAGCGAAACGATCGGTTGATAAAAAAGACGGAATTCCTTGCGCTCAATCGCCAGGTTGAGCTCAACTTCCATCTGCAGTAAGTGCATGGCCTGTTCATGCTGGCTCGTATTGAATATTCTCAAATGTCTGTTCTCGCGTTCCTGTATCTTGGCCAGGTTCAATGCAGAAGCGCCGTCATATAATATATCTTCGGTCCGCTGATAGCGGGGATCGTTCAAGACGACGCCTATGCTGGCCGAGACAAACACTTTCTGTCCATCAACGATAATCGCGTGAGTCATGTTGCGCAGAATACGGTTCGCGGCATGAGTTACGTCCAACAGATCCTCGATATGGTTAAGCAGAATCACAAATTCATCGCCGCCGAGACGTGCGAGTGTATCCACGCCGCGCAGATTCTCTTTAAGCCGCTGAGCAACGGCAGCCAAAACTAGGTCTCCGAACACCTCGCCGTGAGTATCGTTGATCACACTGAAACGGTCCAGGTCAATAAACAGCAGGGCAAAATGGTAATCCGGATAGCGTTTGGCCTGCTCGAAGGCTATATTCAGCCGTTCCGCCAATAACACTTGATTAGGCAGCCCCGTCAGTACATCATGCGCCGCAAAATAACGTAATTTTTCCTCCACGTATTTGCGTGCGGTAAGTTCGCGGAAAACAATCACTACGCCGTTCACCTTGCCGTTTTCATCGCGGATCGGCGCGGCGCTTTTGTCGATAGGAATGTCATCATCTTTCCGGTTGATCAGTGCGGTATCGGGAGACAGATCAATGATCACGCCGTGTGCCAGCACACGTTCCACCAGATTGCCGACGCGGGTGCGTGTCGTCGTATGGATCAGCCGCAGTATTTCCTCGAACGGCCGGCCGAGTGCCTCGGGTTGAGTCCAGCCGGTCAGCACTTCTGCCATCCGGTTCATAAAGATGATCCTCCCTTCCTTATCGGTAGTGATAATCCCGTCGCCGATGCTCTTCAGTGTCGTGCCCAGCCAGCGTTCCATCTGTCTTAGCTTCATTTCGGCGCCATGGCGATACAACGCGATTTCGATCGCGATCTGCAGTTCGCGTTCCTCGAAAGGTTTCAGTACATAGCCGTAGGGTTCGGTGATTTTCGCCCGATTCACGGTCGCTTCGTCCGAATGAGCAGTTAGAAACACGACCGGCAGGCGATCACGACGGCGGATTTCGTTGGCGGCGGCAATGCCGTCCATTTCTCCGCTCAGGTGGATGTCCATCAGTACCAGTTCCGGCTGCAGCGCAGCAATGCGGTCCAGCGCCGCTTCGGCCGAAGTCACAAACTCCGGCACCTCATAGCCCATCTTGACCAGGGTACGTTGAATATCCAGCGCGATAATGACTTCGTCCTCAACCACCAGAATGCGTTCTTTAGGCATGACTCTATTTTTTCTTCGGAATGAAAATGGAAAATACCGTCTTAGGGCGGCGCTGAACCGTTAACTGCCCCTTTAACTGCAATACGAAAGAGTGCACCAGATGCAATCCCATGGAAAACGGTTTTTCCACATTCACGCTGTCAGGAATCCCCCGGCCATTATCGCCGACTTCCAGCATCAAACCGTCTAACCCTTGGTCTGCCAGCTTGACCCAGAGTTCCCCGGGGGAGTTGGCCAGCGGCGGCGTGAAGGCGTGCTTGAAACTGTTGGAGACCAATTCGCTAATGATCAGGCCGATCGGTACCGCCTGCTCGATATCAAGCTCGATTTCGGCGATTTCAATTCTCAGGTTGATCTGCGCAACCGATTGATTATAAGTACGGCGTGTCGAATTGACGAGGCTGGAAATGTATTCCGCCATATGAATGCTGGCCAAGCCTTGGGATTGATATAAATGCTCGTGGGCCAAAGCCATCGCGTGCACCCGCTGCTGACTGTCTAGGAACGGAGCGCGGGCGCTCGGGTCGGAGAGATTATCGGCCTGAAGGCGAAGCAGGCTGGCGATCACTTGCAGATTGTTCTTGACGCGGTGGTGTATTTCCTTCAGCAAGACTTCTTTCTCCCGCAAGGACGCCGTAATCCGCGCCTCGTTCAGCTTGCGCTCTGTGATGTCCCGAGCCATCGCATAGAGCTCACCGTGGGGGGCTGGCTGCATGGTCCAGCCCAGCCATTTGTAGAAGCCGTCCTTGCAGCGGTAGCGATTCTCATAGCGGATGCTCGGGAGGCCGGCGGAAGCAAGTTTTTCTATTTCGTTTCGGGTAGTTTCCAGCTCATCCGGATGCACGAAGTCCAGGATCGGGCGGCCTGCCAATTCCGAAAATGAGTAGCCCAGCGTGGCTTCGAAGGCGGCGTTCACGCGGCGGAAATTACCCTCCATGTCGACGATACAAATCAGGTCAGCCGACATGGTGAAAAAACGTTCGACTTCGGCTTCGGCGCGCTCGCGTTCGATCAGTTCGTTTTTCAGCCGCGCATTGGCGGATTCGAGTTCCAGGGTTCGGGTCGACACGCGCCGTTCGAGTTCCGCGTTGATCTGCAGAATCTTTTCTTCCGCCAGCTTGCGTTCGGTGATGTCCTGAACAATGCCGACCATATGGTGCGGCTTTTCGTTGTTGTCCTTACGATGGCGCCCGGCCGCCCAGATCCAGCGCACTTCGCCATCGGCCCGCCGGATACGGCACTCGAAACTCCAGTCGCTATGGGTGGCCATGGCGGTGAGGAATGCCTCATCCACCGCCTTGCGATCCTCCAGCAACACATGGTCGAGAAACATTTCGTAAGTCCATTGCGGGAGCAGTTGGTCATAGCCGAAAATGCGGTCGTGTTCGAGTGAGCGATGGGCGGTGTGATCCACCAAATCCAGCTCCCACGCGCCCGTGTGGCTGGTTTCCAATGCAAAGTTCAGGCGCTCCTCGCTTTCGCGGAGCGCCTCTTGAGCCTTCATGAATCTCGTCGTTTCACGCAACGAGAAGACCAGGCCCGTGACTGATCCGTTAGATTCTTTGACGGGTGTAAAGCTCCAGTCCCAATAAGTTGTCCCGCGCTCAGGCTGATCGGGAAAGACGAAAGGCTTGTCCTTGTAAAACACGGCCTCGCCGGAATCACGCACATGCTGGAAGATGGCCTCATTTTCCCTGTCGGGATACAAAGCAAAATAATTTTTTCCCACCATCTCTTCGGGCTTCATCTTGCAGGTATTGGCATAGGCCGGATTGACCCAAACGAAGTTGAAGCGGGTATCGAGAAAAGCCAGCTTGAAGTCGGTGGCCTGCATGACGCTGACCAGCAGGCTTCGCTCTCGGTGCAGAAATTCCTCCATATGCTTGCGCTCGGTGATATCGCGGCTGATGGTCGCCCAGCCGGTAATATGGCTGTTTTCGTCGCGTAAATTGAAAACGTTGTAAAGTATCCAGATCGCTTCGCCGGTTTGAAAATGCCGGAGCCGTATTTCGATTTCGCCGTGGCCTTCCTTCTTCACCCGGGGAAGAAATTCATGGGTGATAAAAGGCTGGTCTTCGGGAAAAAAGTAATCCTGAACCCGGACAGCGCAGGCGGCGTCGATGTTTTCGAGGCCCACTAGCCGCATGCCGGCAGGGTTCACATAGAACGGCTTGAAATCCTGGTCGCACATGCCGATGAACTCCATGCTGGCATTGGCGAGTGCTACGAAACGGTTGCGATCTTTTTCGGCAAGCTTGCGTTGGGTGATGTCGACGAGTGTCACTAATAACATGGTGCCTTCGCGGGTGACGAGCGAGCCCCCCTTGACCTGAACAATAAATTTGCTCCCGTCCCGCCGCAAGCCGACCATTTCGATCTCCGTTTTCTTTGCTCTAGACAAAAGCTTAACTGCAAACGGCTCTTGATAGGTATAGGTGAGTTCCTGCGCTTGATCTCTCAACAGGGTTTCAAGCTTTCGTCCCTGCAACTGATTTGCCGCGTAACCGAACAGAGTTTCAGATTGCCGATTGGCAAGTTTTACCTTGCCTTCGAGATCGGCCATCAGCAAGCCATTCGGAGAAGCCTCGAAGAGCAGGCGAAAACGTTCCTCGCTTTCCTGCAGGGCTCCGAAGCTGGTCTCACGCTCGGCATCGGACCGATTCAGAAACTTAGCCGTTCCATAACTCAGCACACTGAACACCACGATATGGAATGTGACAAAGAGCGCCAAACCAAAATCAGCGCCATACCATCCTGAGCGCAGGCCTTTCAACTGGAGCAGGCCGATTGCAAACGGAAACAATACGGCGATCGGCAGGAGTTTCTGCGCCATGATACTGCCTGCGAAAGGGCCGATCAGCCAAGCCAGGTAGCGCTCGGGGCGTGCAGATAATATCCCTAAGGCCAATATGAACAGTAAAATGGCGGTATGCAGGGCAGTCGAGATATAGGGTCCGATATGGTAGAGCTGCGAAACGTCGTAAATATAGCCTATCAGAGCGAGCAGGCTGATCAATAGAATCTGTAATGCCATACAAGGCGCAAGCCAGACGGCTTTGGCATCCAAGGTCATCAGCGCTATACCGGCTAACAGCAGGCAATAGGCCGCACTCGGGGCGGGGCGCCCTGGATAAGGCGCCTCATCATCCGCCATTACCGCGTTAGGAAAAAGCCACAGGTCGAAGTCTACGTTTAGATTCCCGCTGTATTCCAGCAGAGCGACTCCGCCCACTAGCGCGACCAAGGCCGCGCAGCCTTGTCCGAGCATGTGCCGGTGCACATTCTTTTTATTCCGATACAGCAGCCCCAGCGAAGCGCCGGAGAACAGAAGGCCTAGCGCTGTTAAGGGTTTCATCGCCGCCAGTCCTGGCATAATCCTCTTTATCTCCTCCATATTGATACCCCATCCTACAAGTACCGTAAGGCTGGACAGCATAATGACAAACGCAGTCCACGCTGTGTACGCAGAGCATACTGAAGCAGTCCGGAGGGCAAGGCGGTTGGGGGGCGTCGGCATAATTGAATGGCTGATCAGTTGAAGGAGCGAAGTACAAACAATAGGGTGGCCTTGAATCTAAATTTAATTGCAGTGTATAAGTGAAAATTCCCCGAATAAAGACTGATAATATTATTTTTGACTGTAGACTCGTTAATCAATGGCAATATCCCGGGGAGTACAAGCGGACCGGAAAAATTTATCTTACGCCTAATTTATGGCGATAAATACACTAAAGAAAGGCTTCTTTAGCTTTTTCTGGGAATGTTTATCGCTTAAAGCAAATAAATTGGTGATTTATCCAAGTTTTAGTTAAAATAGTAGGTTCGTTGTATGTGCGAATGTGGCGGAACTGGTAGACGCGCTGGATTTAGGTTCCAGTGGGGTAGCCTGTGAGAGTTCGAGTCTCTCCATTCGCACCATTTAATTATTCCAAGTAAGAAAGCAGCCGATTCAGGCTGGCTTTTCCGTTCCTAAGCCGCAAGGCGCTCTTAAAATACGTATTCCAAAACAATTTGAGGTAAAGAAATGCAGGTCTCTGTCGAAAAGACATCAGAATTAAGCAGAAAAATGGTTGTAAGCGTGCCTGAAGAAGTCGTTCAGCAGAAAGTCGCAGAGCGCTTAAAGTCATTATCGAAAAATGTGAAGATTGATGGATTTCGGCCCGGCAAGGCGCCACAGCAAGTGATTAACAAACTGTATGGCGAGCGCGTGCGCGGTGAGGTAACCGGCGACCTGATTCAGAGCACTTATTTTGAAGCGCTGGCCAAAGAGCAACTCAGACCGGCCGGCTATCCGAACATTCATTCGGCCGACGAAAGCGAAGGCTTCAAATACACCGCCGAATTCGAAGTGTATCCCGAGATTTCGCTGGATGGCGTCAACGGAATGGCAGTCAAGCGGCCGGTGGCGGAAGTGACCGAAAGCGATGTCGATGCGATGATCGAAAAGCTGCGGACACGCCAAAAGACCTGGCAAACCGTCGAGCGCGCCTCGCAGGCGCAAGATCGGATCACGATCAGTTTTTCCGGCAGTGTCGATGGCGAAAATTTTACCGACGGCAAGGTCGAGAATTATCCAGTCGAAATCGGCGCCAATCAGATGATTCCAGGCTTCGAGGACAACCTGATCGGCTTGGCCGCGGGTGCGCAAAAGACTTTTACCGCGACCTTCCCCGAAAACTACGGCAAGGATACACTGGCCGGCAAACCAGCCGAATTTGAAGTCGAAGTGGTCAAGGTTGAAGAGTCCGTGCTGCCGGAAGTCGATGAAGACTTCATCAAAAAGCACGGCATCGAGGACGGCGACAGAGCGGCATTCCGGGACGATATCCGCAACACGATGGAGCGCCAGTTGGCGCAAGCCTTGGCAGCCCGTCTGAAAAATTCGGTAATGGATGCGCTGTACGGTGCGGTTCAGGTTATGGTTCCGAATGCGCTGGTTGATGGCGAAATCGAAAATCTGATGGCGCCTTACAAGGAAAATGCGAAGAAAAGAAAGGTCAAGCTCGAAGATCTGGATTTGCCGAAAGATCTGTTTGAAGAGCAAGCCAAGCGCCGCGTCGCGTTGGGCCTGATTCTGGCCGAAGTGATCGACAAGGGTGAAATCAAGCTGGACGATGCCCGCGTTCGCAGCACGATCGAAGAGATGGCGCAAAACTATGAGCGTCCCGACGATGTGATTAGCTGGTATTATGCGGACGAGAAAAGACTCGACGAAGTCAAGAACATGGTGCTGGAAGATCAGGCCGTGGACTGGCTGGTCGCCAAGGCCAAGGTTCAGGACGAAACCCTGAATTTTTACGATTTGATGGACAACCAAGCACGGTAATATAGCCATGTTCAAACCACAGATGATCAATCCGGCGATGACGATAGAGGCAGCAGGCGGTCTGGTACCGATCGTCATCGAACAAACCGCCCGCGGCGAACGTTCTTTCGACATCTATTCACGGCTGCTCAAAGAGCGCGTGATTTTTCTGGTCGGTCAGGTCGAAGACTACATGGCCAACCTGGTTGTCGCGCAGCTCCTGTTTCTGGAGTCCGAGAACCCGGACAAGGATATCCATCTGTACATCAACTCGCCTGGCGGTTCGGTGTCAGCAGGCATGTCGATTTATGACACGATGCAGTTCGTCAAGCCCGACGTCAGTACGATGTGCATCGGTCAGGCGGCCAGCATGGGCGCGCTGCTCCTGACCGGCGGCGCAAAAGGCAAGCGTTATTGCCTGCCGCATTCCCGGATGATGATTCATCAGCCGCTGGGCGGCTTTCAAGGGCAGGCGTCCGATATTGCGATCCATGCGAAGGAGATTCTGGGTGTGCGCGAAAAGCTGAATAAAATCATGGCGTACCATACCGGGCAGCCGATTGAAAAGATTCAGGTCGACACCGATCGGGATAATTTTATGAATGCTGAGGATGCGGTAAGTTATGGCTTAATCGACAAAGTTTTGACAAGTCGTTTATAAAAGCCATAGAAATTTATTTTTTTTCCGGAGGTTTCGAGATATTCTTTGCCTAATGCAAATATTCTCTCCGCTTTTGGATAATTTCGGGTATTGATATGAGTAATGACAAAAGGGGCAAAGACGAAGACAAACTGCTCTACTGTTCTTTTTGCGGGAAGAGCCAGCATGAGGTCCGCAAGCTGATCGCCGGACCTTCGGTATATGTCTGCGACGAATGTGTCGAGCTTTGCAACGACATTATCAAGGACGAATTGCAGGAAGAATCCTCCGCCTTTAAAAACGGCCAGTTGCCGAAACCGAAAGAAATCAAAAAGGAACTCGATGCCTATGTGATCGGACAGGAGCGTGCGAAAAAGATTCTGGCGGTCGCGGTTTACAATCACTACAAACGGCTGCGCAACAAGACCAAGAAAGACGGCATCGAAATCGGCAAGAGCAATATTTTGCTGATCGGACCGACCGGCTCGGGCAAGACTCTGCTTGCCGAAACCCTGGCTCGCCTGCTCGACGTGCCGTTCACGATCGCCGATGCGACGACATTGACCGAAGCCGGTTATGTCGGCGAAGACGTCGAAAACATCATCCTGAAAATTCTGCAGAAATGCGACTACGATGTCGAAAAGGCCGAAACCGGGATCGTCTATATCGATGAGATCGACAAGATTTCGCGTAAATCGGATAATCCGTCAATCACGCGCGACGTGTCCGGCGAGGGCGTACAGCAGGCGTTATTGAAGCTGATCGAAGGCACGGTCGCTTCGGTGCCTCCGCAAGGCGGGCGCAAGCATCCGCAGCAGGAGTTTTTGCAGGTGAATACCGCGAACATCCTGTTCATCGTCGGCGGCGCGTTCGCCGGGCTCGACCGGGTGATCAAGGCGCGTTCCGAAAAAGGCGGTATTGGCTTTGCGGCCGAAGTCAAATCGAAGGAAGAGACGAAGAATGTCGGCCAAGTGTTTTCCGAAGTCGAGGCCGAGGATTTGATCAAATACGGTCTAATTCCGGAATTTGTCGGCCGTTTGCCGGTCGTCGCGACGCTGGAAGAGCTCGACGAAGAAGCGCTGGTGCAAATTTTGACCGAACCGAAGAACGCGCTGGTCAAGCAATATCAGCACTTGTTCGAAATGGAAGGGGCCGAGTTGGAATTCCGTCCCGAATCGCTGCGGGCGATCGCCCGGAAATCGATGGACCGGAAAACCGGCGCGCGCGGTTTGCGCACGATCGTCGAGAACGTATTATTGAATACGATGTATGATCTGCCGTCTGAAGAAGATATCTGCAAGGTCGTAATCGACGAAAACGTGATTCGCGGTGAGTCTGATCCGATCCTGGTTTACAAGCCGGACATAAAAAAGGCTTCGTCGGAAGTTTGAACAAAAAA
Source organism: Methylomicrobium sp. (assembly GCA_051061015.1). GTDB lineage: Bacteria > Pseudomonadota > Gammaproteobacteria > Methylococcales > Methylomonadaceae > Methylomicrobium. The sequence continues at coordinate 116,652 of JBPFEG010000029.1, forward strand.
AGGAGCTTTTTAGCTCCTTTTTTTATGCATGTTGTAGGGTGCGCATCGCGCACCGCTCCTTTGCCGTATTAGAGAAGGTGCGCGATGCACACCCTACTGGTTCTTCGCACGCATGTGCGGGAACAGCAACACATCCCGAATTGACGGCGCATCCGCAAACAGCATCACCAGCCGGTCGATCCCGATGCCTTCGCCGGCGGTCGGCGGCATCCCGTGCTCGAGCGCGACGATATAGTCCGCATCGAAATGCATCGCCTCATCATCCCCGGCTTCCTTTTCCTCGACCTGTTTCTGGAAACGCGCGGCCTGATCCTCGGCGTCGTTCAACTCGGTAAAGCCGTTCGCGATTTCGCGCCCGCCGACGAAGAATTCGAAACGGTCGGTAATAAACGGGTCTTCGTCATTCCGGCGCGCCAAAGGCGACACCTCGACCGGATAGGCGGTGATGAAAGTCGGATTCATCAGCCGGCTTTCGACCGTTTTTTCGAAAATCTCGATCTGCAGTTTACCGAGGCCATAACCGTCCTTGACTGGCAGGTTCAGCTTTTTGCAGACCGCGATCGCGCCTTCGCGGTTGTCGAGGTCGGACGCCTTCAAGTCGGGATTGAAACGTAGGATCGATTCGAACACGGTCATCCGCTCGAACGGCTTGCCGAAATCGTACTCTTCGCCCTGGTAGGTGATCATCGACTGGCCGACCACTTCCTCGGCCAGGCCGCGCAGCATCTCTTCGGTCAAATCCATCAGGTCGCCGTATTCGGCGTAAGCCTGATAGAATTCGAGCATCGTGAATTCCGGGTTGTGCCGGGTCGACAGGCCTTCATTACGGAAATTACGGTTGATTTCGAAAACCCGCTCGAAGCCGCCGACAACCAGCCGTTTCAGATACAATTCCGGCGCGATTCGTAAAAACAACTGCATGTCCAGTGCGTTGTGATGGGTCGTGAATGGCCGCGCGGTCGCGCCGCCGGGGATCGCCTGCATCATCGGCGTTTCGACTTCGAGGAACTGACGCGCGATCAAAAATTCGCGGATATACGCGACGATGCGCGAGCGCAACAAGAATGTCTTGCGCGACGACTCGCTCATGATCAGGTCCAGATAACGCTGGCGGTACTTGATTTCCTGGTCGGCGATGCCGTGGAATTTTTCCGGCAGCGGCCGCAGCGATTTGGTTAAGAGGCGAATGTCGTCGACCTTCACGCTGAGCTCGCCGGCATTGGTCTTGAACAAGACGCCTTCCGCGCCGACGATGTCGCCGATGTCCCATTTCTTGAACTGCTCGTTATAGAAATCGCCGGACAGCGCATCGCGGGTCACATACAGTTGAATCTTGCCCGACATGTCCTGGATATGACAGAAGCTTGCCTTGCCCATGATGCGCCGGGTCATGATCCGGCCCGCAACTTTCACGCGCAGCGGATTCTCTTCGAGTTCCTCCTTGGATTTTTCGCCATATTCGGCCAGGACTTCGCCAGCTACGACGTTGCGCCGAAAGTCGGTCGGAAACGCGATTCCGTTTTCGCGCAGCGCGCTCAATTTGGCGCGGCGCAGCCGGATCAGTTCCTGTTCATCTTGTTCAATTTCTGACATTGTTTACTTTTTTCTCAAACGTAGAATTTCTATTTACAAGCCGCTCTTCAGGCTTGCCTCGATAAACATGTCGAGCGCACCGTCGAGCACCGCCTGTGTATTGCCGGTTTCGACGCCGGTGCGAAGATCCTTGATCCGCGACTGGTCGAGCACATAGGAGCGAATCTGGCTGCCCCAGCCGATGTCCGATTTGCTGTCTTCGAGCGCCTGCTGGGTTTCGCTGCGCTTCATCATTTCGAGTTCGTACAGCTTCGCTTTCAATTGCTTCATCGCAGTGTCCTTGTTTTTATGCTGCGAGCGGTCGCTCTGGCATTGCACGACGATGCCGCTGGGATTGTGCGTAATCCGCACCGCCGACTCGGTCCGGTTGATGTGCTGGCCGCCGGCGCCGCTGGCGCGATAAACGTCGATGCGCAGGTCGGCCGGATTGATCTCGATTGCAATATTGTCGTCAACTTCCGGTGAAACGAACACCGATGCGAATGAGGTATGGCGGCGGTTGCCCGAATCGAACGGCGATTTACGGACCAGACGGTGTACGCCGGTTTCGGTGCGCAGCCAGCCGAAGGCGTATTCGCCTTCGAACTTGATCGTCGCGCTCTTGATTCCGGCCACATCGCCCGGCGATTCTTCGATCAGTTCAGTCTTGAATCCTTTGCTTTCGCCCCAGCGCAAATACATCCGTTCGATCATTGAGGCCCAGTCCTGCGCCTCGGTACCCCCGGATCCGGACTGGATATCCAGAAACGCGTTATTGGCATCCATTTCTCCCGAGAACATGCGCCTAAATTCCAGTTTGGCGACCTGGCTTTCCAGGTGTTCCAGGTCGCTCGCGACCGTATCGACCGTATCCGCGTCGCCTTCCTCGATCGCCATCGCCAGCAGCTCTTCGGCATCTTTCAGGCCGTTCGTCAATTCGTTGATCGTGTTCACGACCATTTCGAGCTGGCCGCGCTCCTTGCCCAGGCCTTGTGCCAGTTCCGGATTGTCCCAGATCTTCGGGTTTTCGAGTTCTCTTAAAACTTCGACGAGACGTTCGTTCTTGCTGTCGAAGTCAAAGATACCCCCTGAGCGACTCGGTGCGCTCTCTGAGGTCGGCGATTTTGTATTTGATCGGATTGATTTCTTGCATGGGCTGAAACAGAAAAACGGCTGTTCCGCATCGGTTGTCGAAAAACCGTGCGGTAAAAGGGATAAAACTACTAATTATAACGCATATTAAACCCGGATACATGATCAACTTAGCCGAGCCGGCATGCCAATATTGAGACAGTCCTATCGAATTAAAGGTAAAATATGCGCAAAAACACGGGTATCGGGCTTTAAATCGGCCTACTACTCTCATTGTTAATTAGAAGGACAGCTTGATGACTGAAATAACTGAAGTACCGAGCCCTTTTTGCGGAATCGGCACGGATGACCTGACCATTCAGGTTGATGCCCTGGCGCTGAAAGTGACAGCCAACGGTTGTGCGGTGAACACGCCCGCGTTCGAGCAGGCGATTACCGATACTAAGCCACGGATTGACGGCAAGGAGGTCAGTCTGGAAGTGGCCGCGAAAAAAGCGGCCCTCTTGCTGAAGGATACGAAACTGCCGGTGATCGGCGGCTGCGCGACCGACGTGAACGGGATGCGAGCGCTGCTGGCGCTAGCCGATCGCTGCGGTGCGGTGGTCGACAATATGAATTTCTCCGCGGCCCGGAACAACCTGCTCACATTACAGGATTCGGGCTGGATGAACACGACTCTGGCCGAAGTCAAAAACCGTTGCGATCTGCTGCTGGTTGTCGGCACCGACCTTGAAGCGTTTGCCCCGCGTTTTTTCGAGCGCTATCTTTGGAATCAGAATGCGATGTTCGTCGAGGATACCGGAAGCCGTCAGGTGATTTATCTCGGCAAGGCGCCGTCGGGCAATGCGTCAACTTCGCCAAAAGGCCAGGCAGCAACAGTGCTGACTTGCGCCGATGCGGATCTACCGGAAGTGATTGCGGTCCTCCGCGCACTGGTCAAAGGCCAACCCCTGCAAGCCGAATCGGTCGCCGGCATCGCGATTGCTGATCTGCAGGCGATCGCTGAGCAGTTGAAGGTCGCCCGCTACAGTGTCGTGACCTGGGCCGCCGGAGCCTTGGGATTCCGGCAGGCCGAACTGACCGTGCAGACCCTGTCCGAAATGATCAAGGATCTGAACACGACTACCCGCTGCTCCGGCCTGCCGCTCGGCGGCAAGGAAGGTGACCAGACCGCCAATCAGGTCTGCGGCTGGACCACTGGTTTTCCTGCTCGGACCCGTTTCTCACGAGGCTATCCCGAATACGATCCGTATCTGAACGATGCGATCACGCTGATCGCGAACGGCGAGGCCGATGCCTTGGTCTGGGTGCAGGCATTCAATGCGAAAGCCACGCCGCCCGCCGACCATATGCCGACGATTGTAATCGGCCGCTCCGGGATGACCTTCGCGAAGGAACCGGACGTGTTCATTCCGGTCGGCACGCCCGGCATCGACCATGCGGGCCATGCCTACCGGATGGACAACGTGGTCGCGATCCGTCTGAAAAAATTGCGCGATTCCGGCCTGCCAAGCACGGCCGATGCGCTCCATGCGATTGAAAACGCTCTACGCGAGATGACTGTATGATGATAAAACTCACAGGCGGGACCGTCTACGATCCTGCCGCCGGCATCGACGGCAAGAAACAGGACATTTACATTCAGGACGGGCGCATCGTCAAGAAGCCCGCGAAGGACGTACCAATCAACAGGGAATACGACCTGAAAGGCAAAGTGGTGATGTCCGGCGCGATCGACATGCACACGCATATCGGCGGCGGCAAGGGCAATATCGCGAGAACTTTGCTGCCCGAGGATCACCGTCAGGACCCGGTCGCGCGGACCGAATGCACCCGCTCCGGCTGCGGCCATGCGATGCCGAGCACCTTCGTGACCGGCTATCGCTACGCCGAAATGGGCTATACGGCTGCGTTCGAACCCGCGGTGCTGCCGATCAACGCGCGTCAGGCGCATATGGAAATGGGCGACATTCCGATCCTGGACAAGGGCGGTTACGCGATGCTCGGCAGCGACGACTACCTGCTCAGGATGCTGACCGCGAAAAAGGATCAAAAGGCGATCAACGACTATGTGGCCTGGACCATGCAGGCGGCGAAGGCGATCGGAATCAAGGTGGTGAATCCGGGCGGGATCAGCGCGTTCAAGTTCAACCAGCGCAAGCTTGATCTGGACGAGCAGAACAGCCATTATGGCGTCACGCCGCGGCAGATTCTGCAGTCGCTCGCGACTGCGGTGAAAGAACTGGGCGTTTCACATCCCTTGCACGTGCACGGCTGCAATCTGGGTGTGCCGGGCAATATGGAAACGACCCTGAACACGATCGAAGGGATCGGCGGCTTGCCGCTCCATTTGACGCATATTCAGTTCCACAGCTACGGCACCGAAGGCGATTTCAAGTTCTCGTCCGGCGCGGCGAAGATTGCGGAAGCGGTGAACAAGCACAAAAACATCACGATCGACGTCGGCCAGATCCTGTTCGGCCAGACCGTTACCGCCTCCGGCGACAATATGCGCCAGCACGCGAACCACAAGCACGCGAGCCCGAACAAATGGGTCACGATGGACATCGAGTGCGATGCCGGTTGCGGAGTCGTGCCGTTCAAATACCGCGACCAGAACTTCGTGAACGCGCTGCAATGGGCGATCGGCCTCGAAACCTTTTTGCTGGTCGACGATCCGTGGCGGATATTCCTGACCACGGACCATCCAAACGGCGCGCCGTTCACCAGCTATCCGCATCTGATCCGGCTGCTGATGGACAAGAGTTTCCGGAATGACATGCTGGCGACGATCCATCCCGAAGCGCAAAAAATGACCACGCTGGCGTCGATCGACCGCGAATACAGCTTGAACGAAATCGCGATCATGACCCGTGCCGGCGCGGCCAAACTGATCGGCCTGCACGACCGCGGCGGACTCAGCCCCGGCAACTGGGCCGACATCACGGTCTATACCGACAACGCGGATCGCGAAAAAATGTTCGAGAAACCCGATTACGTGTTCAAGGACGGCGATCTGGTCGTGCGCGACGGCAAGGTGATCGCAATAAAGTGGGGCACGACCCACGTCGTGAGGCCCGACTTCGACCCGTCGGTCGAGAAAGGCCTGAAGGACTACTTCGACCGCTATCTGACGATGAAACTCGGCAACTTTAAAATCAGCGACGACGAAATCACCGAAGACGGACGCGGCAGTATCACCGTGCATCCGCTGCAAGGAGTTAAGGCATGATTATCAATGGAGTAACGATAGACGCTACCTTCGCCGAAGCGTTTCCGATGAAGGCGACGCGCGCGATCATTACCGCGCAGAACGAAAAATGGGCGATGATTTCCGCGCAGGCGATGACCGGTTTTGCAACCTCAGTGATCGCCTGCGGCTGTGAAGCCGGCATCGAGCGGGTGCTCGACCCGTCCGAAACCCCGGACGGTCGCCCTGGCGTCTCGATCATGATTTTCGCGATGGGCGGCAAGGGCTTGGCGAAACAGCTCGAAACCCGCGCCGGCCAGTGCGTTTTAACCTCACCTACCTCGGCGCTGTTTGCAGGCATTTATAGCGACAAACCGATTCCGCTCGGCAAAAATCTGCGCTATTTCGGCGACGGCTTCCAGGTTTCGAAAGTGATCGGCGGCACGACTGCAGGGCCGCAGGAGGTAGGGCAACGCAGGGAGCAGTTGCCGAAGCGCTACTGGCGTATTCCGGTGATGGACGGCGAGTTTTTGACCGAAGCCACCACAGGCCAAGTCGATGCGGTCGGCGGCGGCAACTTCCTGGTGCTGGCCGAATCGCAACCACAGGCCCTGGCCGCCAGCGAAGCCGCGATCGAGGCGATGCGCCAGGTGCCGAACGTGATCATGCCGTTCCCCGGCGGCGTCGTGCGCTCCGGCTCGAAGGTCGGCTCCAAATACAAGGCGCTCGGCGCTTCGACCAACGATGCGTTCTGCCCGACCTTGAAAGGGATGACCAAAACCGACCTGTCGCCGGACATCGAATCGGTGATGGAAATCGTGATCGACGGCTTGACCAAAGAAGACATCGACAAGGCGATGCGCGTCGGCATCCAGGCGGTCTGCGACCTCGGCGCAGCCAACGGCATCAAGCGGATCAGCGCCGGCAACTACGGCGGCAAACTCGGACCGTTCCATTTTCATTTGCAGGAGATCATGGCATGAGCTCGCTCACCTTTACGCTGAAACACCGGCCTGACCAGAGCGTCGACCTATCGCCCCTGGTCTGCCAGAACCTCGAAGGCAAGGAGATCGCCGAAATCGCCGCGCTCGAACTGCAATCCGGCAAGGCGAAGCTGCGCGTCGATGCGCTGTTCAAGATTTCCGGCAACGATCCGCACAACATCGTGATCAGGAACAGTTTCGGCAAGCTGGACTTTATCGGCAAGGAGCTGAACGGCGGCAGTATCGTTGTCGAAGGCGACGCCGGCGCCTATCTCGGCATGGGCATGAAAAACGGCAGCATCCGGGTCACCGGCAACGCCGGACTCTATGCCGCTTGTGAAATGAAAAAAGGCATGCTCGAAATCGACGGCGACGCCGGCGACTTTCTCGGCGGCGCGCTGCCCGGCAACAAAATGGGCATGAAAGGCGGCCTGATCCTGGTCAGAGGCAACGTCGGCGAACGCGCTGGCGACCACATGCGTCGCGGCACGATCCTGATCGAAGGCAACGCGGGCGACTACTGCGGCTCGCGGATGACCGCCGGCACGATCGCGGTGATGGGCCAGACCGGCCGCTATCTCGGTTACGCGATGCGCCGCGGCACCCTGTTGCTGTGGAACCAGCCGCAGCTTCCGGCCAGTTTCAACGACTGCGGCGCGCATACATTCGGATTCTTGCCTATGTTGTTTGCTTCGTTCAAGAGCCTGAACTCGCGCTTTGCCGATGCGGCGGTTGCGTTTAACCGTGTGCGGCGCTATGCGGGGGATATGGCGGAAACGGGGCGGGGCGAGGTGTTGGTCAAATTGTAGGGTGCAGTACCTCTACCTTTTCGCATCCTACTACGGACGTCCCCCAGCTTAAGAATTGCTGAGCATATATTTGGGATTTTTGCCGATGCTTTACTTTTACTAGAGATAAATAGTGGAAGAAAAAATTTGTTTTGTGATAATGCCATTTTCCTCTACGACACACATGAGAGGAAATCTCGAAGAGGTAATTTCAGAGGCTCAGTGGTCGTTTATATTTGAAAAATGGATAAAAAGGGCTGTAGAAACTTATCCAAAAATTAAGTATTTCTGTAAAAGATCTCCGGCAGCACCAGGTAACTTTATTAAAGGAATTGTTCAAGATCTAGCTGAGTCAGATTTAGTAATAGCGGATCTTACAGGTGGAAAACCGAACGTTTATTATGAACTTGGCATACGACATTCCTTAAAGTTAGGAACAGTAATCATTACACAATCTCTTCAGTCCTTGCCATCTGATTTATATGGATATTATGCATTTGAGTATAAGTTTTCAGATAGCGCATCGAAATATGAAGAGCTTTATAAAGAATTCGAAAGAGAGTTGCACGATAAGATAGAGAGCTTCGGTAAATCAAAAGTCGCAAGTGATAGTCCTGTGAGCGATTTTTTAGGATTCCGAGCTTATCTAATAGACAAAAAAGGTTATGAAGATAAAGAAAACTTAAAATGGATGGTAGCAAGCTGTCGTGAGGCAATGCGAGAAAACTATGATACATGCAAATTCCTATACAATGCATTTACAAACGACGAAGAAATAGAACTTACTGCTTGGCCTGTCATTGATACTTACCCACTGGAGATTCTTTACTCCTATATTCATACTTATCAATGGAAAATATTCCCATCAGACATAGGTGGACAAATAGCAGAACACATTAGAGAGCATAGAAAATTAATGTTATCCATTGAACAACATTGGCAAGTTTTTCGCATCAACTCCGATAATAATGCGATTAATTATTTAGGAGACATGCTCAAGTATATTTGTGAAGAAAGAGAACCCGTAATGTCAAAGATTTGGGAGCAAATAGAGAGATCGCTTGATTCAATTAGAATATCAGCTACATATAAAGATGACAATGGTGTGAAGCACATACTTGCTTCTCGTCAATTTGAAAAACCGAATTTTTAATATTAATCGTAAAACTTTGAATTGTTCTGAAAGAAGACAACAGCGTAGGTGTATATTGCTTGCTTTTTTGCAACACAACATTTCCTGCCGTCGATAGGTTGAGTACGGCCGTACGACGGATCAATTGTAGGGTGGATTCGCCGCTAGGCAATCCACCATCATCGGAGCCAACCAAGCCGATTTCCACCCGAACCTTTCTGGTCGAGATTTATCTTTTCGGTTTTGCATATTTCCGAAGCCTGAACACTCGGCAATGGCGGTTTGCTGACGCGAAAACCGCCCTACGCCTCCCCTCTGCTAAGCTTATTTTTATTTGGGGGGGTTATGATGCCCAATTATCGGCGCAATTACGTGCATGGCGGCTGTTACTTTTTCACGGTTAATTTATTGGAACGGCAACGGGCCTTGCTGACGGATCATATCGATTTGTTACGTGATTCGATACGTCGGGTGAAGAATTTGTACCCTTTCTATATTGATGCTTGGGTAGTGTTGCCTGATCACATGCATTGCGTTTGGACGCTGCCGCCCGATACGGACGATTTTCCTGTACGTTGGCGCTTGATCAAGCTGCTGTTTTCAAAAGGATTACCGCGCACCGAGCGTTTGTCCTCGGTCCGACGCCAACGCGCTGAACGCGGCATATGGCAGCGCCGTTATTGGGAGCATACTATTTCTTCCGAACGCGACTATGCTCAACATGTAGATTATGTTCATGCCAATCCGCTGAAACATGGCTATGTCAACCGAGTGTGCGATTGGCCGTATTCCTCTTTTCATCGCTACGTTCGTGACGATATTCTTCCTTTGGATTGGTGGGGTGATGTAGGAGATTTACCCAATGTGCCTGATGGACAGTAAGAGAGGATAGGCTAGGATGCAAAGTTGCGTAGGTCGGGCATGCTGTTTATGCCCGACATTTCGATGCTCAAACGTCGGGCAACGATAAAGCCGTTGCCCGACCTACAAGTCTTCCTTATTTACTGAGTCTTTTACATCGATGCTTGGATGGTGTGCCGGATCAATCCCCACGCCTCTTTTCCAACTGAGGCGGAACAGTCGCCATTTTCTCTATCAGTTTTATCTCATCGCGAGAGAATCGTTTATCCCTTGACAGGCGTTCATGCCGGGCACGCGCCATATAGCCGGCGAGGCCGCTGCCCGAGGCAATCAGCACCATCATGCCGACCGTGATCAACTGACTGAAGATCAGCGCGCCGCCGGTGGCGGCGGCCAGGGCACAAATCGCGCCCGCCTTGAAGTTGGCTTTAGCATGAGCTTTTCTGATTTCCTTCTCCTGATTCCGGTAACTCTGCAATGCGATATCCGCTTTTTCCCGCTCGGCGGTCAATAGAATCCGTTCTCTTTCCCGAGCATGCTGTTCCTGTAATTTTGATCTTTCTGCCGTAATGTTGGCTTTTTCACGTTCCGCATTGAGCAGGATGCGTTCCCGTTCGAACGCATGCCGATCCTGCATTTTTTGCAGTTCATTTTTATGTAGATCGCGGGCGATATAAACAAACCAGAAAGCGGCAAGTGTCGCCATGATCAAGGAAAACAATACGATGACGGCAATAAACTGAGGATCATGCAGCCAATTCAAAGCCGCCATCACCGTCACGGCGGTAACCAGCTGAATAACGATGATTCCAAATAAAAATTTAAGCACCGGGGATTCTCTTTAAAAGGCCATAACGACAAGGGAAATGAAAGGCATGCGCCATAACAATGAAAGGCGGCAGCCGTAGGTTGGACTGTCACGGCAATGTTATGCTGCAAAATAAAGGGATTAAATAGCGGAAAAAGGAGCCACGCAAAAAGGATCAGACTCGCTTTGTTTCTTTACTTTCAAAAAATATCGTGCCTGTCCCTTTCATGCATACTTTCTGAGGTGATCGGACCGTTCTGGTGGAGCGGCTTTTGAAGGTTATATTTAAAGTAGCTCGCGTAGGTTGAGTTGCATGCTTTTTGCAAACCCACACTCATCTCGCAATCCGTTGGATTAACGGCGACTGTAGGGATGCTCCCCCAAGGGTGGTCTACAGACAGAGCAATTGCCTACGACTACATGGGCAGAGATTTGCTCCTCGACAACCGCTCCTTGCGTTGTCCTACCTCCTTGCCTCTATGCAGTCGTGCAATCTCTGCATTCACACCATCCATGGCGTTCATGCAGGAGGTACGACCCCACGGATGGGGAAGGTAGATCGCGGTCGGGAACCAGCGATCGAGAGCAATGCAGGAGAAATTGCCGACGACTGCATGGATGCGGGAGGAGGTAGGCAGAAAACCGCTCCATGCGTTTTCTGCATTCGCCACATCCCTGTGGTTTAGCAATGCAGGAGCAATTGCCGATAAAGCCGTTAACCCAACCTGTCTGAGCTTTGATTAGATGTTTTTAGGAATGCGGATTTTTTGGCCCGGAAAGATTTTATCCGGATCTTTGATCACTTCGCGATTGGCTTCGAAGATTTTTTGATAAGTGGCGCCGTTCCCGTAGGCTTTTTCGGCGACTTTCCACAGCGTATCGCCTTTTTCGATCGTATAAAACTCATCGTCGCCCGCGATTTTGCTGCCATCCACGACGGTGACGGCATCGGCATTGACTTTCTGGATGCCTTCAACATTGCCGACCATCAACACCGCCTTCTCCAATGCTGCGGCGGATTTCGCGGTGCCGCTCAGGACAGCGCAGCCGTCCTTCACTTGTACCTGAAAATTCTCCAGGCCCGGGTTGTCTTCATCGATCAGTTTTTTAATCGCGGCGGGAGCGTCATTTTCATTGCCAAACAGTTTCTTTCCGATATTCGTGACAAAGTCGAACAAGCTCATGATCTGTCTCCTTTTCTAATGGTAATTTGGGTGTCCTGACGGTTTCCTGAGGCTAGCAAACAAAACTTCGAATCTGGACCATACTCCTTGACTAGCGCCAAGGTCAAGTCATTTCGAAATGAGGCCTCGATTGAAGAATCGCAACTGTTGGCGGCAGCAGCGTAGGTTCGGTTGCCTGCTTTTTGGCAACCCAACATTTCTTGCCGCCGATATTTGGGTTGTCTCCGCCAGCCCAACCTACAATCTAAAGCTCAATGATTCCAAAGACTTCTGCCTGCACTTTTACTTTTTCTTAGGCGTTTGCTCAGCAAGATAAACCCTATGATTAGAAAAGGCCACAGAATAAAAAGAAGGTTCTTTAATACAATCCACCATTCCATTTTTTCCACCTCGCAAATTTACGATGTCAGGATTTAGCCGCCTAGGTTAGGTTGCAGGCTTTTCCTAGCATTCCCCGTTCGTCTAACAAATATTGGGTTAACAACGGCTGCATGGTTACACCATAAGGGCGCTTTACGAACGGAACAATTACCGACGACTGCATGGGCAGAGATTTGCTCCTGCAATCTCTGCATTTACGCCATCCATGGCGTTCATGCAGGAGGTACGACCCCACGGATGGGGAAGGTAGATCGCGGTCGGGAACCAGCGATCGAGCGCAAAGCAGGAGCAATTGCCGATAAAGCCATTAACCGAACTTGCCTGACATTTGATTAGATGGATTTAGGGGCTAAATGTTTTTAGGAATGAGGATTTTTTAGCCCGGAAAGATTTTATCCGGATCTTTGATCACTTCGCGATTGGCCTCGAATATTTTTTGGTATTTGCGTAGTTCCCGTAGGCTTTTTCGGCGACTTTTCACAGCATCTCGCCTTTTTTCGTATATTAATTTTTCTACGAGGAGTTAATGATGAAGCCGCAAACCCGGCCTGTTGCTGCCGTGTAATAAGCCGCAACTTCAGGCTATTTCCAAATTTCTGCAACTTTAATCCAGACCTCCGTTCTAACCTAATACGCAAGCCCTTTCAGTAAAATGCCGAAATGGAACAAGGAATGGCCAAACGCATAGGGCTCCAGCTTCATCCCGACTAAGAAAAACGGTTTTTTTTCATAGGGTTCCTGAATTAAATTCGATGAATTTTTCTTTTTATCAATGCACTAGAGATAAAAGGGAAATATCTTTTTGCATTGCCCTAGCCAATGTCCGACAGGGGCTCTGAATTGGGGGAACTGTTATGCGATTATCAATGGTGGTCTTAACTATTGTAATAGTCTCTGCTTTAGTTGCTCATCGCCCGGCTGAAGCGGCCATCTCGTCAAAAAGCATCAAACACAAGGCGCATTCCCTCAAGAAGACGGTCATCAACCCTATCGATGTATGGACACGTATTCGGTCGGGAATGAAAATTCCACCACCCATTGCCATAAATACATTAGAGCCGGCAAAGAAGGGACGCGTTGGATTTAAGGATGCTGCGGTTCTTTCCCGGTCTTCGGCAACTGCCGCGAAAATACCCCAGAGTTCTGACGGGTTACCGTTTTTCTCAAAGTCTTCGCTCAACGCAGCGCCGGAAGCAGCGGCCATACCTGCAGTTCATCGTTATACGGAATTAGGCCGCGCTAAACTGGGTCCGCATCGCTATACGGAGTTTGGCGGGAAGCTGTTAGGGGCAAAAACTTCCGTAACGGCCGAAATCGAGTGTACCTCGCCGTCTTCAGTTCAGAAGCGCAAGGCCCAAGGGCTCGAAACGGATCACAAAATTGCGTTGCTTAAACTGGAAGAGCAAATAAAAATTGGGAATGCCCACGGCTTTCGCCAGAAGAAGGGCAGTGAGGTTGCAGAGGAATCAACAAGCAGACGCAATAAGGTTATAGCATCATTATCAAAACCAATTCGCGCTGGCGAGTCTATAAAAACGGCAACCCCGTGCGCCGGCTCACAATTGGCCGCCAATGAAGAGAGTTCCCAACAAAAGCGCAAAGCGAACTTAATCGGGAAACAGAATAGCCTGGCCGGGCAACCAAATAAACAAGCGGCAATTAATGGACGCATCGATAAGTTTATCGCGGCGTACACCCGAAATCCTGATTTTCTTTATCGCGTGGCCGAGCGGGCGCATCCTTACCTTTACCATATCATCGAAGAGCTCGGTAAATATCAATTGCCATTGGAACTGGTTCTGCTTCCTATCGTTGAGAGCGCTTATCAGGCCACGGCTGAGTCCGCTAAAAGTGCGAGAGGGCTATGGCAATTCATCCCCAGCACCGGCATGGATTATAATCTGGTCCAAAGACACGATTATGATGAAAGGCTGGATATTCTCAAATCCACCCAGGCGGCCATCCGTTTTCTAAGCGGTTTAAATAGCCATTTTAATGGGGATTGGTTGCTGGCCTTGGCGGCTTATAATTCGGGCCAGGCTACGGTGGATAATGCGATCAGCCGTAACCGGGCCGAAGGCTTGCCGGCCGATTTCTGGTCGTTAGATTTGCCGGAAGAAACGCGGGACTATGTCCCTCGCTTGCTGGCGCTGGCCAAAATCATCGCGCATCCATTCAGCTATGGCATCAAGCTGCCTGCCATTAAAAATGAGCCGTATTTTGTCAAAGTCAAAATTGACGACGAATTCGACGTCAATTATCTGGCCGAAAAAGAAATCTCCACGATCGCCAAGCTGGCCAATTTACCGCATGATCACTTCCGCAAGCTTAATCCCGGTTATCTAGGCTCAACCTTATCGCCCAGGCACTCTTATGCTTTTCTGATGCCGCTGGGTAATGCGAACCAGCTTCGCCAGCGTTTGGCGAGCATTGCTCAATTTATGTCTGAACCTGTTTTACCTTTTAAAAGCATGGTCCCGAAAGAAAAACCCAAAGCCTATATAGATTTTTCGGATCCAACATTATCGTTGGTCAGTGAATTGGTGTTCAGTCAACCCTCTGCTGCTGTGCCGAAATTTGGTATTCCTTTTCTATCACTTAATGTGGAGGGCGAACAAAGTCTGCTGATTCGTTGGGGGCAGTCATTGACTTAACGGTTCTATTTTTCATTATGTGGATGAGTCGTTAGATCAGGCTGGGTGGTTCGGCTTCATTAATTTCAACATCAATCTGTTCGTCTCCTTCGCTACGGGCTGCGGCGACAGATTCGCCCAATCGCACTAAAGCCGCTTCAAGGTCGGAAATGTCCTGCGGCGAATAATCCTTAAATAATCGCCCAATGTACTGCAGATGTTCGGGGAAAGAGCGTTCGAATAAAGCGTTGCCTGCCGCTGTCAGGCGAATAAGCTGACTGCGCCCGTCCTTTTCCGAGGCAAATCGCTGCACGAGTCCTTTGTCTTCAAGTCGGGTGATGACGCCTGTTAATGTGCCTTTGGTGATCAGAGTTTTCTCGCCCAGAGTCTTGAAGGGCATGCCGGCGGTATTGCCCAGCGTGATGATCACGTCGAATTGGGGCAATGTCAGGTCAAGCTTGTGAACATGGTTTGCCGCATAGGATAAAAAAGCCTGATGCGTCCGCAACAGCTCACGCAAGACTGAAGGAAAGGTTGAAGGAGCAATCATGGATTAGAGTAAAAATGTTTTAATTAGTACGAAATAATAGCCATTACCGGAATTGACCACAAGTTTTTTGATGAAATGGCGCCATGCCAACCTCAACACGGCCCAATGGCGTAATTTAAGTGGCGCCAACGTTTATGTAAATGGCTTAAGCTTTGAAATAATGGGAATTGTCGCTTATGGCAGCAAAGCCTTGTGGAATCTTGGTGGAATCCCGCGGACCGAAGCCCGAGTCCTCGATTTCTTGTTGTTTCCATGAGGCTTCGGTCTGTTGCCAATTTGATGACTTAGGGAATACGGATTTAGCCGGGGAAGTCGGGTTAACAGCCTGGCCTGAAACGCCTAATGTTAGCTAACTCCACGTCTCGAGGCCAGCAGAGGCGGGTTACGAAAAGTGCAACCCAGCTCTGCGAGATTATCCTTGCCGGATGCTATGGTCTAGGCCAAGTTTTGACTGGCCAGATAGTCTTCATAATTCCCATTGAAATCGACGATGCCCGTCGGGGTCAATTCAATGATTCGGGTGGCCAGCGAGGAGACAAACTCCCGGTCATGACTGACGAAGATCAGGGTGCCCGGATAGTTTTCCAGCGCCGTATTCAGCGATTCGATCGATTCCATGTCAAGGTGGTTGGTCGGTTCGTCCAGCACCATAATATTGTTTTTTTGCAGGATCAATTTGCCGAACAGCATGCGTCCCTGTTCGCCGCCGGAAAGGACCTTGACCGGTTTGTTGATCTCGTCCTGTGAGAATAATAAGCGGCCCAGGGTGCCGCGGATCGTTTGATCATCGTCGGTTTCCTTACGCCATTGGCCCATCCATTCGATCAGCGAGATGGTTTCAGCGAAATCTTCGGCATGATCCTGGGCATAGTAGCCCACTTCCGAGTTTTCGGACCATTTGACGACGCCGGTATCCGGCCTTAAATCGCCGACCAGAGTGCGCAGCAGCGTCGATTTACCGATGCCGTTAGGGCCGATCACCGCGACCCGCTCCCCGACCGCGATCATCAGCTTCAGATCTTTGAAAAGGGGTTTTTCGCCGAATCCCTTGCTTAAATCTTCGACTTCCAGCGCCAGGCGATGCAACTTTTTGGTCTGATCAAAGCGGATGAAAGGATTGACCCGACTGGACGGCTTCACTTCGTCGAGCTTGATTTTGTCGATCTGCCGGGCGCGCGAGGTTGCCTGCTTGGCTTTGGAGGCATTCGCCGAAAAGCGGCTGACGAAGGTTTGCAGTTCGGCGATCTGCGCTTTTTTCTTGGCATTGCTTGCCAGCAACTGTTCGCGTGCCTGGGTCGATGCGGTCATGTAATCGTCGTAATTGCCCGGATAAACGCGCAGTTCGCCGTAATCCATGTCTGCCATATGGGTGCAGACGCTGTTCAAAAAATGGCGATCGTGCGAGATGATGATCATTGTGCTGTTGCGTTCGTTCAGCACGTTTTCCAGCCAGCGGATTGTATTGATGTCGAGGTTGTTGGTCGGTTCGTCCAGCAGCATTATTTCTGGATCGGCAAACAGGGCCTGGGCGAGCAATACCCGCAGTTTCCAGCCCGGAGCGACCGCGCTCATCAGGCCGTAATGCTGTTCGCGTGGTATTTCCAGGCCCAGCAGCAATTCGCCCGCCCGGGCTTCGGCGGTGTAGCCGTCCATTTCGGCAAATTCGCTTTCCAAGTCGGCGACCAGCAGGCCGTCCTCTTCGCTCATTTCCGGCAGGGAATAGATGCGGTCGCGTTCCTTCTTGATCTGCCAGAGTTCCTTATGCCCCATGATGACCGTATCGATGACGCTGAATTCTTCATAGGCGAACTGGTCTTGGCGCAATATTCCGACTCTTTCGCCGGGGGTAATGCTGACATTGCCGGCAGAAGGATCGAGCTCTCCGCTCAGGATTTTCATAAAAGTCGATTTGCCGCAGCCGTTCGCGCCAATCAGGCCGTAGCGGTTGCCGTCGCCGAATTTGACGGAGACGTTTTCAAACAGGGGTTTGGCCCCGAACTGCATGGTGATGTTTGCGGTGGATATCAAAGTGGTGTTCCGAAAGGGTAAATAAAGGTTTAAGGTCAAAGGCGCAGAAGATTTTGGGTTTGCGCCCTTATATTTTACAGTAACGGCTTCTCGTTCATGCCGATAAAACGATTATCGTTGCTTATCAGACGATGCCGCCAGACGAAACCCGGCCGGTTAAACAAAAGTTCTGTTTCTGCGGGCTTTAAAATTTATGTGGTAGAATAACTTACTTATATAGTCGGTTAATTTGAATTTCTGCGATTTTTGCTTAAACCTCATGTTAATGGTTATATAAAAAAAATACTGCTATCAACTGTTTAGGTTTAATAATCGCAATGAATTCTTTCAAAAAAGTCCTGATTTCTTTAACAATGGCGGCCGCACTTTCAGCTGTTTCAACCGCGGCATTCTCCAAAGCAGCCGGAGAAGAAGTGGTAGCGGCTGCCGTTGAAAACACAATCGCCAGCCTCGAGCAAGCTTTAAGCCTGTTGGAAAAAGGCGGAGATAACGCGGTCGTCAGTAAAACCATCGGCACGGCGCGTCAACAGCAAAAAGAGTTTCGCTTCGAGGTGACCGAACGTCAACGTCAAAAAACCGTTAACTTGCTGGTACGCGCCCAAGCCGATTTGAAGAGCGGCAATGTCCAGCCGGCAGAACAAACTTTGAGAGAAGCGCTGGCCTCTTTTAAAGAGATGAAAGCCACTTACGACAAGACGCACTAAAGAAATAGCTTTACGGCGTAGAGGTTTTGACGCCCTCTTCCACTAGTCAAGGCTGACTAAATCAACCGGGAGTTGAGAGGAAAGGGGGGGCAGCCTTTATGCTCGATCGAGAGGAAGCCTATTCACTGCGAGCGATGGGCTTCCTTTATAGTCCGATAGTGTTTCAACCATCCTATTTCCCCGTTGACTGAGCCTCTGGGGTACTCCACGAACTGCAGGGTTTGTAAGTGAGTAACAGGCTCTAGTGTGCGAGAATCATGCCTGTAGAACGCCCACCGCCTCGGCCAATTCGACCAGCAAAGTCCGCTCGTGTTCGCTGACACGCTCGCCGCCGAAACCCAGAAAATCTCCTTCCTTTGCCGCATTGGCAACCTTGTTGGCGAGCGCGATAAGGAATTCCCTGTACGCCACGATATCCTCAGACGATGCTTTTTGTCGCAAAAGTTCGATCGCGGCCCGTGATTTGTCAATTGCTTCCATGCGCAAGGCGGCCTGGAGGCCGGAAAAATCACCGCTGGCTTTTGCTCGGGTTTTAATCGCGTCGATTGATGACTGTATTTCTTCCCTTTCACAAATCTCTCGTAATAACTGATTACTACCTTGCAAGGCTTCAGAAATAATACTGGATGGCGCCAAGGCCTCCGCGATGCTGCCGAAAATCCCGCTGGCACCGGCTACGGTGACCGCGATAATCACAAGATGAGGCGCGTCCCTCAGAACTTCCCATTCAGCAGAAGAAAAATCGGTTTTTGTTGCCATATCGGTTCTCCTTGATTTGGATTATTAAGCGTCAAAGTCGGGCCGTGCGATGAAAGGCTCGTTCCTCTTTGTTTGAGACTGTTTAAGAAAGGATATCTCATTATTCCAAGCACCCAATTAGATATTAAAGACCTTAATTTGTTTTTTAAATTCCCCCAGGGAGGAACTTGAAGAGATTTAAAACGTTTTGGAGCTAACGCTAAATAAATAGGGTCTGAGTCATGAAGAAGTATTTGAGGAGTCATTGTCATGAATAACTTGGATTATATAAAAATGGTGCTTTTGTTGGTTGCGGCGATTTCGATCGGTTGCTCAAGTAACGGCGGAGGGGGTACTTTCGGAACTGTCGATCAAGGGTTGGCATCCGTCGGACGAACCGCCGAGACCGGTCGGGCCGTCCTTGAAGCGGGCAGGACCGCCGCGACCGGCGTACCTGCAAGGCAAGGCCTGACCGATATTCTGGTCAATCAATTGGGGGTGTCCCGGCAGCAAGCGCTCGGTGGCGCGGGGTCAATTTTTCAAGTCGCTCAAGCCAAAATGGCGCCGCAGGCTTTCAATAATTTGTCTCAATCGGTTCCGGGCATATCCGAGATGATGGCCGCCGCGCCGCAAGTCGGCCTGCCGTTATCCAGAGGCACTCCGGCGGTAGGCGTCGTGGGCGGCTCCGTCGACAGCATGACCTCGCTGGCGGCCGCTTTTCAGCAGTTGAATATGCCGCAGAGCATGGTTCACCAGTTTATCCCGGTCGTGGTCGATTATGTCAGAAATGCCAGCGGACCAATGACCGCCAACCTGCTTCAATCGGCGTTGGTTATGCATTGACTTCGAAGGGAATAGTAAAAACCAAAATGAGCTGGGGCACAAAGCCCGGCATTTTGAAACTGTCGTTAGAGCATTTTCGTTTCGAGTGTAAGGGCGAATTCATTCGCCCGGTCA
This sequence comes from Methylomicrobium sp., assembly GCA_051061015.1. Classification (GTDB taxonomy): domain Bacteria; phylum Pseudomonadota; class Gammaproteobacteria; order Methylococcales; family Methylomonadaceae; genus Methylomicrobium. The sequence goes on from JBPFEG010000029.1 coordinate 136,253, forward strand.
CGCATTGAAGGCGAATGACTTCGTCCCTACACATGTCTAGTGGCACTTTCTCGCTGCTTTGCCTTTTGCTCATTTTTCTCGGGATTAATCGGGAAAATTTCCTTAACCCGAACTTGTAGAATTAAATCAGCGCAAAATCCGCCTCAAGTGGAATAAATTTTCCGCTTTTTTAAGCTTCGTTTTAACTTCAATGTATATCATGAAGCCCTCGCTAACCCATTCTGTTGTCATTTAAGTTAATGGTAGTGATGGCCCGCTATACGGTCATGTTGCCGTTGACGGGTCACCTTGGATGCCTGGCATCCAACTTCGTATATCGGCAAAATCTGATTTTATCGAAACGACTTTCCCTCAGCATTAAACCTCCGCTTGATAAAGCCTAGGAGATTTTTCTCCAAGCCCGATACTCCCCTATCGGGCTTTTTTTTTGAACAGCTCAAAAAAGGGCATGCCTAAACCGATTTTAGTGGGAAATCCCATTTAAAATTTCGGTGACGACTATTGGGCTATCCGGCAAAATGTCCTGATTATTTTTCCCGAGCTAACCCGCTGGAGCGGTATACAGCGGACTCTCGTTCTGCTCGACGGTACGCTAGCCGTCTTGTGCTGTGAAAGAAATGGATGAAATACGATGAAGCCTGTCCAGGAGATGCTGAGCCGCATCCGTTGGGATAAAAATTGGGCGGATGATGAATTCAAGATAGGGTATTACGACCGGGTCGAGCAACGGATCATCATTGTGCCTTTCAAGGAAATTATCTTTCCCAAGGATGAACATTTTTCGTTTGAGGTAATCGATCAACAGGGGGAATCGCATTCCGTGCCTTATCACCGCGTCAAAGCAATTTACCAGAACGGCCGACTGATCTGGCATCGCGAAGTCGAATAGCCTTGAGAATAAAACTCTTCCCCGCCGATTCCGTTTGTTCAACGATAATAGTCTGATAATGTATGATTTTTTAAACAGTAATGATAAAATCAAAATCATAACTGAAATTCAGCAGATTGACGGATGTCGACAGACCCCAAAAAAACGTCTTCCAGCCAGCTGGTCCTGGAATTTAAAAGCAGTACTTTTTCAGTACCCGTTTTGGTCTTATTCAGCAACAACCTCCAGAACATCGAGCAACAACTACAAGAAAAGATTGGCCTGGCGCCGGAGTTTTTCAAAAATTCTCCGATCCTGCTGGATTTGCAGGAATTAAATAAGCGCGATTTGGACATTGGGGTAGCGGATCTGATCAAATTGACCAGAGATCTGAACTTATTGCCGATCGGGATACGCGGCGGCAATGCGCTACAAAATCAGCAGGCAGTGGCATTGGGCGTTCCGATTCATGCCGCGCATGGCGGATCGGTTCCGGAAACTCCAAAAACCAAAACGATCGTGGCCTCGCCTGAGCAATCCGTACAAAATGAAGGGGCGTCCGCGATGTTGATTACCCAGCCGGTGCGTTCTGGCCAGCGTATTTATGCGCACGGCGACCTGATCGTGCTGGCGACGGTCAGTTCCGGCACCGAGATCATGGCCGAGGGTAACATTCATGTTTACGGTTCCTTGCGCGGCCGGGCATTGGCCGGGGTGCAGGGCAACGAAAAAGCGCGGATTTTCTGTTCCGATTTACAGGCGGAACTGATCTCGATCGCAGGTATTTATAAAGTCAGCGAAGACCTCTCTAAAGATTTTCAGCACAAACCAGTGCAGATTTATCTTCAGGAGCATTCGCTTATCATCCAGACTCTTTAATTTAATACGCTCTATTTGGAGGAAAAACCATTGGCCAGAATCATTGTCGTTACATCAGGTAAAGGTGGAGTCGGCAAAACCACTACCAGCGCCGCCATTTCGATGGGACTTGCGAAACGGGGCCATAAAACCGTCGTGATCGATTTTGATGTGGGCCTGCGTAACCTGGATTTGATCATGGGCTGCGAGCGTCGGGTCGTTTACGATCTGATCAACGTGATCAGCGGCGAAGCCTCGCTGAATCAAGCCTTGATCAAGGATAAACACTGCAATAATCTTTACATTCTGCCGGCGTCGCAAACCCGCGACAAAGATTCGCTGACCCAGGAAGGCATCGGCAAGATTCTTGACGAATTGTCGAAAGACTTCAAATACATCGTCTGCGATTCACCGGCGGGCATCGAGAAGGGCGCGCATCTGGCCATGTATTTTGCCGATGACGCGTTGGTGGTGACCAATCCGGAAGTATCTTCGGTTCGTGACTCTGACCGCATGCTAGGCATCCTATCCAGCAAATCGCGCCGCGCCGAACAAAATCTGGAGCCTATCAAGGAATACCTCTTGTTGACCCGTTATTCCCCTGAGCGCGTGAAACTGGGCGAAATGCTCAGCGTCGACGATGTGCAGGAAATCCTGTCGCTGCATCTGCTCGGCGTGATTCCCGAATCGAAATCGGTATTGAATGCTTCAAACTCAGGCATTCCAGTGATTCTGGACGAGAAAAGCGACGCCGGCCAGGCCTATGCGGATATCGTTGCGCGTTATCTCGGGGAAGACAAGCCCCACCGCTTCATCGATGAGAAGAAAGGACTCTTCGGGAAGCTCTTCGGGAGATGATAATGAGTTTGCTGGATTATTTTAGAACTTCGCGGCCAAGTTCTGCATCCGTCGCCAAAGAAAGGCTGCAAATTCTGGTGGCGCACGAAAGGGTTTCGCGCAACCAGCCTTCCTATCTTCCGCAATTGCAGAAAGAATTACTGGAAGTGATACGCAAATACGTCAATGTCGATCAGGATTCGATTTCGTTCAGTTTCGAACAGGACGGCAATCAGGAAACCCTCGAGTTGAATATCGTGCTGCCCGATCAACCCCCGAAAAAATCTTAATTTTCTCAATCAACTCAATAGGAGATATTTATGGCTGACAGCATAGGTGAAGTGGCCGGCAAGATCTGGACTTTTCTGGATCAAAACGGACCGTCCAGCGTGAACAAAATTACCACCGAAACCGGTGAAAACAAAAACGACATCCAGCGCGCGATCGGCTGGCTTCTGAAAGAAGACAAGCTGAATATCGAATTGGTAGGCCGCGCGGAAACCTTGTCGTTAAAATAACCCGCACCTTTTTCGTTACGGCAGGCTGAATTCGAATTTGGGCTGCCGATCCCTAAGAACGCCGACGGGCATTGTCTGTCGGCGTTTTTTTTGCTCGGGGCATAGCTCTCCACAACGTGTAGCCCGGATGAAACGCTATGGAATCCGGGAATTCGAAGCCTCTACTTTTTCCGGATTTCACTACGTTGCATCCCGGTTACATTAGAACGAGGTGCAGGCAAAGGATTTGACGCGAAGTACAGACTCCTGCTGGAAACGAGACTTGTACTCCGAGACGATCGAGCGAATGGCTGCTTCGGAGGTCTCGTCCGCAGGATGCACGAGGTTCAGAACAAACGCGTTCTCATGGGTGAGGGCTCCGTTGGCGGATTGCCACTGCCCGGATGCGGGCCATGCCGTAAGTCCTGCGGGAAAGCGCGGCGTGACCACGCCCGCGAGGAAATCGGACCAGTCTTCGTTCGAGACGATGCCGTTGGGCTTGGCAGTGCCGAAGTACAGCAGATCAGCGATAGCCCGTTGTTCGCCTGGACGACACAGCTCTCCCGTGGTTGCACAGCTGGTAAGCAGCAATGAGACAAGTGTGACGGAAATGAGGAGATGCTGGAGCATTTGAATTTAATCCGTTTGCGATAAATTACGATCATAAGGATGTGGGAGGGTGAATCGCGTCTGGAATAGCGATCGAGGACAACGCCCACTAAAGGGTGGTCCAGGGGTAGAGCAATTGCCGGTGCGGTTGCCAATCCCCAAGCCCACAATATAACAAGGCGCGGTTCCCTGCATCAAGGCTGGAAAAAACCGAACGGCAGCCTAGCCCTTTCCCAATCGGATAACCCTAAACCGATTTCGTCTTATGCAGGTTATTTTGTAAAATAACCGGTTTTGCATAAAGGAATTCATGGCGTCGAAAAAAGCTCACGAAGCTTCCGGTATTGCTGCCGGTATACTTGCAGCGGTGATAGTGGTACATGAAGGCGCAGGAGGGCCATACCAGTTGCTGGCAATGCTGGCGCTCTTGGCAGGGGCGTGGGGAGGAACGGCGCCGGACTGGCTGGAAATTGCGTGGTGGCGCAGTAAAAAACGTGGGAAACGGCGCTTGTGGCTCACGCACCGCACATTAACCCATTGGGGCATTCCCTGGGTAATGCTGCTGTGGTATTCGTATGCGAGCTTCAATTCAGCATGGTGGGCTCCTGTCGCCTTCGGATTTGCTGCAGGCGGCCTGATGCACTTGCTGACAGACTGGCCCAACCCGATGGGCGTGCCGTGGATTTTCCGGCGCCATTCGTTGTCCATGTGGCGCAGTGGCAACCTTGAATTCGTGGTGATTATATTATCCTGGGGTCTATGCGCCGGGGTGGCTGACGGTCTTTTGTTCAAGGGGGCAAATACGGCGAAGCTTGTCGATGTGTGTCGTGATCAGGTTGAGAGTTTTTCAGTAAAGGCGGGCACTAAGACTACGCTCGGAAGGTTGATTCGGGAATTAAGAACCTGACGGACTAAGCCGGCAAACCGCTTTTCTTTACGAGGATTAAAGCTCGCGTAGGTCCGAATAGCGCAGCGTAATCGGATGCATGTCATGCATCGCCATCTACTTCGGAATCAGGATCACCGCACCAATCCGGCGGATAAATCCCTTTCGCGACATGGCGATGGAAAGTCGAATACGGCCAATCATCTACTCGTTTAACGAGTCCATGCTTCAACGGATTCACATGCACATAATCGACATGGCGTTGATAATCGGCATCATCGCGAATCAAACGTTCCCAATAATGCCGTTGCCAGATACCTCGTTCCCCCGCGGCTTTTCGTATGGCCGATCTTCGTTCGGTTTTGGGTAAGGCGCGGGAAAACCCGCTTTTGATCAAGCGCCATCGCATGCTGAAATCGCTGTCGCCGGAAGGCAATGTCCACACGCAATGCAAATGTTCAGGTAAAACAACCCAGGCGTCGATTTGAAAAAGGTGTCGCTCACGAACTCGCCGCACCGTTTCGCGCAGCAAGTCGATTTCGCGAATCAGTAGATCGTTGTGATGCCGCTGCAGCAGATTTACCGTAAAAAACCAGGTTCCTCCAGGGATGAATGCTCGTCTGTAGTTTGGCATGGTCTTTTCCGATTGCAAAGGCGGAGATTATAAAGCTGCCCGGAAACATGCGTCCGATTACGCTGCGCTAATCGGACCTACGCGGGCTTACACAGGTTTCTATGGTATGCCGGTAACCACGCCATAATCAAAATGATCGATCCAATGGGTTGACTTTGAACAGAGTATCTTACGCGGGAGGGAAACAGGCATGTCGTCACCCAAAATAGTTTCTTTTATCAGTCCGGTAAGTATTAGTTGTTCCATCGAGAAGCCCATGGTTTATGTTAAGATAATCCCACGCCAACTCATTAATATTGTGACTAAATCCTTCGAGCAGGTTCCCATGGTTAGCGGAACGATAAATGATGCCCTTGGCTACCAAAGTATTGACGATGCCATCATCAGTGCGAAGAGTATTGGTCTTGCTTTGCTTAGCCAGGTAATACCTGAGAATTTGTTTTTCTTCTTCGGTGAGAGTGTGAAGACATTGAATTATTCTTTTTTTGAATTTAACGCTGCGTACCATATTTCTTACAACAGCGCTGATTTTTATGCCCCAATCTATGGCAATGAGAGATATAGTTGCTATGAAAGTAATACCAATCCATTGGTGATAGTCTTGTGTAAATTGATAAATTCCAAGCAACTTAGCCGTTTTATCGCTAGCAAAAATTAGGATGCCGGAAAAGATACTGATTGCTATCAAGTATCTGGGCGCGAGCTTCAACGCTTGGATAATTTGCTCAATACTTGGCATATTTGATTATATTCATAAGTAAATTTAGACAACCTCTAAAATATATTATCAGACGTCCTAACGTCAACTAGTAACCTATATATGCCATTATTACAACTATTTATACTTTGTAATGAATAGAGGCGAGCCTAAAATTTCCTCGGACGAACAAGACGTTCAAATTGTTCGATTAAACCTTAATACTTGTCATCCCGTAACCCTATCCAGTCCTGCTCGTATGCAGCGCAGTATCTCATACGGATAAATCCCGCCGAACTGCTCATAGACCGGCTTCAACGCCCGCTTCTGCTCATCGGGAAGGTTCAGCATCGCGTCCTGAATCAGTTCGATCTCCCGTTCCGGCAATTCGACGACCTCCTGCAACGCGACCAGTCCCCGCTCGATTCCTTCGGCCAGATGCCCGTAAACCGTCGTCGCCTTCAACCCGCGCTGCGCCGCGATCCGTTCGATACTGTAGCCGAGCCGGAATAGTTCGATCGAAGCACGAACCGTATCTTCGGAAGAGACGGTCTCGGGCGTTTCGGCATGCGCCGCGATCACTTCCAGGAACTGCTCCCCGTACAACTCCAGCTTGCGCGCGCCGACGCCCGAGATCGCGGCCATCTGTCTGAGGTTCTGCGGCATCGCAGACACCATTTCCATCAGCGTCGCATCGTGGAAAATCACATAAGGCGGCACGTCCTGTTCCTCGGCAATTTTCCGGCGTTTGGCTCGCAGCGCTTCCCAGAGCGGCGAGCCGGCGGCAACGCCGGTTTTCTTGGCGGTACGCCGGGTTTTTTCTGGGCGGATATCTTCGCGCAGCATCAGGGTTTCCTCGCCGCGCAGCACCGGCCGGCTGGCGTCGTTCAGCCGCAAGGTGCCCATGCTTTCGAAGTCGACATCGACCAGGCCGCGTGCAATTAGCTGGCGGTACAAGGAATGCCACTGCTGTTCCTGTAAATGCTTGCCGATCCCGAAGGTCGTGACGCGGTCATGCGCGTTTTTCTGTATTTTTTCGGTTGTCTTGCCGAGCAGCACGTCGATCAGATGCGCGACGCCGAAGCGCTGGCCGGTCCGGTAGATGCAGGACAGTGCCTGCTGCGCGGCCAGCGTGCCGTCCCAGGTCTTGACCGGCTCCAGGCAGGTGTCGCAATTGCCGCAGGGCTGATCCAGTTGATCGCCGAAATAGGTGAGCAGCACTTGGCGCCGGCAATGCACTTGTTCGCACAGCGCCAGCATCGCATCCAGCTTGTGCAGTTCGAGCCGCTTGCGGGCCTCGTCGGCGGGCGAGTCGGCGAGCATGCGCCGGAGCATGATCACGTCCTGCAGACCATACGCCATCCAGGCGTCAGCGGGCAGGCCGTCGCGGCCGGCGCGGCCGGTTTCCTGGTAGTAGGCCTCGATGCTTTTCGGCAGATCCAGATGCGCGACGAAGCGTACGTTCGGCTTGTCGATGCCCATCCCGAACGCGATCGTCGCGACGATGATCAACCCTTCCTCCATCAGGAAGCGGTGCTGATTATGCTGGCGTTCGGAAGCGTGCATCCCGGCGTGGTAAGGCAGCGCGTTGAAGCCCTGCGTTTGCAGCCACTCGGCCGTTTCATCGACCTTTTTGCGCGACAGGCAATAGACGATCCCGGCCTCGCCGTCGTGCTCGGCGCGGATGAAGTCGAGCAGCTGCTTGCGCGCGTTCTGTTTCTGCACGATCCGGTAGCGGATGTTTGGCCGGTCGAAGCCGCGCTGGAACAGCAGGGCATCAAGGAGCCCGAGCCGGCGCTGGATTTCGGCGCGCGTCTTCGGGTCGGCGGTCGCCGTCAGCGCGATGCGCGGCACGTCCGGAAAACGCTCGTGCAGCAGGGACAGTTGCAGGTAATCGGCGCGGAAGTCATGTCCCCATTGCGAGACGCAATGCGCTTCGTCGATCGCGAACAGCGCGATCCGGATGCGGGTAAATAAGGCGAGGGTGCGGTCGGTGGTCAGCCGTTCGGGAGCGATATAGAGCAGGTCAAGCTCGCCGTCGATCAGCTGTTGTTCGATCCGGCGGACTTCCTGGAAATCCAGCGTCGAATTCAGGAACGCGGCGCGGATACCGAGCTGGGTCAGCGCGCTGACCTGATCCTGCATCAATGCGATCAGCGGCGAAATCACGATGCCGACGCCGGGGCGCAGCAGGGCCGGAATCTGATAGCACAGCGATTTGCCGCCGCCGGTCGGCATCAGCACCAGTGCATCGCCGCCAGACGCCAGATGCTCGATCACATCGGACTGAGGTTCGCGGAACGAATCGTAGCCGAATACCGATTTCAGAATGTGAAGCGCCTGCGCTTTCACCGTTCCGTACTCCGTTTGATCATTTAATTTTTCTTGATGGGGCTCAACCTTTTATAATAGGCCGATTATACAGGACAGAAGAGCATAACGACCTTTCCATGACTCATTCCGATACGATGCTTTCGCCGCGGCTGGAGCGGCTCTTGAACCACGGCCGTCAACACCTGATTTCGGGAGGACTCAAAGGCATCGAAAAGGAGAGTCTCCGTATCGGCAGGGACGGGATTATCTCGCAAAAGCCGCATCCGAAATCTCTGGGTTCCGCGCTGACCCATCCCTACATCACCACCGATTATTCGGAAGCGTTGATCGAACTGATCACGCCGCCGCTCGCGGAAATCGAGGATACGATCGATTATCTGACCGACCTGCACCAGTTCGTTTACGATCATCTGGACGATGAAATGCTGCTTGGCGCAAGCATGCCGTGCGGAATCGACGGCGACGAAAGCATCCCGATCGCGAACTACGGCACCTCGAATATCGGCAAAATGAAACACGTTTACCGGCGTGGACTGTGGCACCGCTACGGGCGCACGATGCAGTCAATCGCCGGGATTCATTTCAACTATTCGGTGCCGCCCGAACTGTGGTCGGTGCTCAGGGAAATTGAAAACAATCAATCGAGCCTCGAGGCTTTCACTGCGGACGGGTATTTCGGCCTGATCCGCAATTTCCAGCGCGTCGGTTGGATTATCCTGTACCTATTCGGCGCTTCTCCGGCGATTTGCAAGAACTTCTTCAAGAGCCGTCCGTCGTTAATGGATCAGTTTGAAGTCCTGAACAAGGGCACCTTGTACCATCCTTATGCGACCTCCCTCAGGATGAGCGACATCGGCTATAAGAGCAATAATCAGGCGTCGCTGAATATCGATTACAATTCCCTGCCTGGGTATATCGAGAGCCTGTACCATGCGATCACGACCCCGTATCCGGAGTATGAAAAAATCGGCGTGAAGGTAAACGGCGAATATCAGCAGCTGAACTGCAACATCCTGCAAATCGAGAACGAGTTTTACAGTACGGTGCGGCCGAAACAGATCGCGATGTCCGGCGAAAAGCCGACGCTGGCGCTGAAGCGGCGCGGCCTTCGTTATATCGAAATGCGTTCGCTTGACATCGACGTGTTCAAGCCAGCCGGGATCGATGCGAGCCGGGGACGCTTTATCGAGGCGCTGCTGTTGAACTGCCTGCTGCACGACAGTCTGCCTCATACGCTTGAGGATTATCGCATTTTCAACGCGAATCAGCTGGCGGTCGCGAATAATGGCAGAAAGCCGGGCCTGGAACTGAATAAAAACGGCAAGACTATCGGCCTGCAGGACTGGGCCAACGAAATACTCGACGCAATGGAGCCTATCTGCGCGGTTCTGGACGAAGGTTTGAACGACAAGCCGTACAGCGCGGCATTGACTGAGCAGCGCGAGGTAGTCCGGAACCCTGATCTGACCCCATCGGCGCGGATGTTGAGTGCGATGTCGAGGGATGATCAGTCATTCTCCTGTTTTGAACAGCAAACCTCTCTAAACCACGCGCAGTATTTCAAAAGCCAGAAACTCAGCGATGCCCGCAAACGCGAATTTTTGCAACTCGCCGAACAGTCGATGATCAAACAAGCCGAGATCGAGAGCCGGGATACGCTTTCGTTCGACGATTTTCTGGCAAACTATTTTGCCCAATGTGATGACATAACCACGACTACATGACTACTTTCGATATCCAGACCCTGCAAGCCGAACTCCAGAACAAGAATCCGCGCGTGATTCTGAAAAAGGCGCTGGAACTGTTCGATAACATCGCGATTTCGTTCAGCGGCGCGGAAGACGTGGTGCTGATCGACATGGCGGTCAAAATCCGTCCGGACATCTCGGTCTTCTCTCTCGATACGGGCCGCCTGCATCCCGAGACCTACCGTTTTATCGAACAGGTCAGGAAGCATTACGGGATCGCGATCGACATATTGAGCCCGGACCGCGAACTGCTGGACAACCTGGTCAAGACAAAAGGTCTGTTCAGTTTCTACGAAGACGGCCATCATGAATGCTGCGGAATCCGGAAAGTGGAGCCTCTCAAGCGCAAACTCGCGCATCTGGATGCCTGGATCACCGGCCAGCGCAAGGATCAGAGCCTGGATACCCGGCAGAGTATCCCCGAGGTCCAGGTCGATAACGCGTTCTCGACGCCGGATCATCAGCTGATCAAGTTCAATCCGCTCCTGAACTGGACGTCCGCGCAGGTTTGGGACTATATCGAAGCCTACCAGGTGCCTTTCAACGAATTGCATCAACGCGGCTACATCAGCATCGGCTGCGAGCCCTGCACGCGTCCGGTGCTGCCGAACCAGCATGAACGGACCGGCCGCTGGTGGTGGGAGGATGCGGCCAAGAAGGAGTGCGGGCTGCATGCTTCGAATGTGGAAGGGAAATAAATCTCTGCCAGCTTATCGGGAGGAATTAATGGTCGCCCTGGTAATTCCACCCGGGCCGCATCCTATTCAGTTTTCTGTTGAGCGGAGGGGACGATAAACCTCGTCAATCAACCGCCAACTGCGCCAGCAATTCCCGGATAAATTCCAGCTTCTGCTCAGTCGTTTCGAATTTTTTGACAAACCTGAGCCTGTCCGCCCCGTCGAACTTATAGATCTGCGCCTGGGTTTGAATCAGGGTGATCAACTGGTCGGTGTTGATTTTCGGCTCCTTGGTAAAGACCAGACGCCCTCCTGCCGCATTCGCCTCGATTTTCTTCAGCCCCAGTTTTTGTGCATCCTGTTTCAATTCGGTCACGCTGAACAGGGTCTTGACCTGCTCGGGCAGAAGCCCGAAACGGTCGATCATTTCGACCTGCAGATCGCGAAGTTCCTCGGGCGATTCGGCGCTGGCGATACGCTTGTAAAGCACCAGGCGAGCGTGGATGTCCGGCAGGTAATCTTCCGGAATCAGGGCCGGCGATTGCAGGTCGACCTCGGGCCCCGTTTCGGCCGGCAGATCTAGTTCCGGCTGTTTGCCCGATTTCAGCGCATTGACCGCGCGGTCGAGCAGTTCGGTATAGAGGGTATAGCCGATTTCCTGGATCTGGCCGCTTTGTTCGTCGCCGAGCAGTTCGCCCGCGCCGCGAATTTCGAGGTCGTGCGAAGACAGCATGAAGCCTGCGCCGAGGTCGCCGGAGGCTTCGATCGCTTCGAGCCGTTTCAGCGCATCCTTGGTCATCAGCGTTTTCGGCGGCACGATGAAATAGGCATAAGCCCGGTGATGCGAACGGCCGACGCGGCCCCGTAGTTGGTGCAACTGGGCAAGGCCGAGTTTGTCGGCCCGATTGATCAGGATTGTGTTCGCGCTCGGAACATCGATCCCGCTTTCGATGATCGTGGTGCTGAGCAGCAGGTTGAAGCGCTGGTGATAAAAATCAAGCATGATCCGTTCGAGATCGCGTTCGGGCATCTGGCCGTGCGCGATTTCGATCCGCGCATCGGGCACCAGTTTACGCAATTCGCCGGCCATTTTGTCCATCGACTTGATGTCGTTGTGCAGGAAGAAAATCTGTCCGCCGCGCTTGATCTCGCGCAGGCACGCCTCCTGCACCAATGCATCGACCCATTCGCTGATGAAGGTCTTGATCGCATGCCGGTTCGGCGGCGGGCTGGCGATGATCGAAATGTCGCGCAGGCCCGACATTGCCATGTTCAGCGTCCGCGGGATCGGCGTCGCGGTCAGCGTCAACAGGTCCAGTTCGTTGCGCAGTTTCTTGAAATGTTCCTTTTGATGCACGCCGAAACGATGTTCCTCGTCGATGATCACGAGGCCGAGCGCCTTGTATTTGAGTTCCTTCGACAGCAATTTATGCGTGCCGATGATAATGTCGACATGGCCTTCGGTCAGCGCGTCGCCGATTTCCTTCTGCTGCTTCGGCGTCACAAAACGCGACATCACTTCAACGCGCACCGGCCAGTCGGCGAAGCGGTCGCAGAAATTCTGATAATGCTGCTGCGCGAGCAGAGTCGTCGGCACCAGGACCGCGACCTGCTTGCCGTCCTGCACCGCGATATACGCCGCGCGCATCGCAACTTCGGTCTTGCCGAAGCCGACGTCGCCGCAGATGACCCGGTCCATCGGCTGCGGGCTGGCCATATCTTCCAGGATCGCCTCGATCGCGGTCTGCTGATCGGGCGTTTCCTCGAACGGAAACGCGTCCGCGAAGGCCTGATAATCGTTGTCCACGATATGGAATTCGTGGCCCTTCTTGGCCGCGCGCTTCGCATAAATCTCCAGCAGCTCTGCTGCAACGTCGCGGATTTTTTCGATTGCCTTCCGCTTCGCCTTGCTCCACTGGTCGCCGCCGAGTTTATGCAGCGGCGCGGTTTCCGGGTTGACGCCGGTGTAGCGCCCGATCAGGTGCAATGACGAGACCGGCACATACAGCTTGTCGCCCTGCGCGTATTCGAGCGTCAGAAACTCGGCCGGAATGCCGCCGATGTCCAGGGTCTGGAGACCGAGATAGCGGCCGACGCCATGCTCCTGATGCACGACCGGCGAGCCGATCGTCAATTCATTCAAGTTATTGACGATTTTCTCGAGTTCCTTGGCCGCCGCGGTTCGCCTTCTACGCCGCTGCTGGGCTTTTTCGCCGGACAACAGGCTTTCGGCGATTACCGCGAGCTTCTGTTTTACGAGCCACAGGCCCTGATCCATCGGCGCGACGGTGATGCAGAGCTTGTCCTCGGCAGCGATGAATTCGCGCCAGCCTTCGACCGCTTTCAGTCTGATCTTGAAGATTTTCAGCTTGTCGATCAGGCCTTCTCGCCGGCCGGCCGACTCGGCGACGAATAGGATCTTGCCGTCGAAACCTTCGATAAACTGGCGTAGCCGTTGGGCGGGCTCTTTCAGTTTCGCGTCGATCGTCAATTCAGGCAGAGGCATGCAGTCGAACACGACTTTATCGGAGGCTGGCTCCGCTTTGACGTTTTGTAGCGCGATTTTCGCAAAGGCCGATGTTCGTCGCTTCAGTTCATTCGTGCTCAAAAATAACAATTCCGGCTTCAATAACGGCCGGTCGACATTGAAGCGCCGCTGCTCGTAGCGTTCGTGCGCTTCAGCGGAAAAAGCCTCGGCCTGCGCGACCAGCGTCGCCGGCAGTACGAACACCGCGTCGGCAGGCAAATAGTCGAACAGGCTCGCTGTGCGTTCGACGAACAAGGGCAGATAATATTCGATGCCGCCCGGCGCGATGCCTTTGCTGACGTCGTTATATAAGGTGTTTTTGGTTGAGGCGTCCGGAAAAAGCGTGCGGAAGGCCTGACGGAAGTGCTTGATCGCCTCGTCGGTCAACGGAAACTCGCGCGCCGGGAAAAGCTCGATCCTGTCGATCTTGTCCAGGGAACGCTGCGTTTCGGGGTCGAACGTGCGGATCGATTCGATTTCGTCGTCGAACAGTTCGATCCGGTAGGGCGTTTGGCTGCCCATCGGAAACAGGTCGATGATCGAACCGCGCACCGCGAATTCGGCGTGCTGATAAACTTGCGAGACGCACTGATAGCCGACGCTTTCGAGTTTGATCCGGTTTAACTCCAGGTTGAAAATTTCGCCGACGCTCAAAGAGAAACTGTACGCGAGCACATGCTCTCTTGGGGCGAGCCGGTGCATCAACGTCGCGACCGAGACGATCAGTGCGCCGCGCTTGACCTGGGGCAGTAGCGCGAGCGTTTTCAGACGCTCGGAGATAATCTCCGGCAGCGGCGAAAACACGTCGTAAGGCAGGGTTTCCCAGTCCGGAAAATGCAGAATCGAAAGCCCGCTGCCGAGCAGGAAGAACTCGAGTTCATGTTCAAGCCGCAATGCCGTGTGGCTGTCGGCCGTCACGATCAAAAACAGCCGATTCTCGTTTTTGATCGCCGAGGCCAGTGCCAGCGCGTCGGCGCAGCCATGCAATCCGTTCCAGATCAGCAAAGCGTCTTTGGATCCGGGAATCGTCGGTGAAAAAATCAACGCGTTATCTTCAGCCATGCGGGATTATCGGAGTGTCTGCTGCGCGATTCGCAGATTAAAAATGGCGATAGTTTAACACTTTGATCATGGCAATGCTGGGTCAGGAAGCCGCAATCCGGATAACCAGAAGATCGCGCTGATGCTGTAGTGTAAGGATGATGGCTGCTATTGTTAATCAGTAAGAAACTATTCGTTAACTGTTTCTAATATTGTAAACGATTGATATCAGTCCTATACTGTAACTGTGAAATTTTCATTTATTATCAATTACATCTTAGGAGAAAACACCATGTCTAACGCTAAACGCGACATTATCATCGGCCTCATGTTCATCACCGGCATTGCCGGCTTTATTTCGGGCGAATTCATTTTTTCGAATGTCTTTTTCGCTTCGGCCGCGATCTACACCAATATGTTCCTGAGCCGCAGAGCCAAAGCTTAAGGACTTTTTCCATGCTTAACGCTTTTTTCATTCCCCGCGTCGTTGCTTTAGCTTCGACGCGGGTCTTCCCCGGCTAAGTTCCAGCCAATTTATTATCCTTCTCTAGCGTCTTTTCCGGGTCTTGTAAATCACGAACTTCGGATTTGCCGCTACCACAGAACATCCCCCAAACAACCGCTCCAATACGGTATGATAATTGAGATGCCGGTTGCCGATCACCCATAATTCGCCATTCAGGCGCAACACGCGCTTCGCTTCCCTGAACATGCTGACCGCAATCTGGTCGCCTTGCAGATATTGCTGATGAAAAGGCGGATTGCAGAGGATCAAATCGGCTGATTCGGCTTCAAATGCTTTTAAACCATCCCCAACCTGAAAGGTAGCCTTGCGTTCCTTTCCGAACGCGGCTTCGAAATTTTCGTTTGCCGAGGCGACCGCCATGTACGATTCATCGACAAAATGCACAGTGGCTTCGGGATTGCGCTGAGCCGCGATCAATCCGACTACGCCATTGCCGCAGCCCAGATCGATGATTTCGGATCGGTCCAGCCCGGAAGGAATGTGTTCGAGGAAAAACCGTGTTCCGATGTCCAGGCTGTCTCGCGAGAACACATTCGCATGATTCGTGATCCAAAAGTCAGTATGCTCGAGCCGGTAGCGTACCGGATACGGATTCTGCAGCGGATTTTCGCGCGGGATAACGCTGGCGAAGATCAGTTTGGCTTTTTTGCGCGCCAAGGCGGTGGTGGTCGGGCCGAGCAGGCGCTCGACCGTCTGCCAGATCGAAGCGGGCAGCATCTTGACCATGCCGGCCAGGATGATCTGCGTGTCCGGTTGTACATGGCCGCGCAGACTGATCAGCTGATGCTCCAGGAGGCCGAGCGTTTTCGGAACCTTGATCAGCACCAGTTCGTAAATAGCCTGCAGCGGCTCCAGGCTATGCAAGAGCCGGACGGTGTCCCGGGCTATTCCGTTCCTTTCCAGATTGATGCCGGTCGCCTGATGGGACAGGAAAGAATCCGATACCGCATCGGGCCGGCTGCCGCTCAAGGCGATCGCCAACGCGCCGAAGCTGTCGTTGATGATCAGCACGCGGCTATCCGGTTTCGGCAGCTGCTGCTCGGCAAGATGATTCAGAAGGTATTCGTCCGCTGCGTCAAAAGGCTGCAACAGCTCATTAGGGCGCAGCGGCAGCCGGATCAGATCGAAAACGCCCTGAGGGGCAATAAACTGCATGAGGCGCCGATGCTCAGGCCCGCGACATGAATTTTCCGGTTTCGGTATTTACCTTGATCGATTCGCCGGTTTCGATATACTCGGGTACCTGCACTTCGAGTCCGGTATGCAGTTTTGCGGTTTTGGTCCGGCTCGATGCGGTGGCGCCCTTGATCGCGGGCGGCGTCTCGACGATCGTAAACACGACCGATGACGGCAGTTCGATCCCGATCAGCTCATCATCGACCAGCAGCGCCACGATGCCTTCCAGCCCGTCGGTCAGATACTCGACCTTGCCTTCCAGGTCGTCGCTGTTCAGCGTGTACTGGGTGTAGTCTTCCTGGTTCATGAAGATGAAATTGTCGCCGTCCTGATACGAAAACTGCACTTTCGCACGGACGCAGTCGGCGTCCTTGAACGAATCGTCGCCTTTCAGCGTCTCGTCGAGCTTCTGCCCGGTCTTCAGATTGTTGAAGCGCACCTTGTACAGGGTCGAGGCGCCGCGCGAAGACGGGCTTCTGACGTCTACCTGTTTGACGACATGCGGGACGCCGTTGATCTCGACGACCATGCCTCTCTTTAAATCACTGGCCTTGGCCACGTTTATTCTCCTGGGTTGTTATTTGCCTGAAACGGCTCGGGGTTAATAAAATCGGTTTAAATTTCGCCGGCATCCGGAATCCGAATCGCAAGCAAATCGCAAGGCGCATGATGCAGTACCCCGTTCGCGGTTGAGCCCAACAACAAGGCCAGCCCGTGCCGGCTATGCGCTCCGACGACAATTAAATCGGCCGCGATCGTTTCGGCCAGCCTCACGATTTCGTCTTTCGGGACTCCCCAGATCAGCCAGAGATCTGCAGGCTCGACGCCGAATTTAGCGCCCAGCGCGATCAATTGGTTCCGTTCGGTTTCAAGCAGATCATATTCGGACGGCTTGTCGACCGGAATGAAAGTGCCATATTCAGTATCCGGCATCGGTATGTCGTCGAGTACATGCAGGATGCTCAATTTTGCCTGAAAGAGACGAGCCATCGATCTGGCGCGCGCAGCAACCGTTTCCCCGCATCCCGAAAAATCGGCAGTCAAAAGAATATGGCGATAGGCCGTCATGAACGTCGTCCCGTTAAATCTAAGTGACCGACTATTTTATCAAATTAATCCCTCCTATCGAGCAAGCGATTGCTTTTTGGCATTCAAGCATGCACGTTAGAAATTTTACCCAGTTCCAAGTAATATACCGCAGCAAGATCACTCGTTTGGGAGTCCTCATGAACCGCTTCATCCGGCTGTGCTTTATCGCGTTTCTTGGTTTTTCATCGGCCCATGCCGCGCCATTGACGCCGGAGCGTACGCCAGAGCCGCTCAAGCCCTGGATCGACTGGGTCTTGCATGACACTCCAGGGTATGGCTGTCCTTTCGTGTACAACAGTTTCGATGAAAAACGCTGCCATTGGCCGACCGAACTGACGCTTGACCTGAACGAAAAACGCGGCGCGTTCTCGATGCGTGTTACGGTGTTCCAGGACGGCTGGGTCACGCTGCCCGGCGACGACAGGCACTGGCCTTTGGGCGTGACGCTGAACGATAGTCCGACAGAGGTAATGAATAGAAACGGTCTGCCGTCGCTCAAATTGAACAAAGGCGCAGACTCGAAGGTTTATCAGGTGAAGGGCGAGTTTTTGTGGGACAGTCTTCCGGAAACATTGAGCGTGCCGGCGGATATCGGTTTGGTCGGCCTGAACGTGAACGGCAGTCCGGTGACTGCGCCGGCATTCAAAGACGGCCAGCTCTGGATCAAGACTCAAGGGCTTCGTCCGGGCAAAACGGCAGGCATCGAAAACAAAGTCAACCTGCAAGTGTTTCGCCGGATTATCGATGAAGTGCCCTTGCAGATGATTACCCGCCTGGTGTTGGATGTGTCCGGCGAGCAGCGCGAGTTGAAGTTGGCCGTTCCATCCCTCGAAGGTTTTATTCCTTTGTATTTGAATAGTCCGCTGCCGGCCCGCCTTGAAGGCGACAACCGCTTGTTGATGCAATTGCGTCCCGGCCGCTGGCAAATCGACATCGTGGCCCGAAGCGGGGGGCCGGTCGAGGCCCTGCCGCTCAGTGCGGCGGCAGCCGCGGAAAAGCAAGAGGTCGCCTGGCCGGCCTCGGAAATCTGGGTCTTCGAGGCGCGCCCGGCGCTTCGGGTCGTCGAAGTCGAGCAGGTCGGAGCGGTCGATGCGAATCTGACCAATCTCCCGGACGATTGGAAGGGCTGGCCCGCCTATCGGGTCGAGCCCGGCCAGACGATGCGCTTCAAAGTGATCCGGCGCGGAGACCCGGAACCCGAGCCGAGTCAGCTCAATTTGACACGTAAACTGTGGCTCGATTTCGACGGCGAGGGTTACACGGTCAATGACACGATCACCGGCAAAATGACGCGCGGTTGGCGGTTGAACGCCCTGCCCGAAATCAAGCTCGGCAAAGTAACGCTGGACGGTAACAATCAGCTGATTACGCGCCTCGAAGGCTCCGGCAAGGAGGGCGTGGAAGTCCGGCGCGGCATCATCGCGCTGGAAGCGGACAGCCGTTTTACCGGCGCGATCGGCGAACTGAGTGCGGTCGGCTGGGAGCAAAGTTTTCAACAGGTCAGCGCCGAACTGAATCTGCCGCCGGGCTGGCACTTGTTTGCGGCGACCGGCGTCGATAATGTACCGGACAGCTGGATCGCCCGCTGGACATTGCTCGATCTGTTTCTGGTGCTGATTTCGGCGCTCGCCATCTACAAGCTGTGGACCCCGTTTTGGGGTGGGCTTGCGTTGATCACCCTGACGTTGATCTGGCACGAAGCCGGTGCGCCGCATTATATCTGGCTGCATCTTCTGGCCGCTATCGCGTTGATCCGGCTAGTGCCGGAAGGCCGCTTCCTGACTTTGATGAATGTCTACCTGCGCCTTTGCTGGGTAGGCCTGGTGTTGATTGCGGTGCCGTTCATGATCGATCAGGTGCGCATCGGGCTTTATCCGCAACTGGAGCGCCCCTGGCAGAACATCGGTGCGCCGTCTTACCCGGTGGCTGCACAAATGCCGACGGCTCCGGAAGCGGCGGCCGTGCATGAGGACAGGGCGTCCAGACGGATGTTGAGCAAATCGAAAATGGCCGAGGCGATGAGCAATGCCGCCGAAGGGATGGGTTATCTCGAAGACAAGGCGGCCGATTTCGAGCGCCTTGATCCGAATGCGAAGATCCAGACCGGGCCGGGTCTGCCGAACTGGCAATGGCATAAAGTGCTGCTGACCTGGAACGGTTCGGTCGATCCGGGGCAGTCCTTGAAACTTTGGTATTTGCCGCCCGGATTGACGCTGGTGTTGAATTTCCTACGCGTTGCGCTGATTGCTGTGTTAGCGCTGTTGATGTTCGGCGTCGCCGAAAAATTGATTTTCCGCTTTAGAGCTTCTCCCGCGCTGATTTTCTGGTATCTGCTGATTCCGATGCTGTCGCTGCCGATAGAAAAAGTTTATGCAGACTTTCCGGATCAGGCGGTGCTGGAGCAATTGAAAGCCCGCCTGCTCGAAGCGCCGGATTGCCTGCCAGCCTGCGCCGAGATTGCGGCGATGCAGGCGAGAATTGACGACAAAGACCTGCAGATCACGCTCGAAATCCATGCCCAGCAAGCTATCGCGGTGCCATTGCCGGCGGATTATCAGCAGTGGTTTCCAAATCAGGTGAGCGTCGATGAGGCTCCTGCAACAGGATTGTTCCGTACCGGCAATAATCTCTGGCTGTATCTCGGCGTGGGCCGGCATCAGGTCATGATGCGGGGCGTCCTGCCGCAGGTCAGCAAATTCACCGTGCCGTTGCCGCTGAAGCCGCATCGGGTCACCTTAGACAGCAACGGTTGGGAAGTGATCGGGATTCAGGAAAACGGTCTGCCGAGCGAGCAACTGCAATTCGAACGCGTGCAAAAGACGCGGGACAAGATGCAACCGGCGACATTGACACCCGGCGTGTTGCCTGCATTTGTCCGTATCGAACGCACCTTGCAGCTGGGCCTGGACTGGCATATTTTGACTCGGATCGTCCGCGTTTCCGAGCCGAACTCGCCGGTACTGCTCTCGGTCCCCCTGTTGCCTGGCGAGGCAGTCACGACGCCGGGAGTGCGGGTCCGGAACGGCAAGGCGGACGTGAACATGGCGGCCGGCCAGACGGTGATGGAGTGGGAGTCCGCGCTTGAAAAAACGGACAAGATCGAGTTGATCGCTGCGCCGACCGAGCAATGGGTCGAGGTTTTCAAAGCCGACGTGAGCCCTGTCTGGCATATCGAAACCTCGGGCATCGCGATGATGTATCTAAACCACGAACAGCGCTGGCTGCCTGAATGGCGGCCCTGGCCCGGCGAGAAAGTCGTGCTGGCGATTTCGCGCCCGCAAGCGGTCCAGGGGCAGACGCTGACGATCGACAACAGCCGATTGGCGATCACGCCCGGCAAACGTATCCGCGATGCGGAACTCTCGCTCAGTATCCGCAGTTCGCAGGGCGGCCAGCATGTCCTATTATTGCCCGATGCCGGGGAATTGCAGACGGTCGCCATCGATGGACAGCCGCAGCCGTTGCGCCAGGAAGGCCGCAAGCTGGTTCTGCCTATCAGGCCGGGTGTTCAAAACATTGCCCTGCACTGGCTCGAAACGAAGCCGATGACCGGCAAAGTGGCCACGCCCGAGGTCGACTTAGGCGTGGGCAGTGTGAATGCGAACCTGAATATCCGGCTCGGCGAAGACCGATGGGTATTATGGGTTCACGGTCCGAAAATGGGGCCGGCGGTATTGTTTTGGGGCGTGTTGATTGTGATTGCGCTGCTGTCGTTGGGCCTCGGCAAAATTCCGCTGACACCGCTGAAACACTGGCAATGGTTTTTATTGTTGGTGGGGCTTAGCCAGATCCCTTTGGCAACCGCACTGATCGTGATCGCCTGGCTGATGTTGCTCGGCTGGCGATGCGGCCAATCCGCCGCCGAGATACGTTATTTCAATGCTCTGCAGGTTCTGCTCGGCGGCTTGACGATCTTGTCGCTGGCGATTTTGTTTGTCGCGGTTTCGCACGGTTTGCTCAATACGCCGGACATGATGATCACCGGCAATCAGTCCGCACCGTATTCATTGAACTGGTACCAGGACAGAAGCGCCGCATTATTGCCGAAAGCAGTCGTTATTTCGGTTCCGCTGAAAGTTTACCGCTTGTTGATGCTGGCGTGGTCCTTGTGGCTGGCGGTATCGTTATTGAATTGGCTGAAGTGGGGGTGGGGCTGTTTTGCCAAAAACGGATTATGGCATAAAAAGCCAGCGAAAATTAAACCGGATGTGCTGGTAGAGAAATGAAAGGGGAGCAGAGAGACATGCCTGGAGCCTGATGGAAAGAGGCCGGGAAAAAGAAAGCGATTGCCCGGCGTAAACACTTCCTCATTGGATGGAAATAACAATCCAAGGCTATGGATTTTTTCGATGCAAAAATATTGAAATTTATGCCGCTTTTTCGTTTTCAGCAATTTTCAGTCAGCCAAGAGCAGGCGGCAATGAAAATCTGTACGGACAGTTTGCTCTTCGGCGCGATGATGCCGGTCAAAGCACGGGATTGCGTATTGGATATCGGCGCCGGCTGCGGCCTGCTTTCGCTGGCTGCAGCGCAGCTTGGAGCCGGTCAGGTTACGGCGGTGGAGTTGATGGACGGCGCTTGCCGGGAAGCGGCGGAAAATTTCCAGCGCAGCCCCTGGTCTGATCGCCTGCAGGCGGTTCGAGACAGCATTCAGCATTTCGCGGACACTCAAAGCAAGCGCTACGATCTGATCGTCAGCAATCCGCCTTTTTTCGAAAATCATTTAAACGCCGAAGAGCCGATGCGCAATGCCGCCAGGCATGACGTGCATCTGAAGCATGCCGAGCTAGTCAACATCGTTGATCGGCTGCTCACGCGCGAGGGATTGTTTTACGTTTTGCTGCCTGTTCAGTCGGAGCCGGCATTTATGCGGTTGTGCCGGAAAGCCGGTTTTCATCTATCGCGTCAGACTACTTTCCGGGGCTATGCGCACAGCACAGCAAAAGTGACCGCATTGACGCTGGGTCGAAATCCGGCGCATCGTCCGGTCTTTGAAACAATTACTGTTTATGATCGGCAGGGCGTATATTCCGCAACGGCATGCACCTATCTGGCGGAATTTCTGATGCGCTTTGCCGCCCATGAAAGCGTCAAAGACAAAGGGTGAAAAAGATCGAAGGCGCTCATAAGCAAGCACTTCCTTGCGCTTGCTCAAAACCTTCGTTATTAATTGACCACGCGGTGTCCGCGGTTCCGCATACAGGTCGCATAAGAGCGCTTGTAATCATGCTCGGCTTCGTAGCCTTGTTTGGCGCCGCCGCCGAAACCGCCGGCCGCCGCGCCGATTGCCGCGCCTGCACCTGGATTGCCGGTGAAGGCCCCGACCACCGCACCGCCTGCCGCGCCAATCAGCGCGCCCGTACCTGCGCCGATCGCGGTTTCCTTGGCTGTGCCGCCGGACGCCTGTTTGGCGAGCTGCTGGCATTCGGCAATATCCTGATTGATTCGATAAGCATTCGGGTCGTTGTATGGGTCGACGGTCGGTTGCCAGCCGCCATAGCTATAACAGCCGGTCAGTAAGACGCTGCCGATGAGGACCGTGCTTAAAGCTGATTTTTTCATTTGTGTAGTACCTTTTTATAGATTAGGTTAGATAAAGTGTAGCTAATCGTTGATGAATGACGAATGAATGAAAGTGATCTTAATCCGATCATATTATAGCTCCCTTAAAATCCGTAACGGCGGTTTATTGATTACCTGCCGTAAACCCCAGAGGCCCGATAACGATACGAGCATTGCACTCAGTAAAGGCACAGCCAGCCATAAGTGATAATGCAAGTGGAACGCGATGTGCATCACCTGACGATAGAGAGCAAAATTCAGTAATTCTGCGATCAATACACCGATCACCCCTGATATAGCGCCGAGGCAGAAAAATTCAATGGCCTGCATTTTCCTGAGAAAACCGCGTGAAGCGCCGAAAGTTCTGAGCAGCGCGCTTTCATAGGTGCGCTGATCCAGTGTAGTGTACACAGACGCGAACAGGACCGTCAAAGCGGCTACCAGGGCCAGGTAAAACAAATAGTTCACGGCCTCCGTCAATTGCGTGAACAGCGTCTGCAATTGCCGCAGAATCCGGTCGACTTCAAGGATGGACAGGCCGGGAAATTCTTTCGCCAGCGGGTTCAGTGTATTTTTTTTCGTTTCCGGCAGATAAAAACTAGTCATCAGCGTGTAAGGAAACGCTTCGATCGTGCCAGGCGAAAAAATCATGTAAAAATTCGGCTTCATCGATTCCCAGCGGAGCGCTCTCAAATTGGCGACTATCGCCTCAAACTGCTGACCGCCGGAACTGAAGGTCAGACGATCACCCAGTTTGATTTTCAGGCTGTCCGCGAGTTTTTGTTCGACCGATACTAGACCGGCTTGGTCATGAGTCCACCAGGCCCCGGCCGCGATGGTATTTTCTTCAGGCAGATCCTGGGTCCAGGTCAGGCTCAATTCGCGATGCGTGGCATTATCCCCCTGTGAGCCCTTGATCACGATTTGCTGCACCGGAGTCCGGTTGATTTGCGTCAATCTGCCCCGAACGATCGGATAAAACGCGCTGCTTTCGATGCCTTTGTCTTGCAGCGATTGTTTAAACGCAGGCAATTGCTCAGGAAAAATGTTCAACGCAAAATGATTCGGCGCATTGTCGGGCAATTGTTGGCGCCAGGTTTCAATCAATTCATTGCGGGTGGTGAAACTCAACAAGATCGCCGCCAGCGTGATACCGAACGACAGAATTTGGCTGATGCTCGCGTGCGGCTGGCGGAGTATGCTGCGCCAGCCAAAACGCCAACCCAAGGGCATTCGGGGCAGCGCTTTACGAATCACTGACAGCAATGCAAAGATTAACAATGCGAGCAGTAGCAGCGCTGCGATCGTGACGCCAGCGAGGGTCGCTGTCATTCGGGCATCGCCGGTATAACGCCAGACCAATGTACAGATCAACGTTAATGCCAGCCCGTAAACCAGCCAGACGCTGTTCGGCATCGGTTCCAGTTCATGGCGTAATACCCGGAGTGGGGGTACGCGTTTCAGGCGCAAGATCGGAGGCAGTGCGAAACCGAAGAGAATGGTCAGGCCTGCGCCGGCCCCGAAGAGAATCGCGACGACTCCCGGCTGAGCCAAGGGGGCAGGCAGCAGCGAGCGTAATAACAGAAGCAGCCCTTCCTGAAGCAGCCAGCCGAATCCGCAGCCCAAGGCGCCGATGACTAGCCCCAGTATCGCGAATTGCGTGCAATAGAGCCTCAGAATTTCACCCTGGGTGCAGCCGAAGCAACTCAGTAATGCCGATGTATCGAAATGGCGTTCGCTGTAGCGCCGTGCCGCCATCGAGATCGCGGCACCGGCAATGATCACCACGACGATACTTGACAGTCCCAGGAACTGTTCGGCGCGTGTCAATGCCGAGCCCAGTTCGGGCCGGTCTTCGTGAATGTCCAGGAGGCGCTGCGACGGGTTCAACTGCGGTTTAAGGAAGCGCCGAAAGGCGGACAGCGCCTTTGTATCGCCGCTGAATTGATAGAAGCGATGCACATGGCTGCCGGGCTGGATCACTTTCGTTGCTTCCAGGTCGGCGGCATTGATCATCACGCGGGAGGAAAAGCTGTAAAAACCGCCTTGCTGATCGGGTTCATAAGTCAGGATTTGAGTAATCCGGAGTTTTTTCTCGCCCACCGTCAATTCATCGCCGAATTTCAGTTTCAAGGCGGACAGGATGCGCCGCTCGATCCAGGCCGTGCCGACTTCCGGACCGTGGGAAACGACCGTTTCGGTTCGATGATCGGCATCGGTGATTTTCAACCAGCCGCGCAACGGATAACCGGCACTAACCGCCTTTACACTGGCCAGCAGCATTTCATTGTTTTCGATCAGCATGCTGGAAAATTCGGTCGTCTGGGCCTCTTGCAATCCCAATTGCCGGGCTTGAGCCAGCCAATCCCCCGGGATCGTGACGGGGCTTTCGATAACCAGATCAGCCGCCAGAAATTCGGCGGTCTGTGCGGTCATTGCCCGTTCCAGACGGTCCGCGAACAGCGACGCGGCGGTCAGCGCGGTGACCGCGATCAGCAGCGCCAGCATCAACAGGGTCAATTCGCCGGAGCGGGCATCGCGGCGCAGCAGGCGCAGCGCGAGTTTCATCCGAGACATATTTGCCTCCCGGAGGCCAGCCTGATTGTGCGCTCGCAATGTCCTGCCAGCGCGGTATCGTGCGTGACCAGAAGCAGCGTGGTATGGTTTTCCCGGTTCAACTCGAACAGCAGATCGATCACCGTCGTACCGGTCTGACTGTCGAGATTGCCGGTCGGTTCGTCCGCGAACAGAATCTGCGGGCGGGGAGCAAATGCCCGCGCCAGCGCTACACGCTGCTGTTCGCCGCCGGAAAGCTGGGTTGGCGTATGCTTCAGACGCCCCCCAAGACCCACCCGGACGAGCCATTCGCGGGCATGCGAGGCGGCATTCCGGTCACCTTTCAGTTCGAGCGGCAGCATCACGTTTTCGAGCGCGGTCAGGCCGGGTAATAATTGAAACGATTGAAACATAAAGCCGACCCGTTCGTTACGTAATGCGGCACGGCCGTCTTCATCGAGTTTTGTCAGGGAGCGGCCATCCAGCAGGATTGAACCGGCGCTCGGCGTATCAAGTCCCGCCAAAAGACCGATCAAAGTTGATTTGCCGGAGCCGGACTCCCCGGTGATCGCAACGCTTTCGCCCCGCTTGATCCGTAAATCGATCGACGACAGAATATGCAAAACGCCTTCTGAAGTCGTCACCGATTTACTGAGGTTTTCTGTTACGATAATGTCCGTTATTGGTTCGTTATGCGGATTCTTCATGTTGTCGAAAATAAGTTTATGGCTGGGTTTGGCTTTGTTTTCACTCAATATCCACGCCGAAACGGTTGTGGTGCTGGGCGACAGCATCAGCGCCGCTTACGGGATCGAAGTCGAGCAGGGCTGGGTGCAGTTACTGGCGGCCAAGGTGCAGCAGGCTGACATCAAGGTTCAGGTCCATAATGAAAGCATCAGCGGCGAAACCAGCGCCGGCGGACTGGCTCGTATCGACCGGATTCTGAGCGAGCAAAAGCCGGCCGTGGTAATTGTCGAACTCGGGGCTAATGATGGGTTGCGAGGTCTTGCTCCGGCTGCGCTGAAGCACAATCTGGGCGAGATTATTCGCCGTAGCCAAACCCATGGCGCAAAGGTGCTTCTGCTTAGCATGACGATTCCTCCGAATTACGGTAAACGCTATATCGATATGATTTATAATGTATACCATGAATTATCCCGAGAGATGGCGGTGCCGGCGATTCCGTTCATCCTCGATGACATTGCTCTGGTCAAAGAACTGATGCAGCCGGACGGTCTGCATCCGAATGCTAAAGCCCAGCCGATGATTGCGGATAAAATATGGCGGCACTTGTTACCCTTATTAAAAAACAATACAAAAACAAGAGATTGAAGGATGCATATTTTGACGTTGGAAAAAGCCAATTTGATTATACAGACTGCGATAGCAAAGGCCAGAGAATTGAAAATGGCGCCGTTGACCGTGGTGGTGCTCGATGCGGCCGGGCATTTGAAAGCGATGCAGCGGGAAGACGGTGCCAGTATGATCCGTCAAGAGATCGCCACCGCGAAAGCCTGGGGTGCGGTCAGTATGGGAGTATCTTCAAGAAGCCTTGCGGGCGTTGCCGTGCAACGGCCGGATTTCATGAATTCCTTGGTTACGCTGTCCCACGGTAAAGTGATGCCGGTTCCCGGCGGCGTGCTGATCCGGGACAAGGATAATCAGTTAATCGGTGCAGTCGGTATCAGCGGTGATGTGTCTGACCAGGATGAACGCTGTGCGATTGCGGGAATCGAGGCGGCCGGATTTGTGGCTGGTGTGTAGAATATAGAATATCGATCAAGTTCGGATGGCGGCGCATAGAAAAGGGTGTTTTCCCTGATATGTCAGTCGCCCCGATTGAGTCCAGCGGAATCGGAGTTTTCGAAGGCTACCGGCAGAGGTCCGCTTGGCTTAGGCCGTTTTCATGCCTACCAGCCCAGCTGCCAAGAATCAAAATCAGGGGCAATTCTCTTCGTGGCGATAAACGCGTTGCAGAGGAATGACGTCGAGCCATTTTCATGTGTTCGAGCAGCAAGAAGGGCCGAAATAGCATGTTGCATCTCCCGCCTGCGCCGTAATGTACTTTCGTCCTTGAACCGTAGGTTCAAGTGGAGGCTGGATCGGTAAATCAGGCTTCCCGAAAAGTACGGGCATGCTCACCATTGCCGGATGTTCGCCCCCGGGGTAAAAATAGGTTCAGGAAACACCCAATACATTTCGAACGCTGCAGGAGATACAGGCCTATATTGTATCGCGTTTAGCGATTTTCTAAAACGTTTTCTATTTTTTGGATCATATCGGTCAGTGTCGAACCGAAATCGAAACGTAAGCTATTGTTTTGACTTTTCAGGTAGGAAAGCTCATGTACGAGGTTCAGTGCTGCCATCACGGCGATCCGGTCGGCACCGTTCACTTTTCCGGAGTCGCGGATTTGCCGCATTTGTTTGTCCAATAACTGTGCCGAATCGATCAGCCGTTGACGTTCTTCCAACTCACAGGCAATTCTATATTCCTTGCCCATGATATTCAGGACGACCGCCTCTCTTTTAACTGCGTTCATGAACCGTGTTCCATCGATTTGAGGCGGGAAATCATTGCTTCAACACGAATTCTGGCCTGAGTGGTTTTTTCGAGCAGTTTCGCTTTTTCTTTCACCAAGGCTTCTTGTTTGATTTTTAGCGAATGATTTTCGTTTTTGACCGCATTGTATTGTTCGATCAGCAAGTCCAGTTTTTCTTCAAGCTCTTTTAATTCGAGTGATTGATTCGTTTGTGTATTCATCGTCATCTGAACTTGGTGTTAAGGGTGTTAAGAGATGTTTTATATGCCGAGCATAAACACAAAATACTTTCTGTTAAAATGACACATCAATTAGTTACCGCTATACGGCTCTCATTATACACATATTGGGCAAGCCTCGGTAAGAGGGATAGGCATAGAAAAAGAGAGCATCTCCGGCGCTTTTTTCAAGGGAGGGAAAAAGGCGATGAACTTGTGCATTTATCGGCATTTTACGCTTTTCGGTGGTAGCATAAGCATATTCATTCAGTTTATTCGAATCATGACCTATCAGCAGTTAGACAGTTTCTTCAAGCGGAGCGATCAGGTTAACTCGGTCGCGGAAGCGCACGGTTTGGCGGCCGGCATGCTATGTATTAACGGACAAACGCCAAGCAGCGTCTGGATAAAGCAATTGTTCGACGAAGGCATTGAGATAAGCGAGGAACAGTCACGCCTTCTCGCGCGATTATTTGAGGGGACCAAAGCCTCCTTGGCAAACGAGGACTACGACTTTGAGCCGTTTCTGCCTTCGGATGACGCGCCGCTCAACGAGAAGATCATGGCCCTGATCGACTGGTGCCAGGGTTTCTTGTTTGGCATCGGTGCATTGTACCAAAGCGGGGAGCAATCCGGGCAGACGCGGGAAATTCTCCATGATATCGCCGAATTCACCAGGCTGGATCCGGACGCGGAAGGGGAGGAAGACGAAGTGGCATTTATGGAAATCACCGAATATTTACGCACCGCGGTATTATTGTTGCGCGCCGAGCTTGGCTCGAACGGGCGCGCCAGGATTCATTAATCGGCAAAACCAAGCATGAAACAAAGCGAATTCAAAAAACGGCGCAAGCAGTTAATGCAGCGTGTTGGCAAGGGCAATATCGCGCTGATCGGCAGCGCGGCGGAACGCGTCCGTAACCGTGACGTGCATTATCCTTACCGGCAGGACAGTGATTTTTATTATCTGACCGGCTTCAATGAGCCGGAGGCATTGGCGGTGTTTATCCCGGGCCGGGAACAGGGCGAATATATCCTGTTTTGCCGGGAATATGACGAAACCAAGGCGTTGTGGGAAGGCGCCCACGCAGGGCTCGAAGGGGCAGTCAAGCATTACGAGGCAGACGATTCGTTTCCGATCGACGATCTCGATGAAATTTTGCCCGGGCTGCTCGAAAACAAAGGCAAGGTATTTTATCCGATGGGCCGTGACTCCGATCTCGATCACAGCCTGCTTGACTGGATCAATCATCTGCGCGGCCAGTCGCGCCGAGGCGTCACGGCGCCCGGCGAGTTGGTGTCACTCGAACACATTCTACACGAAATGCGCCTGTTCAAGAGCCCGGCTGAGCTGAAACTGATGCGCCGCGCGGCGGAAGTCTCTGCGCATGCCCATGCCAGGGCAATGCAGGTCTGCAAGCCCGGTTTATACGAATACCAGATTGAGGCGGAATTGCTTTACCAGTTTTACCAGGGCGGTTTGCGCCATGTCGCGTATCCGAGCATCGTCGCCGGCGGCAAAAACGCCTGCGTACTGCATTACACCGAAAACAAGGATGCGCTGAAAAGCGGCGATTTGCTGTTGATCGATGCGGGCGCGGAATGCAATCATTACGCAGCTGACATTACTCGCACTTTTCCGGTTTCCGGTCGTTTTTCCGAGCCGCAGAGACAGCTTTATCAACTGGTGCTTGATGCGCAGGCTGCGGCGCTCGAACAGATCAAGCCCGGTCTGCCCTGGAATGCGGCGCATGAGGCGGCGGTCGAGGCAATAACCCGAGGTCTGGTCGAGCTGGGTATACTGAAGGGCAAGGTCAAGAAACTGATCAAGGACGAAAAATACAAACCGTTTTTTATGCACCGGATCGGCCACTGGCTCGGCATGGACGTGCACGATGTCGGCGACTACAAGGTCGAGCAGGAATGGCGCCTGCTCGAGCCGGGCATGGTGTTGACCGTCGAGCCCGGCCTGTACATCCCGCTCGATTATGAGAAGGTCGAGGCAAAATGGCGCGGCATCGGTATCCGGATTGAGGATGACATTCTGGTGACGGCAAGCGGGTACGAATGTCTGACTTCCGCGGTGCCGAAAACGATAGACGAAATCGAAGCCTTGATGCAGGCCGCCTGATGCAGCCGGAATACGATCTGTTGATCGCTGGCGGTGGGCTCGCGGGCAATTGTCTGGCCTTGGCGCTGCAGGAATCGGACCTGAAACTCGCGATTATCGAAGCGAACACGCGCGCCGAGCAGCACACCTCGCCGGCCGGCGATCGCGCGCTGGCGCTGGCGGCCGGCACAGTCACGATGCTGGACGCGCTGGGCGTCTGGCAAGGCATCAAGTCTGCCGCCACCCCGATCAAAACGATTCATGTGTCCGACCGCGGCCACTTCGGCAAAACCCGGCTGTCTGCCGAACAGGAAAACGTCGACGCCCTGGGTTATGTGATCACCGCGCGCGATCTTGAAGGGCATGTTGCGGCTTGTGTCGAAAGCGCGGACATTGAGAGGCTCTGTCCGGCAAGGGTCGCGGGACTTCACTCCGGCACGCAAGAAATCGGCGTCAGCCTGAAGCTTGGCGACGAGTCGGCGACCGTTTCCGCGAAACTGCTGGTGGGCGCCGACGGCGGCCTGTCGTCGGTGCGCAAACTGCTCGATATCGGCCAGCAAGTAGCTGATTATGGGCAGATTGCGGTGGTGACCACGGTCAAAACCTCTCACCCCAATCATTTTACCGCGTACGAGCGCTTTACCGCTTCGGGACCTTTAGCGTTATTGCCGGTCGGCGAACAGTATTCGGCCGTCGTCTGGACGCGCGCCAAGGAAGATGCCGAGACGCTGCTTTCGATCAATGAGGCCGATTTTATCGCCGAGTTACAATCATGCTTCGGCTACCGACTCGGCGAGCTGACTCTGGCTGCGCCGCGCCGGGGGTTTCCGTTGAGCTTGATCCGTGCGGAGCGGATGGTCGAAGGACGGGCGGTGATCATCGGCAATGCGGCGCATCAATTGCATCCGGTTGCGGGCCAGGGCTTCAATCTCGGTTTGCGCGATGTGACGGCTTTGGCGGAAGCGCTGCTTGTGCAGCATGCGCAAGGCGGCGATATTGGCGATGCAGGACTGTTGCAGGGCTATGCCTCGTTACGGCGAGGGGATCATGAACGCACGATTCGCTTTACCGATCAGCTGATACGCATCTTCTCGAACGAATGGCTGCCTCTGGCGGCGGCCAGAAACGCGGGCTTGTGCCTGCTTGATCAGATTCCGGCCGCAAAATCCTTGCTGTCGCGGCAGGCGATGGGCTTGTTCGACCGTCTGCCGCGTCTTGGCGCACGGAGATAACCGATGAGTGAACACTTCGAAGTGATTGTGGTGGGCGGCGGCATGGTTGGTGCGGCCGTAGCTTGTGCGCTTGGTCATGGGGGCGTGCGCACCGCACTGCTCGACAAAGCGGAACCTCTGCGGCAATGGCCGCCGGAGCCGATCGACATTCGCGTTTCTGCCCTGACTCGGGCCTCCCGGCTGATGCTGGAACGCTTGGGTGCCTGGCCGGGCATGATGCGACGAGGTGTTTCGGCCTACCGCGAGATGCGCGTTTTCGATGCGCGGGCGGGCGGCGAGCTGCATTTCGATTGCGCGGATACCGAATACACTGAACTGGGCCATATCGTCGAAAACCGGGTTACGGTCGCTGCATTGTGGGATGTGCTCGATACGCTGGACAGCGTGAGTTGCATCACGCCGGCTAAGGTTTCCGGAATCGTGAGCGAGCCTGAGGGCGTGCAACTGCATCTTGATGATGGGCGCGCTTTTAAGGCAAATCTGGTAATTGCGGCTGACGGAAATGATTCGGCCTTGCGCAAGATGGCCGGCATCGGCGTGACCGGCTGGGACTATGGTCAGCTTGGACTCGTCGCGACGGTGACTACCGGACTGAGTCATCGCGCTACGGCTTGGCAGCGCTTTCTGGATGAAGGCCCGCTGGCCTTTCTGCCCCTGGCGAACGGCCAGTGTTCGATCGTCTGGACCTTGCGTTCGGAAACCGCGAAAGTGCATCTGGCCTTGCCGGATGCCGATTTTCTGGACGTGTTGGGACAGGCATCGGGCGGCTTGCTCGGCAAAATGCTCAAGGTGGGTCCGCGCGCGGCTTTTCCGTTGCGCTTTCAATACGCCGACAGCTATACCGCCGATCATCTGGCGCTGGTCGGCGATGCGGCGCATGTGATGCATCCTTTGGCCGGGCAAGGCGCGAACGCGGGATTGCTCGATGCTGCCGCGATCGCCGAGATCATTCTTGAGGCGCGGCGAGAGCAACGTTCGTTATCGGGCCGCCGTTTTCTGCGCCGTTACGAGCGCTGGCGCAAAGGCGACAATCTGATCATGATGGGCAGCATGGACGTGCTAAATAAGGCCTTCGGCATCCAGGATTCCGGGTTGGCCGAATTACGTTCTACAGGCATGCGCTGGGTCAATCGGACCGGCTTGTTGAAGAGCTATTTTAATCGCTATGCGATGGGGTTGCGTGACGATCTGCCGTCTTTGGCCAAAGGCAAGGCCTGCTGGTAGCTTTTATCCTGTAGAACTCCATTTATTTTGGTAGCGAAGGTTTACCAGGCTTGCCCGCTTCTGGTATATTCGGCAAATGGGAAAACGGCTTGCCGGAAAACCGTGGGCTCTTAACGATAATAATGATGACCGGTATATCAATTCAATAATTAGAGGGGGTTTTCGTCATGACTGAAGGGTTGTTTATTCTGACTGTTATTTTTGTGGCTTATGTCGTTTATCAAGTTGTGAATGATAAAAAAGCTGCGAATCCTGAACCAAAGCCAACGCCGGCCTCCCCACCTGCGCCGAAACCGAAACCCGCAGCCAGACAGGAACATGCCCCTGCGCCTAAGCCTGCAGCAAGCCCCGCGCCCGCACCTAAGACAGCCGCAGCAGCAACCCCAGCTCCTAAACCTGCCCACGAAGCGCCGGCAAAGACCGGACTGCGCAATCCTGAAACCGGCGAAGTGACCCCGGCATTTACCAACTACCGCTTTGCCAAGCGCTGGATCAAGGAAGCCTTGGTGGCCGAAGGGTTGCTTGATAAAGTCTACAAGAACAACGAGTTGGACGCAGGCGCCGAAGCCAAAATCAAGGATGCTGTCGCAAAACTCGAAGCGCTCCCCAAATATCGGGCCTGATATATTTTCGCTTTTTGCCGCTAACAGAAAAGAATGGGCGGACGCGGGAAGCCCATTCTTACAGCCTTCTGTTCTTTCAGGCACACTTAAGCTTATTGCCTTGGCTGCCCCAAGCGGGTGAGCGCACGGCTCTAATCTTCGTTCGGGTGCTCACTCTTCCAGTTCCATTCGTGTAATGCCTTTGCCGCGGTCATTCGTTTCAGGCGGCACACGCAGGATATTTATCAAGTAAATCTTAAATTTTCGAGAAGTGCTGCGCTGGAAAAAGCCATGATCTTTGCGAGTCGAGGGAGAATCCGGTTCAATTATCCAGTTCCAGCTTTTTCAGCCGATACCGGAATGAGCGGAAAGACAAACCCAACTGTTTGGCTGCTGCGGTTTTATTCCATTTGTTTTCTTCGAGCGCGTGAAGAATCGCCTGTCTTTCGATCGTTTCCAAATAATCCTCTAGCGAGCTTTGATTCGGGTCGTAACGGTTGTCCTCGGAAGAGCCAGGCTCTGCGATACCGACCGGTAAATTGAGGTCGTCCACTTCGATGCATTTGCCGTCGTTCAAAGCCAGCGCTCTTTCGAGGATATTTTCGAGTTCCCGGATATTGCCTGGGAATCGGTAGCGCTGCAAGGCTTCGATCGCTGCCGGTGAAATGGCCGGTTTACGCATCTGCGCCTGGTCCGTCAGTTTGACCAGAATATGCTCGACCAGTGCCGGCACATCGGCTGTGCGATCGCGTAGTGGCGGCACATTCAGATCGATCACATTGATTCGGTAAAACAAATCCTGCCGGAAGCTGCCGTTTTGCACCATCTCGGCCAGATTCCGGTGTGTGGCGCTCAAGAGTCGCACATCGACCGGAATTTCCTGTTGTTCGCCGACCGGGCGAATCTTTTTTTCCTGAATTGCCCTGAGCAGTTTGACCTGCAGCGAGGCGGGCAGGTCGGCGATCTCGTCGAGAAACAGGGTGCCGCCGTCTGCAGCCTGAAACAGCCCTTTTTTATCGTTGACCGCGCCGGTAAAGCTGCCTTTTTTATGCCCGAAAAATTCGCTTTCCATCAATTCGTGCGGAATCGCGCCGCAGTTGATCGCGACGAAAGGTTTATCGCTGCGGGTGCTCTGCTGGTGTATCAGGCGCGCGACCAGTTCTTTGCCGGCGCCCGATTCGCCGTAAATATAGACCGGCGCCTGGCTGCGTGCGAGCTTGGCGATTTTGGAACGAATGTTGCGCATCACTTGCGATTCGCCAAGCAAAGTATGACGCGTCCTGCGGTCCTTGCCAGCAGTTTGCACCTTGAATTTGAGCGCATTCCCGACCAATTGTCTCAACGCCAGTAGATCGACCGGTTTGGCAATGAAATCGAAAGCGCCTTTCTTCATCGCGGTGATCGCGGTATCCATATTGCCATGGGCGGTGATCACCGCGACCGGGAGCGGGGCCTCGGAATTTTGGATCATTTCGACCAGTTCGAGGCCGTCGCCGTCGGGTAATTTCAGATCGGTCAGGCAGAGGTCGAACGCGCATTCCTGCAATAATTTCTTGGCGCGGGCGACCGTGCCGGCGCTCCGGGTTTCGACGCCCATCCGGTTTAGCGTGATTTCGAGTAATTCGATGATGTCGGGCTCGTCGTCGACGATCAAGGCACTGTGATTTTTCATGTATTAATGGAAAGATTTATCGGCGTCGCTCAGATACAGCCTGAAGCTGCTGCGCTGATTTTCGGTTAAATAATAGCCCAATTTGGCCTGGT
The DNA here is from genome assembly GCA_051061015.1 of Methylomicrobium sp. Taxonomy (GTDB): domain Bacteria; phylum Pseudomonadota; class Gammaproteobacteria; order Methylococcales; family Methylomonadaceae; genus Methylomicrobium. The sequence continues at coordinate 171,067 of JBPFEG010000029.1, forward strand.
TTAATTCAGCCAATTCCTGGCAAATGAAAAGTCCCAGTCCGGTGCCTTTGTTTGAGGTGGTGAAAAAGGGTTCGAACAGATGGCTCAGGTGCTTTCGATCGATTCCCCGGCCATTGTCGACCACTTCGATGCAGGGTGAATTTCGAGCCATGAACGCGCGCAGAATGATCGGTCCTTGTTCCGGATGGCCATATAGCAGTGCATTTTGGCATAAATTATCGAGAATTTGCTTCAAATGGCCGGGGTCAATAAAGGCGGTAAGCCGATCCTGATCGATATCAAGCCTGAATGTCTTCCTCTCGAAGAAAGGCGGTTCCAGAGTAAAAGTTTCAATATAATGCGTTAGCCAGGGTTTGAGCTGGATTTTTTCCCGGCGCGAGGCACTGCGCCGAGACAACTGTAAGATGTCCTCGATGATCTGGTTGACGCGTTTGGAATGGGTTTGAATGATTTCAGTCAAACGAAGATCTTGCGGCGAAAAATTCGGATTTTCGGAGAGCAGTTGTCCTGCGTGACTGATTGCGCTGAGCGGGTTCCGGATTTCATGCGCGATACTTGCGCTGAGTCGTCCAAGTGAAGCCAGTTTGCTTTGCTGTACATGCTGATTGTACAGTGCGATATCTTCCAGTATCAGCATATAGAAAGCCCGGCTGCGGGTCGGCAGCAGCATGAAGCGGACGCGGATTTCGGCTTGATCGGTCAGGGTCAGGTGCGACTGGTCCAGCGCCTGGTTATGGAGCCAATCGCCGAAGTCTTCGGACAGGCGTGTGGAAATGTCGCGCAAATCCAAGGGCCTCTTCTCCAGGTTCAGCATTCTTAATGCCGCCGCATTAGCCAATTGCACACTTTGCATCCGGTTGGTAATGATAATCCCGGTCTGCAGATGCTGGATGATGTAATGATTCAATTCTTCCAGATTTGCGATCGTTTGCTCGTGCTGGACCGCCAGCTCCAAAAGGTTTTCGCTGCGCTTTGCGAGCACATAGGACAACAGCGCAATCGTCAAGAACGCAGCGCCGAGCATTCCCGCATAGGGGTAGGAGGTCGTCGCGAAGCTGTGGGTGATGTCCCCATAAACCTCGTCGGCCAGCACCAGCAGGCTGGCGACGGCGGCAAAAAACATCGCGCAGCGCCCGCCGATCGTGACGCCTCCCGACGCTACCGAGACGGCCAGCAAGATCCCGATGCCGCTTTTGATCCCGCCGGAAGCATGCATGATCAGGGTTAGCAGGATGATGTCGGAAAACAGCAGCAGTTGCGCCTGGAATCCGTAACTGGCGACCCGGGAGCGGAGAAGGAAGCCGGAAGTCAGCGTCAGCAGCAGATAAAGCACACTGCTGGAATGGTAAAGCTGGGCGTTTAAAGAACCCAGCACCGAAGGCGCGATGCGGGCATAGAACAGCGCGATAAAAAGCCCGGCCAGAAACAGCCGGTAGACCAGATAGACCTTCAAAAGAAGCCATGCCTGATGTTCGGGAATGCCGTAGCCTTTTGATAATGAGCAGGGATGGATGATGTTTTGATTATTTTCCGGCATGTTGACTAATCTTGATGCTGTTTTTCCGGTAATTTATTAGAATATCCTCAGCAAATAAGCATAGCATTGCCGCTCGCGATCTTGCGAAAAAACCACACTGTAACCCCGCTTCATGGGAGCATAAATGAATATTCACGAATATCAGGCCAAACAGCTATTCCGCAGCTACGGTATTCCGGCGCCGGACGGCAAGCCGGTGGCGTCTGTGCAAGAGGCCGAGCGAGCCGCCAGAGAATTGGGCGGAGAGGGATGGGTCGTCAAGGCGCAGGTACATGCGGGCGGACGCGGCAAGGCGGGCGGCGTGAAGCTGGCGAAGGCGATTGAAGACGTGGCCCTATTGAGCCGTGAGATGCTCGGCAGACGCCTGGTTACGCATCAGACCGATAGCGCAGGCTTGCCGGTTCGCAAGCTGCTGGTCGAAAAAACCTATCCGATCAAACGCGAATTCTATCTAAGCCTGCTCGTCGACCGCAGCAGTGAACGAATGGTATTCATTGCTTCCGCCGCCGGTGGCATGGATATTGAGACGGTTGCCCATGAGAATCCGGAAAAGATACTGTCGATTACCCTCCACCCGGCCGCCGGCCTGCAAGCCAATCAATGCCGGCGCTGCGCTTATGCACTGGGCCTGAAAGGCCCGCAAATCAAGGCGCTGACCGGGATCATGCAGGGTATGTACAGGCTGTTTCTGGAAAAAGATGCCAGCCAGATAGAAATCAATCCGCTGATTGAAACGGAAGAAGGCGAGTTGTTCGCGCTCGATGCGAAGATCAACTTTGACGACAATGCGATCGCCGCACATCCGGATATTCTGGCGCTTAAGGATGCCGAACAGGAGGATGAGAAAGAAAACAAGGCGCAGCAATACGGCCTGAACTATATCACGCTGGACGGCACGATCGGCTGCATGGTGAACGGTGCGGGGCTCGCCATGGCGACGATGGATCTGGTCAAGCTGAAAGGCGGGAAACCTGCCAATTTTCTCGACGTAGGCGGAGGCACCAATGTTGAGAAGGTCTGCGAGGCTTTCAAGCTGATCCTGTCCGACGGCAATGTGAAAGCGGTGCTGGTCAATATCTTCGGGGGCATCGTGCAGTGCGACATCATTGCGAGCGGCATTCTGGCTGCGATCAAGCAAGTCCATGTCGCGGTGCCGGTCGTGGTGCGGCTGGAAGGCACCAACGCCGAACAGGGACGGGCCCTGTTGAACAATACCGGCCTCAATTTATATGCCGCCGACGATTTAGCACATGCGGCGGAACAGGTCGTAGCACTGGCGGAGGCCGCAGCATGAGTATCTTGATCGACAAAAACACCAAAGTGATCTGCCAAGGGTTTACTGGTAAACAGGGCACTTTCCATTCCCAGCAGGCGCTCGAATACGGCACAAAACTGGTCGGCGGCATTACGCCGGAACGGGGCGGCAGCACCCATTTGGGCTTGCCCGTATTTAACACGGTTGAGGAAGCGGTCAACACAACCGGTGCGAGTGCAAGCGTAATTTATGTGCCGCCGTTTTATGCGGCCGATGCGATACTCGAAGCGGTCGATGCGGGGATCAAGCTGATCGTGTGTATCACCGAAGGAATTCCGACTTTGCACATGTTGCGCGTGAAAGCCGCGATGGCCGGCACCGGCGCGCTGCTGGTCGGGCCGAACTGTCCTGGCGTAATCACCCCGGGCCAATGCAAGATCGGAATCATGCCCGGCAAGATTCATATGCCTGGATCGATTGGGATCGTCTCGCGTTCCGGCACGCTGACTTATGAGTCGGTGCACCAGACGACTCAACAGGGCCTCGGCCAAAGCACCTGCGTCGGGATCGGCGGTGATCCGATTCACGGGATGAACTTCGTCGACGTGCTGAGCCGATTCCAGGAAGACGAGCAGACCCGAGGCATTGTGATGGTCGGCGAAATCGGCGGCGGCGAAGAGGAAGACGCGGCCGATTATATCAAGGCGCATGTGACCAAACCGGTCGTCGCTTACATTGCCGGTCAGACTGCCCCGCCCGGCAAGCGCATGGGTCACGCCGGCGCGATTGTGACCGGCGGCAAGGGTACCGCGGCAGGTAAAGTTGCGGCACTAAAAGCGGCAGGCGTTGAGGTCGTGAGTTCGCCGACCGATATCGGGGCGGCTATTAAAGGATGTCTGCCGCATTAATTTAGGTTCGTTATTTTTGGCCAATGCTGTGGCTGCAGGAAATTGTCATGCTCGCTCCCTGATCATGACGAAGCCGTGCCGCTATGGAGCGCTGAAAATAACGCTGCCGTTTAAGACCTGCCAGGTTTTAAAAAGCCTGGCTGGTCGATGTCCAATTTTTCTTTTGCCAAATCCTCATCCTGACGCCTCGAATTTAACGAGCCCGCATGACTTTAAAAATCGCCCTCGCGCAAACAAATTTCCTGGTCGGCGACATCGACGCCAATGTGCAAAACATTATCCAAAACGCCAGGCATGCCCATGAACGGCTCGGCGCGGACCTGATCGTTTTTCCGGAATTGACCGTGACCGGCTATCCGGCCGAAGACTTGCTTCTTCGTCCCGATTTTATCGCCGAGGCTAACGATGCGATCAACCGCCTTGCGTCTCTGCTTCCGAACGATATCGCCGTGGTGATCGGTTTTCCGGAATCGGACGGCATCCAGCTTTATAACAGTGCAGTGGTAATTTATCAGGGTAGGGAACTCGCCGGCTATCGCAAGCGTGCGCTGCCCAATTACGGCGTATTCGACGAGCAGCGTTATTTCACTGCCGGCGACAAGACCTGTGTGTTTCCCTTCAAAGGCACGAAGATAGGGCTGACCCTCTGCGAGGACGTCTGGTATCACGGCATTATCGCGGCGAATAAGGAGGAAGGGGCGGATCTGCTGTTGACCTTGAACGCCTCGCCGTTCAATGCGGGCAAGATTCGGCAGCGCGAAGAAGTAATCTGCAGCCAGGTCAAAGCCGCGCAAATTCCGCTGGTCTACGTGAATCAGGTCGGCGGTCAGGACGAGTTAATCTTCGACGGCGCCTCGTTTGTGGTCGATTCGCAAGGCGAGGTCGTGTTCCGCGCCGAAGAATTCAAGGAGCAGATCAGCGTGGTCGATTTCATCAATCATCAGCCCGTCAAAGGCTACTGCGCGCCGTTCTATACGCCGGTAGCCAGCGAATATCAGGCGCTGGTGCTCGGGATTCGGGATTATGTACGCAAAAACGGTTTCAAGGGCGCTCTGTTGGGGCTGTCCGGCGGAATCGATTCTGCGCTGGTGCTGGCGCTGGCGGTCGATGCGCTCGGCGCGGACCAGGTCGAAGCGGTGCTGATGCCGTCGCGTTATACGCAGACGATGAGCATCGAGGATGCGATCTGGGAAGCGGATGCGCTCGGCGTCAGGTACCATATCGTTCCGATCGATCCGGCCGTGACCGCGTTTAACGGAATGCTGGCCGATATTTTCGCCGGCACGAAGCAGGATACGACCGAAGAAAACATCCAGGCGCGTTGCCGCGGCGTGATTCTGATGGCGATCTCGAACAAACAGGGCAAACTGCTCTTGACGACCGGCAACAAGAGCGAGATGAGCGTCGGCTATGCGACGCTATACGGCGACATGGCGGGCGGCTTCGCGCCGATCAAGGACGTGCCGAAACTGCTGGTTTATCAGCTGGCGCGCTACCGGAACGGCCTGTCTTTCGTGATCCCGGAACGGGTACTGACCCGACCGCCGTCGGCGGAGCTGGCCCCCGACCAAGTCGATCAGGATTCCTTGCCGCCTTACGAGGTACTTGACCCGATCCTCGAACGCTATGTTGAGCTAGACCAGTCGGCCGAGGAAATCATCGCGGCTGGTTTCCGGCGCGAGGATGTGGCCAGGGCCATCAGCCTGGTCGATCGTAATGAATACAAACGCCGCCAGTCGCCGCCGTGTATCAGGATCACCGAACGGGCGTTCGGGCGCGACCGGCGGTATCCGATTACGTCCGGATACCGAGGAATGAAAGCATAGGCAGAGCGCAAGCTTGCTTTTTATAACAAAAACACACTCGCCAGCCCCAAAAAGATAAAAAACCCCATTGCATCGGTAATCGAGGTCAGCATCACGCTGGCGCCGGCGGCGGGGTCCTTGTCGAATTTATTCCGTAGCAGCGGGATCGTCAACCCGGCCACGACCGCGACCAAGAGATTCAGAAACATCGCCAATGCCATCACGCCGGCCAGCGGCCAGTCCCGATACAGGAAAAAGGCGACCGAACCCACGACCAGGCCGATAAATGTTCCGTTCAGCAGGGCGAGGGTCAGTTCCTTCCTGATCAGCCGCCCGACATTGATCGAGGTAATCTGACCCAGGGCCAGCGAGCGAATGATCAGAATACTGGTCTGATTGCCGGTATTGCCCCCGGTGGCGGCGATGATCGGCATCAGCGAAGCCAGAGCGACCAGTTGCAGAATCGCGTCCTCGAACAGACCGATAATACGGGTCGAGATAAAGGCGGTTGTCACATTGAGCAGCAGCCATGGCCAGCGGTTCTGTACGCTTTTCCAGACACTGGAGAATAAGTCTTCCTCCTCGGTTACCCCGGCTTGAATCAGGCGTTCTTCATCGTTTTCCTCGCGGATATAATCGAGAATGCTGTCGATGCACAGCCGGCCTTGAAGTCTGCCCTCGCCGTCGACGACCGGGGCCGTAATCAGGTCGTAGCGTTCGAAAGCGTGCGAAGCCTCGGCGATTTCCTGATCGACCTGAAACTGCGCGAAATCGCTGACCATCGCGTCCGCAGCTATCAGATCCGGGGCATGGGTCAGCAGTCGCGACAACGGCAGCACGCCTTTTACCACATTGTCATAATCGACAACGAACAGTTTATCGGTATGGCTCGGCAATTTGCCGAGTTTGCGGATGTAGGCGGCAATCGCTTTCAGCGTGAGGTCTTCGCGAATCGTGATCATCCCGAAATCCATGAACGCCCCGACCTGATCATCCTCATAGGCCAATACCGCGTTCACATGCGTGCGCTCCACGTTGTTCAGCGAGCGCAGGATTTTCAGCATCGCGTTTTTGGGCAGGTCATCGGCCAGATCGGCGATTTCATCCGCATCCAGATTTTCTGCGACACTGGCCAGGTCCGCGGATTCCATGCTGGAAATCAGCGTGTGCCGGACCGCGTCGGAGACTTCCACCAGTACCTGGCCATGGTGACTGGCTTCGATCGCATCCCAGACCAGCATGCGCTGATCCAAAGGCAGCGATTCAAGAATAAAAGCAATGTCGGCCGGATGCAGCGCGGCCAGTTTTTCCTGCAGACGGGTTTCCTGCTGTTTACGCAGTACGGTTTCCAGAAGCTCGGACTGTGGGCCAGGGGTTCTTTCCAGCAGCGATTTTTCCAATTGCTGCTTTTCAAGCAACGTGATCACTTCCCGGAGCTGGTGCTGTAAAAACTGTGCAGGGCTGAGCTTGTTTACGGAATCCATATCATCACAGAGTCATACGCCGCTTGCGCTGGCCGGGGATAATGAGGCTCGCGGCCGGCTTGACGATTGGGCTGGGTGAGAATTGTGGGTGCATTATAAGCGATATAAATTAGGCTGGTACGAAATATGCGTTCTTTCCAAAACGCTTACAGCCAAAGGATGAAGCGGGATGATATTTAACGGAAAACGGTTGATTTTCGAATAAACCGACTTATAGTTAAGGCTTTCATAAAAATATTTCATAGGAGATTTGCATGCAGCATTTTCGTCTTTCCATGATCGTGACCGTCTTGTGCGTCACGATCGCGCTCTATTGGGGCGGCCTCACCAGTGCATTTATCGCGCTGATTCTGGGCATCCTGGAAGTCAGCCTGTCATTCGACAACGCAGTGGTGAACGCCTCGGTTCTGAAGCGTATGGATGAGCGCTGGCAATTTTATTTTCTGACCTGGGGTATTTTAATTGCTGTATTCGGGATGCGGCTGTTGTTTCCGATTTTGATCGTCTCGGTCGCGACCGGCATCGGCTTCCTCGGTGTTACCGACATGGCGCTGCATGAACCGATGACTTATGCGCAGCATCTGGCCGATTCGCATGTCGAGATTGCCGCGTTTGGCGGGATGTTTCTGCTGATGGTGTTTTTCGGATTTATTTTCGATGACGCAAAAGAGCTGCACTGGCTCGGGCGGATCGAAGAAAAGCTGGCCAGTTGGGGCAAGCTCGAATCGATCGAGTTGATCGTGGCGCTCTGCTTGCTGCTGGTCATTCAGCATTGGCTACCTGCCGAAGTCCGCTTGCAGGTGATGGTGGCCGGAGTGTCCGGTGTGATTCTGTATGTGATGGTCGATAGCGCCTCGGCGCTGTTTGAAGATGAGGAAGAGGGAGAGCAGGTTTCCGGCGCAATCAAAAGAGCCGGCTTGATGAACTTTCTGTATCTGGAAGTGCTCGATGCCTCGTTTTCGTTCGACGGCGTGATCGGCGCGTTCGCTATCACCCAGGACGTGATCATCATCATGCTGGGGCTGGCGATCGGGGCGATGTTCGTACGGAGCCTGACCGTTTATCTGGTCCGCCAGGGCACGCTGGACGAATATGTGTTTCTGGAACACGGCGCCCATTATGCGATCGGCGTATTGGCCGGCATCATGCTGATAAGCATCAGCACGCATATCTCCGAAGTGGTAACCGGGCTGACCGGCGCGATCTTGATCGGCTTGTCGGTGATCTCCTCGATACGGTATAAAAAGGCGCAGGCTTAAAAATGTAGGGTACGCTATGCGTACCTTTTTCCAAGTCATACATTCACATAATGAAAGGGTACGCGCCGCGTACCCTACCTGCCATGCTCCCGACCGATCTTTTCCGCCAAGCTTTGCTGGCGATCAAATCCCAGCCTCTAAGGACCGCCTTGATCATACTGGCGATGAGCATCGGTGTCGCCTCGGTTTCTGTGCTGGTCGCGCTGGGGGACAGCGCGCGCCGTTATATCGTGCACGAGTTCGAATCACTCGGCACGCATCTGGTCATCGTGCTGCCGGGCCGCAACGAAACGACCGGCGGCCACCCGCCCTTGTTCGGCGAAACGCCGCGCGATATGACGCTCGGCGATGCGCAGGCGCTGTCGGTCAGCCGGCATATCGCCGCGATCGCCCCGTTGATGATCGGTTCCGCGCCGGTTTCGGTGCAGGGGCTGGAGCGCGAAACGAATATTTTCGGCTCGACTCACGAACTGCTTAGGGTCAGGCACCTCACTATGGCGCAGGGCAGTTTTCTACCCCAAATGCCGGCCGATCAAGCCCGTTCGGTCTGCGTGATCGGCCAGACGATCCGCAAGGAACTGTTTGCGCACCGGCAGGCGATCGGGCAATGGCTCAGGGTCAACGACCGGCGTTTTCGAGTGATCGGCGTACTGGCTTCCGAGGGTGAATCGATCGGCGTCGATTTCGACGAAATGGTGATCATTCCGGTTGCTTCCGCGCAGGCATTGTTCAATACCGAATCGCTGTTCAGGATTCTGGCCGAGACCCAATCCGAGCAGGCAATGCATAAGGCGGTTGATGATGTCAGAAACATCATCAAGGCGCGCCATGAAGGCGAGGACGACGTCACTATCATTACCCAGGATAGTGTGGTCGGTACTTTCGACAAGATATTGACCGCGCTGACCCTGACTGTCGTCAGTATCGCCGCGATCAGCCTCGCGGTCGCGGGCGTCCTGGTGATGAACGTGATGCTGGTCAGCGTAACCCAACGAACCGCCGAAATCGGGCTGCTGAAAGCCTTGGGTGCGACCCGCGGGCAGCTGCATGCGCTGTTTTTGACCGAAGCCGCGCTGCTGTCGCTGGCCGGGGCATCGGTTGGTGCGCTGCTTGGGCAATTGACTCTGGTCGGTGTGCAGTTGATCTATCCGAAATTTCCGCTGGCGCTGCCGCCCTGGGCATTTTTTGCCGCGCTCGGCGTCGCGTTGCTGACCGGACTGACATTCGGTTTTCTGCCTGCCCGTAAAGCGGCCAAGCTGAATCCGATCGCCGCGCTGGCCAAACGTTGAACATGCGTATCCTGGACTTATTGCATTATTCCTACCGGTCTATCGTCAGCCATAAACTGCGCTCGTTATTGACCGCGTTAGGGCTGGTGATCGGGATTGCCGCGGTGGTGATTCTGACCTCGATCGGGCGAGGCATCCATAGCTTCGTGCTGGCCGAATTTACCCAGTTCGGCACGCATCTGCTGACCGTCAATCCCGGCAAGAAAAGCACCTTCGGGATCTCCGGTGCGACGATCAGTACCGTGCGGCCGCTGTCGCTCGACGATGCAGCCGCGCTGCGCAAGCTGCCGTCCGTGATTGCGGTCGTGCCGGTCCTCCAGGGCAATGTGCGGGTCGAGGCCGGCGTCAAACAGCGCCGTACCAATGCGTTGGGAGTCGGTAGTGCGGTGCCGGAGGTCTGGCGGCTCAAGACCGCCGTCGGCCGGTTTTTACCTTCCGAGGAAGGCAATCCGCGTCCCTTGGCGGTCCTGGGGCACAAAATGGCGGTGGAATTGTTCGGCACCGCAAATCCCTTGGGGCAGCGCATCCGGATCGGCACCGATCGTTACCGGGTAATCGGCGTGATGGAGAAAAAAGGCCAGATGCTCGGTTTCGACATGGACGACACGCTGTATATTCCGGCCGCGAAGGCGATGGAACTTTTCGATCGCGAAAGCCTGATGGAGATCGATGTGCTCTATAAAAACTCGGTTTCGGTCGCCTCCGTGCAGAACGCGGTCAAACGACTGATGATCGCCAGGCACGGGCTCGAGGATTTCACAATCATTACCCAGAACCAGATGCTCGAAACGATGGATTCGGTATTGAGCATATTGACGATGGGCGTTGCAGCCTTGGGGGGCATTTCTTTGCTGGTCGGCTCGGTCGGCATCTTCACTATCATGACGATCGCGGTTTCCGAACGGGTCTCCGAGATCGGCCTGTTGCGCGCGGTCGGTGCGGAACGCCGGGTCATCTTCCGGCTGTTTCTTGGCGAGGCAATGGCATTAAGCATTGCCGGCGGTCTGGCCGGAGTGTCGGCCGGCATCCTGATTATCGAGACAGTCGGCTACGCCTTGCCCGCGTTGCCGGTCGAACTGGCCTGGGGCTATATCGTTTCCGCCTTTGCCGTGTCGCTGTTGATCGGCATCGTTGCCGGCGTCGCCCCTGCGATCAAAGCCGCTCGTCTCGAACCTCTGGAGGCGCTGCGGACCGAATAAGAGCGAAGCGATCCGCAGAGCGATTCCTTTTCCTATCAATGTATTGTTATTTTGAGCCACCGAAGCCACGGCAGTTCGGGTATACTGTGCCGATTTAATTCTGGCATGACACACATGAGACCGAGCGGAAGACAACCCGATCAACTGAGAGAAATCAAATTTACCTGCGGCTATACCAAACATGCGGAAGGCTCCGTTCTGGTCGAGTTCGGCGATACCCGGGTGATCTGCACGGCCAGCGTCGACAGTCAGGTGCCCCGTTTTCTCAAAGGCAAGGGCGAGGGCTGGATCACGGCGGAATACGGCATGCTGCCGCGTTCCACGCACAGCCGGATGGGGCGCGAAGCCAGTTCCGGCAAACAGGGCGGCCGTACGATGGAGATTCAGCGCCTGATCGGCCGGTCGCTCCGCGCCGCAGTCGATCTGAAAGCGCTCGGCGAAAATACGATTACGATCGACTGCGATGTATTGCAGGCCGATGGCGGCACCCGCACTGCCGCGATTACCGGCGGCTTTGTCGCGTTGTCGCTGGCTGTCAAACGGATGCTCAGGCAAAAGCAGATCAAGACCAACCCGCTGCACGGGCAGGTTGCGTCGGTGTCAGTCGGCATTTATAACGGCGTAGCGGTGCTGGACCTGGACTATAACGAGGACAGCAATGCCGAAACCGACATGAATGTAGTAATGAATGATGCGGCGGCGTTCATCGAAGTTCAGGGTACCGCAGAAGGGCATGCGTTCAGGAAGGATGAGCTTGATGCGATGCTCGAACTGGCGGGTTTCGGGATCAAGCAATTGATCGAAAAGCAGCGGGAAGCGCTGGAAAAATGTTAAGAAAGTGAAGCGCAAAGCCAAAAAATCTCGGCTTTAGAGTTCATCACAAAGATATTTTTCGCCTTTCGCCAGATATGTCATTTTCTAAACACCAAAAAATCGTACTCGCCAGCGGCAATCCGGGAAAAATCCGTGAAATTCAGGCCCTGCTGGCCGATCACCCGATCGTGCCTCAATCCGATTTTTCAATCAGTGATGCCGAGGAAACCGGCACGACCTTCGTCGAAAACGCAATCATCAAGGCCCGGCATGCGTCCCTGCACAGCGGTCTGCCCGCGATAGCGGACGATTCGGGACTAGTCGTCGATGCGCTGAATGGTGCGCCCGGCGTTTTTTCCGCGCGTTACGCGGGGCCGGGCAGCAGCGACCAGGACAATCTGCAGAAATTGCTCGAGGAACTCGACGGCGTGCCGGAAGCGGAGCGCAGCGCGCGCTTCATCTGCGTGCTGGTATTCATGCTGCACCCTGCCGATCCGACACCGGTCATCACACAGGGAATCTGGGAAGGCAGCATTTTGACCCGCCCGGCCGGCAGCAACGGCTTCGGCTATGACCCGGTATTCTGGGTGCCCACGCATCATTGCGCTTCGGCGGAATTATCCCCGGAAGTCAAAAATAGCCTGAGTCATCGGGGGCAGGCGCTACGCAGTCTGACCGCAATGCTCAAGGCCAATGAAACGGCATAGCGCGGCTAACGCACGCCTAAGATTCATCTTGCAATTTCATAGACTGCCTGCCAAGGTTTGAAAACCTGGCAGGCCTTCCTTCATTTTACTTGACGATCAAACTGTTATTGACCTGTTTGACGCCTTTGACCGTACGCGCCAGATGCACGGCCTGCTCTGCGGCAGCCTGGGAGTCGACAAAGCCGCTCAACTGCACAATGCCTTTGAATGATTCCACATCGATCTGCAATACTTTGAGTTTGGAGTCCCCCAGAATCGATGCCTTAACCTTGGTGGTCAATACCGAATCGTCAATATATTCTCCGGTGCTTTCATAACGTTTGCCGCCTGCGCAACCAGCCAGCGAGGCAATGATCAACAATCCCAACAAAAAACGCAGGAATGAACTGAAATTTTTCATAATATTTTTACAAAGGAAAAAATAATACTTAATGGCGCGAATCAGCGTTAAAAGTGCTGTTTACTTGACGATCAAACTGTTATTGACCTGTTTGACGCCTTTGACCGTACGCGCCAGATGCACGGCCTGCTCTGCGGCAGCCTGGGAGTCGACAAAGCCGCTCAACTGCACAATGCCTTTGAACGTTTCGACATGAACCTGCAGAAATTTGACTCTGGCATCGCCAAGAATCGATGCCTTGACCTTGGTAGTCAACGAAACATCGTCAAAATACTCTCCCGTGCTTTCGTGCCGTTTGCCGCCCGCGCAACCGGCCAGAGACAACACGATTACTAATCCGAATAAAAAACCTTTAATCGAATTGAAATTTTTCATGATATTTTCAAACCGCATGAAGAGTTAAAAGTAATACGCTGAAGAATCAAGAAAAGATTGCGCAAGTCTGACAGGGTTATATTAACATCATGTTAACGGGGATATAAATAGATAAGATAAATTGAGCTTTCCTATGAGCAATGCGCTTGTTTTATGCTCGATAAAGTGCCTGGATACATTGCCTCTTTTTCTATCCTTTCGCAGGACACTGTCAGGATCGTTCCTGTCTTTTCGCCCTAGAGGATGACGGAAGGGGATTGCGAGATCGCCATTGAACGAGCCTCCTGCGTTGTTGAAGGCGAGCTTGCCGATGGCTTTGCCAAGGGTTAATCGTCTGTCTTGCGCCTTAGGGTAGTGTGAGCCTGTTCGTTTACCGCTATCGGAGGCCGGGATGTCAAAACTGAGTGTGCGCTGGGGAACCGGATTGCCCTTATCGAAAATATAACTCATCACTTCATTGCGCCATCGTCTTCCTCGGGGAAGCCGGCACGCCGGGCTCTATTTGCAGTTGCATCAATTCCGGTGCACTGATCGGTAGGCCGAGCGGTTTTTCTCATTCGGCGATCGGATAGATCTGGCGGATCCCAGGCCTGAGGTCGAGAAGCGCAAATCATATGCCTTCCTGCAGCACGATTGTCAACTCGTGGCCCAGATTCAGGCCAGCGACCTGAGGGCGTTTGTCAGTTACACGCGATTGAGCCAGCGGGTTACCTTGTCGCCCAAATCGTCTGCGAGAATCATGCTCGTTGTAGGCAATAATTCGGGATGATTTTCGTCCCCAATCGGAAAAATCTTCACAAACAGACCATCCCGTCGTTTGATCCCGTTCAGGGGCTTCGTGACCTCATTATGAAAAGTGAAATAGCCGTCTGTCGGATGCGTTTATTGGCCTGCGTAACAGCATAAAATCTAACTAATGAAGTTAGTTTTTAAGTTGCCCATTTCAACCTGTAGCCATAAATCATTTTTCAGCCTTCAAAAAAACAGATATAGAAATCGAATAATATCGTTTTTTTTAATCCAATTGCCTATTTAAAATTCTCACCAACAAGACTTTCAAGACTTTTTGCACAGAGTACCTATATGGCTAATCACGTCGAAAGCAACAGTAACACAAGACAGGATCATCTCGAGATAGCACGCCAGATTAGCCAGATGCTGGATGGCATCCGTTTTGGCTCTATCGAAATCATTGTGCACGACAGTAAGGTGGTGCAGATCGAGCGTAAAGAAAAACTCAGACCCGATTTTTCTTCCAAATAGGTTTCTCCATATCTAGTGTGACACCTAAGGATTGAGAACAAATTTTTTGGCAACGTCGAACCGGGAAACCGGCGAAGGCTGCACACCGGAATATCTATGAAAATCAGTAAACATCTAATATTAACCGCAGCCGTTCATGGCTTGATCGGCATTTCTGCCTCGCAGCCTGCCTTTGCAGCAGGTGATGCTGACGCCGAATTGAAAGCGAAAATCGAAGCCAGAAAAAAAGAGGTTCAACAAGAAATTGCCGCGGAAGCAGCCCAACGGAACGGATATTATAAGGAAGCCGGCACTTATGGAACCAAGCGTCTCACGCAGCCGCCGCCTTACACGGTCAATCTGAGCAAAACCGGCATCAAATCGTTCCGGGACATTACCTGGCTGGATGTCGGTCTGGAAAACAGGACGCGCTACGAGCACCGCGATGACGATATCCGCCGCAGCAACCCTCTGCCGAATGCAGGTCCCGCAGCCAGGCGCTCCTATGCCGGCGGCGTGGATGAGCCGGTGCTGTTGAAAACGCGCGCCTATTTGGGGCTCAAGGACATTCTGGATCCGTTCCGATTCGCGGTCGAAATTCAGGATTCCCGACGCTACAACAGCCGCTTTACGCCGGATAACCGGGATGTGAACGAATTCGAGTTCATTCAGGCTTACGGCGAATTGTTTTTCAAGGATGCGCTGGGACAAGACGATCTGGGCAATAACCGGCCGTTAAGCCTCAAGGCGGGACGTTTGAATTTCGAATTTCTGGATCGCCGCCTGATTGCCAGCAACGAGTGGCGCAACACGACCAATACCTTCCAGGGTTTCCAGGTCGCCCTGGGGCAGGACAAAAACAACTGGAGCATCGACGGGCTGGCGTTGCAGCCTTTGGACCGCCTCAAGTACAACACCGACAAGCCGATTGAGCAGCAATGGTTTTACGGGGCGATCGGGCATTGGCGCAAATGGAGCAAATGGGTCACCCTGGAGCCTTACTACCTGGGCTTGAGAAAAGAAGACACAGGAAATGCTGGGGATAAGGACAATCGGGACATCATCGCGCCCGCCTTGCGTGCCTACGGCTTTATTCCGGGCACCGGATTTAACTGGGACATGGACGCGATGTACCAGTTCGGCCGCAGCAACGACAGAAACACGGGAAAAGCTCTGCAACAGGATGCTTTTGGCTTTACCTTCGAAGCCGGCTATACCTTCGACCATCCCTGGAAGCCTCGGATCAGCGCCCAGTATGGTTATGCTAGCGGGGACAAGGATCCGAACGATAACAAAAACAATCGGTTCGAGCGTTTTTTCGGCTTTGCACGGCCTTGGAGCGCGGATGACTATATGGTTATGGAAAACATCAGCGCGCCTAAACTCAGGCTGGAGTTTCAGCCGCGCAAAGATCTGAGCATTGACACGGGATTCGGCCTGTATTGGCTTGCCAGTGACAAAGACCGTATGAACAACCTGTTCAGTGTTTCAGATGCCAATGATTTCAATCGCGATAGAACCGGTAAAAGCGGTGACTATATCGGTAATTCGTTCGATATCCGCTTGCGCTACGACCCAATTAAGCACGTTAAAACTACGGTCGGCTATTCGCATTTTACGACCGGCGATTTTGTCAGGAACCGAATGGTCGCCTCGAACGGAGGTGTGCCTGGCATGTTTGAAAAAGACACCGACTTTTTCTACCTGGAACTCACCCTGAATGCGTTCAAATAAATGAATAGATATGGTTATCTAAAAATTAGATAACGAATTCAAAATATATCGTTTTTTATTCAAAACGGTAAATCTTAAGATAGCGATAGACATTTTTTCTCTTTTTGCGAGTAAACAGATGAACACCAAAAACGTACTGAAAATGGGCCTGTTGGCGGTAGCTTTGCTGCTCAGCGGCGGCGCTTTCGCGAACCGCACCCTGCTGAATGTCTCCTACGATCCGACCCGCGAGTTGTATCAGGATTTTAACCAGGAATTTGTGAAGTATTGGCAGGAAAAGACCGGCGAAACAGTCGACATCAAACAATCGCACGGCGGCGCGGGCAAACAAGCCAGAGCCGTGATCGACGGTCTGGAAGCCGATGTGTTGACCCTGGCGATTACCTACGATATCGACAATATTGCCCGAAGAACGAGTCTGTTGCCCAAAGACTGGCAATCGCGCCTGCCCAACAAGAATATCCCTTATACCTCGACGATCGTGTTCCTTGTACGCAAAGGCAATCCGAAAGGGATCAAGAATTGGGATGATCTGATCAAGGAGGGCGTATCGGTCGTCACCCCGAATCCGAAAACCTCGGGCGGTGCACGCTACAACTATCTGGCGGCCTGGGCGTTCGCCGAAAAGAAATACGGCAGCAAGGACGCGGCGAAGGATTTCGTGAAGAAGCTGTATAAAAACGTGCCGGTGCTCGACTCGGGTGCGAGAGGCGCGACAACCACCTTTTTGCAACGGGAAATCGGCGATGTGCTGTTAACCTGGGAAAACGAAGCGTATCTGGCGATCAAAGAACTTGGCGAAGGCAAGGTCGACATCGTGGTGCCGCCGAGCAGCATTCTGGCCGAAACGCCGGTCACGATCGTTGACGAAATTGTCGATAAACACAAGACCCGCGATCTGGCGGAAGCCTACCTCCAATTCCTTTACTCGCCGATCGGGCAAAAATTGGCGGCCAAGCATTTTTATCGCCCCAGCGAGCCCAAATATGCCGATCCGGCTGATGTCGCGAGATTCCCGAAACTGGATCTGTTCAAGGTGAATGATGTATTCGGCGGTTGGGACAATGTACAGGAAGATCATTTCGACGACAATGCGATATTCGACCAAATTTATGAACAGTAAAATCTGGGTTGCGCCTTGTTTTGAAAACATTTTTTAACTCGGTCAGTACGTATGCCCGGGCTAAGTGAGTCGGATAATTTTGGAAAATAAGGTTTCCGACGGTTTAAAGGACCTCCTCAGCGATCGGTGCGGAGCCACTGATCAGGTCAACCCACGGCCAGATGCCTCTTGTGGTTTGCGTTGAATGATCCAGGATTGGCGCATTCAACGTTTTTTTTATCGTAGGTCACGCATTTATGCCCTTCAGGGTATCGCGTCTCCTGCGACTCGCAACGGTTTCCGTAGAATACCAAATTTATGCTCACCACCACCAAAGCGTAAAACTCATGAGACAAAGTCATATCATGCCGGGTTTTCGTCCGGCTCTCGGCTTTACCCTGTTCTACTTGGGGCTTATTGTGCTGATACCGCTCAGTACGTTGATAGTCAAAAGCCTTTTCCTCAGCTGGGATGAATATCTGGCTATCATCACCAACAAGCGGGTGCTGGCCTCTTTCCGGGTCAGTTTCGCGACTTCGTTAATCGCCGCCGCTGTGGCGAGCTTTTTCGGCTTCATCATCGCCTGGACATTCGTCCGTTATCCATTTGCCGGCAAGCGCATCCTCGATGCGCTGATCGATCTGCCGTTCGCGTTGCCGACCGCAGTGGCCGGTATCGTGTTGGCGACAATCTACCAGCCCGGCGGATTTCTCGGCAAATGGATTCTGGATGTGTTCGGGATCAAGGCCGCTTACAGTCCGACCGGTATCGTGATCGCTCTGATTTTCATAGCGCTGCCGTTCGTGGTCCGGACCGTGCAGCCGGTATTGCAGGAATTCGATACGACAATGGAAGAGGCGGCCTCGACGCTCGGCGCGACTCGTCTGCAGGTATTTTTAAAGATCATCTTTCCGAATGTGTTTCCGGCCTTGCTGACCGGGTTTGCGCTGGCGTTCGCGCGCGGTATCGGCGAATACGGGTCAGTGATCTTTATCGCCGGCAATCTGCCCTATGTCTCCGAAATCGTGCCGCTGATGATCATTACCAAGCTGGAGCAGTACGAATACGCCGGCGCGACCGCAATTGCGCTGACCTTGCTGGTGATTTCGTTTTTGCTGCTGTTTGTGATCAATTTGCTGCAATACTGGGTGCGGAAGCGCTCGGGTCAACTCTAGGAGAACAATCTGATGAATGCGATAACCTATTCTGAACCGGTCGAACAGGCGGCGCACCGCCAGTCTACGATCAGCGATACGCCCTGGGTTCAATGGAGTTTGATCACGGTGACCGTGGGTTTCATTTTTCTGTTTTTATGCCTGCCGTTGGCGGTCGTCCTTATCGAAGCCTTCGCGAACGGCTGGCAGGCCTATTGGTCCGAACTGACGCAACCGGATGCGCAAGCAGCGATCGAGCTGACGCTGCTCACCGCATTGATAACGGTGCCGTTGAATACCGTATTCGGCGTGGCCGCCGCCTGGGCGATCACCCGCTTTGAATTTCCGGGCAAGAGCCTGTTGACGACATTGATCGATTTGCCGTTTTCGGTATCGCCGGTCATTTCCGGGCTGATCTTCGTGCTGTTGTTCGGCGCGCAGGGCTGGTTCGGCGAATGGTTGGGCGAGCATGACGTCAAGATTATTTTTGCGGTGCCCGGCATCATTTTGGCAACGATCTTCATTACTTTTCCGTTCGTCGCGCGCGAGCTGATCCCGCTGATGCAGGAAATGGGCAGCGAGGAGGAGGAAGCGGCATTGTCTTTAGGCGCCAGCGGCTGGAAGACCTTTTTTCTGATCACGCTGCCGAATATCAAATGGGGACTTCTCTACGGCGTATTGCTCTGTAATGCGCGGGCAATGGGCGAGTTCGGCGCGGTTTCGGTCGTTTCCGGCCATATTCGGGGCATGACCAATACGCTGCCGCTGCACGTCGAAGTCAGCTATAACGAATACAACTTCGTCGGCGCGTTCGCGAGCGCTTCGATCCTGGCCGGCCTCGCGATCGTGACGCTGATCTTGAAGAGCCTTTTGGAATGGAAGAAGCGCTGAGATTGGATCTCGATTTTCTGAACCTTGCACCTGAATCCGTATTATGAGCATTCTACTTTCAAACATCAGTAAAAACTTCGGCGATTTTTCCGCGCTCGACCATATCAATCTGGAGATACCGGAAGGCGAACTGGTCGCCTTACTGGGGCCGTCCGGCTGCGGCAAGACCACGCTGCTGCGCATCATCGCCGGGCTGGAGCAGCCGGACTCCGGACGCGTATTGCTGAGTGGCGAAGACAAGACCGAACACCATGCCAGTCATCGCGGCATCGGTTTCGTCTTTCAGCATTACGCGTTGTTTCGGCACATGACCGTGTTCGACAATATTGCTTTTGGCCTTCGCGTCAAGCCGCGCAAGGAGCGCCCCGGCGAAGCGATCATCCGCAGGAAAGTGCACGAATTATTGCAATTGGTGCAACTGGATTGGCTGCACGACCGCTATCCCGATCAGCTTTCCGGCGGCCAGCGCCAGCGGATCGCGCTGGCGCGCGCGTTGGCGGTTGAGCCGTCGGTGCTGCTGCTCGACGAACCGTTCGGCGCGCTCGATGCGAGCGTACGCAAGGATTTACGGCAATGGCTCAGAAATCTGCATCATGAGCTGAACGTGACCAGTATTTTCGTGACGCACGATCAGGAAGAAGCGATGGAAGTCGCCAGCCAGGTCGTCGTGCTGAACCATGGCCGCATCGAGCAGCAAGGCGCGCCGAGCGAGATCTACGATCACCCGGCCAATGCGTTCGTATCGAAATTCATCGGCCAGACCAATGTATTTCATCTCGAAAATGAGGATAAAATCTGGCTGCAAAAAGCCGGGATTATTCTGGATGAGCCTGAGGCGCTGACCGCGCATGTGCGTCCGCACGACATCGACATCGAAAAAAATGCCGACGCGTTCGCCTCGCCCTTCACCTTGAAAGACTGGCAGCATCTGGGGTCGGCGATACGGGTCGAGTTGGCAAGAGAGGTCGCGGAGCAGGGCAGGCAGGCTACAATCGTATATGCACAGTTGCCTAATGAACGATTTAAAGCGCTGCGGCTCGCGAAGGGCGATCGGGTGTCGCTCAGGATCAGGCAGGCGCACTGGTTCAATTGAAACCGATCTTGATCTGATTGAATTGCAGTTTTGTAAGGTGGCGGCGCTTTTTCGCCCACCCTTCTAATGGCGTTTTAAGGAAAGCATGAACCTAAACCAACTCGAGCTCCTCCGGGTTTTGCAGGAAACCAATTTCAACCTGTCGAAAGCGGCGGAGAAAATGTTTGTCGTGCAGTCGGCAGTCAGTCGCCAGTTGCAATTGCTGGAAAGCGAACTCGGCACGCCGGTGTTCGAGCGGCAAGGGAAAAAATTGATCGGCTTGACACCGCTGGGCGAGCGGATTATGGAAGAAGTAACGCTGATCAATGTTTCCAAGCGCAACATCCAGACGATTGCGGAAGATTTTTTGAACAATCGCAACGGCGAGTTGCATATCGCGACCACGCACACCCAGGCCAAGTATTTTCTGCCGGAACCGATCCGCAAATTCCGCGAGAAATATCCGAACATCAAAATCTACATTGTGCAGTCTTCACCGACCAATCTGATCGACCTCTTGCATCATCATCAGGCCGACATCGCGATCTGCACCGAAAAGCTGGATGAAAATGACGACAAGTTGATCATTAATCCGTGCTACGCATGGCATCATGTCGCGGTCGTACCCAAAAACCATCCTTTAGCTGAAGGCGAGATTACCCTGGAGCGGCTGGCCGAATTTCCGATTCTAACTTACAGTAAAGGCTATACGGGGCGTTCGAATATCGAAAAAGCCTTGACTGACAGCCACGTCGGCCTGGATATCACGCTCGAAGCCGCTGATTCCGATATCATTAAAACCTATGTTCGGATCGGCCTCGGGGTCGGGATTATTGCGGCAACTGCGTTCGAGCCTCAGCTCGATGAAGACCTGATCGCACGCGATCTCGGGCATTTGATTTCGCCGTCGGTGACCCGGTTCGCTTATTTGAAGCAACTGTATGTGCCGTCATTCTGTCGTTTTTTTATCGACGAATTATTAGTAACGGCGAGCCGGAAACAGTCCGCTGTCTAAGGGATTTGGAAGCGGGCGCTTGCTTGACAGTATTGCGCGGGTTGCTGTAAGGTACCTTTCACATTCTGATTTTAGCTGACCGGACAACCGGAAGCCAGTAGCCCCCAAAAGGGGCGCTGGCTTTTTTTTGGCTCAAAATTTTGTGATTGGTTATTCGCCGAGGTCGCGGAGGTTTTCGAAACTTATCGGCATGATTTTGTTACAACCAATCGAGATACATGAGAGAAGTCAACGTGAATGGGAACCGGCTGGAAATCGAAAGCCTTGTCTCGGAGCTTCGAGCACTGCGTTTACGCTCGCTCGAAAGCCGGGCCCGCCTGAACAAGCCGCCGAAGCTGCCGTCGCGCAAAGTGCTGATTACGATCATCGACGGGCTCAGCGCCGCGATGTTCCCAAATCGTCTCGGCCTGCCCGATCTGACCGACGAAGGCATCGACAGCTATGTCGGCCATACCTTGGACGTGACGCTCAGGGAACTGCAGAAACAGATTCGCCGTGAATTGTGTTTTCTAGCCTCCGATGATGCCGATGCCGAGGCGATTCTGCTGCAGGCGGCAGCGATTACCCGCACTTTCGCGGGGAGGATCCCGGCGCTGCGGCGGCTGATCGACAGTGATATTCAGGCTGCCTACGAGGGCGATCCGGCCGCCGGAAGCATCGATGAGGTGCTGGTCTGTTATCCGGGCGTCACGGCGATCATCCATCAGCGTATCGCGCATGTGCTGTACGGGCTCGGCGTCCGTCTGACTGCGCGCATGATCACTGAAATCGCGCATTCCGCGACCGGCATCGATATTCATCCGGGCGCCCAAATCGGCGAGAGCTTTTTCATCGATCACGGCACCGGCGTCGTGATCGGCGAAACGGCGGTGATCGGCCGTCATGTGCGTTTGTATCAGGCGGTCACGCTCGGCGCGAAACGCTTTGTAAAAGACGCAGACGGCCTCTTGGCGAAAGGCTATCCCCGCCATCCGATCGTCGAGGACGACGTCGTGATTTATGCCGGCGCGACGATCCTGGGCCGCGTCACAATCGGCCGAGGTTCGACGATCGGCGGCAACGTCTGGCTGACCGAGAGCGTCGCGCCCGGCAGCATCGTAACGCAATCACGCGCGCACTGTGAAATCATCCCTAAAAAAGAGGCCCAGGTTTACGGCGAGTAACAGTAAACCCCTGTTCATATACAAAACCAAAGAGGAAAACTTCCATGACAGATATCCATGACGCCCACACCGCATTAGGAGACGTCGCCGCCCGCACGCTCTCGAATGCAACCAAAACTGTCCCGATGATGGGAACCATTACGCCGCGCTGGCTGGTGCACCTGTTGCAATGGGTGCCGGTCGAAGCGGGTATTTATCGGGTCAACAAGGTCAAGAACGAAGCCAATCTGGCGGTGGACTGTTCCAGTCTCGATGAAAAAATATTGCCGCAAACCTTTGTCGATTACGAAGAGTGGGGCCGGGAATACCGCCTGAATGCGGTCAATACTGTGCTCGACGTGCACACCCGCATTGCCGATTTGTACAGCAGTCCGCACAACCAGATTCGCGAGCAATTGCGCCTGACCATCGAAACGGTCAAAGAGCGGCAGGAAAGCGAGTTGATCAACAATGCCGAATACGGTTTATTAAACAATGTCGCCGACTCAATGAAAGTAAAGACCCGTCACGGCTCGCCGACGCCAGATGATCTGGACGATCTGATCGCGAAAGTCTGGAAAGAGCCGGCGTTTTTCCTCGCGCACCCGCGCGCGATAGCGGCCTTCGGCCGTGAAGCGACCCGCCGCGGCACCCCGCCGCCGACCATTTCGCTGTTCGGCTCGCAGTTCTTGACCTGGCGCGGCCTGCCGTTGATCCCGACCGACAAGTTGAAAATCACTAAAGGCGGCAAAACCAATATCCTGCTGCTGCGTACCGGTGAAAGCCGCCAGGGCGTCGTCGGTCTATACCAGCCGAATCTGACCGATGAACTGAGCATGGGCCTGTCGGTGCGTTTCATGGGCATCAACCACAAGGCGATCGCTTCCTACCTGGTGTCATTGTACTGCTCGCTGGCGGTGTTGACCGATGACGCGCTCGGTGTGCTCGAAAACGTCGAAGTGGACAACTATTATGACTACGCCTATGACTACAAGAAGTGATCTGGAGGGGTTGACCAACGCGCAGCCTTTGCCGGACATCGAGCAACTGACCCGGTGGGCGAACGAGTTTTACATGGCTCAGCCGGCCGGGGGCTTCGACTCCGCTCAGCCTGCGGCAGGGCAACCAGTCACCGAGGCTATCACCGATATTTCCCCGTCATCGGGGCATGCGAGGGTGCCGCCGTCGTTCAGCGTTCCGCACGAAAGCGGTTTGCATGAACTGGCGACGCCGAGTCGATCCGTAGAACCTTCGGCGGCAGGTTCGCCCTATTATTTTCAGCAATTTGCGAATGCGGGAGGGCTCGATGCGGTGCCGCATGCGTCGGCGGCCCACGAACTGTCCGGCCTGATCGGCGATTCATCGTCATTCGGCATCAAGCCGGAAAGTTTCGGCTTACCGGGCGTTGGCGAGCTGAAAAGCCCGGTGTCGCCAAAGATAGGCGCCCCGGACTTGTCCTCCGGCTCTTCGTTTTATTTTCTCGAAGAAGCGGCTGGGGCCGCCCGCCATGCGTCCGCGCCGAGCCTCGGTTCCGCGCATCCGCCGTTCGATGTGCAGGCGGTGCGCCGGGACTTTCCGATCCTGAACGAAAAGGTCAACGGGCGTCCTTTGGTGTGGTTCGACAATGCGGCGACGACGCAGAAACCGCAAGTGGTGATCGATCGGCTGAGTTATTTTTATCAGCACGAAAACTCGAACATCCACCGTGCTGCGCACGAACTGGCCGCGCGTTCGACCGACGCGTACGAAGAAGCGCGGAAAACCGTCGCGCGCTTTATCGGGGCGAGTTCGCCGAATGATGTGGTGTTCGTGCGTGGTTCGACCGAGGCGATCAATCTGGTGGCGCAAAGCTGGGGCCGTGCGAACGTCGGGCCGGGCGACGAGATCATCGTCAGCTGGCTCGAACATCACGCGAACATCGTGCCCTGGCAGCAGTTGTGCGCAGAAAAGGGCGCAGTCCTGCGGGTGATTCCGGTCGATGACTCAGGCCAGCTCCTGTTGTCCGAGTACCAGAAATTGCTGAACAGCAAGACCAAGCTGGTCGCCTTTACGCAGGTCTCGAACGCGCTCGGTACGATCACTCCGGCCCAGGAGATCATCGAACTGGCCAAGCGCACCGGCGCCAAGGTCCTGCTCGACGGGGCGCAGTCGATCTCGCATATCAAGGTCGACGTGCAAGCCCTCGACTGCGACTGGTTCGTGTTCTCAGGCCATAAGATCTACGGCCCGACCGGTATCGGTGCGTTGTACGGCAAGCCGGAAGTGCTCGAGGTGATGCCGCCTTGGCAGGGCGGCGGCAACATGATCGAGGACGTGACTTTCGAGAAGACCCTGTACCAGCCCGCGCCGGCGCGTTTCGAGGCCGGCACCGGTAATATCGCCGATGCGGTGGGTCTCGGCGCGGCGCTGGAGTATGTCGAAAAGGTCGGCATCGACAACATCGCCCGTTATGAGCATGAACTGCTGTCTTACGCAACCGATGCCCTGGCGCGGATTCCGGGTTTGCGGCTGATCGGTACCGCGCGCGACAAAACCAGCGTATTGTCGTTCGTGCTGAAAGGCCTCAGCACCGCCGACATCGGTACGGCGCTGAACAAGGAAGGCATCGCGGTACGTTCCGGCCACCATTGCGCGCAGCCTATCCTGCGCCGTTTCGGGCTGGAAAGCACGGTCAGGCCGTCATTGGCGTTCTACAATACCTATGCCGAAGTCGATTGGCTGGCGACCGTCGTGCGCAAGATTCAGTGCGGTAATATTCCAATCGGCCGATAAAGCGGAGGAAACCGATAAGCTTTCTTTCCCTGGTTAGCTTCAGGGGGAAAGCTTATTGATTAAGGCTGCGGTCAAAAATCATTTCTGTTCAGGTATCCACGACCTGTCAGATTTTTCAAACTTTGACAGGTCTATTAGGGACGATAATTCTAATTAAAATTCATCCTCATGCGCAGAGCGATGCGGATGCGGCATCCGAAAGACTGAAAGACGTATTATCGTAAAAATCTCCTTCGACCAATTCGAAACCCATGTTTAGTGCCAGCGCGCTGCTTTTAATCTGCGTCACATTCGCCAGGATGCTCTGTCCGCCTATCGATCGTATCAATGCATTCCATTGCCGCAGTTTTTCCGCTACCCTGTTTTCGCGCATCTTGTCCAGCGAGTTGGCCGACAGGCTGACATAATTCGGTTCCACGGCCTGAACCAACTGAGTGGCTTGGTGGCCCAGCGCGGCATAATCGAATTTCAGCGCGATTTGATAACCGCGGCGGCGGTAATTTTCCAGGCCCTGATTCAACTGTTGCTGAAAGCGCGCATAGGCCGGGTTGACAGGCACCGTGATCGCTACATTGCGCGTCTCCAGGCCGCAGCGCACGATGATTTCTTCGAAATAAACGCCGTGATTTTCCTTCACGCCGAGGATGTGCCGGGGATCGACGTCCAGAAACAGCGTATCATTCTCCGCTTGCGTCGGCAGCAGCAGATAGTTCAGCATGTGCACGGTTCTCGACAGACGGTCGAAATTCAGGATCGACAGCGTATCGATCGAAGGGGCCAACGGATGATCCAGCAAATGTTCGATATCATCGCGGTACAGAGGGGCTTCAGGACTATTCGTCAGTAACTGTTTGGCGCTATAGCCTGCGATTTTTGAGGGTTCCTGGGTCGATCTAACCGGCGATAACAGGCTGCCGATTTGTATCGGTCCGTACAGGCCGTGCACGAGGCCGTTTTTGAAGGCGAACGGCCGCGAACTGTGGTGATCGTTAAAACCTAACCGATAGTTGAAGTGTTCGACTAACTGCTGTAATGGCATGGTGCTCAAATCCTGAATGAAGCAAGCAGGGAAAATCCCCTAATATTGATGATGGCCGCTAGGTTAGGGGATAAAGAAAGCAAAAGGAAACGATAGTTTTAGAAACCGATATCTAAATTGATAATATGCCGCCAGCAATCCGGACTGGAGCCTGTCATACTGATTTATTTGTTCGTTGCGCCACCAGATGAACATAGCGCCCCATGTCCCGGTAAGTCGGCATCCGACAATAGCGGTATTCCAGCTCGAAAAGTTCGGACCGGTCGCTTTGTTCCAGCGCCTCTCTGTCAAGATAGTCATGAAACACACGAATGCCGGTATGGGCCATAATCTCAAAACCCCAGGACCGGAGGTACTCGACAACTTCGTGCGGATATTGCGGATTGGGCGGCGTCAGTTTGTCGCCTTTGCCGAGATAGCTGTCGTCCAGCAGATGCCGCAAGCGCCAGCCGCCTTTCAGCGCGTTCGTATAAACCATCGCATTGCGGTTATAGAACAGCAGCGACAGGTAACCTCCCGCTTTCACCCGGTCGGCAATGGTTTGCAGTGTCGATACGGGTTCGGCCAGCCATTCCAGCACCGCATGACACAATACCAGATCAAATCGGGGTAGCCTGGGCGCTAACGTTTGCGCAGCCAGATGGTGAAATTCGGCATCCAGACCCTGACTTTGAAAAAGCTGCTCGGCGCGAGCCAGCATTTTTTCGGACAGATCGCAAAGCGTCAGCCGATGTCCTTTTTCCGCCAGTTCCGCGCTGATTTGCGCAAAACCGCACCCGGCATCCCAAACGGTCAGCGGCTCAGGATATCGATAAAACGCGTCCAGATCCTCCTGCAATAATTTGAGGCGCCAATCGCCCTTGGCGGTTTCATAGATTTTTTTCTCGAATCTCTCGATCAGATGATCGAAATTTTTGTCCTGTTTTGATTTCATCATTTTTTGTAAATTGTCTATCCTATCGTCTCGGCCGCCGAAAAGTCTCTCTTAGCTTATCAAATCCGTGCTGTTCGTAAACCGGCTATCTGCTAGGTTAGTGGGGTGGAATGAAGCAGATGGTCGATGTTTCGATTTTTCAGCATTTGCGCAATCTGGTCGCAGGGAACCGGTCGACCGAACAGAAAACCCTGCACGGTGTCGCAGCCGTAATGTTTGACGTAATCGTACTGGAGTTTGGTTTCGACGCCTTCTGCCACGACTTTCAGATTCAGGTTATGGGCCATGGCAATGATGGTCCGTACGAGCGTTTCGTCATCCGGGTCCTGGCCCAGATCGCGCACGAACGACTGATCAATCTTTAGAGTATGCAGCGGCAATTGTTTTAACCGGCTCAACGAAGAGTAGGCGGTGCCGAAATCGTCAATGCTCACTTCGATGCCCAGCTCCCGTACGAGTTCCAGTATTTTACGGGCGTTGGCATTGCCGGGGCCGAACAGGCTTTCGGTTATCTCCAGTTCGAGCTTTGTGCCGGGAAAGCCCGTTCGTTGCAGAATTCCGGCTATCACCAGATGCAGGTCTTCGCGAATAAACTGCGCCGGCGACAAGTTTACGGCCAGACGAATATCCCTGTCGCCCTCCACGCACCAGGGCAGCATTTCACGGCAGGCGGTCTCGAGGACCCACTCGTCGATCGATGCAATCAGACCGCATTCCTCGGCCAGCGGAATGAATTCGGTTGGCGCGATCGGTCCTTCTTCGTCATCATGCCAGCGCACCAACGCTTCGAAACCGACAGTCTTCAGGCTGACCGTGTCGCACCGGGGTTGATAGTGAATGCTCAGGGCGCCTTCGCGTATGGCCTGGCGCAATTTGGTTTCGAGCGCCAGACGGCGTTCGGCGCGGGCATTCATGTCGGCCGAAAAGAAAGTAAACTGGTTTCCGCCGCGGTCCTTGGATCGGTACATGGCCGTGTCGGCATTCTTGACAATGGTTTCGGCCCGACTGCCGTCTTCCGGGAACAGGCTGATGCCTATGCTGGTGGTCACATGCAGGCTGTAGCCGTCCACCTGAATCGGTTCGGCGATGGCGGCAGTGATCTTCATCGCCACTTCGGCCGCATCGATTTGCTGCCGGGTCTGCGGCAGCAGCACTGCAAATTCGTCACCGCCCAGGCGAGCGAGCGTGTCGCTGTTTCGCAGGCAGGCTTTCAGTCGCTGCGCTACCTGAACCAGGAGCTTGTCGCCGACCGCGTGTCCCAGCGTATCATTTATTATCTTGAAACGGTCGAGGTCAAGAAACATGGCTGCGATGCGCGAGCCGTCACGTTTGGCTTGGGAGGTTGCAAGGCGAAGACGGTCGTCGAAGGTGACACGGTTGGACAGCCCGGTCAGAATATCATGGTAGGCCTGATGCTCCAGCTGCCGGGTCAGTTCGGTCAGTTCCTGCGTGCGCGCGCGAACCTTTTCCTCAAGTTCATTACGCGCCTGCTGTAATTCTAGGTCGCGCAGTTGAATCTGGCTTAGCATGCCGTTGAAATCGTCTACCAGTGCGCCGATCTCGTCGGCGGAAAGTTTTTCGGCACGAAGACTATAGTCCTGCGATTCGGACACGCGCCGTGCCGTTCCCGCAAGTTTCAGGATAGGCTCGGACACGAGTCGCTGCAATCGACTGGAAAGCAGTATGGCAGCCAGCAGCGACAGCGAGAATACGCTAACGCCGATGACCAGTTCCCGCAATTGACGGTGTTTCCATGCGCTGAGGTCTGAGATGAGCATGATGCTGCCGATGCGTTCATCGTCGAAAACGATTGGCGAGACGACAAACAGATTGCCGTTGATGATTCCTGAGTCCTGGTCCGGTATGTTGGGCGGAACGCTTTCGGTTCTCCGTGTGTAATGAACAAATAGCCGGCCTTGATTTGAAAACAGGGCGGCGCCGACGATGTCCGCTTCCTGCTTCAGGCTCTCCAGCGTCTTCAGCGCCGCTTCCGGATCGCTAAAAGTCAGCGCCGAGATAGTATTGAAGCCGATGATATCAGCCTGGGTACGTAATCGGTCAAACATGGCATGGCGCACTGACAGCAAATCGTTCACCGCGAATCCCAAAGCCGATAACAGCAGAGCGCAGCTGCTGGTCAGCAGTAATAAGCGCATCAGCTTCTTTCTTATCGAAGTTTTGCCGGTTATTTTCATAAACTCAGGTTCCGTCGCCGACGATTTTGGCGAGTTTAAGCAAGTTGGAGCTCATCTGAAGTTTGGCTCTGCGTGCTTTAGCGAGATTGATTTCAAACCCGATGCGCGCGTCGTTGCGCACCAGCGTTACCAGCGCATGTTGATGGGGGGGAGGGATGTCGATATCCGTCAAATCGGCGATCGTTAATAAGGGGCTGGTCGGCGCATGCCGCGATTCTTCATCAAAATGCTGGATTTCCTCCAATCCGATCAGCAGGATATTGCAGGAAGGGCTTTGCGCTAAAGATTTGATCAGATTGATCCGCAACGTGCGTCCATTGACAATTTTCCCCTCAATGGTTTCAGTCGCTTCAGCCAAAGGATTGCGGCGATACAGGCATAGCTGCAGCGAGTCTCCCTGCTGTTCCAGGGCTTCTTTTGGCCATGAGACGAAACGCGCAATGTTCAGGACGAATGCCGCTTTTACCCGCTGGAGGCGCTCGTCCTCCGTTTCTGCGCCGGCAAGCAAAGGCGATAAGCTTGCCAGGAAAATCGCGGCAACTAAAAAACGCCAAATCCACCCGTTTCTGCGGAATAATGTATAGACAATGCCGCGCTGCAGGCCGGCAACAGCCGTTTCAGCCGATGGTTCGATCAAGGGTTGAAGCTCCAGGTGATACGGCCCCAAATTTCCCGTGCGTTGCGTTCGGTATTGTACTGCTTGCCGAAATCGGCCGCAGGATCGTAAATCCGGCTATCGAACACATTGTCGACGCCGTACGTATAGGACAGGTTGCGACTGATGCGCCCCGAACCGAAGAGATTGGCAACCAGGAAAGCCTTTGGATTATCCTGGACGAAGGTATTGGTATCGGATCTGCCGCTTTGATAAACCAGAGCAAAGCCCAGACGATGGTCATCCAGATAACTGTAGTTCAGACTGAAGTTGCCGTTCCAGGAAGCCAGATACGGCAATTTGCCCGTGTCCCGATTTTCGGCATACAGATAAGAGCCGCTCAAGCGCAGGTCGAGTTGATCGACAGGCTTATATTGCAGCAAAGTCTCGACGCCGCGCATTTCCCACGGCGCAATACTGTTGGCAAAGTATTCGTCCTTATGATCCGGGGTCGGGACCTCATGGATATAATCGTCGACCTGGTTATTAAACAAAGTGATGTTCAGATTTGCGCGATCCCATTGATAAAGATAACCGAGTTCTACCGAACTTATCTGCTCCGGATCAGGAACCGGTGGAACGAAGTCTGTCTCCAATACTTTCAGATATTCGCGGAAAGTCGGCGTGCGTATCGCGGTCCCGTAGAGTAACTTGACGGTCTGGCGGTTGTCGGGCGTATAGACCAGGGCGGCGCGGTAGTTGAAGTGACTGCCGAACTGCTCGAAGTGGTCGAAGCGGCCGCCCAGCGTCAGATCGAGTTGGGGATGGATATTCCATACATCCTGGATGA
Organism: Methylomicrobium sp.; assembly: GCA_051061015.1. GTDB lineage: Bacteria > Pseudomonadota > Gammaproteobacteria > Methylococcales > Methylomonadaceae > Methylomicrobium. Next base: position 201,835 of record JBPFEG010000029.1, read on the forward strand.
AGACCGCATAATCGTCATTACTGACGTTCGGGTCGGCCAGCAACGACCCGGTTTCGGGCGGGTTCAGGAAGCCTCTTCTGAAATGGAAGCGGCGTTCGAAATCCATATCGGTCGCCGCGGTATGCATCCAGTTGAGTCCCAATGCGAGCGTATGATCGTTAAATAGGCGTTTGAAGCCGGTGATCGTGCTGCCCGCCATTGCCGCATCCTGACGTTCATCATACCCCAGACTCCATTTTTCATGTTCTATCTCGTATTCCCGGGTCTTATCCCACGTGTAATAGAAATTCGCCTGAATCTTGCCTTGGTCCAGGTCGCCTTTTTCGTAAAGTGCCGCCAGCGTTAACGAGTCTTCTTCGATGAACGAATCCTGAGTATCGGGAATGAACAGAAACGGATTATTATTGCGGTAATAGTCGGCGGTTACGGTCAGTCCTTCGATCGGGGAAGCCTTTAAAAACAGGTTGGCATAATCCTCATCCAGGGGCTGCAGGGTATTGCCGCCGATGAAACTCTTGCGATCTTCATTAAACGGCGCATCCTGAGACAGATAGCTCCCGAAAGCCTGCAATTTGTTACTGTTATAGAGCAATGTGCCTTTGCCCCGGGCATTGTCGCCGCCTTCGGCCGTGGCATCGATTTGCTGTTTTTTCGAGAATTGCCGGGTCGTCACCGAAATAATCCCGCCAAAGGCATTCGCGCCGTACAGGGTCGAGGCGGGGCCCAGAATGATTTCGACTTTTTCGATCTTCTCCAGCGGAAAGTTGTCCCCGAGCGAGAAATTCCCGTAATAGACATGCTGCCGGCGAATCCCGTCGACCATCAGCACCAGTTTGTCGTTGAAGCGGTCGATGAGTCCGCGAGCCCAGATGGACCTGTGCCGTTTGCGATTCTGAGCGAGCTGAAAACCCGGCACATAGGCCAGCAAGTCATCGATTCGACGCACTCCCAGACGCACAAAATCTTCACGATCGAAACTGTAGGCAGTTCCCGGCGCCTTGGTGCGTTCGGTCGGCAACAGCGACGCAGAACTGAATACCTCCATCTCCGTCAATTCCTTCAGCGACAGGTCGGCAAACTCGTCGTTGACTTCACTATCGCCGGGCTGAGCCCAAGCGCCGGAAACGACCACCAGCAGTGCCAGCGTTTGCATTCGGACGATTAAATGGCGATTGGCTGCAAGTCCGAGGTGTCGGAAAATTGGCGCTCCTTGGCGGAGCAGGGATAATCGGAAGGACATGAGTCCATCAACAAGATCGGCTATCGACTGAAATGCCTGAAGCTGAATTTTGTCGAGCAATCCTCAACTCTAGATAGACGGCTTGTTTAATATTATGGATGTCAAAATTTGCCGTGCTTGAATGGAGTGAGATCTGTATCACGAAATTGCCTCTAACCGGAAGTGTCGTTGTGACTACCACAAGCCTAGTTCATAAAGACAATTTATCAAATGAGGTTAAGGCAGCGTTCAGATTCAGTCCGCCAAAAGGCCTGACCGGCCTTATCCCCCTTCCAAAACAGATTATCCGGATTTAGCCTTCAATATCTCATTTTTATAGTCATTTGTTCTGCTAGTATTCGAAAGGCTATAAGGCGGACTCGCGCCACCTCCTGCATCCCTGCAGTCGTGGCGCGACAGGTTAAAAATGCAGCGTTAAATTGATTTTAAATATTCGACCAGTTGATTTTTCTCCTGGTCAGACAGTCCCAGACTGAGTTGCGCGTTGTAATGGTTCACCACATCCAGCAGTGTGGCAAATCGTCCGTCATGATAAAAGCCGCCTTTGGTATGGGTCCACAGGCCTTTTAGCGGTGCGGTTCGGTAGCGTTTGTCGGGTGATCTGTTCGCTTGAAAATCGTCTATGCCGATCTCTTCCGCGGCATGCATATTCCATCCAGGCTCGCTATAAGTCGGCGGAACATGGCACGTCGCGCATTTGCCTTTGGCTTCGAAAATCTGTTTGCCGCTGGCGGCAGCGGATGGGTCGAAACTGCCTTGGGGCGCCGCTGGTGCTGGAAGCGCCAGCTGATATAAATGCAGCGCCGGCAACTTGGAACTGACAAGGTCGGGATTGTTGCGCACGTTGTCGAAACCGGCTTTGGCGGCAACCGGAAATTGCACCGCATCTTTCAAGCGTGGATCGAAGAACGTTCCTTTCCCGTGCATTTCCAGTATGGCCACAAAGGCATTCCAGTAGGGCACAGAGCCCCAGCCGGTCCATGTATGCAGATTGACGCCAGCCAGCCCGAATGCGGGCGGGATAAGCGTTGCGCCTGAACGTCCGTCCGGACGGAAGGCTTTGCCGTCGAGAATAAGCTCGGCATCGAATTTTCCCGGGCCCCATGAACCCAGCACGGTGCGCACCGTATCCTCGTTGACGTCGAGCAATGTAGTGAATGCCGTGAGATCAGGGGAAAGATTGATGATCGCGCCGACATTGAGATCGCGATTGGCCCAGCCATCGAGTCGATGACCAATTCCGGCGGTCAATGAGTTGTCCACGGTGGAATGGCAGAGAGCGCATTGGATGCCGATCGAATTCAGTTGGCCTTGGTTGTCAAAGATGCCGGTGAGGCCGACAACCGCATTTTGACGCAGTAGCTCAACGGTGACCGCCGGATCATCCAGATTGACGCGACCGTTTTTCAAGGCGGATCTGGTCCTACCCCGAAGCGCATCCATATCAACCTTGAGACCTACATCTAGTGCCGTCTTCGGGCTCACGCCCGGTCCCACGCCGCCTAAACCTACGCCTTTTATTGCCTGATGTAATTGCAGCGTACCGCCCCAAAATGCCTCGTCGCCGAATGTATCGAAACGAAAAATCTTCCTGCCTTCGTCCAACGTTTTCGGCGTTTGTTTATTAATTTGCTTATCAAGTTTTGTCAGCAGCAACCGTTTGACGCCAGGCTTGTCAGCGGCAAAGGCCGTGCCGTAATTAACCCATAAAAAGACAGCTAATATGGGAACAGTCAGGATATCTATCCAACACCGTTTCATAATAACCTCCATTTTCCAGATTAGAAGTTGAGGCACGAATGACAGATGATAGGACACTATTCTCTTAACTCATGCCCAGAATAAAAGATTTTATACTCAAGTTTAAAGGCTCTGTCTGTACGAAATGGCACATTTTGCTGTTGGAGCAGCACTGAGAAAAGCTGGATAGGGCAGGATGAGGAAGGAACCCCATCGTACGCGATAGATAAGCTTTATACCTCAGCCCGTCCAATGGGCATGAAAAGGTTCGGGCAGAGATCGGTTTCGTTGCCTTCGAAGATGGCGGATTGCCTATCGGCGAATCCGCCCCTTATGAATTCTTTTTGACAGTTATTTAGACGGATGCATCACTTTATTCTTGAGCTCTAACAGCGTGTTTTTGACCTTCTCCCAAGCAGCGGCGGATTTTTTAGAATGAATTACGTCTTTTATATCGTCAATGGCAGTATAAAGCTGCTTGTAATCATCCTTTTCGCCATAGCCCAATGTTTCGGCCAATGACAATTGATCTTTTGCATCATTTGTCAATTTTAGAATGGCATCTCGGCTGGCTTGCTTTGACAAATCGTCTTTATGCTCCATTTCCGACGCTTGCGTTAACATCGATTCCGCCCGCAGCAGGGGCAAGGGAATAATTTCCGTGGTGTTAACAAGCGTGTTCAGAACATCGTATAACACGGCTTTAGCTTCATCCATTTTGCCTTTATCGGTAAGAGCGACAGCGTCTTTGATGGCTGTCGGGAATGTGCCTAAAGGAATGCTTGTCGTGGTAATCCGCACTTCGCTGACCAACTGATTCAAGATTTTACGGGCATCCTGGACTTTGTGTTTGGCCAAAAGCGCCTCAGTTTGGTCGAGTAGCGTCTGCACCTGGTTGGCGCCGGCGTCTTTGTCGTTCAGCTCGAAATCATTTACATCGGCTTCTACATTGGCCGGAATCAGTTCCAAGTTAGGGTATTTTGCCAAAATAATATCCAGCTTCCCCATAACTTCCTGCAGTAATGCCATCGCCTTTTTCGAATCTTGTTTTTGCAGGGCCAAGAGTGCATTTTGAGTGCCGGTAATCGCCTCCAAGGCTTCATGTTCGATTTGTACCTGTTTTTCGCCCAGAAATTTTTGCTTCATCATCTGAGACTCTTTGTCACCAGGCTTCGTCGAAGGAACAGTCGTAGCGGCAGAGGGAACTGCTGAAATCGGCTGCATCGCGCCTGCGGATGCGGTGATTATAATTGCCATCGCAATGGCAGATTTTTTCAATTGATGCTTTCTCATGCCTTTATCCTCTCAGTAATAAACCGTCATGAGCTGTACGGAATTTACTCATGACGCGATTGAATAGAAAGATTCTTATCAACTCGAAAGAGGACAGCAAATTGTATACCATCAGATACAGCGCCTATTCCTACATGGGCGCTTTCGGTCGGGCTGGCCTTCAAAAACCCTTTATGTTCGTATCCTTAGCTTCAGAACTTTCGCATAGATGTGTCATTAATGGACTTGCAATCGATAATGGGCTACCCCACTAAATGTATTTTTAATGGTTTCAATAAACGCATGACTTTGGTTGTTTACCACCTGGGCCGCAAGGGCGGTTTCGCACAATGACTGCACAGGCGCAGGAGATAGGGCAACGCAGGGAGCAGTTGCCGAGCAAACCAATAATATGGCGGATTGACTGCCGGCGAATCCGCCTTGCGGGTTAATTTCATTGAAAATTTTCCAGTAAAGGGGAACAATCCGGAAACTTTGATTCCCTAAATAAAGGGTGGTTTGTTTGAGCGGCAGGGAAAAAAGGAGGGAGTGTTTTCCCGTTTTCCAATCTCATGGTGGATTTGGCAGGAAACGAGGGAAATATGTCATTATGCAAAAAATTCTGAGCGTATATTGGAGCCAGCCATTCATTCTTTTCATAAAGAACAGGAATTTGACGCAGTTGATGAGGGGATCAGCCATAGCAACAGTCAGTTCCCGTGGTTGAATAAAATTTTACTCAACAGCCCGAGGAATTAACCCATGAACACATCAGATGAATACAGTCATGTGCTCGATGAATTTATCGAGCGGAGTGCCAGGATCGATAAATTGGTGCAGCAATCTCGGCAAGGTACGGATGTAGCGAAAGAGCTTGAAGCGCTGCGAGCCAAACAGCGAGAAGCCAACCAAATATTACAAAAATTAGAAGTGTCCAGCAGCGATATTTGGGAAAATATCGGAAACGGCGGTTAGAAGCCCAAGAGTAGTAATTGGGGTGAGGCACGAGCCCCAACACGACAGCCGTTAAATCATCGGCAAACATTCTGTAGCAGCAAAAGCTAACAAAAACGTCATTAGCATTTCGAAATCCTAAAAGCGTTGGGGTTCGTGCCTCACCCCAACCTACCCCAACGTGCGCGGTACATGGCCTAATTGGCAGTAAGTTGCCTGTTTACATTATAATCAACGCACCATAAGCGTTAATATCAAAACAAGCATGACCTTACGCAAAATCAAACAGGCTCAATTGATCAGAGTATTCAAGGATTTACAGAATCATCACGACGATGGCTGTTGTTTTTTGCTGGGTGCAGGGGCATCTTTCACATCCGGTATTCCTACCGGTGGGCAGTTGGCGCGGGAATGGTATGGAGAGTTGAAGGAAATCATGGATGCCGGCGAACTTGACGCCTGGTATCGAGAAATCGGGTTCGATACCGACCGTATCGCCGAATTTTATCCGCAAATTTTCGAACGGCGATTCCGCGATCATCCTGCAACCGGCTATTACCGCTTGCAGGACTGCATGAAGAATGCCGAACCGGGCATCGGCTATTCCTTTCTCGCCCAGATACTGGCCGATACCCAGCATAAGTTCGTGATCACCACCAATTTCGATCACATGGTCGAGGACGCTATTCGCACTTACACGGCCGAACGCCCCTTGGTATGCGGGCACGAATCGCTGGCGCAATATATCAATGCCCGGAGCATTCGGCCCACGATCATCAAGGTCCATCGCGATTTGCTGTTGCAGCCGTTCAACGGCACGCAAAATACTCAAAATCTCGACGAAGCCTGGAAGGCGACGTTGACTCCGATCTTGCAGCAATATCACTTGGTCGTAGTTGCCTACGGTGGCAACGACGGTAGTTTGATGAACTATCTCAAAGGCATAGAAAGGCGGAAAGGCATCTATTGGTGCTGCCGAAACGAAGGGGAACTGAACGATAGGATTAGAGAAACCCTCGATCCCGGCAAAGACTGCATCGTCGAAATTTCCGGATTCGACCAATTGATGCTCGAATTGAACATCGCATACGAGTATCCGTTATTGATCGACAGAGACAATTTGGAAGATAGCCGAATGGTGAAAATCGCTTTGGAAAAAGCCGAGCGCTACTGTCAGCAATTGGAAAAATTGGGCGAAAAAACCGCCGAAGAAACCGTAATAGCGACGCGGGAAGGCAATGTAGCGGATAAAGAAGCAGTACTCAAATTGTTCGGTTTGGGTGAAAAGACAATTTTAACCCCAAATAAATGGTGGGAAATTCAACTCAAAATTAATCAAGAAAAAGATGCTGATCGCAAATTAGTGCTTTATCAAAAAGCCTTGGAAATATTACCCAACAGTGCCGGATTATCTTTAAGTTACGCGCGATTCCTTGAAATTATTCGGAAGGACTATGACCAGGCCGAAGCGTTCTACTGCAAGGCCTTAGAGCTCGATCCGAACAATGCCGCTACAGACAGTAATTATTCCGGGTTTCTGCTCGCACAAGGCAGGAAAGAAAAAGCGTTGCAAGGCGAAAGGGAGGACAAAGTGCTGAATTGCTGGTTTTATCGGCTTGCTCATTACCCCGCTTGGCGCGAGCAGGCCAGGCAGGAAATTAAAGCCTTGCTGGAAAAAGGCGTGCGCTCGCCGTATTGGGATTTTACCCCCAACATCGAGCGCGCCGTGCAGGACGGTTATCCCGACCCCGGAGAACTGCGGCAAATCGCGGTGCAAATCAATCAGGTTCAGGTAAGCAAGTAGGGGAATCCGGCGCTTGGGAATCCTGGTTGTACTATGCTACCGGTATTTAACCTCAACCGCCTCACTCCCAAGTAGTCGCTTCAACCGCAACAATAGTTCCTCGGTCGCAAACACCCGCCATTCATCTCCAAGCCTGACGGTCGCCTGCGCCTGCTCCGAGCGGTATTGAATCATCACCGGACAGGCGCCGCCTTTGAAGGGCTCCAGCGTCGGACTCAGTTTTTCGGCCAGCGAGTCGCCGTTGACGCCGACGTTCCAGGTCAACTGCAAGCCGCGCGCAAACGCATTGCGGGCCTGGTCGATGCTGTAGAGCTTTTCGGCGGTCAGGCGCGGGGTGCCGGTGAAATCGTCCATCGCAAGCGCGCCTTCGGCGACCAGCAGCACGTCGCGGGTGAAAATGTCCCGGTACCGTTCGTAGATTTCCGGGTACACTGCGACCTCCAAACGGTCGGTGCGGTCATCCAACAGCGCGAAGCCCATCGTTTTGCCGCTTTTGGACTGGCGGGTGCGGATCTCGACGACCAATCCGGCGACTCGGGCTTCCATCTTGCCCTTGCTGCGCTCCATGTCCGACTTCAGCTTGTTCAGGCTGCCGTGGGTGAACTGGCTGATTTCGGCCTCGTATTGGGCGATCGGATGGCCGGTCAGGAACAGGCCGAGGGTCTGTTTTTCGGCGTTCAGGCGTTCCTGTTCGGGCCAAGGCTCGACATAGGTCGAATAGGCCGCGATCGAGTCTTCCTCGGGGCTCGCTTCCTGCAGGCCGAAAAGGTCGTTCTGGCCGGTTTCGGCCATCTTGCCGTGCTGTTCGGCGATCTTAAGCACGGTCGGCAGTTCGGCCAGATGCGCGGCCCGGTTTGGGTCGAAGGTGTCGAACGCACCGGCACGGATCAAGGCTTCGAGCACGCGCCGGTTCACCTTGCGCAGGTCGACGCGCTTGCACAGGTCGTACAGGTCGCGGTAGGGGCCGTTTTGCTCGCGTTCCTGGATCATTTCCTCGATCGCGTTCTCGCCAACGCCTTTGAGCGCGCCGAGGCCGTAGACGATCTTATTGGCTTGGTTCACCGTGAAGCGGAAGCTCGAGTCATTGATCGAAGGGGGTTCGATCGGCAGTTTCATCCGACGGCATTCCTCGATCAGCACGACGACCTTGTCGGTATTGTCCATATCGGCCGACAATACTGCAGCCATGAATTCGGGCTGATAATGCGCCTTCAGCCAGGCGGTCTGGTACGCGACCAGCGCGTAGGCGGCCGAGTGCGACTTGTTGAAACCGTAGCCGGCGAACTTCTCCATCAGGTCGAAGATGTAGGTTGCGATCCCTTCGTCGATATTGTTCGCGATCGCGCCCTCGGTGAACACCTCGCGCTGCTTGGCCATTTCCTCGGGCTTTTTCTTGCCCATCGCGCGGCGCAGCATGTCCGCGCCGCCGAGCGTATAGCCGCCCATCTCCCGCGCGATCTGCATCACCTGTTCCTGGTACAGGATGACGCCGTTGGTCGGCTTCAGGATCGGAACCAGCAGCGGATGCGCGTATTCGGCCTTGGCGCCGTGCTTGACGTTGATATAGTCGTCGACCATCCCCGATTCCAAGGGGCCCGGCCGGAACAGTGCGACTAGCGCGATGATGTCGTCGAAACAGTCCGGCTTCAGCTTTTTTATCAGCTCCTTCATGCCGCGCGATTCGAGCTGGAACACCGCAGTGGTCTGCGCGTTCTTTAGCAGTTCATAGGAGGCCTTATCGTCGCGCGGAATCGCGGCGATATCGACCGGCGGCTCGCCAAGCGCCGCCTTTTTGCGGTTGATCGTCTGCAGCGCCCAGTCGATGATCGTCAGCGTGCGCAGGCCCAGGAAGTCGAACTTGACCAGGCCGACTGCTTCGACATCGTCCTTGTCGAACTGGGTAACCAGATTGCCGCCGCCCTGTTCACAGTACAGCGGCGTGAAATCGGTCAGCTTGGTCGGCGCAATTACGACGCCTCCCGCGTGCTTGCCCGCGTTCCGGGCCATGCCTTCGAGCGAGAGCGCCATGTCGATCAGCGCCCGGACTTCTTCCTCGTTCTCATAGCGCTGCCTGAGGTCGTGGCTGTCCTGCAGCGCCTTGTTGAGGGTCATGCCGATCTCGAAAGGGATCAGCTTGGCGAGCTGGTCGACGAAGCCGTACGAGAATCCGAGCACCCGGCCGACGTCGCGGGTCACCGCCTTCGCGGCCATCGAACCGTAGGTAATGATCTGGGAAACCTGGTCGCGGCCGTAATGGTCGGCGACATAGTCGATCACTTCGTCGCGGCGATCCATGCAGAAGTCGACGTCGAAGTCGGGCATCGAGACCCGCTCCGGATTCAAAAAGCGCTCGAACAACAGGTCGAATTCGATCGGGTCGAGGTCGGTAATCTTCAATACATACGCGACCAAAGAGCCCGCGCCCGAGCCCCGGCCCGGCCCGACCGGAATCTGGTGATTTTTCGCCCACTGGATAAAGTCCGCGACGATCATGAAGTAGCCCGGAAACCCCATCTGCGTGATTACGCTGAGCTCGGTCTCGAGTCGGTCGTAATAGACCTTCCGGTTTTCTTCCTCGGTGCCGTTGCCGAAAGGCGGATGCTGGCGCAGGCGTTCCTCGAGGCCTTTCCGGGACTCTTCGGCCATCACGTCGCCGATCGTCATCCCCTCGGGGACCGGATAGTCGGGCAGGAAGTTCTTGCCGAGGGTCAGCGTGATATTGCAGCGCTTCGCGATCTCGACCGTGTTTTCGAGCGCCTCGGGAATATCCGCGAACAGCTCGCACATTTCTTCGGGACTGCGCAGGTACTGTTGGTCGGTATAATCCTTCGGGCGGCGGCTGTCGTCGAGCACGCGGCCCTGGTTGATGCAGACGCGCACCTCGTGCGCCGGAAAATCCTTACGGTGCAAAAAGCGCACGTCGTTCGTCGCGACGACCGGCAGATCAAGCGACGCCGCCAGCTCCAGCGCGGCCGCGATATAGTTCTCTTCGCCCGGCTTCCCGACGCGCTGCAGCTCCAGATAAAAACTGTCCGGAAATAGGTCGGACCAGTACTGCGCCTGGCGTTTCGCGTCGTCCTTGCGTTCGGCCAGCAGCGCCCGGCCGACGTCGCCGGCCATTGCGCCGGACAGGGCGATCAGGCCGCCCGCATTTGCCTCGATCCATTCGTATTTCAGCATCGGCACGCCCTGGTGCTGGCCTTCCTGATAGGCTTTCGAGATCAGTTCGGTCAGCGCGATATAGCCCTGCTGGTTTTTGACCAGCAGTGTCAGGCGGTAGGGGTTGGCCGGTTCGTCCGGATTGTAGATCAGCACGTCACTGCCGGCGATCGGCTTGACGCCCTGGCCCATCGCGGTCTTGTAAAACTTGACCAGCGCGAACAGGTTGACGTGATCGGTCACCGCCGCAGCCGGCATCTCCAGTTCGACCAGACGCTTGACCAGCGGTTTGACCTTGACGATGCCGTCGACCAGCGAAAACTCGCTGTGCAGTCTCAGGTGAATGAATTTTGGCGGCATGGATCTACTTCTTATCTCTGGGATAAAACGTAGGGCGGATTCGCGTCACGACTGCATGGATGCAGGAGGTAGGGCAACGCAGGGAGCGATTGCCGAGCAATCCGCCGGTGATCGACAGAGGCCTCAAAATGGCGGATTGCCTTCGGCGAATCCGCCCTACAATTCTTTTCATTATCAATGGTTTGCGAAATCCATGATTGTGGTTTTCCGGCAATAGTACTCTTCACAAATCCTCGATGCCGTTGAACAGGCTCATGTAATCCTGCATCGCGCGCTTGATTACCTCATGCGCTTCGGCGCGGCCGTACACATCGGTAATCTCGCAGGTGGATTTTTCGCCGGGCAGGTTTTTATAAGTCAGAAAATAGTGCATCAGCCGGTTAATGTAAGAACTCGGACAATCCGACACATCGTTCCACTGGCGGTAAAATTCGTCGCCTTTCATCACCGCGATGATCTTGTCGTCCGCGTCGCCATTGTCGAGCAGGCGGAATCCGCCGACCGGTATCGCCTGCAGGATGATGTCGCCGTGCGAGACGCTGCGTTCGCTCAGCACGCAGATATCGAGCGGGTCTCCGTCGCCTTTGATGCCGGTTCTGCCCGATTTCAGTGCCGCGAATTCGGCGACCTTATTGCCGCAGTAAGTGCGCGGGACGAAGCCGTACAACGTCGGTACCATGTTCGAAAATTTTTGCGGCCGGTCGATTTTCAGATAGCCGCTCTGCTTGTCGATTTCGTATTTGACCGTATCGGTCGGCACGATTTCGATGAACGCATTGACTATGGACGGCGTACTATCGCCCGCGCTGATGCCGTGCCAGGGATGGGCTTTATAGTGGTAGTTGTTCATAAACTTTGGGTCCTTAAAGGGGCGATATTGCATCGTTGCCACTCCGTCTCAGAGGATGAGTTGAACATATAAACTGCAGCCTCGCTACAGTGTAACCGAATCGAAGGATTAGAGGCCTCGATTGTTCAAATCACACCGAAGCTGCACAAACAAAATAAGAATACGGGATAGGGCATAGCCCGGCATCAAACCGAAATCGATGCCTTGATCGGATCGTGCGCCTGATACCCCTCGATTTCGAAATCCTCGTACCGGTAATCGAACAGCGAATCCGGCCTGCGTTTCAGGACCAGCCGCGGCAAAGGGTAGGGCGTACGGCTCAGCTGCAATCGGGTCTGCTCCAGATGGTTCAGGTACAAGTGTACATCACCCCCGGTCCAGATAAAATCGCCGACCTCGAGACCGGTCTGCTGTGCGATCATATGGGTCAGCAATGCATAGCTCGCGATGTTGAACGGCACGCCCAGAAACGTATCGCAGCTGCGTTGATACAGCTGGCAGGACAGCCGTCCTTCCGCGACATAAAACTGAAACAGCGCATGGCAAGGCGCGAGCGCCATCCTGCCCTGCGCGACATTCGCCTGCGGACTGATCGTTTCATCCGGCAGGTCGGCGACGTTCCAGGCAGAAACGATCATTCGGCGGCTGTTCGGCGTCGTTTTGATCTGATCGATTATCTGCTGTAGCTGGTCGACCGTGCGTCCGTCCGGCAAGGGCCAGGCGCGCCATTGCCGGCCGTATACCGGCCCCAGGTCGCCGTTTTCATCCGCCCATTCGTCCCAAATGGTCACCTTGTGTTCGTGCAGGTAGGCCAGGTTCGTATCGCCCTGCAAGAACCAGAGCAGTTCATGAATGATCGACTTCAGATGGATTTTCTTCGTGGTCACCAGCGGAAAGCCTTCGGCCAGTGGAAAACGCAGCTGGTGCCCGAAGATCGACAGCGTGCCGCTGCCGGTTCTGTCGCCCTTTTGGACGCCTTCGTGAAGAATCTTGTGCAGTAGATTTAGATAGGGCTGCATGGGACTACGAATTCAAGTCCTGCGTGTTCTGTGGCGCCGGTTTTTTATAAGCCCAGTAAATCATCGCCGCGCCGACAATGATCATCGGGGTCGACAATATCTGCCCCATCGTAACCCAGTCCAGTGCCAGATAACCGAGCTGCACGTCGGGCATCCGGAAGAACTCGACAAAGAAGCGGAAGCAGCCGTAGAGCAGCAGCGCCATGCCGGTCGGCGCCATCGTGGGCCGGGGCTTGGACGTGTAAATCCACAGAATGGCGAACATCACCACGCCCTCCAGAAACGCTTCGTAAAGCTGGGACGGATGGCGTGGCAGAGGGCCGCCGTTCGGGAACACCATCGCCCAAGGTACGTCGGTCGGACGTCCCCAGAGTTCGGAGTTGATGAAATTGCCGATCCGTCCTGCGCCCAGGCCGATCGGCGCGAGCGGCGAGATGATGTCGGTCAACTGCAGCATCGAGCAGTTCTGCTGCTTGCCGAAAAACCACATTGCGACGAATACGCCGAGCATCCCGCCGTGAAACGACATGCCGCCTTTCCAGATTTCGAACAGCACCAGCGGGTTGTGCAGGAACTCTGGAAGATTGTAAAACAGCGTGTAACCGATCCGTCCGCCCAGAATCACGCCGAGCGCGCCATAGGTAACCAGGTCTTCGATCGCCTCCGGCTTGACAGGCGACCAGGGCTTTTCGGCGCGCCGTTTTCCGAGTATCCAGACGCCGGCAAATCCGACCAGGTACATCAAACCGTACCAGTGAATCTTTAGCGGGCCAATGGCGACGGCGATCGGATCTATTTGTGGATAAGTCAGCATGGTTACCAGGGACGATATGAAAATCAAACAAAGTCCCATTATACATTGGCATGACTTACACCATAACCCATCCATGTGTTTTAGCTTCAGGAAAACGGAGAAAGCTTGAGAACGATACTATCCTATCCGCTTGATGTCGAAAAAGCCTGCTCGATTGTCGGGACCGAATTTATGACGTTCGGTCCGATAAATGGCCTCTGCAACCATGCGAAGAGCAAAACATCTGACCAGCGGTGGCGACTACCTTGCGGGATCCTTGGATTTTTGGGTCGTGCACCCCCCGCTGGTGTTGCCGGTTATTAACCGAGCGCATCAGCGAGGTCCGGCGAAAAAGATACGATTAAATTTTCGGATTGCGCATCTGTCTGAATGACGCCTCATCCTTTTGCGTTGCAAGGAAACCTGTCCCCCAACAGAAGCCGGCCGGCACATTTATTCCGACATTCCCGAATGATGCTTTGTATGCTCGGGTACCAATGCGTTACCGTGATCCTGGGCCTGCGCCTCCAGCCATTCATGCAGCGCCTGTACAAACTGCGGATATTCGGTTGAAAAATGAATCTGCGCGCCGTTCGACAAAGCTGTGTATTCATAGCGGATGTCATCGGTTTTGGCAGTTTTCAGTTGTTGCAGTCCCGGCATATCCGCACCGTGCATACGCATTGTGCTGGAAAAATCGCCTTTTCTGAATTCTTCCGCCAGTTGCTTGACATAGTCCTGGATCAATTTGACCTGCTCCGGATTGTCGGACTTGGTAACTACATGCAGCACGCCGCCATGAACGGTTTTTGAAAACGTTTCCAGCGCCTGATCGGCATTATAAGGCACAAGTTCCTGGCGGCGCTGCTCGACGTCTTCCTTGCGTTGCGGGTTGACACTTTCCTCAGCGAACGCGGATGTTGCAAAAAATAAAAATCCCATCGAGATTAAGGCTGCATGTTTCATTATCGTTCTCCTCGTTGACCTGTATTCAGGCGTACATTGCGCACCATTTTTTAGAATGACACGGCAGAAAGGGATATTTCAGTCAGATGGTGAAATCTGCATACCCTCATGTGTTCGGCAGTCACTGTAAATGTATTTATGAAGACCGGTTGAGAGGACTCTAGGTTCCGTCATTCTGCCGCGATGGTAATGCATAATTTCAGGGAAGTATGTCTCCGAGGCCGTAGAGTCGCTCAAATTTCATCTTCATGCTCGGACACGAGGGGTTATCCGCTTCCGGCGATTTACTTATGGAATACTCGCAACCCGGAAGTCCACTGTCAATAGGGAGGAAGACCATGATTGGCGGCCGGTTGTTTTATGAGCCTTACTTCAAGGCGTCAACATGATCCGGATTTCTGTCGATGTGGAACGCCCCTCCGTATCGACGGCTTTGATCAGATAATGACCGGGTTGGCTGGGCAGCCAGGAATAGGCTTCCGAGGCAGCGGTTTTGGCGATGAAGCTTTGATTTGCAAACCAGTAGACGCTCCCGCTCGCGGCTGTGTTTGCCTTCAATGTTAGAGTGGACGGTTTACCGAGGCGCAGCGCATAGGTCCCAGCCCTGAGGGGGGAAATGATCCGGGGCGCATCGTTCTGCTTCCCAGCCATAGGATAACAGTCGAGCAGTTGAGGCGGAGGGCGGTGCGGCATGCCGGCCTGTTCGAAAAGACGGAGCATTTCACTGTCCCAGAATTCTACAATTTCGCGACGGCTTGCCGAAGTATTCGGACAGACGACGCTGCCGGTTTGCTGATCGAAATAGACTGCGCGATGCAGCGTGCTGGTCTTGATCGGCGATTTGCCGGGGATGAACCAGGTCTGTGCGCGTACCGGGCAGTCCGCGTTCGGCAGGTCACCGCTGGCCGCGCACACTTCGATCTGTGAAATCGTATCCGGCTTGAATGACGGAACCGGTTCGTTCAGTCCGCCCAACAGGCGTTGCGCGCGCAGGCTGTCGATGATTGAAAAGAACAGCGGCGCGGCTGCCTTGCCGCCGATCAGGGCGGGGTTCTTCGAGCCGTCGAAATTACCGACCCAGACGGCCAGCACATGCCGGCCGATGACGCCGACGCTCCAGGCGTCGCGAAAGCCCCAGGAGGTGCCGGTTTTCCAGGCGGTGTCGGGCCGGTCAGGCTGCTTCGAGTCTGGCCGGGGATTTTTCTTTAGCATCTCGAGCGTAATATAGGCCGCGGCGCTGCTCAACAGGGGCAGGGGAGTAGTTTCGGTCCGTTCGACGCAATAGTTCAGTCTTCTTAGCCCGCCCTGATTGGCCAGCAGTGCATAGAGTTCGACCAGTTCTTCCATGGTCACTTCGCCGCCGCCGAGCGCCAACGACAGGCCGTAATGCTGTTCACTCTGAAGCCTTGCGAGCCCCGCCCGCTGTAAGAATTGGTAGAGAGTCGGGCTCGACAGTTTCGCCGCGACCTTGATCGCGGGTACATTGCGGGAACGGATCAGGGCATCCTGCACCGTAACCGGCCCGATAAACCGGCCATCAAAGTTTTCCGGGCTGTAGGGACCGAATGCGATCGGCAGATCGGCCAGGATCGTGCGCGGATGCACGAGGCCCTGATCGAGCCCCAGCGCATAGACGAATGGCTTCAGCGTAGAGCCCGGCGAACGCTTCGCGAGCGTGCCGTTGACCTGCCCGTCGATAGCGGGATTTCGGTAATCGGCCGAGCCGACCATTGCCCGCACCTGCATCGAATCGGCATCGACCAGCAGCGCGGCGGCATTCTGAATGCCTTTGCCGCGGTTGGCCGCAAGGTAATGGCGGAGCGAACGTTCAACGCTTCTTTGCACGCTCAGATGGAGGCTGCTCCGGATCGTCTCTGTCCCGGCGCAGCGCTGCAACAGCAGATCGGTCAGATGCGGCGCTTCGATGGTCAACTCATGACGACCGTACACGGGCAAGGGCAGGGCCAGATCGTTCGCATAACTGCGGTCTTCCGGATATTTGGCAAGCCAGCTTTGCCACAGGCGCTGGCGCGCGGCCAGTAGCGTTGGCGGTAGTTCATGATGTGCCGGGACCCGGCGCGCCGGATTTTGCGGGATCACCGCCAGGGTCAACGCTTCGATCAGACTCAGCTCAGTCGCGGGTTTGTGGAAATAAATCCGGCTGGCCGCGCCGACCCCGACGATATTGCCGCCATAGGAAGCGCCGTTCAGGTAGGCTTCGAGAATCTCATCCTTACCGTAGCGCAGCTCGATCCATAGCGCGAGTGCAATCTGCTGCAATTTACCGAGATAGCTCCGGCTTTTGATCCGATACAACTGGCGGGCGACTTGCATCGTGATCGTCGAACCGCCCTGCCGTCCGCCGTGTGTCAAGGTCGTCCAGGCCGCGCGCGTCAGAGCCCAGGGGTTGACGCCTGGGTGTCGGTAAAACCAGTGGTCTTCATAGAGCAGGGCGGCGGTGCGCAATCGGCCGGGGATTTGATCGAGCGGCGTCCAGAGGCGGAACTGGCCATCGCTCGCCAACGTCAGACGCAGCAGTTCGCCCTGCCTGGCGTAGATCGCGGTCGATTTGGGATAGTGGCCTGAGAGTGCTGGTTTGGGAATCAGGCTGAGCAGAACCAAGGCAAGGCAAATAATCGCCACGGTGAAAGCGGCAACACGAAGCCATCGGCGTGCTGGCCGGCTTTTCTTCCGGTGCCAGGCGAAATGAATAGTCCGTTCGCCATATTTAAAGAGTTTGAGCATGCATGCTAATCTGCGCAGACGAACAGTTTTCAAACCTTTGGGACGGGGTTGCCCCTCCCGTCCCGTTGAAGATTTTCGATAAGGCTGACAGAGGAATGACCTTTCTCTCTTTCTCTCGAACAGTATCGGGAAGAGAAAATATGGAGATTACTGTATTTAGAGAGGTTTCCGTTTTGTTATTTTTTAATGTTTTTATAGTTTTCCTCGCTCTCGCGCATCACTCTTTCCCCTTCCTCGATCAACCGTCTCCCTTCATTAATTTTATTTTGGCCTTCAGCGACAAAGGCATTGCCGCGATCAACCAGTCCTTTGCCTTTTTTCCATCTATCGCCCAGGTTGGCGATGCCTTGGCTTTCGCGCAACATTTCTTCGCCGGAAATGAGGGGCTGTGGAGCTGGCGCAGGGTCGGAGGCGCAGCCGCTAATGATTAAAATCAAGCCTGCGATAGCAGGATTTGCTCGAATAGTGAAATGATTCTGCATGATCTGTGACTCTTGAATATTAAGGATTTGTAAAGATGGTTAATTTTACCAGATTGCGTGAAAAGGCCAGGACCTGGAGCTTTGATTTAGGAAGGTAAGTCTAGTTGAACCCCATGGGCTGGCCAGTGGTAAAGATTACTTTTCATAAGTTCAGTCTCGGTCGGCTTGCTTGTTTGAGGAACAGTTAATCTTATCTCGTTGGGTTTGCGTTAGGCTTAAGCTCGTAGCGAGTAGGAAGGTTAGAAGCGCTGGCCGTAACCCATCAATCGTATTCCAAATCATCAGGGTACGATAATGATACGATATTGAAATAATCTAAAACACAACGCCAAATTCAAGAATCGAGAATGTCGGGCATAAAAAGCGCACCCGACCTACAGACTGAATACATTGTCCACGCATCGTCGACTTCCATCGGATGAAGTGGCCCTATCATACCCCTCGATTAAACTGCCGGGTTTTTCAACAGGCTGCTAATCAGAATATCGCTGAAGATGCGCGTTTTGGTAAATCGTGCTTTTAAACTGATCGGCCGGGTTTTTAATCCGCTATTGAGTCTGTATCGTTCACTCTTGCAACCTTTGCGGCAGCCCCTCCCCAAGGAGCGTTATCGCACAGACAAAAAAAATAATTGGAGTAGAGTAGCTTAATTGTCTTAGCTGATACCAACTATTACCTAATAAAAGTAAATATGCCCTTTAGACAGTGTAGAGCGTGAGTTGGTCGTACAGAAATAGGCAAACAATTTAAATTTATGAGGCAATTTCGCCTTATTGATAATTATTAGGAATTTACTTATGAATACTAAAGGCTCCATCGAGCAATTGCTCGAAGATGAATTATCGGCAATGGAAACTTATGAATGTTTACTGGAAAAATTTAAATTACCTGATGGACATTTTTTACCTGGCGGGCGTTTTGTAAGATGGTCATTAAACCCCTTATTAAAAGATCATGAAAATGCAATTTCTACTTTAAAAACTAAAGCTCCACAAGAAAGCACAACTTTAAAACATTCGGTAGTTTGGGGCAATATTGAAAAATTAGTCTTAGAACAACCTGAGTTTGTTGGTAAGAAATCGGCAGTACAGGAGTTGTTAGAGGGAGAAAAAAATATAGAGGCGGATTATTTACAAGCCTTGGAGAATCCTGGTTTAGATTCAGAAACTCGCAAGTTGATCGAAGATGAGCTTCTGCCATCTCAACAGTCACATATCAGATCTTTGGATCGAATGATTACAGTTTTAGCCGCTTAACTAAGACAATAAATGGCGTTGTTTGTTAATCATTATTTTGCCGCCAGCCCGGTAAGGGGCGCATTGCGCCCCTTTTCGATATGCCAACTTACTCCACACCCTTAACAATCGGAATAGATTGCGCACCCTACAGGGCTTTCTTATCGACGAGGACCGTTCCCGCACCGGAATGCGCCCGTAAGATCGGGATATACATCGCTTCGGCATAAATTGGCGGTACATTGAAAATGCCGCCGGCTGTTGCTTTCGCGCGGTAGCGGTATTCGGCCATGTCCTTGCTCAACGTGCCGTACAAGAGCACCCGGTCCTCGCGAACATCGACATAATCGGCCGACCAGTTGCCGCCGGTTTTCAGGCGGTCCTGCCAGCGCGCGAAATTTTCTTCGCTCTTGCCCTCATCCGAATCTTCTTCGGATTCGGCCTGCTCTTTTGCGGCAGGATTTTGCAGCACCGCTTCGAAACCGCCGGGCAGCAGGTCGATGATCGCGACATTGTCGATGGAGTCGCGGTCAATCGCCCGCGCCCGGATCGAAACGGTGACTTCCGCGCCCAGCGGGATTTTATCGAGCGGCTTGCCGTCGTCGTCCAGATAGCTCCGGACGATTTCGAGTCCGTCGCGCAACTCGGTTGTCGGCGGCTCTACATCGAAGCCCGATTCGGAAACCGCATAATACAGCGGAACGCCGCTGCTGCCTTCGAATTCGAGCGCGGTGGTGCCGAGAGGAAACGGCGCGCGCGGCGCGAAGTTTGGCGGCAGCGCCAGGGCATTGCGCCGGCTTGCGCCGTCGATTGCGGTAATCGATAGATTCTGGGCGATTTCGGGCGGCAGCACGTCCAGATAGGCGTCGAAGGAGAGCAGGAGATATGCCGAGGACAGGGTATTGAAGCGGTCTTCCTGCAACTGCCTGCCGATCGCTTCGAACAGCGCGGTCGGCATTTTCTTGAGCCGGTCCGGGAAATGCTTCGCCAGCACGTAAAGCGTTTCGGCCTGGTGAATCAACGGATCGTAATAATCGTTGAAGGTGAATTCGCCCGAGAAATTGCCCAGCTTTTCGGCCGGAATCTTGATCAGCGCATCGGCAACGGACGGCTGTTGCAACAATTGGTAGCTTGCCGCGAGATAGACCGCGACCAGGTCGTTCTGCCATGCCTCGTCCCGATGATTCGCGCGCAATGCTTCCCGAATGCCGGTCAACGCGGCGGTCGTGACGTTGCCCTGCCGGGTCAGCAGATAGGCGGCATAGGCGCGCGTGCGCAGACCGGCCAGATCCTCCGCCGGACTGCCGGATAGGGTTTTCAGGTAATCCATTGCCTGCTGGAGCATGTCGGCGGGAACCGCAAAGCCGTTTGCGGACGCTTCCAGCAGCATGTGGGTCACATAGACCGAAACGAATTCGTGCGCCTCGGGCGAGGCGGTCCACAGGCCGAAGCCGCCTTCGCCGTTCTGGCGGGTGCGCAGCACCGAAAACAGCTTCAACAAATCGGTGTCGCCGGCTCCCTGTTCGGGTTTGTCGGCAAATTCCGGGCGTTTGTGCAGCACGATGCCCGGCATCGCCTTGCTGGTCAGTTGCTCGGTGCAATAGTGGCTGAAGTTATCCAGAAAGTCGGTCAGCCCCGGCATCGCGACCAGCGGCAAGGGCGACAGCCCGGCGCTGACTTTCCGGTATTCCGGATACATTTGGCGCAGTCCGGCAACTTCCTTCCTGCCTTTGAAACTGCCGAGTTTCAGGTTTGCCATTCTCGGCACGGCCGGGCGCAGGCTCAAATGGCTGCTCAGTCTGGCCGACTTGCCGCCGCTCGTGGCGCTGAAGCGCAATTCCGCATCGCCCAGCACCGCTTTGCCGCCGTTTGCTGCCTGCAAGGTAAAGGTCGCGGCGCCTTCATGGCCTTCGGCGATCGTGAGCGTCTGTTCGGCGGCGCCCTTGATCTGTAAGTGTGGAGGTACGGTCAGCGACACCTTTACTTCGGCTTTCGGACCGCTGCCTTCGACATGGTTCGCGATGCCGGTGCTGACCGTGAATGCGTCGCCCGGTGCGATCATCGCCGGCACATTCGGCGTGATGATCAGATCGCCGCGCACCTGGGTCTTGCCGGCGGCGCTGCCGATCTTCATATCGCCGACCGCGACTGCGAAAATCTTCAGCGCGCCGTTGAAGGTTTCAGGCACGTCATAAGTGAAGGTTTTCTCGCCGTCAATGTCGGTGATGCCGGACCAGTAAACGGCCGGCTGGTCGCGTTTGCGCTTGAACGGGTTCAGATACGATGGGGCTTCCTCTTCCTCGCCGTCGCCGCCGGGCGCGGAGACTGCCAACAGTTTCGTGAACTCGGGCAGGATCAGGTCGAGAATCTGGGACGTGCCGACTTCGAGCATGCGCTTCCGGAAAAAGTGGCCGAGCGGGTCGGGAGCCTTGTAGCGCGCCACTTGCAATATCCCTTCATCGACCGCGAACACGACGACCCGTACCGGGCCTTCGCTGTTCACTTTGATGGGCAGACGTTCGCCGGGCTTGATCCGTTCCGGCGCGGCAAGCGTCAATGGTTGCGTATGGGCGGCCAGACTGATCTTGAACGGCGCGACGCCATAGGACAAGGGGCTCATGAAAATCTCGTCGGAGCCCGGATCGCGGATGAACTGCACCGACACGTAACCGTTGCCCGCCAGTTCCTTCGGCACTTCGATCGTTTGCACGGTCGACTGGGTGTCGGCGTGAAACCAGCGGCTCGCGTAGACTTTGTCGCGCTCGATCGTGATCAGCCCTGCGCCTGTATAGGGCGCGCGAATGTTCACGTTGATCGTTGCGCCGGGGTCGTAGCTGGGTTTGTCGAGCGTCAGTTGCAGTTCCGCGTTGCGGTCCAGCGTCCGGGACACATTGCCGAGGCCGGCAACGCTGTAGGCGATCTTGGCCAGCACCACGCCCTCGGCATTTTTCACTTGATAGACGTAATCGCCCGGCGTCTTGCTGTCGAGCGTCAGCGTATGGCCTTCTTTCGGCAGGGCCAGCGGCGTTTTGCTTAGGCTGGTTTCCTTGACCCGCGACTCGTAGCGGTAGGTGCCGTCATCCTGGCGCATCAGCACCGACACCGCCTTGCGCTCGACCAGTTCGAGCGTCAGATTGTCGACCGCGGCCTTTTGCAGATTCGGATCGATCGCGATTAGCTCGACATGGCGCACTGTGTCTCGCGCGACGAAATCGAGTCCGCCGTCGGCCTTGTAGCCGAGCAGATACGACAGGTCGGAGACCACTATATCGGCCTCGGCCGCGACGCTGCGCCCGCCTTGCGCCTCGAACGCGCGCGCCAGAAGATGCAGCTTGTAGGTCGCCTTCGCGTATTTGTCGAGACCGAGATCGAAGACCGCATTGCCTTCGCTGTCGGTCTGGGCCGGATTCAGCGCTTCGTCGTAGCCCTGCTCGGCGAAATGCGGATCGTGAAAGCGGTAGTCCTTGAAGCGGGGGAATTCCGGCAGCCGCGGGCTCAAGGTCAGGCTGGCCTCGACGGTCCGGCCTTCCGCGGGCGCGCCGTACAGATTCTGCACGTTCACGGTCGCCTGCAAATCCTTCGGATGCAGCCAGCCCTCGCTGACCGGCTTGGAAAAGCGGATCGCCGCCTTCATCCGGTCCGGCTGAAATTCCTCGACCTTGACCGACACCGAGCCGAGATACTTGTCCGATTTCGCGTTCTTGACCGTATAGAGGTTGACCGTGTAAGTGCCGGTCGGCGAACTGTCGAGCGTCGCGTGCGAAAGCTCGTTGAAACCGTTCTGGCCCAGGTTCAATTTGGTTTTTTTGACCGCGAGGCCTCGCGGATCGAGGATTTCGGCCTCCAGCGGCAGGCCGGCCAGCGGCATGTCCCATTTTTCCGCCTTCACGATCATGCCGATATGGAATTCGTCGCCGGGCCGGTAGATGCCGCGATCCGAGAACAGGTAGGCGCTTAATTCGCCCGGATCGACCGAATTCGCCGCGCCGCCGATGTCGAAGCGCGAAAAATTCAGGTTGCGGTCGTCCCGCCCGAGCGGCAGAAAACTCATGTCGCCCTGATCGGAGGCCAGATATAGGACTGGTTCGCGCTCGCGCTCGAGTTTCGCCAGTTTCGCGAAGCGGACCTTGCCGTCCGCGTCGGTTTGGCTTTTCATCAGAGTCAGGCCGTTCTTGCCGATCACCGCCACCTCGACGCCTTCCTGCGGTTCGCCGGTCCGGATCGATTGCACGAAGACGACCTGCGAGCCGTCCAGCTCGGTTTTCACAATCATGCCGAGGTCGGTCACCAGCACCAGGCGCTTTTCTTCCGGCTCGCCGGAATCATCGGTTTCGCCTTTTTGGGTTTTAGCCGGATCGTAGCCTTTCGCGGTCAGCAGGAAAATGCCGCGTTTCGGCTGGCCTGCCGCATCGACCAGATAAGTCTTCAGGTCGACCGGCTGATAATACGGCTTACCGTGGCCGGTTTCCGGCAACGGCAGCTTGAGTTCGAAGCGTTCGGTCAGATTGTCCTGCCCGAGATCGCCGCTGAATTCGGGATGTGCGAAATCGCCGGAGGTTTGCGTGACCAGATGCTGCAACTGATCCGGCAGCAGCCGGCCCACTTCGACCTTCAAGCCTTTCAGATCCCGTGTCATCACCGCGATTTTCTTCTCGCCGCTCAAGGTCAGCAGCGAGCCCTGGCCCATGATGTGCAGTTCCTTCGGAAACTCGGGCACTTGCAGCGTTTGATAAACCGGCTTGGGCAACTGGTAGCCGCCGAACGAGCGCAGCTCTTTCGAAACCGTTATATAGAGATAGCGGCCGACGTCCGCATCGAGCCGGAACGCATGGGACGTACCGTACTCGTTTTCGGCCGGGACCGGATGCAGTTCGATGGGTTTGGCGGTATCCAGAAGGTCCGCCGTAATCTGCTCGGTCTGCCAGTAAGTCGGATGGTCGCGTTCCTCCTGCGGCGTCTTCGGATCGAATTCGGGCAACTGCCAGATCTGCACCGCTTTGGCCATTTCCTGCTCGTGAATCGGCACCGAGGTATTCACGATCAAAATCTGTTCCTGCTGGCCCGACTGGAGGTTCGGCGCGACGGTCAACTGCAGGTTTTCGATCATTTGCTCGTTGTAAAGGCCCGGCACGCGCGCTTTGCTGTGTAATTCGGATGCGGTTTCCGCCTCCGAGCCCCTGGCCCTGACGCCCTTATTCGACAAAAACCGGACCTCTTGCGGATGCCGGGGAATTGCCAAGGGCCGGCTGTGGACGAATGCGTTCAGGCCCAGCTTGTCGTAGCTGACCGTAAACGGGATCGGCTCGGGCCTGATCTTGGTATCCTTTGTGCTGACCAGAGTCATTTCGACCGCTTTTTCGAGCGATTGTGCATCGACCGGATGGCTGAAGCGGATCTGGAAAATCGCTTTCTTCAGCGCCGGATCCAGCGGGTCCTGATAAAATTCGGATTTGTTGAGCGTGGCGGTGAAGGCCGGTGCCGCGAACGAAAACTCGTCGCGCGCGAGCCGGATTTGCTCCGCGACCAGATGCTTGTCGAAGGCGACTTCGAATGTCTGGCCGACCGGCCATTCCTGGGCGGGCTGCAATGCCAGGCGCCGGTCGTCCAGCCATTGCCAGCGGCCCGGAACCTCCGGCTTGATCGTGACGCCTTCAGTGATGTCCTTGCCGGCCCGGTCCAGCGGCGCGACCGATCCTGCGAACGTGATCACCAGCGGATTCGGCTTGGCGTTCTTTTCCTCGATTTTCATCCGCTCGGGCGCGGCGACCGAAAAATCGATCGTGGCAGGCTTCGGGCGCGACTCCCACAGATGATAGCCGTACCAGCTCGCGCCGCCGGCTCCCGCGGCCAACAGCAGAACCAGAACGCTTTGCCAGAGATGGTGTTTGAGATAATGAATGCGCGGCACAAACCAGCCGGCCAATCGTCCGATCCAGACCGGCTTGTCCCAGTGCCAGACACCGAACAGGCCGCGCCAGCCCTGCAAAAAGTAGCGCCAACATAAAGACAACACTGCAAACAGTCTGGCCATCGATCAATTCCCCGGAGCAAGAGACAGCGACAATAAAGCAACTGAGATTGTAGTCTATTGCGGATCGTTGTGACAGCGATGCGGTACGAAGGAATAAGGGTATTCCTGCAGAATTTGTTGTTGGTAACGGCTTTAACGGTGTTGTTTTTTGTCAAGCCGGTTTGCCGCTACGATTTGACGGATCAACTGCTCCGCATCATCGAGTTCATGCTCATAAATACCGGTCCGATAGGCTTCGCTGGTGGTGGCGATTTGCGAAGTCAATAATTCCTCGCCCGCTTCGCTGGTCTTGATCCGGGTCACGGTCGAAAGCCCCGGCTGCAGCGGATGCTTGCGCAGTTCCTCCGGATCAAGTCCGATCCGGACCGGGACCCGTTCGGCGATATGGATGAAGTTGCCGGTCGCGTTGTCGGTCGGCAGCAACGCGAAAGAACTGCCGGTGCCGGGATTGATCCCCTGCACGCGGCCGCGGTAGACGATGCGGTCGCCGAAGGCATCGACCCGGATTTCGGCGGGCTGGCCGGGGCGGACGCCGGCGATCTGGCTTTCGAGAAAGTTCGCCTCGATCCAGAGATCATCGAGCGGCACGATCACCATAAGCGGCGCGCCGGGTTTGATCATATCGCCGATCTGCGCTCGGCGTTTCGCGACGTAGCCTGAAACCGGCGCGAGGATATTGCGGCGTCGGTATTCAAGGTAGGCAAGGCGCAGTTTGCTTTTGGCTTTTTCGACCGACGGATGCCTGTCGATGTCGACGCCCTGAATCTCCGCCTCGACGCTGATCTTTTCGGCTTCGGCTTCCTTGATCGAGGCCTCCAGTTCGAGGATTTTATCCCTGGCGTTTTGCACCTGCTGTTCGGAGGCAGCGCCGTCACGTAAGGCGGTCAGGTAGCGTTGCAGGTCGTGTTTTACTTGGTTCAGAGTCGCCTGTCTGGCGGCAATGCGTTGCTGCAGGGTCTGGATACCGGCAGTCAGTTTTTCGATTCGCCGCACCGTTTCGCCGAGTTCGGCCTGTGACTGTTCGAAATCGAGTTGCGCGCGGACGCCGTCGAGGCGCACCAGCACCTGGCCCTGACGTACCTGCTGGGTGTTTTCGGCCAATATCTCGACGACCGTGCCTTCGGTCTGCGCTTTCAAATTGATCAGGTGGCCGGTCACGAACGCGTCGTCGGTCGCGACCCAGTCGCGGGTCGTAAGCCACCAATAAATCAGGAAGGCGGCACACGCCAATAGCAGGGATAAAGTGACCGCGGCCAGCCGGCGATTGCGAAGGCGGATAATTTCCTTGGGACGTATCGTTTTTTGCATCGGGTTCGGGTTGTTATTTTGCGGTCTTGTTCAGATAGCCGCCGCCCAAGGCGCGGGCAAGCTGTACGGCAGTTTTGCAATAATCGCCTTCCAGGGCGGCCAGCCGGAGACGTTGGACGGACAGCGTCATGTTCGCCTCAATCAGGCCGCGGCGATCGTTCAGCCCGGTCCGAAATTCGGTTTCCGCCAGTTGCCGGGCGGTCTCCGCCGCGGCGAGCGTTTGCTGCTGTTCAGCCACCTGCTGGCTGATTTTTTGCCAGTTTGCCAGCGCATCGGCGACCTCCTGCACCGCGTGCAGTACTTGGCTGTTGTAGCGCTCGACCGCTTCGTCGTAGGCGGCTTCCTGATACTGAAGCTCGGCGCGCAGGCGTCCGCCTTCGAAAATCGGAAAGTCGATCGAGGGACCTACCGCATAAGCGAGGCTCGATCCCTGAAATATTACGTCGGTCATGCTGACGCTATGGAGTCCGGCGAAGGAGATCAGATTGACGTCGGGATAAAACGCCGTTTTCGCGACTTCGATCCGTTTTGCCTCGGATTCGGCACGCAGCCGTGCGGCCTGGACATCGGGCCGGTGCGCGAGAAGATGCAGCGGCAGATCGTTCGGCAACGGCAGCAGCCTGGGCAGGATAAGGGGCCCTGCGGCAACTTCCCGCCCCCAGTCGGGTCCCTTTCCGACCAAAGTCGCCAGCCGGTTTTGCAGCAAGCGGACTTCGGCGCGAATCCCGGCATCCTGTTGATTCGCCTCGTGCAAATCCATTCTGGCTTTCAACAAGGGCGCCGGCGAGGCGAGGCCGGTGGACAGCCGCGATTCGGCCCATTTGAGCCATGCGGTCCGGTCGGCGGTGATCCGTTCGGCGGCGTCGAGCCGGGCCGACGCTGTAGCCAGATCGAAGTAAGTCCCGGCAACCGCCGCGGACAGCAGCAGGCGCGCGTCGGCCAGCTCGATTTCATGGGCCTGGGCCTTGCCGATCGCCGCTTCCAGCGCTGCCTTATCCGCGCCCCACAGGTCCAGGTGATAGCGCAGCACGAACGGATTGAGCAGCAGATGCCGGAAATGCTCGCCCGCCAGCTTCGCCTGCACGCTGTTGGCCGAATAGCGCTGGGCGCTGAAACTGATATTGGCGCTGACGGTCGGGTATTGATCGGCCGCTTCGACATCGACCAGGCTTTGCGCCTGATGCAGCCGTGCCTCGACTGTTTTGAGGGTGGGGCTGTCGGTCAGCGCGGTTTCGATCAAGCGGCTCAAAGGCGGCGAGCCAAAGCTTTGCCACCACTTCTCTCCCGGCCAGTCGGATCGGGCTGGCACCGGCTGTTCGGCCGCGGCCAGCGTTTTGTCGATCCGCGGCATGCCGATCATGCTCGCGCGCGAGCCGGGTTCGGGGAGCCAGGCGCAGGACGAAGGCAGCATGAGCGCGGCCAGACTCGCGGCAAGACGAAGGCTCTTACCGTTCATACGTCCCTCGCGAGCAGTTCCAGGGCGCGACGGCGCAAGGACTGGGTGATTGAGACGCGTCGAGGTTGCCGGGTCGGCCGCGCCAGCCAGACCAGCAGCGCCATCGCGGTAAACACGCAGCCGGCGATCCAGAAAGCGTCGTTGACGCCGTGAATGGCGGCCTGCTGTCTGGCGAGTTTTGCGAGTTGCAGCGTAGGGCTCGCGTCGACTAAGCCGGCGCCGGCCAGTGTGTCTGTGACTTGATCGTAACCGGGATCGAACGGGGTCAGCGTTTCGGCCAGACGGGTCATGTGAAACGGCGCGCGCTGATAAATGACGTTTGTTTGCAGCGAAATCCCGATCGCGCCAGCTGCAATCCGCATTAGGCCGGCAATTTCGACCGCACGCGGCTGCTGCGCTGGCGGCAGCCCGTGCAGCATCAATGCGGTCAGCGGCGCAAAGAAACTGCCCAGGCAGATTCCTTCGATCAGTTTTGGCCAGAGCAGTTGGTCGAAAGACGAAGGATCATCGAAGCGGCTCAGCCAGAAGTAAACGCCTGCAAAGCCCAAAAGGTTCATCGAAGCGAGCGGGCGGGCGTCGCAGCGTTTGACGATTTCGTGAAAAACGCTTGCGACCGGTTTTGCGAAAATCGCCATCGGCAAAAAGACCATCCCGGCGAGAAACGACGAGTAGCCCATCGTCAGTTGCAGCTGGATGATCAGCAGCGACAACAGGCCCTGAAAAAACAGAAAGCCGATCGAGAGCATCAGTACGCCGATCGTGAAATTGCGGTGCGCGAACAGGCGAATGTCCAGGAAGGGCCGGCGCACGCTGAGTTCCCACACGATCCAGTACAGCAGCGCCCCGACACAGACAAACATCACTACGTTAAGGTAAGCGGAATTTGTCCAGTCCCAATCGTTGCCCTGATTCAGCAGGGTTTGCAAGCTGCCCATCACGACGGTCAGCAGGCCGAAGCCGATCCAGTCGAAATGGCTGAAAACGGTTTTCGCACCGCGCCGGTATAGCAGCGCGCCGACAATCCCGGCGATCGCGAGAGCCACCGGCACATTGAACAGAAACAGCCAGCGCCAGCCCAAGTGATCGGCTATCCAGCCACCGATCAGCGGGCCGAACGTGAACGGCGTCAGCGTGAACAGGCTCCAGACGCCGATTCCGATCGACTTGCGGCGGTCGGGGTATTCTTTCAGGATCATCGCCTGGCCCAGAGGCAGGGTGATGCCCCCCGCGAAACCGAGCGCGATTCGTGCGGCCAGGTAACCGTAGAGCGATGTGCTGTACGCGCACACAGCCGACGCGAGCGCAAACAGTACAAAGGCCCAGACAAACGGGCGGTATTCGCCTTGCTGCCGCGCCAGCCAGGCGCCGAGCGGAAAGCCGAGCGCCAGGCTGGTCATGAAGTCGGTCTGCGTCCAGGTCGCGAAGCTGAGCGGAATCGAAAGGCCGCCGGCCACGCGCGGCAGCATTGCGATATAGGCGCCAGCATTAAACAGCACGACCGCATGCCCCAGGCCCAGGCACAGGTTGAACAGTACGAAGCGCCAGCCGCGCAGGCGTTTGCTATAAATCAGGCTCATGCCCTAGATTTCCTGACGAAGCGGATAATTACAAGTGTTATTGCCGGAAAGTGAACCCGTTATCGTTAAAATCTGCGGCATAAGTGATTGCAAAACCTCAAAAAACAGCGAATCGCTACTATGGTAAACCTGATTTGACGCTCATCCCGATGGTGATAGGGGGCTAAACCGTTCTATTGATATTCAAAGGTGTCTTAACAGACATATACCGATAGCCGTACTGGGGCGTCAGACTAACAGCCCCCACATCAGCATGCTCAAGCCGAGCGTTATCGCGGAGCCCCATTTCACCCGGCTTATCACCGAAGCCGTATGCCAGTAATCCCAAGTTTCGTTAAACTGATCGCGAGTCTCGTCCCATTCGGATTTCAGGCGTTCATACCAGCCGGGCAATCTGCGGCTTAGCCGGTAGAGGACGTAAGCCGCGATTAGAGACAGCAGGTAAAAAGTGATCGTCTGTGCTGTGTGACGCGAAGTATCGAACAGGTGTTCGATGATCACATCGAAGACGTATTCGACCGCTTCGAATGCCAAATCCAGGAATTCGAACAATAAATCGAGTACTACATCGGCCAGCAGATACAAGGCGGCGATGATGGCCGACCCAAAACCGATTTTCTGTTTTAGTGAAATGTCCATAGCCTATCTCCGTGCATCCGTATCCGGTTGAAGGACTGACAGGCGCATCGGCGTCAGGCCGATGTCCTGCATCGCCTCCGTGATCAGCCGCGCGCCTTTTTCGCGGATCAGCGACTTGAACCCTTCACCTTGAGGATAGAGCAGCGCCGGCACCGCAGTATCACCGATCATTAGCGTTTTTTTGCTGGTCTTGGCGAGCACCTGTCCGCTGAGCGGGTCGATCAATTTAAGCAAGACCTGCAGGGAGGTCTGGCCTTCAAAAATGCGGTAACGCCCGATGCCGACCTCAAGCACCGCGTCGGCGGCTTGCGTCCGCCCGAATGAGGCGGCGGTGTCCTGGCCATACCAGCGGGCGACCTCATCGCGCCAATGTCCGATGTTTGCGTTGCGTTCGTCTTCCGCGAGCGGCAGAGGGGCGGTTTGCGGACTCAGTTCGGTGCCGATCTGCGCGGCATTCAGCTGCGCTTGGGCGGCAGACGCCAATTCGAGCGTCGGTGTCCAATGGCCGGTTTGAGAGGAAGTACCGCCTTTTTTCGTCAAGTCGGCGATTTCCACCGTGTCGCCATGACCGACCTTGCCCGCGATCAAAATGCCACCCGGACTCCGGTAAACGGCTTCCGCCGCAGTGCTGGGCAAAGCCATGTTGTATTCATGCGCATAGTTCGGCATGCGGGTTTCGAGCAAGTCGGGCAAGACTTCCAAAGGCGGCGCTTCGACCGCTACGATCCTTACATTTTTAATGGAGGAAACTGCCGTATTCGGCAACTTGACCGTAGGGGCCGTCTGACAGCCTGCCATCAGCGCCGGCAACAGCCAAAACCAACCGTTTTTCATTTTTTTCTTGAACATCGCGAACCTCCCGTCTGGGCAATAAAAGCAGCATCAGGCCGCTGCATATTGATGAATTGCCCAGATAGATGTGAAGAGCCATGCTCTAGAATAGGGCTTTCATCTGGATGTGTACTATAAATTCGGTTTAATAAATGAGACAAACGATTTATATTTGAGTTTAATATTGATAAATCCAATATAAGAACCCCATGGACATTGATCAAATCCGAACTTTTTTGAGCGTGGCGGCGAACGGCAGCTTTCAGGAAGCGGCGAACCGGCTCTATGTTACACAATCGACCGTCAGCATGCGTATCCAGCGTCTGGAAGAGTACATGCGCGTGCCTTTGTTTGTACGCAACCGGTCCGGAGCGCATTTGACCCAGCAGGGGCGGCGCTTTTTGAAACATGCCAAGTCGATGCTGCTGACGCTGGATCAGGCGAAACACGATATTGGGCTACCCAGCCGTTTTCGAGCCAGCATCACGGTCGGGGCGCGGATTGCGCTGTGGGAGACGATGCTGCCGCGCTGGATCGGCGAAATCCGCAATTCATTGCCTGACGTGTCGCTGCGCTGCGAAATCGGTTTCGAGGAGGATTTGATGCGCAGGCTGATCGAGGGCACGGTCGACATCGGCATGATGTACACGCCGCAGCACAGCCCGGGGCTGAAAGTGGAGCATTTGTTCGACGAGACGCTGGTGCTGTTGACCACGCGGCCCAATGAGCCCTGGCCTGGCGACGATTATATCTATGTCGACTGGGGGCCCGAGTTTTATGCCCAGCACAGCAGCAGTTATCCCGATCTGGAACGTCCTGCGCAGGTAGTCAATATCGGTTGGCTCGGCATTCAGTTGATTCTGGCCAACGGCGGTTCGTGTTTTCTGCCGATTCGGATGGCCGAATCGTTTATCTGGGCAAGGCGTCTGCATCGTGTGCCCGACAGTCCGGAATTCAAGTTACCCTCTTATATGGTCTATCCACTGGATGCCGATTCAGCGGTATTGAGCCAGGTGTTAGGTAACCTGCGCAAGCTGGCGGCGATCGAGCGGCAGAGTAATTACGGTTGAAAACTATCGCTTCGTGTTCCGGGCTCGTAAGGAATCCGCCTTGAAAGGCTGTAGCTGACGAAAACGCGGGAATATTCATTTTTACCTTTGCCCGGAGGTCACCATTGATCGTTGAAGAAGAAACGAGCAATCCTACGAGAATCAATGTAATTTTAAATTTTAAGGAGCACGAATGAACCCATTAGACGAAGCCATCAAAAAACTGGAAGCCTTTCTGTTTATTCACGGCAAGGATCTTAAATCTGAAGTTCACACGGAGTATTTGAACATTGTTGAAACCATACGAAAAGAAGTGAACAGATTAAGGCAACAAAAAACCAATTAAGCGAAGCTCATCATGATCGAATGCTGTCTGCCTCCGTGGCAAAGGTTGATCGGCTGTCTATAGACGCGTGAAATACTTACAAATTTTAAGGTTGAATTTAACTTCACCGGATAGAGTATTTTTTTAAGGGAAATAAAGCAGAGCTTTACAGGCACGGTTTTACGGCTCCCTTCGATACTTTTCCAAAAAGAGATTCAATACGTATGAAAAGCAAAAAAAGCATAACCTCCGGAGTAGCCGCAATTACGGCTGTTATGACACTCGGCACTTCGGCCTGGGCGGCTACTACCGTACAAATCGGAGCGACCGGCAAAACCTATGCCTCTAGTGCGGTGCGTTGTGCTGCCAACCCAGCCACGGGTGTTCAATCGCCGGTAGTAGACGCCGGTCTATTTAATCCAAAACAGGGTGCGAACGCCGAAGTGAGGCTCAACGGCGTGTTGGTGACAAATGTCAGCGAAGGTTCTCCGTCCGCCAGTGTCTGGCTCGTCGATAATACCAA
Organism: Methylomicrobium sp.; assembly: GCA_051061015.1. Taxonomy (GTDB): domain Bacteria; phylum Pseudomonadota; class Gammaproteobacteria; order Methylococcales; family Methylomonadaceae; genus Methylomicrobium. The sequence continues at coordinate 234,193 of JBPFEG010000029.1, forward strand.
CACGGTCGTTGTGGCGCTTAGCAAAAGGACTGCCGATAGCTATGAGTTTACCGTACAACCTGGAATGTGCGCCCTTCCAGACACCTCCGGCAATACATTCAGCGCCGACGGCACACAGGAATATGCCGCCAGCGGTAAATCCTACGTTACGGTGACGCCCGGTTGCGCATTGAATCCGGCCACCGGTTTGGCGCAGCCGTATGTACACCTGGTTGATAATGGTGGTTATCTGCTCAATGTTTCCGTCAATGGCGTACCGCTTACGCAGCTAAGCCCAACCCGGCCTCATACGCCCGTGTTTCTGAGTGCTGGCCTGAATGTCATCTCGGCCGCCAACGGTTTCTTAACCATCGACTATTATGTTCGCGACGGTGGCAATGGCTCCTGTTTGCTACCGTAGCAAGGAAATGGCATAGAGGGGGCAAGACAATCCATAGCCCTCTCTATGTTTGTTTGCCCAACTGGCGGTTGTATCAGCTGGTCAGGGAAAAATCAAAAGTCTGCTTCCCGTATGATATTGTCATACGGGAGTTTACAGGGAGAGGCTCTTCCGGGATCAATTCTGCCTGTTTGTGGCATGATCCCAATTAGGACAATTTTTTAAAGCCGCAAGATCAGGTTCAGCGTTTTGTATTAAAGCGCTATTCGATGTTTTGTATTTGTTCCCTGATCTGCTCGATCAACACTTTCAGTTCAATCGAAATTTTGGTGATCTCCTTGTCGGACGATTTGGATCCCAGTGTGTTCGCTTCGCGGTTCATTTCCTGCATCAAAAAATCGAGCCGCCGTCCGACCGGTTCACCCTGCTCGATTACGCGCAGTACTTCTTTGATATGCGTATCCAGTCGATCCAGTTCTTCGTCGACGTCGAGCTTTTGCGTCAGAAATACCAGCTCCTGTTCAAGCCGGTCGAAATCGGGTTGGGCGACCAATTCCGTGATGCGCTCCTTCAGTTTGTTACGGATCGCCTGCAAAACTTCGGGTATCCGTTTCTTGGCGGCGTCCGTATGAAGCTGAATTTTTTCGCAACGATCCTGAATCAGTCTCTGCAGCTGCCGGCCTTCGCGCTCCCGTACTTCCAATAGCTTCAGCAAGGTCTGCCTGACCAGTTCGGCAATGCCCCGGTTAAGTTCTTCCTTGTTCAGCTCGAGTTCCTGCTGAATGCCCGGGAAGGCCAGTACATCGAGCGCGGAAAAAGACAGGGGAGAGGGCATCTGTTCTTCGATTTGCCGCGCGGCGGTCAGCAGAGCAGCGACCGCTTCCCGGTTCACGAACAAACTTTGCGAATCCTTGATCTGTTTTTTGCAGGTCAGCGTGCATTCGATTTTGCCGCGGCTGATTTTCGCGGTAATCGCGGAGCGTATATCCGTTTCGGCAAATCGCAGACGCTCCGGCAGCTTGATTGAAATGTCGAGATAACGGTGATTGACCGAACGCAGTTCACAATTAATCGTCAGCGCGCCGATTTCGGCTTCGCTGCTGGCAAACGCGGTCATACTTTTAGTCATTAATCACCTATAATAAACGGGGCTTTAAAGCGAATGTGCACAGATGGCGGAATATTACGAACCCGAAACGTATCCTAAAGAATGGAATTATCTTCAAACCGGCACCATTATAGACCAGTATGTAATCGAGCGGGAGTTGGCGCACGGGGGATTCAGTTCCGTCTATCTGGCACGGCAGACATCCGATCAGGTGCAGGTTGCGATCAAGGAATACCTGCCGCGTAAATTGGCGCACCGGACCTGGAATAATGTGGTCGTGGTGAACGACGAAGAATCTCATGCCTTGTTCAAGCGCGGCCGACGGTTGTTTTTCGAAGAGGCCAGGGTTCTTGCTACCTTGAAGCACCCGAATATCGTCGAAGTGATCAATTTCTTTGAAGCCAATTCGACCGTTTACATGGTAATGGTTTACAACTACGGCGTCACGCTCGAAAAAGTGCTGGCCAAGAAAGCCTTGAGCATCAGCGAGGACTTCCTCAAGGCGGTCTTCAATACCTTACTGGACGGCGTCGGTCATATTCACCAGCACAGCTATCTGCATCTGGACATCAAGCCGGCCAATATTCTGGTGCGGCCCGGTAATGATTCGGTATTGCTCGATTTCGGTGCCTTTCAGGCGTTTCCGTGCGTTAATCCCCAGCAGAAGACCAAAGTGCTGACGAAAGGGTTTTCGCCGATCGAACAATATAACCTGTGTACACCGCTCGGGCCGTGGACCGATATTTATGCGATCGGCGCCAGCATGCGCGCCTGTCTGGAGGTGAAATCGCCGCAGCCCGCACCTGAACGCGCAGACAAAGACACGTTGGAGCCCGCAGCAAAATTGTTCAAGCGAAAATATTCGGCGCCGTTATTGAATGCGATCGACTGGGCGATGGGGCTTCATCCGAAAGATAGACCGCAATCCGCCGCTGAGCTTCGCGACGCGTTAAACGCCGAAGCGTAGCTTTTTAGATCCCCTTGCTGCGGTTTTCCATGCGCCGCAAAAACTCTTCCATGATCAGTCGGTAGAGTTGGTCGCCCAGATATTTGTCTTCAATGCCGCTGTCGATGTTCGGATTGTCGTTCACTTCGATCACATAACCTTTCCCGTTTTTTTCCTTCACATCGACGCCGTAAAAACCGTTCCCGATCGGCTGGGTGGCTTTCAGGGCCGCGTCCAGCACCATTTTCGGCACTTCAAACGTCGGCAAGGTCTCGAAATTACCGGCATCGGTACGGTTGCCGCCATGGCGATAGATTTGCCAGTGATTTTTGACCATATAATAGCGGCAGGCATAGAGGGCTTTGTTGTTGAATACGCCGATGCGCCAGTCGAAATCGGTATAAAGAAATTCCTGTGCCAGCAGCAACGCCGATTTTTGAAACAGTTCGGGTAGTTTCTGTTCAAGTTCCTGGCGATTATTCACTTTTACGATGCCTCGCGAAAACGAGCCGTCCGGAATTTTGATTACGACCGGATAGCCGGCCTCGGCCTCCAGACGGTCCAGATGCATCGAATTGCCCTTGTGCAGCAGCCAGGCGTTCGGCGACGGCACCCGATGCGTACGGAACAGGTCGGCCAGATAAACCTTATTCGTGCAGCGCAGAATCGATGTCGGGTCGTCAATCACGACCAATCCTTCCGCTTCGGCTTTTTTTGCGAAGCGGTAAGTATAATGGTCGATCGCGGTGGTTTCGCGGATGAATAAACCGTCGAACTCCGGCAGGCGTATATAATGCTGTTGCGTAATCAGTTCGATGTCGATACCGAATTGCCGTCCGGCAGTGATGAACTTTTTTAATGCCCCGCTGTTGCTTGGAGGCAGTTTTTCCTCCGGATTGACCAGGATGGCCAGATCGTAGCGCATCGCTTTACGGGTGCGCCCCTTGCGCCAGACCTTCTTGCTGAATCGATCGAGCGCCTCGGCGAACAGCGTCTGTTGCGCGTCGTCGAGGGAGCGGTGCGACACCGCTCGGAGGGCATTGATTTCCCAGCGGTCCCGATAGCTCAAGGTTACCTCCAGCACAGGACACGAGAAGCGCTCGAACAAAAGCCGCGCCAGATCCTGAAAATCCGGGTCCGGCGTAGTGCCGAAAAAGCTCAGCAGCTTGATTTCCTCGAGTTTGTCCTTGGTTTTGAAAGCCTTGCCCAGGGTCTGCGATAAATCCTCGATCTGCAACCGGTACAAGGCTTTTTTGCCCAGATCATTCAGTACCTTGACCGAAGGAATCACATGATGGCCGCGCGCTTCGGCCAGTAGCGAACAGTAATAGCCATCGGACAGGTATTTATAGCTGCCGCACAGGTTGATCACCCGCACGCGTTCGTCCGCGCTGCTCTGTTCAGTGGCCAGGTAGGTTTCAAAGGTAATCACACGCTCGCTGGGATAATACGGATTCCAGTCGGCCAGATCGTCAACAACCAGTATGGTACGCGCCATGGCAGAATTTATTCCTTCACATACGGATTAAAGGGGATGGGGTTAGAAGAGCGGGATAATTTTAGCCGCTATCAGCTGGTTTACCGTACTTTGTAGCACATTAATGGGACATGAATGCAGAAAAAATTACCGGTAGACCAGCAGTCGGTCCTTCCATCTGAAAACAAGGCACAATCCCTGAGGACGGGAAAAATAGCCGAGTGAATTGATGCCGATCGAAACGCGACAGAACGGCTTGTCCTCAATCAGCGCATGATTAATCGCAAGGATTATGCCCGAATTTGGGCAAGGCCGCCGTTGCAGACTGACTCAACTTTGGAGTGCACCTGCACCGCTTTCTCTTCGCAGCAGCTCGGCCTTACGCTCGACCCCCCAACGATAGCCCGACAGGCTGCCGTCAGCTCGAATAACGCGATGGCAAGGAATCGCGACCGCCAGCGTATTGGCCGCGATCGCGCCAGCCACTGCGCGCACCGACTTCGGAGCTCCGACCCGCGCCGCGATTTCCGTATAGCTGGCCTTTGCGCCAGGCGGGATTTGCTGTAGTGCCTGCCACACTTTTTGCTGAAACGCGGTGCCGCGCAGATCCAAAGGCAAATCCAGTCCTGACGCCGGCATTTCGACAAAGCGGATTACTTTGGCGACCCACGTTTCGGACTTATTGTCGCCTTTTATCATTACAGCGTGCGGAAATCGCCGTTGAAAGTCACGCGCCAGACTATCGGGATCGTCTCCCAAGCCGATTTCGCAGAGGCCGCGTTCGCTGATTGCGATCAGGATAGCGCCCAAGGCGCATTTACCCAGCGCGAAGCGAATCCGGTCGTTGGAGTGGTTGTGGCGGTGACTGGACGGTAGCATATTCAATTGGGGAAAAATTGGAGGTTGCGCAAATTCAACGTTGTACGAGGAATGATCCGAAAAATGATTTTTTCGAGTTAGAAAGTCCGCTATCGAAAGAGTTCTCGGCGATTGCGCGAATAAATAAGGTGATAAGAGACAGGATCAACCAAGTCCAGGCCATCTGGATCAGGAAAGGGCGGAAGCTCCCTCTTTAGGGTGCTTCCAGGCTGTTTCTCCTGTTTTGAGCCTGTATAAGCCTGTATAAAGGAAGCGGGTTTTAAATTCCGCTTTAAGGAATGAGGTAAATGACGGCGTTTTTCTCATTGCCGCTATTTATCGGATTATTCAAATAGTGACGGAGTACGCCTCGGCATCTGACCGTCTCTCTATGGCTCGGCGATTGTATCAATTTTACGCTGCTATCGCCGGGCCGGTGAAAAACCAGAACGGTAGGAAGTAAAAAACGATTTTACTGAGGCGCAGGAGCCGCCGGTTTGGCAGGTTCTTCGCCCGTTACCGCGGGAGCCGGAGTTTCCGGTGTAGCTGGAGTTTCGGATTGCGGCGGCACAGGTTTTTGCGGTTCGGCCGCCGGCGTTGCGGCAGACGCGCCTTCGGCAATCTTGACCAGCCAGCCTTCCTTCTCTTCGCAGCCCAGCACCGCTTTCACCGCAGCATTGATCCGGACAAATTTACCGGTCAGGCTGGCCGGCAGTTTAGCCTTGACTCGATGGAAACTGCTGTTGCTTTCGACCGTGAATGGAATTTTTTCGTTTCTGCCACTCAACCGGATCGTAGCCGGATTCGACCAGGCCGAGACTTTGAACTCGAATGTGGCTTCCGGTGGTACTTCCGCTTTTTCCGGCTCGACATATTCTTTCAGTGTAAAGTCGGTGAATTTGGGTTTCTTGCAGTCTTCTTCCACTTTTTCATCCTCGTAGGCGATGGCGGATTGCGCGGCCAGCAGAATAGCGAGGACGGATGCACATTTTATTATTTTTGTTTTCATAGACATACCCACAAATGACTTTTGAAAGAAACCTATCCCTACCGATAGCCCGATCCAATGCACTTTAATAAGTTTTGGAGGTAAATTCAACCGTAAAGTTTTTACTGAATAGAAACATATCCTGATTTTTGTCCTAAAAAAGCCGTGCGACAGGTTCGCCCAAAACGCAGGTTGTCTTGTACAATAGGGCAATTAAATTTTTTGAGAGAGCACTGCCTTGAGCGAGCAACAGAGCCTGAATTACAAAAGTGCCGGCGTCGATATCGAGGCCGGCAACAACCTGGTCGAACGGATCAAACCGATTGCGGCAAGAACGCGCACCGCCGGCGTGATGGCCGGTCTGGGCGGTTTCGGTTCGATGTTCGAACTGCCTCTGGACCGCTACCGCGAGCCGGTGCTGGTTTCCGGCACCGACGGCGTCGGCACCAAGCTGAAACTGGCGAGCGAGATAAATGTACACGACACGATCGGGATCGATCTGGTCGCGATGTGCGTGAACGACATTATTGTACAGGGCGCCGAGCCTTTGTTTTTCCTCGACTATTTCGCGACCGGGCGGCTCGATGTCGACACCGCCGCCGCCGTGATCGAAGGCATCGGCAAAGGCTGCGAGCAGGCCGGCGCGGCGCTGGTCGGCGGCGAAACGGCCGAAATGCCGGGCATGTATCCGGACGGCGAATACGATCTGGCCGGTTTCTGCGTCGGCATCGTCGAAAAAAGCAAGGCGCTGGACGGCGGCAAGGTCAAAGTTGGCGACAAACTGATCGGCATCGCCTCTTCAGGGCCGCATTCGAACGGCTATTCGCTGATCCGCAAGATTCTCGCGGTCAGCGGGGCCAAACTGGACTCGCCGTTTGAAGGCAAGACGCTCGGCGAAACCTTGCTCGCGCCGACACGGATTTATGTGAAGCCGCTGCTCGCGCTGCTCGAAAAAATCGATGTGCATGCGCTGGCGCATATCACTGGCGGCGGCATTACCGAAAACCTGCCGCGCGTGCTGCTCGACGGCATCCATGCCGAGATTGATTTGTCTTCCTGGCAAATGCCGGCCGTTTTCGAATGGCTGCAAGCGCAGGGCAATGTGACTGAGGCCGATATGCTGACGACTTTCAACTGCGGTATCGGGATGATTGTTTGCGTGGCGCCGGAAGACGAGCAGGCAACTCTGGAAATGCTGAAATTTTTAGGTGAAACAGCCTATCCGATCGGCCAGCTGGTAGCGGGCGAAGGCAAGCCGAAAGTCGTCTACGCTTAGCATATCCACCGATCCGCTTCTCAATCGAAGACCTGCCAGGTTTTTAAAAACCTGGGAGGTCTGTCATTTCAAACCTGGCTATAAAACTCGCTGTCCTTATACCAGTCATGCGCATGCCTGAGCATGACCATGATCACTGAGGCCACGGGCAATGCCAGCAGGATGCCCATAAAGCCGAACAATTGTCCTCCGGCCAACACCGCAAAAATCACCGCGACCGGATGCAGGCCGATCTTGTCGCCGACCAGCAAAGGTGTCAGCACCGAACCTTCCAGTATCTGGCCGATGCCGAATACGGCCAGAACCCAAAACAGATGCAGCGCATCCTGAAATTGCAATAATGCCGCCAATGAGGCGCTGAATATGCCGATAGCCGTGCCGAGATAGGGCACGAAGCTGAGCAGGCCGGAGGTTACCCCGATCAGCAAGGCCAGGTCGAGCCCGACCAAGCCGAGTCCGATGCTGTAAATCGCGCCTAACGCCAGCATTACATAAAATTGTCCACGCAAAAAGGCGGACAGCACCGTGTCGAACTCGTTGGTCAGTTTAGCGACGGTCGGGGCGATGCGCCGAGGCAACAGATAATGCAGCTTGGCCATCAGGTTATCCCAGTCGCGTAACAGATAAAACGTCACGACCGGAATCAGCAGCAGGTTCATCAGCCAGGCCATGACCACTCCGCCGGAATGCGACAGCGAGCTCAACAACGACTGCGCGGTGCCGCCCGCGGTTTGCCAATGGCTTGTGATCATATCGACAATGGACTGGGTGTCGAACGGCTTGATGTCGAGATCGAAACGCCGGTTCAGCCAGGGAACCGCGGTTTCGTTCAGGAATTGCGCATAGGCCGGCAGGCTGTCGATAAAGCTTTCGATCTGGCGTTCCAACTGAGGAATCAGCCAAAGCAGGATCAGCACGAAAACCAGCGTCATCGTAAAAAACACCACCGTGACCGCCAGTGTCCTGGAGAGCCGATACCGCTCCAGTCGGTCGGTCAACGGGTCGCCCAAATAAGCCAGCGTCATCGACACCACGAACGGCGTCAGTATCGGCGCGAGCAGGTATGTCAGCCAGGCGCCCAGGCCGATAATTAAAAATAACAGCCATTTTTGGGAATCGGTCATATGCTTTTTTTCAGGTAAGGGATTTTGAAGAGAGTATGGCGGGAAAAACATCAGTCTACAAGCTTGTTCTTTACAGGAATACAGGAGGCCTGATTAAATAGGAATTGCGCCTTGCCGGTTAAGTCTACGCCGTGAGTTTGGCAAAGGTTTTCTCTGTTTCTCTTTGTGACCGATGAGAATATCAGGCGGGGATAAGCAGTGTTGGGCTAAACGGAGGGAAATATCGGTTGATTGACTGAAAAACTCGTTGGCCGATTTTGCCGGGGCGGGTAAAAATTCAATGCGGCCAGAGGCTTGAAAGGAGGAAGCATTTGGCCGAGCTGAAGAAGTTATTAAGAGAGGCGCATCATATAAAATACCACCTTGTATCAGTTGCCGTTCGGTGGGGGCATCCAGAACGGCAGCAAAGTAATGACCAGTTCCCGGAAGGAATAAATATGGCCTCGCTAATTTTTACACGGTTAACGTACAAGTCTTTTAACGATACAACAAAAGGTGGCGTCCCTTTAACCTTCGTTCTATTCATGCCTTTTTTAAATATACGGATATAGCAAGGCATGAAATAATAACCTGGCAGTCAGAAGAGATAGCCGCTGACACAAGCAATGCCAAACTTGCTTATTCGACAACCCTGAAAGGGTCGATATTTATGAAACCGAATCGGGCACAATAACACTAACTGATCGATAACTGGCTTGTTACCGACTAATTCAAGAAAAACTCAATGGAAAAACTCGATCAATTATTCGAACACCTATTAACTCATTACCGTGGAATATTCGCTACCCTTTTTCTGCTGCCTGTTTCGGTGGTCTATGGCGCCTACTCCCGCCTCCGTAACTGGGTTGGCTTTCGCCTCAGCAGTGCTCCCGCCAAACACGATGCCAGGGTTGAAGCGGTGGTCCGGCAAATCGTGGACTGGCAGCAGCAAGGCGCGGGACAAAAACTTTGCACTGCCAGGTCGGGCTGGAAAACCATGAGCGAGCTGGTGCCCAAATACAAGCTTTCTCACCGCAAGATTGATGTCGGCCTGTACGATATTCTCGAAATCGACGCACAGCGCGGCATCGTCCGGGTGGAACCGCTGGCGACCATGGGCCAGATTTCGCGCAGCCTCATATCTCAAGGTTGGACGCTGCCTGTGGTGCCGGAACTGGACAGTTTGACGGTCGGCGGTTTGATTATGGGTTTCGGTGTAGAAACCAGCAGCCATAAATACGGACTCATCCAGCATATTTGTGAAGCCTTGGAGATTGTGACGGCGGAAGGAAAATGTGTCAAATGCAGTGCAACGGAGAATCCCGACCTCTTTGATCAGATTCCCTGGAGCCATGGCACGCTCGGCTTCCTCGTAGCTGCCGAATTAAAAATCATTCCGGTCAAAAAATATGTCCGTCTGCACTACCGGCCTGTTTATTCGCTCGAGGAGATGGTCGATGTTTTCGAGCAAGCCAGCCGTGATACCGAAAACAGCGATTTTGTCGAAGGTCTGGTTTATGGCCGCGACCAGGCGGTGATCATGGTCGGCAGGTTCGCCGATGCCGTAGGCCCGGACGGTTCATTGAACGCGATCGGACGATGGTATAAGCCCTGGTTTTACAAACATGTCCAGACTTACCTGAAGCACCGGAAGGAAGGTGTCGAATATTTACCCGTGCGGGATTATTTTCATAGGCACACCCGTAGCTATTTCTGGACCATGGAAGACATCATTCCGTTCGGCAATCATCCTCTTTTCAGGGTCTTGCTGGGCTGGGCCTTGCCTCCCCGCATCGAATTATTGAAATACACGGAAACTGAAACCACCCGGCGACTCAGGGAAAAGTTTCATATAGTTCAGGATATGCTCATGCCGATCCGGTATCTGAAGCAGTCGATTGACTATTTCGATGAGCATTTCCGCTTATACCCTTTATGGCTTTCGCCGATGGCGATTAAGGATAACGGGGGGCAGCCGGGCTTTGTCCACCCTTTCAGGACGGAGGACGGCACCGTGGATGAAATGTACGTGGATATTGGCGCCTACGGTACGCCCGGCAAGGCGGATTTCGATAACGCCGTCGCCTTGCCGTTGCTCGAACAATTCGTGATCGCACATCAGGGATACCAAGCCTTGTATGCGAGGACCACCCTGAGCCGGGAGGATTTCAGGAGGATGTTTGACCATGCCGGTTATGACCTTTTACAGGCGCGGTTGCCGTATTGCCGGCAAGCCTTCGATGAGGTGTACGACAAGGTGTCCTCGCAAGGTAGGGTTTCGCCGGTCGAGATGAGGAGACTGGAAAAGGCGGGTTGAGAACTGCCACTTTAGCCGTCCGAAGCTTTCGCCAACAACGGTATCTGCCCATGCGTTGCCTGGACTCGATAGGGAATTATTGATGATTGGCGAACTCATTAAAAAATGAGCGAATTGGTATGAGCAGAATAACGCAATGAAAATATATCCGATGTTTTGCCAAACAGCTTTTAAAACAAGGACTATGACATACAAACTTCTCGACCCGAGCTTTCGTCTCCATCCTTGGTGGCGCTACTACCTCGGATTAATCCGATGAGTGCTGGCATAACGCTCGTTACAGGCGCTACCGGTCACCTTGGCGCTAATCTGGTTCGTCGCCTGCTCGACGAGGGCGAGCAAGTGCGGGTGATGATGCGTTCCGAACGCGACAATGGGGCGCTCGACGGCCTGGACGTGGAGCGTGTGTTTGCTGACCTGCGAAACGGCGAGGCGGTGTCGTCCGCCGTGCGCGGCTGCGCCCGCGTTTATCATTGCGCGGCTTTGGTTTCGACTATCGAAGGCAATGCGGCCCATAAGCGCGATATATTCGATACTAACGTCCGCGGTACCATCCATATCCTTCAGGCGGCCGAGCGCCACAGCGTCGACAAGGTGGTGGTGTCAGGATCGCTTAGCGCCACCGGCTACGAACCAGATCGTTCCAGTCATGAGGACATGCCGTTCTATCCTTTCGAACGCCATCTGCCCTACGGCTTTACCAAGCATCTCACCGAGCATGAGTGCCTTAAGGCACATGCCAACGGTCTTAACGTGGTAGTCGCCACTTCCTGCGCCATCATAGGACCCCACGATTACGTGCCATCGCGCATGGGTCGCGTACTCATCGATTACGCTCACGGCTCTCTGCGTGCTTACATTCCCGGAGGCTTCGAGTTCGTATCCAGCTGCGATATAGCCGAAGGTCATGTATTGGCTATGCGGCATGGACGTTCCGGGCAGAAGTACATTTTTAGCACCGCCTATGCCAGCGTGGACGATCTGATGGCGCTTTTCCGGGAAGTCACCGGCCGCCCAGTGCCCCGGCTGCGGCTGCCTCCATACCTGATGTCCATGCTGGCCGAAGTGGCCGACAAGACCTGGTACAGGGCATTCCCTAATCTGCCTAGGCGCTTCACGCCGGGGGCGGTGCGCTTGCTCCAGATGCGGCGCCGGGCTGATCATGACAAGGCGAAACAAGAATTGGGCTACCGGCCCACTCAATTGTCCCAAGCAGTGCAGGAAGCCTACGACGATTTCGTGCGCAGGGGCTTGATCGTCCCGGCCAAGTAATCATCCAATCCTGCCTAACCTCGACCGGAGTTCCGAAAATGCACAACACACAGACGAAATCTCCACCTCCCTCCTTTGCGGAAGCTAAAAATTCGCGTCAAAAGGCCCGCGCCGCCGGATTGGACCCTGACCGCTGGTACGTGGTGGAATATGATAGCGCTGTAAAAAAAGGCCAGGTGAAAGAGGTAATTTTCTGGAATACATCTATTGCACTTTATCGTGGCGAAGACGGCAAACTCGCTGCCATGCAGAACCGCTGTGCGCACCGCCAGCTCAAACTTACCCAGGGCGAGGTGGACAAGTGCAATTTGCGCTGCGCCTACCATGGCTGGGCTTACAATAAGGAAGGCTGGCTGGAGGACTACTCCCATGATAGCTTTGGCAAGCCGCTGATCAGAAGACAACTGCAGACTTATCCCGTGCAAGTCCGCTATGGCCTGATCTGGCTTTTTCCTGGCGATACGGAACGGGCCGGCGAACGCAAGCTACCGGAAATACCCGAACTCACTGGGAATAATACCTGGGCCAGCTTTGCCGTGGATTACACTTGGCAGACGCATCATTCGATGGTGATGGAGAATATCTGCGATTTCTCCCATGCCTTCCTGCACCGTAAATACAAGCCTTTCATCGATGCCAAACTGACTCATCACGAGGCCGATGACGATCGGGTTTACCTGACCTATGATACCTATATGGCCGGCGGCCGGATTTCCGGGCTTTTCGTTGACCGCAACCGGGTTAATACCCGTTCCATCAAATTGTGCTACGAGTATCCCTACCAATGGACCAACACCGGCGATAGCATCAAGAACTGGTCGTTTATGCTTCCGATCAACGAACGGACCACCCGGGTGTTTTTCCTGTTTTATTTTGATGCGCTGAAGATTCCGCTGATTTCGATCAAAACTCCGAAGTGGCTGACCCAGATGGTACTGAACATTGCCAAGCCGCTGGTGTTCAAGCCCATACTCGATCAAGACGGCATCGCTCTGGAAGCCGAGATGTTAAGCTATGAAACCTACTGGAATGCTCCGCCCATAGAGCTGAATCCCGTGGTTCCGATGTTCCAACGTCTTAGCGCGCGCAAGTGGGAGGAATATCTGACCCGGAAGGCGGCGCGGATGGCTTCAGCGGATTAATTAACAGAATTTCTCGCGAATGAAAATCACCGAATACGCCGCGAAGTTTGCCGAAGTCTTTGCCCGAAACCCTTGGAAAATCCTGGGGCTAGCCTTGTTACTGTCGGTTTTAGCCGGTTGGGCGACGGCGCAACTCCCGGTCCACACCTCGCGGCAGGCGCTGCTTCCACAAAACTCGGCGGTGGCGAAGCGCTTCAACGATTTCCTGAAAAATTTCGGTGCCGCCTCGGATCTGATGGTGGTATTGGAGGGAGCCCCCCGCAGCGAGTTGGAATCTTTTGCCAACGATCTGGCCGCCAAGCTCCGGGCAGAGCCCGAAATCGGCCAGGCGACCTCTCGTCTTGATATCGCGTTTTTCCTGGATCACTCTTATCTGCTGATGCCAACCGAGGCTCTAGACAAGCTTGCTGCGATAGGGAACCAGCCGATTCTGGGGGGCGGGATGGAAGAAAACCTGCGCAAAGCTTTGACCTGGAGCAAAGGCCACTCTCCGCTGGGCGGGACGGAAACCGACTTGCAAACCGCCGAAGCAAGTCTCAACATGGCGGCGTTTTTCCTGGAAGAGTGGCAGCGCTGGCTGGCTGCCGAAACAGCGCCTGCCGACTTGGACTGGAACCGGCTACTCGCCAAATACGGGGCAGGCGGCATGGCTGACGGCTACTTTGCTTCGCGCGACGGGCGGATGCTGTTTTTGTTCGTTCACCCGAAAAGCCCTTCCGGAGATTTTGAAACCCTTGGCCCCTTCGTCGATAAGGTCAAGCAGGTATCGACGGACTTGGCAGGACAAGCCAAAGCCGCCGGCCGGACTCCGCCCATTGTAGGCCTGACCGGATTGCCAGCCATCGAGTACGAGGAATTCGTCAACATTCGCAAAGATATCACCTTGGTGATATTCACCTCCGCCGGCCTGATCGCCGCATTGATTTTATTGGTGGTCCGGAGCGTGCGCTGGGCCGTGCTGATTTTCATCCCGATGGGGCTCGGGGTGCTATGGAGTTTGGGCCTGGCCCTGGTCACCGTCGGTCACCTGACCATCATCACCGCCGCCTTCATCGCGATCCTGTTCGGCCTGGGCGCGGACTACGGCATTTTCACCTCCTCGAGTATCGCCGAGGAGCGACGGGCAGGCAAGCCCTTGGTGGAAGCCATTGGTGCTGGTATCGGCTCATCCTTTATCGCAGTGCTGACGGCGGGCGGCGCCTCGCTGCTGATCTTCGGCGCATTGGCCACGGTCGATTTTACCGGCTTCGCCGAATTGGGCCTGGTGGCGGCCAAAGGCGTGTTGCTGATTCTGATCAGCACCTGGATGGTTCAGCCCGCGCTCTATGCCTTGCTGCCACCCAAGCTAAAAGATATTCCCTCGCCAAGCACTCTGCCAGCTCCCACAGGACTTGAGAAATACAGCGGTATATTCCCCAAGCCTGTTGCAGTCGCTCTCGTCATGCTGGCTTTAGGCGGCGCGGTCTTCGGCGGGGTGGAGGGCCTCGCTATCCCATTTGACTATGATTTATTGACCATGTTGCCCAAAGATTCCCAGGCGGCCTATTATCAACGCCGTATGGCTGAGGAGAGCGACTATCAGGCCGAGGTGATCATTTTCACCGCCAAGGACATGGCCGAGGCAAGGCGGATCACCCGCGAAGCAGGTAAACTCAAGACAATTGCCCAGGCGCAGTCGCTGACCAGTTTGTTTCCAGAGGACGCAGGCGAACGCCTCCGCAAAGCCGTGAGCATCGGCGAAGCGTTCGCCCGGACCGATTACGCCAAGCAGGTCGCTGAACTCGACCGGGCGGGCTTGTCGCCGAAATCATTCGAGTTATTGCAGGCCGTGCTGGAAAACGGCATGACCATCATCGACGATGCGCAAGAGCAGGCATTCTCCGCCGGACATTCCAAACTGGTCGAGAGTTTGGAAAAAGTGCGCGAACAACTTTCGGTCATCTCGACCAAACTAACTGCAGACGGTGAACAGGGCCGGCAGCGTAGCGAGAGCTTTTTGCGCGCCTTACTGTTCGATGCGGATGCCGGGATCAAAGTCATCGACGCCTGGCGGGAGGCCCAGCCTCTCACTCCGGAGCAGTTGCCGCCCGCCCTGCGCGACCGCTTCTTTGCCGCTAATGGCAGCATTGCGGTCTACGCCTTCCCGGCAAAAACCGTGTACAATCCGGACAACCTCGACGCACTGATAAAAGACGTCTATAGCGTCTCGCCGGAAGCGACCGGCTTCCCGACCACGCACCAGGTGTTTTCCAAGGCAGTGGTAGAAAGTTTTTCCCGCGGCACGCAATTGGCCCTGGCGCTGTGCCTGCTCTGGGTTATGGCGGCGACGCGCAGTGTGCGCGGCTTCGCGCTGGCGGCGCTACCCTTGCTGATCGGCGGCGGCTGGATGCTGGGGCTGATGGCCCTGGGCGGCATTCGTTTCAATTACGCCAACATGGTTGCTTTGCCCATGGTGATTGCGTTGGCGGTGGATTACGGCGTGTGGTTCAACTATCGCTGGAACGAATTGAAGGGCTACCCCCCCTTGCGAGTCAGCCTGGCTGCCGGCAAGGTCATCGGACTGGCCGCTGGCACCGAATTGGCTGGCCTCGGCGCCATCACCCTGGCCAGCTACCGGGGCGTGTCTTCTTTGGGCGTGAGTATCACCATTGGTTTGGTGTGCTGCCTGATTGCAACCCTGGTTGTGGCTCCGGCCATCGGACAATTACTTGATTCCAGGAGAAAATCCTAATGCGAAAAATTTGTCTTATTATTGTCAGCCTGTTGGTCTCCTTCACCGCGAACCCTGCACCCAAACCCGAAATGATCGTGGTGTGCTATCCCGGCGGAGCCGTCAATGCCAAGGACGCAAACGGGGCGATGAATTCCATGTTGCGAGTGGTGGAGCGCGTTGGCAAGTGGCAGGAGAACAGCCTCAACAGTCTGTTCACCGCCAAATCGGACGAATGCAGAAAACAGATGTCCGAAAAAAAACCCAAGTTCGCCATCACCTCTTTGGGCATCTATTTGGAATTACGCACCCGGTACAACTTGATGCCTGTGGTTCAGCCAAAGATTAAAGGCCGCACCAGCGAACGTTACCGGGTAATGGCTCAGAAAGGCAAATATAAGAGTCTGGATGAACTGAAAGGCAAAACCCTGGGCGGCACGGTATTGGAAGAACAGTCCTTTATCGGCAAGATCGTTTTTGCCGGGAAATACGACCCCGCCAGTTTCTTTGTCCTAAAAAAGTCCAATCAGGCTATCCGCGCGTTACGATCTTTGGATAAAGGGGAACTGGACGCCGTTATTTTGAACGAGCAACAATTCGCTGGACTCGCTTCGCTTCATTTGCAGACTTCTCTTGAAGCGGTCTTCACGTCCGAGGAAGTTCCGCTGATGGGGGTCGTGGCAAACAGCGCCACTACAACTGCGGAAGAACGCGCCCGCTTCGGCAAGGCTCTGGAGGAAATGTGTACCGACGCAGAGGGTAAAAAACTATGCGATCTGTTTGGAGTGGAATCTTTCGTCGCCGTGGACCCGACAGTGTTCGAACCCATGGTTAAACTATGGGCTAAGGGGAATTAAGACTTTGCGTAACATACAATTTTTTCCGGCCGTTTCGTTGCTGGCATTCCTGTCGGGCTGCGCCGGACTCCACCGGGACCATGTCCGGTTCGACCGGCTCTCCGAGTGTTCCAAGCAGAACGCTGCTTCGCTGGCCGCCAAACAAAGCCAACTCGGCCCATCCGGCGACACCCATACCTTGGAATGTGCGCTGACTGTCCTACGCGACACCCAAGACCCTGCGGTGCTTCGGACCTCGCTAGGCAGTCGCCTATGCCTATACCTGGCCGAACGAGAAGCCAATCAGGAAAAACGCGAAATGCTGGCTGCTGAAGGCGTGGGCTTTGCCGAAACCGCTTTGGCGCAAGGGGGCGGCAATGACGGGTCGGTGCATTACTATCTTGCGGCCAACCTCGGACTGGCGGTACGCGAACATATCACCTTGGCCATGGAGAACCTTGACCGGTTGGAAAACGAGATGAAACGGGCGCTGGCCTTGAGCCCGGAAATCGACGACGGCGGGCCGTTACGTCTTTTGGGGGCGCTTTATCTCAAAGCCCCGCCTTGGCCCAATGGCATCGGCGACATCGACAAGGCGCTGGAACTGCTGGAAAAGGCGGCCAAGGAACATCCGGGGCATCCGCTCAACCACCTGTTTTATGCCCAGGCGCTTTGGGAAGAGGGCAGCGAGGCTGCCTTACCCGGGGTAAAAGCAGAATTCGCACTGGGGGAGAAGCTGTTATCCGAAGGGAATTGGGGATACAGCAAAGAGCCCTGGAAAAAGGAATTCGACGAGTTTCAACAGGAACTTGGAGATGCCGCTCAGGCACGCCCGTAACGATTGCCGCAAATCCTTGATAATGCATCGGGCCTTGGACGGGCGAGTGCTTGAAGCGGCTAGGTCGGTTAATCAATGGCATTGGCCTAAGACATCGCAAAGGCGCTTAAAAGACTTGAGCATTTTGTCTTTCAGCAACTTACGGCCGATGATATGCTTGACTTCGCTGGCTATTCCCGCCACTTGGTCTGTGTAGCTGCGCACCTGCTGAAAAACGACAGTGCCTTCTCGATAGGGTAGGCTGCCGGTTATCCACTGGCTGGAATTGTATGAATGCGGCGCATAGAACTCTCGGGTCAACACCAAAACGCCGCCGTTCCAATCCATGCTGATGCGGTGTCTGAGGATGACCGCCGGGCGACTTTCGACTTTTTTTTGCACCCAAGGAAAGGTCTCTTTCGCCCCAGTCGGTAAAGGTTTGGGATAATCAAGCCATACCTTGAGCAAGGCTGGAAAGTAACGAGCTAGGATGTCGCTTGCGTTTGCGGCCTGACGAAGTTGCAAGGAAGGTTTAGAATCCTCGTGTTCCTCCCGCACATAAGGCGCTATCGCATGCGTCCCTCCGCGTCGATAGGCTTTAAAGCGCTGGAACAGAATCTCCCGGTAGTGCTGTAAGACCGCGTCTCGGACGGATTTATCAGACCCCTTGAGCGATTTTTTGAGAAGATTGAAGCTGTCGAACTCAGGGGGAGACAGGTTGAATTCATCGCCCGGTTCGGCATCCAATAAAGCCTCGGTTTCATCCCTGGTCAGGACGGCAGGTCCCAAGGAAGCAGCACCGTCGTGCTCACTCAACAACCCGTGCGCAGTAATGTCAACGTCCAGCAGGTCAAGATTTTCCTGCCGTAAATGTTCGGCTACCTTGACTAAAGGAACCGGCAGAAGCCAAGCGATGCCCGCAGCAATCTCATCGCCGCTGCCTTCTTTTAAGGCATAAGCGACGGGATGACCTTGCGCTAGTCTTGCAATTTGCCCCTTATCCATTCCCAACACGCCCAATACCTCCTCGGTTGCTGGAGGGGCGGCGAAAGCGGGAGGTATCGGCAGGATGGAACTGATGCCCAGAAGCCACGCGAGGGCGAGGGCATGATTCGGTTTTCGTTGCATCGGGCGCCCCCCGGCGTCAAACAATTGTGAGTAGATACCCTAATTAAGCTGATTCACGGTATTTGAGAAAAATTAGATATGACAGGCTGTCTAATAATTCCCGTTCTATTCATGCCTTTTTTAAATATACGGAATAGCCAAGTCGCCTTGCCGTGGCTCGAACAATTCGTGATCGCACGCCAGGGATACCAAGCCTTGTATGCGAGGACCACCCTGAGCCGGAAGGATTTCAGGAGGATGTTCGACCATGCCGGTTATGATCTACAGGCGCGGTTGCCGTATTGCCGGCAAGCCTTCGATGAGGTGAACGACAAGATGTCTTTGCAAGGCAGAGTGTCGCCGGTCGAGATGAGGAAACTGGAAAAGGCGGGTTGAGCTCAGGTGTTTAGCGCCGTGCAGCCTTGCGCCAACAATAGGGCTTCATACCTTACCTCAGCGTGATCCGGCTTGGTGCCAAGCATTCCTAATATATCAGAATGTTTGTACATAAGCCGGGCACCGCGTAAAATCAATGGTTTCCTGGCATCGTTTATTGCTGCATTCAAAGGGTAATGCTTTCTCAGAAGGATACGGAACCTGATACAAGGGTTCCTAAATGCACAATGACATCGAGATCGAGTTATGACTACGACGACTACCAACAATCCCGTTTTGCCAGTTAAAGCACCGCCTAAAATGCCCGGCGCATTGCCGTTCCTAGGGCACATGCTCGCATTCGGCAAAAATCCCTTTACCTACATGATGACACTCCGCAAGACACTGGGCGAAATCGGTGAATTCCGCATGTTTCATCAAAAAATGGTGCTGATGACCGGCCCGGACGCGAACGAAGCTTTTTTTCGCGCTCCCGATGCACAACTGGATCAAAGCCAGGCTTATAAAATCATGACGCCCATTTTTGGCAAGGGCGTGGTTTTTGATGCGCCGCCGCATAAAAAAGACCAGCAGCTTAAAATGCTGATGCCGGTGTTGCGCGATAAGCCGATGCGCGGCTACGCGCAAGTGATCGTTCGGGAAGTCGAGCAAATGATTGCCGACTGGGGCGATACCGGCGAGATCGATTTGCTGGAGTTCATGAAGGAACTCACCATTTACACCTCCAGCCACTGCCTGTTGGGCGATGAATTCCGTTACGAACTGAACGAAGAATTCGCGAAGATTTATCATGATCTTGAAAAAGGCGTAAATCCTCTGGCGTTTGTGTTTCCCTATCTGCCTTTGCCGGTGTTTCGCCGCCGCGATAAAGCGCGCGCCAGATTGCAGGAATTAGTTACCGGCATCATTGCCAAAAGAGCGCAGAAGCCGGATAAAAGCGAAGATGCATTTCAAATGCTGATCGACGCCAGCTATGACGACGGCAGCCGTTTATCGGCGCATGAAATCACCGGCATGTTGATCGGGACGATTTTTGCCGGCCACCATACCACGGCCGGTACGGCGGCCTGGACCTTGCTGGAGTTGGCGCGCCGGCCCGAACAATTGCGGCGCGTATTGCATGAACTGGATACGCATTTCGGCGCCGAAGGCGAAGTTACCTTTCAGTCGTTACGCGAAATTCCGGTACTGGAAAATGTCATCAAAGAAGTGCTGCGCCTGCATCCGCCGTTGATTTTTTTAATCCGCAAAGTAATGCAAGATTTCCAGTTTAAAGACTATACGGTCAAGGCTGGAAAATACGTTTGCACTTCACCCCGTGTGTCCCATCGCATCGCGGACATTTTCCCCGACCCGGAAAAGTTCGATCCCGACCGCTATTCGGAGGCGCGCCAGGAGGATGCCAGACCTTTCAGCTGGATTGCCTTCGGCGGCGGCAAACACAAATGCACGGGCAACGCTTTTGCGATGCTGCAGCTGAAAGCCATTTTCAGCATTTTGCTGCGCCGCTATACCTTTGAACTGGTCGACGACAAGGACACTTATCAGGATGATTTTACTCAAATGGTCGTGCAGCCTGTATCCCCTTGTCGTGTTCGGTACATCAAACGCAGGGACATGAAAGAAGCCGCTGCCGAGTCGGTGAGGCATACGGCGCCGGAAGGCGCTCATGCCGGTTCCGGCTTTCAAGTCAAAATCGATAGAGAGCTCTGCCAGGGCCATGCTACCTGTATGACTGAAGCACCTGAACTTTTTCATGTGGACAATGCCGGTAATGTGACCGTTTTACAAGCTTATCCACCGCTGGATTTGCTGACCCAAGCCCGGCAAGCCGAAAAATATTGCCCAACCAAGGCAATAAAAATTGAACTTAATCAAAATCAATAAGAAACGAAGAATGGCAACATATCCTAGAGCAGAACTTGAAGAAATGGTTGAACGCTGGTTGCAAGCGAATCGCGACGCCGAAAAAGAAGGCAACTGGCCCAAATATCTGGGCGCGATGTATACCGATGACGCAGAATACCGTTGGAATATCGGCCCTAATGAAGAATTCGTCGCCCACAGCCGCAAACAAATCGAAGAATGGGCTTTAGGTGTGCAAATGGAAGGCTTTGAAGAGTGGCGCTATCCATACCACCGCATTTTAATCGACGAAAAACAGGGCGAAGTGATCGGCTTGTGGCGGCAAGTGTCGCCTGCATTAAGAGAGGACGGCACGCCTTATGAAGTTGCAGGCATCGGCGGATCCTGGTTTCGATACGGAGGCAATTACAAATGGGAATGGCAACGGGATTTTTTTGATTTGGGCAATGTGAAAGCCCTGTTTTTTGAATTGGCCGCCGACGGCAAACTAGACCCGGCCGTCAAAAGAAAAATCGGCAAATTGGCCAAAGGGCAATTGCTTCCCGGCCATGAGCGCCTGCGCAAACCGCCGAGTTTATGGAAAAAATTGAAGGGCTTTATGGCAATGGTTCGCATCGCCCTGTTTAATCAATAAATTCAAAATTTACGGAACCGCTTTCAAAGGCGGGAATCCGTTGCTTGACCAGGCTAAAAGGAACATCATATTAAATCTATGCTGAATGTAAAATCTTCTTGGAAAAACTGGCAACTGTTGACTGAAAAGGGACGACATATTTGGGCATTCAAGCCCGGCTCGAAACATCTCAATGAACATTTACACCATGCAGACGACATCTCGGACGAAGAAATAGCACAGATTACCGAAGATTTTCAGTTCGACTCATCCGGTAACCCCAATTCCGGCGATAAGGTATACAGACACGCAGCGATCAACGGGAAGTATCGCGAATTTGCCGGGCCTATCCCGCAAGCAGAGAACCCCGAAGAGCAAAAAATAATCGATGCGCTGATCAAAGGCATGAATTACTTTGCATACCTGCAAAGTGAAGATGGTCATTGGCCTGGTGATTACGGCGGCCCGCTGTTTCTCTTACCCGGATTGCTAATCGCTTCCTATTTGTCCGATACCCCATTTCCCAAAGCCCACAGGGAAATGATGAAGATTTATTTATTCAATCATCAAAATCAGGATGACGGCTGGGGCATGCATATCGAAGGCGAGTCGACGATGTTCGGCACGGTGATGTCATATGTGTCACTGCGCCTTCTGGGAGTGGATAAAAATCATCAGCAACTGGTCAAATCCAGGACTTGGATTAAAAGTCATGGCGGCGCAACCGGCATTCCCTCCTGGGGAAAATTTTATCTGGCTGTTTTGAATCTGTATGACTGGCAGGGTTTCAACAGCCTGTTTCCCGAAATGTGGCTGTTTCCCAAATGGCTGCCGGTGCATCCATGGCGCTACTGGTGTCACACGCGCATGGTTTACCTGCCGATGGCCTATTGCTATGCGCATCGAATCAAAGTGCCCGAAAATGAACTGATACTGTCCTTACGAGAGGAACTTTATAACGAAGATTTTGCCGCCATTGACTGGCCGAAGCAGCGCAATGCCGTGTGCGAAAAAGACTGCTATACAACACCGTCCGGAGTACTGAAGTGGATGAATTTATTCACCAATAATTATGAAAAATTCAAATGCTCCTGGTTAAGAAAAAAGTCCACAGACTACATTTTAAAATACCTCAATGCCGAGGATGAGCAAACCAACTATCTCAATATAGGCCCCGTCAATAAAGCCATAAATTCCATTTGTATCTGGCATGCCTATGGCAAGGGTTCGGCGCAATTTAAAAAGCATGTCGCGCGTTGGTATGATTATTTATGGATTGCCGAAGATGGCATGAAAATGAATGGTTATAACGGTTCGCAGCTTTGGGATACCGCTTTTGCTACCCGCGCCATGTTGGAAAGCAACCTTGGCAAATTATTTCCTGCGACGATTGCAAAAAGCTATCAGTTTATCGAACTTTCGCAAATCGATTCTGAACACTCGACGCATGCCGAGTATTTTCGTCATCCGATGATAGGCAGTTGGCCTTTTTCAACGGCTGAACAAGGCTGGCCGGTTGCCGATTGTACGGCGGAAGGCTTAAGCGCTGCGTTAGCGGTTCATCATTCGGGGCTGGTGACACTGACGATAGATGAACAGCGAATTAAACAGGCGGTCGATGTCATTCTGTCTTACCAAAATAGCGATGGAGGCTGGGCTACGTATGAATTGAAGCGAGCGCCAAAGTGGCTGGAAAAACTCAATCCTTCCGAAGTATTCGCCGATATCATGATCGACTATTCATGGACGGAATGCACGGCAGCCTGTGTGATTTCGTTACTGGAAATTCAGGACAATTATCCGGATTATAAAAATAACGAAATACGCAAGGCGATCAATGCAGGGCTCAAATTTATTCTGAAACAGCAAAAACACGACGGTTCCTGGTATGGCGGCTGGGCGGTCTGCTTTACTTATGCGACCTGGTTTGGCGTGGAAGCACTCAGTAAGGCCCAGGGCAAAGGCTATCATGACGATGAGGTCCTGGCAGCCTGCATAAATAAAGCCTGCGCCTTTTTAGTGGGTAAACAAAAAGCGGATGGAGGTTGGGGCGAGACTTTCGAATCGTGTTCCAAACTGGTATATTCTGAGGCGTCAACGTCTCAAGTAGTTAATACGGCTTGGGCTTTGCTGGCGCTGATGGCAGCAGAGTTCAGCGAAAAGGAAGTTATCGAATCAGGAATTGATGTTTTGTTAAATAGACAAAGCGGTATCGGCGATTGGTCGCAAGAAAGTATTTCCGGCGTTTTTAATTATAACTGTATGATAACCTATGCCAATTACAGGAATATCTTTCCTATCTGGGCATTGAGCCGATACTACAGGCGGTATGTCTAGGGGTGATAAAGGAATCAACGCAGTTTAGAGCACTGGTATCCAGGGAGGCTTAGTATGAAGTCAGAATTCGACATCTGCATTATCGGCGCAGGCATGGCGGGCGCCACAATCGCTGCTTATCTCGCCCCAAAAGGCATCAAAATCGCATTAATCGATCAGTGCTTTAAGGAAAAAGTGCGCATCGTCGGTGAATTGCTGCAACCCGGAGCCGTGCAGTCGCTTGAGCAAATGGGACTCGGACATTGTCTGGAGGGGTTTGATGCACAGTCGGTTGAAGGTTATTCGCTACTGAAAGGCGACGAAAAAATAACTGTTCCTTATCCGGATAACTTTAAGGGGATGGGTCTACATAATGGCCGGTTATTGCAGAAAATTAGAGCCTCCGCTCTGCAAAATGAATCGGTGACGCAAATCCACGGCAAAGCATTGCAACTGCTGGAAAATGAGCGGGATGAAATTATTGGCGTGAGTTATCGGGAATCACTCACTTCCAAGATAAAGAGCATTCATGCGCACTTAACTATTACCAGTGATGGCTTTTTTTCAAATTTTAGAGAGCCTCTTAGCAATAATGAAAAAACCGTAACCTCATATTTTATCGGCTTGATTTTAAAAAATTGTGAAATGCCTTTTCCGAAACATGGGCATGTGTTTTTATCGGGACCGACTCCTTTCATTTGTTATCCGATTTCCACTCATGAAGTCAGGATTTTAATCGATTTTCCGGGCGGAGAACTTCCCAGAAAATTGTCGCTGCAAGCGCATTTGGATGCCAATGTTACGCCTTATATTCCTGAAGGCATGCGTAGCAGCTATGAGCTGGCCTTGCAAGAAGATGGGTTTAAAGTCATGCCCAACCATTATATGGCGGCTAAACCCATCATAAAGAAAGGCGCGGTAATGCTGGGTGATGCACTTAATATGCGTCATCCGTTAACTGGCGGCGGACTGACCGCGGTATTCTCGGATATACAAATATTAAGCAACTATCTATTAGTGATGCCGGATTTCAATAATACTGATTTGATTCATCAAAAAATCGAAGCCTATTACCGGGACAGGAAGCACGCCAATGCCAATCTGAATATTCTTGCAAATGCACTCTACGGCGTGATGTCGAATGATTTACTCAAATCCGCCGTTTTCAAATACCTTCAGCGCGGCGGTGCTGACGCGCAGGAGTCAATTGCTATTCTGGCAGGCTTAAACAGGCAGCATTTTTCTTTGATCAAACAGTTCTTTTCGGTGGCGCTGTTCGGTGCCTACGACATCGTGCGTGAGAGTAGCGCGAATATTCCCAAAGCAATCAAAATCCTTTCGGATGCATTCACTATCATTAAGCCTTTGGCTAAGAATGAGCTTTGGTAACGGCAGCTGTCAGTGATTATTTCCAAAAAATGAGCGCCGGTTTTGTTCAATATTTGCCAGAAACAATATTGATATCTACCAAATCAAACGGTCATTCTAACCAGCAAATAGGCCTACATTTTTTATAGGATTATCGCTCGTTATTATCCTTTTTCCAAGTAAGCGCCTAAAAACTCAATTTGGTTTAGGTTTTGCTGGACAGGCGTTTTTTCGAAAAAAAGCCGGACAAAATCTATAATACAGAATGAGTTAACGTCCAAACAGAGACGTTGTTGCTGAGGTTCTTCATACCATCAAAAAGATATGTAGCCTGAAATTGGGGCGCTTTGCATGGAAGATAAAACACGATACTGACAGGCTTATAAAGTTAACCAGTCATTCATTTGAATATATGACTGTCAGCTTCTTGGCCGAACTCGGTTCTCCGAAAATATTTATTTTAGTGTCCGGTAACTGAGTAGGAAGGCGATGGTTTATTGCTGCAACTGACGGGTCTGTCGACGCCGACTCAATCTCTGCCTGCTTTAGCTAGCGCTGTACGGCTGTTTTGCCACCGTTTCAGTTTCATATCCCTGCAAATTTGGCTGATGCGGAGGCGATTGAAGTCGGAATGAGAAACATCATAGACTGCATAATGTCTAATTTATTAATATGGAATTGATGCCCCATAACCGTCTATCTGCAACCGTTACGGAGAGTCTGGTATCTGAAAGGCTTGGAGCCGGGCGGTGCATGGTTCCAATAAACTAAGCTGTCGCAGGCGAAGTTCTGTTAATGCGACCCTTAGCGAAGACCGAGGCAAAATCCGTTAAAAATTAGGTCGTTTTTTCGGTGGAGAATCGGGAAATGTCTACAAATGTAAAAGCCACCTTGAAATCGTCGGTATACACCTGCCCGATGCACCCGGATATCCGCCAGTCGCAGCCCGGCAGTTGCCCCAAATGCGGTATGACCTTGGAATTACTATCCGAGCCGATCGCTGAGTCTCGAACCCGATACGTCTGTCCCATGCACCCTCAGATTGTCCGCGATGAACCGGGGGATTGCCCGATTTGTGGGATGGCGCTGGAGCCGCAAACCGCCGAAGTTGAAACCGAAGACGCCGAGCTTAAGGCCATGGAATGGCGTTTTTGGGTCAGCGCTGCATTCTCCCTGCCGGTGTTCATTCTGGCCATGGGCCATGACCTTTATCCGGCCGCCATGCCCGCTTTTCTGGATACGCGTATGCTGCAATGGATCCAACTGGCGCTAGCTACGCCCGTCGTGCTCTGGGGCGGCTGGCCGTTTTTCGTGCGCGGATGGGCTTCGTTGATTCATCGCAACCTCAATATGTTTACGCTGATCGCCCTGGGCATCGGCGTGGCCTGGCTCTATAGTCTGGTGGCTACCGTGTGGCCCGGCCTGTTTCCAGTCAGTCTGCGCAGCATGGCGGGTTGGGTGCCGGTTTATTTTGAGGCGGCCGCCGTCATTACGACCTTGGTTCTGTTAGGGCAGGTTTTGGAGTTGCGCGCTCGCAGCCGCACGGGCGCGGCGATCAAAATGCTGTTGGGACTCGCGCCGAAGACCGCACGCCTGGTGCAGGAAGACGGCAGTGAACGCGATGTGCCTCTAGAGCAGGTACAACCGGGCCAAGTGCTGCGGGTGCGCCCTGGCGAGAAAGTGCCCGTGGACGGAACCGTGCTTGAAGGCGTCAGCGCCGTCGACGAATCCATGGTGACGGGTGAGTCGATTCCGGTAGAAAAAAGGGCTGGCGATCAGTTGATCGGCGCCACGGTAAACGGAACCGGCAGCCTGTTGCTGCGCACCGAGAAGGTAGGGTCCGAGACCCTGCTGGCGCAAATCATCCACATGGTCGGCGAGGCGCAACGCAGCCGCGCGCCTATCCAGAAACTGGCCGATACCGTCTCCGGCTATTTCGTTCCGGCGGTAGTGGCGATCGCCATCGTCACGTTGATTGTCTGGTCAGTCTGGGGACCGGAGCCGCGCCTGCCCCACGGCATTGTCAACGCCGTGGCCGTGCTCATTATCGCCTGTCCGTGCGCATTGGGTCTGGCGACGCCCATGTCCATTATGGTGGGAACCGGACAAGGCGCTTTAGCGGGCGTATTGATCAAGAATGCCGAGGCACTGGAAGTCCTGGAAGAAATCGATACCCTGGTGGTGGACAAGACCGGCACCCTGACCGAAGGCAAGCCGCAACTGGTATCGGTGGTGCCGGCCAAAGACAGGGATGAAGGAGAATTATTGCGTCTCGCCTCCAGTCTGGAACGCGGCAGCGAGCATCCGTTGGCATCGGCTATCGTCAAAGCGGCGGAACAGCGCGGCATCCGGATTGTAGCCGTGGAAGAATTCCAATCATTGACTGGGCGCGGGGTAAGCGGCAAAGTCGAAGGGCACTCGGTCGCCCTTGGCACCGCGTTGCTGATGGACGACCTGGGCATTCAATTTGGCAGCAGCTTGGCTGATACAGCCGAAGCCCTGCGTCAGGAGGGCCAGACTGTGATGTTAGTGGCGATCGATGGCCGGGAAGCCGGCCTGCTCGGCGTGGCCGATCCGATTAAGAGCTCCACACCGGAAGCCATCGCGCTGTTGCATCAGGAAGGGGTAAATATCGTCATGTTGACCGGAGATAACCGGATCACTGCGGAAGCGGTAGCACGCCGTCTGGGTATTGATCGGATCGAAGCGGAAGTGCTGCCCGATCAGAAAACCGCGGCGATTAAACGGCTGCAAGGTGAAGGACGTAAGGTCGCGATGGCGGGGGACGGTATCAACGATGCGCCGGCGCTGGCTCAGGCGCAAGTGGGTATTGCGATGGGAACTGGGACCGATGTGGCGATGGAAAGCGCTGGAGTAACTCTGGTGAAGAGCGACCTGCGCGGCATTGTGCGGGCGATTCGGTTAAGCCGGGCCACCATGCGCAATATCCGCCAGAATCTCTTCTTTGCTTTCATTTACAACATCTTGGGAGTGCCTGTCGCGGCCGGTGCACTCTACCCAATGTGGGGCCTGCTGTTGTCCCCCATCATCGCAGCGGCGGCTATGAGCTTCAGCTCGGTATCGGTTATTGCCAACGCCCTGCGTCTCAGACTGGCGCGTTTATAAATCATTTAAACTACAACTGCGGGTTATTTTTTGCATGCTAAAAGGTGCCGCATTGAGGGGCTTCCGATATGAGTTATTCCGCGACCGTACAGGGCAAAACGTTTCAATTCAATAATCTCCGAACCTTGATGGCGAAGGCGTCGCCGCGGCGGTCGGCGGATGAACTGGCCGGGCTGGCGGCGGAGTCGGAGGTCGAGCGTGTGGTGGCGCAGAGGTTGCTGGCCGATGTCCCTTTGCGCCAGTTCATCGAGGAGCCGTTGATTGCGCCGGAGCGAGATGAAGTCTCGCGGCTGATTCTGGAGCGGCACGACGCTGGAGCCTTCGCGCCGATCGCGTCGCTGACGGTCGGCGAATTTCGCGACTGGCTATTGGCAAATAAGGGGGATTTGGAAACATTGGCTCCGGGATTGACGCCGGAGATGGTCGCGGCGGTCAGCAAGATCATGCGCAATCAGGATTTGATTGCGGTCGCGCGTCGTTGCCGGGTCGTGACCCGCTTCCGGAATACGCTCGGATTGCCGGGCAGGCTGGCGACGCGCCTGCAGCCTAATCATCCGACCGACGAGCCGCGCGGGATTGCGGCCTCGATTCTGGACGGCCTGCTCTACGGCAGCGGCGATGCAGTGATCGGGATCAATCCGGCAACCGACAATCTTCGGAATGTGCATACGCTGCTGAATCTGCTCGATGAGATCATCAGCCGGCATCAAATCCCGACGCAGGCGTGCGTGCTGGCGCATGTGACGACCAGCATCGAGCTGATGCGGCGCGGCGCGCCGGTCGATCTGGTCTTTCAGTCGATCGCCGGCACCGAGGCGGCGAACCGCAGTTTCGGCGTCGATCTGTCCATCTTGCGCGAAGCCAGGGCGATGGCGGAAGATTTGAAACGAGGCCATGTCGGCAACAATCTGATGTATTTCGAAACCGGGCAGGGCAGCGCCTTGTCCGCGAACGCGCATCACGGGGTCGATGCGCAGACCTGCGAGGCGCGTGCCTATGCGGTCGCGCGCGAGTTTTCGCCGCTGCTGGTCAATACGGTCGTCGGTTTCATCGGCCCCGAGTATCTGTTCGACGGCAAGCAGATCATCCGTGCGGGGCTCGAAGATCATTTCTGCGGCAAGCTACTGGGATTGCCGATGGGCTGCGACATCTGTTATACGAATCATGCCGAGGCGGACCAGAACGACATGGACAATTTGCTGACCCTGCTCGGAGTTGCCGGCTGCAATTACATCATGGGCATTCCGGGCGCGGACGACATCATGTTGGCCTATCAAAGCACGTCGTTCCATGACGCGCTCTATCTGCGCGAGGTGTTGGGGCTCAGGCCGGCGCCCGAATTCGAGGCATGGCTGAATGCAAGGGGCATTTTCGACGGGCGCAACCGCCTGGGGGATGGGCGGCAGTCCACGCGGTTACTGAACGATTTCGGCGGACTTCTGGAGATCACGGCATGAACGATCTCTGGCACAGGCTCCGATGTTTTACGCAGGCCAGAATTGCGCAAGGCCATGCCGGCTGCGGCTTGCCGACCATGGCCTTGCTCGATTTTCAACTCGCGCACGCCTTTGCACGGGATGCGATACACCAGTCGTGGGACATCGGGCGCTTCTCGGAAGCGGTCAAGGCGATGGATTTGGAGCCGCTTTGCCTGGCGACGCCGGTGGCGGACAGAGTGCAATATCTCCAAAGGCCCGATCTGGGGCGGCGCCTGGACCCAGCAAGCCGGCAGACGCTGTTGTCGCGCGATCAACCGGTTGTCGATGTCGCACTAATTATCAGTAACGGTTTGTCTTCTATTGCGGTGGAACGTCACGGAGCGAGACTGCTGCAAGCGATCGTCGCAGCCTATGAGCGTCTGCCGTTGCGTTGCGGGCCGGTCTGTCTGGTATCGAATGCGCGGGTTGCGCTTGCGGATGAGATCGGAGAATTATTGAAAGCGCGCTTGGCAGTGATCGTGGTTGGTGAACGTCCGGGCCTGAGCGCGGCCGACAGCCTGGGCGTTTATTTGACCCATGCGCCGCAAGTCGGCAGGACCGATGCGGACCGCAACTGCATCTCCAACATTCGTCCGCCGGACGGGCTGTCCTATGAGGCTGCCGCTGCGAAATTGGCTTATTTGAGTTTTGAGGCTTTACAGCGAGGGATGTCAGGCGTGGCTTTGAAAGACGACATGCCAAGTCTTTTCCTGGGTTGACTCGGCGCGGGACGGGTTTGTAATCCACTGCCGTTAACTAAGGGATACAATTCCCTCTCCCATAAAGAGAGAGGGAGAGCCATGCGGAACATGGCTCCGGGAATCGGTAAACGGTCGGTTAGATTTTTTTCTTGATAATGGTCTTTCCGTCAATGACCAATTCGGAAATGCCGCCCAATGAGCCATGCAGCGTGCAGGTGGCTTCCTTGAATTTTTTATCGCCCTTCCATTTCAGGGTGATATAGGTTTCCTTGTCGGTTTGCGGATCTTCGGCAGGGAAAAACACTTCTTCGCCCGTTTCCTTCAGGATTGCGGCCGGGCATTTCTGGTTGGCCATTTGCTGGATCGCGACATAGTTTCGGAGCATTGATTGCGCTTCGACTTGCTGTGGCGACTCCTGCTTACTGACCGCGACGACAATAAAGCCGATAACAAAGACGCCGATGACAGCCCACATCAGCTTGGTAGTGTCGCTCATTTTTTCTTGATTCTCTTCGCTCATTTGGCACCTCTGTTGTTATTGATATAGTGTTCCAGTTAGGCTTCAGCCGGTTTCCCGGTTAACTTCCCCACGAATTCTAAGCGAATTAACTTGTTCCGGCAATGTAAAGTGCCGAATCCTAAAGAATGAGACTCAGAATTCTATCCCTTGTTCAGCCTTGATTCCGCGTTGATAGGCGTGCTTAATCATGGTCATTTCAGTGACTGTGTCGGCGATCGCAATCACTTCGGGAGCCGCATTACGGCCGGTCAGAATCAGATGCATCCAGCGCGGGCGGTGCTGCTCGATGAATTCGGCGATTTCCTGGCCGCTGATCCACTGATAGCCGCAACAGTAATTGATTTCGTCCAGCACGACCACATCGAACTCTTCGGACAGAATTTTTTGTTTGCTGAATTCCCAGATATCGCGGCTGGTCTTGATGTCCTGCTCCGGGTTTTTAGTATCCCAGGTGAAGCCGTCGCCGAGCGCATGCCATTCTATATTGTCGAAATGCTGGGCGGCTTTTTGCTCGCCGGTCTGCCACTGGCCTTTGATGAACTGGATCACGCAGACTTTCATGCCCCAGCCGGCGGCGCGGAACGCCATTCCGAACGCGCTGGACGATTTGCCTTTGCCTGCGCCGGTATTGACCACGATCAGGCCTTGGCGTCTGTCTCTTGTTTTCATAGGAATTTTAATTGCGGTGATGATGAGAGAGGGTCAATAGTAAAAATGCTCACAGGCCTAGGGTAAGCGGCGCCTGTTTTATCTAAAGCGCTGAGCTAAGTTATGCCTCAAAAGCAGTACGCGCAGCGTCCTCTACCGAGGAATGTTTTGTACGAGCAGGCGGCTGTGCTCTTCCCTTGTCGGTAGGCCCGGACGAGCACCCATCTTGGTGCAGCAGAGCGCCCCGGCCGCGCTGGCATAGCGTAAGGTCTCCTGCCAGTCCAATTGTTGCGCGATTGCCGCCGCAAAGGCCCCGTGAAATGCATCGCCGGCACCGGTCGAATCGACATCGTCGACTTTGAAGGCGGGCATGAATCCCTGCTCAGCTCCGCGGCGCCAGTGCAGGCCCTTTTCGCTGAGCGTGATCACGACGGTCGGGGCGATTTCGGCCAGACCATTCAGCGCGAGTTCGACCGATCCTGCGGCCTGCAGCGCGAATTTTTCCGAGCAGACCAGATAATCGACCTGGGTCATTAACGCTTGCGTGCCTTCGTGCAACGAGCCGGCATCCAGTACGGTCGGAATGCGTTTGGCGCTCAGTTCCCGGCAATAGGCAACAGAAACATGCGGCTCGTGGCCGTCGAACAGCACGACTTTCGGATGAACAGCGCTGAAGTTTAGCGCATCCGCGGGCAAAGGTTTAGTGCCGATTTTATAGTTGATCAGCGCCCGTTTGCCGTTCGGTTTGACGATGACCGTTGAAATCGGCGTTGGGGCTGCGCCTCGCACGACCAGCCGCGTATCAACGTAATGATCGTTCAATTCCTGCAAATGCCTGTCGCCGTAGAAGTCCGCGCCGAGGTAGCCGGCGAAAGCTGCTTTTAAGCCCAAATTGGCGACCATGACGGCCGCGTTCGCGGCTGGCCCGCCGCCGCAATCAATGAAGCCGGTTGCGAAGATTTTTTCGTCCGGTCCCGGATGATGATCGACCGAGAATACCATGTCACAGGAGGCATGGCCAATACAGAGTACGTCAACATCAATCGGTGGTTTATTCATCGTTCTTGGAGTGGACAGCGCAACAAAATGGGCGTTATTCTAATCGAAAACCACAATCGTCTCGCCGCCGTTTTTGATCCGCTGCGCGACTAAGGTTGTTTTATCGGCGAAGCATTTCTATCGGCAGGCCGAGAAAGTCTTATCTCATGGAGGTCAGTTATGAATATCAGTCCCGAAATTTTGCCCCGCCTGATTCAGGCCGTCGCCGAAACGATCGAAAAAAACTCCGCCGAGGTGACGCAACTCGATCAGGCGATCGGCGACGGAGATCATGTGGTCAACTTGCAGCGCGGCATCCATGTGCTGCAGGCGCAAAGCGGGGAGATCGCGCAGCTGGATTGGGTGGGCGCATTGCAGAAAATCGGGATGACCCTGATGTCGACGGTTGGCGGCGCCTCCGGTTCGCTGTACGGGACCTTGTTCGTGACGATGAGCAAATCGCTGCGCGATAAAACCGTCGACCAGCAGAGCTTTGCGGATGCGTTCGTGCAGGGCGTCGAGTCGGTGAAGCTTCGGGGCAGGGCGGATGCAGGCGAAAAAACAATGCTCGATGTGCTGATTCCGGCCGCACAAAGCCTGCAAAAATCGGCCGCTGCTTCTGAGGATCTGAAGGAGTCGCTGGCCGAGATTGTCAAAGCCGCAGAGGCCGGTGTCGAGGCGACCCGCAACATGCTCGCGACTAAAGGCAGAGCCTCTTTTCTCGGCGAGCGTACCCTCGGCCATATCGATGCGGGCGCGAAAACCGCGCAATTGATGATTTCGGCGATTGCGGAAGCGCTCGCGTCTTCAGCAGCCCCAACGTAAGGCGGCGGTATTCACCGGCGCGTCCCAGAGCCGGATCAGCTCGTCGTCCAGCAACGTCAGCGTCAGCGAGGCGCCGGCCATGTCCAGCGAGGTCGTGAAATTGCCAACCAGCGAGCGGGCGATTTTGAGCCCGCGTTTCTCCCAATATTGCGCGGCCAGATGATAGAGCAGATGCAGTTCGATCAGCGGCGTGCCGCCGAAGCCGTTCACATGCAGCAGCACGGACTGGCCGGGTTGCGGTTTCAGTTCTTCGTGGATCGCTTGGGCCAGTTGTTCGACGATTTCGCTCGCGCTTTTTAAAGGGACCGTTTCGCGTCCGCGCTCGCCGTGGATGCCGACGCCCATTTCCATTTCTTTCTCGCCGAGTTCGAAGGTCGGCTTGCCGAGCGCGGGCACCGTGCAGCTGGTCAACGCGACCCCGATCGAGGCGGTCGACTGGTTGACTCGATCGCCCAGCGCTTTGCAGGCGGCCAGGTCGGCGCCCGCTTCGGCCGCTGCGCCGACCATTTTCTCGACGATCAGTGTGCCGGCGACGCCGCGCCGCCCGATGCTGTGCGTCTTGGGTAAGGACACGTCATCGTCGACCAGCACGGTCGCGTTCGGCATTTCGAACATTTCGGCGCCGATTTCGAAATTCATCACATCGCCGGCATAATTCTTCACGATGAACAGTACGCCTGCTCCCTGATTGACCGCCTGCGCCGCCGCCAGCATCTGATCCGGCGTCGGCGAAGTGAAGATCTGTCCGGGGCAGGCCGCATCGAGCATGCCAAAGCCGACAAAGCCGCTGTGCAGCGGCTCGTGTCCGGAGCCGCCGCCGGAGATCAAGGCGACTTTGCCGGGTTTGGCAGGTTGAAGGCGCTTGATGAAGTGCGGTTGCAGGTTCAGTTCGACGACGTCCGCATGAGCTTTCGCAAAACCCTTCAGACTGTCTTCGAGCAGACTGTCGAGGTCATTGATGAATTTTTTCATGATTGTAACTCCGGCTGTGAGGTAGCTTGGCGGCGCAGGGCTTCGCTAACGGCAATAATATCCTGCATCAACCAGGTCGGCTGACAATCGGAGGCTCGAAGGTCATCTTCGCTCGAAATGCCGCTCAACACCATCAGGCTGCGGATGCCGGTGCGCACCGCGCCGAGGATATCGGTTTCCAGGCGGTCACCGATCGCGATCGTTTCGGCAGGGTCGGAGCCCAGCAGTTTCATCGCCTGACGGTACATGATCGGCTCTGGCTTGCCGATGATTGTCGGTGTAACCCCGGTTGCGGCAGTCAAGGCGGCCAAAATCGCGCCGTTGCCGTGCGTCACGCCGTATTCAGTCGGCAGCGTCGTATCTCCATTGGTGCCGACGAATTTGGCCCCGGCTCGGATGTTTAATGTGGCGGTCGCCAATTTGGCCCAGTTCAGGGTCGAGTCCTTTCCGCAGACGACGATGTCAGCCCCTTTCGCATCCGGAGTCTTGGGGGTCGGAAGTTCGTAGAGGTCCGTCAGGGTAAATCCTTGTTCGCGTAAGGGGCCGCAGGCACCGTCTTCTCCGACCACAAACACCCGGGTCGAAGCCGGGGTGTGGTGTTCGGCGAGATACAGTGCGGTCGCCATGCCGGAGGTCAAAACCTGTTCCTGCTCAACGGTCACGCCCATGCCGGCAAGCTTCTTTACATACTGATCCTGCGTCTGGCTCGCATTGTTGGTTGCCAGGATGAAACGGATGCCCAGTTCGCGGAGGGTGGCGAAAAACTCGCACAACCCGGGCTGCGGTATGGATCCGTGCCAGAGCACGCCGTCCATGTCGATAATCATTGCGCGGATATTGCTGAAAGATTCCATTAGATTGTTTCTCTTCACGAACACGCGCAGAAGGCCGTGTTTAACGATCTGCTGTGCCGATCTCCCACCCTGAGGTTGCGGAGACATTAATAATTGTTAAAGTTAAGGATCGGTTTCCGGCATACTTTAGATATACCGGATATGGTGTCCAACAGCTTGGCATAAGTTTTGGGTGCTTGTCCAGCCTGATTGCGGCGAGGGAAAGGCAAAAAAGAGCGAGTATGCTCCAATCCGAACGCAAGAGAGTAAAGTGTCGTCCCAGGTTTTGTGTTTTCGGTTTAAAAGGAAGCCTGCTCTCAGAGAAAGGCAAGACGCGTATCGGTTTAATGTCATGGGGGATTAAGAAGACAAGCGCAGAAAAACCGGGTAGAATCGGCGGATTTTTATGGACATATGGTTCGAGTACAGGCTTGTTTTTAGAGAGCCTGGAAAAGCCATCAGAGTGCGTCGCCGCTGTATTCAGCAAGGATCATTGACATGACTCCCCTTTCTAATTTACAGTAGCGTTCGCATTAAACAGGTAACCACCTATTACAATAACAAACCATTGGAGCAAAAACATGGCAAAACCATTAATTCAAATCGCATTAGATTCTCTGGATTACAACGCAACGCTCGCGCTGGCTGAAACTGTAGCGCCACACGTTGATATTTTCGAAATCGGTACTCCTTGCATCAAGCACAACGGTGTTAACCTGGTTAAAGATTTGCGCGCCAGATTCCCGGAAAAACTGATTCTGGTTGACCTGAAGACTATGGACGCAGGCGAATACGAAGCGACTCCTTTCTATGCAGCAGGCGCTGACATCTGCACCGTGTTGGGCGTATCCGGTCTGGCAACTTGCAAAGGCGTTATCAAAGCCGCTAATGCTCATGGCGCTGAAGCTCAAATCGACCTGATCAATGTTGAAGACAAAGTGGCTTGCGCACGTGCAACCGCTGAAGCTGGCGCTCATATTATGGGTGTTCACACCGGTCTGGATGCACAAGCAGCGGGTCATACTCCATTTGGCGACCTGAGCGATATCGCTAGATTGGGTCTGAACGTTAGAATTTCCGTTGCAGGCGGTATCAAGGCTTCCACCGTTCAAGACGTTGTCAGAGCCGGTGCGAACATCATCGTTGTCGGTGCTGCTATCTACGGCGCTCCATCCCCTGCTGACGCTGCGCGCGAAATCCGCGAATTGGTTGAAGCTGTATAACAATGCATCAACAACTTATCATAGACAAGATTTCGAGCATTCTGTCGGCGACCGATTCGTCCTATGATCAACGCTTGACTCGGATGCTTGATAATGCCAAGCGTATATTTGTTTCAGGCGCCGGTCGTTCCAAGCTTGTCGGCAATTTTTTTGCAATGCGACTGGTGCACGCCGGTTACGATGTCAGTGTTGTGGGTGAGATAGTTACACCTAGCATCAAAAGCGGCGACCTGTTGATTATCATTTCAGGCTCGGGCGAAACCGAGCAGCTGATAGCCTTCACGAAAAGCGCAAAAAAAATTGGCGCGGACATTGTGTTGATTTCGGCAAAGGGCAGCTCAACGATAGGTGATATGGCCGATGCGGTTTTCCAAATCGGTCAAGCTGAACAATACGGAAAAGTGGTCGGGATGCCGATGGGTACGGTTTTCGAACTGTCGACCCTGTTTTTCCTGGAATCGACCATTTCTCATATCATCCATGAGAAGGGTATTCCGGAAGAAATCATGAGAGAAAGGCACGCTAACCTAGAATAGCGTCAACCCAGAACGGGCGGCCAAGGCTGCCCGTTCTTTTCTCTGTGTTTGGCGACGAAATCAATTGACGCTGAATAGGCTGATTAACTCAACATAATTTACCAATGAAGGAGAAGACTATGGCTTCGCGCCGTGTTTTAGCTAACGCCATTCGCGCTTTGAGCATGGATGCTGTACAAAAAGCAAATTCGGGTCATCCAGGCGCCCCGATGGGTATGGCGGATATTGCCGAGGTATTGTGGAATAATCATATGCACCACAATCCGGCTAATCCAGCATGGGCAAACCGTGATCGGTTTGTGCTGTCGAACGGCCACGGCTCAATGCTGATTTATTCCCTGTTGCACCTGACCGGCTACGATTTATCGATCGAAGATCTGAAACAATTCCGTCAGTTGCACTCCAGAACCCCAGGTCACCCTGAATACGGCTATGCGCCGGGTGTTGAAACCACGACAGGTCCTCTGGGTCAAGGCATTACCAATGCGGTGGGCATGGCGATTGCCGAAAAAGCCCTGGCCGCGCATTTCAATAAAGACGGTCATAAAATTGTCGATCACAAGACCTATGTGTTTTTGGGCGACGGCTGTTTGATGGAAGGCATCTCCCATGAAGCCTGCTCACTGGCCGGTACGTTGGGCCTCGGCAATCTGATCGCGTTCTGGGACGATAACGGTATTTCGATCGACGGACACGTCGAAGGCTGGTTTACGGACAATACCCCGAAACGTTTTGAAGCCTATGGCTGGCATGTCATTGCTGATGTTGACGGTCATGATTCGGAAGCGATCAATAAAGCGATCGAGTTGGCGAAAGTCATGACCGACAAGCCGACGCTGATCTGCTGCAAAACCACGATCGGCTTCGGTGCGCCAAATAAAGCAGGCACCCATGCCTGTCACGGCGCGCCATTGGGCGAAGAGGAAATCAATCTGACCAAAGCTGCTCTAGGCTGGGATCATGGTCCTTTCGAAGTGCCAGCCGAAGTTTATGCGGGTTGGGACGCGAAAGCAAAAGGCGCTGCGGCAGAAAAAGCCTGGAATGAAGCATTCGCGGCTTATAAAGCAGCTTATCCTGAGCTGGCGGCCGAACTTGAGCGCCGGATGAATGGTGATCTGCCTGCGAGTTGGCAAGCCGACGCGGACAGCTTTGTGGCATCGGTCAATGCGCAAGCGAAAACTACTGCAACCCGTTTGTCGTCTTTGGCTTCGATCGAAGGCTATGCAAAATTGCTGCCGGAAATTTTCGGCGGTTCGGCTGACCTCGGCTGCTCGAACATGACTGAGTGGTCCGGTTACAAGCCGATGCGTGCGAACAAACCTGATGCAAACTATGTAAACTATGGGGTGCGTGAATTCGGCATGTCTGCAATCATGAACGGTATCGCTCTGCACGGCGGTCTGATCCCGTTCGGCGCGACCTTCCTGATGTTCTCCGAATATGCGCGTAATGCATTGCGGATGGCCGCACTGATGAAGATCCGTTCGATTTTCGTTTTCACCCATGACTCCATCGGTCTGGGCGAAGACGGCCCGACGCATCAGCCGATCGAGCAAATCGCCACCTTGCGGATGATTCCTACCATGCATGTCTGGCGTCCGTGCGATGCGGTCGAAACAGCGGTATCTTGGCGCGCGGCCATCGAGCGTAAAGACGGTCCATCGACTCTGGTATTCTCACGGCAAAACCTGCCGCATGTTCCGCGTAGCGAAGAGCAGATCAAGTTGATTTCGCGCGGTGGTTACATCTTGAGCGACAGCGAAGGTCAGCCGGATGCGATCATTATTGCGACCGGTTCCGAGGTCGAGCTGGCGCTGAAAGCAGCTGACGAACTCAGAGCGAAAGGTAAAAAGATTCGTGTCGTTTCGATGCCGTCCACCAACATTTTTGACGCTCAGGATGCGGAATACCGTGAGTCGATATTGCCAGCGGCTGTTACCAGACGGGTTGCGGTCGAAGCCGGCGTCACCGAAGGCTGGTGGCGATATGTCGGTTGCAACGGCAGAATCGTCGGTATCGATCATTTCGGTGAATCGGCGCCGGCAGGACAACTTTTCAAGGAGTTTGGCTTCACCGTTGAAAACGTAGTCAAGAACGTGGAAGCTGTGCTTTAATTGAAAAAAGAGGGGGTGAGCCTGTCATTCCCTCAGTAGACGAGATCTTGCGCGTGGCAGAGACAAATTCCACTGCTCAAGATCTCGATCCACATACTACGACTTATTAAGGTGAACAACGTGAAAATTATAAATATAACAAACGGTGCTTTTGCGGCTTTACTGTTAGCCAGCTCTGTTGCGGGTGCGGACTCGCAATATCCTGCGTCTGATTTTCAACCGAAAGTGCTTTATCAGGATCCCGAATACAAACAACAGGGAACATCTGCTCCTGCTTCTGCATCCCCGTCGACCAGCGCAAAACCGGCAGATTCGCAATATCCCGCGGCCGATTTCCAACCCAAGGTTGTTTATTCGGACTCCAGCTATAAACATTCCTCTGCCGCTCCTTCCGCCCCTTCTTCCGGTGCAGCTTCCGAAAGTACGGCAGCCGCCGCTCCTGCGGCTAAAAAGGAAGAATCCAATTTCGTTTATCTGATTGGGTTGGCAGTGCTGGCATTTGTCGGTGTGATTTTCTTCAAAAAGCAAGCAAAACCTGAGGGGGCTTCATCGCAAAGTCCATCACGTCCTGCCGCTGGCGGTGCAACCGGCGTAGCGAAATATCTGAATCGCCAAGCAGGAACCGGGGTATCCAGATATCTGGATCAACAAGTGAAATCCGGGCCTCTGACCGGCGTTGCCAAATATATGGCAAGCCAGAAGCCTTCTTCTGAAAGTGCAGCGTCAAAGCCAGCTTCCCGCGTCGAAAAATACTTGCGCGACCGGGGGTAATGGATGGATCAGGCTTACTTGATCAGCTTGGTCGAGGGATTTTATCCCTTCGGTAAGCGATCCAAAACAGGAACTAAAAAACAGCAGTCATTGGTTCACTCCGGGGATGTCTACGAACAATCTTCCGGAACGACCAAAACGGCGATAGCCGCGGCAAATACAGGCGTAGGGCGCTATCTTAGCGCCCGGCCTGTAGAATCCGGGGTATCCAAATATGTGAAAAAAAGCCAATCTCAGCCGGTTACCGGTGTCAGTAAATATTTGGTGGTACAGTCGATTAAAGGCCGGGAAGTGTCTCGTATCACGGGCGTCAGCAAATATCTTGAGCGCTTCGATAACGATACGCCTGCCAGCGGTGTAGCCAAATATGTCGCGACACAAATTATCAAAACCAAATATCTGCCGAAACGCACCAGTGTGGGCAGATATATCACTCGTCAGGAAATTGACGAAGCGAAACGCGCCGCATTGACCGGGGTGGCCAAATATCAAGCCGAACAGGATTTCCTGCAAAGAAAGATCGATGCACAAAAGTTGATCGAGCGTTATCGTGAAGAGGAAATGCGTATCGCCGCCGAAAAAGCCGCTGAATCGGCTGCCCGGCAGGAATCGGTTGAAGAAGATGTGCAGCCTGTAGAAATTCAGGAGGCGCCTGCAGAAACAAGGGTCGGGCAATATTTTCAGGAAAAGGCGAAAATAGAGAGCCGGAAACCGCCTGTCAGTAAAGTGGCCAAATATATTGCTCAGCAAGTCATTCGGGATAGCTTGAAGCCGCGTCAGAGCGGTGTCGCCAAATATCTTACAAAGAGCCGGGTCTATACGCCAAAACCGGTCTCGAGCGGAGTTGCCAAATATCTGGAAGCGCAAGCCCAGCTTGCCAAAACCAAGCCGGTATTTTCGGGTGTTGCCAAGTACTTGATCAAACAAAAAATATCCGCACCCAGCTTGCCAGTTAAAACCAGCGGTGTGGCGAAATATCTTTCCGTTCATGCTCAAAGAGTTGGCGACATTTCCGTAACGGCGAAAAAAGCAGTCACTCAGGAGTTTGTGTTGACCGGCGTCGCCAAATATATGGACCGCCAAAACGATACAGTTAACGAGAGGCTTGATCGGGCTTCGGTGCCGGCCGAAAGATGTCTGGAGGGGGAATTCATTCCTGCCGCGGAAGCGTTGGAGAATGAAGCGGTTAAACCTAAAAGAGCGAAAGCAACACGGGTTTCAAAATATATCAATGAACACCAGGCTCCTGCTAAGAAAACAGCAGTCAAAAAGTCTACCGGTGTCGAAATGTACCTCCAGAAAACCGCCTGACCCGGGACGTGAGCATTTTGAGTCTGTGTTCGTTGACTACGAATGCAGGCTCATGTTTCCAGTCTGATGGCTACTGTTCGAAAGTTCGATTCGGACAAACGGGAAGTTAGAACTAACCTTTTTGTCACTTGTCTTTAAATATGCCATTGAGTCTTTGAGGCTTAATGAATCGATATTGCTATTGCGGCGCATATCGCTTGGGTAATTCATAATTATCTTCCTCATCTCGTCCCCGCTTTTTGTCACGAAGTTGATAGGATGCCGCGTGGCAGACCTTTAAGCGCTTTCTCTAATGGATCGCCTCGTAAAAATGAAGATTTCCGCCGAGAAAACCGGCTTTGAAGTTTGGCTGATTCAATGGTTTCGTACGGATTCGAGTTGTGGTAATATTGGGAAGGCATTTGTTATTTTAAATATAAATAAATTTATAAGGTGCATATTATGGCAAAGAATTTACTAGAACAACTCCGGGAAATGACCGTGGTCGTCGCCGATACCGGGGATATCCAGGCAATCGAAACCTTCAAACCTCGCGATGCGACCACCAATCCTTCATTGATTACTGCAGCGGCTCAAATGCCCCAGTACCAAAGCATCGTTGATGACACCTTGAAAGGCGCGCGCGATACCTTGGGCCGCGGTGCGGCTCCTGCTTTGGTTGCTAATCTGGCATTTGACCGTCTGGCCGTTTCTTTCGGTTTGAAAATTCTCGAAATTATCCCAGGCCGTGTTTCAACTGAAGTTGATGCGCGTCTGTCTTATGATACCGAAGCGACAATTGCAAAAGGCCGCGAAATCATTGCGCAATATGAAGCCGCAGGCGTTTCTAAAGAGCGCGTACTGATCAAAATTGCCTCCACCTGGGAAGGTATTCAGGCGGCGGCGGTTCTTGAAAAAGAAGGCATTCATTGTAACCTGACCTTGTTGTTCGGCATTCATCAGGCGATCGCTTGCGCCGAAAACGGCATTACGCTGATTTCGCCATTCGTAGGCCGTATCCTGGACTGGTACAAAAAAGATACCGGGCGTGATTCCTATGCGCCAGCCGAAGATCCAGGCGTCGTCTCCGTGAGCTCGATCTATAATTATTACAAGAAATTCGGTTACAAGACCGAAGTGATGGGCGCGAGCTTCCGGAATGTCGGCGAAATCACCGAATTGGCCGGTTGCGATCTGTTGACCATCGCGCCGTCTTTGCTGGCCGAACTGCAATCTACCGAAGGCGAACTGCCGCGTAAACTGGATCCTGCGAAAGCTGCGAGCGCGCCAATCGAAAAAATCACGATGGACCGCGCGACTTTCGATCGTATGCATGAAGAAAACCGCATGGCGACCGACAAGCTGTCAGAAGGTATTGTCGGCTTCGAAAAAGCTTTGGTGTCGCTGGAAGATCTGTTGGCCAAGCGTCTGGCCGAGCTGGAAAACCAGCCAGAAACTGCGGAAGCATAAGCAATTAGGATGTCCGGCATCGGCTTACTCGATACCGGACATCCGATGCCATTGAAAAATGTGACGTGGTGTTCGCACCCAGCTTAATAATTTTTACAATCCAATATGTCAAAAAAAATTTTAGATGTGGTTAAACCCGGTGTTGTAACCGGTGAAGATGTGCAGAAAGTATTTGCGATCTGCAAAGAAAATAATTTTGCGCTGCCGGCTGTCAATGTAATCAACACCGATTCGATCAATGCGGTGCTGGAAGCGGCGGCGAAAGTCAAATCTGCGGTCATCGTACAGTTTTCTAACGGCGGCGCACAATTCGTGGCCGGTAAAGGTTTGAAGCTGGAAGGTCAGAAAACGGCCATTTTGGGTGCGATTTCCGGCGCGAAGCACGTTCATCTGATGGCCGAACACTACGGCGTTCCTGTTATTCTGCACACCGACCATGCGGCAAAAAAATTGCTGCCATGGATTGACGGGTTGTTGGAAGCCGGCGAGAAACACTTTGCGGAAACCGGCAAGCCTTTATTCAGCTCGCACATGCTCGATCTTTCCGAAGAAAGCCTGAAAGAAAATATCGAGATTTGCGGCGAATATCTGAAGCGCATGTCAAAATTAGGTATGACCCTGGAAATCGAACTGGGCGTAACCGGTGGTGAAGAAGACGGCGTCGACAATTCCGGTTTGGATCATTCGATGTTATACACGCAACCGGAAGATGTGGCTTATGCTTATGAGCATTTGAGCAAGATTAGCCACCGTTTCACGATTGCGGCTTCGTTCGGTAACGTACACGGCGTATACAAGCCAGGTAACGTTAAACTGACTCCGAAGATTCTGGACAATTCACAAAAATATGTGTCGGAAAAATTCAATCTGCCGGCCAAAACCTTGAACTTCGTTTTCCATGGCGGTTCGGGTTCAACAGCGGAAGAAATTGCCGAGTCAATCAGCTATGGCGTCGTCAAAATGAATATCGACACCGATACCCAATGGGCAACCTGGGAAGCCATCATGAATTTCTACAAGAAAAATGAAGGCTATCTGCAAGGTCAGATCGGTAACCCGGAAGGCGACGACAAGCCGAACAAAAAGTACTATGATCCACGCGTATGGCAGCGTGAAGGCGAGCTTGGTATGGTTGCTCGTTTGCAGCAAGCGTTCCAGGATCTGAATTCAGTCAATTCACTGTGATGTGAGTCAAAACTACAGGCTTACTATGATGTAAGCCTGTAGTCTTCATCTTTGCAAGATGCACATCGTATTAAATCAATCGTATTTAATATATTTAAACCGGGGATCGTCCGGTGTTCCTTCCAGGGCGCCGCCTTCTTTACCTGGCTGCCACATGATAACTTCCTCGATTTTATGCGCCAGCTCAAAGTCTTTATTCGTAATGCCTTTGGCTGCATGATTCATTAGCTTAACGATCACAAAAGCATAGGAAACGGTCAAGTCGGGGTGATGGAAGGCCGCTTCCGCCAGATGGCCGACTGTGTTGACCACCATTAATGTGCCTTTCCATCCGCTGGTCTTGAACTTGCGCCGTATCCAGCCGTTTTCGAGATACCAATGAGGCAATTCTGCCTTCAGTCGCTCCTCAATTTCGCTGTCAGTATAAGTTTCTTCGTGTTTGCGTTCGCGCCAGCCCATGATCAAAACTCCTATCCAGTGGAAATGCCAAAAAATTGTAAACCAATACCCTCTCAAGACCCATTAATGTCTACCCCTATTAGCGTGGCCGGCAGATGAATCGGCGATAAGGAGTAAGGTAGAGTGAGGCTTAAACATTTGACTAATATAACAATATAATTGCACCCGGCAAAAATGAAAAAAATATGTGAAACTTTTCGTTAAATTCGTCGTTCAGAAACATAAAAGAAATAAAAAATTCGGTTGTGGACTAAAGTTAATGAAAGAAGGGGGTGAAGTCTATTGTGGTGCGAAGAACTTATTTTAGCGTGAGTGGACTTTCTTAAAGGACTTTAAACATAAAGAATTATATTGAAATTATTCG
Source organism: Methylomicrobium sp. (assembly GCA_051061015.1). Taxonomy (GTDB): domain Bacteria; phylum Pseudomonadota; class Gammaproteobacteria; order Methylococcales; family Methylomonadaceae; genus Methylomicrobium. The sequence continues at coordinate 278,641 of JBPFEG010000029.1, forward strand.
ATAGAAGGACATGGTCATGTTAAAAAAATTAATGGCAATAATCAATTTGTTCGGCAGCCTCTGCGTATTTATTGTGATGTGTATAGCAAAAGGCTTGCACAAATCCAAAAAAATACCGGGGGAGCAGTCTGTCAGAAATCATTCCATCAGCCAATAGAAGATAAGATTAATTCAGTAAATAAGTAGCGAAAAAAGTTCAGGGAGTGCTTTTCATTCCGAATCAAGGCTAGAATCGGTTGATATCGCAGCCTTTCTGATAAAAGATGAGCGAAGGAGGAAATGGCGTAATGTCAATCGTTAACGTCGTTTCGCGAGTGAAAACCGCCAAAGGTTTTGTAGCAGCATTGTGAAAGTTTTTTGTTAATTGCGCCGCTAATTTTTCTTGTATCACATCGTCTCCCAAAGAAAAAGGATCGACGGCGAGATTAGTCTGATCAATGGCCTGCTCCAGAATTTCGGTAGAGGAATTCTGTATCCTGGTTTCAAAATCCTTGAAAATTTCTTTCGGCTTTTCCTTCTTGATGCGCTCGACGTCTTGCGGATCGGCATAAACCAAAAAAGAACCACTCGCGCCTTGTAATTCATTTTTGCAGATCCCGCCGTCCATGATTCTGACCAAATTCAAAGTTTTGCCCCCTTTGGTGATCGTCAGAGGCGGATTGATAGAGGCATCATAACCGGGAGGCAGTGTCTCTTCTTGAGGATGGGGTTTAGACTCTGCCTCTACGGCGTTGATAAATGGTCGTTGAGCAGGTGGGGTAGAGCATGCGCTCAACAGGGATACGGCGACAGCAGTAAAAGTTTTTCTCTTGTTATGCTTCATGTTTTCTGAATAATAAAATGAGAGTATTTGTAATAAGATCGGCATGCAAAGGGCCGTATTATAATATGAACAAAAGGTCTATGAAGATCGGTAGGAAATTGTAGCCGGAAAAAAGTCTCTTTAATTATTGAAATTCTATATACATTCAAAGCTACATGTTGTTGATAGGCAAGCTTGTTCGCCTGCAATATTTCAATTAGGACAAAGCCGGTAAAAAAACATTCAATATATACAAGAAACTAAAGGAAACTGTCTTTGAAAGTTTTGGTTACAGGAGCGGCCGGTTTTATCGGCGCAAGATTAAGCGGCAAATTGCTGGAGCGGGGAAACGAGGTCGTCGGCGTCGATAATATAAACAATTACTACGATGTCAATTTAAAAACGGCGCGTCTGCAATTACTCGTTGACCACAGGAGATTCAAGTTTATCAAATTGGATATTGCCGACGGATCGGCCCTTGATGCGCTGTTTCAGGGAGAAAATGTGCAACGGGTCGTGAACCTTGCCGCTCAGGCCGGCGTCCGATACTCGTTAATTAATCCTCATGCCTATGTCAGCTCGAATTTTCAAGGCTTTATGAATGTTCTGGAGTGCTGCCGGCATCATGCCATAGAACATCTGGTTTATGCTTCGTCGAGTTCAGTCTATGGCGCAAACACGCGAATGCCGTTTTCAGTGCATGATAATGTCGATCATCCGGTATCCATCTACGCGGCCAGCAAAAAAGCGAATGAATTGATGGCGCATAGTTACAGTCATCTTTTTCAGCTTCCGACAACAGGATTGCGATTTTTTACGGTATATGGACCGTGGGGAAGGCCGGATATGTCGCCGTTCATCTTTGCGCGCAATATTCTGGAAGGCAAGCCGATCGATGTGTATAACTTTGGCAATCATCGGCGCGACTTTACTTATATTGATGATATTGTCGACGGCATCATTAAGGTGCTGGATCAGCCGGCCCAGCCGAATACCGCCTGGACAGGAGAGAATCCCGACCCCGGCAGTAGCTCTGCCCCTTACAGAGTTTACAATATTGGCTGTAATCAGCCTGTGCATTTGCTGACCTTTATCGAGACGCTCGAAAAATATCTGGGTAAAACAGCAATTAAAAATTTATTGCCGATTCAGCCGGGCGATGTTCCGGATACCTATGCCGATGTGAACGACTTGATTCGCGACTTCGGCTATAAGCCGAGTACGCAGCTGGATGAGGGGGTTCGGTCTTTCGTGAATTGGTACCTGGACTTTTACGGGTATGCCAAACCGTGACAAATCAGTACGGCTAAAGCTATTTAAGCAATTCAATTGCTAGTACGCACCTTAGCACAATAGGTATGGGGCTCGCTAAGGAGCCGGGCGACTGATCAAGAGCGGAGACTGGATAGAGAAAAAGCCATCCATGGCTTCGAATTTGACTTCGAATGAGTTAAAAAGGTAAAGATTGATTCTTGATCAACTTAAGCATCGGCTTTATGCCACTGCACGCAAGGAATCGTCCTCGTAGAGGCGTTTTTTCTTCCAGCCTGCAAATTTGCTCTCGTCAAATTCCAGGTCGTTATCGATCGCGTACTCATAGCAGCTTCTGAATAGGCGTGCAGTCCGGAAGGCATGCAGTTCATCGTCCGCCGTGATCTTCGCAATATTGCCGACTTGGAAGGTCTTGTTTTTTGATTTTCCGTTATGGACCCAAAATACCGTATAGCAAAGGTAACTTTTGTCTTTGCGGTGATCGTATTTGATCGTTTTTGATACGCCGGTGACGCCGGTTGTGGTTTTATTTTTCGGCGGCTTTAAAAAGCGGGTTTTACTACCTTTCAGCACAACCAGCATCTGATCGCGCCAGAGAATCGCTGCCTGCAAAGACTTGGCTTTATTTCCCCATAATTTATGAGAAAAATAACGGCTGCTTTCTTTGCCGCGGCGGACAATACGTACTTGATAACCGAATACGTCCGGTTCAGTAATATGCTTATTTTTTGCCATGGAAGAGACCCCTTACAACAACTACATCAATTTAATAGCGGTAAAGCTAGGTTGCCTATAAATGTAGCGGCTCAAGCTTGAATTTATAGAAAGAGTACAGCCGCTATATTTGTAATCCGATGCTTACAAATTATGCCTAAAGTTCTGACAAATGCAAGAGAAAAATGACAATTTGATGAAAATCCAGCCATTATAAAAATAATAAATTCCGACAGTTTTGGTGTAGAATGAAGGAATTCCACGCTTGCGTGGCTAGTGTTGAGCTTATAACCCTTTGCTTTTTATAACTATTTGGAGAAAACGATGAGTGTTCTAGTTGGTAAACAAGCACCGGATTTCACTGTTCCCGCGGTATTGGGAAATGGTCAAATCGTTGATTCTTTCAACCTTTCCGAAGCGACTCGTGGCAAGTATGCCGTTATTGTCTTCTATCCGTTAGACTTTACGTTTGTCTGCCCGAGCGAACTGATCGCTTTGGATCACCGCATCGAGGAATTTAAAAGCCGTAATGTTGAAGTGATCGCTGTTTCCATTGATTCACATTTCACTCACAATGCTTGGCGCAACACCCCGGTCAGCAAAGGCGGGATCGGGCCGGTCCGTTATACGATGGCGGCCGACATTTCTCACAGCATCTGCAAGGATTACGACGTTGAGGCAGAAGCTGGAGTGGCTTATCGCGGCTCCTTCCTGATTGATCGCGACGGCGTCGTGCGTCATCAAGTCGTCAACGATTTGCCGTTGGGCCGTAATATGGATGAGCTGATTCGGATGGTCGATGCGCTGCAATTCCACGAAGAGCACGGTGAAGTTTGCCCGGCCGGCTGGAACAAAGGCGATGCAGGCATGAATGCAAGCCCTACAGGCGTTGCGGAATATCTGGATAAAAATGCTGAAAAGTTATAATAACTTTTGAAGAACTGTCACAGAGACAGTGATGGTGGGGCGCATTGCGGTAAGCAATGCGCCCTGCTCGATAAGTGCGTCTTGATCGGTATTAGTTATCGTTGTCCGAAACGGTTTCTTTTGCGGCATTCGCGATTAACTTCTTGCGAATGAAGAAGCACACGATAATGCCCGCAATTGCCGGAATTTGAGTCACCAGGAATAAGGAAGTCGGACTCTTGGCCAGCATGTCGCCGATCGGATGCAGCACCGACAATTTGACCAACCACCAAGTCAGCCAAAAACCGATCAGTCCTATTACAGCCCATTGCAGCGTCGGCTGCCCCTTCTCTTTTGCGGTTAAATAAAACCAGACCAGAATTGCCACTCCGGCGAATTTTGCTAGATATAACATCGTCTCACCCTGTTTTCATTGTTATTTTGATGTGCTGCTTCCCAGCTTTGCCCGGGTCGCAACGATCAGGTGCTAATCATATTCCATATTCGGCCTTCACGGCATATTTTATCGCAAGGGAAGAATTATGAGGAAAACGTTGAAAATATTTGCTGTCATTTCGGGGGGCGTGATTTTACTGCTCGCCGTTGTGATTGGAATCTTGCCATTTATCATCGATCCGAATCAGTTCAAACCGCGCATAGCCGAGGCCATTCAGGAAAAAATCGGGCGCGAAGTCGAGTTTGGGGGCGATTTACATTTGTCTGTCTTTCCGTCGCTAGGGATTGCAACCGAGCGGATTCGGATTAAAAATATTCCGGGTTTTCCGGATGCGGACTTCCTTAGCATCGAGCAGGCCGAGGTTAAAGTCAACGTCTTGCCGCTGCTCCGCGAAAAGCTTGAAATCAGGCGCATCGACTTGAAAGGTTTGCGGCTGAATTTGATCCGTATCCAGGATGGTCTGAATAATTGGAGTTTTGCTGATGCAGCAAACGGGGCGAATGCGCAGCCCTTTTCTACCCCAAAGGATACTCAATTAACTCAGGAAGAAACTGGTCTGCAATTTTCGAGCATCGGTGGCGTATCGCTGAAAGATGCAGTAATTACGTGGGATGATCGCCAAGCGGGCAAGCGTTTTAATATCGAGAATATCAACCTGGATGTCGGCACTTTTCAATGGGATCAGTTTACGGATATTGCTGCGAAGTTAGCCATTGTCCGGCCGGAATCCGGTTATCAGGACCGGATTGACTTGAAAACCCGAGCCAGGGCCACGCAGGATCTCGCTATCGCAAATTTTGCCGACACCGAGTTGACATTAATCAGGGAAGGGAAGACGTTGTCTGGTAAAACCCTAGAGGCAACGCTTGCCGCACCGGAAATCTTCTTCGAAAAAGAAGCGCAAAAAATCCGGATCGACAAACTGCAAATGCAATCCGGCGGATTGTCCATTACCTCCAGGCTGACCGGAATCCATTTATTAGACGAGGCCGATGTCGAAGCGAGCATCGATATTGCGGAATTCAACCCCGGCGAACTGTTACAGCGCTTAGAAATAGCGGCGCCGAAATTTCAGGATCCTAAAGCCTTCAGTCGTTTACAGGCCGATTTTAATGTGCATGCGGTGAAAAATACCCTTGCTGTCAGCGCATTGCGTGGAAAGCTGGATGATACTGTACTGCAAGGCGAGGCGCGTATCGAGGGAGGGGAAGCGCCGACGATTCGTTTCAATTTAGTCGTCGATGCCGTCGACATCGACCGCTATTTGCCGCCCGATCCGAAAAACAAAAACAAGCTGGTCAGCCCCTCCGCGGCTATAGCGGTTGCGCTCTCGAAACTGCCGATCGAGCGGTTGCGGAAACTGGATGCGCAAGGCGAACTGCATTTGCAGCATCTGAAGATGAACGGAATGACCGCCGATGACCTAAACCTGAAACTGAATGCGAAGCAGGGTGTCGTACAAACCCGGCAAGACATCAGCCAGTTTTACCGAGGCGGCTATTCAGGCAGTGTGGACTTCAAGACAAAAGACAGTGGCGCAACGATGGCATTGACCGAAAAGATCGACCATGCCGACATTGAAGCCATTCTTAAGGTTATCGGGAGTAAAATCGCAATGAACGGCGTGCTGACCGGATCGGCGTCGTTGCAAGGGCAGGGTCATGATCCGAAGCAGATCAGGCATAATCTGAAGGGAGACCTGGCCTTCGTGATTAAACAGGGTACGATCAAGGATGTAAAATTTTTGAAAATTATCGATCAGGGGATCGGTCTGCTCAATCAGACCCCGCTTCCCGCCGGTAGCGGCAATGGGCTTGAGTTTGCTGAAATCTCCGGCACGGGAAAATTAGCCGAAAGCGTGATACGGAGTGAAGACCTGTTAGTCAAATCATCCCGCTTCCGGATAACCGGCAGCGGGGCTACGAATGTCGACACCGGCGGGGTGGATTACCACTTTATTGCCAACCTTGTTAAAGCGCAGGGGACCGCAACGGAACCGGAAAAATTCCACAGCACGCCGATCGTGATTGATATGACCGGAACGCTGGCGGATCCCGGCTATCGACTGGATACAGCCGCGTTACTGACCGAAAAGAACAAGGCAAAAATTGAGAAATTCCTTGATAAAAATAAAGATAAAATAGACAAATTGAAAGAGAAACTGGATAAAAAACTAGGGCCCGGCGTCGGCGATTTATTGAAGCAATTGTTCTAGTTTGTTTAGCCTTAGACGATCCTGATGAACAGTTTAGCGTTTAATGAGCGCGTTCTTGATTGGTTTGACCGACACGGGCGCAAGGATTTGCCCTGGCAACAGGACAAGTCGCCTTATCGGGTATGGGTTTCCGAGACGATGTTGCAGCAGACGCAAGTCGCCACCGTAATTCCCTATTTTAATGCATTCATGTCCAGATTCCCTTCCGTCGAATCGTTGGCGAGTGCGGACGTTGATGAGGTGTTACAGTACTGGTCAGGATTGGGCTATTATGCGCGGGCGCGCAATTTGCATCAAACTGCGCTCAAAATCAAAGAGAGGGGTGGATTTCCCGATTCCCTCGAAGAACTTCATCAATTACCCGGCATCGGTTTGTCGACCGCCGGTGCAATCATGAGCATTGCGTATGACAGAAGCTATCCGATTTTGGACGGCAATGTGCGGCGAGTATTGTCGCGTTATCAGGCGATACCGGGTTGGTCTGGCAAGGCGAAGGTGAGTAAGCGGTTATGGGAGCTCAGCCGAGTGCTGACGCCCGAGCATCGGGTGGCGGATTACACGCAAGCGATCATGGATCTGGGCGCGACGGTCTGCACGCGAAGCCGCCCCGCTTGCGATGTATGTCCTGTGAGTGCCGATTGCCTGGCTTTTATGGGGGGGCGGGTTACCGATTTTCCGGCGCCGAAACCGGCTAAAATTTTACCGGTCAAACAGCGGGTGTTTTTGTTGCTCGCTAATACACGGCAGCAAGTTTTTCTTGAAAAACGTCCGCCTGTCGGAATTTGGGGTGGGTTATGGTGTCTACCCGAGTTTGAAACTCACGAGCAGGCCGAGGCCTGGTGCCGGGATCGCGATATCGCGATTCTGGACAAGGATTTGATGGATAACCGTCGTCATACCTTTTCGCATTATCATCTCGATTATACGCCGCTGGTAATTGTGACCGACAGCAGCATGAGCGGCATCCATGAACAGGGCAGAGCAGACTGGCATCGACTCGATTCGATTGATCAGTTAGGTTTGGCTGCGCCGATCAAACAGTTATTGAAACACTATCAAAATTACGAGGATAAATATGGCAAGACTGGTTAAATGTGCAAAGCTGGGGATTGAGTTGGAAGGTTTCGATGATCCGCCTTTCCCGGGCATTAAAGGACAGGAAATCTATGAAAAAATATCGAAACAGGCTTGGCAGCAATGGATCGCCAAGCAGACGATGTTGATCAATGAATATCGATTGGCCAGCTTTGATCCGAAAGCCAAGGCTTTTCTGGCGCAGGAAAGAGACAAGTTTTTGTTCGAGGACAATAACGAGATGCCGGAAGGTTATGTACCTCCGCAATCGTAAACTGACGAGCGGACGGTATTTTAATAAGTGCCGCGCGACTTTTTGAATGAGATAGAGGAATTACATGAGACTTTTATTAGTTGAGGATGATGAAATCCTCGGAGAAGGACTGTCAGCCGGCCTGAAAATGGAAGGCTACGCGGTTGACTGGTTTACTACCGGCAAGCTTGCCGAAGAGGCGCTGAAAAATAATCTCTATGAGCTGATTGTGCTGGATTTGGGACTGCCCGACGTGGATGGGATGGAACTGCTGCGGGATTTGCGCGCCCGCAAGGATGAGACGCCGGTAATGGTCTTAACTGCCCGCGACACCATTTCCGACCGGGTGGCAGGACTCGACGGCGGCGCGGATGACTTCGTGATCAAGCCGTTCGATCTGACCGAAGTCTGCGCTCGCTTGCGCGCCTTGGCCAGACGGCAGGAAGGCCGCAGTACGCCGACTATCGATCATAAAGGGCTGGTCCTGGACCCTGCCGGCCATATCGTGACGTACAATGACGAAAGGGTTGATCTGTCGCAAAAGGAATTCGAAATTTTAAGTTTTCTGATGGGCAACATCGGTCGCGTCGTCTCCAGGGCTCGCCTCGAAGAGAGTCTGTATTCATGGGATTCCGATATCGAAAGCAATACGGTCGAAGTGCATATTCATTATCTGAGGAAAAAACTCGATCCTAGCTTGATTCGGACAGTCAGGGGGGTTGGCTACATTATTGACGCCGAAGAAGGCTGATGAATTATTCTTTACGGCAATTACTGCTGGTATCCCTGTTGTCGGCAACGATGGTGATCTGGGGCGTAACCGCCTACTCGAGTTATAAAGCGACCCGTGACGAAGTTGCCGAATTGTTCGATGCGGAACTGGCTCAGTCGGGTAAAGTGCTGCTGGCTTTTGTCGACAGCCTGTTGCTGGATGGTTCGCTGCCCGATTACTGGCAACAAGGGCGCTTGGCCAAAGGCGGTGAGAGTGTCAATTTTACCGAAACCTATCAAAAAAAACTGGCTTATCAGTTATGGTCGGAAGAGAAGGGACTGTTATTGAATTCCGGGAAAAAGCCGGGCTTGTTGACAGAGGGCTTCAAGGACACCGACCAGGAAGGGATGGTATGGCATGTATTCAACGATTCGCAGAAGGATGATGCGCTTCGGTTGAAGTATGAAAGAAAGGTTGCCTTTCAGTTGTGGTCTAAAAATAAAGGCTTGCTGCTGCGTTCCGAAAGTGCTCCCCAGGTTCCGTTTACCTTCGCCAAGGAGGGGTTCAGCGAAGTTCAAAGCGAAGGCAGTTTATGGCATGTTTTCAGCGTATCGAACAAGGCGGGCGATTATGTGATTCATGTCGGTCAGCAGGAAGCGATCCGCCAGCAATTGACCGATGAAATTTCCGAACAATTGGTCACGCAGTTTCTGATCGGCATGCCCGTTTTGGCGCTGGTGATATGGTTTATCATCGGCAATGCGTTGACGCCGATGAATCAGTTGCAAAAGGCACTGGCACAACGGGAAGTCAGCTATCTCAAGCCTTTATCGGTTGACAATCTGCCGAACGAACTGGTGCCGATGGTCAATGCACTGAACAGCCTGTTCGGCCAGCTTGAAAAAGCGTTTGAACATGAGCGCCGCTTTACCGCGGACGCTTCTCATGAATTGAGAACGCCATTGGCAGGCTTGCTGACACAGGTGCAGGTCGCGCTAAAAACGCAGGACGAGCAGATTCAGCGCCAGGCTTTAAAAAGAATAGAGCAGGCGGTCAACCGGATGAGCTATATGGTGAAGCAATTGCTGACGTTCTCGCGCATCGATTCAGGTCCCGAATACCTCGAAAAGACTACGGTCAAATTGTCCTCCGAGATTATCCAGGTCATCACGGATTTGGAGCATGACGCGTACAGAAAATCGATAGACGTTGAATTCATCGAAGAATCCTCCGCGGAAATCGTCGGGAATCCGCCATTGATCAATATCTTAATCCGCAATATTATCGATAATGCGATTAAATACACGCCGGAGTACGGCACCATCAAAATCTATCTGACCGATAAAGAAAAACAAGTGGAATTGCGCGTCGAGGACTCGGGGCCGGGCATCAATCCCGACGCTTACGAACAGTCGCTCAAACGGTTCCATCGCTTATCGGAAACCGCCAGTGTGGCGCAGGGAACCGGGCTTGGCTTTTCAATTGCGGAGCGGATCGTCGCGATCCACGGCGCCGAGTTCAATCTCGGCGTATCGGAACTGGATGGCCTGAAGGTGACGGTTTTGTTTCCTTATCCCCGAAGAAAAGCCGATAAATCGCAGCCGCAAAAATCAGGCGCATCAACTCCGGTTAAACGCGCTTCCTGAATCGAGCTGCTTACGGTTCCATAATGACCGGATTGACCAGCGTGCCAATGCCTTCAATTTCGATTCTGACCGTTTGCCCCGGCTTCAAATAACCGCGCGGATACATTTTGACACCGACGCCTGCGGGGGTGCCGGTACTGATTACATCGCCCGGCTCCAGCGTCATCGCTTCGGACAGATAGGCGACCATTTCATAGCAGTTGAATAGCATCTGGCTGGTATTCGCGTTCTGACGCAGATCTTCATCGACCCAGGTCTTCAGGTTCAGGTTGTGAGGGTCTGTGATTTCGTCGGCAGTGACTATCCATGGTCCCAGGGGGCCTGCGGTATCGAACGACTTGCCGATCATCATCGTCGGCGAGCGCGCCTGCCAGTCGCGCACCGAAACATCATTTGCAATCGTGAAACCGGCGATCACTTCATGCGCTTTTTCGACCGGCACATGGCGGCAGCGCCGGCCGATCACGAACGCCAGCTCGCCTTCATAATCGAGTTTGTCCGATACTTTGGGGCTTTGGATCGCCTCGCCGCTGCCGATCACGCAGGTGCTCTGCTTGGTGAAGAAGCTTGGGTATTCGGGCCTGTCCTTGCCGGTTTCGGCAATATGATCCGCATAGTTCAGGCTGATCGCGAGATACTTGCCGGGCCTGGGGATCGGTGCTTCCAGTTTGACTTCCTTGAACGGAATCCGGTGCATGCCGCTGTCGATCTGGGCCTGCATCGCCGCCAGCGCTTCACTTCCAGCCGCCAGGAAGTCAAGCATCCGCGCCGGAATGACGGGATTGCCTTGGCAATCGACCACTGCGTCATCGACGACCGCACCGACGCGGGTAGATTGATTATGCGTAAAGGTAACCAGTTTCATCGTGCAAATTTTCCGTTAAGATTACAAACGGTTATTGTATATCGAAGCCCGCCGGCAAAAAAAAAGATATAATGGGCTATTTTAACCAAGATTAACCGCGAGGAGACGATAATGAACGAAAATTGGATCGCGCCTTCCATTCTGTCGGCCAATTTCGCCAAATTGGGCGAGGAAGTGGATAACGTGCTGGCCGCCGGCGCTGATATTGTGCATTTTGACGTGATGGACAATCATTTTGTGCCGAATCTGACCATCGGCCCTCTGGTTTGCGAAGCGCTCAGAAAGCACGGCGTGACCGCACCGATCGACGTGCATCTGATGATCGAGCCGGTAGACCGTATCATTCCCGATTTCGCGAAGGCCGGCGCCAGCATCATTACCTTCCACCCGGAAGCTTCCGTGCATATCGACCGCACCCTGCAACTGATCAAGGACAATGGCTGCAAGGCCGGTCTGGTATTCAATCCGGGCACGCCATTGCATTATCTGGATTATGTCATGGACAAGCTGGACATGATCCTCTTGATGTCGGTGAATCCAGGCTTCGGCGGCCAGTCGTTCATTCCGTCTGCATTGACCAAGTTGCGTGAAGTGCGCAAGAAAATCGACGACAGCGGCCTGAATATCCGTCTGGAGATCGACGGCGGCGTTAACGGCAGTAATATTCGCGAAATCAAGGCAGCCGGCGCCGATACGTTCGTCGCGGGCTCCGCGATTTTCGGCAAGCCGGATTACAAAAAGATCATCGACGACATGCGCGCCGAGCTCGCGAAAGCCGGCAAATAAATCATGGAGGGTGGGTTCGGCGCGCTCTGCCCCTAATCTTTGCGAATCCGGAAGCGCTTCCGCGCGGCTAACTCACCTTTCTCTGCAACATTGGTTGATTACGACGCGCAGCAAAGGTTGATAATATATCAGTGTCCGTTCACATGCGCGTCGTAACCCACCCTACGCATTTGCCGTGGCACCGTTAACGCACAACGCAGTTTGAATAAACAGAATGACCCCGGAACAATTCAATCAATACGCCCGCCAGGGCTATAACCGCATCCCGGTCAGCCGGGAAGTGCTGGCCGATCTGGATACGCCGCTCAGCGCGTACCTGAAATTGGCCGACGGCGCTTATTCCTATCTATTCGAATCGGTGCACGGCGGCGAGCAATGGGGACGCTATTCGATCATCGGACTCCCCTGCAAAACGATCGTGAAGGTGATCGGCAACCGGATTAATCTGGAAAAAAACGGCGAGATCGTCGAAACGGCCGTGCTCGATAATCCACTGCTGTGGATCGAGCAGTTCAAGGCGCGCTACAAGGTGCCGGACATCGACGATCTGCCTCGTTTTAACGGCGGCCTGGTCGGCTATTTCGGCTACGAGACGATTTCGTATATCGAACCGCGCCTCGCCAGCGCCGGCAAACCCGATCCGCTCGGCACTCCGGATATCGTGCTGATGGTGTCCGAAGAAATGCTGGTGTTCGACAATCTGTCCGGCAAACTGCTGCTGTTGACCCATGCCGACCCGGCCGAAGACCAGGCTTACGAACGGGCGCTGCAGCGTTTGTATGAGTGGTCGATCAAGCTGCGCGAAGTGCAGGCCAAACCGGCAAGGCATACGGCGCCCAAAAAAGTCAACGAGTCCGATTTCGTTTCCGGCTTCACCCAGCAAGGCTTCGAAGATGCGGTGTGCAAAGCGAAAGAATACATCACCGATGGCGATATCATGCAGGTGGTCCTGTCGCAGCGTCTGTCGATTCCTTATACCGCGGCGCCCTTGAATCTGTATCGGGCACTGCGGTGCCTGAATCCGTCGCCGTACATGTTCTTTCTGAACCTCGGCGATTTTCATATCGTCGGCTCGTCGCCGGAAATCCTGGTCCGCCTCGAAGACAACATCGTGACCGTACGTCCGATCGCGGGCACCCGCCGACGCGGCGCAACGCAGGAACAGGATCTTGCGCTCGAAAAGGAGCTGTTGGCCGATCCGAAGGAAATCGCCGAACACCTGATGCTGATCGATCTCGGCCGTAATGACACCGGCCGCGTTGCCGAAATCGGCAGCGTGCAGTTGACCGACAAGATGATCGTCGAACGCTACTCGCATGTGATGCACATCGTCTCCAATGTGATCGGCCGGCTGAAGCCGGGCAAAAATGCGTTCGACGTGCTCGCCGCAACCTTTCCGGCCGGCACCGTCAGCGGGGCACCGAAAATCCGCGCGATGGAAATCATCGACGAACTGGAGCCGGTCAAGCGCGGCGTCTATTCGGGCGCGGTCGGCTATATCGCCTGGTCCGGCAACCTCGACACCGCGATCGCGATCCGCACGGCCGTGATCAAGGACAGCATGCTGCATATCCAGGCCGGTGCCGGGATCGTCTACGACTCGATTCCACGCAATGAGTGGGACGAAACGATGAATAAAGGTCGAGCCATTTTCCGCGCGGTCAGCATGGCCGAAGCGGGGCTCGAAGGAGAAGACGCATGAGCGCAATCAAACTGGTGATGATCGACAATTACGATTCGTTCACCTACAACCTGGTGCAGTATCTGGGCGAGCTCGGCGCCGATGTGACGGTCGTGCGCAACGACCAGGTTACGGTCGAAGACATCGAACGCCTGTCCCCCGACAAAATCGTTATTTCGCCGGGCCCTTGTACACCGCGGGAAGCCGGCGTATCGGTCGAGGCGATCATGACATTTGCCGGCCGTTACCCGATCCTCGGTGTCTGCCTCGGCCATCAGAGCATCGGCTACGCGTTCGGCGGCAACATCATGCATGCCAAGCAGATCATGCACGGCAAGACGTCCGAGGTTTACCACCATAATGTCGGCGTGTTCAAGGGCCTAAAAAACCCCTTCACCGCGACCCGTTATCATTCGTTGGTGATCGAGCAGGAAACCCTGCCCGATTGTCTCGAAATCACCGCTTGGACCCAGGACGAAGCCGGCAACCTCGACGAAATCATGGGCGTCCGCCATAAAACGCTCGACATCGAAGGCGTGCAGTTCCATCCTGAATCGATCCTGACCGAGCATGGCCATGATCTACTGCGGAATTTTTTGGAGCGATAACGTGCAGAGCACGCATTGTGTAGCCAATACGCTGTTGATGGAATACTCGAAATCGAAGGCTACCCGACCCATTTTCCTTGGCACGCCAAGACCCGCCGATGCAAATTCAAAAAGCTCTACAAAAACTGCTCGATAAACGGAACCTGACCCACGATGAAATGCGCGCGGTGATGCGCCAGATCATGAGCGGAGGTGCGACCGATGCGCAGATCGGCGGTTTTTTGATCGCGCTGCGCTGCAAGGGCGAGACGATCGAGGAAATCGCCGCGGCGGCCGAGGTGATGCGCGAGTTGGCGAGCAAGGTGCCGGTCACCGGCGAGCATGTGATCGATACCTGCGGCACCGGCGGCGACGGCGCAAATACGTTCAATATCTCGACGACCTGTGCGCTCGTGGTCGCGGCCGCTGGCGCTAAGGTTGCCAAGCACGGCAATCGCTCGGTGTCGAGCCGCTCCGGCAGCGCCGACGTGCTCGAAGCGGCCGGGGTGAACCTGGACATGAGCCCGGAACAGGTCGCCGAATGCGTCGACCAGGTCGGCGTCGGCTTTTTGTTCGCGCAAAAGCTGCATGGTGCGATGAAACACACCAGCGGTCCACGCCGCGAAATGGGCGTCCGGACCCTGTTCAATCTGCTCGGGCCGTTGTCCAACCCGGCCGGCGCGCCGAACCAGTTAATCGGCGTATTCGCGAAGGAATGGGTCGAACCTTTGGCCGAGGCGCTCAAAAAACTCGGCAGCCGGCACGTGCTGGTCGTCAGCGCGGACGATGGACTCGATGAAATCAGCATTGCCGCGCCTTCGAACATCGCCGAACTGAAAGACGGATTCGTTTCGATCTATACGGTGACGCCCGAACAATTTGGCCTAAAACGTGCGAGCCTGTCGGAACTTGCGATTACCGACGCCGAATCGAGCCTTGCGATGATGAAGGCCGTGCTTGATAATCAGCCCGGTCCCGCGCGCGATATCGTCGTGCTGAACGCCGGCGCCGCGATCTATGCGGCCGATATCACTGACTCGCTTGAGGCAGGCATCAAAATGGCCGATGCGTTAATTGCCAACGGCGCCGCGCGCGCGAAGCTGGACGCCTTGATTGCTTATTCAAATTCTGTGAAAAATCCCTTAACGATATGACTGATACGCCAGACATCCTGAAAAAAATCCTCGACACCAAAGCCGAAGAAGTAGCCCGCCGCATCGCGCGCACGCCGATCGCCGATCTCGAAAGTTTCGCCGAGACCGTCGAGAAACCGCGCGGCTTTTATCAGGCCTTGCGAGGCAGGGTCGCGTTGAAAAAACCGGCAATCATCGCCGAGATCAAAAAAGCCTCACCAAGCAAAGGCGTGATCCGGGAAAACTTCCAGCCGGTCATGATCGGTCAGGATTATGCGATGAACGGTGCGACCTGTCTGTCGGTCCTGACCGACAAGGAGTATTTTCAGGGTTCCGAAGTGTACCTGCAAATGGTTCGCGAACGCTGCCCGCTGCCGGTGCTGCGCAAAGACTTCATGATCGATCCTTATCAGGTCTATGAGGCGCGTGCACTCGGTGCGGATTGCATCCTGTTGATCGTCGCCGCGCTCGAAGACGGCCGGATACGCGAACTGGCCGAGCTGGCAACCAAGCTGGGCATGGACGTGCTGGTCGAAGTGCACAACGAAGAAGAATTGCACCGTGCGTTGCAGCTCGACACCAAGCTGATCGGGATCAACAACCGGAACCTGCGCACCTTCGAAACTTCGCTGCAGACGACGCTGGATCTGAAGGCGCAGATCCCCGAAGACCGGCTGATCATCACCGAAAGCGGCATTCATACGCCGGATGACGTGAAACTGATGCTCGATAACGGCATTTATGCGTTTTTGGTCGGCGAGGCGTTTATGCGTGCGGACAGTCCGGGCCAGAAAATGCGCGAACTGTTCGGCCTGTGAGGATGTAATAGCCTTGGATTTCGCTGACAATCCGATCGGCGTATTCGATTCCGGCGTCGGCGGTCTGTCCGTCCTGCGCGAAATAAGGCGCGAGTTGCCCGCCGAAAACCTGATCTATGTGGCCGATTCTGCGCATGCGCCGTACGGCGATAAGCCGCAGGCGTTTATCGAAGCCAGATCGTTCGCGGTCACACGCTTCCTGCTCGACCGCGGCGCAAAAGCGATCGTGGTCGCCTGCAATACCGCGACCGGCGCGGCGGCCGCCTCCCTAAGAAACCATTTCACTCTGCCGATCGTGGCGATGGAGCCGGCGATCAAGCCGGCCGCGGCACGAACCCAAACCGGCGTGGTCGGCGTGCTTGCGACCCGCCGGACGCTGGCGAGCCACAATTTCGTGAAGCTGTTCGAGCGTTACGGATCAGAAGCCGAAATCCTGCCGCAAGCCTGTCCCGGGCTTGTCGAACAGGTCGAGGCAGGCGATCTGGCGAGCGTAAAAACCCGCATCCTGCTTGAGCGCTATCTGTCTCCATTACTGGCAAAAGGAGCCGATACGCTGGTGCTCGGCTGTACGCATTATCCTTTCCTGCGCGCTTTAATCCAGGAAATTGCCGGGCCGAATGTTGCGGTGATCGATTCGTCGGAGGCGGTCGCGCGCCAGCTTCGCCGCCGTCTGGAAGTGCATGATTTGCTGGCCGATCCGGAAGGAATCGGAAGCGAACAGTTTTTTACGAGCGCCGATCCGGCAATGGCCGGGCCGCTGATTAAGCAGTTGTGGCAATCGATCGTGGAGGTTCGTGGTTTGCCCGAAACAAGTCCCGTGTCGTGAGTCGCCGGCTGTGCTCTCTGCTCGGGGTGGATAGCCAAGGCGCCGGGACGTTATAAGGCGCCCGACTCAACCAGCAGACCGTGAATCTGTGTCGCGATCCGCTCGTAACCCTGATCGTTCGGATGAATCAAATCCGATTTGAGGCTGTTGTTTCCGAGGACTTCGGGCAGCGTTTGAAGATCGATCGGTACATCCATTACTTCTGCAATAGACTGGTAAAACTCGGCGCTGGACATCCACAGGATATTGGGTTTCGGCACGCCGAGCATCACGACGCCGATCTGGCGGTCGTGCGCCAGTGCGATCATTTGCTTCAGATTCTCGGCGGTCTGTTCGGCCGGAATCCGGCGCAGCATGTCGTTGCCGCCGTGGATCAGGATCAGCAAATCCGGTTGATGAAGATCCAGCAAGGCGGGCAGACGTTTGAGACCGTCGCCGCTGATTTCACCGGGACGTCCGGCATTGACCACTTCCCGGGTCGTCAGTTTGGCGAGGACGCTCGGATAATCGCGCTGCGGCGATGCGCCGGTGCCGTAGGTCAGGCTGTCGCCGAAAGCGAGGATCACCGCCTGATCCGGCAACTTGCTCAACGAGTCGGAAGACTTGCTGCAAGCGGTCAGAGTAATCAGCAACGGTAGAAAGAGTAAAATATTTTTCATGGCGGGGGAGAAATGCAAAAAAATGTATTGATAACGGGTGCGGCCAAGCGCATCGGCGCGGCTTGCGCGAGGCGACTGCATCAGGAAGGCTGTCATGTCATCGTGCATTATAAATCGTCGGAACGGGAAGCGCTTGATCTATGTGACGAATTGAACCGGCTGCGTCGAGATTCTGCCAGCGTCTTGCAGGCCAACCTGTTGGATATGGAGCAATTGAATGAAGTTGCCGAAGCCGCGCAAACAATCCGGGGCGGCATCGACGTACTGATCAATAACGCCTCAGCCTTTTATTCGACCCCTTTTGGCGAAGTGGCCGAGGCGCAATGGGACGAATTGCTCGGCAGTAATCTGAAAGCGCCGTTTTTTCTCGCGCAGGCCTTACGGGAGACATTGAAGGTCAGGCAGGGCTGCATCGTGAATATCGTCGATATCCATGCCGAGCGCGGCTTGCCGGGTTTTCCGGTCTACAGTATCGCGAAGGCGGGGTTAATGGCAATGACCCGGGTATTGGCAAAGGAAATGGGGCCGGAGGTACGGGTCAACGGGGTGGCGCCCGGCGCGATCATCTGGCCCGAACGCGACTTGTCGGCGCAGGCCAAACAGGAAATACTGCAGCGCGTGGCCTTGAAGCGGAGCGGCGAGCCGGACGATATTGCGAAGGCGATTCTGTTCCTGATCCGGGATGCGGATTACATGACTGGGCAGATATTGACCGTCGACGGCGGTCGTACCTTATTCTATTGAGGACCAGCCCGGCTTGATCCGTTTTTGATTGAGTCCGTCCTTGTCAAACCGCTCCCACAATTCGCGGTAGCTGATCCCGGTGACCGGATGTTTCTGATCTCCTGCAATCTCTGCCAAGGGCTCCAGCACGAAAGCGTATTTTTCGATTTCATCGCGCGGGATTTGCAGACGGCCGTCGCTGATTACCAGATCGCCGTACAGGATCAGGTCCAGGTCGAGGGTTCGGGAGGAAAATTTCTGGCACTCCCGCGTACGGCCATGGTCCAGTTCGATCTGACGGAGTTGTTTTGCGATCGATTTGACATCCTGGTCGGAGTCGAAACCGACGATCAGATTATAGAAGGTATCACCGGTAAACCCGACCGCCTCGGTTTCATAAGTGCTCGAAGCGACCAGCCCGCCGAAAAATAACGCCAGCGAACGCAACGCGCTTTGGATATTTTTTTCCTTCTCGATATTGCTGCCGATGCTGATATAGCCTCTGGTCACCGTTTTCGCTCGCCTCGTTCGATTATGATTCCGACATCGCTGGCGCCGCTGATCGCGCCTTTCTTGTTCAACGTCAGTTTGACCCAGGGCACCGCAAATTCGTTCTGGATGATTTTAACGATCTCGACTGCAAGCTTTTCGACCAGTAAAAACTGACTGTTTTCGACAAAGCTGACGAGCCGTTTGGAAACTTTTTTATAGTCGAGAGCGTATTGTATGTCGTCGGTTTCGGCCGCTTTTTCGATGGCGAAGCCCATTTCGATATCCAGTACAACGCATTGTTTAGTCTTCCGTTCCCAGTCATAAATCCCGATGATCGTTTTGATCTCCAGTCCGCCTAAAAAAATGATGTCCATGATAATTTTCCGGTTATGATGTGCGCTTTTTTAAAAGCGTTAAGTATCGGGGAATTGCCCTCGGCTTACAAGTTTTGGTTGATAAAAGGTGTATATGATTGAGTGGTTGTTTGTGCCTGCGGCCTATTTGATAGGTTCGGTTTCCAGTGCAATTATCATTTGCCGGCTGATGGGCTTGCCCGATCCGCGCGAGCAGGGCTCCGGTAACCCGGGGGCGACTAACGTAATGCGCTTCGGCGGCAAAAAAGCGGCAGCGATCACCTTATTAGGAGATTTATTGAAGGGGCTGATTCCGGTTTACGGCGCCAATCTGCTCGGCGTATCGGTCGAGTTGCTGGCCGCGACCGGTGTGGCGGCATTCATAGGCCATCTTTACCCGATTTTTTTCGGATTCAAGGGAGGAAAGGGGGTCGCTACCACGATCGGGGTGTTGCTGGGATTTTCGTGGCTCCTGGGCCTGGCCTTCGTCGCGACCTGGCTGGTGATTTACAAGGTCGGCAAGATTTCCTCGTTATCTGCGCTGATTGCGGCGGTGCTTTCGCCGGCGTATGCCTGGTTTATCGTCGGCAGTCCGGCGCTGGTCGGGGCGGTGGCGCTGATGGCGGTAGTGCTGCTGTGGCGGCATAAAAGCAACATTCAGCGGCTCTTGGCGGGAGAGGAAAAGACAATTAAGTCTTGAGACGCGAGTCGAGCAAGCGCAGCAGCACCTGCCCTAAGCTGCGGAGGAAATAGATTGGATTTGAAAAATTGGCAAAACTCGTTCAGAGCCTCTGCAACTGAAACCAGACCTGCGCATCAAAGGGCAGGCGACCTTTGAGGTTTTTCCGAACGGGGCCTGGCAGGTCGGAAGTGCCGCCAACCAGCACTTTCTCGACCGAAATCCCCGTGATTCGATAGCCGTGTTTGTTGAGTTCCGTTTGAATCGGCTTCAGCAAATCCGGGTTAAAAAGTAGTTCGGCGGCATAACGGTTAATTTCCATACTGACAGGCCGACCTTTTTTCCTGTTCCAGCGTTTGTCCCGATGGGCAGTTTCGGCCAGATAATGCGACAGCCAGGGATAGTCGATCAGCCTGCCGATAAATAGGGACGCGTATTCGCCTTGCAGCGCGGGCGGTTCGGTTGTGGCGAAGGCGGAGGCAAGAAGCGAAAGAACCGCCTCCTGATCGATATTGCAGGACTGATAGCGGGGATGATGCGCGCGCAAACGCAACGTATGCCATTTCTCGTCCGCTTCGATGCCGAGCGTACACTCGCCGGCTGGCGCGGAAATGATTGTCGTGTCCTGGCTCCAGGCGCTGGTCGGCGAAATCAATAAAAGCCAGAGCAAGGCATGCGGTTTGCGGCCGACGAAGATTTTCCGAACCTCTGCCGTTTTTCGAAAAGCTTCCGAAAATGCTTTCACCCAGGCCGGTACCTCGCCGGAAACAGTAAGGCACAGCCAACGCAATTGTGTCCGTAATTTCATCATAAGCCTCTTCAGGCGTAACTCTGAGTCCTGTCATTGTATGTCGGTTTCCGGTAGAGCAAAAGTGCTCGCCGCCAGGACGAATACGCCCTGTTCTAAACGGCAGCACTGAATTTTCAATCATGCTAATCCGTCCGAATTTGCTTACGAAAGCATTATGTAGCGGCAAAGTGCAGTATAATTGCCGGTTTTTTACAGCTTTTCTTTGAACTTATATACTCAAGGCACCCATGAAGAATTACAAAATCGCCGTACTGGCCGGTGACGGCATCGGTCCAGAAATCACCCAGGAAGCCCTCAAGGTTCTCAAAGTCGTCGAAGAACGCAACGACGTCACTTTCGAGCTGATGCCGGCGCTGTTCGGGGCGTGTGCCTATTTTGCGACCGGCGATGCGTTCCCACAGGCGACGATCGATATCTGCGACCAGGCTGACGCGATTTTGAAAGGACCGATCGGGCTCAGCCACGAGGAGTCGAAAAAGATCCCGGTCGACAAGCAGCCCGAGCGCGGCGCCTTGCTGCCGCTGCGCCGCCGTTACAATACCTACGCGAATTTCCGCCCGGTCTCCTTGCCGAAGGCGCTGGCGCATTTCTCGCCTCTGAAACCCGAAGTGATCGGCGAAGGCATCGATCTGATCATGGTGCGCGAATTGGTCGGCGGCCTGTATTTCGGCGAAAAGGAAATGGGCGTCAACGCACAGGGCCTGCGTTATGTGCGCGAAACGCTCGAATACGACGAAGAACAGATCCGCCGGATCATGCACCAGGCGTTCAAGCTCGCGATGAAGCGCCGGAAGCTTTTGCACAACATCCACAAGAGCAACGTGCTGAAATCGAGCGTGCTCTGGAACGAAGTGATGGAAGAAGTCGCGAAGGAATACCCGGAAGTGAAGGTCGTCAATTATCTGGTCGATGCGGCCGCGACCGCATTGTGCCTGAACCCGACCCAGTTCGATGTGATGGTGATGGAAAACATGTTCGGCGACATCCTGAGCGACCAGGGCGGCGGTATCCTCGGCTCTCTGGGTCTGATGCCTTCGGCCTGTCTTGGCGACGAAAAAGCCTATTATGAGCCCTCGCACGGCTCCGCGCCGGACATCGCCGGCAAGAATATCGCGAATCCGTATTCGATGATCGGCTCGGTCGCGATGATGCTCGAAAACAGCTTCGACATGGCTGAGGAAGCGAAGAACGTCTGGGCCGCGATGCAGGGCGTGTTCGCGGACGGCTATTCGACCGCCGACCTGTCCAAGCCGGGCAGCGGCGTCAAGATGATCAGCACGGTCGAGTTCGGCGACAAGGTCGTCGAGAAACTGCGTGCGATGCCGAAAGTTTAAGGAGTCGGCTGTTCGCTTGAAAGGTCAATGAGTTCGATCTTTGAATTCGCCGAAGCCTGCCTTTACCGGAACGACATCGACGAAAAACTGGAGCTGACGCACCGCGCAATGCAGTTGCTGCGGGAAAACCGTCTGCAGTTGTCAGCCTCCGGGCCGGCATTGCCGATCGACGGTGTCAGGTTTCCGGAGCGGCCGGTGCTGTTGCCGCCGCGCGAGATGCCGAGCCGGAAATTGACCACCCCGGAAGGCGTCGCGGCGTTTTTCCATGCGATCGGCCATGTCGAATTCGTCGCGATTTATCTGGCCTGGGATCTGCTCTACCGGTTTCGCGGCCTGCCGGAGCAGTTCTACTGCGACTGGCTGCGCGTGGCCGACGAGGAAGCGCAGCATTTTGCGCTGATTCGTGAGCATCTCAGGGCGATGGGCATCAATTACGGTGATCTGCCTGCGCACGGCGGCCTGTGGGAGCATGCGACCGACACAGCCAACCACCTGCCGGCCCGGCTGGCGCTGGTGCCGCGCTGCATGGAGGCGCGTGGGCTGGACGTTACGCCGGCGCTGATTGAGAAATTCAGGCAGACCGGCGATCAACAGAGCGTGGCGATCCTGACCCGGATATTGACCGATGAAATCGGCCATGTGGAACTCGGCTCTTATTGGTTCAAGTTCGTTTGCCGGGAGGAGGGGCTTGACCCTGAAGGCGAATACCGACGTCTGCTCGGCGAATATTACAAAGGCGGACGGCCCAAAGGGCCTTTCAACCGGCCGCTTCGCATCCAGGCCGGATTTTCTGATGCGGACCTGGACTGGCTGGAGGCCGGCGGTTAATACAGCGCGAGTTCGTTTTTTACCGAGGGTCGTAGGGCGGATAAGCAAAGCGCCATCCGCCACTGAAACTCAATCAGCCATTTCGCCGGCATCAATACTATCCGAATCCGAACCAGCCCAATTTAAAGGATAAACTCCCATTTTGACTAACCGGTGAAAACTTGAGAACGGCCATTCTCTTACCGATCCTGCCCATCCGTGCTTAACCGGATTGTAATGAACATATTCCATATGGAGCGCGTAATCCTTATCGTCGTAAATCGTATGTTCCCAAAATCGCCTTTGCCACTTGTGCCCTCGGGTAAATACCCCGTTCATGACGGTTGACACGGGTTTGGGAAATATATTCGGTTTTCGAAATCGCTTTCGAAAAGGCTTTTTTAATGGCGCGCCAGCGGTCGGAATAACGGTCATCGCCTGAAGGCAACGTCCATATCGCATGCATGTGATCTGGCAAAACCACCCAAGCGTCGATGTGAAATGGCTGATTCCTCCGGACAACGCGCACGGCTTCGCGCAACTCGCTAATATGCTTGATTAACAAGTCGGATTTTCGCTCAAGCAAATTAACCGTAAAAAAATAGGTTCCGCCGGGAATGCGATTGCGTCGATAATTTGGCATAGTGAGAGATTACGAATTTGGCGGATGACGCTTCGCTTATCCGCCCTACATTTGGGGAAAACACCTCAAAACCGCGAGCCGGTCAGTCTCACATCGGCATCGCTCCATACCTCGGCGAATTGTTTTTTCATGCTCTCCGCCTCCTTCACTTTGCCCTGTTCGAACAGACTCAACACCAGCCCGTACAACGACCAGCCGTTTTGCGGATGGTAGCGCAAATCCTGCCGATAGGCCTGCTCGGCTTCCGGGGACTTGCCGGCTTCAAGCAATACCGCGCCGAGTGTTTGCCGTGGCGGGAGATACCATTCTTTCGGCTCAATATAGTTGAGCCCGTCCTCGGTTTCGACCGCACGCTGTAAGTGCGCAATTGCGTTCACGTAGTCCTTGCGCTGTGCCGCGATTTCTCCTTGCAGCATTTCGGACGCAATCCCTAAAATCTTCGTTACCGGATTCATATCGGAAAGGGTCATCGTAGCGATAGCCGGGTTATTGAGAATTTGTTCGAGATGCGCGAGTTCCTGCTGCGCCGTTTTGATGTCCTGCTTTCTCAGGAAAGCCATCCCGCGCGCATAATGCCAGACACCCGTCAGATACAATAGGTCGGTCGACGGCGCAGGTTCATCGATGATCGCATCCCAGTCGCCGAATAGCGCTTTCGTATACAGCGGGATCGCTGAGAAATGCTGTAGCGTGCCGGTGAGGGCGGGTTCGCGCAGCATGTTCTGGCTGACATGGGCGGCGGTATCGGCCGCGGCCTGCTCGGCTAGCCGTTTTTGACCGGTCTTGATCGCGGCGGACCACAGAAAATGGTAGTTATGCGGCACATAGGCGAGCGTATAAATCCCTTCGACAGGATGGGCATGGCCCAGATAGTCCTTGTCGACCTTGACCGCCTGCTGGTTGGCCAGGATCGCATCGCGGTAATGTCCGATCCGGATATAGATATGTGCGGGCATGTGCACCAAGTGGCCCGATCCCGGCACCAGCGATGGCAGCCGCCGGGCGCTGGGCAGGGCCTTGGCGGCCTCCGGCGAAGCTTCCAGCGCATGAATATAAAGGTGATTCGCCAGCGGATTGTTGGGGTCGGTCGCCAGGGCGTGCTCCAGCGTCGCGACGATTTCCGGCGTCCATGGCTGGGCTTTGCCCTGTTGGGTCCAGAAATTCCAGGGGTGCAGATCCATCAGCGCCTCGGCTAATAACGCGGCAATATCCGCATCGTCAGGAAAACGCGCGGCGACTTCGCGCATCGCCTTCGCATAGGCTTCATCGAGCGGATTACGATTTGCCGCGGCATTTTGGCTGTAACGCTTGGCCAGCGCCGAGATCAGCGCCTGTTCCTTCGCGGTAGCTTTTCTTGCTAGCGTCTGCGCCTGCTGCAGCGAGCGGTAGGCGATCGGAACATCGGCGGGCGCCATCGGCGCGTTGATATTGGGGCCGAGCACCAGCGCCTCGCCCCAGTAACACAGTGCGCAAGCGGGATCGAGGCGGTACGCCTCGCGAAACGACCGTGCGGCTTCCAGATGATTAAAGCCGTAGGCCAGGATCAGTCCTTGGTCGAAATAGCGCTGCACTTCGGGATTTTGGGTCGTTACCGGGTAACTGTGCGAGCCCAGGCCGGTAAACAGCGGCTGGGCCGGAGCCGGTGCAGTGGATTTTGGCGGTGTGCCGGCACAACTGGCAATCGCCGAAAAGCACAGCGCGGCCAATATTAAGCGTGGCCGTGACTTCGGTCTGGCGATGGGCGCTTTTAAAAGCATTTCATGTCTCCTGATCATAGAGTCTTTCGCGCCGTTATTCATCCGAATGGGCAGCGCGACTGATGAAATGATGTGCCCGGCGAATAGTGCCGCCGGGCCGATTTTTTGATGGTATTGCGCTCTGTATCGATCGTCAATCCTTTTTGACGATCCGGTGATCGATGATGTTCTGCACGACGGAAGGGTCCGCCAGCGTCGAGGTATCGCCGAGATTGTCCAGTTCGCCCGCCGCGACCTTGCGCAGGATACGGCGCATGATCTTGCCCGAACGCGTTTTCGGGAGGGATGGCGCCCACTGGATGATGTCCGGGTGTGCGATCGGGCCGATTTCCTTCCGTACCAAATCGTCCAGTTCCTTGCGCAGTTGCTCGGTCGGTTCGACGCCCGCGTTCAGCGTCACATACGCATAGATGCCCTGGCCTTTGATATTGTGCGGATAGCCGACCACGGCGGCTTCCGCGACCGATTCGTGCAGCACCAGCGCGCTTTCGATCTCGGCGGTGCCCAGCCGGTGGCCGGATACGTTCAGCACATCGTCGATTCGCCCCGTGATCCAGTAATAGCCGTCCTGATCGCGTTTGGCGCCGTCGCCGCTGTAATAGAAACCGGGCGCCTTGCTGAAATAGGTGTCAATGTAGAGTTTGTGGTCGCCGTAGATCGTGCGGGCTTGCCCCGGCCAGGAGCGCGCGATTACCAGGCTGCCTTCGCAGGCGCCTTCGAGGATTTCGCCGTTCGCATCGAGAATCTCCGGCTTGATCCCGAAAAACGGCACCGTCGCCGAGCCTGGCTTCAGGTCGATCGCGCCCGGCAGCGGCGTGATCATGATCCCACCGGTTTCGGTCTGCCACCAAGTATCCATGATCGGGCGAGCGCCGTCGCCGACCACATGATAATACCATTCCCAAGCTTCCGGATTGATCGGCTCGCCGACGCTGCCGAGGATCCTGAGGCTCTGCCGGGAGGTTTCGTTCACATAATGGTCGCCCTGCGCCATTAGCGCGCGGATCGCGGTCGGCGCGGTGTAGAAAATATTCACACGGTGCTTGTCGACCACCTGCCAGAACCGGTCAGGTCCGGGGTAGGTCGGCACCCCCTCGAACATCAGTGTCGTCGCGCCGTTGCAGAGCGGGCCGTAGACTACATACGAATGGCCGGTCACCCAGCCGATATCGGCAGTGCACCAGTACACGTCGCCGTCGTGATAATCGAACACGTATTTGTGCGTCATCGCCGCATACAAGAGATAGCCGCCGGTCGTATGCAGCATCCCTTTCGGTTTGCCCGTCGAGCCGGAGGTGTAGAGAATGAACAGGGGATCTTCCGCGTCCATCGGTACCGGCGGGCAGTCGGCAGAGGCCATTGCCATCGCTTCGTGATACCAGAGGTCGCGGCCCTCCTGCCAGCCGATCTTGCCGCCGGTATTTTTGATCACGATGATTTTTTCCAGCACCGGACAATGCTTGGCCGCTTCGTCCACGTTGGCTTTCAGCGGCACGACCTTGCCGCCCCGGTAGCCTTCATCGGCGCAGACTACGTATTTGCTGCCGCAATCCAGAATCCGGTCTTTCAATGCCTCGGCCGAAAAGCCCCCGAACACGACCGAGTGCACCGCGCCGATCCGCGCGCAGGCAAGCATCACCGCCGCCGCTTCGGCGATCATCGGCAGATAGATGCAGATCCGGTCGCCTTTTTTAACGCCCTGGGCTTTCAAGACGTTCGCAAACCGGCAGGCCTCTTCGTAGAGTTCGCGGTAGGTGAGTTTTCTGTCGTGCGCCGGATCGTCGCCTTCCCAGATGATCGCAACCTGATCGCCACGCTTTTCGAGATGGCGGTCCAGGCAGTTCACGCTGACGTTCAGACGGCCGCCGTCGAACCAGCGGATATGCGCCGATTTGAAATCGTAATCCGCAACGGTATCCCAGCGTTGTTCCCAATACAGAAATTTTTCCGCCTGCTCGGCCCAGAACGCCTCGGGTTCAGCCAGCGAGCGTTGATAAAGGGCATCATAGAGGGCGCGGTTGATATGCGCGTGGGCGGCGGTTTCAGGCTTTACCGGATAGACGTGAGCGTCTGACATGAAACGAATCCTTTATATTGAAATGAAATGCGATAGATCGGGGATTAACCGAAACAAGCATCTTATCAAACTGTCGTTTTTTCAAGTAAAAAATTCCATCCGAAAGGGATGGAGGCATAGCGAGGCGGGATATACACGAGGCCGACATCATTAGGAAGGGAGAGCTTAAGCCCGGTTATGCCCGAACAGATCATCCCCCGCAATGAGAACGAGTTAAAAAGCGACTTTATTCGTTTGCCGATCAGTTTTAATAGCCACCCCTGTTACGGGATATGGTAGTGTTAACAGCAAGTTATTGTTTTTTCTTCATTTACTACATCTATGTCAGAGTAATTGTAAAGATTGACATTCACGTCCATTAAGCGCCTACTGCTCTCTAGCGGTTTAGATAAGTTGAAAAAACCGTCTGGTTGAATCGATTTTCCGATTAAACGTGCTCTGGCGGTTGCCCAGAGGTGGGAGAGAAAATGAACACCATCATGCAAAGAATCAGGCAAGACATTGCTTCCCCTTTCCTGGACATAGACGTACTGAATGTCGTCGTCCATCGCCGGGCTGTTATATATGATGAAGCACGACTGCCAGGGTATTTTTTTATCCGGGGCGATTATTTCGTGACGGATGGTTCCGGAACTTGCGTATATCGTCCCGTCAATACAGATTTTGAAAGGGTTTGGGCGGGTGGCGAATGGGCTTAAATAATAGGCTCGCGCTTCCCCGAGAATCGTCAGCAGCTACGGTTCGGACGCTAGCAACAGTTGGAGTTAGCCGAAAACAGTGAGCCATTATCCCTTCTTTTCTGTCTAGCCTATATCCTGGGTTAATGGGAATGCTAGACAGCGTACCAGAGTACGGCAAAGTAATGACAGGTAGTCCCGGCAATGACGCATAAATGCCAGATTAGATGTCCAAAGCGCAGGTGAGAGTCGACCGCTAGGAACGCTACGCCCACGGTGTAAGCCACGCCTCCTGCAATCAGCAGCTGCACGCCGAACTGCGGCACCTTGGCAAATAAAGGCTCGAAAGCGATCACGATCAGCCACCCCATCAGCAAATAGAGGCTAGTGGGGATTATTAAGTGGGACATTTTATCGAACAACAGCAGCGCAACGCCGATCATGGCCAGTCCCCAGATAAGACCGAGTAGGGTCCATCCCAAAGCTCCTTGAAGAACCCCTAGCGTGAAAGGGGTATAGGTACTGGCGATGAAAATGAAGATCGCGGCTTGCTCGAATGTCCGAAACACGCGTTTGGCCTTTCCAATCGGTAAAGCATGATAGAGGGTGGAAAGAAAATAAAGCAGGACCATTGCTATGGAGAAGAGGCTCGCGCCGATAATCAATGCCGAGTTTCCGTGTTGCGCTGCCTGCATAATCAGAAACGGTGTTCCCGTCAGAGCTCCGACCAGCCCTAAACCATGACTCACGCTGTTGGCGATTTCCTCCAATCGCGATTGTTCCCGCGCCGTGGCTAAAAATAGTTTACGCATACAAATCCCTCCTCCTGTCCATCGGCAAGATTCTCTTCCCTCGGACAAGCATAGTAATTTCGTTAATTTGAAAAATTTGATGGGTATTCGGCCAGTCGAGTTCAGTAATGGAGTTAAGCTGGAATTCGGCAGCAGCTTATTGTTCTTCCGGAAATTTTGACTCTGACCAAACGCCGTTGATTAAAGAGGCCTTATTCCCTCAAGTCCTATGTAGAACGAGGTGTCGAACGGTTATCAGATAACCCCGGAGAGGCAGATTTCACAAAACGATAGGCCGCCGTTTAAAGAGTGAATTAGCGGTTACTTAATGCGCCTAACATTAAGATGCTTTTAGGGAAATAATATGCTGAATATCATAGAAAAAATTGAAAGGGGTGTGGTCTACCTCCTGGTGATTCTTTTGCTCATGTCCGTGGTCCTGGGTACCGTTGAGTTAGGCAGGGTGCTTATAGTAGGAATTATGAAAGCTCCTCGGTTCTTAGTCGATGTGAACACGCTGTTTGAGTCGTTTGCCCTTTTTCTCGTCATTGTGGTTGGATTGGAGCTTTTAAAATCCATTAAAAGTTATTTATTGCAAGGCTCGATAAATCCCTCTTTCGTTATTGAAGTGGCGATTATTGCGCTGGGCAATAAACTGATCACGCTGGATTTAAAGCTGATACATCCGGAGTTGCTGATCGGTATGGCGGCTATTTTTTTCGGACTCGCGGCAACCTATTTCGTCCTAAAAAAATCAGGCCGTCCGTGAACAAAAGGGGGAGGGCTGACGTCATTAGGAGGCCCAACAATTAATGTTGTACAGGCGGGAGAAAATAGGCAATTGCTGAATCGATCTGAGCAGGATTTTGAGTTATTGGGCTGCACATTTGTTTAGCCCAACTTACACCCCTGCGCTCCCACGCCGGAGTGTGGGAGCGATTAGCAGAGGGGAATGATTAAGACGCCGCCAGGCCCGCGATGTTGTAACCGCAGTCGACATAAGTGACTTCACCGGTCACGCCGGAGGCGAGGTCTGAGCACAGGAAAGCCGCGACGTTGCCGACTTCCTCGATCGTGACGTTGCGCTTCAGCGGCGCGGTGTCGGCGGCCTTGCTCAGCATCGCCTTGAAATTGTTGATGCCGGAAGCGGCCAGCGTCCGGATCGGGCCGGCCGAGATCGCGTTCACGCGCGTGCCTTCGGCGCCCAGCGCGACCGCCATGTAGCGCACGTTTGCTTCCAGGCTCGCTTTTGCGACGCCCATCACGTTGTAGTTCGGAATCGCACGTTCGGCGCCGAGGTAGGTCAAGGTCAACAGCGAGCCGTTGCGGCCGGCCATCATGCTCCGGCCGGCCTTGGCCAGTGCGGTGAAACTGTAGGAGCTGATGTCATGCGCAATCCGGAAATTGTCGCGGGTCGTCGCATTCACATAATCGCCTTCCAGCGCGTCGCGCGGCGCGAACGCGACCGAATGCACGATGCCGTCGAGTCCGTCCCAATGCTGGCCCAGAACCTTGAACACATTCTCGATATGATCGTCATTGCTGACATCGCATTCCACGATGATGTTCGATCCGCATTCGGCAGCCATTTCCTCGACCCGGCTCTGCAGTTTGTCGTTTTGGAAAGTGAACGCCAGCTCGGCGCCTTCCCGGTGCATCGCCTTCGCGATACCCCACGCAATCGAACGATTGCTCGCCAGACCGACAATCAAGACACGTTTGCCTTGCATGAAACCCATTCTGATCTCCCGTTATTATTGTTGATATACTCTGTGTACGCGTATTTCCTTGACGATCGAAAAGTCAGGTTCTGATGCGCAAACACGATAAAATAGACCGCAAAGTATCCACGACCACTCCAGCGATGTCCAGTCTTTTGTCAATCAAATTTCGACCTGCCGGCGTTATGCCTTTTACCCTGTTTTGTCTGGCGGTTGCGCTGATTTCGACGGGTTGCCGCGATTCACTCTGGAACGATCCTTATCCGCCGCAGGACGACAAACAGGCGGTGATGTATATGTCGTTCGCGGAACGGCCCAAGCACCTCGACCCTGCGGTCGCCTACAGCGAGAACGAATACGCATTCATCGCGCAGATTTACGAGCCGCCGCTGCAATACCATTACCTGAAGCGGCCTTATCAGCTGACCCCATTGACGGTCACACACCTGCCCGAGATTACCTATTATGATCGGCAGAGACAAAAGCTGGCCCCCGATGCCGACCCCAAAGACATCGCCTACAGCGAGTACCTGCTCGAGATCAAGCCCGGCATCCGCTTTCAGCCGCATCCTGCCTTTGCGCAGGATCAAGGCGGGCAATACCACTACCATCGTCTCGATCGCAGCGAAATCGATTCGTTAGCGACTCTGAGCGATTTTGCCGAGACCGGCACCCGCGAATTGACTGCCGAGGATTATGTGTACCAGATCAAGCGTTTGGCCTATCCGAAAACCCAGTCGCCGATCGCGGAGATCATGAAAAACTATATCGTCGGCTTCGACGAGTTCGCCAAACTGAGCGCAGACAAACCCAAATCTGCACTGAAAACGCTGCCGATAAAAGGGGTCGAAGCACTGGACCGCTATCATTATAAGATCCGGATCAACGGTAAATATCCGCAGTTCAGCTACTGGCTCGCGATGCCGTTTTTCGCGCCGATGCCGTGGGAGGTCGATGCGTTTTACGACCAGCCGGGGCTGGGCGACAAGAATGTTACGCTGGACTGGTACCCGGTCGGCAGCGGGCCTTATTATCTGGCCGAAAACAATCCGAACCGGCGGATGCTGCTGATCAAGAACCCGAATTTTCATCCGGAAACCTATCCTGCCGAGGGCGAGCCCGAGGACGGCGAAAAAGGGCTGCTGAAGGATGCCGGCAAGCCGCTGCCGTTCATCGACAAGGTGGTCTACACGCTCGAGAAGGAAACGATTCCGACCTGGAGCAAGTTTCTGCAGGGCTACTACGACGCTTCCGGGATCGCCTCCGACAGTTTCGACCAGGCGGTCCAGTTTACCGGCGGCGGAGTGACATTGACCGACAGCCTGAAAGAGAAGGGCATCCGCCTGCACACGTCGGTCGAAACCTCGATCTTCTACATGGGCTTCAACATGCTCGATCCGACGGTCGGCGGCGACAGCGAAAAGGCCCGGAAACTGCGCCAGGCGATCGCGATTGCGGTCGATTACGAGGAATTTATTGCGATCTTCCGGAACGAGCGCGGGGTCCCGGCCCAGGGTGCGATCCCGCCCGGCATTTTCGGGAACGAAGAAGGGGAGGCCGGACTGAATCATTATGTCTACGA
The DNA here is from genome assembly GCA_051061015.1 of Methylomicrobium sp. Taxonomy (GTDB): domain Bacteria; phylum Pseudomonadota; class Gammaproteobacteria; order Methylococcales; family Methylomonadaceae; genus Methylomicrobium. Next base: position 310,494 of record JBPFEG010000029.1, read on the forward strand.
CTGGGTGAACGGTAAACCGCAGCGGAAACCGATCGAAACGGCACGCAAGCTGATTGCGGAGGCGGGTTACCCGAACGGCGTCGATCCGAAAACGAAAGAACCTTTGATCCTGTATTTCGATACGACCGCGGTCAGCGTCGACGACAAGCCGCTGATGAACTGGTACCGGAAGCAGTTCCAGAAGCTTGGCATTCAGCTGGTGATCCGGGGAACCGATTACAACCGCTTTCAGCAGAAGATGAGCGCCGGCAACGCGCAGATTTTCGTCTGGGGCTGGAACGCCGATTATCCGGACCCGGAAAATTTCTTTTCGCTGCTGTACGGGGCGAACGGCAAGGTCAAATTCAGCGGCGAGAATGCAGGCAATTACCGGAACCCCGAATTCGACCGCCTGTTCGAACAGATGCGCAACATGGAGAACGGCCAGCCGCGTCTCGAAATCATCCGGCAGATGCAGGAGATCATCCGCCGCGATGTGCCCTGGGTATTCGGCTTTCATCCGAAGACGTTTTCGCTATATCACGGCTGGGCCAGCAATTTGAAACCGAACCTGATGGCGAACAACCGGCTCAAATACATCCGGATCGACCCGGCCCTGCGCACCGAGCTCCGCGCGCAATGGAACCGGCCTGTGCTCTGGCCGCTGGCCGTGGTCGGCGCATTGATTGCTATGATGTTCGTGCCTGCCGTCAACGCCTACCGCCGCCGAACCCGTCGGCCCGTGTCCGAGGTATTGAAGATTCAAACGGAAGCAACCCGATGATTTACTACATTATCCGCCGCCTGCTCTACGCGATTCCGATCCTGGTCGGGATCAATATCCTGACCTTCGTGCTGTTCTTCGTCGTGAACAGCCCGGACGACATGGCCCGGATGCAGCTCGGCCAGAAGCATGTGACCCCGCAGGCGATTGCAAACTGGAAACATCAGCACGGTTATGACCTGCCGACGCTCTGGAACGAAGAGGCGAAGGGCAGCGACAAGCTCACCGAGACGATTTTCTACCAGAAGTCGGTCGGCCTGTTCCTGTTTCGTTTCGGCGTCTCCGACAGCGGCCGCAATATCGGCGCGGACATCCAGCAGCGTATGTGGCCAAGTCTGGCGCTGGCGCTGCCAAGCCTGGTTGTCGGCCTGTTGACCAATATTGGCTTTGCATTGCTGTTGGTGCTGTTTCGCGGCAGCTATCTCGAATTCGGGGGACTCGTGCTGTGCGTGATCCTGATGTCGATCTCATCCTTGTTCTACATCATCGGAGGCCAGTTTGTGATCGGCAAGCTGATGAAGCTGGTGCCGATTTCCGGCTTTGACGAAGGCCTCAGCGCGTTCAAGTTTCTGATTCTGCCGATCGTGATCGGGGTGGTCTCCGGGATCGGCTCGGGCGTGCGCTGGTACCGGACCCTGTTCCTCGAAGAAGTCGGCAAGGATTACGTCCGCACCGCCCGTGCGAAAGGCCTGACCGAAACCCGGACCCTGTTCAAGCATGTGCTCCCGAATGCGATGATTCCGATTCTGACCGGCGTGGTCGTCGTGCTGCCGCTCTTGTTCATGGGCAGCCTGATCATGGAGTCGTTTTTCAGCATCCCGGGACTCGGCAGCTACACGATCGACGCGATCAACAGCCAGGATTTCGCGATGGTGCGGGCGATGGTGTTTCTAGGATCGATTTTGTATGTACTCGGGTTATTGCTGACTGATATTTCGTATACTTTAGTCGATCCGCGAGTCAGGCTGTCTTAGACGATAAGGGGAAGGTAGCTTCGATGTAACGAAGTGAAATCGAGGCTACTGGCTACCGTTTCGGAAATCGAATTAACTTGTCAGCATAATAGAATAGGCCGAAGTACATCCCCATTCATTGCCAACAATAGGTTTCCTTCTCCCTCCCCTTCTATCGCCTTAATAAAGAAACAATAACGATGCCCAAGCGCAGCCATAGCGATAATCCCAACCCGCAAGATGCCTTTGGCCATCTGAGCTCATTAAACAGATTGCCGGTGTGGTCTGTCATAGGAAGTCACCGAAAGGCATTGTCATTAATCGTTATTGGGGAAGCGGAAAAACCAGCGCGTTGCTCCAACTGCATCAAGAATTAACCGACATAATGCCGACAAGCCCGAATACTGGCAACTCGATACCTTAGTCGCTGTTCGGCAAGCTGGAACCGATGGGCATTCACGTTAGCCTGACTTGATAGTTGCGGCAGCGGGGCAGGGTATGCGTTGCGAACCCCAAGCTGGGTCGTAATTTTATATCCCGCGCAGGGCGCGATCGACGTTAGGCCGTATTTCGCCGGATGGCAAAGCATCTTGCATTCAACGCAAAATGCAAACGTCTATTTTAAGAGGCTAAGATTCTTTAATAAAACCATATCAATCATACATATGGTTTTATGGTATTTAAAATTCAAAATAGGTGGACTTTAATCATAATTTGTTTTTAAATCCCATTGGCTGGGTAACCGGCAGGCGTTAAAGGGAGAAACGCTGTGGAGGAAAGGAAGGATTGGAATTTAACCAGTGAGGATCTTTAATTAAATGAAGTATTTAGCCATCATCGAACCCGCCCGTATGGGTTTCACTTGTTATAGCCCCGATATCCCGGTGTGTTCGGTGAAAGGAAAGAATGAGCTAGAGGTACTGAACGAACTAAAACGTTCGATCAAGGAATATTTAGCTCAACTAAAAGACATAGGAGTGGAAATACCGAAAAGCATTTGCAGACCAGTTTTCATAGACCTTAACGAATAAAAAGTAGCGGCAACAAATAATGTCGCATTTGAGGCCTAAAGTTACTAACAGTAGCTTAATAAAATTATTAAAAATGATTGAATTAGAAGTTCAGCGCGGTGGGTTACGTTACAAATCAAGTTGAATGAGACTCTCATTAGCTCCATTTAATGGAACCCACCCCCCGTTAACTTTGCCGGATTTTGGTAGCCGGATTGAGATCAACAGCCTGTCTCAAAAATCCGACGGCTAGATGGATATACCTCATCGTTATATTACCCGGATAAGCCGGAACGCACCTGCGGTTCCGCCAGATGACGGGTGAAAAATGGCAGATCGCCTCTGACGGCATCCGCCCTACCTGCTACGTATTGATTGATAGGCGAAATCATTTGCTTGATTCGGAGGATTTAGGTAGAGGCGTACCCGTCCATTCAGGCTCAAAAGGGATAACACGGTATAATAAGGTACCTTTAACTATCTGAACCGCTCCATGAATCCGCAATGGAAAAACTTTCTGCTTTCCGGGCAGGTCGTGATCGACGACGATAACCGCATCATTTTTGCCGACTCCAAAACCGACCAGCCCCATATTTACCCGATTTCCGATCTGGGTATCTTGTCCGCCTCCGGCAAGGACGCGGCGAAATTGCTGCAAGGCCAAGCGACCTGCAATGTCTTTGAAGTGACCGAAAGACAGGCCCGGATCGGCGCCTTCTGCAATCCGAAAGGCCGCGCGATTGCGACGTTCCTGCTCGCTAAACAGGGAAACGATTACTTGCTTGTGCTGCCTTTGGAGCAGCTGGAGTCAATCAGAAAACATCTGCAGAAATACGTGCTGCGCTCCGACGTGAAGCTGGCCGACCGTTCGGATGAACTTTGCCTACTGGGGGTTAGCCGGTTCGGCGCCATGGAAGAACTGCTGTTTGCGGCCCATTCGGATCAGGGCGCGGTTTCGGTTACGCTCGGTTCAAAACCGTTCCGTACACTGGTGATTGTCGAGCCTGAACGGGCGATAAACCTGTGGACCGATCATGTAGCCAACCAGGGCTATGCGCCCGGTAATTCGGAAGACTGGCGCCTGCTCGATCTGCTCGGCGGGATTCCGTGGCTATCTCCCGTGACTGCCGAGGAACACGTCCCGCAGATGCTGAATCTGGATAAACTGGGCGGGATCAGCTTCACGAAAGGCTGCTACACCGGCCAGGAAATCGTCGCGCGAACGCATTATCTCGGCAAGGCCAAGCGCGCATTGTTTCTGGCCGAATGCGCGCTCGATACCGCGCCGGAGCCGAATGCGGCGATCCTCGACCGGAACTCTGGCGAGCAGAGCCGCGGTCAGGTGTTGACCGCAATCAGCCATAACGGCATTTGCCATCTTCTGGCCGTGCTGCTGGTTTCCGAAAGCGGCGACTACGATCTAGTGCTGAAAGACCGTCCCGAAATTTCCCTTCGCTTGTTACCTTTACCCAACGCATGAACGACCAAGCCATTCTGAATTTCCGCCGCCTCGGCCTCCTGACCATTTTCGCGGTATATCTGGTGATCCTGGCCGGCGGGATTGTCCGGGCCTCCGGCGCGGGCATGGGCTGCCCGGACTGGCCGACCTGCTTCGGCCAATGGGTGCCGCCGACCGACGAGTCGCAGTTGCCGGCCAATTACCATGAAATCTACGCGCAGCGCGGCTACGAAAATACCGAGTTCAACCCGGTCAAGACCTGGACCGAATACTCGAACCGGCTGGTCGGGGCGACGACCGGGATTCTGGTACTGCTGACCGCCTGGGCGTCGCGGATCTTTCTGCGGCGCGACAGGACGATCTTCTATCTGTCGCTGACCAACCTGTTCCTGATCGGCTTTCAGGGCTGGCTCGGCTCGTCGGTCGTTGCGAGCAACCTGAAGCCGTACATGATCACGCTGCACATGCTGATGGCGTTGTTGATCGTCGCGCTGGTAATCTACACCATTGCCCGCTCGCAGCGCGATACGTTTGCGAGCATCGATAGCAGCGGGTTGCCGGCCCGTTTCAAAACTGTCTTAATGGTCGCGATCGGGATGACGCTGCTGCAGGTCGCGATGGGTACGCAGGTTCGCGAGACGGTCGATTACCTCTCGCACGAACACAGCTACATCGACCGGCAATTCTGGCGCGAGGGATTTCCGATCATTTTTTACGTGCACCGGTCGTTCTCGTCGATCATCCTGTTAACGAACCTCTGGCTGTTCTGGAAGCTGCGCCAGACCTTGCCTCGGCAGAGCCTGCTCGTCCGTACCGGTTATGGATTGATCGGGCTGATCGTGACCGCGATTCTTGCCGGTGTCTCGCTGGACCGTCTCGGGATGCCGCCGGTCGCGCAGCCGATTCATTTGCTGATGGCGAATCTGATCTTCGGCGTACAGTTTTTCCTGTTCATAGCGCTGCGTTATTCGACTGCGAGGCAGGCGGTCGCGGTTTAAGGGCTAAATTCAATTACAGCGATGAGCAGTAGGATTGTCTAATTGCTGTAGGGATACTGAAAAGGGGTGGTTTTCCCCGCCTGTGTTTGTATATCCGCCCCGGAGCTGGCAATGGCGATAACTTTTCTCTCTCGATCCCGAGCGCAAACGGCAATAGCATTGCTGATGGTTTTGTTGGGCCAGGGTTGTACGGAACCCATGGTGCGCTTCGACTCGTTAGAGCACGACCAAGCCGCTTGCCTCGCCTGGTACCGGAAACTCGATACCTTGCTGGACGAGCATGAACTGGTCGGTCGGTCCGCAGCGAAAATCCCCGGTTTCCCCTATTTGCGAGCCGACCGTTTTCTCGCTTCTTTTCGCCTTCAGCCCCTGAACGAGTCGGCCTATATGGATTGGCTGGAACGGATGCAGCAGCTTGACAGATCGCTGCGTCTGAAGGAAATCGCCAATCTGCCTCCGGCTGACGCAAAAGCCGTACTTGCCGAGGCGCCAATGCCGGATTCTGTCGGCGAGGTTCTACAGCAATGCGGCAGCCGGCTCGTGCAGGCGGCTTTACAGCGGCCGGAGACTCGCCCGTTTCTCCGGCAGCACGTCCGCGCCCCCGATATCTACCAAAGCTGGCAGCGCATCATCGGCGCGTATTGGCTGATGCAGTATCCAGCCAATCTTATGCTTGAACGGCTCCATGAAAAGCTTGCGGCAAGTTTTGCGCAACCGCTTGACCAATTGCCGGTGCACGGCCGCCTGATCCGTTATGCTCTCCCGTCGGGCGGGGTTATGACGTCCGCCGAGATTAAGGGGATGCTGCGCGCCGCCTATCAAAACCCGATGGCTATTCCGACGCTGTCGGAAGAAAACCTGGAGCGATTGTTCGATCATTTTGCGCCGGTCTGGGAAATCGACACGCGCAACGACTCCGACAAGATCGGCGCGGTTTATCTTGCCGAGCAGGGGAGGCCGCGTGTCGATATCCGGCATCCGGTTGTATATCGAAAACACGCCTACACCCGCTGGCAGGGGCGCATACTGCTGCAATTAATTTATCAAATCTGGCTGCCGGCGCGCGAAAAGACCGGCCTTATCGATGTATATGGCGGCGATCTGGACAGCATGATCTGGCGTGTCACCCTAAGCCCCGAGGGCGTTCCGATCGGTTATGACAGCATCCATGCCTGTGGTTGTTACCACCTGCTGTTTCCTGGCCCCGGCTATCGCAGCATTTCCCCAAGAGACGATGCCGCAGACGTATTGAGTCCGAAACATATCGGCTCCATTCAACCCGGACAACGTCTGTTACTGCGGATTGAAGCCCGGACACATCATCTACAGCAAACGGCAGTCATCAATGAAAGCGATCGTATCCCGGCGACCTTATATCAGATAAAACCTTACGAAAGCTTGTTGTCTCTGCCTCTACCGGATGGATCGAACCATAGTCTTTTCGGCCAGGACGGGCTTATCGCCGCCAGCGCCCGACTGGAGCGGTTTTTATTATGGCCGTATGGGGTGCCGAGTGCCGGCGCGATGCGCGAATGGGGAATACAGGCAATCGCTTTGACGGGGAAACGTTATTTTGATGAGCCGTTTTTACTGGAAAACCTAATGGCAAGCGAGTGAGTCTAACATTGAAATGGTCTTCTATAGTTGACTCAATCGATATCGATTGAAAGCCTGAGAGATTCGTCTTACAGTAGCCGGGATCTATCGATTAAGCAGGCGGTCAAGGCCGACAGAAATTTTTCCCGATTAAAGGAGGATTCCATGTTTCCGATTCGCGATGAAAATCCCACCCTTCGTACCCCTATCGCCACCTATGGACTGATTGGGTTGAATCTTCTTATCTGGATTTTTGTGCAGGGCGCCGGCAGCGAGGTGCCGCTGGTCAAATCGCTGTGCCTGTACAGCCTGATTCCGGGCGAACTGTTAAATTCCGCCCCGATCGGCACACGGTTGCAATTGACGGAAGATATAGTCTGCGTACTCGACGGCAAGGAGGGATTCTCCACGCTGATCACGCATGCGTTCCTGCACGGCAGCTGGTTCCATATCATCAGCAATCTGTGGTTTCTGTGGATTTTCGGGGATAATGTCGAAGATGCGATGGGCCCCGTCCGTTTTATCGGCTTCTATGGATTATGTATTGTGGCTGCCGCGGCGGCTCAGATTACGGCCGATCCGGGCGCGATCACGCCGATGGTCGGCGCTTCCGGAGCGATCGGCGGCGTAATGGGAGCCTATGCCCGGCTTTACCCGAAGGCTTATGTGCACACGCTGATTCCGTTGGGATTTTTTATCACGACCGCCGCGATTCCGGCTATTTACATGCTCGGTTACTGGTTTGTGCTCCAACTGATCAGCGCGGTTCCGGCAGTCGGCGGCCCCGCGCAAATCGCCTTCTGGGCGCATGCGGGCGGTTTCATCGCCGGCTTGCTGTTAATCAAGCCGATCAGCCGGCAGGATTACCTCGACGAACACAACAGGATGATGCCGAGGCAGAGCGCGAAGTATCGGCTTTGATGCCCGCTAAAGCATCGACATCATTTTGCTCCAGATTAGGGCATTTGCCTGATTCGGAAGAATAATTTGTGTCAGATCACACACACTTTTCCCCCCAGTAGATCCCTATCCGCCGCAAATCGATCAACGCTTATTCAGATTGGATAATATGGTCCAGTTATTGCTTTAGATACTGGGCGGCATTGTTTTTTGTTCAAAAGGCGCAGTATGCGGCTTTCGCTCTCTATTTTGAAGAAAGCAGTGCCAGTGTATATCCTTTTAGAGGCGACCCGATCATGACCGAATTAGACCGCTACCGGATTCACGGCAAAACTTATTTTTTCACGCTGGCATTGCCGGAATGGCCTTCGAGAACGGCGATCCATCCGATTCGGGGGCTATGCCTCGAGCTGGTGAAGATCAAACAGCAGTATCCGTTCAATCTCGATGCGCTGGTGATTTTGCCGAAATATATGCAGGGCCTTCTGACGCTGCCGGGGGACGCGGAGGACACTAGTCTGCTGTGGCAGCAAATCAAAAACGAATTCATCAAATTGACCGACCTCTCTGAAGGAGTGCAAGGCGACGAAGAAAGCGACTTCGAATGCAAACCTTTTTTCGGCTATGTGCTGCGCGATGGTGAGGATTTTGCCCGGCATCTGAATTTCCTGCATTACAATCCGGTCAATCAAGGCCTGGTTCAATTGGTAGCCGACTGGCCTTATTCGACTTTTTTTCAATATGTGCAGCAAGGCGTATACCCGTTGTCCTGGCGGATGGAAGGGATGTAGAGCCATTGCGCGCCGGCCTTTAACTGATCCCGCTCTTTAATCTACCCGCCAAAGTTACGGTTTGTGGGCACATCGGATAAAATAGTCCGATGAAGACGAGCCAGGCAACCACCCCGCCTCCCAACCCGATGATGCAGCAATGTGTGGATATTGATTTATAATGAGTTTTAATTGGCTAGTTTAATTTGTTACGCTAAATACTACACTAAGAACTCACTTTAATTGATGGCTATTTGAGATAATCCCGGCTTGTGCTATGTTCCATAGGAGTGGGCAATCAACTTCGCCCGGTCACAGATAACATTAAATCTTGATGATTGTGTCGCTATGAGCGCTACTAAGGGATCGTGCGTCATTAAACGCATTGGCTCTACGAGAGCCTGAGCCACAAGAATACGATCGAAGGGGTCTTGGTGGTGCGCAGTCAACCCTTCGACGACAATCGCATGCTCCGCCTCGACGGCTAGGAAACGATAACCGGATTCTTGAAAATATCACTTCGCGTCTTGACTGGAAACCGGCATATCGCCACGACCTAGCGAGTGCTTGATCGCAATTTCCCAGACAATGGCCACGCTGACCCAAACGGTCGTCATGGGTGATGCAATTAAATCACGCGCCTTTTGCGGTAATTTTGTCTATCCGTGATGGCCTATAGTGAGACGTGAGTATTTAGCAGCAGATTCAAGATTACCTTTCGCCCATGAGCAACTGAGTCACTTCGTCGTTGTGCGCATCAATGCTGTCCGGCACCACGAACAAGCCTTTTGCGACACCAATGCGTTTCCCGGAGGGTACCGTATCCATCGGAACAAGTCTGGCAGCCGGGCGGCCATTCCGGGCAATCACAATTTCACTCTCGCGTCCTTGTTCGATAGCCTCCACTGAGCGATACAGGAATGACTTGGCTTGCAACATATTTACGATATGCATGGCATTTTCCACAAAAAAATAAAGCTTCGAGAAAAAGTGGGTTCGGCGCGCGGAACACTTTGCTAAATTCGAAAGGTAAGGGCATAGCGCGCCGAACCCACCTTTTCTACAGTAATTGCATTTTTTAAAATCCGCAGACTTGACCGCGCGCAGTATAAGCTAAAATCCGGAGTTTTCTTCCTCATAGGACGTGAATATCACCAGTCTTTTTCTCGTTTGCGAATAGCTTGGTAAATGGCTTCCATTGTCGTGATGAAAGATTGGTAGTATGGCCAAAAAGCCGGGAAGTCGCCTCCTTTTTTGATTAATAAAGCCGGGATAACGGTCGCTGTGGTCTGTGGCAAGCTTTCGGGCAGGCGCCTTTGGCCGTGCCAGAAGTCGCCGGGCGTCATGCGTGGTGCAAGCGGTTGTGTTGTTGCGCGCGTGAAGTAACTGTCAACGCTGTCAAAGCCGGCGTCCTGTTCCCCAATGGCCGCCGCCAAAGCCTGGCCCAACGGCGTTTTACGCAATTGTTTTTGCAATTCGTCGCGTTCGAGGCCACGCAATTCGAACAATAAAAACGGGTCGCGGTCCAGTTGTGCCGCGATGAAATAATACAGCCCGGCGATATGCTTACAGGGGTTGGCGTAATCAGGGCAGGAGCAGTCGGTTTTCAGGTCTTTGTGGCTGTAAGGAAGCAAGTTCAGCTTCAGTGTCCGAAACACATCTTCGATAGTATCCGGCACTTCATTCAGCAACAGGCGGGAAATGAACGCGGCGCGGCTGCCGAGCATTTGGATCAGTTGCCGCCACTGTTCGGCGTCGATTGTCTGAAAAGTAATACGCGTTTTATAAATAGGTTCTTTGTAGACACCGTAATAAGGATTGATGTTGCCTCGAATCTGCGCGCTGACCACGCTGCCTTGCCGCTGCCAACTTCGAATGCGATCGTTATTGGCATAGGCGCGCCCCCGAGCCAGCCTCGACGAATCGGTGAAGGATTCCAGGGCTTGGATAAAGCGTTGTCCCCACCAGGTGCGTATTGCTCTCATGGTTTACTCCAATACCGCTGCTTGATTGAGGCGAATGAGCTGCTTGAACGCGGCGTTATCGAGTTGCGTCAGCCATGACTCGTCATTGCCGACAATGGCGCCGGCGATTTTCTTTTTGGCGTCGATCATTTGATCGATGCGCTCCTCCAGCGTGCCCAGGGTGATGAATTTATGCACGAAGACATTTTTCGTCTGTCCTATCCGGAAAGCGCGGTCGGTTGCCTGGTCTTCCACCGCCGGATTCCACCAACGGTCGAAATGGAACACATGATTGGCGCGCGTTAACGTGATACCGACGCCGCCGGCTTTCAGCGACAGAATAAACACAGCCGGCGGCGTTTCCGGATTTTGAAATTCGGCGATCATTTTCTCGCGCGTATGCCGGGCCGTGCTGCCGTGCAGATAATAAGTCTGGCAATCGAGATGGCTGCGGCAATAGCGTTCGAGGCGGGCGCCGATTTCGGTAAACTGCGTGAAAATCAGCGCACTTTCGCCTTCGGCCAAGACGTCGGCGAGCATATCGCCCAGCCGTTCCAGCTTATGCGAGCGTTCGGCGTTGAAGGCGCTGTCATCCTGAAGAAACTGTGCCGGATGGTTGCAGATTTGCTTGAGCTTCATCAGCGTTGACAGCATCAAGCCTTGCCGCTGAATACCCTCGCTGGCTTCCAGCTGCTGTTCGACATCGCGCACCACGGCTTCGTATAATGAGGCTTGTTCCTTGCTGAGATTGCAGTATTGCTTGTTTTCGACTTTGTCCGGTAAATCGCGGATGATCGCCGGATCGGTTTTGACCCGGCGCAAAATGAACGGCTCCACCAGACGCTTCAACATCGCAGATTTCATGGGATCGTTGTCACGCTGAATCGGGGCCTCAAAGGCTTTACGGAAAGCGGCTTGCTTGCCCAGGTAACCTGGATTCAAGAAATTGAAGATCGACCATAAATCCAGCAGGCGGTTTTCCACCGGCGTGCCGGTCAGCGCCCAGCGATAGTCCGCGTTCAACTTGAAAATCGCCTTGGTTTGTTTAGCCTCGGGATTTTTGATGTTTTGTGCCTCGTCCAATACGATGCGCCGCCATTTCAGCCTCTGAAACAATTTGGCATCGCGCAGCGCCAGTGGATAGGACACGATCACGACATCCACGGCTTGTGCCGCCGAGACGAATTCCCCTTCATCCTTGCTGCGCTCGCTGCCGTGATGCAGCCGCATTGTCAATTGCGGCGCGAAGCGCTCGATTTCCTTACGCCAATTCCCGAGCACCGAAGTCGGTGCAATCAGCAAAGAAGGGCCGTGACCGGCTTCGTCACGCGCCATCACTAACCGGGCGACCACCTGGAGGGTTTTACCCAGGCCCATGTCGTCGGCCAAACAACCGGAAAGGCCGAGTTGTTCCAGAAACACCAGCCAGGCGACGCCGCGTTTTTGATATTCACGCAGCTCGGCGTTCAGACCGGGAAGGTCCTCGATCGGTTGCAAGCGCTGTTGATCACGCAACTTTTCCAGCATTTCCGCCAGGGCGCATTCCGGGTCGACTTCGAAGAGATCCGTTTCATCCGCGGTGCGCTTAAGCCAATCGCCGATATCCGGACTCTCTTCCGCATCACTCTGCCGCCGCCAAAATTCCAGCATGTCTTTCATGCGTTCACGGTCCAGCACGACCCACTGGCCGCGGAATTGCACGAGCGGCGTTTTAGTCTCGACCAGCTGCGTCCATTCCTCCGCGCTGACCTTTTCACCGCCTAGCGTCAGTTCGTAACGGTATTCGAGCAATTGATCCAGACTCAAAAGGCTTTGCGTTGCAGAGCGTGCCGCTTTTTTGGAGGTTGCCGCCGGACGCATGCGCAATTTGGCGCGCCGCCGACCGTTCGGCGTCCACCAGGCCGGCACGCTGACCCAAAAGCCGGAGTCTTCCAATACCCAGGCGGTTTCATTTAAAAAAGCGAAAGCTTCTTCCAGCGACAGATCGATGCCGGACGGCTCTGCCGTTTCCATGCCCTTCCACAACGCAGGATAAACACGCGCGGCCTGTCCCAAATCGATCAATAAACGCTGCTCAAAATCGGCCCCAAAATCCTTTTCCCAGTGTTGCCGGGCATGATCTGAAAGTTGCCAATAGTCGGCCAGCGGCAGTTGCAGAGAAGGGTCGCGGCGCGATACCACCCGGAATTCCAGGCGCCAGGAGTCGGGCTGCTCTGATGAGGCTTCCTGCAGTTGAAGGCCCAATTGAAAGCCGGTTTCGCCGGCCGCGCCGGAAAGCTGTTTTCTCCATGTTGCCCACTGCTTTCCAAGCGTCAGATCCCCGGCAGTCAACCAGGGTTCTTGACGAATCGGCCGACAGGCCGGCAACAGCCACGAATCGGCCAGTGGTTTCTCCATGGCTTGCGTCAGGCGCGAACTCCCGGCGGCCTGCCTCAGCAACACTTCGGCACAATGACGCAATATAGTGGTGGCTTCAAAATTCGGTGCGGCGGCCGGCGGCAGGCGTTCGGCCGCCTCATCGATCAGGCATTCGTAGGTCGGAGATAAAAACTCCCAACCGGTGTAAACCTGATAAGGGTGTTTATCGGTTTGCCAGGCACGGTAGCGCAAAGCGGGGATATAGTGGTCTTTGAGTAGGATGCTGCGCAGCGATTGGGTGAAATAATACCAAAACAAAAAATCGCTGCCGGCTGTAAAGTCTTCCCCCTGGAAGATCAAACGGAAATGGATCTCGTTGATCAGGTTGATGGCGCGGTTTTTGAAACAAAAACAGCGGATGGGCCAGGGCTCGATTTCCGCCTCATTCCAGGCATACGCTTCGGCATCCAGATGGTTCGATAATTCGGGACAGGGAAGAGGGTTGCCCTGGAACGAAGGAAGTGGCACGGGATAGGTCACAAAATCGGACTCTCGGGACGTGATGCCGATAGACGATTTTAACCAGCCTCGCAAGCGCTCGGCATCCAGGGGGGTGGGGTGAAATGGGGTTTTACGTTTGCCGGATTTCGTTGCGGCTTGTGCCGCGGATTCCACCCAAAGATAAAAGTGGCCGGCTTGAATGAAAGCCTCGGTGGTTTCGGGGGCCCAAAAAAGATGGACAACGTGGGTCATGGGGATAAGATCGCTTCGAGCGCTATCATGGCCGTTAAAACGGAGCTTTTTGTCGGCAGGAAATTCTCATTCAGTCCTTCGACAAGATGGGAAGAAAGGTTAAAAAACCGTTGCTGGTGGTGAGCGCGGTTTCAGAACAGATCCGCGGCATCTTAAATCACGATAAGCCCTTCGACAATACCCGGTTTTATACCATGTGCGGCGCCCAGGCAAAATCGCCAAAACCAGATGGTGGTAAGCGTGCATAATGACATCCGAAAAATTCTTTAATTTTTCAGTAAAGTAAGTGCAAGGCATCTTTATGTTGAGCAGTGAGCACTCGGATGTATTGTTATAGGAACACCTAATAAGCAGGTCATGCTTGAAATTCAACAGCCATTTACAGACCGTAACCTTCAAGTTCTCGATTTTTAAGGCAATTACATTTGGCCCGACAACTGCTTAACTTTAGCTGCGCATAGCAGAAAGTCATTCTTTTGGGTCTTGGTCAATGTAGTGCAAAAACAGCATGGCTTGAATTGGCAGGTATCGATCCCTCCCAATCAGGGATGTTCAATCAAATTTCGAGAATAGGTTATGACACAGTTAAATTCAAAAACAGGAGAGAGCCGGCCGCCCTTTCAGAATACCTTACTATCGGCGGGTATGGCGCTTGCCCTCCTGTCGGTTTCCGATGCTTCGATGGCTGACAAGGACGATCACAATCGAACCCATGATTCATTGGCGGGTTCTAAACCAAACATTTTGTACATTGTGGCCGACGATCTCGGTTACTCGGACCTGAGTGCATTTGGTGGTGAAATCGACACTCCCAACCTCGATGCATTGGTCAAAAATGGTCGTATCTTAACTAACTACCATACCTCGACGGTTTGTGCCGTTACTCGCTCCATGCTGTATTCGGGTACCGATCACCATTTGGTTGGCGAAGGTACCATGGGCGCACCCAACGATGAGCGGAGAGGCCTGCCAGGGTACGAAGGCTATTTGAATAATAATGCTCTCAGCATCGCCGAGTTATTGAAGGATGGCGGATACCACACTTATATCGCCGGTAAATGGCACTTAGGCTCTCTAATCAACTCGCCGCAAAACAAAACCCCTGATCAATGGGGATTCGAACGTTCTTACACCTTGTTGGGCGGAGCCCCAAACAATCACTTCGGCGGGGCAACCGCCGCGAACAAGGTATTTACTGAAAACGGCCAATACATCACGTTGCCGGCAATCGATACCAACGGCCAGCCTTGGTATGACACCAATGCCTACACGCAAAAACTGATCAGTTACATTGATGAAAACATTCAGGACGGCAAGCCGTTTGCCGCATTCGCGACTTACACCTCCCCGCATTGGCCGTTACAGGTGCCAGAGCCTTGGTTGAGTCAGTACTCGGGAAAATATGATGTGGGCTACGACGAAATCCGCAAGCGGCGTCTGCAGCGCCAAAAGCAACTGGGCCTGGTGCCGAATGATTACGTCATTCCCAGCGATCCTTTACCCAATGCATTGACGGCATCAGAGGCCACTCCAAACAATGGCACAGCCAGCGCCAGTTACATCAATGCCGACACCGTCCCTGAGGGCAACTCAGGAAACGTCGATTACGGCCCCGGCAAAGTCAACCTTGACTGGGATCATTTGACCCCGGAGCAGAGAAAGACTCAAGCTAGATACATGGAGCTCTATGCGGGGATGATCTCCAACTTGGACTACAACATCGGTTTGCTGATTCAGCATCTTAAGGACACTGGTCAATACGATAATACTTTC
This sequence comes from Methylomicrobium sp., assembly GCA_051061015.1. Taxonomy (GTDB): domain Bacteria; phylum Pseudomonadota; class Gammaproteobacteria; order Methylococcales; family Methylomonadaceae; genus Methylomicrobium. Next base: position 325,791 of record JBPFEG010000029.1, read on the forward strand.
ATCGTCTTTCATTCCGATAACGGTGCTGAGGGTTGGCCTATTTCCGATGAGCAAGAAAAAATAAATCAGCAAAATTTCGATAATTTAGGCAAAGACCAAAGACTGATACCAGCCGGCACTCAAGCTACAAGGGTGAATTATGGGCTACGCTGGGCTGAAGTTAGCGCCACGCCATTTAGGCTGAGCAAGGGTTTTACGACCGAAGGTGGCACATCGGTACCGACTATCGTGCATTTGCCGGGACAAACCCAACAATATCCAACGTTGCGCGAGTTGTTCCATGTAAGAGATTCAGCGCCGACTCTGTTGGAACTGGCGGGTATTCCTCAGCCATCAACACCTGCTGCGGTGACTGGCGTCAACGGTGTGCCTTTGGTGACCTACAAAGACCGCAATGTCTATCCGATTACGGGTTTGTCTCTGCTGGGACACTTAGAAGCCGATAGAGATTCGGGGCCGTTGAAAACCGATAAGGAGGGCGAAGAACAACACGGGCAGGGTTATTTGCGCGATGCCAAAGGTAAAATCAAACCGCTGCATACCGAGCCGGTAGCCGAGGAGCAATACGGCAGGGCCTATTTGTATAGTGGCAAATGGAAAGCGGTATGGATTGAGCCGCCTTACGGTCCCGCTGACGGTCATTGGCAGCTTTACGATATCGAAAAGGATAGAGCTGAAACCAAGGATGTTTCAGATAAATACCCCGAGGTTGTCGCTGAACTTTATCAAGCCTGGCAAGAGTATTTGCACGACACCGGCGGCGTTAATCCGAAACGGCCACGTGGTTACTATTAAGGTTTAATCATGTCATTTGGATTAAAATCCTGGAAAGATGCCGGCCATGCCGGCATCTTTTTTATATTAGCAGTCGTTGCGCTGATGCTAATCACAGCAGCCCAAAGCAGAGAAGGCAATCCTGTTCACTTGGGTTCCAACGAACTCTGCAATCGCTACTCCGGCTTGCCGGATAGCTGGCCCCAGGAGTCTCGATCGGGGATGATTTACGTTCCGGGCGGAGAATTTATCTTAGGTACCACGCTGGGTTATGAGGAAGAACGTCAGGAAATCAAAACACGGGTTCAGGGTTTCTGGATCGATCAAACCGAGGTGACTGTCGCCCAGTTTGCAACGTTCGTCAAAGCTACAGGTTACATTACCGAAGCTGAATGCGAAGGCGGCGGTTTGGTGTTTCGCCAACCCAGCGCGGCGGAGTTAAATCAAAGGCCTTACGCCTGGTGGAATTACCGGAAAGGCGCAGGCTGGCGGCATCCTGCTGGCATCGGTAGCGCCGCAAGTGACAATCAACCTGTAACACTGGTTACTTTACAGGATGCCAAGGCCTATGCCGATTGGTTGAGGCACGATTTGCCGACGGAGGCGGAATGGGAATTTGCTGCCAAGGCTGGGCGGCAGGGGGCTGAACTGGAAAAGGAACCGCGAAATGCTGAAGGTGCGCCGCTGGCCAATTTTTGGTAAGGGGTATTCCCGACGCAAAATACAGCTGAAGATGGACACCTTGGCTTGGCTCCGGTCGGTTGTTATCCAGCCAATCACTACAAGATTTACGATCTAATCGGCAATGCTTGGGAACAGACTAAAGATGTTTACCGTGAATCTCATCGACTGCAATCCCCTACCGAGCCGACCATAAACAATCCAGGCCCGGACCAGCCGATGGTTATTAAGGGAGGCTCGCATCTGTGCGGACGCGATTTTTGTGTTCGTTATCGGCCTTCTGCCCGAGAAGCTCATGAAGCCAATCTACCGATCTCGCATATTGGTTTTCGCACAGTGGATAAGGGATACGTCAACGAGCCTTTTACCGGATGTTGCAGCATGGTAGATACGAATATCGGTATAGATACTGTCTCGTTTCATTGCCGCGCTTGCGGAAAATGCTGTAACAGCGCACCTTTGATGAGTGTCGGCGAGTTGTTTCACCATGAGAGACTGTTTGTCGGTTGTCTGGCCTTGCGCAAGGTGAAACGGCACGGTGCCGGGGATACGCTTTTGGCCGGTGGCAGCCATTACAGGCTCTCAGCGGAAGATGCGCGACTGCTCGATGATTTAAATGACGCCCAGCTCTTCAAAATCGGTTCATCTGACCGCTACTATCTGTCGATCATGACTCAGGCCATGGATTACGAAGCGCTCAATCGTTGCCCGGCGCTGAACGAAAATCAGGGCTGCAGTATTCATGGAGACCGCAAACCCGCCGTCTGTTCCATGGCGCCGTTTGATTCGTTATACCCAGATAGTTTGCAGAATATAGTGTTGCTGAGCAGACGCTTCGATGAAAATTGCATTGTCACTGGGCAGCCGGATGGTTATCAGCGGGTGGTGGCTAACCGCCAAGAGGCGGATCAGTCATTTCGCGTAGCACTCCAAAACAGGCGCGATGATTTGATGCGGGAGAAGCAACTTTGGGGCAATACAGTATTCCAAACATTATGTACGGAATTGTTATGCCATCCTGACCAAGCGGCGAAAATACCGGCCGATGATAGTGCGGCGAAAATACCGGCTGATGATAGTGCGGTGTTATTATCGATCATTCCTGTATTTATTGCAGGTGTTGGCGAGCCTGTCGGAATCACTCCGTGTGCGTTGTTTGCGCTATGTGGATAGCCAAATTTGTTTGCTCGATGACAAAGTTGCACAAGCTATTGCTAGAAAATCGGCGGCGGATAAACAAACAACCCGCACCTTTCGTTCGTTTAAAGAGCACTATTTAATATTAAGGCCCCAACTTGCCGCGCTGAAACCGAACATGCCCTTTTTTCGAGCCGATAGATCCATTGAGGGTTTAGAAAAGTTTCTGGGGGTTTAGAACGTGTTATGAACTTTCTGCTGAGGAAAAGGTTAAGAGGAGCATGACGACACGTAAACCTTATCCCAGCGATGTATCGGACGATGAATGGGGCTTTGTCGTACCGTATCTGACTTTGATGAACATAGAAGCCCCGCAACGTCAGCACGATTTGCGCGAGGTCTTCAACGGCCTCCGCTGGCTGGTACGGGCAGGGGCGCCCTGGCGCCTGCTGCCGCATGACCTGCCGCCGTGGGCAGCGGTTTACCCGCAAACCCGGCGCTGGCTGGATGCCGGGTGCTTCGAAACGATCGTGCACGACCTGCGCGAAGTGTTACGGCAAGCGCAAGGCCGGGGCCTGCAGCCGAGTGCGGCCATCTTCGATGGGCGAACCTTACAGTCCAGCTGTGAAAGCGGTCCCCGGGCAGGTTATGACGGCTATAAGCGCCGGAAAGGCAGCAAGGGGCATAGGGCGGTAGATACGTTGGGGCACCTGCTCGCCCTGCGGGTCACACCGGCCAACGCACAGGAGCGCGCCCAGGTCGCCCAACTGGCCGAAGCCGTTCAGGAGGCCACCGGCGACAGCGTAGAAGTGGCGTTCGTGGATCAAGGCTACACCGGTGAAGAAGCGGCTGAGGCCGCGCAGCAGCATGGCATCCGACTAGAGGTGATGAAGCTGCCTGCCGCCAAGCAGGGCTTTGTGCTGTTGCCCAGGCGCTGGGTCGTAGAGCCGAGCTTTGGCTGGATTGCCCGATTTCGGCGGCTGGTCTGCATTTCCTGGTCTTTGCCATGCTCATGCTCGTCCAGGCTACCTCCCCTTTGCAAAGTGCATAACACGCTCTAGCCACTGTTCACTCCCTAGCCGCTGCGGCGATTTTTTTATTTGTGCTCAAAAAATTATATTCTCCTGTTAATCCGGTTCAGACAAAATGGCGTGAATCGTGGCTATGGTCATAAACAAGGTCATCGGTTGTAAAGGGGATTCAATGAAGCCGCGCGACAGGTAAAACTGTTTCGCTGAGTCGGTCAAGGCATGAACCAACATGGCAAATACCCCCGCTTCCCCCGCGACGTTGACCGCGCGCAGCATCGCATCGCGCAGCAGTGCCTGGCCCATCCCTTGATTGTGGTAGCGCTTATCTACGGCTAGCCGACCGAGCAGCAGTATGGGCAAGGGATCGGGCATATTACGCCGCATCGCTTTGGGCGCCGCTTCCTGACTGATCGCACCGGCCGACAGACTGTAATAACCGATTACCTCCAAGCCGGCACACACGACGAAACAACGTGAGGCACCGGAGGCTTGGTTTTTCAACGCGCGTTTTTTGAGCCAATCGTTTAAAGCCAATTCGCCGCTGTCGAAATTTATTAGCTGGTGATCAGCCGTGATCGGGGAGGGTGGGGTAAGGTCGAACGCGCTTACTTCTCCCATGGGGCTCTAGTCTTGAGCAAGCGGCGTAGCTTGTCCGTGGGCGGCAACGGCTGATCGAGTAGCGCCTGAAATTTAGCGAATGTGCCGGCGTCGACCGTGAAAAAGGCTTGGTCGAGCAACACATTTTCCGCTTCCCGGCAGGCAGCTTCCAGCATGAAGTCCGATCGGCTGCGTCCTAAGCGCTCTGCGGCTTGATCAATGAGATCGCGCTGTCCGGCTCTAGCGCGGATATTGATAGAAACGGAAACTGTTTCTTTGGTTTGTGCATGGGCCATCATGAGACTCCTCTGTATATAATTATAACCTACATTATTGTGTATAAAACGTCAATACAAATCCTTATCCTCTATTGTCTGTATTCTTATTCGGCAACTGGATCGTAGAAACCACTTAGGAGTATTAAGCCGGAACCGCCGACAATTTTGTCAGCAGAGTTCACTCCCAGTTCCTAAAAAGCTGCTCGGTCCCAAGACTCTCCTGTGGTATCCAGTAATCCGAAGCCCAAAGCTCCAAAATTTGATCACTCAATTCTGGTAACCAACGCTGAATCGCTTTCTCGTCACCAATTATTCTATTGACGGAAGATCGCCGTTTTCCGTTTTCAAGCACAACTTGGTATAAACCAATATCAGGTAAGACAACTGTCCCCTTAGCATCATTGAAGCTAAGGGGTATCACAATGCCTGCCGGATCCAGATCGCCAAAGTAGAGCGCTCCGTTAGCATCACATTCTCTGACAACCTCTTGAAGTGCTTGTCCGGTGGAACAAAAAGCCTTTCCAGCTCCATATACCACCGCAGCATATTGACAAGACTGGACATTCCACTCGGCCAGACTCCAATAGGTGTGATGATTTTCTACTATAAGAACCGGTTGGCCAGGTGCATTAACCGCTCGGTAGGGCAAAGGATGCGGAACTTGAAAAGCGCCAATTGATGACAGAGCTAGCCGACCTGAAAAAAGCGTGTTGTTTCTGGCCCTTGAGTCTAAGTATTTTTCGTCGCCAAATATTTCCAATGATCGTTCTCGCAAGGGAACCCTACATAGTGTCGTCACAAGATGAGTCCTTGTCAGCTATAATACGGAGATTGTAGTTGCTGATGAGATTAAAGAACTGTGTCCCAACCTGCCCACCGCCGCCACGACATTTCGGATAGGGTTTGGAGCTTGCTGGAGCCC
>JBPFEG010000030.1:0-41382 GCA_051061015.1 Methylomicrobium sp.
TCGAGGATGGCGAGCAGGTCTTCCGTAGCGACGTCCCGGTCGGCGAAACCGTAAGGGCTCCATCTCTTCGTCAATGATTCTTCGATCGGGTAGTCGGTATGGGCCTCTTTGGCTTGGGTCATCATCGTCACTCCTATTCAAGGTCGAATATCAGCAGCTCGGCCTCACTGTCGGCCGTTATCTCCACCTGTCGCTCATCGCTGAGGGCGGCGCCGTCCCCTTCCTGCAGGGAAAGGCCGTTCAGGCGAATGCGGCCGCGGACCACCTGCACCCAGGCGTGGCGTCCCTCGGCAAGCTCATGGGTCACGGACTGACCGTTTTCCAAGACGGTGGCGTACAGCTCCGCGTCCTGATGCATGCGCAAGGAGCCGTCCCGGCCGTCCGGGGAGACAATCAGCCGCAGGCCATTGCGCCGCGCCTCGACCGGGAAGTAGCGCTGCTCATAGGCCGGCGCGAGCCCCTGCTCGTCGGGAAAAATCCAGATCTGGAGGAAATGAACGAGGTCTTCGCTCGAAGGATTGTACTCGCTGTGCGTGACTCCGGTGCCCGCACGCATGAGCTGAACGTCTCCGGGGCGGATCACCGAGCCGTTGCCCAGGCTGTCCCGATGCTCTAGCGCACCGTCCAGCACGTAGCTGATGATCTCCATGTCCCGGTGCGAGTGGGTGCCGAATCCCTGCCCCGGCTGGACCCGGTCCTCGTTGATGACCCGCAACGCCCGAAAGCCCTGGTGCTGCGGGTCGTGATACTGGCCGAAAGAGAACGTATGATAGCTCTCCAGCCAACTAAGACGGGAGCGCCCTCGCTCGTCAGCTTTCCGGATCTGAATCATCGCTAACCCTCCGCTTGGTGAACCGATTGACTGATAGACTCCGAACCCGCAAAAATTATCCATCATGTATTGGGGGACCGCTGTAGATAGAGTTACGGGCAAATAACGTTGGACCTTAAACGTTCGCTTTCTGAAAGACAATCGAACAATTTCGAAAGACGGAGCACTTAGGCCCAAGCGGGAGACTAATTTGGCCGAAAAGCAGTCATTCAAAGCCGCACGGCAACGAACCGAACTGAGGGCAGTCAATGTCATGTGCGAAGGTTTTAAAGAATTGCATTGAAATTTAGGAATGATAGAAAGTTTTTCGTAGATGAATAAAACCATCTACATCTAAGTCTAATTGCTTGAGCATTCAAAGCCGCATCGAAAAAATGTTCAAACTTTATCTCAAAGATTAATAACTACTAATAAAACCGAGGAGATCTAGCATGAAAAAACTTCTGTTAGCAATGACTGCATTGGCTTCAGCTGCCTTAATGCCATCCCTATCAATCGCTGGCGGATCAGATAGTTGCAAAGGTTGTCATAATGGTTCGGTTTCTCCAAGCTTTGACACTTTAAAAAGTAAATACAAAACTGTTGATGAATTAGTCGCAGCTGCTAAAAATTCTAAAAATGACATGATGAAACCCGCCCAAGCTAATGAAGCCAAATTAAAAGCGGCTGTCGAAGAAATCATGAAACAATAGGCTGAGTCAGCCAGCCTGATAAATCATAAAAACGGGTAAAATCTAAAGGAACCTTGAAAAATCTGTGCTTTTGGGCTGAAAAATTCCAAACTTGAAGAAAGCCCGATGTTTTTCAATATCCGGTTTATGTTTTTGGCCCAAAATGCAGGCTTCGCGCATTTTGGGCCAAAAACATAAACCAGTCATTTCAGCGATTGCCGACAAAGACCACTAAAAGTCGATTTTTGCTGTAGCGCGACGGGGTTTCCAACCCCGCTGCTTACCTTGCCTTTCGTGAAGCCAGCAATGGCCAACTGCATGAAACATTACAGATGGGGCAACAAGCCCCGTCTGGCTTTAGGAGGCCGGATCTAACTCCACATTCAGCGGCCTGTCCGCTGAAATGCCTTGCTAAGCTATAGATACTCATATACCGTGGTTACAGTTACCTTATTACTATCATTTTCTTCAAACTCAATTTCTATATCCCCCCTTTTAAAATGATTCCGGGATGCCTGGTCAAATTTATTTTTAATCAAGTATTCGTCTATTAGATTTCGCTCAAATAAACAATGCAACTGTATGATTGCGGGCTTGGGTCCATCTGCTGAGCTATAAATAAACCGAGGATCATTTTCACAGTACTTGGATAGTTGAGATAGCTCATTAGGGGTTAATAGGTAGTAATCTAAACTAACTCTGCCATATTCACGGCTCTCTGAAAAAGAAACCAGCGCACCATAAACTACAATTAACACCAAGATGATAATTGTAAAAATGAGTGGGACTATCTTTCTCACTACTTTATTTCCTTAAATAAATCGCCTTGTTGAGCCGGCTTAATTATGTTTAATTCGCTGGGTAATTGCATGCTCATAGGACCATTCTTTGATGGTGGAATTGGATATATGTAGGGAATAGTCGAATAGTTTTTATTAGAGCCAACTTCACCATATTTATCCCGGATATCAAGCGCAACAGCCTTACTAACAGGCTGACATAGAGAAATAAACTGCTTGCCAGGGTAAATTGCTCGATAAAAACCGATTAGATTTGAGACAAGGTCTTCTGCACTGTATCCGCTATTGGTTGCTTGTCGAAACAGCCAGTTTGACTGCAAACTCTCAAACGCATGTGAGACATCCAAGAATATTGATAACGCAACGGACTTCTTTTGATTATCATCTAATCCTTTTTTAACATCATATTTTTTTAATATTCCTACCTTAAATAGATTTTTCCGGTCCATCATTTGCTTATAATTAACGCGAAAGTAACCGGGTTTTGCTCCTCTCAGCCAGTTTCAGAGGGCTGGCCTCCTCGCTTTTCATCCATTTTTCAATGCTTATGATTTTGGCTGTTTTCATATTATACGAATCTTATGAAATCTCCGGAATCTAAGCTAAACAGTGTTGAGTTTCCGGAGAAATGCCATGCCTCACGCCGCCTTAAAGTTATCGGATCGGCTTGCCGATGAGTTGGATAGCGCCGCCCTGGTCATTCCCGACAATCTGACTCTGCTGCACTTGCCGGCCTACTCGCCGAAATTGAATCCGGCTGAGTCGCTCTGGCGGGAACTGGCAACGCCGCTATCGAGGCAGTCGATGAGGCCGTTGCAACGCTGGCTGAAGTTGACGTGATGCCAGTCAGCTCACGCAACTGACTCATTTTCCTTGGCTTCAATCCGCTCAGGCTCAGGCTAATTTATGTCCGGGGACTTTTTGAGATGCGTATTAAACCACCTCAAGAATTAATGTGAAATTTTTCACATTTTATCTATAATTGACTATATTTCTTTTGTAATAATCTTATTAACATATCTTGAATCGACAAGTTCAAATCGCATTTTTCATGCAAATTTATGATCCTCCGATTAACCTTATATGATGATAAATAAGCAATTAATAATATTCTGTAATACATATTAATTGCTTATTGATCTATGCGGGCTTTTTTATGGTTAAGTATCGAATAAATCCAAAAGATTTTTAAACTTTCATCCAGAAGAGAGATTAGATTGTGATAATTCCTACTGAAATGACAAAATTGAGAATGCATTTTTTATTTTCAATATAATCAATTACTTAGGCCTAATAGTTTGTTAAAGAAATATTAAGCTTGTTCCGATCGATGTGTATGTTACCTGACGATATTTTTAAAAATCAATCCAAGACAATCATGTTGATCGATGATCAGACGTTATATAGAGAAGCTTTGGCCAGTCTGATAATGAAACATGATCATTTAGATGTAATCGCTCAAATTGGATTTAACAATGAAGCATTAGAGATGGTCGATAAGCTGAAGCCTGATATAATCATAGCGGATCCTTGCCTCAACCATGAAAATAATATTCCTTTCATCTATCAATTAGCACCAAGGTGTAAAGATATTCATATTTTATTAATATCATCACCTTGTAGCAGCAGTTTCTATTTTGATTTTATTCGTGCCGGTGTATCCGGGATCGTTTTGAAAACTCAAACCTCTGATATTCTGTTCAAAGCAATAGATAGAATCTTATCCAATGAATTCTGGTTTGACCGAGCCTTATTGACTTCTGCTCTTAAAGAAATTGAAAAACCAAGTCAAATTGCGGAACCGCGGGAAAATGGTTTATTAGCTTGTTTATCGAAACGTGAGCGAGAAATCGTTAATCTAATCGTAAAGGGTCTTAATACGCTGTCGATAGCGAAAACCTTGCATATAAGTGAAAAAACTGTTCGTAATCATATTTATTCGGTTTATGGAAAACTTGAAGTCAAAGATCGATTAGAATTGGCTCTCTTTGCGACTCGCAATGGTCTATCCCCTGAACCTCTCCTATAGAAAATAATTAACTTACCTCAGGCATAGCCGGAGGTTTATAGGGTTGCGTCCTCAAAGGGCTTTTATTTGCGGCCAAGCCGCCACTCATATCCAGCTGGATTGTTCAAAATAGTCATCCTGGCTTTCTTGATGCCGGATATATTCTCTAACAACGACATCATCCCAACCCACCGTTGAAACGAAATACCCCCATGCCGCAAAGTGTTCGCTATTGGAATTTCTCTGTCTTCCTCTCAATTTCCTGGCAATGGCTATGCGCTCTTCCCTTTCAAATAGCCGACTGCGCTCGATACAGCAATTTTTGGCGGAATACTTGAACACCTATGAACGTAGTCCCTCATCAAATGGCTTTCTCAAATTTCAATGCCTTTTTGCTTCGCAAGCTCATGCACAATATCACCCAACTATTTTCTTAAGCTGCCATAGATGACTTTCTTCCTTTTCTTCGTAATAAATACAATGGGGTATTTACAGTCCTATCGCATATGCGGCAGACTCTTATAGTCTTTCATCGTTCTTTTCCTTCAAATTTCTCGGTGGAAATTTCAAGGTAAGAAAAACTACCGTATCGGTAAAACCTATGAGAGCCTCCCCGGCATAGTCGGGGATTTGCCTAATGATTAATTACAACTCACTGTTAATGACATCTCAGGATGGCGTTATTACCGTTTGTTGTCTCTATCGTCCTTCTAAGTGAGATATTCATAATTTTTATCATCATTTGCCTGAATAACATCTAAATTTTATTCCCAATATCTTTAAAGAATATTTGAAAAATGGGATATATGCCACAGAAATAACCTAGGTTATATGTCACTAAACAATGGGTAGTTTTCCCTTAATAAAATGAGCCATATACCTCAAGATACCGGCTAAATCAATATGTTAGATTAATAAGAATCAGAATTGGGTGCGTAACTCATTCTGTTTAGGAAACTAACAAAAACGCTTTTCGGGAATTTGAAAGGCAAATTAATTTGGCGAAAATTTAAAAATGTGGGGGGGTGGATATTATGGCAACAAGACGTGATATTTTGAAGTTTGGAATGGTAGGGGCCGGCTATGGCCTTTTGGCTCCTAAAATTGGTAAGGCCGATCTGGTGTTTCCCGATGGGTTTAGGCCCAGTATTGCAGAAGCACCTAGTCCGCCGGTAAGACCATTTGTCGTGCCGTTGAATGTGATGCCGGTTGCCAAGCCTGTAAGTAAAGGGTTTTTGTCCACTGCCGAAGGCGGTGGGAAGTCTCCCGATCCCCAGCGTCATCAGCGTTATCATGAATTTGAGCCTAAACACTTCTACGTCAATTACCTTGAAGAATTCCTGTGGCAATATCATACTGATTTTCCTTATAACCAGGGATCCTGGTCCTGGGGATTCCGCGAGCCAGGCATGGCGAAAGGCATAACGCCGGGCATGACTTACCATTGCCGGTATGGCGATCCGGTATTCATGCGCCGCATCAATAAATTGCCGCCGGTAGGTGCAGGCAATGTGCGCTTTGCCCTGCCCAGTTCCTCGATACACTTGCATAATGCACATACGGCTTCGGAAAGCGACGGGATACCGCAGGACTACATAAACCCCGGCGAATTTTGGGATCACCAATACTGCAATTTCCCGGCGGGTTTCGACAAGCGAGAAACCCTGTCTACCCTCTGGTACCACGATCACCGTCTGGATTTTACCGCCCCCAACGTCTATGCAGGCTTGAACGGTTTTTATCTGCTCTTTGATGAAAAGGATGCAAACGATGAGACAAAACCGGGCACGTTCCGCCTGCCCAGCGGCAAATACGATGTGCCGCTGATTCTGCATGATGTCCAGTTCGATCAGAACGGTCAAGCGATCTGGGACTTCTTTAACCCTGAGCCGACCGGCAACGATCTGCCCAGTGCGATGTACACAACGCACGGCATGATAGGCGATCGGTTCACTGTCAATCGGATTATTCAACCCTATTTCAAAGTTGAGGCTCGAAAATACCGCTTCCGTGTCCTGAACGGCGGTCCATCTCGATTGTATGAACTGTTTCTGCAAAAAGAAGGCGGTTCAGATAAAAGCGAGGAGTTCTTTGTCATTTCAACAGACGGCAACCTGCTTCCTCAGCCGATCGAAACCGACAAAATCAGGCTCGGTGTTGCGGAACGGCACGATATCATCGTCGACTTCTCCAAATACAAGCCCGGCGACTTCATTTACTTAGTCAACCGTATGGAAATCCGTGAAGATGGCGCAGGATGGACTGGAAGACAGTTGGATCAGGGCGATCTGATCATGCGTTTCGATGTGGTCGCGGCTACCGGCCCTGACCCCAGCCGCATACCCGAACACATGCGCACGCTCCCTCCCATTAGCCTGGGTAATGTCAGAAGGGAGCGTCTGTTTGTTTTCGATTACGACAACGGTCTGTGGACGATCAACGGCAAGCTGATGGACCCCAACAGACCTGATGCTCTGATTGAACAGGACAGTGCTGAAATCTGGACTTTCAGAAACGCCGGCAATACCTGGATGCATCCGATTCACAGCCACTTCGAAGAGTTCCAGATACTGGAAATCAACGGCAAGCCGATAGATCGCAATGATGTTCGGCATGCGAGAAAAGACGTGGTTATGCTCGGGCCTAACGAGGAAGTGAAGTTTTACTCGCGCTGGCGGGATTTTCTCGGCAAACACGTTATGCATTGCCACAACGTCGTGCATGAAGATCACGCGATGATGATTCGGTGGGACATTGTACCTCCGGGTGAGGGCGACTAATTACGCCTATTAGTATTCACTGAATTTGACTCACACGAGGTACGTATGAATAACGAAAAAGCCCAGAAAGTTTCAGCTCATTCCATGTCAAAAATGGAACTTAGAGATCTATTGTTAAAAGCTCTCTTACCGCCGCCGACTCAAGGTCGCGGCGGCAATCAGTTTCCTGACGTTGCGGTAACTTCGCACACCGGCGAAACTTACCGTTTTTACAGCGATTTGATACGCGACAAGGTTGTATTGGTGCAATTCATGTCTATCGACAGCCAAAAGCAGTTTCCATCGCTCGAACACTTTTCACAGATAGCGCAGCGCTTGGGCGATAAACTGGGAAAAGAAGTCAGCCTATATTCAATTACCACCGATCCTGAAAGAGACACCGTGGAAAGGCTTGCAGCCTATGCCGAGGAGCGTCGCATCCCGTCTGGCTGGCACCTGCTTCGCTCTTCGGAAGATGACGCCAAAGCGATCAGCGGCCGGTTTGCCAAACATTTATCCCAGCACCATCACCATGAGGGCATCAACATGCGCATGGTGCACTATGGTAACGGCAGCGTAGGGTTGTGGGGCGCTTTTGCCACTGACGCGGACCCGGACATGGCAGTAACGCGCCTGAGCTGGTTGCAAAACGGCAGTCCAGCGAGCAGCGAAGTTAAGCGCGCCGGCCCCGTGAATCTGAGCCAGCAAAAAGACAAAAACAGCAACCGCGATGTTTAAATCATCTTCAGCTTCACAAGCCGCGGTACTTTTTTAAGGAACGGAGTTCAACAACTATGTCAGAACAAAAATTTAAATACAGCCGTCTGTTATTGGCCATGACGGTTTCTTTGAGCGGCATCGCCACAGCGAGTGCTGCAGATTGCCTTATGCCTCAGCCAAGACCTCCTGCAGCTGAAGAATCAGTAACGGAAATCAATGGGGTGAAAACCACAACCATCATCACCCCGGAAAATACTATTTTCCCAAGTCAGGACCCTTTTGCTGAGCCACCGGGAAGCAACCATTTGCCCACTGTGTACAAAAACGTTTGTGACAGCAATGGAGTTGAAGTGCCCAACACGCTTCCGTCTACGCCGGAGCATCCTTATAACTTACATGCCGACCCGGCTGTCTCTGTCATCGATAAAACATCGCCGACAGATGATTTAATCGTGTCTTTCAGGCAAATCAGAGAGTCGGATGGTTCGAATGTGGCTGCAGTGCAGAGAGCCATCGACATACTGGAAGGTAATCCGATTCAGGGCAGAAATTACAGCGGAATGCCGTTGCTGCACTATAACGGCCCCAACAAAGTGAAGCATGTTCAGCCCATTTTTGAAAACGGCGTCAAAGTCGGCGGCGTTGTCGATGTGCATCAAGTCTGGTTCGATAGCCATATCGAATCCGATACTGCCATGATCGATCCCAGCGATGTATTGGATGTGCCTTGGACTATACGCTATACCGTCGATACGCTTAACCGCGGACATGATGATTTCTCACCGATGGTCATGTATTTCGACGATCCGGCTCTGAGTCCGTCTGGAATGCCGCCTATGCCCAATGTTCTGATGGACCAGACGTTTTTCCCAATGGAAGATGGCATCCAAACTGTCTATGAAATCAAGATGGCGCCGGGCAAATATTATAATTTGAGCTATCACTGGGGCTGGCGCCGACATCCGCCCAGAGTACAGGTTTCTGAAAATGCCAGGAAAATGCTGGCCGGTAAGACACTGGTGGAATGGGAAACCTCTGTTTTCGGCGAGCATCCGACGGCGAACGAAGCGAATAAATTGGCAGCTATTGCCAAAATCGGTGACCTTGCTCCCGAAAAGCGCATGTGGAACACGCTACGAGCCATTAAAGCGCAAGGCAGCGCTTCAGGAAAGGAGATTGCGGCACTCTACCGCGCTTTCGATCAATGGCAAAACCGCAATAAACTGCCGGATGGCGTAAAGGCCGATCCAGATAGCGATTGGACGCTGTTTTTCGTCAACAATACCGTTTATGGCCAAATGAAAGGTATCACTGACGACAGCGCTGTCACTTATCCTGATTGGACGCTCAGAGGCAAAACAGTCAAGATTAAGCTGCTGAACGGCGATCATTTTGATCATGCTTACTTTAATGTCGACTTCGGCGGCAGACGTGGTTGGGAAAACACCTTCCAATCCACAGAAGCCATCGGAGGATCCGGACAATGGTTTACTTTCGGACGGGCTCACTGGTGGGTCAACGCCGGTATGCCTACGCCAAGCAAACCGAGCCTGATAGTGACGCCGCCTGCAACGGGTTCCGGAGATAGCACGGTCGTCGGCGAACATAACATCGTTATGCAAATGAATTTCGAACCTTCGCGGCGCATACGCTGGTATCAATTCGATCCGCTGCACCATGATGTTGCGGTATGGTCGATTCATTAATCGTATAATTTAAAGCAATAACACAACAGTGAGGGGTAAGCGGCGATTGGTTGAGTACAAAATCGCCGCTTACCTGCTTTTTTTATGGGGACAACAGTGAGCCTGCTATATAAACGGCTTTTAGGCGCTGTATTTTGGCTGCTTTGTAGTGAGATAGCATTTGCCGATGGCGTGATACAAGGATGGACGCTGTCTGATCCCAAACCTATCGCAAGTGGCGCTCCAATCGGTCAAACCAGTGACGACAGCGCCAAGCCCTCGGTTCATGACTATGCGCGCAGCGAGGCTTTATACAGCTTGCCCAACGTGCAAATGGTTGATAAAGAGGGGAATGATATTGAACTCCGTCAATTGATCGATTATGGCGGGCCGGTCATGGTGCAGTTCATCTTTGCGACCTGCTCCACCATTTGTCCGGTACTAAGTGCTTCTTTTGCCAGTGCCCAGCCCGAACTGGATGCATTGGCCGGCGGCCAGTACCGCCTGATCTCCATATCAATTGATCCCGAACAAGACACGCCTGAAAGATTGCGCGTGTATGCCGAACGTTTTAAAGCCGGAAAAAACTGGCATTTTCTGACTGGCAGACGGGATGACGTCATCAAAATATTGAAAGCTTTCGATGCCTCTTACGCAGGAAACAATAAAATGTACCACAAGTCGCTGACTTTCATGCGCTCAGGACTCGGTGCAAGCTGGCTAAGAATCGAAGGGCTCTTGAGCAAAAACGAAATAGTCGCGGAATATAAAAGCCTGATTGCTTCACCCGGCCAAGCCAAAAATTAACCGACAAGTGCTTTTCAGTATTATTCCCCTATTCGATAAGAACTACATCAATGGAAGCTAGACTGTTATCTTCTTCGCCTAAAAAACGAAGGCTAATATTTTCTCTTATAATAGGGTCATCGCTGATTGGGCTTTGGATTGCCCACCCGTATTTCAATTTCTTGCCATTTGACAATTCTGCAATCGGTGAACAGATCTATAATCAGGGCATCGATTCATCCGGAGAGCCGCTGGAAGGCCAAACCGAAGGCGACATTGAATTTAAAGACGCGCATTTCAATTGCGCCCAATGCCATCGACGCAGCGGTTACGGCTCCAGCGAGGGCGGGAACTATGTGCTGCCGGTAACGGGTGACAGCCTTTTCAATCCCCGCAATTTCGACCGCGCCGATCTGTTCAAAAAATTATTCAAGGAAAGCCAGCCCAAGCTTTTCTGGGCGAGAATGCGCTCCGCTTATCAGCGGCCGGCTTATACTGATGAATCCTTAGTGCGCGCCATACGCGAAGGCATCGATCCCTCAGGCAGAAAACTGAGTCCCTTAATGCCGCGTTACAAGATCAGTGATCGGGACATGGCAGGCTTGACAGATTATATAAAGCATCTCTCTTCGCATAATGACCCCGGCGTGAATGAAAACACGATATATTTCGCGACTGTCGTCAGTAAAAACGCTAACGCCGATGACAAGAACGCGATGTTATCGACAATCGCCAAGTTCGTGGAATGGCTGAATCTGGAAACCAAAGGTAATTTGGACCATCCCAATTTTTCGCCTAGCTACCGTTCCGATTTCGCTAAAGCATTCCGCATCTGGAATCACGAGGTCTGGGAGCTTTCATCCAACCCGGCGGATTGGCCTAAAGAACTGGCGGCCTATTATGAAAAGAAGCCGGTATTTGCTTTGATCGGCGGCATGGCGGATGGGGACTGGTCTGCCATACATGAGTTCTGCGAAAACAATAAAGTGCCTTGCCTGTTTCCGTTGACCCAAATGCCGCCAGCTGAACAATCGGGCCACTATTCGGTTTATTTTAATCAAGGACTTTTATTAGAAGCCAAAGCGACTGCCAAATATCTGCTAAAAGAGAAAAGCGCTGACCCGGCAGCGGCTATGGTTGTGTTTTATTCAGAAGATGCCGAAGGCAGCAATCCGGCAAAAGTGTTTACCGAAATGCTGAACGCTGACAAAACACGCATCATTGACAGTGTTCCTGTGAAAGACATGGAAAGTTTCCGGCACGAATGGACGAAATATGTCGAGAGTCATCCCAAAGTCGGCACGGTTGTCGTTTGGCCGGGCAGATTGAAAGGCGCAATTCTGAGCGAACTGACAGTCCTGTTTCAGAAGACAGAGCGCATTTTTCTGCCATCGGAACTATTGCAAGCGGACTTGACCGGCTTGCCTCAGGAAATGATGCCAAAACTCTATTTCAGCTATCCCTATGAATTGCCTACCGCCTATCATCCTCATGCATTCAGGGTCAGGGCTTGGATGAATACCCGGAAGTTGGAAGTTTCCAACGCCAGAATTCAGTTCAACACCTATTACGCATTGAATTTATTGCAGTACAGTCTTGAACATGTCGTCGATCATTTCTCACGCGATTATCTGCTCGAGTATATCGAACATGAAGCCGAGAATGCTCTGAATCCCGGCACATTTCCGAGGCTTAGCCTGGGCCCCGAACAACGCTTCGCATCCAAAGGCGCTTATCTGGTTCAAATAGATGGCTCGGAATCTCAGTCTATCAAACCAGTGAGTGCTTGGATCGTTCCATAGCCCCATCAGAATAATTTCAGGTCGCTATTTTTGCGCATTCAAGTCTAAAATTTCAGCAATAGTTTTGACGCCTTTTTAAACGTTAAAAGGCGTCAAACCGTACCCATCAAGTTGAGATAAAGGCGAAGAGGCTAGCGCCGATTTTCTCAATTTTTTGTAAGCATATGTCCGATTATTCGACTAATAGATATTAGTCACGATTAATATGAAGGAACCACCCATGTTTACACATTTAGGGAATCTCGGCCTATTGCTGTCGCCAATGTTAACTAAGCCTTTATCCGAGCGGACAGAGAGCCTGTCTTGAAAATGCCAAAGATTCTGTTGCTCCTGACCATCGCCATTCTGATAGCGGCTTTCTTCGTTTTCGATCTTGGGCAGTACCTGACCTTGGACGCTTTGAAGGTGCAGCGGGCGGCGATTGAATCCTATCGCAGCGCCCTTCCCGGCCTGACTGCCGTGATTTTTGCCTTGATCTATATAGCCGTTACCGGTCTGTCGTTGCCCGGCGCCACGGTATTGACACTGGCAGGAGGGGCTGTTTTCGGCTTGTTGTGGGGCACAGTGATTATCTCTTTCGCCTCGAGCATTGGCGCGACGCTGGCTTTTCTGGCAGCCCGGTTTTTGTTCCGGGATGCCGTCAAGGCGCGATTGGGCACGCGCTTGCAAGCGATAGACGAGGGCATCCAGCGGGATGGCCCTTTTTATTTATTTACCCTGCGCCTGGTGCCGATCTTCCCGTTCTTTATGATCAATCTGGTGATGGGATTGACGGCACTGCGCACATGGACGTTCTATTGGGTCAGCCAGATAGGCATGCTGGCCGGCACCATCGTCTACGTCAACGCCGGCACGCAGCTGGCGAAAATCAAATCGCTGTCCGGCATCTTATCTCCAGCCTTACTGACTTCTTTCGTGTTACTGGGATTGTTCCCGCTGCTAGCCAAAAAGGCTTTGGAAACGGTCAAGGCGCTTAAGGTTTATCGCAAATGGCGCAAACCCAAACATTTTGACAATAACCTCATCGTGATCGGCGCCGGTTCCGGCGGGCTGGTGACAGCTTATATCGCCGCTGCCGTGAAAGCCAAAGTGACGCTGATCGAAAAGCACAAAATGGGCGGCGACTGTCTGAATACCGGCTGTGTGCCGTCAAAGGCGCTGATTCGTTCGGCCAAATGGCTATCTCATCTAAAACGCTCCGAAGAATTCGGCATCAAGCAGGCCAGTGCAGACTTCGATTTCGCCGATATCATGGAGCGGGTGCAGTCGGTAATCAAAAATGTCGAGCCGCATGATTCGATTGAGCGCTACACGGATCTGGGCGTGCATGTAATCGAAGGCGAGGCCAAAATCATCTCGCCGTGGGAGGTTCAGGTCAAAACCGCCGTGGGACTCCACCATCTGACCACGCGGTCGATCGTCATCGCCGCCGGCGCGCGCCCGTTTGTGCCGCCTATTCCCGGCATTGACGCTGTCGGCTATTTGACTTCGGACACGGTCTGGGACTTGCGGACCTTGCCGGAACGCCTGCTTATACTCGGCGGCGGACCGATCGGCAGCGAACTGGCCCAATGCTTTGCCCGTTTCGGCAGCCAAGTCACCATCGTAGAAATGACACAGCGCCTGCTGGTGCGTGAAGATTCCGACGTATCCGAAGCCATCATGGCACGCTTCAAGCGGGAAGGCATCGATTTGCGTCTGGAACATACGGCGAAAGAATTTATTTTCGAGAACGGTGAAAAAACGCTAATCGCCGAGCATCAGGGGAAGCCGGTCAACATTCCGTTCGACCAGGTGCTGGTCGCGATCGGCCGGGCCGCCAATATTAAAGGTTATGGTCTGGAAGAGTTGGGCATTGCGCTGTCACCTAAGAAAACCATAGCCACCGACGCCTTCCAGGCTACCAATTATCCGAATATTTACGCCTGCGGCGATGTGGCAGGCCCTTACCAGCTTACGCATACGGCCGCGCATCAGGCTTGGTATGCCGCCGTCAATGCCTTATTCGGCCAATTCAAAAGATTCCGTACCGATTATTCGGTGATTCCCTGGTCGACTTTTACTGACCCCGAAGTGGCCCGCGCCGGCTTAAACGAGTTGGATGCCAAAGACCAAGGTATTCCCTATGAAGTCATAACTTACGATATCGGCGATCTCGATCGCGCGATCGCCGACGGTGAAGCGCACGGCTTCGTCAAGGTGCTGACTCAACCGGGTAAGGACAAGATTCTCGGCGTTACCATCGTCGGCGAACATGCGGGAGATTTGATCGCCGAGTTTGTCCTGGCAATGAAACACGGCATCGGTCTCAACAAAATTTTGGGTACGATCCACATCTATCCGACCCTGGCCGAGGCTAACAAATATGCAGCAGGTGCCTGGAAACGCGCACATGCACCGCAGGGCTTGCTGCGCTGGCTGGAACATTTGCATGCTTGGCGGCGCGGTTAATTTAACTTAGGAGATATTAGATGACACTACTATTGCTGATTATTGCTGTATGCTTTTTGAGTTTCGCCAATGGCGCGAACGATAATTTTAAAGGGGTTGCCTCCTTGTATGGCAGCGGCGCAGCAACTTACCGAGTGGCTTTGTTCTGGGCCACGTTGACTACACTAGCGGGTTCGCTCTGTGCCTTGTATCTGGCGCAAACTTTATTGATCAAATTTTCCGGTAAAGGATTGGTGACGGATGACCTGATCCAATCAATTCCATTCATTACCGCAGTGGCCGGGGGCGCTGGTTTGACTGTGATTCTAGCCACCCGCATCGGCTTTCCTGTATCAACGACGCATGCTTTATTGGGGGCCATGGTTGGCAGTGGCTTACTGGCATCATGGGGTGAAATGAATCTCACCGCCTTGCAGCATAATTTTGTGTTGCCGTTACTGTTAAGCCCACTGGTTGCCGTTGTATTGGCGATATTGGTCTATCTGGCATTAAAGCAGACTCGGAAGCTGCCGGGTATAACCGAACCGCTCTGTTTATGCGTGGAAGATAACGAAACTTTAAACAGTGGGTCGGATATTATGGCAATGACTCAAAGCCCGGCGTCTAGTCTCAGTATTGGCACCGAAGCAACCTGCGCCAGTCGTTATTCGGGCAGGGTATTAAGCATCAGCGCGCAAAGCATGGCGGATAAACTGCATTTTTTGAGTGCGGGCTCCGTCTGTTTTGCCCGCGGCCTTAATGACACACCCAAAATCGCGGCATTATTATTGCTGGCACCCTCGCTCAGCATTCACTGGATCATCATTTTAGTCGCTTCGATAATGGCTTTAGGCGGGATCATCAATGCGCGACGCGTCGCCGAAACCATGAGTCACAAAATCACTGAAATCAATCATGAACAAGGTTTGGCCGCGAATTTAACAACCGCTTTGCTGGTAATTTTTGCCAGCCAACTCGGTATGCCTGTTTCAACCACGCATGTATCAGTGGGCTCGCTGTTCGGGATCGGCCTGACCAGTGGCAAGGCACATCACCGGATGATTGTGTCTATTATGCTGTCCTGGCTGCTGACTTTGCCTTGTGCCGCCTTATGCGCAGCCGCTGTTTACAGTCTGACTGGAGCATAAAATCTCGCACACAAGCGTGAGGGATTATGGCTTCTTGTGATTAAGCAATTTTAATGTAGGTAGTAGAAAATGCGCCATAAAACAATTACCTGGCTGATCGCAGGCCTATTATTCTCAGCCTGGAGCGCGTATGCACAAGAGCCGGACTGGACCAGCTACCAGACGGTATTAAAACACGTCAAACCAGGATCAAAAAATAATGTGTCCCTAATGCTGGTGGATTACTCTGCTATTAAGAACAACGGTAGCCTCGATAAAGCCTACCGGGATCTCGCGGCATTCAAACTTGAGCGCTTGACCAGCCGCGAAGAGAAACTAGCCTTTTATATCAATGCTTACAACATACTGGCCATGAAGATAGTGGCCGATCATTGGCCAACAGAAAGCATCAAGGACATTGGCAACCTGTTCAGCCCTGTTTGGGATAAACCGGCAGGCGAGTTGGGGGGCAAGACCGTCACGCTGGGCGAAGTGGAACATTCGATCCTGCGTCCGATGGGCGAACCGCGGATTCATCTGGCCATCGTATGCGCTTCGGTAAGTTGTCCCGACTTGCGCAATGAACCTTATCTGGCGGCCAGACTTGATGAGCAATTAGCCGAGCAAACACGACGTTTTCTAAACAATACCGGCAAAGGGCTGAGAGTCGAAGAGAATACGATGCATGTTTCCAAAATATTCGACTGGTTTGAAGATGACTTTAAATCTCAAGGCGGCATCTCAGCCTTCATAAAACGCTATAAAACCGGCTTACCAGAGTTAATTCTCAAAACGAGCCTCCCTTATGACTGGGCGGTTAACGGTACACAATAAGAGGCGTAACCGGCTGTGTGAGAATTGTTGAAGATAATTGCTTAATTGTTTTGCCTTATACTTGGCATTCAATTTTCAACATTATCTTCATCGGGAATGGATCAAGTAATTTTAATAACAATGGGGACAGCAAGATGAGGCATGAACTGTCCCCGCCAGATCAGTGGCTGGATATGCACGGCGATATGCTCTATCGCTATGCCTTTTCCCGCGTTCGTGATTCCGAAACGGCGGAGGATTTAGTACAGGAAACGTTGCTAGCCGCTTTAAAAGCCAGTGACGGCTACGCCGGCAAAGCATCAGAGCGGATTTGGCTGATTGGCATACTCAAGCACAAGATAATCGACCATTTTCGCAAATCATCCAGAGAAAAGACGCAGGCGTTTGAGGATCAGTTCTCAGACGATGAGAACAACGATTACTTTGATCAGCGAGGCAATTGGCAAGTCGATTTGTCTTCTTGGTCCAAACCAGATGCATCGTTGGAGCAGGAGCAGTTTCTCGACGTTTTGCGGCACTGCATCGACCGATTGCCGCCTAAAATGGCGCAATTGTTTATGCTGCGTGAATTGGATGGCATGGAGAGCGAAGAAATCTGCAAATTAATGTCAATCTCGACGCTCAATAATTTCTGGGTAATTTTGTCGAGGACGCGCCTGCAACTGCGCCATTGCCTTGATTTGAAATGGTTCAATTAAATAGGAACGAATGAAATGTTGACATGTAAAGAAGCCAGCCATCTGATTTCAAAAAAACAGGATGTCAAACTGGCTTGGCATGAGAGCCTAGGGCTTTGGCTGCATATTTCACTTTGCAGCTTGTGTCGGCGTTATTTTCAGGATGTCAAAAAATTGCGTTCAATAATCTGGGCTGCTGGAAAATCCGATCAATCGCTATTGCCTGAATCCATCAAGCTTTCAGAACAAGCCAGGACTCGCATTAAACAGGCTTTAAGAAAAAACATGATGGATAGGAATTGACTTAGCTCAGGATGATGCTTAACAGAAAGGCTCAAATAGCTTTTTGAGTCTTCAACTTCTATAAACGCGAATACAAAAATAGCTTGCATTCGGCTGTAAGAAATACTCTGTTTTAACGACTCAACAACATAACGCGCAAGGGTCTATTCCGTTCACTTGCGTCCTTACAAAAATAACCCGCTTTATTTCCGGAGCCTACATGACCGATATCGCTACCTGTGAATCTGTACAAAATTATTATGGCGAGGTGCTTAAATCCAGCCAGGATTTAAAGACCAGCGCCTGTTGCACGCTTGATGCCATGCCTGGGCATTTGCGCCCGTTTCTTGCCGATCTGCATCCGGAAGTGGTTGCGCGCTTCTACGGCTGCGGTTCACCGCTGCCTCCGGCACTTGAAGGTCGTACGGTATTGGACTTGGGGTGCGGGTCCGGACGCGATTGTTATTTGCTGTCCCGTTTAGTCGGTGAATCGGGCCGGGTTATCGGAGTCGATATGACGCAAGCGCAACTTGATGTCGCCAAGCATCATTGTGAGTGGCATGCCGAACGCTATGGTTACGCGCGCTCCAATGTCGAATTCCTCCTGGGACACATCGAGGATCTCGCGGCTATTGGCATTGCCGACAATTCCATTGATGTGGTGGTGTCGAATTGCGTTGTCAATCTGTCGCCCAATAAAAAACAGGTATTGGCGGAAGTCTTCCGCGTGCTCAAACCCGGCGGCGAGCTTTACTTTTCCGATGTCTATGCTGACCGGCGCATTCCGGTTTCGCTCAGACTGGACCCGGTGCTATTGGGCGAATGCCTGGGCGGCGCTCTGTATTGGGAAGACTTTCGTCGCATCATGCAGGAACTGGGCTGTCTTGATGTTCGCACCATCAAGAGCAGTCCGATTACATTGGATGATCCGGAGGTCGTGGCCAAAATCGGCATGATCAATTTCCGCTCGGTAACGGTCAGGGCTTTCAAAATGCCGTTGGAAGATCGCTGTGAGGATTTCGGGCAGGTTGCCGTCTATAAAGGCACGTTGCCTGAGTCTCCGCACTTTTTTGATTTGGATGACCATCACCATTTTGAAACCGGCCGGCCCTTACGCGTCTGCGGCAATACCGCCGATATGCTCAGTACTAGCCGCTATGCCGAAAATTTTGAAATCTGGGGCGATAAATCCACGCATTTCGGCCTGTTCGATTGTGCGCCACCCAACAAAAGTGTATCTGTTGAGTCAGGGGCTGCCTGTTGCTGACGCCTGAGGCGCTTTTCGGCAAGCTTGAGCATTCAGTGTAGATAGCCGATCGGAAGAAAAATTATTCCGACGGCTTTTCATGATCGCTGGACGAATTAATTGCATTGCATCAGTTCTTCTATGCGTAGAAAGTCTCCATTGGGGTTGATCCAATTTTCAATTTTTTTCCTGCAATGAATAGAGTAATTTCATATCGTAAATAAAACGCGCCTTCTTTAACTTCTATAATTTCACAACTTTAAAAATATTAATTATGCGCGACGTTAAACCTTTACTGCTTAATTCAGTTTTCCCCGAAATCCGCCGCAAGAATTTAAAGACATTGCAAATGAATTTGGGCTACTTATGCAACTTGAGCTGTCTGCATTGCCATGTGAATGCGGGTCCGAAACGTACGGAACTAATGACGCGAGAGACTATGGAAACTGCTTTGCGATTTGCGGATAAATATCAACTCGAACAGTTGGACTTAACCGGCGGTTCACCGGAAATGAATCCGGATTTCCGCTGGTTGGTACAAGAAGCTAGACGGCAGGGATTGCATATCATGGACCGTTGCAACCCCACAATTCTGGTAGAGCCGGGCTTTGAAGGCACTGCCGAGTTTCTGGCGGAACAACAAGTAGAGGTGATTGCCTCTCTGCCTTGTTATCTTGAGGGCAACGTCGATGCGCAACGCGGCAAAGGTGTTTTCATGGCCTCTATTAAAGCATTGCGTAAACTTAACAGCTTGGGTTATGGTCGACCTGATAGCGGCTTGATGCTTAATCTGGTATTTAATCCACAAGGGATTGCCTTGCCGCCACTGCAAAAGCCGTTGGAGGATGCCTACCGGTTGTTCCTGAGTGAACAGTACGGCCTTGCATTTAACCATCTATTTACTATTACCAATATGCCGATACAACGCTTTGGCGCCGTGCTATTGGCAAAAGGCCAATTCGAAGAATATATGAATCTACTGAAACAGGCGTACCAGCCGGCCAATCTCGAACAAGTGATGTGCCGGAACCTGTTAAGTATGGATTGGCAAGGTTTTGTCTATGATTGCGACTTCAATCAGATGCTGGGGTTTCCGATTGCGGGTCAGGCCACGCATATCAGTCAACTTTTGGAACGCATGCCGGAAGCTATGTCCATAGCCGTCGCCGACCATTGTTTTGGCTGCACGGCTGGGCAGGGTTCCAGTTGCTCCGGCGCATTAATAAGGTAGAGGAAGTCTTAGAAGCTGTTGGGAGATTTCGTTATTCTGATTTAGATTAATGAGATCCTGGGAGCGTTTGCACTATCTATTGCGCGCAAGGCTGCGGGAGCGATGTGGGCACCACACCCGATAGCCGGAGCGACAAGTGTACAGCGGTTTCCGGAGCACGGGGTTTTGAGGCAGGGAAACTGATCAATGGCCGTCAACGCCACAGTTCGTAAAACTTTGATCCAAACTATAACGAAGGCAACAATTCCGGCACACTCACTGGCATTACAACCTTTTGCATGATACCGACAGGCCATTGCGTAGTTTTGCCTAGGTATTTGCGCCGATTTTAATGTTGAAAGACAAGGGATAATAATCCCAGTACAGTATACAAAACTGGCCAACCAGAGCGGAAAGCGGGCAATTGGGGAGCTAGTGCTCAATCAGTATTGATATATCGGGTAAATAGGCTTGGCGTAAATCCGCTCATCCTTCGACAAGGCCTTTAGTCCTGAGCGTAGTCGAAGGGGCAGGACGAACGGATTTACTTTTACCCGTCAAGTTAGGATTGACTGAGTACTAGGACAATCTCACGAATTTTGGAACTTTGCCGGTTGATTCAATAGAAACTAAAGAACAACGGCAAGAAACATATAAGCGGAAATCGCTTCACATGCCCTTGGGGTAAGACTATGAACAACCAACAACGCATAGGCTATTGCTCACTTGCGATGACATTAAGGTTGATAATTCTCGTGGTGATCTGCAACACAACAGCGGCTATTAACTCCCCGGCACACGCTGCGGCTGCCGAGCCGTCGCTCAATAACATAGAATGCCTGTTCAACTGGGCGCAAACCTTCTATCCCAGCCTGTTTTCGCCGCCGGTGTCCGGCGTGCAGTTTTTCTCGCCCTACACCTACCGTTATTACCCTGGCACCAATGCTTATCTGGGCGTGTCCTCCGCCGACAACCATGTGCATTACCTGAGGCCGGATGGCACCTTGCAGGATGTGGGCGATTTATCTGTTTGGCTGGGAACGTCGGGATGTGGAGAAAAGCCTTATCCGGTCATATTTATTCATGGCATAGCGTCTTCTGCAGAAACCTGGGTGCTCTTTAGAGACTACCTGATAAACAATGGTCTTTGGACATTCGGCGGCATCCCTGCTTACAATCCGGCCACAAAAACGGTTAGCATCACCTGTCCCACCGATCCCAATGTCAAATGCACGGGCAATGCCGGTGAGTTCTACACGTTAAATTTCTCCGACAATCAGGGCTTGTCTCTCGATGTCCAGGGCGGCGAACTGGCTGCAATCATTAAAGCGGTCCTGGATGCCAATCCCGGCAAGACCAAGGTCCTTCTGGTGAGTCACAGCATGGGAGTGCTTGCAGCCAGGGAATACCTGCAAGGCCTGGCGCGAGAGTCAAATGCCGCAGCGGCAATGCCTTATCGAAAAGATGTCGCGAAACTCCTTACTGTTGGGGCGCCGCACCAGGGAAGCTTCTGGGCCGCGGCGTGTAATGACACCAGTATTGGCATTCCCGATATTACCGGTAGTGTCAGTATTTGCGATCTGGTATCTACGGATGTAGACCCCAACAGTGTGGCGATCTTAGATTTAAAGCCAGACAGTTCCGCTTTGAACATTCTTAACAACTTAGCTGCTCATCCCCTGCCGCCCGATGCAGCCTATGTTTCGATCATTGCAACGGGCCAGTCCACTCTGGTCAGTTTAATTGATTTCAAAGACGGGGATGGCATCGTATCGGACACTGACCAGGATCTGAAGACCGTGGCAAGAACTCTTCCGCAACAGAAATCGGTCAGGATTGCGGTTCCTTTCCAGGAAGAATGCGGCAATAAAATAAATGTCCCTACTATCGGGGAACTAGGCGAAACCCATACCTGTGAAACGACAGATATTGGCGTAGGGGGAGAAATTTTGAGGAATTTACAATAGCCAGGATTTATGCAGAGCTTGCCTGTTCAACCGCCGAAACAAGCGGTTTTAAAACTTATGTGGAGGCGACTTCGCCTACTGTTGACAGTCATCCATTCAGATAAAAGGCGACTAAAGTCGTCCCCACAGGCTTGCGTAAATCCTAACCTATCTAAATTTATCCCTGGGATAAAACCACATCTGATAAATGCTGACCAGGATCTGCATGCCCATAGAGATCCCCATCAAAGCACCGCTGGCAACCACCACATAAGCAAACGCGGGAAAGGATTTGGTAAGAAACCACGACATGACATCCAGCAACATTGCGGCGAAAGGAATGATTATCGAAACTCTTTTGACGATATTATTCAGATCGCAAAGAAGAAATATCTTGCCTATAAAAAACAGAAGAAAAGCCATGCCGAACAGGTGAATATGTGAAATCCGGATTAGAAACGGCAGCGATGCTCCGCTGGCATGGGCAACCTCTGCCACTCCCGAATAATGGGTCAGATCCGGCAAGGACGGATTAATGGCCGGTGAATGGCAGATGATGCAATCACGGTTCAGGATGGGGGCAATGTGATCGTTATATTCCGGCTCTTTTGCGCCATTTTGCATCCATTTCAATATGACGTCCTTATCGCTTTTATATTTTAAATTGGGCTCCATAATGCCTTTAACCGCTGAGCCCAACCGAGTCTGATCGTTAGATCCATGATAGGCAATGATCACATCGTCTATGGATAAGCCGGCTATGCCGTCGCGGCTCTGATGCGTGTAATACATATTCGCCAGGGCAACCATATAACCGATCGCAATAGTCAGCAGAAAAGCCGTATTTAAAATTCGTTCACTGACGGAAATGTGTCTAAAACGTCTATAAGCTCCATTATGTCCATAAGCTTCGGAACGCCGATCGATTCCGGAACGGTAATTAGTTTCACCCATAGCTTTTTTCCTTGGTCGATGATTGTGAACTATTCGGTTGTCCTATTGCTGAACTGCTTCAGAATTTGACCATCCATTCTGTACGCAAACCGTAAGAAACATTCTCCTTTTCCTGGCCGGCCACAAAGCCATCCAGACGCAGCACATGATGATTGCCGATTGCGCGCTGATAGCGGGCGCCCAGCCCCACTGCGCCTACCTCTCTCTCTTGAGTACTCATACGAGCGCCGACTTCAAAGATAAGCTGGCTATCGATGCCGCCGAGAAACAATTGATAACCGAGCGCCGTACAGATAGTATCGTCGATTGACTGCCCGAGCGGGATTCCGTAACGACCCATGCCCACCGGACCATACAAAATCCCGACGCTTGCCACGGTGCTGCCCACGTCCGGGCTTTGCGCAATCGATGTAAACCGGTTGACGTCCCAAAATGTATTGAAATAGACGACATCGTCGGAACCAGGCAACGTGCTGGACAATTGAGACAGTAACAGCGCACCGTTGCCCACGTTTTTTGATGCACTGTGCTCAGGGATGGAGGCATTGATACGGAACGTCGAATTCAGCCAACCGAAGCGTTGAGTCGATGCAACGCCCATGTACCAGGCATTTACATCCTGATCGTCGGCAACGTAAATGAAATCCAGGGCAAAGGTATTGTTCAATGCGGTATCGGCTTCCGACGACAGACCGAACAGGTTTGCCGAATGGTAGTGGTTATCGCCGAGCTCGCTACTTCCCCGATTGAGGCGGTTCCAGCCGTACAGACCTGTTAAACGAAGGTTTGCTATACCGTCAAACACCAGCGAGTTGCGGGTGACTCCGACCATATCGATGATATCGCTCATCAGCATTCCGTCCTGGAGCTTGATCGGCTGACGGCCAATGGAAAATCCGATGTCATAGGTATGGGAATCAGTCGGGTCCAGGCCGGGAAATATCTCTCCCAGATCACCTTCAAAATAGAGTTTGGTCAGCCTGCCGTTGAGCTCTTCCCGCCAGCCGTCATCATTGTTGGGTTCGAAATTATAGCCGGTGTAATCCCCGGTTTCGCGATCGAGCGGCCGCATGGAGAAGACCAGCCGTTCTGTTCCCGAAAGGTTCAGGTTACCGTTCAAATCGAGCCGATTGGCCCATTCCAGGTTATTTCTACCGTTTTTCTCGAAACTCTGGAAAGCGGTGCGGAATGTTCCGAACAATAAAAACGAAGGCTGGAGCATTTGGCCGGTGAAGGTTTTGAAACCCGGCCGGATCGGCCCGTTTCCGATAAAAGGATCGCCGATCTCTATAAGAGGATCCGGTCTATCCACCGGATCGACCGGATATTGAACAATCTTATCGGACAGGCGCAACGGGTCTTCGCCGCGCACTGTTTCAGCCGGGCTGCGGTAGAAATTGACGGCATTGCGGCCTTCGGCAATGGGAGGCTCTGTTTGCTTCCGGGCCTCCGGTGCGCTTGACGGCTTGCCATCCTGCGCTGCCGCATGAGGGCCTCCGACGACAGTGAACATTGCCAGCCCAAACAGCGCTCCCAAATGTCGGCATGTATTGGATTTATTCGACAATAACATCTCGCTCCCAAAGCACACGATAAAGATCAACCAATTTATCCCCGATCGCACGGGCACTGAGCCCGTACTCAAAGCCCGCTCCCGAAATGGCATTGATTAAATGCGGAGGAAGCTGGCCTGCCACGAGTTTGATGTTGATTCGATAAGGCTTGCGGCCGGCGAGAAGCTCGGGGGCGACAGAATAGTTCGCCCAGCGATTCCCCAGCGCCTCGATGCTTTTCTTTTGCAACCGAAGGTCGCGAATGCCGCCGAACAATACCGCCGGCGTATCCGCGGGACGCATAAAAATCAGTGGATTCAAAGAGTAATTGGCCGGTATCACCTGCTCGCGCTCGCCTCCGTGAATGGTGCCGGCCAGTATCGGAGAGCGCAGATTGAACAACTGCTCGTCCCTCGGCATAACACCGTTATGCACATACAAAGAATGGATATCGCGCACATCCCCGTTAGGATCGAGATCGCCGGAGCGAAAAAACACGGCGCCGCCGGCATCGGTGACCGTCACCTGCAAGAATACGTTGCGTTCGGCAATCAACCCCGAAGGCACACTGTGGCCCTCGGTCAAATTCCTGACTTCGACGTCGAACTTAAGCCCATCCTCTTTTTCAAGAATCTTGATTTCGCCAAGACCGTATCCGTTACGCAATAAGGTCGTGGAACGCGCCCGGTTCTCGGCCAGCAGCGCCAGCTGCTGATCGATAATTTCCCTGGCGGCCTTACGTTCTTCGGGGTCCGCCCAAATGCCCGGAAATTGCGCATCCTTGGCAACATTGTTTTCGAACTTTTCCGTTCCCCAGCCGGCTTCGACGTCAAAACTCAACCATTCCTCGGGTGCGGCAAACTCCTGCGCCTCCGGGTTAATAGGAAAGATGCCGGGATGCACTACGGAGCTGTCGGGTCCCGGGAACATATGGTTAGTGCGCCGGGCAGGCCGGGTTTTCTCGCCACGAACGATCGCCGCCGAAGCCGGCGGGTACTCAGAGAAAACGCCGGAAGTCGGCCCCATATGGCAGCCCTGGCAGGTCCATCCCTTTTCGGCCGCCGGTGTCTGCTTGTATTCGCTGAACAGGTCCTCAAAACGAATGCCGTTGACTAAACGCACATCATGACAGCGGGCGCAAAATCCCGGTTGGGAAACCTGTTCGAGAAGGCGGGCCTCACGATGGGTTCTGGGCGGATTATCCCGATGTGACTCGAACACGCGCCGGAGTTCATCCCCCTTCCGGGGGCCGTAAATGGGATTTTTGATGTCGCCAGGCTCAAGCGGAAACCGCCCGGTGATCTTACCGTAGGCTTCAGGAACCCGATGGCAGACGACGCAGGTAATCCCTTCCAAAGCCACTTTCGAACGGTTGCTGTTGCTGGTGAGAATCGGTTCACCGGAAAACATGCCCACTTGGGTATGGCAGCGCTCGCAGAAATCGCCCAGAGTCCCTTTGGTCAATTTCACCAAAGTCGCCTGATAAGCCAGGAATGTCGGACTGATCTGCGCAAAAGCGTGACGCGAAACAGACCATTCGCGGTAGATTTGCTGGTGGCAGGCGCCGCACTCCTGGGCGGAAGGAAACTCGGACTTTTTGAATAGTTCGTTGTGAGCCTTTTCCCCGGACTGATCATCGACATTGCTGACCGTGTTTCGGCCGGCGTCGGATGAATTGCCCTTGGGTCCGAATCCGGAGCGGATAAAATTGATCAGATGCCAGATTTCATCCTTTGCGAGGGAATTTTTGAAGCCGGGCATAGGCGCTCTGCCCGTTCTGATTTTCGTGTAGATGGTCCCGTCAGATTGCCCTAAAACTTCAGGGCTGGTCAGATTTGCCACTTTCTTGCCCAGAAAAGCGGCCATTGCGCCATCCCCTTTCCCGGTTTCTCCGTGGCACTGTTGGCATTCGCGCAAATACAGGCTCTTGCCCGTGTTCGCAGAGGATGCGTCGGGCATAATCGGATTGGCTATTTTCGCCAGGCGCGGCGAAACTCGCCAATTATCGGAACGTCCTTGCTCAGCCGCTGCAGGTTCTTGCATCAGGACCAGACTGACCAGAAACAGGATTGCAGTGGCTATTCTGTAGAAGCGGAATGATTTTTTTCTCATAAACAACCGTTTTAACGCCCATTCTCCTCGAAGGAAAAAGTAAGGGAATGGATGTGGTGTGAAACGGCGTCGAATATTTACCAATAAATAACATCAACATCGATCGGGAAAAATTCCTATATCGTTTTTTTTAATATAATTATTAGCTAATAAAAATTTGAAAGCCGAAGCTGGAGATGATGAATATAGGGTGCTGATTTGCAGGACGTCCATTCGTGCAATTACCTATAACGTAGCAGCCTTGAGCGAGAGGCTAACAGTGAATCTGACGCCAGATGTCTATCAAATGCGATTTAGTACATACAGGCATTCATACATATTGTGTATTGGATTCGAAATATATACGGTTAATCCAATTTGCGAACCAACGCCTCTATCGCCTTGGCATGGAAATGCTGATTGAATCGGCAATAGAATCGGTCTATCAGGACACAAAGAAAAACGCCCGCATGAACAGATTCTCAATGACCCGAAGAATGTGGTTCCGGAACTCCTTGACGGTTTGATTGGAGCATCGCGTACTTTGTGTTCTCGGCAATTGCTCCTGCATCGCTTAAAGTGCCTACTTTTGGTGCTCTACCGCCTGCATCCCAGCAGTCGTTCGTGGTGAAATAGTCAGACTAACTGCAAATGGAATTCGGGCTTCAGTAATCCATCATTGGCGCAAAGCATTAAACTGACAGCCGATCAAACCATGAAACCGCCCATCTCGTTTAGCCAGAGGTTTCTATCCTATCCGGCGCAACAAGAGTTATGTTGCTGGATGGGTGGGCATTTAACCGAACCGTAAGAACAGAACACGCAGCAATCCCCTGGCTTTGGCTTGAGCAGTGTGCCGCAGGACTTGCATTCATAGAAAAACAGGCAGGCATCGATCGGCATGGTTTCCGTTTCGGCATGCCCGCAGTGTGGGCAGGTAATCGTCGATTCGAGAATGAGGGTGTTCATTTATTTTACTTCTTGATAGAGGACGGATAACCGGCGGCCTTGGTCGCTTCCGTCAGCTTGTCCGCTGTGGTCAGTGTATCGTCGAATTGTACCGTCGCGGTTTTACTGGCGTAATCGATCGAAACCTGTTGCACGCCGGAAACATGTTCAAGCGCTTTCTTGACCGTAATCGGGCAGACGGCGCAAGTCATGTTTTGTACATCGAGCGTGACCATGCGTGAGGCAGCCAGTGCCGATCCGAATGTAACGGCAAACGCCAAAATAGACATAAGAGATCTAGTTGTCATCGATTTTTCCTCAATAGAACAGTGGGGCAAACCATGGAAATGCCAACAAACCCAATAAAGGAAGGGCCACGCCCCAAAAAATGAAGCGCTGCTTGCGGATCACTTCATCATCGGCGCAGGGCTTGCCGGATTCACAGGTTTGAGGTGTCAAATAGAGCTTACGAAACGTCAGGCCGATAAAAAGCAATGCCAAGCCCATGAACACTGGGCGCACCGATTCGAAAGCCGTCAGCGTCGCTACCCAAGCCCCGCCAATGCCAAGGCTCAGCAATACCAAAGGAGCAACACAACATAAGCTAGCGCCTATCCCGGCCAGAACGCTCGCAATCAGGGTTTGTTTGGAGTTCATGATGAATACCTCTTTTCTAGCGATTCCTGTAGTATAGGCACCGTACCTATGTACGGAGTCAAGCCTATGATACAAAAAAGTTTTACGATTGGTGCTCTGGCGAAACAAGCCGGAGTCAATGTCGAAACGATCCGTTTTTATCAACGACGTGGCTTGCTGGCGGAGCCTGTCAAGCCACTCAAGGGCATCCGGCATTACGCCGAACAAGACGTGCAGCGAGTGCGATTTATTAAGGAAGGCCAGAAGCTGGGCTTTTCGCTCGATGAGGTTGCAGAATTATTGAGTCTTGAGGAAGGGCGACATTGCCGGGAAGCCAGAGAAATTGCACTAAAGAAACTTGTTCTGATCCGTGAACGCATTGAAGGCTTACGCACGATGGAAACAGCCTTGTCCAACTTGGTGGCGAGCTGTGCTAGCAACACCGATTCAGTATCATGCCCGCTTATCTATAGCTTGTTGAAAACATCGGCGTAAGGCGTTGCCGTTCCATTGACCCTCAGCATCTGCCTGAAACAAAACGAACCGGCAGCAATGAACTGATTGTGGGGCTTGAAGTCCAAAGGAACGAAAACGTCCGCTAAGTGTAGCGGCTCGCGTTTGAAAAAGGCCGGGCTCGCAATTATCCCGGTTTTCGGCTCGAATTAATTGCCAGTGAAAGTCCGGCCCGGCTCAGAATAAATGCAACTGAGCTTGCATTTATCCGCATGGGCTTGCATTTCATAGATATGTGCTCAAATTAAATGTAACCAAAATCCTTGGCTTTAGAGCCTTTGTAATCGACAAAGTCAGATCGGGAAGCCCTCTTACTTGGCGGCCACGGCGTAAATGACATTCGTGGCTATAGCCTTCACCTGATGTTCATCCAGATGTGCCAGGTTTTTTTCGTGCACATAAGTTAAAGCTTCTACATCGAGTTGCGCCAGGGTGCCGCGATAGCCGCTGCCCATGGCAATCAGCCACCAGTCCTCGGGCGTATTCAATGGATGCGTGCCAGTTTCTGCCACAATATTATCAGTGTATACGCCAGCCTCGGCGAGCATCTCCCTCAGTCCGGACGGCTCTGAAATGCGATCCCAGGGATTGAAGCTCCGTTGCAGGTCGGGGCGCATATCGGCAATGGCATCCCAGAAAGCGCTGTTGGCCGGCTCAAAAAGATCGGGTCCCCAGGTTGTGATGGCCAGACGGCCGCCGGGCTTCACCATGCGCCATAACTCCCTGACCGCCGCGGCCATGTCCGGCACGAAGAAGATGCCGAATACGCACACGACCGCATCGAAACTGGCGTCCAGATAGCCCAGGTCCAGCATGTCGGCAACCTGGAACTCAATGTTTTCAAGCCCTCTGGCCTGAGCCTTTGCTTCAGCCAAAGCAATCAGGCGTTCGGCAAGATCGGCCGCTACCACCTGGCCGCCGGGCCCAACCAATTCAGCCGCCGGCAGTGCCGAGCCGCCGCTGCCGGAGCAGACATCCAGCACCCGCTCTCCCGGACGCAAACCGATGCGCTCGACGGTTTGCCGGCCAAAGCAATGCCAGAAGGAACTGACCGGGTGATCGAAATAGTCGGCTGCCGCATTGTAGGTCATTGCCGCTTTGTCTTTGGCGTCTTCAAGCTCATTCATGGCTGTCTCACTGTAAATAGTCGATTGTTTAATTACTGGGGTAGCGCTTAGGGGTAAGTTTAACCTATCTCGGGCCTGGGGTTTCCCCGACTTCTGCCTTTACAGCCATCAACGGCCAGGCAGGAAGAACTTTTTCCTGAAGTAAAGCGCCACGTTGACCAACCCGATCAGCACCGGCACCTCCACCAGCGGGCCTATCACCGCCGCGAAGGCTTCGCCTGACTGCAGCCCGAAAACCGCCACGGCTACGGCAATGGCCAGTTCGAAGTTATTGCTGGCCGCCGTGAACGACAGCGTGGCGCTGATACGATAGCCGGCGCCGGCCTTGGCCGACATGTAAAACGTGACCAGGAACATGATGATGAAATAGATCACCAGTGGAACGGCGATGCGCAGCACATCCAGCGGCAACTGCACGATGTACTCGCCCTTCAAGGAGAACATGACCAGAATCGTGAACAACAGGGCGATCAGAGTAATCGGGCTGATTTTCGGGATAAACTTTTCCTCATACCATGCCCGGCCTTTTTGCCAGACCAGGATAAACCGGGTCAGCATGCCGCCGAAGAAGGGAATGCCCAGATAAATGAGCACGCTTTCGGCCACCTCCAGCATGGTGATTTTCACTTCCAGCCCGGACGCGATGCCCAGCCAGTCGGGCAGCAGGGTCACGAAAAGATAGGCATAGACGGAAAAGAACAGCATCTGGAAAATGGAGTTGAACGCCACCAGACCGGCGCAGTATTCCGTATCGCCCTCAGCCAGATCGTTCCAGACCAGCACCATGGCAATGCAGCGAGCCAGGCCGATAATGATCAGCCCCACCATATAGCTGGGATAGTCCCGGAGAAAAATAATCGCCAGCACGAACATCAGGAGGGGGCCAATGACCCAGTTCTGGACCAGGGAAAGCGACAGTACCTTCAGGTCTTTGAAGACCCGGGGCAGTTCCTCATAACGGACTTTGGCCAACGGCGGGTACATCATCAATATGAGGCCGATAGCGATCGGGATGGAGGTCGTTCCGACCTGAAAACGGGTCAGCCAGGTCGTGACCTCGGGGACGAAATTGCCTACGGCCACGCCGGCCACCATGGCCATGAAAATCCATAGCGTCAGAAACCGGGCCATGAATCCCAAACGCTTGGGGGCCGCGTGGGTTGGACCGCCGGGACGATCAGGAGACCGCCTTGAGCGAGGGATGTCTTGCGTGTTCATGAAGGTGCTCCTTCGTTGATATGAGCAGAACGATAGCCGCTTGACAAGCTATCGGGTTCTAGTTGTCGCCGGCCAATGCCAGTAGCCGGCTGACGCCCACCGGCTCTTGTTGAAGTAGAGGGACGATCGCATAACGCCGGGCGTAGTGCTTAGCCACGGCATCGATTTCCTGCAACTCGTTGGCCGCCCGCTGGCGCAGCAGGGGCGATGCGACCGTTGCCGCGGCCACGCTGTTGTTGATCACCCAGGCCCACGGCTCGATGCCGGCTCGGCGCAGGTCGTCTTGCAGATTGGCGGCCTCCAGTATCGGGGTGGTCTCCGCCAGCGTGACGATCAGCACCTTGGTCAGTTTCTGGTCCTGCAAGCGCATCAACGGCGTGGTGTAGTGCAGGCCAGAAGCTCCCATCTGCCGGCTGATTTCATGGTGATAAGCGCCGGTGGCATCGAGCAACAGCAGGGTATGGCCGGTCGGGGCTGTATCCATGACCACGAACTGCTTGCCCGCCTCGCGGATGATGCGGGAAAAAGCCTGGAACACGGCAATTTCTTCGGTACAGGGCGAGCGCAGATCCTCCTCAAGCATGGAGAGGCCTTGCGCATCCAGCTGGGCGCCTTTGCTCTGCAAGACATGCTGGCGGTAGCGTTCGGTTTCCTCGTGCGGATCGATCCGGCTGACCGTCAGGTTGTCCAGCGTGCCGCTCAGCGTTTCGCTCAAATGGGCGGCCGGGTCCGAGGTGGTCAGGTGCACCGGCAGGCCGCGGCGAGCCAATTCCACAGCGACCGCAGCGGCCAGCGTCGTTTTGCCGACGCCGCCTTTGCCCATCAGCATCACGAGGCCATGGCCGTCTTGGGCAATGGCCTCGACCAACTCGGCTAGCTTGGGCTTTTCCAGTCCGGCGAGAATATCCGCCTTGACTTCTTCTGGTACGGGCGTGTCCGCCAGCAGTTGGCGCAGGGACTTCACGCCGACCAGATTGAATGGTTTGAGCATGACTTCATCGCGCAGCAGGGCTTTCAGTGGTTCCGGAATGGCCGCCAGCGTAGCGCGCTCTCTTTCATGAATGGCGGCGGCCAAAGGATCTTTATCGGCCTCGGCAGGCGGCAGGATGCCGTTGATTATCAGGTACTGCTGCGATAAGCCAATGGCCGCCAATTCGTCGTGCGTGCGGGCGACTTCGCGCAGCGTGGCCTGCTGGGCGCGGGCCACCAGGATCAGCCGGGTACGATCCGCATCGGCCAGCGCCTCTACGGCCGCCTTGTATTGCGCCCGCTGTTTTTCGAGGCCGGCCAGCGGTCCCAGACAAGAGGCGTCGCCCTTGCCGGCCTCCAGGAATCCGCTCCAGGCGCCGGGCAGTTGCAGCAGGCGAATGGTATGGCCGGTGGGCGCCGTATCGAAAAGGATGTGATCATAGCCGGTCGTCAGGTCTGATTCGATCAGCAAGGCGGTGAATTCGTCAAAGGCCGCAATCTCGGTCGTGCAGGCGCCGGACAGTTGCTCCTCGATGCCTTTCACCACGCCATCAGGCAAAATGCCGCGCACGGGACCGACGATGCGGTCCCGGTAAGCCTGAGCAGCGGCTTGCGGATCGATCTCCAGGGCGGCCAGATGGGACACTGCCGGGATGGCGGTGATGCGATTGCCGATGCGGACGCCGAACACCTGGCCGACATTGGAAGCCGGATCGGTGCTGACCAGCAGCACGCGTCGGCCGGCATCGGCCAGCTGTATCGCCGCGGCACAGGCAATCGAGGTTTTGCCGACACCGCCCTTGCCGGTAAAGAACAGGAAACGCGGCGGTTGGTCGAGAAATTTCAGCGCAGCCATGCGATACTCCGGGTTATTTTTTAACAGCAACTACTGCCACTGCAGCAGCCGCCCGCCGGCTTGATCTCAATCACCGGTTTGCTGATCCCAGCCCAGCGTGCCAGCTCGGCACGGCTAGGGTAACGGCCGGCCAACGCCACTTCGCCATTGACCAGAATCAACGGCAACGCCTCGGCGCCGGAGCGCTCCAGGAAACTTTTCACGAGCGCATTTTCGGCAAAAGCCATCGGTTGCTGGGCGAGGTTGAAACGCTCGATTTGAGCGCCCTGTTGTTTGGCCCAATCGACATCGGCGGCAAAGCTGACTAATTGCTGGTCGACATCAA
The DNA here is from genome assembly GCA_051061015.1 of Methylomicrobium sp. Taxonomy (GTDB): domain Bacteria; phylum Pseudomonadota; class Gammaproteobacteria; order Methylococcales; family Methylomonadaceae; genus Methylomicrobium. Next base: position 33,006 of record JBPFEG010000030.1, read on the forward strand.
CGCCACAGACGCCGGTACTGCAACACAACGCAGGGTCAAACACTTGGATAGTTTTCATGCGGAATCTCCACTCAATAATTAAAATACGACCAGGCCTTACTAGATAGCCGCCTGATTAACCCGCCGGGACAGTGCTTCGGCGCTCTCCTTGCGCTCGCTGTAACGGTCCACCAGATAAGGCGCTATATCCCGGGTCAGCAGCGTGAACTTGAACAGTTCCTCCATCACGTCCACGACCCGGTCATAGTAAGCCGACGGTTTCATCCGGTCGTTATCGTCAAATTCCAGATAGGCCTTGGCGACGGACGACTGGTTGGGGATGGTCAGCATGCGCATCCAGCGGCCCAGGACGCGCATCTGATTGACGGCATTGAAGGACTGCGAGCCGCCGCACACCTGCATCAGCGCCAGTGTTTTTCCCTGAGTAGGGCGGATGGCGCCTATAGACAGCGGAATCCAGTCAATCTGCGTCTTCATGATGCCGGTCATGGCGCCATGGCGTTCCGGCGAGCACCAGACCATGCCTTCGGCCCATTGGGTCAGCTCCCGCAGTTCCACCACCTTCGGATGCGTTTCGGGCGCATCGTCAGGCAACGGCAGGCCGCTGGGGTTGAAGATCTTCACTTCGCCGCCCATGGCCCGGAGCAGCCGAGCGGCTTCTTCGGCCAGCAGACGGCTGAAAGACCGCTCGCGCAGAGAGCCGTACAACAGCAGGAAACGCGGCGCATGCATGGAAGGGAGCGCAGGCTGGAGCTGGCCGAGGTCCGGAATACGGAACAGCTCACACTCGATATTGGGCAAATCATTCAATAAGTCAGACATGTTTTAAAACTCAAGGTAACAGGTGGCCGATACGATCCAGTTCCGCTTTCAGGCGTACCGGATCGTTTTCCAGCTCTGCCAGCGGTAAGGCCAGCAAGGTTTCGATGCGATGGCGCAGGATGCGATAGGCGGTCATAAAAGCCGCGTCGATTTCCTCATCGCTGCCGGTGGCGTGAGCCGGGTCTTCGACGCCCCAATGGCTGCGCAGCACCGGGCCGAGATAGGCCGGGCAGGTTTCGTTGGCGGCGTTGCCGCAGACGCTCAGCACAATATCAGGCGTGACCGGCAGGTCATGCCAGGACTTGCTGTAATAACCTTCGGTCGAAATGCCTTCCCCGGCCAGCAAAGCCAGTGAGCGGGGATGCACCTGCCCGGTAGGGTTGCTGCCGGCGCTCATGGCCCGCCAGCCTGCCGGCGCCAGATGATTGAAGGTGGCCTCGCCGAGAATGGATCGGCAGGAATTGCCGGTGCAAAGAAACAATACATTCATGGTGTGGATTCCGTCTGGGTTGATGAAACCGGTAAGCCTGACTCGCAGCAGCCGGATGCCGGCGCTTGATCGAAGCACTGCTCGGGGTGCCCAGAGCAGCATTCCTCGGTCAGATAGGCAATCAGATCCTGCATCAGCGTCAGGTTGGCCCGGTAACGTTGGAAGCGGCCTTCCTGGGTCACGCTCAGCAGTTGGGCATAGGTCATGGCCTTTAAATGAAAGGACAGATTGGTTGGCGGCAAGCTCAGTGCCGTGGCAATTTCGCCCGCCACCAGACCGTTGGGGCCGTGTTTTACCAGTAACCGGTACACATCCAAGCGCACGCTGGATGAGAGTGATTCAAAAATTGAAGTTGCAGTGTTTTTATCCATGAATCAATATTACAACAATTATTGAAATATTGAAATACTATAACGACCACTGTTCGTATCGGGTCGGCCGGGCCTCGGTTTACCGTGCGCTCGCCAAGCCTAACGCCGAGACATGACTTGATCCCGGCCGATTCGCTCTTACGGCTGCGGCAACGGCTGGACCAATTGCCTTCAAAAAGTCCGGAGCGGGCCGATTACGGCAAACCGCGCAAGCTACCGCGCTCCGAGCTGAAACGCTATTGCGAACTGATTGCCGCATTCAAGCTCAGGACCGCCAACATAGTCTTTCATCGTTCTTTCCCTTCAAATTTCTTGGTCGAAATTTAAAAGTAAGGAAAACTACCGTATCGGTAAAAACTATGAGAGTCTCCCTGGCATAGCCGGAGGTTTACCTAATGATTAATTATTCTCTGATGTACAGCGAAACAGCCCTTAACAAACTTGAGCAATCAGGTTTAATCGGAATGTTTTGTATTTAATGGGTTGGCAATGTGAACATTCAATATTACCCACATCCGTTTATCCTGCGTAAAATGCAGGTTATAAAGCGGGTATCACTAAATCATCAGCATTTCCTGATAAGTGTCCCTTTCAGATTCATTTTTTTAATCAAGTTTAAGGAGTTGACCATGGAAACGGTATTTCGCTTGCAGCCCGAAACCGAATTCCACACCGACGAGAAATGTTACATTATCGAGATGCTCAACACGCCTGGCGATGAAACCTGCTCAATTGCCCGCGCCCGCGTCGAGCCCGGCGTGACAACCTGCTTGCATGCCGTTCGCGGTACGATGGAACGCTATGTCATTCTTGAAGGCGAAGGAGAAGTGGAAATCGATGGCGCTCCGTTTGTAAAAGTTCGCCCTCTTGATGTGGTGCATATTCCTGCAGGGATTTCTCAACGCATCAGGAACACCGGGCGAAACGATCTCGTCTTTCTTGCAATTTGTACGCCGCGATTCAAGCAAGGCGCTTATGTGGATCTGGAAAACGCCACTGTGGCTTGACCAATAAAGCCAGCCGAAAGCAGCCACTGGCATCCTGTGGGATGCTACCCGATGTCAGGAGACACATGCCGTGAAATTAATAGGCTTCCTCGCCACCTCCAGCTTCGTCTATTTTTGGAATCCACCAAGCCCAACGAAGCATAGCAGTCGGGTAACTTGCCGCTCGCGGCCGTTCCTTTCTGTTTCAAATGACTACACATGTGATGTGTCAACACTTTTCCGGACACACGGTTAAGCCGCTTTATGCAGCAATTCGTAACCTACAGGCGACATATAGCCATTGGCCGAATGGGAGTCGCTCGCGGTTGTAAAAGACCTCAATATACTCAAATATCGCCTGTTTAGCCTCAGCCCGGGTTTGATAGGTCTGATGATGCACCAGCTCGGTTTTCAAGGTATGGAAGACGCTTTCCGAAACCGCATTATCCCAGCAGTTGCCCTTACGGCTCATGCTTTGCCTTATGCCATGCCGGGCTAATAGCGCCCGGTGGCTTTCCGAGGCATATTGACTGCCTCGATCGGTATGCCATAGCAGACCTTTGTCGGGCTTGCGCTGCCAAATAGCCATCAAGAGCGCATCATTCACCAGCTTGGCCCGCATGTGCTCGGCCCTTGTGCCCTATGGGTAATCGACCAACCGACCACTTGTCGGGAAAACAGGTCAATCACTACCGCCAAATACAGCCAGCCTTCCTGAGTAGGAATGTAGGTGACGTCGCCGACATAAGCCTGATTGGGTTGCTTCACGGTAAATTGACGATCCAGATGGTTCGGGGCAATGGGTAGATCATGCCGGGAATTCGTCGTCGCCTTGAATTTGCGTTTGGATTTACAGGCCAAATTGGCTTCCCGCATCAAACGGCCTATGCGCCGCCGGCTCACCGTCCGCTGATGGCCGAGCAATACCTGCTTGAGCCGCCGACTGCCATAGGTCGCACGACTTTTGTTAAACTCAGTGCGGATGAGGCTCGTCAAGTCGGCATCCTCTTTCCCGACGTCTGTTTGCTTATGCTGCAACCAGGCATAATAAGCACTCCGTGACACCTTCAGGAACCGACACATCACGTCCACTGAAAAGTCACTCGCCTGTTGCTGGATCCAGGCGTACTTCACCGGGTTTCCTTGGCAAAGTACGCCGCCGCCTTTTTTAGCAAATCGCGCTCCTCAGTAAGTCGAGCGACCTCTTTCTTCAGCCGCTTTAATTCATCGTAAAGGTGTTCGTCAGTGCGTACCACTTTATCGCTGGTTTTGGGCCGGCTATATTTGCTGATCCAGGTAGGCAACGTATTGACATTGATACCGAGATCCTTGGCGGTCTGGGCGATCGACTGATCCGATTCGTTCGCCAGTTTAACGGCTGACGCTCTGAATTCCGCACTATAAACTTTTTGTTTTTCTTGATTCATTTGGGGCACACGTTCTCTGTTCACTTTATTTTAAATTGTGTGTCCGGTTTAGTATAGCCATATCAGGCTTTGTCGAAGGGTGAGCGAAATAAGTCGTCAAGCCATTCATGGTTCGACAAGCTCACCACGAACGGCTTAACTTAACGGCATTGATGGTACAGGTACATGGCTTGCCAGATACTCGACAAATTCGACTACTTCTTTATGATCAGGACTAGGATTATAAGGGATTACCTGAATACCAAAATCTTCCCGAAGACATCGCATTTCGACGCTTCCTGCGCCGTCAACTGGTAAAAACATGTAGCGCGGTCGGATGCGGTGAGGTGCGAACCGCATCCCTACCGCGCTGACAATTTTGTAATTAGAAAAAACTCATTGTTACGATAACTCGTATCGAGTTGATGCTCTGGATTTTTTTGCAAACAACGAGATTTATGCACGTTAAGATATGGGACAATTACCGTATAATTACTAATGAAAAGACCTTTGTAGCACAAACGGAAAACCTAATTACTCTGATCAAACCGCGAAGGCGGGCATCATTCCATGGAATAAATTGGTTGACCGGATAACAACGTAGTCAAAATCAATAAGGAGCAATCAACATGTCCAACACTCTCGCGTATCCGATGAAGCAGTTTCAACTCCCTAACGGCATGCGTTTCTGGAACGCTCCGGAATCAGGCAGGGAAACCAAATTCATTTACAGGGAGATTTTCGAAGAGCGCTGCTACGAGAAGCACGGCGTGACCATCGCTGATGACGACGTCGTATTCGACGTGGGAGCCAATATCGGAATGTTTGCCCGCTCGTTAATGGATCGTTTCCACAATCTGCAGCTCTACTGTTTCGAACCTGTGCCGAATACGCGGTCCTGCCTCGAACGGAATATCGCTGAATGTCCCAATAGATCAAGGCATCAAGTCACGGTCCTGGATGTTGCCATTGGCGCGAAGGAATATCAGACGACGATCGACTTCTTTCCCTCCGCACCCGGCAATTCCACGCTATATCCTGAAGAGAAAAAGCAAGAATTCAACGATATCGCCGACGAGTTCCGCATCGCTGATCTCTGGAAAGCCAAAAAAGGCGCTGCCCTTCTTGCGCTTCTGCTTTATCCGTTCCGGCGATGGTTGTTCCGTCGAATATCCGAGAAGTTCTTGGGAAAGGCAAAGCCAATATCGTGTCAGGTACGAACGATCAGCAATGTGATCCGTGAGCGGGGCGTGCAGCGCATCGACCTACTGAAGGTGGATGTCGAAGGTGCCGAAATGGATGCGCTTGCCGGGATTGAGGACGAGCATTGGCCATTGATCCGCCAAGTTGCTGTGGAGGTGGCCCCGGCAAACAAGCATCAAATAGCCATGCTCTCGAATCGCTTACAATCACTCGCCTTCTCTCGAATCGTTGTGGAGAACATGCTCGGAGGCGACGACGATCTCAGCTTGCCGGGCCCCTGTACGGTTTATGCCGTGCGAGAAGCGTGAGTGCTCATCTGGATCGAACGGGCAAAGACCGTTCAGAAGCTTAAAGACCGAAGAAACACTTTGCTATTGATGCGCCTCCAAGCGACTACGTCCAGACTAAGCATTAGCAAGTAACCCAGAGCAGCATAGCGGCATCGGTGGAAGTAGTGGCCTAATAATTTATAGTAGTTGAAACTAAACCTGACAGACACTTCTAAAAAATCAGCCACTGTCAAATCGAGTTTGAACTACTACAAATCAAGGTTGGTTAATCACCGGCCTTTTTTGTATCTGATGATCAGCAAGTATTATTGCAAAACAGTTGCCCGAACCGGACTTTTTCAATTTTTGATTTTTGATTTTTCTGACTTTTGTAATTCTTTGATTCAATTGGTCGGGGCGAGAGGATTTGAACCTCCGACCCCTTGCACCCCATAAGAGTAAATTATCATTTTTTGCCATTCATACCCATCCAGACAATATACATATAAACCTTTATTATCAATGTATTAACCTATTGCTCTGTCCGAGTTTGTCCAGTAGAATCTATTTAAATCCGGTAAAAAAAGTTACCCGAAAGTTACCCGGAAAAATTTATTCTTACACTCGTACAGGTGAATTATGGCTTCAAATCGATTAACTCCCCTTGCCTTTCGTAAACTGAAAGCAACAGATGAGGAGCAAACTATATCTGACGGGGGCGGACTATTTATTCGGATCAGGTCTAAGACTGATGGCGGTATGCTCACCTTTCGCTATTGTTACCGGATCGATGGCAAGCAACGATGGGCAAACCTCAACGCCAAAACACTCTCAGATGCCCGACAAGAACGCGACAGCATTAAAGCGTTAGTAAAGTCTGGCATTGATCCTATGCTTGAAAAAAAGCTAGAGCAAGAACGCCAACGGCAAAAACAACTGAAAGAGCAAGCAGAACTGGCACGTCTACAATCACTGATTACCGTCAATGATTTGTTTGAGCGGTGGGCGGCGACCGACCTACAGAACCGTAAAGACGAAGGTAAAGAAATCAGGCGCATGTTTGAAAAAGACGTATTGCCTATTCTGGGCAGTTTGGCCGTGGCCGATGTCCGCAAAGGTCATATTACCGAGGTCACCGACAAACTTTTACTTCGTGGCGTAAACCGTATGGCAAAACTGATTCTGTCATTGATGCGGCAGATGTTCAGATATGCCGTTGATCGTGACATTATCGAGTTTGACCCGACTGCAAGCATTAGAAAAGCCAAAATTGGCGGCAAATCGGTAGAGCGTGAGCGTGTACTGAGCGAGGACGAAATCAGGCAGCTAAAAAGCCAGATGCCAAACGCTCATTTTATGCCGACTACAGAAGCGGCTATATGGATCATGCTTTCAACGTGTTGCCGTATCGGTGAACTATCCAAAGCACAATGGCAGCACTTAGACTTAGAAGCTGGCATTTGGACTATTCCAAGCGAGAACAGCAAAAACGAAAAACCGCATGCTATTTATCTTTCAAAGTTCGCAATCAAACAGTTCGAGATTTTGAGCCAGTTTAAAGATTCTGATACTTGGATATTTCCGAACCGTGACAACAGCGATCACGTCAGTGAGAAGTCCATTTCAAAACAAGTGGATGGACGACAAAATCCTGTCATTCATAAAAACAGAACCGCACATAATGAAGCACTGATATTACCCGGCGGTAAATGGACACCTCATGATTTAAGACGCACTGGCGCAACTCTAATGGGGAGTTTGGGCGTATTGCCTGACGTTATCGAAAAATGCCTAAATCATATTGAACAGAACAAGATGAAGCGCATATATCAACGGCAAGAACTAAAACAGGAGCAGGCAGACGCATGGCGACTACTAGGTGATCGGTTAGAGCTATTAACTGGCAACAATACTAATGTGATCCCGTTTAGCAAACGAGCATAGATAGATATAATTGAATTTAACCGGATAGCTCGACGGAGCAACAAGCGGGATTCGTTACCCCACTTCCGGTTAACCTTTCGTAACGATTACACTCTAACGAGGTGTTATTTGACAGACGAAACAAAAATAGTCGATGCTTCAAACGTAATAGATGATGAAAAATTTTTTTTGCGTTATGTTGACCCCAACCTTCGGGAAAATTTGAAAATCCATACGAACCCTCTAAGGAGAGGTAGGATCAGCATTGGAGAATACAAAGATCTTGCACTTTGGGAGCTATCAGTCCTTGCTGCTTATCGCCATGAATATTTCGATATAAAACCATTAGCGAAAATAGTCCGCGACGGTGTAGAAATTTCTCAGGGAATGCGTAACTTTATTGCTGATGTGATGTTAGGAAAAGTGATCCGTCCAAATGGAAAAAGATCGTCTACTGGTTATCGTGATATAAGAATTTATAATGAAATTATGGAGCTTATTAATGATGGAGTCAGCCTTACATCAAATGCAGAGCGCAGTGGTGCAGCTGCAATTATTGGGGAAAAGTTTGGAATAAGTGAGGATGCAGCGTTAAAAGCCTATCAAAAAACGAGAAAAATACGCAAAGATAGGGATAGATCCATCACACGAAGATAACTAAAAGTTATGGAACAAGCTTGATAGGTGTTTCCATGCAGTAACCAAACGCACCACGTAGGATTACCCCGTACTCAAAAACACGGAATTAATCCACATGCAACAAAACATACTACCCGAAACCGGCTTTTTAAGACTTCCACAAATTGTCGGTGATAAAAAAAGAGGCATACCGCCACTAATCCCCATCAGCAAATCAGCCTGGTGGGATGGTGTCAAAACAGGCAGATACCCTGCCCCGGTCAAATTA
>JBPFEG010000031.1:0-31410 GCA_051061015.1 Methylomicrobium sp.
CCCAATAGTTGGTTTTAACAATAGGATTTTAAAAGTCTGCTACTGATCCAGATCGAATGTCGCGCGAACTTCATAGCCGACGCCGATCCGCTTAGGGGCAGACTGCCGGCGTTTAAGCGCTTTTTGCACATGTTTAAGTGCTTCCTCTTCATTATTGACGACCGTCACGATAGTCCTCCCTTTGGCGCCAATTCGCCCGTAAGTTGTTTCCACAACCCAGTTGCCGAAGAGATCCTGCCCATAGGCAATCGAATAGGCACGGTGGACGTTGTGGGTAGGATCCCGGGCTTCAAGATAGGCAACAGGTGTAATCATTGGCTGTTCTCCATAATTCCTCCCCTACCCCCTGGCATATGCCGATACAGAGTGGAAGGCGCTACCTTGAGCCGCTTGGCCACCTCTTCCATCGTAATGTCCGGATCGGACAGCATCGCTTTAGCCGCTGCGAGATCCTTCGCGACCAACGCTGGGGGACGTCCGCCTTTTTTACCGCGGGCACGGGCCGCATCCAGTCCGGCTTTCGTACGCTCGCGGATGATCGAGCGTTCGAACTCGGCCAAGGCGCCGAACACATGAAACACCAATTTCCCGCCGGCAGTCGTAGTGTCGATTGCTTCGGTCAGCGAGCGGAGCCCAATACTCCGGCTATCCAGTAGCTCTACCGTTTCGATCAGTTGCTTCAGCGAACGGGCCAAACGGTCGAGTTTCCAAACTACCAGGCTGTCCCCTGCCCTGAGATAGTCCAGCGCTGCCAACAGCTCCGGCCGTTCACGCTGGGCACCGGACGCTTTTTCAACAAATACCTTTTCACAGCCCGCCGCCTTTAAGGCATCCAGCTGCAGCGCGGGATTCTGGTCTTGTGTGGAAACACGCGCATAACCGGCGAGCATAAAGCCTCCGAAAACTCATTCGCAGTATGAATTATTCAGAGATAAGTTTCAAGAGATAGTTATAAGAATTGGAGGAATATCCGAAAGTTAGCGTTTGCCAGGAGGTCAGTTTTGGGGTGAAACTCTGATCTTTATCTCTCAAAAACGGGAATAAAGAAAACGAAAAAAATAGTACGCCAAGACAAAAACTGCCAGATTAGTAAAAGGCAGGCAAAGGCAAGATTTACCTCCTCTTTCATTGTCTTGCACTGCCCCCCCCGCCAACGCTCACGCCCGCACCTCTACAAGCGCGACCAGTAGATGCTGCTGTCAATCCCCTTCCAGGCCATGTAGGTCCTGCCGTCGGCCTGGACAACGCTGGGCCCAATCGAGGTCACGACATTAGGTACCGTGGCTTGGCCACTGAATTCGTTATTCTCGAGCAGACTGTACCAAATGGAGTAATCGCCCTTAATGCCCTTCCAGGTGAGGATGATGCGATTGCCGCGCACCGCCGCCGACAGGGCACCTGTAGTGCCGATAGCGTATGGAATTCCACCGCTGCTATCGTATGAGAAGTACGCGATCCGCCGCTGTGGCTTCCAGATCGGGTCGTTGGCGAAGTCAAAAAAGGAATAGTAGGCATTGGAGTCACCCTCGATGCCCTTCCAAAACATGTAGAGCATGCCGTTGTATGCCACCAGTGCTGGGGAGTCCGAGGTGCCAACACCCGCTACCCTAGCTTGAGGCGACCAGCCTTCAACGCCATCATAGGTGGACCAATAAATACCACCGTCGCCCTCGATCCCTTTCCAGGCCATGTAGATTTGTCCATTGACTGTGGCGAGGGCTGGGCCAGTGCTGGACCCAATACCCGCAACACCGCGCTGACCTTCCCAGCCCGCGCCCATATTACGCGTCCAGTAGATACCGCTGTCGCCCTCGATCCCTTTCCAGGCCATGAACAGACCTGTTGCGAGGGTGCCTGGGATATTGATCTCAGTCAAGGATGGACTGTGTGAGCAGCCAACACCACCGACACGCTGCTGCGGTGTCCACCCGTCGCGGAACTCCGAGAAGTAGATTCCGCTGTCGTCGCCCACTCCCTTCCACACCATTTGCGGGATTTCCGACCTGCTGGTGAAGTTGTAGGTAGTGGTTACCACGCCCAGGGATGCGCGGTCGCTGGTACCTCGGTCATCTAGGCGCTGTTGGGGTTGCCAGCCATACAACGTGGCAATGGCGTTCTGAGACTCCGCGTCTATTGCCAATGCAGCGTTTGCGTAGGGGTACATCGTTCCTCCCGGCAGGTTCGAATGGCTAAGCCCCAGGAGGTGACCAATCTCATGAAGGGCGGCGTTCCAGAGCGTAAACTGAGTCCAGGCCTCGGTGGCGTCAAACTTTAGGTTTCCCTGCTCGGGATAGCTAGCTGAAGCGAGAACGCCGCCTATGCGGCCAAACCGTGGGTCGACCGCGGTCCCGCCGAAGACAACACGGATGTCCTCCCCGGAGCCAGGCGGGACAAAGGTAAATGAAAAGAAGTTCGATGCCGCCTGCCATTGATTAAAGGCGGTCACGAGGACCGTGGCTGGTGTGATAGAAGACAATGGCGACGGGTTCACGAAGTTGCAGCCTGATGTATTGATGGAAACCGTTAGAACCCCTCGGGTCCAACGGCCTCCCGGAGACCCGAAGGTAAGGGGGCCGATGGATCCGCCGTGGTCGGGGACGCCACAGAAACGGCCTTGCAAGGCTTCGACTATGCCCGCATAGGAGCCGATGTCGTCGAAGTGGCCACGCACGGGCACGGCGATCAAACCGCTGATATTTTCCTGGGCGGAGGTGATCGCGGTGATCAGTTTGGCGCTGATATCTCGGTCGCTGACAACGTCGACAATGTCCTCGCGGAAGAGATAACCGTGGTTGGAGAGCTGTTGCTGAAGATGGGTCCACTTTTGTCTTCGCCCAATAATGTCAGTCATGAGTTACCTCCGGTGATTTAATATCCAGAAACGCGTAGCGTCATTTACATGCCACATTGCATGTCGCTTTCCGACCAAGTGTCAAAGCAGTCTTGAAAATTCATTATCTATTTCAGAATATTATTTATACTCAAGCCATTGCGAAAGTAACAATTTTCTGAAGCCTTGCATATTTAATTTGGAATAACATTAATTTTCAGATTGATAAACAGATCTTGAAAAGGCCGATGCTGAACTTCCAGACGATATTCCGGCAATTCAATGACTGTCTGGTTTACTGCTTACATTTGTCCTTCGGAAAATTTGGTTAATTGACTGCTCAGGGTCGATTGGGCCTTCAACCTGCGGGCATTGGTGATCGTTTAGACTTACCAAGAGATTTAAAAAATGCCCATGCATTGTCAGATCAAAATTGCCAAATTTATCCACTCCAAACTAATGATCAAAAATACAGTATTTCGATCTAAACACAATACGTATAAATACCTATGTATACAAGTATTTAAAGTCAGCGGCTGTTGTATTTCAAAATCTGTTCACGTTTTTAAACAGGCAAAAATCGATAAAGATTACCGACATCTCAATGACAGGTTATGGGCCGCATGCTGTCGCTCCAGAATCTGGGCTCATTGTCTCTTTGGGATCGATTTTTGCCCGTTGTTATCTCTCAAAAACAGCCGTTTTTGAGAGGTAGAGTGCAGCGATTATTTCAAGTCAACGGTCGCTGTAAATCGTTTTGCAGACCTGGTGTTCGTCGCAGCTAACCTTTTTTTTCACAATCACCGGTTTTTTAATGGGTTGCTGCATTGGAAAGGAATCAAAGGCGGCGGCTTGCGTATTCGTTATGCGTTGCACCTGCGGATTATTGGCTTCCAGCGTTAGCGTATTACCGTTCTGCGTCATCCGGAAATACTTCAAGGTGTTCATGCCAATCAGTACTTCATCAAGATGCTCGTTGATGTTGGCATCGAGGTTTCTTATTTCGGCATTGCCGATTTTCAGGCTATTTATCCTGGTTAAATGGTCCGAGACTTTCCCTCCGGCCGTATTGGTTTGGACGGCTCGCCCGAAAGGCAGGCCTGCCGCGATGGCCATCTTTACCGGGAGAACGGTTTTCGTCGCTCCGGTATCGATCAGGAAAGGCATAGGCACATCATTCACCAAAACCGTGCCTCTGAAATGACCTTGTTGATCGGTTTTCAAGACGATTCCGCTGGGAGCGAAGTAAGGCAATTTAATTTCCGAGATTTTCGGGATCGGATTAACAAGCTTACCGCTTTTGATCCTGTCCAGAATCGCGTCGGAGACGTACCAAAGCGCTGCCAGCGTTAATGCAGGAAATACGGTATATTTAAACCATGAACTTCTTTTTCCCCTTTTGCTTGGCGAGGAAGCATCCCTATATCGCTCCCGGTAATAGTCGCGGTCCTGTATTCCCATTTTTCTCGGTAAGTCTATGGATTCAAGCCTCAAGTATAGACATTAACCGGTCGACTGACTCGGGTTGAAGACTTCGATGGTTGCACCGATGGTCGATGCCTCAGGATTTGATAGAGTTCGTTACAACGCTGTAAGACGACTTGGAGGCAATTGGTAGTACAATCGATTTCTGATATTCCGTGCAGTCGTCTTCTGAAAAAATGACACTTTGCATAGAACTTAACCTCTAGAAATTTATAAGCAACTGGTTGCCTTATACATTTACAATAAGCTATGCGTATAACTCAGAAAAAGGTAATTAACCTATGACGGTAATCTCGGAGCTTCCACCGAAGATAAGTAGTATCCAGCAGCTGACTATCGATGCTTTTGTGCGCTCTATGGCTGTTAACCGTGGCCGTCCCCTATGTCTATTGCTCGGTGCCGGTGCCTCCATTTCGTCCGGGATGCCACCGGCACAACGCTGCATTTGGGAGTGGAAGCAAGATATTTTCGTTACCAATAATCCCACGCTACGTGAATCAGTGGGAGAGTTGTCTTTACCAGGCACCCGATCCCTAATTCAACGTTGGCTCGATCAGCGCGGCAGTTATCCCGTTGAAGATAGTCCAGAAGAATATTCCTTTTACGCTCGTGAGTGCTATCCAACTGGGCAAGATCGTCGTAGTTATTTCCAGTCTTATGTTGCCCAGGCCAAGCCCCACACTGGTTATCGGCTCTTGCCATTGTTGGCTAAAGCCAATATTGTCCGGACTGTCTGGACAACGAATTTTGACGGACTCATTGGCCGTACATGTGCAGCAGCTGATGTTATTTCTATTGAAGTAGGTATCGATACTGTTAACCGTGCAAGTCGTCAGCATGTAGAGGGGGAACTTCGAATCGTTTCATTGCACGGTGACTTCCGTTACGATGAACTAAAAAACACCACCGATGAGTTACAACAACAAGAGGCTGAATTTCGGAGGGAGTTTCTTCATGAACTCAGAGATCATGATCTCATTGTTGTCGGGTATAGCGGTCGAGATCAATCCCTTATGGATATTCTTGTGGAAGCTTATAGCGAGCCGTACCCATGTCGGCTTTACTGGTGTGGGTATGGTCAAGAAATTTCTGAGCCAGTTAAAGCCTTATTATCCAATGCGAGATCAGCAGGGCGCGATGCATTTTATGTCGCCACTGAAGGGTTTGACGACATTATGTCGAGGCTGGCACTCAGGCAGTTAGAGGGTGGACTTTTAGAAATTGCCAAACAAACGCTTGCAGCTGCCACAGAGCCCACAAAAGGCCCGATGGCTTTTTCAACCCCTCCACTTTCAGCAACCGCTCTTGTAAAAAGCAACGCCTATAATCTAATCTGTCCCGTACAGGTATTAAAGCTAGATTTATCGATACCGGAGAATGTGAACCGGCGCGAGTGGCTTGATAAGCACCTATCTCCGATAAGCGGGGTAATCGTTTCCATGGATGACGGTGCCTTGGCAATTTCTGATACAGCCCAAATTCAACAAGCTTTTGGCTCTGCCCTTCGTACGATCCCGAAAACTATTCCTCTATCCGAAGAAGATATTGCCAAAGATAGACGGATTCAATCACTTCTTCGTCGTGCCTTGATTGGAGGAATTGCCAATCAGTTCAAGGTCGAAACTGATCGAAACCGTCGAATTTGGGAATCCGATTTTTACGACTATAAGGTTTATGGGGGGATTAGGTATCGCTTGCATCGCGCGCTTTCTTTCCGATTTATGTCCCTGGAAGGGAAGCCGCATGTAGTGCTAATGCCAGAGGTTGTTGCAAAGCTACCGGATGGGCAATTGGCAGGAAGTGATCCATCCAAAGCGCTACGCAATGCAGTTTATGGGTATCAACACAATGATGTATTCAACGGTGATCTTGAGCATTGGATCAGCAAGATCGCAAATATCGACATCATGGCGCAAGGTGAGGCACTGTTTCGAATCGGCCGCCTCCCTATCTATGCAGGCCTTGTACAGAAAGGGCGCCCTCCTTTGTCCTCTGACATGCAGCGACATGCAAAGCAAAGCGGACTTGTCATCGCCGACGCAAACCTAATTTTCTGCTCGTCAAATGGTCATACCGAAGTTAAGAACCAAAACCCTTTAAAAGGTCTTGTAAGTAACAGGCCGTGGGATTATCAACTTACAAGCTCTGGTCTTTCTTCAGAAGTAGCTCTTGCAGTGATATGTCCTCAAGGTGATGCATCGACATTGAGACGTTTCTTGAGCCAATTTCAGGAACGATCACAACCGATGGGTAGCGAGCGTGATTATCTACAGGACTTTCCGGGATTCTCCGCCGCTTTTGGCCTTCCTTTGATTTACCCTAGTCCGGGTGAAGCCTGTTGGTTGGATTTGGACGATTCGTTATCTGGGAGCGATGTCTTATCGTCCGCCAAGCAGCTTGCTCAGAGAATTTGCAGAGCTCTTGACATTCTGCGTGGGCTAAGGCCTAGTGCGGTGGTGACTATCTTCGTACCAACTCGGTGGAGTTTGTTTAAGGTTATCGAAACCGAAACAGAACAATTTAACCTCCACGATTACATTAAAGCATACGCAGCTCGGCAAGGCCAAAGTACGCAATTCATCCGAGAAGAAACCACTGTTACATCTCAGCCGTGTCGAGTACGGTGGTGGCTTTCGCTCGCCTTATATACTAAGGCTCTCCGTACGCCGTGGCGCCTCGACTGTCTCGATGAGGATACCGCTTTTGTTGGAATTGGATATAGTATTGATAATATGGCTATTCGGGGGAACCACATCCTAATGGGATGCAGTCACCTTTACAGCGCTCGAGGCGAAGGTCTCCAATTTAGATTGGGTCGTATCGAAAATCCTATTATTCGAGGGCACAATCCATTTATGTCTGAGGACGATGCTCGAAGAACAGGTGAAACAATCAGGCAACTTTTCTTTGACTCAAAGATGTGCTTACCGAAAAGAGTAGTTGTCCATAAACGTACACCATTTACGAAAGACGAACAAAAGGGGTTGGTGCAAGGTCTTGAAGGCGTTACTAATGTGGAACTTATCGAGGTAAATGTAGAGGAGGCCTTACGTTACCTGGCTTCAAAACTGGTGGATGGGAAGCCAACCATAGATACATTTCCGATTCCGCGCGGGGCGGTTATAGTCCAGAACTCAAATACAGCGTTGCTCTGGGTGCATGGGTCCGCACCGAGTGCGAAAAATCCGAATTTTAGATACTACCAAGGGAAACGCCGTATTCCTGCGCCACTTCTTATACGTCGTTACTTAGGGCAAGCCGATGTAGTACAAGTCACAACAGAAATTCTCGGACTCTCCAAGATGAATTGGAACACCTTTGACTATTACTCGCGCTTACCTGCAACACTAGACTCAGCAAGTGCAATAGCCAAAGTGGGGACATATTTAAGCAGCTTTGGCTCAGCCCCATATGACTATCGTCTATTGATATGAACTATTCGTGATTAGATACATAGTCGCACCAAATTACTTTACAAATTCTGCATGACTGAAAGGAGACGGTAGCGAATAGCGCACTGAATTTCTGCTTATGGCCGTTTTATGGAACTAGGTGACTGGCCAGAAAATGAGCTGGATAAGAAAAGCGTTGGCAACTCTATCCACAAAATCTGTGGATAAACCTGTCGTTAATTCGTCACAATTTATCCTAACCCTCTGCCCTCTCTAGAGTTAAGTCAAATTGACTAAAAACTGACCAGCCAAACTCCAGCCTCTGAAAATCGTGGCTTAGACCCGCTGTCAATCGATTTAGAAGAATAGGGTTCCCTGCCCCTCCGTTACTCAGTGTTGGTCGGGTTGTCGTTGAAGTAATTTGTCGGGGTACATAACTGGAGACGGCGGTAGATTGAACCGTCGCCGTCATCCGTGGCTTCGCCGGCGTAGCCGATACTTGCGGCGCGCCTTCTTGAACTTTGATCGGCTGGGTTGGCATCAAGTCACGTCCAACGTCACAAAGCGGGCTTCCAGCCACTCAGCCCACTTCGACGCCTTGCGTATCAGATCGGCGCGGTATACGTAGTTGTATCGCGGTGTGCGCGAGTGGTAATTAGCGGATTTCGTCCACAGGTCGCCCTTGTCGTTGCGAATATGCATCCGCAATCGCCAGGCGGCCAGATCGAACGAGTAGCAGCCGGCTGCCGCTACATAGTTCGCAGTGATCCCATGCCTGTTCAGATCGCGTAGGTATGAGGTGTTGAATTGCATCGGTCCTACGTCATGGGTGCCGTTCGTATTGCGCACCCACTGCCCCGGTTTACCCGCTTCTTTCTCTGCGACTGCTAACATAATATTGGCAGGAACTTCATACTTTACGGCGGCCGATATCGAACAGACAACGCTCTTGCATTTGTGGAGGTAGATCGATGAACATCAGAATTTCCTTTCCTATAGGTTAACGCGATTGTTATCGCGGTCGCGGAAGGCTGCTACTTCCGACGCTTGATCGGCATCGTTGGATTTGCTGAGGCTAGGGTGTTTCCATCAAATGTTGGGGCGATGCTGCCCCGCCCTTTAATGGGAGCAGCGATTTTTCCGCCTGCGGTATCGGCAATGCGATCCATTCCCGCTTCTTTGATGCTGGTCGCCTTTTTCTTGGCAACTTCGGCTGATTTTCGCCACGGCGATATCCCGGCAATTCAAAGATTTTGAATCTCTATATTATCTAATGGCCATGGCGATACCTGAGCAATTGCCGTGCTAGGAACCGATCAGTTCTTATCCGCTAGCCAGCCGTAACCCGCGGTGTCTCTGGTCTTGATTCAGCCAGGCTGATTGCCCTCTCTGAACCTCACTCCCAACTGCCCCCCCCTGAAACGCCTGCCCACCGAGGAGACGGTTTTGCTATGGCTTGATCCTGGAACAGCAGCTTTAGCCGCCTCGTATCTCTCGCTCCTAAATACGTCAGATCAGCGAAAGGTGACTAAAGCGCCAAGTTCCATTAAATACCCAAGATCCCCCTTTCAATCCCAAAGGAATACTTAACGATGACTATCCCATCTCTCAATGATCCATCCGAACACATCTTGCGCAGAGCGTTAGTGAAAAGAACAGCCGGCTTCATAGGAGTGGTCAGCGGTGCGACCTACGCTCAGCGCCATATCCCGATACGTTTGCAGTTCAACGACCCCGATCTTAACTTCCACGCGGACTCCCCCTTGCTCGACCAAAACGCTCTCGAGCACCCGGTCGGCGTTAGCAGTAACGGCGAGGACGGCAAGCGCTCGTCCGAGGCGCATGTCATAACTCCCCTGTCTTCCTCCTCGCCAGAGACCTGCCCATTCGCCTTAGGCGGGAACTGCTCACCCTATAATCACCTGAACATCACGCTCGGCAACGAGGAGGTAGGCCGCATTGTCTTCCACAGTCCGGGCCTCAACAGCTTCCGCACGTTGGCTCCCAAACCGCGCTATTTCCAGGCCATTTCCGGGAAGCGCCTGGCCTGCCTGCAGATGGAACTCAAGCTTAGAGGAAAACCGACTCGACAGCACTCCGGCCTGCAGATCTACTACGTCGATATTACTATCCGGAGCGGCATGACGCTGGAAAAAACCTTGGCAAATGCCCGTGGCACGGCAACCCGCTGGTTTCGCTCAGATCGCCTTGGACAATGCCGCTCGGCACGGATCCGGCAACGACGCTTTCGCAACCAGATAAAGATGAAAGCGAGTGAGCAGAAATGATGGTCGCCTGGGGATAAAAGAAAGCCGCCGGTAAAATCAACCGCCACAGGCCTCCTCTCTTTAAAACACAGGATGAGTCGAGCCAACTGGGAAGCCCACTTGGGCAAAAAAACAAGGAAGGTAGGTACCAAATCAGGTAGGGTAATTAGAAAGCAGGCGGGGTTCGACTTTTATATCCCCCCTCGGCATCGCCTGCATACCCTTAAGTATGCAGGCGATGCCGAGCCGTTATATTTTTTTGCTTTGTTTCTTCTCTCTCCATCATCACCGCGATTTACGCTATTCAAACAGGTAGCGCATGGGTTTTATCTCCACTATAGACTCAAAGAAGTCCTCAGAGTTTTTGCGCATGCTTTACAGAAAATGGCTATCTAAATTTTTCAAAACGGCCATTTATTTCACTCGCATAACCGCCCCCTTTTACCCTAACCCGGGCTTTCTTTTGCCAACCGGATACATACATCAGCGCTGCGCGGAGCATGAACGCCAAGGTGCTATTCGCTGAAAGGCAAAGCCAATATTCCAAGACTCTTCCTCATCAATGAGTACTATAGATGTGCTCTAACCGCACTAATAAAGTAAACTTTCGTCATTAAAATAATAACTAAACAATACCGTGCGAGAACTAATCGAACGCGAGCTTTACCAAGCCCTTGAGTGTACGCCAAGAGTCTGGATGAAAACGCCAGACGGCGAATCCTGGAGCAATTCCAGCTTGAACAGACCGCCCTGGCTCAAACTATCTTCGGCATTTTTCCGATGGTGATCGCCGAGCAGAACCAGGATATGGCGAACCTGTTTATGGACCTTTGCTTCGACGTGATTTGTGTCTATCAAAAGACCTTCGGCCCGCTGCCGCGCAGAAAGACATGGATCTGGACTGGCTGGAAAAACAGGCGATGCTGCTGGACGCGGAACTGCAATCTTTGATGCCCGATAAGCACATGGACGAGAAAATCAGGGAGAAGCTGCAGGATCGTCTGCGGCAGCGCTCACTCGATGAGACGGGGCAAAGGGGATTGGTCAATTTTATGAATGCCGCGATCGACGATTTTGCCTCCGAAAACTCGAGTCGGGTCCCTGCAATCAAAACTACGCAGACGATGATCTTTGTGGTGGTCCGGTTATTCAATGAATTTTATAGCCATGCGGCCGCTATGAAATAGCGGCCGTGGGTAGAAGGCTGAATTTGTAGCAACTTGCTACACTTCGGAAATCTGTAAATAGCGTTTAGAAAATTTTGCACTCAAGCCCATTCTTGACAGTGAACTGTAAAGGGACATATGTTAGCTAGATCCGGATAATAACTTGTTGGCCCCCATCGGGAGCGTAGATGGCCCTAACCCAAATGCAGCTCATAAAGTCACTCGGTGAGGCCATGGCCTGGTTCGAACGCGAGTTGCAGTGGGGCGTCCCGCCAACCGAGCTTCGGCACCTCTGTGGACGTATCGGCGAGCTCTACTGCGCTCATCACAAATGGACAAATAGCAACAACCGCAATCAGAAGGGGTACGACGTCGTTAGTGGTCAAGGCGAGCATATATCGGTCAAGACCACTGCCAGGATGGGTGACAGTGGCTCTGTCTCTTTCAACAGCAACTCTCTATCGAAAGTTGATCGCGTCATTGTATTGCGTGTCAACACCGAAGAAATGCAGGTGGAAACACTGCTGGACTCACCAATTGCAGAGGCGCGCAAACTGATGACACCTAAAGGAAAAGACCGGCACCATCTAGCATTGAGCAAGCTAGCCAAGCGTTCCAAACCTCGATCTGAGATCAAAACCATCCATAAGTTTACGTACAATGGCTACACGGTGCGCGAGCTTGAGAGTGGCTTCATAGAAATAGAAAAAGAGAGTTCTACTGTGAGTCCCGTCAAACCGG
Organism: Methylomicrobium sp.; assembly: GCA_051061015.1. Taxonomy (GTDB): domain Bacteria; phylum Pseudomonadota; class Gammaproteobacteria; order Methylococcales; family Methylomonadaceae; genus Methylomicrobium. Next base: position 11,882 of record JBPFEG010000031.1, read on the forward strand.
CGCTACGTGAGCTCGCGATTCTACTAAACGTCTCGCTGGTCAATAGCAACGGCAATCCGTTCAATACGCGTCAACTCGGCAGCCAGATCATCAAGAGCATTGGCGAGCTGCGCACAAATGTTGCTCAACATACGGTTCAAGCTGAAGGTCCTGCCTCCGGCTGCCCCGCGGCTTAGCCCAAGCGTTGAGCAATTTGTAACCTATAGTAGCCGCTGTAAGATGCAAAAAAACGAGCAGAAAAGGCCGAACTGAGACTGTTAATATCAACTGCAATAAATGTGTAGCAAGTTGCTACACTTCGGCAAATTCTCCCTCGATCAATTTTTCCAGGAAATCCTTCAGCTTTTGTTCCTGCTCAGCATTCAGCGCCTTGGCGTTCAACTTTACGGTGATATGTTTTTCGGTCCAGGCAATGTTGCCTACCTTCTTGCCGTCCCGGATCAGATTGCGCGAGTCGTGAATGTGGCTGTCCTTTTCCTCATGGCCCTTGAGCTTGCGCGTGACAAAAGCGGCGATCTTGGTTTGATCCAGCTCGTTCTCCAATAGCAGCGCCCAGGCCTCGGCCAGGTAGGCATTGAATGACGGCAACTGCCCGCATTGTTTCAACAGCCGCTTGATGTCGCTGGCAGCTGATCTTGAAAGCAATCTCGGGTTGGCGTTCAGGTCGGTGATGATAAATGGGGGCAAATCGTCATAAGCGTAGTATCGATACATATCCTCGCGATTCATGCCCAGGGACTCAGCCAATTTTTTCTTGGTCGGGAAGGCGCTCTCGACCTGCTTCAACGCCAAGCCGATTTCGTAGTCGCTCAGATCCTCCCGGTCGACATTCTCGGCCAGCGCAATAACCGACATGTCGCTATCGGAAATCGTCATAACTAAGGCTTCGATGGTGTGCTTTTTCAGCTGCTTGTGCGCCCGCCAACGGCGCTCGCCGGCGGCGATTTGATAGCGATCCTCGATCTTGCGTACCAGGATAGGCTCCAGCAAGCCGATTTCGGAGATAGACTGCGCGAGTTGGTCGAGTTCCTGTTGAGGAAAGATTCGACGAGGCTGATACGGATTCGGCTCGATCTTATCGACAGGGATGAGAATGTGTTCCTTGCCCTCTTCGAAATCCGCTTCCTGAGCCGCCAAAGCATGCCGCAGGGTGTTTTGCTGCAGCTTTTGCTCCAGCATTTTTTTTAAGTCTTTGCTCATGCCTGATCAACTCCTTCGACAAGTTTTAATTGCTTGGCGATGACTTCCGCCAGGCGCCGAAACTCACGAGAAATCTTTGATGTCCTATCCAAGGCGTGCAGGCTCATCTGCGCGATAGCGGACTGATTGACCTTGGTGCTGGTCGGTATCCTGACATCAATTAATTTACCTATCTGGTCTTTGGCGGAAGCCTCGATCAGCTTGCAAACCGTCTGCCTCTCGTCGTGCCGGACCAGCAAGGCCCCTATCAATTCGAGCTCGGGATTGATGCGCTTGATTTTCTCGACGAGCCTCATAAGGTCGGTGACCCCGTACATGCCGTACTGCGAGCCTGACTCGATCGGGACGATCAAATGCGTGGCTGCAGCCAGGGCGTTGCTTGTCAGCAACTTGAGGCTCGGCGGGCAATCAATCAGGATGACGTCATAAATGCCATGCAGGGGCTTGATCTTGTCGCGCAGCTCCTCCGACGGACGCGGCACATCATCCTTCAATTCATCTTCGGTTTTGCCAAGTGCTAACGAGCCGTAAATCAAAGAAACACCGTCGATATTAGTATCGTCATGGATGGATTGCGGGAGCTTCTCCACTTCCGACAACAGGAGCTCAGCGCAGGTTATAGGGACTTCGCTCGGGTGTTTTTTCCCGATGTGAAGGCTCGCGTTGGCCTGCGGGTCGAGATCGATCACCAGGACGGAGAGCCCCATTTTCGCTAGCTCGGCCGAAAGATTGACGACGGTGGTGGTTTTACCGCAGCCGCCTTTATGGTTGGCGACGGCTATTACAGAAGTTTTTCTTGTCATGTGTGTACGGTATTTTTTATTACCGTGTCCAGTATAACGAATCCATTCAATAATGAAAACCTGTATTTATCTATAAAAATAATATATTTATCCTAAATTTAATGAATAGTCCTTAGAAATACTGTTAATTTATAGAAAGCCATTCTGATTTTCTGCACGTAGACTTGTGCTTGGTCGATATTAAAATTGTTTCTGTTATTTATTGAAGCTGCCTCGAAGTGTAGCAAGTTGCTACACTTCAACGAGACGAACCCTTCTGAAATCCGAATGATCCATCTCCAGATAAAGGCTATACTGATTTTGCGCATTATTGCGAAAGCTAGCCTCTGACTCGTCACCTTCAGGAGTAAGCCGTTGCCGCGAACCCTTAAATCCTTCGCTTTCCTCATCTTCGCCTCGCCGCTCTGGGCGGCCCCGCATGACTGGATACTGGAAGGCATGACGCAGGGATCGATAACCTTCATCGGGGAATCCCACAAACACATCGAGTCGGCCATACTCGTCAAGAATCTGGTGAGCTCTGCCGTAGAACGCGGTCAATGCCTGATATTGGCGCTGGAGATCGCCGACAACGAACAAGCTGTCATCGATCGCGTCTTGACCGCCAACGCTTTCGTTTCCGATATCGATATCCCGGCCTCGATCGATCATCAACCAATGCGGAAATTGATCGAACATATGGCGAAGCTGAAAACGCACTCGCCATGCCTGAACGTGGTCGCGATCGACGCCGGCCCGGATAACTCGAGCGATCGGGACGAATGGATGGCGGCGAGACTCGCCAATCTGGCCGGCGACAGGCCGATCCTGGTATTGATCGGCGCATTGCATACCCTGAAAAAAGTCGATTGGCTGGTGAAGACAGGCAAACCGTCGGTTGCGGAGAGATTGACGAATAAAGGCTTTCACGTAAGATCCTATCCGCAGCGGTGGATTCCTGACCAATGCGGAGAAGGGGAGAGCCGCAATCAGCACTTTGTGAGCGCCGATGCGCCGGATGCCTTGACAGTTCTGAACGACTCGCTGATGTCGTTGATCAATGCCAAGCCGCATGAATCGGCGCATGGCGTGGTTGACGGCTTTATCTTGTGGAAGTGCGTGGATCAATCATGAACTAAACAGATAATCCGGTATATTTCATCTCTTCTTATAACAAATTGCATCATCGGGAGAAAACCATTGGCAGAAAAAGAATATCCAGAAATTTTGGTATACCGAAGAACCCATACAGGAGATCCAAACGACGATGGCGTTTTTGGATGTCACGGTTGCATGAAGAGCGTCAGAGATTGGGAATACGATGCGGTCATAGGCATTGGAGGAACTAGACCGGACAGGGGCCACGAAGCCATAAAAGAAAGAATCACGTGGATAGGGATATATCCTAAAAAGACCGACCCAACCCCTGAAGATTTGGAGAAAATGAAGAGTTTGTATCCTGATTTCGAGTTCGGGGGCCAGTTGGTGACTTTCGAAAAGTTTTTGCTGTTAAATGAAGATGGTCCATTAGTTAAGAACGAATCGCCTGTTCTTCATAAATACATGTTTGAGGAAGGTAGGATCCCTCGCACAGCGAAAAATTTTTCGCAAGATATACATGCCGAGCTCAAGAAGATATTGAAATTGGCCGATCAGGCGCCGCCATCCCCAGCAAGAGATACCTCAAAAAAGGCGGTATCACTTAAATCAAAGTGTCTCTCATCAGCTAAATCCCAAAAGAGCAGAGGATGTAAGTGAAGATTATTTTCAGCAGGAAAGGGTTTGATAGCTCTGCCGGTGGATCGCCGAGCCTAATTTTTCCAGACGGAACGTTGTTTTCCATACCAATCCCCAGCTCCAAAGATGATTGCTTTTATTCAGAGCTCTCGTTTCAGTATCAAGGGGACACTGTTCAAACAATACTGAACGAAATAACCGGGAAACGGCTATACGGTAATTCCCGACGCATTGAGTGTGACTATTCTCTCAAACAACAGCGTTGCCACCATGACCCCATGCTGGTATCGCAATCGGATAAATTTGTACTGGGCCAGGCTGGGAATGCCGAAGTTCATTTGCGGAATCAAGGTGTCGGTAGAGGAGACATTTTTCTGTTTTACGGCTGGTTTCGACATGTCGAGAAAATAGAGGGCCGCTGGCAATATGTCCCTGGTTCGAAAGATATTCAGGTGATCTGGAGCTGGATGAGGATTGGCGAGACAATGGATGTAGGCACCCAAGACCAACGGGAGCAAGCCAAAGCCAACTATCCGTTTTTACATCCACATCCTCATTTGGCTGATTGGCGGGAAGCTCCCAATCGGATTTATATAGCCGAGAAAGGAGGTTTGCTATCCTATTCAAATGCTCGTTGTTTAACAGAATGCATGGAATATCAAGGGCGCTCAACTTGGAGGCTTCCTGCATGTTTTAATCAACCTCAAGCATTCACTTTTCTTAAGAACTTTGCTTTGGATGGGGAAGATGTAATCATCAGTTATCGAGGATACGGACAGGAATTTGTATTGGATTTGGAAAAAGTTTCATCCCCAAATGATCGAAAGAACATGCTGGCTTTTTTACACCAAAATATCCTTGGATTTGAGATGTAATGTAAGTGATCGTAGTCGATTCCTAATATCCGAGCAATATTTTGGCACAATGCTCGTTCGGCTATCGCCAAACTCGCTGAAAAGCCCGTCCATGGCTATGGGCAATAGACGTCCTGTCAATTGCCCTCGCTCTTCCTTCGCGCTAATCCGCAACTCGTCCGCAGGAAGCGCAAAACGTCCCTGTTTTACACTATCCCGCTCCCGAATTGCTCAGGCCTTCCTACTTCATAGGACCCTGGCATAGCCATCCATGGCTGGGCGGCACTGGCCTCCCTGCCAGTGCCGCCCGATGCTCAATCATCGATCTCACTGAAAGGTCGCTTTCTCTGCACGTCCCTGTAGTCCCTATAGTCCCTGGGTTCGCACGTCCATGTGCTCATACGGCGCGTCTTCGGTTCCGCTGCGCTCCCGTCTGGTTGACCGCACTCAGGCGGTAGTCGGCGCGGCCGATCGCGGGCTTGTCGCCTTTTTCGGTTCGCCAAGCTCGCGCGGATCGCTGCTCGCTTGCCGCTGCGCGCTCTCGCGGGGCCTGCCCGTGGTCGCGTTTCCGGTCGGCTTTCCGGGCTCAGAATTGCCGCTCTTGAGGGCGGGCTCCTGGGTGCCTTGCTGCGGTTTCGGAGGCTATGCCTGGGCGGCAAAACAGAAGGATATTTTCACTTATACAACTGATTATAGACACCTGTTTCCCGCTAGACTCAGTATGTATAAACGGAAGAAAGCGGGGGCAACTTTTCCGGTTTCGTTGGCCTGGGCCTGATCAACTGGCAGGCGAAAACTGGCGCGGAATATCGGAGTATCGGTATTTCTTCCCTTAACTCTCTTTTTTGGAGGCTTTATGTTGGCAAGTCTTTTAGACAAGCAGCGCCGCGCGGTCAGCGTGGTGAAAACCGCATTGCTGGGCGTCGGCATTACCGGCCGCTCGGTTTGCGTTACGGTCGATAAATGGTCTTATGACCACGGCGTCGACGGCTTGAAGGCGGCGGTATTTGTTTCCTCGCCAAATGACGAAGAACCGCATTTCGCAACGGGTAACACGATCGTCGAGGCAGCCAGGAATATGATCGATTCGATCAAGGGCAGGACGAACGCCGCTAAATCGGATGATCAATCCGAAGTAGCGCCGTTCTAGGATGGTTATGTGTGGGGCAGGGTAGCCGCCCTGGTTCGCACGTTTCTAATGTTCGCACATAGGAGTATGCAGATTATGACAACTCACGCAGCAAATCAAGCTAAACCCATTCAACCGCTTTTCGCGCTGGGCCGAACCCTCGCTACTCCCGGCGCCCTTGTCGTTATGCAGGGCATGAGTATTTCGCCGCTTGCCTTATTAAGCTGGCATCAGCGCGGCGACTGGGGCGACCTCGGCGACGAAGACAAACGGAGTAACGACGAGGCATTAAAAGGCGGCTCCCGCATCTTCTCGGCTTACCGGTTCGACACGGTCAAGCTTTGGGTCATCACCGAAGCGGGCCGCTCGGCGACAACCATTCTTCTTCCGAAAGAATATTAAACCTCGCGGCGTGGCAGGGTAGCCGCCCGGCTCCGCCGTTTCCCTTTCGTACATTTGAAGTTACTGTCATGTATTCAACATCTCAAGCCATGGTTCCGGGCACCATTGAAAAACCATCAGAAACCAAAACGGCGATCATTGCCGCCAATTCGCTCGACCTTCCGGCCGAAGCGATTAAGGCCGCGAAAGCGCCGGAAAGCCCTGGAGAGCCGGGCGCACAACGGATGAAAGATTACTTGAAAGGCAACATGGAGCATACCGGCATCACCAAGATCGAATGCCCGTATTTCAAGCTGTCGATCCAGAACAACCCGGCGGCGGCCCATATCTTCGACGAAAGCGCGATTTCCGGCACAATTCAAGGAACCGGTCACCACCTGGAAAATCGACATGACCGCGATCAAAAAAGCGAGCTTGGCCGGGCAAAGCATCGTTTCTGAGAAATCCAGGAATAGATCACATTTTCCGTGTTTCGGCTTTATCTAACGTTCTAGACGGCTCCGGCCCCTGAACCTCAAAAGACCTCCTTCTTCCTGCAGTCTGCCTTGATACAGCCGGGGCAATCGTGACTTATGGAATCTGTCTGTAAGCCGAATAATCAACGGCTGTAATCATTAAATTACGCTTATTTTACACTTAGGATAAGCGGCCTGTTGCGGCGGCCGACAATCATTCGTTTTCCAAAATAAGTGTCGGGGAAGCCTGAAATCGGCGCCGCCCGAGGGATTTGCATCGGCTTTTAAGCGTCGGTATTCGATGCCGTTAGGTGGATCCGCTTAATCAGCCCTTTTTCAGTTAGAACAAAAAAGGAATCCTCTCTGATTCCTTTCGCCGGCTTCCTGCCGGCGTTTTATGCGCTCAAACGCCGCGCGGCTCAAAGCGGTTAATTAGTGGTTAAAGACTACGGGGCTTGAGACGCTTATCATAGGCGCCTTTTGCCTGATAACATGGAGAAAAACAAGTGAAAATCACGAAGCAGAGCGCGCTAGGCGCTTTTTTATCGGCATTACTGGTTGCCTGTATGACTACGCCGATAACGCAGAGAATGAAGCCTGCGGCGGTTCCTAATGGGGGTTTCGGTGATATCCATACCGGCGGGAATGTACTGAAACTGGGCTATGAAGGATTCACAGTCTGGCTTGATTGCGCGCGGCGCGGGCCGGTCAAGTTCCAGTATAACGCTCAACACGACGCCGGCAGCGAAGTCAGAGCTTCGAACTTCATGCTTGACCCAAACGTGCGGAAGGAATGCCAGCAGACCACGGCAGTGGCCTACGGCAACGGTTACGACCGCGGCCACCAGGTGCCGGCCAACCACCTGGACGCCTCGCCGGTCGCGATCAAGCAGAGCAATTTCATGACAAATATTCTGCCGCAAGTTTCCCAAATGAACCGTGGCGCCTGGCTTTTGACCGAAGAAATCGTCGAATGCTACCGCGACATCGACGAGCTGCTGGTGATAGGCGGCGTGATCTGGGGCAGTAATCCGGCGGATGATTTCTTCCTGCAAAGTCACGGCGTTGCGACTCCTGACGCGTTCTGGAAAGTGATCATTCGCGGCAGGGGGCAGGACGAACGGGCGATCGCCTGGATCGTGCCAAACTCTAGCGAGGCAACGAAGAGGAATCTGGATCGTTACCTGGCTACTGTTGACAAGATCGAGCGCCTGACTGGCGAGAAGATCCCCGTCGCGGACTATGCCAAGCACGACAAGCCGGCGACTTCCTGGATGATTCCGGCCGGATGTGACAAGGGGTAAACCTTTGGTTTATCAGCGTTATCGCGGGTTATAACCGTATCTAGCCAATGTCCTTCGCGGCGCGCTAAGAGCGGATTGCATGTCGTCTGCTTCGCTATCGTCTACGGCTTTTTCGCGGATGTCGGTAAGCCGGTGCGTTTCAAAAATTCAGCCAATGCCCAGGCTTGGGCATTGGTCAGTTCAAGGTCGAATAGTTGTGTTTTCATAGTTGTATCGAGTTTTATAAACTAATAAATCCCGGTTTTCCGTTAGGTCAAATCAGAAAGTAGCGAACCCAGCGCATACAAAACCGAGAAAATGGTTGCCAAACTATAACGGTAATTTGAGATTTACGCGAATTTCAAAAAAAAAGCGAAGCTGGAATGGAGCATTAAAATAATTTTTCCATCGCTGCGAGGCGGGAAGCCGAGTAGCGTTTGTGGGAGGAGGAAGATTACGATATGACGACAAATTGATCGTTGCCCATTTTCTTTTCTGGCCTAATCAAAAAAACAACAACAGTTCTTTGTTGTTGTTTAAATATATTTAATAACAACATATTTAAAATATTTAGCTTTCTGAAACTCTTGCTCAGCAAGGCTTACAGCGATTTATAGTGAGGGTTTAGGGGATGAAAGGTGAGGGTTTAGGGGATGAAAAGCCGCGAAAAGGTGAGTCTTTAGGGGATGAAAGGTGAGGGTTTAGGGGATTAAATCAAAGTCTGTTAAAGGTGAGCTTAAATCTAATTGACAAAACATCACCTTTCAATATAATCCGCCTTCATGACCCAGAAAAAGGCGCTTAAAAATGCTCAGCCACCCAGCGAGCAAGTTAAGAAGCATGTGGCCGCGATCCATACGAGCGGAGTTCTCTCTTTGCTCGAACGGAAGATGGTCAACGTGTTGCTTTTAAACGCCTATGATGCGCTATTGACGCGGCGGACGCACACGCTTCCGATCAAACACCTGTGCGCGATGCTCGGCTGGGACGAGAGCAATAACATCGAGCGCCTTCAGGACGTGCTACGCAAGCTCGCGACGACCGCCGTTGAATTCAACATGATGGAGGACGGGAAGGAGGTATGGCGGGTCATGTCCATGCTGTCCTATGGCGAGATCAAGGATGGCTCTTGCACCTATCGCTATGACGAATACCTTGCCGAACGACTATACGATCCAGAAATATACGCGACGATCAACATCGGCATACAGAGACGCTTCGAGGGAAGCTACGCGCTGACGCTTTATGAAAATTGCCTGCGCTATAAGGTTGTCGGCTCAACCGGTTGGTGGGAACTTGATCGATTCAAAAAAATTGTCGGCGCCACGGCGTCGATGTACGAGGAATTCAAATACCTCAAGCGCGACGTAATCATCAAGCCTGTCGAAGAGATCAACCGCATTTCCGATATCCAGCTGGTCCCGGAATTTCAGAAACAAGGTCGAAAAGTCACCGCCGTTCGCTTCCTGATTACCGAAAATCCACAGCAAACGCTCTTGAAGCCCATGATCCAGGATGATCATGCGGCGATCCGCGAATCCGAAATCTTCAAGCGCCTGTTGGAGCACGGAATAGGGGAGCGTCTTGCTATTCTCTGGATCCTTCAGGATGAAGAGCGAGCCAAATCGGTGGTCGAGTACGTCGAAGCGAAGGCCCGGAGAAAGCAAGTCAAAGGCTCGACCGCCGGCTATATCCGCACGCTTTACGAAAGCGATGCCGTGGTCGGCAAAACGCCATTCGAAGAAAAGAAAGAGCAGGAAGCTCAGGGAAAAACCGAGGAAGAGCGGCGCAAGGCGCTGGAAAAGCGGCGTGCCGAACTCGAAGCCGAGTATGTGCGCGAACGCGCTAATGAAGCGGTTAACACTTTGTCGCTCGATGACAAGCGCGCTTGGGCTCAGCGCTATGTTGACGAAGTAGGGGCCGAAAAGATAAAGTCCTACAATGCGGAATCGGCAGCGTTTCGCGATAGATTGGAACGCCTCCAGTTTTTAGCCTGGCTGCGCAAGCGCCTTGCACCGAAAATAAAAGCTTCGGAATTCAAGGCTTGGCTGAAGGCGAAAGGGGATGACGCGAATAAGGCAGGGTAGAGTTGTCCCGAATGAAATACCACCTCATAACCGTAGCCATTCTGCTGATTTCCTGCCTTAAGACCTCTTATCCATACCGATAATGTTTCGGTGGGATTATTCGGTAATTTTTGGCTAAATTAAACAGTGGTAAATAACAGCTTGGAGAAACTAAATTGTGTAATGCTTGTGTCCACAATATCAATAGCATCTTTCAAAATTTAGCTGTTGGTCAACAGTTTATGACGCCTGACAATCGAAAGCCGGCGGCTTTTACAATTTCAGCAATTGATCAAAATTCAGTGACCATAATTCCGCAGAGCAATGGCTTGACTATCACGCGAGAAGCATTTGAGTCAGCTCTTCACTATTTGGTTGAGCACAATCATACAGCCGATAATATTTGTGAAATTAGGTCTAATAATTCTCGCCAGCGATGCTGGTCCGCTGTGCAGAGCAGCGCGTGATCGGAACCGCAACGTGCGGTGTATTAATTATATCCTTCCAATTTTGGTACACAACAATTTAGTGGGGCTCAATGGAACCCGCTCAAGAGAGCACCGCCGTAATACAGCCTGGGTGCTATATACTCAAAAATTACCCAGCAGATACATTCAATACTAAACCGCAACTCATCCATGCCGTGAAAAATGTCAGCGCTAGCGAATTGCCCTGTACCCAGACATAGCTCTCCATGAGGGCGCAGCACAGGCCTTGCTACCAATTACGTCCGAAGCTCATTGGCGGCGCTATTGCGGAAACTGGGTAACTACAGTTGCAAAAATTGACTCTTCCAAGCGTTCCGGGAACTGGGACGGGTCGTGCGAACTATATTCCTGTTGAGATACATTTTTGATTTGGAATTGCGAGATCAGATTACAGCGACGACCCACAAATAGGAACAGACGACGCTCTAAACCGGATCCATCTTCTTGACCTCGACCATATTGTCCTCGGAAGAGGGGGCTTCAATCAAATCAGCAATCAGTGCAAGATGGCGTTGATCGATGACATTTTTTTTTAAAACTCCCTGCAATATCCCATAAAAATGCTCATCCTTGGCGGCATGAGCGATTGCCGCTGCGCCGACAATCATTTTTCGCTGCGCCTCTTTTTTTTTCACCGTATTTTTTTCTTTGGCTTTGAGCGCCTTAATTTGTTGCTCGATTTCCGCCTTACGCTTTTCTAATTGTTCCACGCGTGAAATTGTCTCTGACTTCAATCTTCCCCCTTTGAATTTAGCCATAAATATCTAAGCCTAGTAGAACCCGCTCTACATTTCAGAATTTTTCATAGGCTGTTCATCTTTTTTCGATACCAATAAATCACTTTAGCTATAGCCATCTTCTTCTAATTTTTAAATTTTCATCATCTCATTCATGCTCGTATTATTCTTCTTTGAAGCTTGAAACATTATAATTAATAGCGCACACTATACGTCAATGGATATTTTAAAAAATATAAGATTCTGAGAATCACTAATAAAATAGAGCAAAGGAGAAATTAAACTATGGCGATATATCACTGTGATGTTTCAGTCGTTAGCCGAAATTCAGGTCGTAGTGTAATCGCGGCGGCCGCTTATCGTGCTGGCGAGAAACTTCATGATGAAACAGCTGGTATAACACACGATTACACTCACAAACAAGGCGTTCTTCATTGCGAAATTATGGCCCCTCACGCTGCACCTGGTAGAGTAAATGACCGCGCGCAGTTATGGAATGCTGTCGAAGCTTCCGAAAAACGGAAAGATGCTCAACTTGCGCGGGAAATCATGGTCGCCTTGCCGAAGGAATTGAATCTAGCGCAATGCCTTGCTTTAGTGCGAGGCTATATTCGCGAACAATTTACCAGCAAGGGCATGATTGCCGATTTCGCTCTTCATGCTCCCAGTAAGAAAGGCGATCAAAGAAACCATCACGTTCATATTCTTCTGACGTTGCGCCACATTATGCCGACAGGATTCGGCTTCAAAGTGCGAGAATGGAATGCCAAAGTCAATATTTATCAATGGCGAAAAGCCTGGGAATGTCATGCCAATCGAGCTTTGCAACAGGCAGGGCTGGATTGCAGGATAGATAGCCACAGCCATGCTAGCAAAGGTTTGAACAAAGAGCCACGGCTGCATTTAGGACCGCAAGCAACAGCGCTGGAGAGAAAAGGCATTCCCACCGAGCGTGGCAATGAAAATCGCGCTATCGAGGCTCGTAATGAGAGGCGGGCGAAACTACGTCATGAACTGGACGAAATTAAAGATGAAATTGATAAGCTTCAACAGGAGATTACCCAAGCGCGCGATTCTTCCCGAACGCTTGCCCAACAGGACGAGTTGACAGTGGCCAATGGTGAGGCAAAAAAATCCTTGCAGGTTATTGATCCGAGGACTGGCGTAACGGATTGCCTTACCTCCTACGTAAAAAAGCTAATAATTCCCTTGGCTGATATTTCATCGCCACGCCAACAATATACCACCGAGGAATTATTGACCGATCAGAAAGCACGACTGGATTATTTTGCTCAAAAATTAGCAGAACGAGAAAGAGAGGCTGCAATAGGCCGGCTAAGCAATGCTATAAATCATGGGGAAGATTTAAGTGGTGACGATATAGACAAACTTCACCGGGCTGATTTAGAAGCTATCAGCGTGCATGGGGATGATTATTTGCGTCATTTTCTTCATGAGATGGAACGAGACGATGAGTGGGAGCGATAAAACGGTATTCTTTAACCGGCTGATTCCCGCTAAGGTCATTAGCGGGAATCAGCCACGATGATGGGATGTTCAAAGTCGAATACAATCGGGAGTAGATTTCACCGGCCGAGCTTTTATTTTATGGCTTCCGATACTTGCTAGAGCCCTGTGAAGCGAGCAAGTAGTTTATTAATAGTCTCGATTGCGCTCCTTATTTTCTTATTATCAACATAAGTGTGAGATAAACGAAATTGGCTACCTCAAGATTGCAACTGTGACTCGTGCCCGACCTTCCTGCGTTATAACGATCTCTTCTAGTAAATAGGGGGGGCCCTTGCTAGCCCAGGTATCGAAAAGCTTTGGCAGGTTATAAACGCTATGGATTTATGGTTTTTGTCGAAATAATCTCTCGTTTCTCTACCGTAATTTTTTTTACGACCCTTGTGAGAGAAATTTTACTATCGGCATCTAACTCTGGAAAATCATAATAATTCGGGCGATGGCAACGAATCGGCTTCAAACCTTTCATAAAAATAATCTGTTCCGTATCGGGCATGCGCATCACTTCGTCAGGGGTCATTAAGGGGCGAGAAGCATGCGTGGTGGATTCCGATCTGGTGGTGCTACTTGTTGTCCTCGGGGAGTTCAGAGGGTTTGTATATGGTTCCAATATATTGGAATTAGATGATCCTTGGGTAAGGGTAAGATGCTCGATAGTGGTAATCCCAACCATTTCGGACACGAGTTTTGCCGTTGCTATATCGCTTACCCCAAAGAAACATTGTGTTCCGGTATTGGCAAAGAAGGTGCGCCACGTATCTTTATAATGTAATTGCAGCTGGCTAATATCCTGCACAAAAAACCACAAACGCACATCATAACCCGCTAAATACAACAATGCTTCCTCAATAGGCCGCATATAGGCCAGCTGCGGAAATTCATCCAGAATAAAGAGGACAGGGGGCTTATCTTTGTATTGTTGATATTTTTTTAACTCTGTGAAAGAAACTCTCAGCTCCCTCATGGCGAAGCCAATCATGACGCGGAGAACGGCACGATATTCGGTCAGATAGTCAGGGGGAATAATCAGATAAATGCTGGTGTTTCCGTCCCGCATTTGCGAGAAAGTGAAATCGTTCGGCGCGGGTTCCAGATCATCAGAGGCTTTTTTATAAGTAGCTTTATGAACGCGCTCATATGCCCAAACGGCGGTCTGCTCCAAGGCTGTGGCGAGAATAGATTGCCCCACTTTGCCTTTATTTTGTAAGAGGCCCTCTAAACTGTTGCCTGCCTGACTCACAATGTTTCTTTCGGATCTTGCCATATCTTTAAGCAGCAAAAGAAAAGCGTCTTGATTCAAGGAAAGCAGCCGTCGGACTTCACGCATGCTGCGTTAAAGTTTTTGGCACTGTTTTCCCAAAAAGCATCACGGCTATTACCCGTCGGCGCAATTAATAAATTTGTAAGATAGCGAGCATCTTCCTCTTCCTCGTACCGTTCTTCTGGCGTGGATTCCGTGCCTGGTTTTGAGCGAATACTCATAATCGGATTCCAAATCTCGCTCTCTTTTTCAAAGGGGGCAAAGCGTATAATTTTTTGCCCGAGTTTATTCTTCCGATATCCGGCGGAGAGTGAATAATTTTCACCCTTAATGTCGACAACGAGAACTGATCCTCTCCAGGTTAGAAGATTAAGAATAATTTGTCCCGTGCCTTTGCCTGCTCGTGTCGGGGCAATTGTTAGCAAGTGACCGTTTCCATCTCGCAATTCAGTTTCATGATTATGATAACTTTGCCTAAGAGATGCGCTACGCGCATAAAGATAGGCAGGATCAGGATCTTGATCGGGAAGAATATTTTCCGTTAAGGTCCCGACATAAGGGACCATTAAGGTTCCGACATAAGGGCAAAGTTTTCGTCCATCGCCTGGCTCACAGAGTCTGAGCTCGATAGCTTCTCGTTTGTGCATAAAGCTAGCTGAGCCATATGTGGTAGGTATGAAAGATAATAATCTTAATTTAGATTGCGGCGGAGGGTTATTAAATGGAGGTGTCATTATTTTATCTTTTGTTTTTTAAAGCAACGAGGCTCTTGGGCCTTACATAAATTCTTTCTAAAATTGTTCGTGTTGAGCTAGTTGTTAGCCGAAGAAAAATTGACTATCTATACAGTTTGAATTTGTTTAGGTGGTAGAGTCAGCTTTTAAGATTAGCATTTTTGAGTAAAGTAACGTAAACGGATAATCGAACGATAGTTTGGGTATTCCGTAAGCGTTCATCCGTACCACATAGTCAGGCTTTCAACGCTATGATTTAGTCCGCGAAGCGAAGAGGTAGCATTTCATCGATGCGACTGTTCTGTTGGGCCAGGCGGGAAGCTTTTCCAGAGTGTCTTGTAATCAAGCCGCCGGATCAAGGCCGTTGAGCTTAGCGGTACCGAGCAAGGTCTGCATGACTATCGCAGGTTACACTCGGCACTAGGATATCAATATCTTATTGAATTAGAAAGGGAATTTTATATAAACGCTGCCTGAATAGGTGTCCGGTTTTTGTTGCCCATTACAAACTTTTCATACTGTGGTAAGAGAAACTGTTGAAATATCTGGTGCTTGGTTAAAGCCCTGCAAAAATTTGTCTTACGGACGATAATGGTGTGCTGTTATTGAAAGAATGAATTGTGAAACCTTGAATACTGTCTTTGCGCATTTCGATTTGCCCTTTGGAATGGTTGTATGAAAAGACATAACGTATTCCCTTAATACCGACCCACAGAACGTTCGTGGTTTCACCATTCCTGGTCATGACCTTGATCGGTTCATCGTCTTCTTTGCGCCAAAGGATAGCGCCTACCAACGCCAAGGCAATTTCATTAACATTACCCGCATGATGGTCTGCACGGTTCATTACACCATTAAAATATTCTCGAAGCTCCTCGATCTCGGTGACGATTAAAGCCATAGTGGGGTATATCAAAAAATAGATAAATGCAAAAATTATAGTAAGAAGGTTGAGTATTTTTTCCAAATTTTTTACCGCCGATGTAAAAATGACCGGGCTCGCATCTAAAGACGTTTTAAGCTCAAATTAATTGCCACTGAAAATCCACCTAGCTCAGTTGCATTTAATACGAGCCGGGTCATTTTTAAATGGGAGCCATTACAGGTAAGACGATATTCCCGATTTCTGCTCTTGGTGAGCTTGGGGACAATCCCAAGGCATTTATAGACTTTAACAATTTGGCAGGAAAAAGCGAGTTGGGCAAGGCAGGCGTCAAACGCCAGGTAGGAACCGCTGTGAGCAAGATATTGCTTAAAGAGGATCGGCGGCAAGAGCAATCACAAAAACTTGGCCAAGCGCAGCAGACGGAGCTGCGACCTCAAAGAGCTGCTCGGATGAGGTAAGGAAAGAGATTATCCACACGGACGTGGGAATGATCCTTATATCATATAAGTGCCGAGCATATCTATCATTTCATTTACTGTATGAGCGTGAATCGTCGATCGCCTGTTGTCGACCCGAAGGAGACACTGGATAAAATAAGATAACGATGAGGTTCAGAGGCACGCCGGAGCGGGTCCGCTGCAACCGCGGGTTAGGCCGAGTTCCGAGTTTTCGAGTGCCGCCAGCCTCTTGCCGGCCGAGGTCTTTTACCGAACCGGGGGATCGGTGGGCGCGCCACCGGTGCCGTCCGCGGCCGCATCCTCTTTGCCCTGTGCCCGCAGACCCGCCCGCACATTCCGCAATGTTTCGACGATTGTGTCAATGGGCCCGGAAGCGTCGAGCGCGAGATAGACACGTGTTTCTCGCGGATCTGGATTGATCACCCAGTCCGACTTCACTGGGACGGTCCTGGCGTTACAGGGGCAGCGCTCATTGCAGCCGCAGCCCTCTTTGCCATTACAACCGCATTTCGCGTTGCAGCCACAATTCATGTCGCAGGGGCAACTCGTCGCGACTCCCTTGCCGACGAGTACAGATGCACCACCTAGCGCGAGAGGCCCGTCTTTTCCAAGCTCGGCAACGATCTCGCGCGCTAGCCTGTGCAGTTCCTCTGGATTCATGACTCACCTCCTGACGACTTCCTGATCGTCACAAGATCTTGCCGATCGCCTCGTGCAATCACCTCGAGCATTACGTCCTTTGCCACCTCGCGGCTCGGTCCGCAACGCTCGAGCGGCTGGTCTCCCGTCACCCGCGCCACGCCTCCGAGAGCGGCCTTCGAGATGCAGTCTCCACCGCAATTCCATTTGATGAAGCAATCGTTGCAACGACCGATCTTTGTGACATCGAGATCGACCAAACGCTCCATCCGCTCTCGGTCAAAGACGAACGCACACCGATCGCGGTCGTAGTGACCGTACACGAACAGTTCCGAACGTGGGTCACTCTCCTCGAGAACTTCGTAGCAGGAGGATACGACTCCTTCGGTCGAAACGCAGAAATTCAGATTTGTGCCGTACGCTCCACAGAAGCTCGTCTGGATTGAACCGACTTGTGCGGTTGAATAGCTCACGTCCGATCCCAGCGTCAGACCTTCTCGGCGAGCATCGCGGAAATTTTTGACGAACTGCGGAAGGATCGATTGTGATTCGTCCTCACGACTCGCCGCTCGCCCGACTCCGCACATTGGCTCAAAATGAACGGAGTCGCAGCCAGCCTCGTCATGCATGACCCTCACAAACTCCTTCATTTCGTCGACGTTTTGAGCGGTCACGGTGCTGCGAACCGCGAGCGGTATGCCGTGCTCCCGAAGCATACGCATGGTCTCGATGACGCGGTCGTACGTACTTCCACCGCTCCGTAGCGGCCGCTGCGCGTCGGTCGATTCCCGCAGTCCGTCGAGCGAAAGGCCGACATCGATGTTGTGTTGCGCTATGAATTCGACCTTTTCCCTCGTGAGGATGCCGTTCGAGACGATGGAGAAAGACACATCCAGATCGCGGGACTTCGCCTGAATCTCGGAGAACTGAATCGCGTCCTTGAAGAGACGCCAAGCCGCTGTCGGTTCTCCCTGACCATGAAATTGAATCTTGACGCTCCGATCGCCACGCTCGGCAACGTTGTTCGCTACGAGACGAACGGCCGCCTCGACGACCTCCCACGGCATATTGCGCGGGTTGTCGCCGCCGCGGATATAGCAGTAGTCGCAGGCGAGTTGGCACGCGGCAGTCAAAGACAGCATTAATTGCGTTGGCTTGAAGTCCCAACCGCCTTCGGCGAAGCGAGCGGGAGCTTTCGATAGACGCGAGTCGAATTCCTTCAGAAGGTGGACGTCGCCTTCGAGTTCACACCCGCGCAGACAATCGACGACGGGAGCGACGGGGTTGAGGAGCAGATTTCCCATCGCTGCGCGTTTGACCAGCAACACGAGCCCCTTCAGCGGCGAGTAAAGTAAGTACGTCTCACCACAGGGAATCGCGTAGATATCCGGTCGGACGACAAACCATGAATCCTCGCCCGAACCGCGCGAGGCGCGGCTCATCGCATCGACGAGCCGTGACACATCTTCAAGATCGATCGGTTGCTTGACTGTCATGACAGTATCCCTCGGGTTATGGTCGTTTGATTCACCGTGACGATCGGGTCTGTAGCGGTGCTCCTCGGTATGTTACTCGTCGCCTTGCGCCCGCATACCGAGGCGCACCTTCCGCAGCGTCTCGACAATCGTTTCGACGGGTCCGGACGCATCCAGGGTAAGGCGCACGCGCGACTCACTCGGATCCGGGTTGATCACCCACTCTGCCCGGGCGGGTACCTCCCTGCCGTTGCAAGGACATCTGTCATGGCAACCACAACCATCCTTTCCATGGCACGTGCACTTCTCGTTGCACGGGCACCTCATATCGCACTGGCAGCCTGTGACGATAGGACCGCCTGTGCTTACGACGGACGCCCCACCGATCGCGAGAGGGCCTTCCCTCCGCAATTCCGTGAGGACTTCAAGTGCTAAGCTGAGTAGCTCTTCACGGTTCATCACCTGAGCCTCTTGTCGTCGAACTTTCAATTACACGAGAGCAATAAAAAAGAAGAATTTGCTGACCTCGGGCTGCTGCACGATCCTTGAGCTCACAAAGGGAGTATTCAAGTCTGATAGGAACTGCTTCTTGAGGAATGGTCATAATCGCTCCTTATGAGAGACCTTTTCTTATTGAAATGCCTTTATTTTTTGATTTTTGATAAGCTATCGTTTTGTTCCGTGTTGGCTTATTATGACTAATCTCTTGTAAATGCTTGGCTATTTAATGCAACTACTTTATCGGCAACAGCATAAATTTGACTCCGGAATTCTTCGTCTTGAATTCCACTAGCTAGCTCGCGAACAGCTATCGCTATCAATATCTGGGTAGAAGGAAGTCTTCCCCAGCCAAGGTCTTCCCAATGTCCATGGAAATAGTCTGTAAGATGAAGGATAAAATCCAAGCTGCTTTTTTTTATTAGTTTTTCTACATCGTTCTTAGCCATAATCTCCTCCTCATAAATAAAAGTCTAGGTTATCTTCTTCTGGCCTCGCTTTTTCTGAAACTCATAGCCTCTAAAACAGCTATATTTTATATGTTAGAATAGCTTTTACTCTCTTTATTGTAGTTTGTCAATATATCAAAGTTAGGCATTACTCCCCTTCTGTTTCCAATCAAGGTTACTTCTCTACCAATCATTTGATAAATCGATAAAATCTCTTAAAAAATCTCGGTTTTTGGATGACGCTATCAGTACCGAAGGCACTATAGGAAAAATGGTTGTAACGTCCTTCTGCCGATAAAAAGAGCTAAATTTCTCCTTTTCTTAAAAGGACGTGTCAGAGATTCGCAGATTAAACTCATCATTTCAGCTAGGCTGTTAGGAAAAGAGGTTACCTAAAGTTTTCCGAATGTAGAGAACCCTTATGCTGAAAAAAGCCCTGCTTTTCATGGTCTTGAGTCTTCCGGTAGGG
>JBPFEG010000032.1:0-6997 GCA_051061015.1 Methylomicrobium sp.
CCCAATAGTTGGTTTTAACAATAGGATTTTAAAAGTCTGCTACTGATCCAGATCGAATGTCGCGCGAACTTCATAGCCGACGCCGATCCGCTTAGGGGCAGACTGCCGGCGTTTAAGCGCTTTTTGCACATGTTTAAGTGCATCCTCTTCATTATTAACTACCGTCACGATAGTCCTCCCTTTGGCGCCAATTCGCCCGTAAGTCGTTTCCACGACCCAGTTGCCGAAGAGATCTTGGCCATAAGCAATCGAATAGGCACGGTGGACATTGTGGGTAGGATCCCGGGCTTCAAGATAGGCAACAGGTGTAATCATTGGCTGTTTTCCATAATTCCTCCCCTGCCCCCTGGCATATGCCGATACAGAGTAGAAGGCGCGACCTTGAGCCGCTTGGCCACCTCTTCCATCGTAATGTCCGGATCGGACAGCATCGCTTTGGCCGCTGCGAGATCCTTGGCGACCAACGCTGGGGGACGTCCGCCTTTTTTACCGCGGGCACGGGCCGCAGCCAGTCCGGCTTTCGTGCGCTCGCGGATAATCGAACGTTCAAACTCGGCTAGGGCGCCGAACACATGAAACACCAATTTCCCGCCGGCGGTCGTGGTATCGATCGCTTCGGTCAGCGAGCGGAGCCCAATACTCCGGCTTTCCAGTAACTCCACCGTTTCGATTAGTTGCTTCAGGGAACGGGCCAAACGGTCGAGTTTCCAAACTACCAGGCTGTCCCCTGCCCTGAGATACTCCAGCGCGGCAACAGCTCCGGTCGATCGCGCTGGGCACCGGAAGCCTTTTCAACAAACATCTTTTCACAGCCCGCCACCTTTAAGGCATCCAGCTGCAGGGCGGGATTTTGGTCTTGTGTGGAAACACGGGCATAACCGATGAGCATAAAGCCTCCGAAAACTCATCTGCAGTATGAGTTATTCAGAAATAAGTTTCAAGGGAGAGTTATAAGAATTAGAGGGATAACCGAAAGTTAGCTTTTGTCAGGAGGTCACTTTGAGGATTAAATAGCGATCCCTATCTCTTAAAAACGGGGCGTTTGTTTGCTACCTGTTCAGATAGATCCTACCTTGACCCCAAATGCACGCCTATGTGAAGTAACTCAGCAAGTGACCCAGCACCTTTGTGTCGAACGCGTTCACCCTAACTGGACTAGCGGGAGCATTTGAACAGAAACTTACGGTTTCGCCATCAATTTCCAGTTCATAACCGTAAGTTTGTGTACTGATCTCCAATCAAAACTGGAGTTAAATCCGGCCTTCTTCAATAGCTTTGTAATAAGTACGCCGACCGATACCTACTTCAGAAACCGCTTTGCTAACGCTTGTGCCATTGTCGACGAGCTTTTGCACTTGCTGTAGCTTGGCTTCGTTAGTCGGCTTACGGCCTTTGTATTTACCATCCGCTTTAGCGATTTCGATGCCTTCCCTTTGACGCTCCAACATAATTCCCCTTTCAAATTCAGCAATAGCTGCCAGCATGGTGAGCATCAATTGCCCGGTTGGGGATTTAGTGTCTAAATTGATATTGAGGACTTCAAAGTCAGCGCCTTTCTTTTTTATCGCTTCGGCTATGTTCAACAAATCCTTGGTTGAACGCGCTAACCGATCCAATTTTGTCACCGTAACGGTATCGCCTTTCCGAATGTAGGCCAATAACTTATTTAACTCAGGTCGATCAGTAGTACTTCCCGATACTTTTTCCTGGAATATCTCATCGCAGCCTGCCTTGTTAAGTAATTCCAACTGGGCGGTCATATTTTGATCGGTGGTGGATACTCGGCAATAACCGATTTTTGATGAACTCATATTTTTTAGCTATTTTGTGCATATAGAGTATGGGCATATTATAAATTGTGCATTTGGTTAATTTCAACTACAAATGCACAAAATTATGCCATTTTTTTCTGTGCTCCTAGGGCAAGATCCAAATACACAGCGTACGGAAAGATTTAATCAATTAATGTATCAGCAAATTAAGAAAAATTGCACAAACGCTATTTTTAACTTTAAGAACAGGTATAAATGGCGGAAAACGATGAGCTTGATCTTTCAAAAAAAGCTTTGACAAATAGAAAAAGGTGTATATACTCCTTTGTAAAATTGTTTTTGAAATTAACTATGTCCGATATATCTGAATCACCAACAATGCCAGATTTTCTCTGTTGCGTAGATTGCGTAGGGTTCAATCTCCGTAAGGCCACCCGGGCAGTAACCCAACTTTATGATGAAATGTTGCGTCCGGCAGGTATTCGTGTAACTCAGTATTCATTGCTTGTGGTTTTAAAGATAATTGGTCCTGTGTTGGTGACAGATTTGGCCGAGAAAATCGTCATGGATCGCACAACCTTAACCCGTAATTTAGAAGTGATGGAAAAGCATGGGCTTGTTAAGGTTGCCCCCGGTGAAGACCGTCGTACGCGTTGGGTAACGATTACCGAGTCAGGTTCCGCCGTTCTGTTAGAGGCTTACCCACTGTGGCAGCAAGCACAAGCCAAGATCAGAGAAAGCATGGGCGGGGAGCGCTTACTGGCTTTAATGGCGGACTTGTCTGCGTTGATAGATGTATCGCAAGCAAGATAATTTTTTAGCAAATATGTGTATATACACTAATAAGGGGACGTCCGTGAACAAGAGAATTAAATTCGGTAACAAAGTTGTAATCGTGACCGGCGTGTCGTCCGGCATCGGACGTGTAGTTGCAGAAAAGTTTGCCCAGTATTTTTAGCAAAAAAGGTGTATCTACATATATTAGGATTATTAATGGCTAAGCTCAATAAATTTTATTTGTTCAAGTCTGTGGTGTGTCTGTTCTGGTTGGTAGCCTTGTTGATGGGGTGTTCCCGCCAAGATCAAAAGGTTAAATTGCCGCCACGTCCGATAAAAGTATTTCGGGTTGGCACCACCAGCGTAGGCTCTGTTACGCCCTATGCCGGAGAGGTCAGGGCACGTTTTGAAACAACTTTATCCTTTCGGGTAACGGGTAAGATTCTAGCAAGACCTGTCGAAATCGGGGATCGTGTCCTTAAGGGGCAGCTACTGGCAAGCCTCGATAAAAGTGATTTTCAGCTTGCCGTGCAAACCCTGAAAGCCCAACTCAAGTCAGCGGTCGCAGATCGGGATTTTACCAAGGATGATTTGGCACGTTACCGGGAACTGTTAGACCAAAAGGTTATCAGCAACACCGACTTTGATCGTCACCAAACAGCCTACACCAACGCACAGGAACGGGTTGCTGCACTCGAAGCCCAGTTGAAACAAACGACAAACCAACTGGATTACACTGAATTATCAGCCGACCGTGAGGGTGTTATCACCGCTTTGGAAGTTGAAAAAGGACAGGTCGTCGCTGCCGGTCAGTCCGTCGTTAAACTCTCGCAACTTGACGAAAAAGAAATTCACTTCGACATACCCGAGCAGCGTATCTCTGAAACCAAAAACCATCAGACAGTGGCTGTCACTTTGCTGTCCGATAACGAGCGTAAATTCAATGCCAAAATTCGTGAAATAAGCGCTTCTGCCGATCCGGCTAGCCGCACTTACCGGGCTAAAGCAATATTACTAGATGGGCTGCAAGCGGCGCATCTGGGGATGACCGCCACGGTGTGGCTTACATCGGATAAAGCTGAACGTATCGCCGTGCCGCTTTCAGCCGTATTCACTTCCCAGGCTCAGCCTAAACAGCAGCAAGTGTGGGTAATCGATGAAGCTGCTAGCATAGTCAACGCCGTACCGGTTCGTTTGGGAACTGCATTGCCCAGCGAACTTGTTTCAATTGAAGGCCTTCAGGCTGGACAATTGATAGTCAGCGCGGGGGTGCAGCGTTTAAAGGAAGGTCAGACCGTACGCTTATCAGAGTCACTTCCGCGTACATCGAAAAATCAGGACATTGCCAGCGCAGGTAAGCCATCATGAAGCACTTCAATTTGAGCGAGTGGGCGCTAGAACATCGAGCTTTCACGGGATTTGTTATGGTATTGCTGTTGCTGGGGGGGATCTTCGCCTATTTCACCTTGGAACAGCGGGAAGACCCGAAATTTACCTTTCGGTTAATGGTGATTAAAACCCTGTATCCGGGCGCAACCGCACTTGAAGTCGAAAACCAGGTGACCGATAGGCTGGAAAAAAAGCTACAGGAACTGCCAAATCTGGACTATGTCCGCAGTTATTCAAAGCCTGGCGAATCCGTCATTTTCGTTACGCCACGGGAAGACATTCCCGCTACCGAAATTGCCTATCTTTGGTATCAAGTACGCAAAAAGATTGCCGACATAAAATTCTCCCTGCCGCCCGGTGTGATCGGGCCCTTTTTCAACGACGAGTTCGGCGATACCTATAGTTTACTGTATGCCTTCTCCGGGGATGGTTTTAATTACGCTGAACTCAAAGATGTGGTCGATTCGGCACGGCAACAAATTCTGCGCGTAAAAGATGTGGAAAAAGCCGATCTCATCGGTGTGCAGGATGAAAAGATATATGTTGAGTTTTCCGATAAGAAGCTAGCTGAACTGGGATTGGATGTGGCATCCGTTGCACAGGTTCTGCAAACACAAAATGGCATGGTGCCGGCAGGAACAGTCATCACTCCCCATCAGAATTTACCTATTCGGCTTACCGGTTCATTCGATTCGGTAGCCAGTGTGGCGAACCTTCCGATCCGTATCGAAGGGCGAACCTTCAGGGTGAGTGATTTTGCCAAGGTTACCCGAGGCTACGTTGATCCTGCCGAATTTAAAATGCGGTTCAATGGCAAGGATGTCATCGGCCTAGGCGTCACCATGAGCAAAAAAGGTGATGTTTTGGCCTTGGGCAAATTATTGGAAAGCACCATGGCTTCTATCGAAGGAAACCTACCCATTGGGGTTGATGTTGAGAAAGTGGCTGACCAATCCAAGGTAGTTCATACCGCTATCGGCGAATTTTTGCGTACTTTCTGGGAAGCGTTGGCGGCGGTACTGTTGGTGAGCTTTTTAAGCCTTGGTATGCGTGCAGGCTCGGTCGTCGCTCTGACAGTGCCGATTGTGCTGGCCGGAACTCTGCTCTGTATGTTGCTGTTCGGTTTGGAAATTCATCGTATCTCTTTGGGTGCGCTCATTCTCGCCTTAGGATTGCTGGTGGACGATGCCATGATTGCCATTGAGATGATGGCACGAAAACTCGAAGATGGCTGGGATCGAATGCGTGCTGCAACCTATGCTTACCGGGTTACCGCATTTCCCATGCTGACCGGAACATTGATTACGGTCGCAGGATTTTTGCCAGTGGGCTTGGCGAAATCGTCAGCAGGCGAATATACCGTTGCTATATTTCAGGTGGTCGGTATTTCGCTGATCCTTTCCTGGCTAGGCGCCGTGGTATTTACGCCCTTCATAGGTTATCTCATCCTCAAGGTTAAAGTTAGCCCTGAGCAAGCTACACACGATCACTTTGACACCCCTTTCTACCAGCGTTTACGGCACTGGGTTGATTACTGCCTGGAACACCGTAAAAAAATCATCGTTGCCACCATCGCGCTATTTGGTATGGGCATGATGACATTGACCAAAGTCCCGCAGCAGTTTTTTCCGTTATCAAATCGGCCGGAGTTGATTGTCGATCTATGGCTCCCGGAAGGCAGTGCCTTCGCGCAAACTGAAACCGTTGCCAAACGCATGGAAACCATTTTCGCCCAAGATGAAGAGATAAAGAGTTATGCGAGCTATATCGGCGGCGGTACGCCACGGTTCTTCTTGCTTATTGTGCAACAACTGACCAATACTAACTTGGCTGAATTCGTTTTGGTGACCCAGGACAATAGCGCCCGTGAACGGGTCATGCAACGGATTAGGCAGACCTTAGCCACCGACTTTCCGGAAGTACGTGGGCGGGTAATGCGCCTCAACGTCGGGCCACCGATGGATTATCCCATCGTATTCCGGGTTTTGGGTGAAGATGCCAGCAGGGTTAGGATAATCGCCGATCAGGTGGCGGAAATAGTCCGGGCTAACGCCAATACGGTTGATGTGAATGATGACTGGCATGAACGCATACCTTCGGTCCGCCTAGTTTTAGATCAGGATAAGGCGCGGGCGCTCGGCGTTTCGACCACTAGCCTTTCACAAGCTTTACAGGCGCATTACACCGGTATTCCGGTTGGCCAGTACAGGGAAGACGATAAATTAATTGATATCGTCTGGCGGGCGGAGCATCCCTTACGCATTGGTGTAGATGAGTTGCCTAATATCAACGTACCGACAAGCCAAGGCAAATCGGTTTCCTTGTCGCAATTGGTCGCCACCGAAACTGTCTTTGAAGACGGCGTACGTTGGCGAAGAAACCGATTTCCGGCCATATCAATACGTGCTGATGTCGTAGAGGGTATGTTAGCTCCAGATGTCGCAGCGCAAATAGTTCCCAAACTGGAAGATATTCAAAAACAATTGCCAACTGGCTATTTCATCGAGACCGGTGCGGCAAAAGAAGATGCCTGGACTGCCCAAAAATCGATTCTGATCTGGATTCCCTTGGTAGTCATTGCCACACTTATCTTATTAATGATGCAGTTGCAGAATTTGTCACGAACCTTTCTGGTGTTTATGACTGCACCGCTGGGCGTGATTGGTGCGGCGTTTGCCCTAATGCTATTCGGGGCACCTTTCGGCTTTGTTGCTTTATTAGGGATTATTGCCCTCGCTGGGATGATTATGCGTAATGCCGTGATTCTGGTGGACCAAATCGAGCAGGACGAAAAAGCCGGCATGGATACCTGGACGGCTATCGTCGAATCGACGGTTAGACGTTTCCGCCCTATTTTGTTGACTGCCGCCGCCGCCATTTTAGCCATGATTCCATTATCCCGTAACGACTTCTTCGGGCCCAGGCCGTGTAAAAACGTCAGGAAAACAAAATAGTCGGCGATTAAACGGAATTCTGCTGAATTCCCGCCCTCAGGTGAGCGATTCTGGAGCGGTAGAGTTTTTTCTGGTCTACTCGACTGATTACCCCAAAGCCCCCTG
>JBPFEG010000033.1:0-14780 GCA_051061015.1 Methylomicrobium sp.
AAGCGCAGGCGTGGTTCAATGCCCTGCCCTCGCCGCGCATGATTCCGGTGCCGTGCAGCTGGAACGACCTGTTCGACGATGCGCGGGACTACCTGGGCCTCGCCTGGTATCGGCATGAGGGATACATCCCGTCTCCCTGGCAGGGACAACGCGTGTTTCTGCGCATTGGCTCGGCGAATTATGCTGCGAAGGTGTGGGTCAACGGCGTTGCCATTGCCGAGCATTTCGGCGGACACCTGCCTTTCGTTGTCGAGATCACTGATCAATTGCTATGGGGTCAAAAAAACATCATCGCCATCTCCGTCGAGAACAAGCAGCTGCCCGAGCGCGTGCCGCCAGGTCCTGCGGCAGCGGGCGCCGGAGCGTTCGGAAGCCTGCCCCCGTTCCCGGCGACGACATACGACTTCTTCCCGTATGCAGGACTGCACCGCCCTGTGCTGCTTTACTCTGTACCGGCTGAAGCGCACATCGATGACGTCACGGTTGTTACGACGATCGACGGCGAAGACGGCGTCGTCGAAGTCACGGTGTCCGCCGGCGGATATGCTGGCAAGGGAAAGCTGCTGTTGAACGATAGCGGCGCCGAGCTGAACTTCCGTGCCGGTTCGGCTGAAGCCATATTGCGCGTGCCCTCGGCGCGGTTCTGGTGCCCGAAAGATCCGTACCTTTACCTTCTAACCATTACCCTCACCGATGGAAACCAAGTCATCGACGCCTACTCGCTCGACATCGGCATCCGCACCATTGCGGTGTACGGGGATGAGTTGCTGCTGAACGGGCAGCCGATCAAGCTGACAGGGTTCGGCAAGCATGAGGATTTCCCGCTCAGCGGCCGCGGGCAGAACCTGCCGATGTGGGTCCGGGACTACGAACTGCTCAAGTGGATCGGCGCCAACTCGTACCGGACCTCGCATTATCCCTACGCGGAGGAGGCCATGATGCTGGCCGACCGGCTCGGCGTACTGGTGATCAATGAAATTCCCGCCGTCGGCCTGAATTTCGGGGATGGAGAGGCGCTGACCGCCAGGCGCCTTACACAATGCCGGCAGCAGCTGCGCGAGCTGATCATGCGCGACAAAAACCATCCGAGCACAATCATCTGGAGCGTGGCGAACGAGCCGGTGACAGGGTCAGCGCTTGGCGTGTCGATGCCGGAAGCTGTCGCGGCAGGCACATCCTTCTTTCGCCAGCTCTACGGCGAGGCACACAGGCTCGACGGGACACGCCCCGTCACGCTCATCGGGTTGCAGGGCGGCCCAGCCGAATGGCTCGGGCTGTTCGATATTGTCAGCATCAACCGCTACTACGGCTGGTACACCCTCCCGGGACAGCTCGACCAGGCAAAGCAGGAGCTGGAGCGCGAGCTGGATGCACTGCACGAGTCGCTGGGCAAACCCATCATCATGACCGAATTCGGCGCCGACACGCTTCCCGGTGCGCACAATATTCCGCCGGAGATGTGGACGGAGGAGTATCAGGTCGAATTTTTGAGACAGTATCTCGATGCCGTAGAGAATCGGCCTTTTGTAGCCGGCATGCACGTGTGGGCTTTCGCCGATTTCAAGACCGGCCAGAACGTCATCCGCGCGGCCGCGATGAACTTCAAGGGTGTGTTCACCCGCGACCGGCGCCCCAAAATGGCTGCGCATTTCCTGAGGCCGCGGTGGACAGAAAAGTGATGGAGAGGCAGTGAATCGGTGGGTGGCGCGGTGGAAATCCGTCTCCACCAGATGATGTTCCTTAGCTCCCGCACCAAAACTGATTTTCAGGTCGCTGTAATTATCGAGATTTTCACTCCGTCTTTGAAGGCCTCGCAGTGGCAAGCGGACCCGGTGCTGTTTGCCTTGATACTTTCTTGGCTGAAAGTAAGGTCCTGACGAAAATCAGCACCGGTATGCCATTTGTTTATGATGTTTCCTGTACGATCTCCTCTGACACAGCGTTCGCGCCGCCTCCCAGCGCCTTGTAAAAGGCGATCAGATTCGTGGAAGTCTCCGCTTCGGAGCGAGCCAGCTCGATTTCGGCGGCGTAGAGGACGCGCTGGGCATCCAGCACGTCCAGAAAGGTGATGACGCCTTCCTGATAACGCAGCTGCGACAACCGGACGGATTCGCGCTGATCTGCCACGGCGCGGGCCAGAGTTTGCCGCCGCACTTCCTCCTTCAAATAGCGAGTCAGAGTGGTTTCGGTCTCGCTCAGCGCTTCGAGCACCGTCTTTTCGTAGACCAGATAGGCTTCCTGCTGCTGCGCCTTGGTCAGATCGATGCCGGCCTGGATGCGGCCGAAGTTGAGCAATGGCTGCAGCAAATTGGCAGCCGTGCTGTAAGAAAAAGCCGCTGACTTGAACAGGGTTTCAACGTCGGTGCTGCGCAATCCCAAAAAGGCTGACAGCGAGATTTTCGGGAACAATTCCGCAATGGCCGCGCCTTGCAGGGCGGTCGCGGCCGCGAGCCGGCGTTCGGCGACGTGAACGTCAGGCCGCCAGCGAATGGTTTCGGCCGGCGAAGTCAGCAGTTTCTGAGCCGACGCAACCGGCAGTGCGGCAGTGGCCTTCAACTCGCCGTCCAGCGTGCCGGGCTGCCTGCCGATCAGCACTTCCAGTTGCCTGAGCGTGGCAGTCACCCCGGCTTCCAGCGTGGGGAGCTGCGCCTCGGTGTTCTCGGCCTGGGCGCGCGCCCTGACCA
Organism: Methylomicrobium sp.; assembly: GCA_051061015.1. Classification (GTDB taxonomy): domain Bacteria; phylum Pseudomonadota; class Gammaproteobacteria; order Methylococcales; family Methylomonadaceae; genus Methylomicrobium. The sequence continues at coordinate 2,685 of JBPFEG010000033.1, forward strand.
CGTCATGCCGAGTGCCGACGCCTTCATTGAACAGTCTTTCGGTCAGCTTCAGCGTGTGCCGCTGCGCGTCAAGGTTCGAGCGCGTAATCCGCAGCTGGTTCTGCAAGTTGCGGTATTCCACGTAAGAACGCGCCAGTTCGGCCGTGAGCGTCACGAGCGCCTGGGCGTGCTCCTCCTCCGCCGCTTCCAGATCGGCGCTGGCTGCCTCCAGCTGACGCTGCAGGCGCCCGAACAAGTCGACTTCCCACAGGGCGTCGAAGCCCAGCTCGAATAAATTGAAGCGGACGCCGCGTGCGTAGATGGGAGAGAGGTTTTGATGGCGCTGGCCGCCTGCCGACACGCTGATCTGCGGAAAAAGCTCCGCCCGGATCGAGCGCCGATCGGCGCGGGCCTGATCGATGCGCGTCAGCACCATCTTGAGGTCCAGATTGTCGGTTAACGCCAGTTCCATCAGTCGATCAAGCTGGGGATCGCCGAAGCTCTTCCACCAGGTTCTCAGTTTATCTGAGGGTGTGAATTTCAGATCAGGGCCGGTGTTCTTTTCGGCCTGCCAGTGATCCGGGACGGCAAGCGAAGGCGGCCGGTAATCGGGCCCCATGGTACATCCTGCCAAACTGCACAGCAGCAATAAATAACCGGCCTTAAGCGCCATAGTAGTGCCCTTCCAAATGTTCCGGGCCTAAATAGCATCCGGGCTTTAGTTCTTTCAGCCATTTCGAGCAATAAGGCTCGGCGACGACGGAGTAATGCCCGCCGCCGGCATGGATGATCCTGACCTCGTCGTAGTAAGCGTTCCAGCAATCCGGCTCCAGCCAGCGCTCGCTCTCCTCGGCGATGATCAGCGTCGGCCGGTGCGGCAGTTTGCCGTGCGGATAGCGGTAATCGACGGCCAGCGATGTCTCGACCACATTCCACAGATCCAGAAAATAGTCGGCGGCAATGCCCATCGCCGTGTGCAGCAGTTTTGCCAGTTCCGTTTTCCAGGCCGGATAAGGATTGTCTTCCAGAATAGCAGTGATGAGCGCCTCCTGGCCGGAAGGATCGATGCCGGCATTTTCAAGAATCATCTTGCAGAAAGCGATTACCGAGAGTTTGTCCATTTGCTTAGGCCAGCTGGCAACGCCGCTGTCTATCAGCACCACGTCTTCGACCAGAATCCCGCTGTCCTGCAGCTGCTTGAGCATTTCGTAAACCACGGTTCCGCCGTAGCTGTGGGCGTAGAGCCTGATTGCGCCGCGCGGCTTAATGTTTCTGATCTGCTCAATGTTGTGAGCGGCCATTTCCTCAATCGATCCGGCCGGTACGCTGCCGGCGTAGCCTTTCATCTGCAGGCCGTACACCGGACCGCAATCGCCGATTCGCGCCGCCAGTTGATGGTAACCGTCGCTTAATCCCGGCATGCCCGGAATGATGAAGGTCGGAATGCTGTCGCGCAAAGTGACGACATAGGGCGAACCCGCCGGCTTGCTGTCGGCGTTGCCGATGCGATCGGCCAGTTCCCGCACGGTCGGGCATTGGATGATGTCGGCAATGCCGATCCGCGAGGACGGCAATTGTTGATTGATTTTGTTCGCCAACTGTATCGATAGCAGGGAATGGCCGCCGAGTTCGAAAAAGTTGTCGTTGAGCCCGACGCGCTCCAAGCCGAGCACGTCTTCCCAGGTGCCGGCCAGTTGCCTTTCGACCGGGGTTTGCGGTGCGGCATAGTGCTCGCCGGCGTCGAATTCCACCAGCGTCTGTTCCAGCTGCTTGCGGTCGATCTTGCCGTTAGCCGTCAGCGGCAGCGTGTCCAGATGGATGAATGCGGCCGGCACCATATAATCGGGCAGACGGCGGCGCAATTGCTCGCGCAATCCGTCGGCATCGATGGCTTCCAAATCGGTCGTGTAATAGGCCGCCAGGCGTTCGCCGCCGGTGCGGAGCCTTGCGACTATCGCGGCGGCGCTTTTCACGCCCGACAGCGCGGTCAACGCATTCTCGATCTCGCCCAGCTCGACCCGGAAACCGCGAATTTTGACCTGATGGTCGGTTCTGCCCACATAGGCGAGAGTGCCGTCCGGCAGCCAGCGCGCCAAATCGCCGGTTTTGTACAGCTTGCCGGGCGCGTAGGGATTGTCGATAAACTTCTCGGCGGTCAGCTCCGGGTTGTTCAGATAGCCCGGCGCCAGCCCTTCGCCGGCGATATGCAGCTCGCCCGCTACGCCTATCGGCAGCAGTTCAAGTTGCTTGCCCAGCACATACAGGCGAGTGTTGGCGATCGGTTTACCGATGGTCAGGCGCTGCCCGGCGCCAAGCTCAGCGATCGCGGCATTGACGGTGTATTCGGTCGGGCCGTAGGCGTTGAATATCCGAACGTCGCGGTCCTGCACGGCTTGCAGCGTCGCCTCCGGCAAGGCCTCGCCGCCGAAGGAAATCAGGCGCAATTGGCTGAATAGTTGCTGTTGCCGCTCCGGTTCCAGCGCGTTGATGACGCCATAGAACTGCGGTGGAAGGTTGAGTATCGACACTCCGTTGTCGACCACGACCCGATAGAAATTGTCCACTTCGATATCGGCGTCCTGACGGATCACGATGCCGGCACCGGCCAGCAGGTAGGGAAAGATTTCCTCCACCGACATATCGAAGCTCAATGAGGCAAACTGCAAAATCCTGTCCTGACCGGTAATGCCGTATTTTATGGTCATCGCATGGCAAAGATTCACCAGCGAGCGATGGGCGATCACTACGCCTTTCGGGTTGCCGGTACTGCCGGATGTGTAGATCACATAGGCCGGATGCTGCGGACCGACTTCGCGGCTCAGCTCGGCGCCACGGAATACCTGATCGGTCCAGGCGGGATCATCCACGGCCACGATCCGGCAGCCGCAGTCAGCCAATAAGCCGGACAGGCGCGGCTGCAAATGGGATTGGGTCAGCAAAAGGCTGACGCCGCCGTCGGTCAGCATGTAGCGGATTCTATCCTCGCCGTTGTGCGGATCGATGGGCAGGTAAGCGGCGCCGGCGCCCAGCACGCCCAGCACCGCAACAATCATGTCCGCCGATCTGTCCATGCACACCGCGACCAGTCGATCCGGCCCCATTCCCTGAGCCTGCAAATAGATCGCCAAGCGCCGGCTGCGTTCCGCCAGGGCGCCGTAGGACATCTGCCGGCCGGCAAAAATCAGGGCCGTGCTGTCCGGTGCCTGGGCCGCCCGGGCTTCGAATAATTCGTGAACGCAATGCTCTTTGGGAAATTCCTCGGCGGTATCGTTGAAACCGTCCAGCAACAGGCTTACCTCCTGCTCCGGCAGGCAGTCGTATTCGTCTATGCGCTTGCCGGGATCTTCGACGATAGCCCCTATCAGCGTTTCCAGATAGCCGAGATGGCGGCGGATCGTGGCGGCATCGAACAAATTGCGCTGGTATTTCAGGTGCAGCTCCACCTTGTCGCGGAAGTCGTAGACTTCCAGCATGTAGCTGTCCATCGTTTCCTGATACACATCGTAGCTCAGCTCGACACCGCCCAGCCGCTCTTCGGCGCCGAGTATGCCGTCGAAGATGTTCTGGTAGGTAAACGACACCGAAAACGGCACTTCACTCGGGTTGAGCAAGGTAAGCCTCAGCTCGCGCATTAACCGGATAAACGGGTAATTGGCGTGATCGAGTGATTCGGCGAGGTTTGCGCCTATCTGTTTTACCAGTTGCAAAAAAGTATCGTCCGGGCGGACTTGGTTTCTGACGATCATCAGGTTGATGTAGCAGCCGACGGTATTTTCATGGCGCTGCAAGGGCCTGCCGGCCACCGGCATGTTCACGGCAATATCATCTTCCGCGCTCAGCCGGTGAATCAGGATATTGAATACGCCCAGCAATAACGCCGACAGGTTCTGGTTCAGCATGGAACCGAGATATTTCAGCGCGGACAACGTGGCGCTGTTCAGCGTCAGCGTCTCACAGCCCAGTCCTAAATCGGGCAAATCGGGTTGCGGCAGCGTATCGTAAGGCAGGGCGATGGTCGCCGGCACGCCGGCCAGGCGATTTTTCCACCAGGCCAAATCGTCTTCGGCCCGTGCGCAGCCTAGGTAGGCGCGCTCCCAGGCGATGAAGTCGAAAAAGGCCGTGTCATACGTTTGCGCGGCCGGTTGACCACCGGCGGCCAGGACCTGGTATTTGTCCCAGAACTCGTTGGCAAACAGCATGCCGGAAAACCCGTCAATGACGATGTGGTGTATGACGAAGAACACATAGTAGCGCTGGTCCGCCGGGCATTCCACGGTATACAGCCGCAGCGGCGGATCGGTTTTCAGATTGAACGGCTGTTGCAGCAATTGGCGCAGAAACGGTGCCGCCTGCCCGCTTTCCGGCAGGGTCAGATGCTCGATGACAAGGTTATCGGCGGCGCTTCCTACCCTCTGAACGATGTCTTCTCCCGTTGCGTCCTTTTGGCATTCAAAGCGGCAGCGCAGCAGCGGACGCTCTTCCAGCACTGCGAGCAGAGCCGTTCGCAGACAGTCAGGGTCCGCCGGGGCTTTGAGCCGGAAAATCAGCGGGACGTTGAAACCGGTAGACTCGGGGAAGGTTTCCTGGATATACCACAGGCCTTTCTGGGTTTCCGACAAGGGTTGCGGCGCCGTCGGCACGCTCGTCGCCGTTTGCGGCATTTCAGGCGCAATAGTGTCTGGACTGCGCGTTTGCCGCGCCAGCATATCGAAAAATTCGCCGAAGTTTTTGGTGCCCATCGCCTGGGCGACCTTGATGTTCAGGCCCAGCCGTTCGTTCAGGCGCTTGATGAATTGCACCACCTGAATCGAATCGAAACCGTAATGGACGGGCGATAGCGAACGGTCGATTTCCGACAGGTCCTTGCCGAACACCTCGGCGACCAGACTCGCCAGCGCCGCCTCTGTGTTGCTGGTCAAAGCGACGGCTTGCGTTGCCAGGGCGCTGACTGCGCTGACTGAAGGTTGGGTAAAAACTGCACCGGCATCGGCTGCCGCCTGCCCGCAATATTCTTCCAGCACGATGTGCGCATTGACGCCGCCGATCGCGTAACTGTTGAGCGCTACCCGGCGCGGTGAGGCCCCGTTTTGCCAATGCGTGGTGCGGTTTTGCAGAACCAGGGCATGATCGGCCGGCAATTCGTGATTGACTTCGCCGAGCCCGGCTATGCCCGGTATGGCCTGATGTTCCAGCGCCTTGACGGCCTTGATCAGCGAAGCCATGCCCGATGCGACCTCCGGATGGCCGATGCTGGGCTTGATGCTGCTGACGAACCAGTTTTTGCCGGGATTCGCGCTCAACAGCTGATAAGCGTCGCTGATGGCAGTCAGTTCCAGGGCATCGGCCAGCGTGTTGCCGATGCCGTGGGCTTCCACATAATCTATCGTATCGGTGCTGACGCCGGTCTGGGCGATGCTGGCCGTAATGGCGTGCCTTAGCCCCTGCACGTTGGGGGCTTCCAGCGAATAGCCGCGGCCGCCGTGATGCACGGCGCTGCCTTTGACGATCGCCAGAATCCGGTTGCCGTCCGCCAAGGCCTGCTCCAGCGGTTTGAGAATGGCGACGCCCGCGCCTTCGCTGCGGACGAAACCGTCGGCTTCCTCGCTGAAACTGCGCGTCCGGTTACGGCTGCTCAGGAGTTGATCGTAAAGACCGTGCATGGCTATGGACGCAAATTCGTCGGCGTCTATGAGGTTGATGGCGCCTACGATGGCCTGTTCGCATTCGCCGGAGCGGATGCTTTGCACGGCGCGGTGCAGCGCGACGTGGACACTGGTGCAAAACGTATTGATAACCTCGCTGGGGCCTTTCAAGTCGAATTGAAAGGATAGCTGATTGGCGATGGGAACCCGATACGGCTGACCGCCGTTATCCCGGCAGCCCAGGCGATCGACGAACGATTGGGCGGCTATGAAAACGCCGGTCATGGGTTCCGAGAGCATCCGCCCGGTAATTTCGTATTCGTTCTGTACTTGTGAAATGATCCGGCTCAGAAGTTGCAGCTGGCGATCGGCAAGGTCGTTAGTTCCGGTGTCTTCGAACGGACCGCTTTCGTCGATGCGGCCGTATCCGAACGCGACTGCCGGCGCGCATGGGCCCGGCTGCAGGCATTCGCCGGCCATGATTTTTTCCCATAGCGATTCCGCATTATCGGCGCCGGGAAACAGTCCGGCCAGGCCGACAATGGCAATCGGTCGCATCCGGGCAGCGGACAGCTGATCGCTGTTGATGCGCGGCGGCGCAGCCAAGGCGGCGTCCATAGTTTCTTCGAGCGGTATCGACTCTAGCGGCAATACCTCGTCGATTAAATAATCGACCAGCAAATCCATTCTGGGATGGTCGAATAACAAGGTCGTGCGCAGCGAACAAGACAGATTCGATTCCAGTTTGGACTTGAATCCCACGGCTTGCAGAGAATCGGTGCCTAGCTCGATAAAGCTCTGATTGGGTGTTATGTCTTCCGGACTGTCCATGCCGATAAAATTCGCCAGTAACTCGCGAATATAGGCGTTCAATATCGGCTTTCTTTGGGCAGGCTGGGCTTGTTGTAACGTGGTGATGATCGAGCTGGAATACATAACGGTGCTGGTTTATTGAACTGAAAAACTAAGGCCTTGAAGGAGCATAGGCAGTCGAAACCGCGCAAACGAACGAGCGAAGCGCAACGCCTACGCGCAGCCGGAAGGCCGGATGTTTTATCGCAGTTGCAGTGCAGGCGGCCGTCCTTGGACAAGCTCAGGACGAACGCGGCCGCCGCAACAACAACCGTCGCCCGTTTTCCACTCCTGAAATCGGGAGGGGACGAACCTATTTCAGGTTTCGCGGAAAACGGGCGATACTTCGGTCTTTATGGCGCCATTACTGCGAGTGTCACTTCTCCTTTGCTTCTGCCGTTGGCGTCATCATGAAAACGGCAATAGGTTTTGATGAATGTGCATGTCGACGTCTTCTTGATGCTATTAATGCCGTACGTGCCGTAAAAATGCTTGGCGTTCAGCTGGCTTTGATAGCTCGAGGTGAGCTTTGCGATCAAGACGTTCGGCAGCTGCTTCTCGAAAAACGTCTCCATATCGTAATCATCCGATAATTCCGGTATCAAAGCGTTTTTAATGCAATGCGCTAAATGCACATAACAAATCTGGTTGAAGCAGATGTTGAACTCAACGGCATTAAAATGCCCGGTGTCGTCGATATAGCAGGACTCGGGAATCGAAAATTCTCCATTCATGATCAGGCTTTGCAGATCAGAATTTTCTGACTGCTGAAACCAGGCCTGTTTCAGATAACGGCTGTGGTTGAAATAAGGCTTTAACACCTTGCTCATAAAACCATCGTCAATATCTGTAACGGTGACGTTCTCCAGAGGATCGACCATCCTTAACATGTTCATTGTTCTATCCCTACATAAAATGGCAGATCGTCGTAGATGCCGATGCGATACATCCTGCTGTATTCGCCTGGCTTGGCCTTGGAGCCTTTATGAACCAACGAGCGGTTGTCCCAGATAATTATGTCGCCTTCATCCCAGAAATGCGTGTACATGTATTTCGGTTGCTCGGCGAATTCGAACAGGGCCTTCATCACCCGCTGATTTTCCTCATAGGACAGTCCAACCAATCCGCTGGTAAAACCGCTGCTGATATAGAGAATTTTTTCGCCGGTCACGGGATGTTCAATGACGGCAGGGTGGGCCTGCGGCGGACATTCGGCTTTGAAGTTGGCGATGAGTTCGTCAATCGAACGGTCGAGATCACACGCCTGTACTTTGTAACGCGGCCAGGCTTCCTGCATCGCCATCGCGCCGTCCACATAGCGCCTCAAATCGTCGGGGAGTTCGCGGTAGACGCGCGCCATATCGATATAAGAAGTTTCCCTGGCCGATTTAGGGAAAAATATTGGGCGAACCGAGGTAAAGGGCAGAGGATGTTTCTCGAAGGAGCAATCCGTATGCCAGTAGCGGCCTGTGCCGGAAACGCCGAATTTTTTGCCGTCTTCGTTGAGGTTGTTGGAAACGAAAATTTCGGGATGATCGGGGTGATGATAATTGTGTTGAAAATAAACTTGAGGCCGGCCTACCGCTCTGGCGAAATTGACTTGTTCCTGTTCGGTCATGTCGAGACGCTGGCCGCGCATGACGACCACTTTATTACGGTAGATCAATTGCCGGAGCATTTCCGCTTCGGGACAGCCCGGGGTAAAGGTCGTAACATCCCATCCCCTTACTTCGGCGCCGACTTTCCCTGGTGCTGCTTCGGTGATAGTTACTTGATTTTCAGATACCACTGCATTCATGATTTATTATTCCTTTTATGCTCTAGATTGTGAATTTACTTACTAACTAACCTGCCTGTCCTGATCTTGCCAAAACGGCGCCCTCAGCACCCGTTTAAGGACTTTACCGCTTGGATTTCTCGGCAAGGCATCGACAAACGTAACCGATTTAGGCACTTTGAAATCTGCGATACGGCTTCTGGCGAAATCGATCAACTCCCGTTGCTTGATTTCGCCGCCCTGGCGCGGCACGACAAAGGCTTTTACGACCTCCCCCCATTTCTCATCGGGAATCCCGATGACAGCGACTTCGGCGACTGCCTCATGCTCGCTGAGCACGGCTTCAATTTCGGCGGGGAACAGATTTTCTCCCGCGTAGATGATCATGTCTTTGATCCTGTCGCAGACATAAACGTAGCCATCCTCATCTCTATAGCCCACGTCGCCGGTATGTACCCAGCCACCGACCAGCGTTTGTTCGGTAGCGGATTCATTCTTCCAATAGCCCAGCATGTTGCTGGGCGATTTAATGCAGATCTCGCCGCTGCGTCCCGCCGGCAATAGCCGGCCTTGCCCGTCAATGATCTTGATCTCGACGCCGGGCAAGGGTCTGCCTGCGGCTTTCATTCTTGGGCTGCCTTCCGGACAATGATCGGCGGGGCGCAAACACACGGCCATATTGCCGGTCTCGGTCAGCCCGTAAATCTGAAAGAAATCGCAGCCGAAGATTTCCATAGCCTTGCGCAGCAGCGGCGGGGCGATCGGCGAGCCGCCATAGAGCAGTCCCTTGAACGACGATAAATCGGTTTGCGCGCAGCTGGGCTCTTCCAGCATCAGTTGGATCATCGACGGCACCAGCACGGCTTTAGTGACTTGGTGCCGCTCGATCAGCTGCAGGGCCTGCCAGGCGACGAAGGTGTCGACGATGACGCCGGCAGCGCCGACCGCATAACCCTGTATGGCCCACCAGAGCCCGCCTATGTGAAACTGCGGCAGAGCCAACAGCAGGGTGTCGGCCGGATTCAGCGACATCCAGGAATCGCCGGCCGCCCGCATGCCTTGCATCAGTTTGAAAAAGCTGTAGTTCGCGAGCTGTACGCCTTTAGGCCGCCCTGTCGTGCCGCTGGAATACATTTGCACGGCTGCATCATCGGCACTGTACTCACCGGCAACGGGTGTGGCCGGTTTCGCGGTTTTCCAGTCCTCATAGGCCGACCAGTCCGGATGCCCGCCGTCCAGAGCGATTATCGTCCGAACGCTGGTCAGTTGCGAAACCAGAGATTCGACTAACGGAAAAAACTCCTGCGTCACAAACAGCACTTCGGTTTCGCTGTCGTTCAGGATATAAAGTATCTCGGGCGGGGCCAGCCGCCAATTCAGGTCGACCAGCACCGCTTTGATCTTGGCGCAGCCGAACAGAATCTCATAGTGAGCAATGGTATCCTTGCCAATTATCGCCACTCTGGAGCCGGGCTTGACGCCGGCTGCAATCAAACCGTGGCCGACTTGGTTACTGCTTAGATCAAGCTGCTGAAACGTCTGTCGATTGTTGCCCGCTATAAAGGCAACGGCATCCGGCCGCGCTTGGGCCTGTTGAATACACATCTCGGCAAGGGTTTGAAATTCACTGGATTTCATGGAATAAAGACTCCTTCTTATCGGCCCGTACTTATGGGAAATTGACTCTGTCTTCCAAGTTGCAATTGCTATGCCAACAGATAATCCAGCCCTGGCTGGCCAGGCGGAAAAACAAGTCGTGTTCCAGGTTTGGCGGGACTTGGATCGATCTTATGTATTCCCTCCCGGGCATGAGTTGCGTAATTTCATCCAGAATATTTTTGGCTTATTCATCGATTTTTATCAGTATTCATCGATTTTTATCCAAAAATTATGTTATATACCTCAGTTGATATATGGGATTTGACCTATTAAATAAATATCACTATAAAAAACAATAAGTTATTATTTAACTGATATTCTGTATTGTGTTATTTGACCTATTTCGCGGGCGACTTGGCCTGTAGTAGAATGATGCCCGCTTCGGGTATCCGTAGATCCGCCGTTAAGGAAGCTTTCATATAAGGCATCGATACTCGCCGCTTGTATCCCTTAACCTCTACAGATTTCCACGTGTTGGCTGGTGGAATACCGAGTCGTTTCCGTTTTTACTCAAGTATTTTCAAAGCCGGAAAACAACCGGATCGGGTTTGTCAGTCCCGGAATGTTTTCATTGAATGGCACGGTACTTGCAGTACATCTATGTTACCTGACAGGTGCGCAGCTTATCGAGTTGCTGTCATCATTACAGTCAGGCGGCCTCTCTCTGAGAGTTATTTGGGGACTTTGGATTTCTCTAAGTGCGCTTAAAACAACTTATAAATCTTTCAAAACGCAGGAAAAAATAGTGCAAAAAATGGGATTAAAAAATACGACTCCGGCAGAATGTCCGGCACCGGTTCAAAAGGCTTGATCCGCTTAATCGCCGGATAACTACTGTCGGCCAGGCATCCGTTTGCCGGGTCTGACCTATTGCTGTTTTTTGAACTACACACCGTTTGCCAAGGCACTGAAAGAACATGCGCTTTTCCCTTTTTCCGAGAACCATCCTGATCCTTCTGATAATTGCGTCCGCTGTGGCGGGCGGCACAATGTACTGGCTCAAAGCGATCCACCCCTTTGAAACCACCGACAATACCTACCTCAAATCGCACCTGAGCCTAGTCAGCCCCAAGGAAACGGGCTACGTCAAGGAAGTCCTGTTCGAGGACAATCAGAAAGTGATGCCGGGCGATGTGCTCGTTGTGATCGACGACCATGACTTCCAGGCCAAGGTCGCTCAGGCGGAAGCGCAAGTGCTGATAGAAACGGCGCACATCCATACGCTGGAAACCGAAAAACGCACGCAGAGCGCCAAAATCCGTCAGCAGGAAGCCAATATCGCCGCCGCGGAAGCCGATCTGGAACGCGCCGCGAAAGATACGAAACGCTTCGGCAACCTGGCGGCGGAGGGAGCGGTTTCAGCCCAAACCCGCGATGCCGCCGAAGCCGCCCTTAAGCAGGCAGCTGCTCAGCGGGAAAGAACCCTCTCGGCACGGTTGGAAGCGGAGAGTGAACTGGCCTCGCTGGAAGCGCGCATCGACGAAACCCGAGCCAAGCTGAAGGCGGCCCAGTCCGCCCTGGAGCTGGCCCGCATCGACCTGGCGAACACGCGCATAGTCGCTCCCATCGCCGGCATCATCGGCAATCGCAGCGTGCAGGTAGGGCAACTGGTCAAACCCGGCAGCGTCCTGGCGTACCTGATTCCGACCGATGGCCTGTTCGTGGAAGCCAATTTCAAGGAAACGCAGATCGGGCGCATGCAGCCGGGCCAGCCGGTGGACATACTGATTGATGCTTATCCCGATAGCCCGTTCGAAGGGATGGTGGACAGCTTCGCGCCTGCTTCCGGTTCCGAATTCAGCCTGCTGCCGCCGGAAAACGCCACCGGCAACTATATCCATATCAGCGAGCGTGTGCCCGTGAGGATCAGCCTGAATCCGGAGGAACTGCGCGCGCATCCGTTGCGTCCCGGGCTTTCGGCAATCGCGCGCATCGATACCCGAAAGCCGGGGCGCTCGGTGCTGGAGCCTTTGACCACGACGCCGCCGGGAACCTATATGACCGATGTTTATGATGCCCAGCTTAAAGGAGCCGATGCCCTGATTCATAAGATAATCGAGGATAACCGGCTGCCCGACGCGGTAAGGATTGCGCGTTAATGAGCCAAATCGGGCTCAAACAATCCATGCGCCAAGCAGGTGTGTTTTACAGGTTGACTTCTAAGTCAGGGGTTATTTTGGCGGCGTA
>JBPFEG010000034.1:0-11022 GCA_051061015.1 Methylomicrobium sp.
TGGGGGGCGAGCCCGGCGCTGTCTTTCGTCTGGGCGCATCTCAACCGGCTGATCAAGCGCGACGACCTCAACGTGATTTTTATGGCCGGTCCGGGCCACGGCGCGCCGGGCGTTTTAGGGCCGACCTATCTCGAAGGCACCTATTCCGAGGTCTATCCCGACAAAAGCGAAGATATCGACGGAATGCACAAGTTCTTCAAGCAATTTTCCTTCCCGGGCCATATCGGTTCCCACGTCACGCCGGAAACGCCCGGTTCGATACACGAAGGTGGCGAATTGGGCTACAGTGTCTCGCATGCCTACGGCGCCGCCTATGACAATCCCGATCTGATCGTCGCCTGCGTGGTCGGGGACGGCGAAGCGGAAACCGGCCCTCTCGCCACCGCCTGGCATTCCAACAAGTTTATTAACCCGGTTCACGATGGCGCGGTGCTGCCTATCCTCAACCTTAACGGCTATAAAATCGCCAACCCGACGATTCTGGCCCGTATCAGCCCCAGGGAACTGGAAGCGCTGTTCGTTGGCTACGGTTACAAGCCTTATTTCGTTGAAGGCTCGGATCCATCTGAAATGCATCAGAAGATGGCGGCTACCCTGGATGAGGCGATCGCCGAAATCCGAGCTATCCAGCAACAAGCGCGGGAGACGGGTGTCGCCGAACGTCCGAGCTGGCCGATGATCGTGCTGCGCAGCCCGAAGGGCTGGACCGGGCCGAAGGAAATCAACGGTCACAAGGCGGAGGGTTCCTGGCGTTCGCACCAGGTGCCATTCTCGGATGTGCGCAGTAATCCCGTCCACCTTAAGCTGCTGGAAGATTGGATGAAGAGCTACAAACCCGAGGAGCTTTTTGATGACGGCGGTCGGCTGCATCCCGAACTTCGCGCTATTTCCCCACAAGGCCCGCGGCGCATGAGCGCCAATCCCCATGCCAACGGCGGGCTGTTGCGCAAGGAGCTGAAACTGCCGGATTTCCGCGCTTACGCGGTTGATGTGCCGCAGAGCGGTTCCAGCGAATGGGAGAATACCAAGCCCCTCGGCGAGTTCCTGCGCGACGTGATGAAGCTGAACCCGAACAATTTCCGCGTGTTCGGTCCGGACGAGACGGCTTCCAACCGTTTGCAGGCATTATACGAGGTAAGCAAGAAAACCTGGATGGCGGACTTGCTGCCGGAGGACGCCGACGGCGGCGAACTCAGCCGCGACGGTCGGGTTATGGAGATGCTTTCGGAGCATACCCTGATCGGCTGGCAGGAGGGCTATCTGCTCTCCGGGCGGCATGGCTTCTTCCATACCTATGAAGCCTTCGCCCATGTGGTCGATTCGATGTTCAACCAGCACGCCAAGTGGCTGGACATCAGCAAAAACTATGTGCCGTGGCGCGCCTCGGTGTCGTCGCAGACCATTCTGCTGTCTTCCACTGTTTGGCGGCAGGACCATAACGGTTTCTCCCACCAGGATCCGGGTTTTATCGACCTCGTGACCAACAAGAGCCCTTCGGTCACGCGCATCTATCTGCCGCCGGACGCCAATTCGCTGCTGGTCGTGGCAGACCAGTGTTTACGTTCCACCGACTGCATCAACGTGATCGTCGCCGACAAGCAGAAGCACTTGCAGTTCCTGACTATCGATGAAGCGATCGTACATTGCGCCAAAGGCATCGGCATCGCGCAACGCGCAAGCAACGACGCGGGGGTGGAGCCGGATGTGGTGATGGGTAGCTGCGGCGATGTGGCCTCCATGGAGGCGCTGGCGGCGACCGCCATCCTGCGCGAACGGCTGCCCGACCTGAAGGTGCGCTTCGTCAATGTGGTCGATCTGTTCAAGCTGCAGCCGGCCTCGGAACACCCTCACGGTTCCACCGAACGGGAGTTCGACAGCCTGTTCACCACCAACAAGCCCATCATCTTCAATTTCCACGGTTACCCCTGGCTCATCCACAAACTGGCCTACCGCTTCAAGAATCACGTGAACCTGCATGTGCGCGGCTACAAGGAGAAGGGCAACATCAATACGCCTATGGAACTGGCCATCCTCAACGAGGTGGACCGCTTTCACCTGGTCATCGATGTGATCGACCGGGTGCCGGGGCTCGCCGCGAAGGCCGCTCATCTCAAGGAGGAAATGAAGGACGAGATTATCCAGAATCTGAATTATGCTCACGAGCATGGCACCGACCGTGAGGAAATCACCAGCTGGAAGTGGCCTTATTGATATCGGACAGGAGACGCATATGACCGACCAAACCGGTTCTTTGAATAATATTCCAAAAACAAACGTAGCGCTGGCTGAAGCGCTTCCTTTGTCCGCAGAAAATGAGCGTACCGGCCTGAGTGTGATGGCCTTGAGGGAGGCGATTCGCGATCATGTAATTTATAGCGTGGGGCGACATCCCACCGTCGCCAGCAAGCATGATTTTTATCGGGCGCTGGCGCTCGCGGTGCGTGACCGTCTGCAGCACCGGTGGGCGCACACGGTCGATATTTATTTCGAAAAAGATATCAAGAAGGCTTGTTACCTTTCTGCGGAGTTCCTGATGGGGCCGCATCTCGGCAATAATATCGTCAATCTGGGTATCGAAGAGGAGGTGCGCCAGGCGGTGTCCGAGCTAGGGCTGAACCTGGATGAGCTGTTGGCACAGGAAGAAGAGCCCGGTCTCGGCAATGGCGGCTTGGGCCGGCTCGCTGCCTGCTATCTGGATTCCCTCGCCACGCTGGAGCGTCCGGCCATCGGTTATGGCATCCGTTATGAATTCGGCATCTTCGATCAGGAGATCCGCGACGGCTGGCAGTGCGAAATCACCGACAAATGGTTGCACGCCGGTAATCCTTGGGAAATCGAGAAGCCCGAGACAGTTTACCGGGTCGGCTTCGGCGGCCACACGGAGTCCTGGAAGGATGAAGAAGGCCGCTATCGGGCCCGCTGGGTTCCCAATGAAGTCATCAAAGGCACGGCTTACGACACGCCCATTCAAGGGTATCGGGTCAATACCTGCAATACGCTCAGGCTGTGGAGCGCCGAGGCGGCGGAGTCGTTTGATTTTCAGGCTTTCAATACCGGCGATTACTACCAGGCGGTCGGAAAAAAAGTGCGCTCGGAGACGCTCACCAAGGTGCTTTATCCCAACGATGAGCCCGAAATAGGCAAGAGACTGAGGCTGGCCCAACAATACTTTTTCGTTTCCTGTTCCTTGCAGGATATGCTGCATTTTCTCGATCTGGCAGGCGGTCAGACGCGGAACTTTTCCCGGTACTTTGCCGTGCAGCTCAACGACACCCATCCCTCGATCGGCGTGGCAGAGCTCATGCGGCTTTTAGTGGATGAGCGCCGTCTGGATTGGGACGAGGCCTGGACCATCATCCAGGACAGCTTCGGCTATACCAACCATACGCTGCTGCCGGAAGCGTTGGAAACCTGGGATCTGACGATGTTCGGCGAAATGCTGCCGCGGCACCTGGAAATCATTTATGAAATCAACCGGCGCTTTCTGGATGAAGTGCGCCTACGCTATCCCGGCGACGACGCGCGGCTGGCGCGCATGTCATTGATCGGCGAGGCGGGCAGCAAACAAGTGCGCATGGCGCATCTCGCTTGTGTGGGCAGCCATGCGATAAACGGCGTGGCGGCGCTGCATTCGGAGCTGCTTAAAGGCAGTGTGCTTAAGGATTTTTACGAATTGTGGCCGGAACGGTTCAGCAATAAAACCAACGGCGTAACGCCCAGGCGCTTTCTGGTTTTGGCGAATCCCAGGCTTTGCGATTTGATCACGCGCTCAATCGGCGAAAGCTGGGTTACCCATACCGAGCAGCTCCTGCGGCTCGAGCCCTTGGCCGAAGATGCGGCATTCCGTGACGCATGGCGGGCCGTCAAACAGGCAAACAAGCAGCGGCTTGCCGATTATGTCCGCAAGCAGACCGGCATCGAACTCGACCCAGGCTGGCTGTTCGATGTTCAGGTCAAACGCATCCATGAATACAAGCGCCAGCATCTGAATATTCTTCACGTTATCACACTCTATAATCGCCTGAAGCGCGATCCGGCGCTTTCTGTCGCACCGCGGGCATTCATTTTCGGCGGCAAGGCGGCGCCCGGCTATTTTATCGCCAAGCGCATTATCAAGCTCATCAACGCGGTAGGCGAGGCAGTGAACAACGATCCGGACGTGAATAAATATCTGCGCGTTGCATTTGTACCCAACTTTAACGTGGAGATCGGCCAGCTCATTTATCCCGCAGCCGACCTGTCCGAACAGATCTCCATGGCCGGCAAGGAAGCATCAGGCACCGGCAACATGAAATTCACGCTGAACGGCGCATTGACGATTGGAACGCTGGACGGCGCCAACGTTGAAATACGGGAAGACGTCGGTGCGGAGAATTTTTTCCTGTTCGGGCTGACCGCTGAGGGAGCCGCCAAACTTCAGCAGGAAGGCTATCGTCCTTACGCTTATGTTGAAGGCAATCCGCAATTGGCCGAAGTGATTCAACTGATCGCATCGGGGCATTTTTCCAATGGCGACACGGAGGTATTCCGGCCTTTGGTGGACAATCTGTGCCAGCATGATCCATTCCTTGTCTTCGCTGATTACGCCGACTATGTTGCCTGTCAGGATAAGGTTTCCGACGTCTGGAAGGAGCCGGAAAACTGGACGAGGATGTCCATTCTGAATACGGCCAGGGCAGGCAAATTTTCCTCGGATCGCGCGATCCGCGAATATTGCGACGAGATCTGGAATGTTCGTCCGGTATCGGTAACGATGAAAGATAGAACCGAACCTGAACAATGAAGTCTGTGTAGGCTGGGTTGGAGCTTTAGCGGAAACCCAGCATGGGCGGCCGAAATGCTGGGTTTATCAACCCAGCCTACCGCCGCTAAAAGCTGCGGTGCTCGGCGCGGCAAACGGGATAAAATCATTTGTACGTAACATCAGTTATGTTATTTGGAGAAAAAATCAATGAACCCACAAGAGCTCTGGCAGCATTACCAGGATTGGCTTTACTTTCACAAGGACTTGGGATTGTATCTCGATATCAGCCGGATGCGGTTCGGCGACAGTTTGGTGGAATCCCAGCAGCCAAAATTTGCGAAAGCGTTTAAAGACATGGAGGCATTGGAGCAGGGCGCAATTGCCAACCCGGATGAAAACCGAATGGTCGGGCATTACTGGTTGCGCAACCCTGAAATTGCGCCATCGGAACTGAAAAATCAGATCATGGAAAACATTGATCGCATCGAGGCTTTTGCCAAGAAGGTTCATGAGGGCTCGATTCATCCACCACAAGCGCCGAAGTTCACTGATATACTTTCTATTGGCATTGGCGGGTCAGCGCTGGGTCCTGAGTTTGTAGCCGACGCGCTGTCAACCGACTTCCCACCGCTCGCTATACACTTTATCGACAATACCGATCCCGCAGGGATTGATCGCATCCTCAATCGGCTGCATGACCGGCTTAACAGCACCATGGTCATCGTGATCAGCAAATCAGGCGGGACGCCCGAAACCCGCAATGCCATGCTGGAAGTGAAGCGCGTATACGAGCAGCAAGGCTTGGACTTTCTTGCCCATGCCGTGGCTGTTAGCAAAATAGATGAGTTGGAGCGAATTGAAGGCTGTCTGGCAGAGTTCCCAATGTTCGACTGGATAGGCGGGCGGACTTCCGAGCTGTCTTCCGTCGGTCTGCTGTCGGCTGCGCTGCTGGGGATTGATATCCGTGCGTTGTTAGCGGGCGCAAAGGAGATGGATATTGCCACCCGTGTACCGGAGATCAAGCGCAATCCGGCCGCTTTGCTGGCTTTTGCCTGGTATTATGCGGGTAACGGCAAAGGCGAGAAAGACATGGTGGTTTTACCTTACAAAGACGCTCTGCTGCTGTTTTCACGCTATCTGCAACAATTGGTGATGGAGTCTCTGGGCAAAGAAAAGGACCTGGACGGCAACACGGTCCATCAAGGCCTTGCGGTTTATGGCAACAAGGGGTCCACGGACCAGCACGCCTATGTTCAGCAATTGCGGGAAGGCGTGGCGAATTTTTTTGCGACTTTCATAGAAGTGCTGGAGGACCGGGTGGGGCCGTCCATTGAAGTCGATACCGATGCAACCAGCGGCGATTTTCTTTCCGGATTTTTACAGGGTACGCGACAGGCGCTTTTCGAGAATTTAAGGGAATCGATTACCGTAACGATTACACGGGTAGATGCTCGATCGGTCGGCGCGCTGATCGCTCTTTACGAACGTGCCGTTGGATTTTATGCCTCTTTAATCAACGTCAATGCCTATCATCAGCCCGGTGTAGAAGCAGGAAAAAAGGCCGCCGAGGCATTGTTGGGACTACAACGGAAAATTCTCTTCGTTTTGAAAACCACGGATCAGCCTCTGGAATTGGCAGTATTAGCGGAAAAAGCGGACGCCAGTGATCAGATTGAAGACGTTTACAAAATTCTGCGGCACTTGGCGGCTAATCGCCGTGGCGTCGGTTTGCATGGCGATCTTGCCAAGCCCGGTGAGCTGACTATCAGTTTTAATAGGCCGGCAAGCGATTGAAAAGCCTTTTTGACTGCCGCCCTTAAATTGCTGAGCTTGTCTTGTCAGCAAGGAGTAATGCAGCATGACATTGAAAATCTATTTGCTTCGTCACGGGGAAACGACGTACAGCCAACGCGGCGCTTATTGTGGCGCTCTGGATGCCGAACTTACCTCGGAAGGCAAGCAAATGGCGCAATTTTTTGCTGATGCCTATCGCTCGATGCCCTGGGCTGGTGTCTATGCCAGCCCCATGAAAAGAGCGATAGCGACAGCACAGCCTTTATGCGATGCCTTGGGCCTGATCATGCAGATCAGGGATGGACTCCGTGAAATCAGTTATGGCGCGTGGGAAGATCAGGCGTTGGACTATGTCAGGCAACATTACGAGCAGGACTATCTACGCTGGCAGACTGATCCTGCCTGGAACCCGCCGACCGGCGGCGAAACGGCTATCCAGATTGCCGCCCGCGCCCTTCCCGTGATTACGGAAATCGAGTCCGGGTACAAGGCCGGCAATGTGTTGGTGGTATCCCATAAGGCTACCATACGCATCATTCTCTGCGGCCTGTTGGGGATTGATGTAGGCCGTTACCGGGATCGCATCAACGCCCCTGCGGCTTCCGTTTCCATTATCAAGTTTGCTGCTTATGGACCGATGCTGGAAGTTCTGGGGGACCGAAGCTATATGCCCGAGCATTTGCGCAACCGTGCTGGCACTTAATGAGCGTAAACGGACTCTCTTTAGTTTAAAAGTTACCTATTTTTCAATCGCAGCATTTCAGGAAGGTATTTTTATAAAGCGATTGACGGCCGGGCCAAAATTTTACGGAGTGAATTGCAGTGAGTCTTTCCTATAAAGCAAGCTATGGCTCATATTATCCGCCCGGGGCAACGGTCAACGATGCCGGAGTGAATTTTTCAATTTTCAGCCGTCATGCCAGCGGCGCTGACCTATTGCTTTATGAAGCGGCCGGGAGTCCGGAGCCGTTCCAGATCATCAGCCTCAATCCCAAAACGAACCGTTCTTTTTTCTTCTGGCATGTGTTCGTCGAAGCGCTTCCCAAAGGGACTCATTATACCTGGCGAATATTTGGGCCGAACGATACGGCTTCGACAGGGCGACGCTTCAATCATAAAAAGGAATTGATCGATCCTTGGGCCACGGCGGTTACCGATGCTTTTTGGAATCGGCGCCGCGCTTCGGACCCACGTGACGAAAGCCGATCATCGTACCGGGCCGTTGTCGCGAAATCTGATTATTGCTGGGTGGACGATCATGCCCGCAAACGCGGCCTCGAGGGAGCGATCATCTATGAACTGCATGTCGGCGGATTTACCCGCCACCCTTCAGCAAACGTCGAACAGCCCGGCACGTTTACCGGATTGATCAACAAGATTCCTTACTTACAGGAACTTGGCATTACGCATGTCGAACTGATGCCGGTCATGGCTTTTGACGAACAATTCGTGCCGGATAACGTGGCGGCAAGAGGACTGAAGAATTATTGGGGCTACAGTACGCATAGTTTTTTCAGCCCCCACCCCGGCTATTGTGTAAGCCCCGAATTCGGAACGCATGCACGTGAATTCAAGGATCTGGTTAAAGCCCTGCATAACGCCGGCATCGGCGTGATTCTCGACGTGGTTTTCAATCATACGGCGGAAGGCGGCCGTGATGGCCCGATGATCAACTTCAAGGGTTTTTTTAATGACATTTTTTATCATCTTGATCCGCAGAACCGAAGTTACTATCGCGATTACACCGGTTGCGGCAACAGTATTAATTGCAATCATCCTTTGGTGACGCAATTCATTCTGCATTGCCTGGAGTATTGGGTTGAAGAGATGCATGTCGACGGCTTTCGCTTCGATCTCGCCAGCGTCTTTACGCGCGGCGAGGATGGCATGCCCCAAGCCAATCCGTCGCTGCCCTGGCGGATCGAGTTTTCAAAAGCGCTTAACGGGGTGCCCATGATCGCGGAAGCATGGGATGCTTCGGGCCTGTATCATGTGGGCTCGTTTCCCGGCTTACGCTGGGCGGAATGGAACGGGCGCTATCGGGATGTGATCCGGCGCTTTGTCCGCGGCGATTCGGGGCTGGTGGGCGAGGTGGCTTCATCCATTGCCGGCAGCAGTGATCTTTATGCCGACGAGGGCCGACTGCCGCTTCACAGCATCAATTTCATCAGCTGCCATGACGGCTTCACTCTTTACGATCTGGTCAGCTACAACAGCAAACACAATGAAGCCAATGGCGAAGACAATCGCGACGGCAATGATAACAACTTATCCTGGAGTTGCGGCGCTGAAGGCGAGACCGATAATGTGGAGATTTTAGCCCTGCGGCGGCGGCAGGCCAAAAACCTGATGAGCATCCTATTTTTAAGCCAGGGCATTCCGATGCTGCTGTCCGGCGACGAAATATTGCACACTCAAAGAGGCAATAACAATACCTGGTGTCAGGATAACGAACTTTCGTGGTTCGACTGGAGCCTCGTGGAAAAAAATGGCGATATGCTGCGCTTTGTGAAGGAACTGATTGCCTTAAGACACCGGCACCCGAATCTCAACCGGCGTGAATTTCTAACCGGAGAAGCAGTGTCCGACCGGGGGCTTCGCGATATCGCCTGGCATGGCTACCGGCTGGATGAACCGTTATGGTTCGATTCAAACGCTCGCTATTTGGCTTACACATTGGTCGGACTAGCCGATGATGAGGAAGATTTGCATGTCATTTTAAACATGTCTGAGCAAACAGTGGATGCTCCCTTGCCTGAGATTCCCGGACGAACATGGCGCTTGGCGCTGGATACTTCACGCATGAGTCCGGATGACATTGTGCCTCGCGATCAGCAGAAGGTATTTGAAGGATCGTTTTATCAAATACCTAGGCACTCGGTCGCTGTTTTCGAGACACATGAGTGAGCGAATCATGAAAAATTGGGTATTACCCGGAGGTCAAAATGAACAGCAATGTTTTCGATTCTAATAAAAGTTATTCACTATTAGGAAAGGTCGAAGGAGCGGAAAAAGCCTTCTTATCGGGTCGACGCAACCGGGAACAAGATCTGGAAAGTGCAGTCGCGTTTTTCCTGGAATTTTTACGCGGCTTCGAAAGCTTCGATCTAGCCAAACAGTGCGTCACAGTGTTCGGTTCGGCAAGATTTAAAGAGGATCATCCCTACTATCATTTGGCCCGCGATTTGGGAAGCGCATTGGCCAATGCGGGTTATATAGTAATGACCGGCGGCGGCCCCGGCATTATGGAAGCCGCGAACCGCGGTGCTAAAGAAGCAGGGGGCTACAGCCTGGGGTGCAATATCAAATTGCCTCATGAACAAAAGCCCAATCCTTATCTTGATCAATTTATTGAATTCGAACATTTCTTCATTCGCAAAGTCATGCTTATCAAGTATTCATGCGCTTTTGTAGTGATGCCCGGCGGTTTTGGCACGCTTGACGAAGCTTTTGAAGTGATAACCCTGGTACAGACAGGTAAGCTGGAGCGGTTTCCTGTCATCGGCATGGGCGGCGATTTTTGGGATCATATCAGACAGTTTGCTCATGACAATATGTTGCAGCAAGGCGTTATCGGCGAGGACGATCTGGACTTGATCCATCGCGCCGATAATGTGGAAACCGCCATCAATATTATCAAGGAAAGCTACTCAGACACATAAAGACCTCTCAATTAAATAGCAAAGCCTTAATAACTGAAAACCGCAGAATTGCGCGTGCCTATGTTGAATCAGCATCCCAAACCCGACAATTATGCTTATCTCCTGTCGGGCCTGCTGTTTTTGTTTTTGCTTATCCCTACGTTGCGCTCTTTTCCCGATCTGGCGGAAAACGCTTATCTGATGCGCCTCGGCTTGCAGATCGGCTATAGCGCATTGATGCTGCTTGGCGTCTGGAGCTTGCATAGGGAAACTCGGCTTTTCCGCATAGGCATGGCGCTTGCGGTATTGAATGTCTTGTTCACTATTATCAATGCTTATTATCTCAGCAGGAATATCGAATTATCCTCCAGTCTGATGGCTTTCTTGTTTGCCGTCATCAGCCTAGTTATCTCTGCCAAGCATGTGTTCGGCGGAACCGTTATCGACCGTAACCTGTTGTTCGGAGCAATGTGCGTTTATCTTCTGATAGGTTTGATCTGGGCGATTTTATATGGATTGATTTTTCAGTTTTGGCCAGAATCATTCAATGGTATAGCCGATATCCACGGTAATGCTACTTTGGACAACCTTCTTTATTACAGCTTTGTGACTTTGGCCGGTCTTGGATATGGCGATATTACGCCCGCCGTGCCCTTAGCGCGAACGCTTGCCTATTTGGAGGTGATAACCGGCCAACTGTACATCGCTATAATGCTGGCTGGGCTTGTGAGCCTTTTCCTGAGCGGGCGTGGTGTACGTTAAGATGCGAATTAAAGTAGAAGAGCCAGTTCATCGATTACATTTGACAAAGATAGCGAGCTGACGATGTTTTCCCTGTCATTG
>JBPFEG010000035.1:0-3352 GCA_051061015.1 Methylomicrobium sp.
GATTCGGGATGCCGACAGCCGCATTGGCGGATTACTTTTCCTGTATGACGAACTGTTGGGCCAACGTTATATCTCCAGCATTTCCGCCGCCGTCATACCCAAATTCAGTTAATTTTAGGAGGCTAACATGGCTACTGCATCTGAACATGTCACGTCATCGACAGAAAGCATTAAATCATTGCCTTGGTATCTGATCGATTTACCGCGATATTTGAAAGGCTTTGGTTTATTGTCTGTCATATACATCGGCCTGAGATTGTATCAGGGCGCATTTGCCGTATCTCACGGCCTGGACTCCACCGAGCCGGCTTTTGAGCAATACTGGATGCGGCTGTTTTATGTCGAACTGGTCATTATTGCTTTGGTTGCCAGCGGATTCTGGGGCTACTTATGGCTTTCACGTGACCGGCAATTGGATCAACTGGAACCCAAGGAAGAAATTCGCCGCTATTTCACCCTCACCATGTGGATCAGCATTTATACCTTTGCGGTATATTGGGCAGGCAGTTATTTTGCCGAGCAAGACAATTCCTGGCATCAGGTGGCGATCCGTGACACGCCGTTTACGGCCAACCATATCATCGAGTTTTATTTTAATTTTCCGCTCTATGTCATTCTGGGCGGTTGCGCCTGGTTGTACGCCAGAACCCGCTTACCGTTATATGCTAAAGGCATTTCATTACCATTAACGTTAGCGGTATTTGGTCCGTTCATGATATTGGTCAGTGTGGGCTTTAATGAATGGGGACACACCTTTTGGTTTAGGGAGGAGTTCTTTGCTGCTCCGATTCATTGGGGTTTCGTGATCGGCGTTTGGTTCGCTTTGGGCGTCGGCGGCATCTTGCTGCAAGGGGTTACCCGGCTGATTGAACTGCTAGACAAAATCGAAGATGCCGAGTAAGTCCATCATGAGCATAACCGTGGCCCTCACTCAACCGCGCCGGTTACATTATGCTTGGGTCGTGTTAGCGGTGACATTCCTGTGTTTGTTTGTCGCCGCCGCACTTCGCGCCGTACCGGGCATCTTGATGTTAGCATTGGAACACGAATTCGGTTGGAGCCGCGCGTCAATCAGTGGTGCAGTATCCCTCAATTTATTGTTGTTTGGCCTATCCGGGCCGTGGCTGGGGCGATGGATGGATATCTACGGAGCAAAGTGTGTCTGCTTGATCAGTATTGCGCTGCTAACCTTGGCAGCGGGACTGTGCACTCTCATCAAGGAAATTTGGCAGTTCTACGTGCTCTGGGGGATCGTCGCTGGCATCGGAGCCAGCGGCACCTCCATTGTGTTGGGCTCTGCTTTGGTCAACCGCTGGTTTGTGGAACGACGCGGTCTTGCTCTGGGTATTCTCGGCGCGGCTTTCTCTTCTGGGCAGCTTATCTTTACGCCATGGGTGATGCAGATTGACATGGTATACGGTTGGCGGCCTGCACTTCTGCTCTTGACGGGACTGATGGGTTTGTTGGTGTTGCCGTCGTCAGTATTATGGCTGGTTGACGAACCTGCACAGAAAGGACTAAAGGCTTTGGGCCAGAATGACGAGGTAACCCGGACTGCAACGGCTGAGTCTAATCCCATGCGTACAGTAATCGTTCAAGGCCAGTTTTGGTTATTGGCGATTAGCTTTGCAATCTGCGGCTTTACAACCTCAGGGCTATTTCAAACCCATCTGATCCCCCATGGTATCGAGCATGGTTTTACCGAAATCACCATGGCAATGTCGCTAGGCTTGATGGGGGCAACCGACATATTAGGCACCCTTTTGTCAGGCTGGCTGTGCGACCGCTTCAACAATCGTCGGCTATTGGCGAGTTACTACATGTTACGCGGCATCTCTTTGATCGGATTGCCGTTTGTCGAATCCAACGCAGAACTTATGCTGTTTTCTGTGGTGTACGGACTCAATTGGCTTTCCACTGTTCCGGTCACTTCAGCGCTGACCGCTGATTTGTTCGGTAAACGCAATGTTGGGGTAGTATTTGGCTGGATATGTTGCGCCCATCAAATGGGGGCGGCATTAGCAGCTTATTCGGCAGGTTTTCTGCATAGTGTTCTTGGGAATTACAATCTGGCGTTTTTATGCTCGGGACTATTCGCATTATTGGCAACGCTCATTGTCCTGAGGATTCGCGTTTAAACATTTAGCACCGTCAGTCTTACCGCACCAAATCTGAAAATTATCGATGTCAGCTAAGCATACACATGCAGACTTCCAAAGAAATAAGGTTTGGAGGACCGGTTTGGATCGCTTTTTGCCTGTCGATTGACTGACGTAGTTGTGCCAAAACCGGACTTTTGTAATTGATGCCGAAACCGTAAATTTCTGATCAAATGCCTTCATCCGCTGGTCTATTCAATGCATTGTGATTGATGTCACTATTCGGCCATTTTGTATTTTCATCCGAATTGGATTGCTGATTGACTCTCTCCAGGGTATTGGCAATGTATTACCGGAGGAGGATACTTAGGATGACCCTTTTCCAAAATAGGCACAAATCATGACCACTACTAAAAAGCTCAAATGGCTTTTATCGCTAGTGCTAATTTTCGGTGGATTTACGATTTATAAGTTATTTGAGGGGCTGGTCCATAATCCTGCCTATCAAGAATATGAATGGATATTCAAAATCATTTCGGAATTTGGCCTGTTCGTATCCGTCGTCGTTTCGGTTGGTTACTTTCATCACTGGTTTATCGCTGCTGAAGAGCACAAGGAATCCGAAATAAGTTTGCGTGAAACTCTTTCCAAGTACGTCGATAGTATTTTGCTGAATTCCGTTAAAAGAGGATTTTCCGGTATCACCAATAAAGAATTCGATTTCAGCCAAATTATGCAAGGATTAAAACCGGGGGATTATGTCTATTGGCTGATCACCTTCGACCCTCGCTTCAAAAACAAATCGCGGGAACTGGAGAATGGGATAAAAAATGGCGTGCATTTCAGAATGTTGATTTTAAAAGCTGATTGCCGCATCGGCGAATTGCGCGCAACGGAAACGACCGGTTTTAACCCGCACGAATTCAACGAATACTCCAAATTATTCAAAGTTACACTAGAAGATGTGATTAATCGTATAGGAAATAAGATAACAGGATCGTTAGGCGTTTTTGTTTACGACGGCCTGCCCTGCATTCCTCTATTCATTATCATCCGCAAAGAGTCCAGAAAAGTTGAAGTTTATAGCAGCTATTATTTAACCGAGCCGGTTTCGAAAATGCCTTATCTGCATTGGGAAACGGGGCTTAATTTCAGCGAGCAGACTTCGTTCGAATCGGAGTGCTGGAATATGGCAGAGCTGTTTCTCGACTATTTCAAGACACGCTGGGAGATGGAAAAAGAAAAACTTTATG
>JBPFEG010000036.1:0-3562 GCA_051061015.1 Methylomicrobium sp.
CCCTACCGGAAGACTCAAGACCATGAAAAGCAGGGCTTTTTTCAGCATAAGGGTTCTCTACATTCGGAAAACTTTAGGTAACCTCTTTTCCTAACAGCCTAGCTGAAATGATGAGTTTAATCTGCGAATCTCTGACACGTCTTTTAGAAAAAGGAGAAAATTCACTCTTCTTATCGGCAGCAGTAGGCCATGCCCTGTCATTCACAATCTCCTCAGATAGGGCTAATTCAATCCACAGAGCAAACATACCTTTTACTAAGGGTTAAGTGAAACGCACACGCTCTCGGTGGGGTTTGAACAAGGACAAAAAAAAGCCGGGGGTCTCAGTCTCCGGCTTTGTTAAGGTATCAAGTTCTCTCAAGACCTAATGATCCACCTTATCCAGGCGGAAATTAGTCCTTTTTATTTTATCGAGGTCTTTCAAGACTTGATGTTCACCTTACCACTTAGGCGAATATAGTTATTATTATTTTATCGGATTCAAACCTCTAAGAGCTGCACTTGCGAATGGTTCTTGATGGGGACAAGTCCAAGTTCTTTACGGCTGTTCATCTGGTGAATGACGCGGGCTTTCAGCGCCTCAATGGCCTTTTCCGCGGTCGGGGCATGGGCTATGCAGCCGGGAAGATCCGGGCAATAAGCGGAAAAACGCTTGTTTAAGCCTTGATAAGTCGGTTGGATAACGGCGGCTAATTTCATTTAACGATCGGTTTGGTTAAAAATCATCTTTTATCGTCTCCGTGTCCACCCATGCGGGCGACCTTAATGATCAGCCAGTTTCCTGGGGGACACGTTGAAGGCGAGTGAGCTTCGCCAGTGGGGAACATTAAAGCGGATATCAGCGCGAGATAAAATACGGGCAAGCACGTACAAAAGCTCATGTATTACCGTCGAATGGCCGGACTAAGGCTCTCACTCGACACTTAAACGACTGAACTATTAGGCGGGTTAGGGTCGGCAGCAGCGATTCGTGTTGCATGTAAACAGTCATTCCGGAACGTCGGCTTTCAGAAGAGCCCAGTGTCAGCAAGGGTAACCGTAAGGGTTCCTTCGTTTTATGGAGTCTGCAAGCTGTCCGAAAAATCCTGATTTATCGGACAGCTGATCGTCGACTTCGAGGTTATAAATTACTCTCTTAGCCGAGTGTCCGCTAGATCGGGGCAAGATCGCCCCGAGCAAATGCTTTGCCATTTGAACATCTTCGAATGCTGAATTTTGTGCTGCCGTGACTGGTCAGAAAATTTAAAAAGGGGGGGAATACATCTAACTTAACGAGGAACATCGATGATCTCAGAAATAGATTTACTATTGGAGGATATTCCACGGCTGGAGCGGAAGTTTGGCGCGAATAACCCTTTTGTTGCGGTGTTGAAAGCGCATTTGAAAGCGTTGCAAGATCAGGCCAAGCCACAACCTCGAACAGCACCGTATTATCGCCGGTTGATCAACTTTTTAAGGCTTCAAAACCGGAGCAAAAAGGAGCGTTCCGGCACGCTCGATCATAATGAATAGCGCAAAAATGGATACACAGGACATGGACGACAGGGAAGTCAGAAACAAAAAAGCCGGGTAGCCCCGGCTTCGATCGTATGCGTCGCGGCTTAAAAAGAATTTGCATCTACTTAGCTGGTTGGGTTTCTCCTCCTGAGGGCCGGCTGAGCGGGTGTAGATACGCTGGTTCCCGCGGCTGAGGGAACCAGCACCCTATTCAAGATTTAATATCTTACAAAATGGTAGTGAGGGAACAAAAAAGCAGTAACTTTTACAGTAACTCAGAGAAAACACATCTTGAAAGGCTTTAAAACTCTGGTTATTTAAAGACGACCATCGCACCAAATCACAGACTCAGACAGTCTCAAACAGTCTCAAAACCCGCAAGCTGCAAGGCTTAGCGGGTTTTTTATTGTCCCAAACATTCTCACTTAGTATCATGCAATACCGTCAACTGTGACGGTATCCTTGACGGTATCGGGCTTTTGTATCGTACCGCATACCGTCAAACGGCGTTTCCAATACCATAAAAACACTCTGGAGACCACATGTTAAGCGACATTCAAGCGAGAAAAGCAAAAGCGCAGGATAAGCCCTATAAGCTCACCGATGAAAAAGGGCTTTATCTTTACATCACGCCGCAGGGCGGAAAATTGTGGCGTTTCGACTACCGATATGAAGACAAGAGAAAGACACTATCCTTTGGCGCTTATCCTGATGTGGGTTTATTAGGTGCACGCGAAAAACGAGACGAAGCCCGAAAGCTTATAGCAGCGGGCGGCGCCGGCAGCGCAGCGTAAAGCGGCTAAGGCGGCAACTGCGGAAAGGGCCGCGAACAGTTTTGAAGTGATTGCCCGCGAATGGCACCAAATACATATGGCTGATAAAACTGAAGATCACGCCAAGAGAACCTTGACGCGGTTGGAGAAGGACGTTTTCCCATGGATGAGAGCGCGATCTTTAGCGGAGATCGAGGCACCGGAGATATTAGCTGTTCTGCGTAGAATCGAACAACGTGGCGCCAATAAGCTGGCGCACACAGTAAAACGTACCATCGGCCAAATATTCAGGTTCGCTATTGCCACTAGGTAGGGCGTCAAGAAGTCCCGTTCCAGATTTGCAGGGAGCGTTAAAGCCGGTTGTCTTTGAGCATTACGCAGCGATCACCGATCCCGTAAAGATAGGCGAGCTATTACGGGCTGTTGATGGTTACACCGGTGGGCTGGCCACCCGTTGCGCCTTGCGGTTGTCTTTTTTGGTCATATTGCGCCCTGGCGAAGTGAGAAAGGCTGAATGGCAGGAGATCAGCATAGAGCGCAAAGAGTGGCGTATTCCCGCGCGTAAAATGAAAATGCGCGACGAGCACATTATCCCCTTGTCACAGCAAGCCATCGAGATTTTCGAGGAAATAAGGCCACTGACCGGATCGGGGCTTTATGTTTTCTCCAGTGTCCGATCCAATGAACGCCCAATGTCAGAAAACACCATTACTGGCGCTTTAAGACGGCTTGGTTACACAGGCGACGAAATGACGGCTCACGGGTTCCGAAGTATGGCGAGCACACGATTAAACGAAGTGCATTTATTTCACCATGCCGCAATTGAGCGGCAGCTTGCCCACGGCGAACGCGACACCGTGAGAGCTGCCTACAATCGAGTTCAATACTTGCCAGAGCGCGTAAAAATGATGCAATGGTGGGCAGACTATCTGGAGGGCTTGAAGCATGGCGCAGAACTAATTCCGCTTAAGCGTACTGGTTGACCCTGTATAATCGTTTTTAACCGGATAGGTCGACGGGCCAACAAGACGGATTCATCACCCGTTTTCCGGTTAACTCTTCGTGATGACTGCACTTTGATGGAGTGTTTAAATGATGGAAGAAACTGATAACAGTGATCTGGCAATCCCCCCATTTTTAACCTTACTTAAAAATAGAGGTTAAGCGGCCCTAGCCAGTTTTTGTTTGGGTGTTATCCCGCCGATGGCCATATTGGGGCGCTCATGATTGTATGACCAAAGCCATTGTGTCGCAAATGCCTGAACGTCCTGAATGGAATCAAACAGGTACTG
>JBPFEG010000037.1:0-46566 GCA_051061015.1 Methylomicrobium sp.
ATCTGTCGGACCCGGGGCGCCGGGAAAAGCTGATGCGGATCGTGCCGGTCGGCGAGGTGTGGGGCATTGGCTCGCGCACCGTAACCCGCCTCAATCAGATTGGCATTATGACCGTCTGGGACCTAGCCAACCAGTCGGTGGACCGGATCCGGGAACAGTTCAATGTTGTCGTCGCCCGCACGGTGATGGAACTGAACGGGATTCCCTGCCTGGAGCTGGAGGAGATTGCGCCGGACAAGCAGCAGATCGTCTGCTCACGCAGTTTCAGCCGTCGTCTGACCGGATACCGGGAACTGTCCGAGGCCTTGGCCGAATTCTGCAGCCGGGCGGCCGAAAAGCTCAGAGGCCAAAACTCGGTCGCCGGCCATATCAGCGTGTTTGTCCGCACCAATCCGTTCAATCCGAACGAGCCGCAATACCAGCGGGCGGCCGGTATCACTTTGCCTTCGGCGACGCACGACACCCGAGTGATCGTCGGCACTGCCAACCGTTTGCTCAGGGAACTATTCAGGGAAGGCTACCGTTATCAAAAGTGCGGCGTGCAGCTGAGCCGGATCCAGCCGGCATTAATTCCAGACCAGATGGATTTGTTCGATTCGGCGGCGTTCGGCCATGCCGGGAGTGGAAAGCTGATGCAGGCCATGGATCGTATCAACCGGCGCTTTCCGAAAGGCATCGCCGTGGCGGCCGCCGGTTTCGATCAAGCCTGGAAGGCTAAGGCCGAGCGGGTTTCCAAGCGCTACACGACGGATTGGCGAGAGTTAGTGATAGTAAAAAGTTAAAGCGGAAATTGCAACTTTCTAGCCTAACTAGCTATATGTTAAGCTCTAGCTTTCTTGCAATAAGGAGTTTTCAATGGCCATTTCCCCGCCTCCATACCCCAGAAGAGACACCAATATTCCGGCCATAATTGTTGATGAGATTAAGGAATTAGAAGATTGGGCTATTCAAAATCTTAAAGATTCTAAAAAAGAACGGTTCAGATACTGGCTGCTCAAATTACCAGCATTATTAGCTTCGTCCGGGGCCGGGTTGTTTGCTTACTTTAAATTTGACATAGGAGCTTTGATCATAGGGGCTATCGGCAGTATTTGTGTGCTTATTGATGGATTGTATCCGTCTGGCACTCTACGGAATGTACATCTTCGAGCACACCATGATCTGAGGGCGCTTCAACAAAGAATTGCGGCTGAATGGCGAATTGCTGCATTGGAAAACAATTCCAATTCTAATGTTAGCCTCCAAGATTCACTTTCTGCACAGATACTAAAAAAAGCTCAGATGGAGAAAGAGAGGATAGGCTCATATATACGTGATGCGGAAACTTCACTAGGCGCTAATAAAGAATAATAGGGTGGCTTTTTTTGTGTTGCGGATAACAACTGTATAGAATCATATTTATTACTAATAAAAATCTTTATTGCTACCCCATCTATATGACGCTTGTCATTGACGCTATCCCTACTTCACAGGAAAACTTGGTCATTTCCGCCAAAAATCCCCAACTCTGCCACCTCATTCCCAGGCTTTAGCGTTTCTCATTTTTCGATATTTCGCCTAGCCGCATCAGCAACGCCAGCAAGACTCGCGGGGCGCCCTTGTGCCCTTCATAGCTCTCCTGCTGCCAGACGGACACCATCGCTTTCATCGCCCTGTAGGCCGGGCTGTCCCCATCGAAAAGTTCTTCCTCAATCGCATCTAAATCCAGTGTGAGTTCCCGCTGGCCGTCTTCGCGGAGCTTGCAATACGCCTCCAAGGCATCCGTCCAATAGCTGTCCCCGGACCAATGTTTAATTTCTTCCATCCTCAATCCCATCATTCAGAAACATTTTTTATAACCCTATCAGTGGCTCGGCGCTATTGCATCTTTGCCGCCTCGAACATCAGCCAGTATCTTACCCCAGCCGCGCAACTAAATTCGTCAGCCGCTTCTGCGACCGTTGCGTCCTGACCGCCATACCCAAGGCCTTCGGCTGCGCGACGATCACGACCAGCTTTTTCCCGCGCGTCACCCCGGTGTAAAGCAGGTTCCGCTCCAGGAGCAGGTAATGCTGCATGGCCAGCGGAATCACCACCACCGGATATTCCGAGCCCTGGCTTTTATGGATGCTGGTCGCATAGGCTAGGCTGATCTCGTCCAGCTCGTTGAATTCGTACTCGACCAGCCGTTCGTCGAACTGGATCTTGAGCAGGCTTTCCTCCAGGTCAATCTTCTGTACGGTGCCGATATCGCCGTTGAACACCTCCTTGTCGTAGTTGTTGACGTTCTGGATCACCTTGTCGCCTGGGGCGTAAGTGGAGCCGTACTTCGCGATCTTCGGCTCGCTCTCGCCGTTCAGGCGGGCCTGCAGCTCGACGTTCAGCGATCTGGCGCCGAGGCCCCCGCGGTTCATTGGTGTTAGCACCTGGATGTCGGTCACCGGATGGAACCCCAAGCGTTTCGGAATCCGCTCGGTCACGACATGGATCAGTTTGGCGAACACGTCTTCCGGCGTGTCGGCGTGGATGCAGTAGAAATCGGATTTTTCGCCCCCGGTTTCGGCTTGCGGCATCTGTCCCTGGTTGATCTTGTGGGCATTCACGATGATTTGTGATGTCGCCGCCTGGCGGAAGATTTCGGTCAGCCGGACGGTCGGAATCTGCCCGGAGCTGATGATGTCGGCCAGCACGGCGCCGGGGCCGACCGAGGGCAGTTGGTCGACGTCGCCAACGATCAGGAGCGCCGCCCGGGACGGCACCGCCTTCAGGAGCTGGTTCATCAACGCGACATCCATCATCGAGGCCTCGTCGATCACCAGCACGTCGATATCCAGCGGGTTGTCCTCGTTGTGCTTGAAGGCATGTTCCTGGGGATCGAATTCCAAGAGCCGGTGCACGGTCTTCGCATCCAGGCCGGTCGATTCGGTCAGGCGCTTGGCCGCCCTCCCGGTCGGGGCGCACAGCCCAATGTTGACGCGTTTCGCGCGCAGGATCGTGAGCAGGCTGTTGACCAGCGTGGTCTTGCCGACGCCCGGGCCGCCGGTGATCACCGAGACCTTGCTGTAGAGCACCCGACCGACCGCATTTTTCTGTGACTCCGAGAGCGTCAGGCCGGTCTTTTCCTCGACCCAGGGGATCGCCTTGACGGTGTCGATCTCGCCCCACGGCAAGACGCCTTGGCGGAGCCGGAGCAGGTTCGCGGCGCAGCCGGTTTCCGCGCGGTACAGCGGCATCAGGAACAACGCTTCCTGGCCGTCGATGATCTCGGAAACCAGGTTTTCCTCGGCCAGCTCCTCGGCGATCGCCTGCACGATCACGTTTTCCGGAATCTCCAGCAGCACATGCCGGACGCCGGCCTGCGCTCGGATCAAAGATTGCGTGCCGATCCCGAGGCGCTGAGCCAAGGCATCGGCAGTCTTGAAGCCGATGCCGTGGATGTCCAACGCCAGGCGGTAGGGATTTTCCCGGACCTTGTCGATCGCCTCCTCGCCGTAGGTCTTGTAAATCCGCACCGAACGGGAGGTGCCGACGCCGTGCGACTGGAGGAACACCATGATCTCGCGGATCGACTTTTGCTCGGCCCAGGCGGAGGTGACTTTCTGCCGCCGCTTCGGGCCGATGCCGTCCAGTTCCTGCAGGCGTTCCGGGGTCTGCTCGATCACGTCGAACACCTCAATGCCGAAGGCCTTCACCAGTTTCTTCGCGAAATGCGGGCCGATGCCTTTCACCATACCCGAGCCGAGGTATTTCTCGATCCCTTCCAGCGTGGTCGGCGGCACGACCTTCAGTTCGTTGGCTTTGAATTGCAGACCGTGCTGCCGGTCGTTGTTCCAAAAACCCAGTCCGTCGATGAATTCGCCGGCCGTCACGCTGGCGGCGGAGCCGACCACCGTCACCAGATCGCGATGTCCTTTGACCTTGACCCGCAGCACGCAGAAGCCGGTCGCCTCGCTGTGGAAGGTGACGCGTTCGATTGAGCCTGACAGCCGTTCCAGCGAATCGCGGTTTTGAGGTGCTCTGACTTTACTGTGTGACATGATCGGCTTTACAAGCGGAATTGCACGATTATAGTGTTTGCCAAGCTTGAAGAACGAGGATTAGGCGTTAAATAGACCGTTTTGTCTAATATTTACGCTCTTTTATCATGCTGCAAATCGCGCTTTTACCGAGCCGTGTTTGGGGACATTAGACAGTTTGGTTCATTTTGTCTAGTGTCTTAATAATAACGCCCCTTTTTGGGGGCGTTAATGTTAACTATGTGTTTTTTATCTAATGGACTGTACCCATGGACGGGGCTGCTGTGAATTAAACCGACCTCGACCTTCAAACCGTGGAACAAAGCGATTTAAAGGTGCGCCCCATCTTGCATGCTGCTGATCAGCAAATCTCGCTTGTTCGTGGGTAATAACTCCAGCCCGCGCAGCACAACGAGCGCCAGTATCACAACCGAAAACCTGCTGCATAACATTAATGTCTGGAAGACCGAAAGGCCCAGCATTTGCTCCATGACTAGCAAGTGAAGCAGAGAAAACAGTGGCGATCAGTATCAATTTTTTTGCATTCATAAGGACATCTCCTCAAAACGTTATTGTTTTTAAGTTTACTTATCGAACGAGTTCCTCATCGCTCTTGGTGTAGATTTTTACATAAAAATCAAAAACATAAAGACTACAGGAGTAGCAATACCATAGGTGTATTTTTCGATCTAAAGAAAGTGTCTAAAGTCTCATTTATCTTGCCAATCAAGTGGCTAATAATTCATAGGGGGTACTTAAGTAGCAATGCAATTATTACCATAAGGTGTATTATTAATTTCGTTAGACACAAATTAATCCTTTATAAATGAAAATTCTCCTGGTAGACGACCACCCAATTTTTAGAGTAGGTGCCGAATTTCTTCTTAAAGAAATAGATGCTTCTGTTGAGGTGATGCATGCTTCTTCTTGCGCCGAAGGGATTTCCATTGCACAGCAACAATCATTAAATCTGGTTTTTCTTGACCTCGACCTCCCTGACGGAAGTGGGCTCAATGCCCTTGAAAACATGAAAAACGCTAGGCCTAGCTTA
This sequence comes from Methylomicrobium sp., assembly GCA_051061015.1. Taxonomy (GTDB): domain Bacteria; phylum Pseudomonadota; class Gammaproteobacteria; order Methylococcales; family Methylomonadaceae; genus Methylomicrobium. The sequence goes on from JBPFEG010000037.1 coordinate 5,047, forward strand.
CCGGTTGTTGTTCTGTCAGGGAGCAGTGATCGCCAAGCGATTGAGCGCGCTTTAGATCTGAAAGCAATGGGATTTGTACCAAAATCAGAGAATACTGACATGCTGTTTGCAGCATTTAGATCTGCGTTGGCTGGTGGAGTTTTTTTACCTGCTAGTTTCCTTGGTAAAGGAGGCTATGGCGTACCACCATTAGCTTGTATGGAAATAAAAGATGTTAAAAACGATAGTGTTCGATTACCTAAACCATCTACTTCAAAAGATATAGGTATTACTCCTCGTCAATTAGATGTTCTAAGGCTCCTGGTACAAGGAAAGCCGAATAAAAGGATAGCTACTAGTCTTGATATTTCTGTTCCGGTCGTAAAGAAACATGTAAGTGATCTACTTGCACATTTTAAGGTTATGAGCAGAACCGAATTGGTCATTAAAGTAGCTCAGCTTGGTATTGTGTTAGGGTCGCCTGAAGAAAGTAATCCTGTGGATGAAATCAAAGAAGAAATTTTTAATTGATTAGTTACTCACCACAAGAGTAGCTAGTCTTTTATATAAAACATCAAAGTTTATTGGTTTCCTATAAATATCATATTTTATTTCAAAATTTTTTATTGAATTTTCTAAATCATCTACAATAAGCTCACCCGTAACTATAAGCACTCGGATATTAATTTCCCACTCAAACGAGCTTTGCAACGCCTCAATAACATCAATGGCTGTTTCGCCATCTTTTAATCGAAAGTCCGTAATCAAAATATCTGGACATCTTTCAGACTTAGCAAATATATCTCTGGCTAGAGATACAGAATCAGCACCTTTGACAACACAACCTACACTTTCAATTGAAGCTATTATACCATTTAATAAATCATATTCATCTTCCACAACTACTACATACTTTCCATCTAAAACATCAGCAATGGAAAAATCACTAGCATAGGTAGATATTTCTTTATTTATTTGTATATCATGTGCGATTGGAACATCAATTGAAAATCTTGAACCTTGACCAACTTTGGAACTAAAGCTGAGCCTATGCCCATGATCGTTAAGCACAGTAATTATTCTTTTAACAATTGAAAGACCTAGGCCTAAACCTCGTGCGCGGTCACGTCCTGGATTATCTAATTGGATATATTCATCAAATATTCTTGACTTAAATTCACTAGGTATACCTTTTCCAGTATCCCAAACATCGATACGAATGTGTGATCCAAGGCCTATAGCACCTACTATAATTCCACCTTTGTCTGTATATTTAATTGAATTGCTAACGAGATTTGCCAAAACTCTTTTTAAAAGAACCCGATCACTTTTTATATAAAAAGGTGGTTCAACTCGTTTTTTAACCTTGAACTTTAATTCTTTAATGTTAGCTTTTTCTATGAATTCTCTTTCCAACTCGTCAAGAAGGTGGTTTATTTCAACATTATCAATATTTGTATTTACTCTACCTATATTTGCTATGTCTGTAACTTCTTGGAACATATAAGAAATTTCGTTTTTTGCATTATCTATAATAGTTATTTCTGGCTCTAGCTCAATATCTAATTTATTTAATTTTGATTTTACAGAATGCATATAAAGTCCTATAGTCGACAATGGTTGCTGTAAATCATGGTAAGCAGCAGAAAGGAAACGCTCTTTTTCGGCAGCTACTTCTTTTAGTTGTGCATATGTCTTTTGAACAATATTTTTTTGTTCTTTGGCGTTAAATAGTTGTTTTATATATCGCCGTCTCATGAGAAATACAGTTCTTTCATATGTTTCCATTCTTGAACAAACCATCATTCCAAGAATATTTCCACTAGCTAAATAAAAGAGATATGCACTAAGAACAACAGATGATAAATTAACTTTAATGCCAACAAACCAAGCAACAAAGAAACTAAATACTCCTAACAATGCTGCTGGCTTAAAGCGCAATCTTGAAAAAGCATATTGAAAAAGATAAACAATTAAGAGTCCTGGCCACAGCATCGTGTAAGCGAATGCTCCATAAATTGGAGTAGCAACTAGAATTAGCGAGAATATTCCAACTAGTGCAGACATTACAGAAAAAGATAGATATGACTGCATATTCCTTATGAACCTGTCCGGTTCGTTAATGCATACCCAGCATGAAAATCCGATACAAGGAGCTATAAGTAATAGACGGATTGGTAACATAGGGATTATATTTTCGCTAAAAGCAATAAAATCCCAAATAGAGAATGCACACCATGTAAAAAATCCTAAAATCAGTGCGTTCTTAGCTTGTAAATACATTCTTTTTGCATAAAAATCTGCAAAATTATTTTCATCATATAAAGGAAACTTTCTAGAACGAAAATACCTTTTAATATTCGATATTTTTTTATTATTTTGTAAATATAAAGATATGTCCATGCCAGAAAACCCCAATAAATAACCAAGATGTTTATTTGATTTTATTTATATTTATTCTTTATTTATAGTATTCAGCATAGCTTGAATCTTTTAAAACATCTCCTTTAGCACTCCCGGCATACCGTTATCAGTTAACTTTTCATTTACTAACAATTCTATCTGTTTATCTACAGTCCGCAACCAAAACTGCACCACGACCTCGCCCCGGACCGCCGTCAAATTCAAATAATCCCGCAAATCCTCCGCCTTAGCGTAATGCAGGCGGACCTTATCGCCGCTCCACAGCACCGGATGATAGGCCTCGATCTGGCTGACGTTGACCACCTTGTCGGCGTCGACATAGAGCTCCCCGAGCAAGTAATAGCCATGGTTCGCTTTTAGGTTATCGACCAACCAGCGCAACGAGCGGCCTTTCATGTCGACGCGCTGCGAGACCACGCGTAAAGTCTCGCCCTGGATCAGCACCGCGTCGACCGGGTACAGGTTGTGCTGGATCTGGCTCTTGCCGACCGAGCGGGCCTTGCCGTTATGCTCGATGATCAGGCCGCTTTGCCAGGCGCCTAGCACCGGGCAGTTGCATTCGATGTGCTCCAGGGTCAGGTTGTCTATCGCCTTCAATTCCAGCGTGTACCAGTTCAGGCCCTGCACCTCGACATACTCGTCGTAGGCGATATCGAAGTCCTTCAACAGCTGATGCAGGCCGCCGCGCAGGCCCAGGCCGCTCAGCGGGTACAGCCCGATGCAGAACACCAGCAGCGCGCAGAGCACGATCATCTCGGCCTTGCTGCCGACCTCCAGCCGGTATTTGATCTTGCCCGGCATCACGACCCGGATCGGCGACGGCCAGAACAAATCGACGCCGCGGATGTTCGCCATGTCGATCTGGATATGCGACCAATAGCCGCCGACCACGGACCAGAAACACAAAGGAAAAAAGAAAAGCAGCGGCGAAGCCAGCGCGGCCAGGATCGCGACGCCGATCACCGAATGGGTGATCGTCCGGTGGCCGAAGCGCTTTTCGAGCGGCACCGAGATGAAGAACAAGGGGCGCCCGACTTTCGAGGTCGGGATGTCGATGTCCGGCATGAACGAGAAGAACACCGCCAGCGCCCAGGAAACAGGATCGGTCGGGTACTCGAACACGGCCGCCCCGCCCAGGTACAGCGCGGTCGCGAAGCCGGCGTGGGTCGCGGCTAGCATCGCGAATGGTATGATATGGTATGGTATGATTTCATATCATACTACCGCCCTACCCCTTTAAACACGAAGAAGCGGAAGGTCAGGAACAGCGCCGTCCCCAGGCCGCCCATGATGTACAGCGTCTTGTCGCCGGTGCCCATCCCGACGTAGCGCATCGAGACGATCACCGCCCCGAGGATCATCACCATCGGCGTGAAATCGAGATAGCTGACGCCGGCCTCGTGCCGCATCTCGCGCACCTTGCGCTTGTCGATGATCCGCTCCTTGCCCGACTCGTCGAGCATGTCGTAGACCGCCTGAGGCACGCCGCCCGATTGCTTGACGACGTGGCTGATGTACAGGTCCGGCGATTCGATCAGGACGCCCTTCGTCTCGATGTATTTCTTCACGATCGCCCGCACCACGTCCGCCGGCAGCGGCTTGACCTCGATCTCCTTCATCTTCCACCACAGCTTCCGGATCCGCGCCTTCTTTTCCGAGGCGCAGCCGATCACCTGAGCGCAGTCGAAGATCGCGAGCCAGAACGCCATTTGCGTCGGCGTCAGCGAGGTCAGGTCATCGACCGCGATCACCGGCTTGCTCTCGGACCTGGCCAGCGCCGGGATGATCGCCTGAGTCAAATCGCGCATGCTCATCCGGTTGACCTGGCTTTTCACTTCCCGCCAATCGATCTGCGGCCCCGGCGTGTCGTGCAGCTTGGCCGGCAGGTCCAGCTCCTTCGCGCTGACCAGCCCCAAGGCCAGCATTTGCCGAGCCATGTCGACGAACTGGCCCTTGGCCTGGTGGTCGTGCAGCTTAATCAACAAGTCGATCCTGTCGGCCGCCTTTTCCAGAGCCGCCTTCAGCACTGCCGATTTGCCGATGCCGACCGGCCCGGACAGGATCACATGCTTGCCCTTCCGGATCTCGGCCACCAGGTCGGCCACCAGCTGATCACGGCCCATCAATCCGACAATCTCATCCATCGCTGCCTCCCAACGTTTCGGTTTTGCCCTCCAGATAGGCCAATAGCGTCCGCCATTCGCCGCCTGCATACTTGGCCAGCTTGTAGCGCTGCGTCTTCGCCAGGACGCCGATCTTCGCGCTCAGCGCGTCCTCCTCGTTCAATTGGCTGCCGATCGTCCAGAGCTGGTTCATTTCGGACGAGAAGCCCTGATTGATCCTCTCTTTCAGCCAAGTGGCCTTTTCCTTCAGGAACTTGCGCCGGACTTCGGAGGCGGCCAGCTCGGATTCCATCTGCCGCAGCTGGGCGATATCGAGGATCACCTTCGCGTGCAGGTCGTCGATCTCCTTGGCCTCGGCGACCACCTTCAAGGCCTGCTCGCGCTCCTCCTTGATCGAAGACAGCGGGATGCTGATCTGCAGGCCGCCGTAGACCGTGTACGGGTCGTCCCGGAACTCGGTGCCGCCGAACCCCAGGCGGCCGCTTAATGACGTGTTCTGCAGCGCCCAGGTGACCGTATCGGGCTTCGCGTAGGCTTGGGTGACGCCCCGCTGCGCCCGGATGATCGGGTTCGCGCGGCTGATGAAGGTCAGCACCGCGTCGTCGTCCCAAGCGGCCACCCTTAGCGGCAATAACAGCAGTAGACTCAATCCGGCGGATCGAAACATATAAGCATTTTTGGTTAAACAAAAACTAAAAATTGTTATATCAAAAATATATTTTCGTTACAACGATATTTATTTTTTATTTCTCTTTACTTTTCCCACGCCAAAGTATTACTATTAAAGTATTACTTTTTCACCGGGTAACCATCATGCGAGTCACCAGTAAAGGCCAAGTCACCATTCCCCAGAACGTCCGGGAAAGCATGGGCATCCTGCCCGCCGAAACCGAGATCGAATTCGTACAGGACGAAAACGGGCGCTGGTACATCGCCAAAGCCAAAAGCCGCCCCCAAAAAACCAGCCGGTTCCGGACCGCCCATAAAGCGGCGAAACTGACGATGAGCACCGACGACATCATGGCCCTAACGCGGGGCGGCTGATGGCCGTCATCCTGATCGACAGCTGCGTGGTCACCGACCTGTCCGACCCTGAAAGCGCCTGGTTCGAATGGAGCACCTCGACGCTGGAACAGCTCGACCAGGGCCATACGATGGTCATTAACCCGATCGTTTACGCCGAATGCTCTATCGGCTTCGAGCGCATCGAGGAAGTGGAAGCCCTGTTCGAACATCTGGGCTTCGCGATCCAGCCAATCCCGCGGGAGGCGCTGTTTTTGGCGGGGAAAGCCTTTTTGCAGTACAAGCGGCGCCAAGGCGGCAAAAGCAACGTGCTGCCGGATTTTTTCATCGGGGCGCATGCCGCGGTCGCCGGCTACCGGCTGATGACGCGGGACCGGGGACGTTTCAGCACCTATTTTCCCAGCGTCGAGCTGATCATGCCGGATTCGGCCGGATTGAACTGACATGGTCGTCAAAGAGGCCGAATTGCTCTTTCAGGCGGGAGCGCTGGAAACGCCGGTCATCAAAAAACACGACGTTGAGAACGGCTGGGTGGTCGCTCTGAACGGCAAGCACAAGATGAACCCGGTGCTGGAAACCGCGCGCGGCCATGTGCGCGTGTTCAAGACGCTGGATGCGGCTGTCGGGGTGCTGTTCGATCTGGGGTTCGAGAAGATTAATGTTATTCGATAATAATCATGGCAGTAGATCTGGCAAGAACTTTATCGTTGCCCGACGTTTAGGTGTCCAGCAATCAAACGACGAGTAATAACCCCAAAACCCGTCGCCAATATTAAGAACGGAAACGCCAGGCATAAAAAAACATGCTCTACCTATCTGGCTAACATTACAATTTGTTGCAAATAAGCATCAAAATAGAGAATATATTGAATTCATATAATCACTTCAATCCCACACAAGTCCACCACTTCAGTGATACAGACGATTATTCAGTTCTCCAATAATGCGAGTTGGTTTGCAAACCTCCTTGGTATCTTGGGATTCTTCGGCTCCTGTTTTGCCGTGTTTTACCGCTTTATCAGACCGCATTTTCAGGCAACTCGGATCGAGTCCATCTTGCCAAGAGACTTCGAGCAAACTTGGAGTCCCCTGCGCGCTAAGTTTTTGGCTAGAATCGCGATCGTCGACGATCAACCGAACGACTTTCCGATTGAGGAGCTGAAGTCGGACGGTTATCAGGTTAATGTGTACCAAGAAGCCACGCTTGCCATAACTACGCAACTTGCCGCGTATGACATCGTATTCTTGGACATGAAGGGGATTGTCAGGGACGACCCAGAGTTCGGTGGCCTTAAACTAATTGCGGAACTTCGAAATGCGAACCCTACCCAGAAGATATGCGCGGTCTCCAGCAAGACGTTTGATCCGACTGCTACCGAATTCTTTCGCCAGGCCAACGACTACAAAAAGAAGCCTCTTACCGCACAAGAGTGTCGCTCGGTGATCGACGCGTTCCTAATTGACCTCTTCCCCCTTGCCGGCCTAGTATCAGGAAGTCGTGACGCACTTGATCTGCTTTTGCGAACTAAACGCGTGACTGCCATCAAAGCGATCAAATCGTTCACGGCTAATGCTTTCGGAGAAAATGTATTGGCTCAACGTCTATACACTCTCGGCCTAACAAAGGCACAAGCCCTGCCCCTGATAAATCTAGCCCGTGCAATCTCACATGCAAGTCGCTGATCTCCTACGAACCGGCGCGGTTTCAGTGCCTTGGCCAGTACTCGTTGAAAATTTGGCTGTAACAAATTCTTTACTGCCAGAGTCCGAGACGTGCGTTCGCAAATGCGGCAACAACCGACTCTGCGCTCGCGAAACCGCTCAAGGCGAACATACTTGCCTGAATGGGATGACCTTCTATCGACAGTCCATTGCAACTGCTACCGTCACTGTATATGGAGTGCGCGGCTCCAAGAACACTACTCCACTCAATCGCTACACCCGTGACGGACTCAAGGGAAGATCAGTAACACTTCAAGATGTAAAGGCCTGGACTGCGCGCATTGAAAACCTTCTCGCCGCGATTGACGGCGAGTTTGCCGCCCGTCAATCGGAGATGCTTGATCCGCTCCACGACCCCATAAGACTGGCCAAACAGATAAATACCATTGCAAATCGCCTTGTTCAAATCCAGTCTCGTGGAACATCGCTAGAACAGCAAATTGACAACGCATCAACCGAACTAAAGACTCTTGTAAAAGCATCTGTTTTGCTGTCGGACTCATTTGACCTGCTGGCCATTTACTTCAATCCAGACGCTGCAACATTTGGACGGCAATCTGCGATCAGTCTTCATGGCCTCATAACAAAATTAATCTCCATCTTCAGAATCGATGATGGCGGTATTACCAGAACAAACGCACGGATATTCTTGAATGGTTCCTGCTATCGCAGTGTTTTTGTCTACGAAAGCTTCAAACTCATTCCCTTTGCTCTTCTGTCGAATGCTGTCAAGTACTCAATGCAGGGCAACATAGATGTCTTAGTAGAAGATCGCCGACAGTTCGTGGAGTTAACGGTTAGCTCAGTTGGTCCGTTAATAGAGGATTCCGAACGTGAGCTTATCTTTAATAAGAGCGAACGCGGCAAGTGGGCGGCTCGTATGATAGATGGCAGAGGAGTTGGTTTGTACCTTGCTAGTCTTATCGCCAAAGCGCACGGAACCAGAATTACTGTGACAAGCACTAGGAACGGCAACTCCAGCGAAGGCATTCCGCTCGCCAGAAACTGCTTTACTGTTCATATTCCCGTTTCTCCCTGATCGAAATTGCACCTCTGCTCCACAATGTGCTGCATATAGCAACAACGCATCGACGACGATCTGCTCGAAGAATGCCTACAGGCCGCCGAAGCAGTTCTCGAAAAGGAGTCTTTCAACCGCTGGCCTTCGGTGCCGGTGCGTGGTTTCGGCGACGGCAATTTGATAATGGGGCCTTTCGTTGCCGTGCCGCCGGATGCGGCGAACGATGATGCAATGGAATAAATATATTTATTAAAATCATCAATTTATAGCAATAATACAATCACTTATTGCTATTAGGTAGCTGTCTGCCAAGCGGTATTTTTTCAAGATAAGCAAGCCATTCAAAACGCGTATCTTTGTGCAAATCCTGCCAAGGCGGACCGTCAGGATAGGCCGCTCTATAAGCTGCAATAGCTTTGCGTTCCAAATCCTTCACCCTGCTTTCAGCAGCCATCAGCGGTATATCCTGATCTATCGTTTCATTTCCTTCCATCAGATTTCTCCTCGTTACCATGTCTAGACAGACTATTATCAGCAATTTGAGTTTAGCGATCCTCCGTAACAGATAAATTCTTATCTACTCTGAAAAAGCCGCGCCCAAAACCAAACCTCAAAAGCGCCGCCGATAACAAACGCTATCCACCCTAAAGACGAATAGCCAAGCACGTAAAACACCAGGGCGGCCAGCAGTATCGCAACCGTGATGAAGTGCTGCTTCATTCCTTACCGCAATATCTTTTTCATTTTTTTCAGGTTCTTTTTCCGTTCAATAGCCTGATCGAATGTTTCTCCCGGCTTCGCAAAATCAGCCAACGAATTCCCGGTTAACCTGGCGATTACTTCTGTCTTTGATTCGCCGGGCCGTCCTTGCCGCTTAATTTCATCGTCGGTCAGTTGCTTTTTCACTTCCGGTTTGTCTTTCAAGCCAAACTGGAACTGGAAATGCGTCACCGTGCGGCCGACTTTACGCTGTCCGTACTTCACCCAAAGATTCGAATGCTCGTTGATTTCAGCGACGGCCGGATCGATCACCCGTTTTTTGAGATCCCCCAGCCGGTCGTATTTATCGCCGACCTGGAATTGCCGCTTCAGCCACTCGACTTCGATTTCCCGTTGCCCTGCGGTGCTCCATTGCACCAATAATTCATAGAGCCTGATGGAATAGATGCTTTCGAAACGGGCGACGTGCTTCAATTTATATTTGGTGAACTCCTGAGACAACTGTGAGAGGTACGGAATGATCCCGAACGAAAAGCTCAGGACAAGCTTCCCCTCTCCTGGAGCATAGTCTATGCTGCTGATCCAGCGGGTCTTGCGCTGGGCTATCTGTGGATTATCGGGATCCGGGTCGTCGATGATCACGCTGCGCTCGTACAACTTCTCGGCGGCCTTTTTCAAATCCCGATAGGCGTTCGAAAAGTTATCAAGGCCTGCCAAATCGACGATCTCGCCAGCCGAAATCTCGAATCGGGTTTGTTCCGATAAAACCGCCTTGGAATCAATCTGCGCGATACATGCAAGCAAAACCCGCTGCTCGGCCAGCGTGAGCATGTAGCTGGCCTCGACGACTTTGTTCGACTTGACGACAGTTAGGGCGGAATGCGACACAATGATATGACGACATGAAAGTAAATTTGTCTCACTATACTCCGCCTCAAAGGCAAACACAACGACAAGAAAAATAGCTTGTCGTCATGTAACGATCAATTTGTCGTCATATGAGATCAATCTGTCGTTGTTTAAAGATCAATCTGTCCACCTATTAAGATCAATCTGTCGTTGTGTAACGATCAATTTGTCGTTTTAAAACGATCAATCTGTCGTCATATTGGAGCTGTAGAGCTTGAGTTTAAAGGCTTCCAAGCCGGCTAAAAAAGAAAAAAGAAAAAACATTAAAAAAGAAAAAAGAAAGTAACGATCAATTTGTCGTTATATCACCAGTTTTCATTGATCCACTTGCCGATCCCCGGTTCAGTATCTTCTAATGGGCTCACTGCTCAGCGCTTTCTAAGCGGCGCTATCAAAGCAACGATTTCATCGTACCTGGCCAAAATCCGTGGCGATGGAGGCGCTTTATCGGATTCGTGCCTTAAAGCAACTGCCAAAGCCGTCAGTATGCCGCGTGGCGTAAGGTATTCATTCAAGTCATGCCCTACTTCATCCGCATGATCGGCGTCCCATAGGCTTCCAACCGGCTCCCATCCTTTCTCATCCCGCTTGGCGGACGACAAAGGCACCACGCCATCGCTTGCCTTTTCATCGTCGGATTCTCCTCTATAACGAATGTATTGGTGGGTAGGCAAAAAAGGCGCACTGGTTACAAGCCCAGACGATCTGCCAACGCCGGCGGCCCAGAAATATCTTACGCCATCATGGTCACGGTATTTGGCATTGAAATTTCCCATTGCGTCGGTCGTCAAATCCCTTAACCCCCGGGTCGATATGCCAACAAGCTTAAGAGAATTACGCACCGGAATTTCCCAGGCATTATCGCCATCAAGCGGCTTATAGAATAAATCCGCGATCGGGGATCCGTTATGCGGCGTGCTGATGGTGGTCAGTGAGGTGATGAATTCGGCAATATTCCCTTCATTATCCGGGGATAGAAGATAGCGGCTGTCCAGGCCGCCCATGCTGTGGGCAATGATATGCGTTTCTTCGTCCGGGTTTAGGGACGGCGATTGCCCTGTTTGGCCCAGCGCCGCAAGAATTTGCTCCTTCAGCTGCTCGCCGCGTGTTTCAATGCTTTCTGTTGGGTCCACCTCGATGACCAAAACCTTCGCACCCTCGTGCTTCCCTTCGAGATATTCCTTGATGCCATTAAAGTATTCCAATCGCCCGATTCTATCGAACCCAAGAATGCCGTGCGCCAATATAATGTTCATGCCCCTCCCCCTCGCCTATTAAGGCATCATAACGAAAAAAGCGATGGGCCCATCATAATCGCTCGCCTGAAATAAATCCAATGACGTCGGCGAAACAGGAGGCGGACAGTTTATTCCGCCTTCACTTTTTTCGAAATTCGCGTAAACCTCAAATTGCCATTATAGTTTGGCAACCATTTTCCCGGTTTTGCATGCGCTGGGTTCGCTATTTTCTGATCTGACCTATATGAAAGCACAACTATTCGACCTCGAGCTGTCCAATGCCCAAGCCTGGGCATTGGCTGAATTTTTAAAACGCACGGGCTATACCGACATCCGCGAAAAAGCCGTAGACGATAGCGAAGCCGAGGATATGCAATCCGCTCTTGGCGAGCTGCAAAGGACATTGGCTAGATACGGCTATAACCCGAGATAACGCTGACAAACCAAAGATTTACCCCTTGTCGCATCCGACCGGGATCATCCAGGACGCCGCCGGCTTATCGTGCTTGGCGTAATCGGCTACCGGTATCCTCTCGCCGGTCAGCCTCTCGATCTCGTCGACCTTGACCAGGTAGCGGTCCAGGTTCTTCTTCGTTGCCTGCGCCGAATTCGGCACGATCCAGGCGATCGCGCGCTCGTCCTGGCGGGTGCCGCGCACGATCACCTTCCAGAAGGCGTCCGGAGTCGCCACGCCGTGGCTTTGCAGGAAGAAGTCGTCCGCCGGGTTGTTTCCCCAGATCGTGCCGCCGATCACCAGCAACTCGTCAATGTCGCGGTAGCATTCGACGATTTCCTCGGTTGCCTTCCATGCCCCACGGTTCATTTGAGACGTTTGCGGCAAGATGTTGGTCATGAAATTGGTCTGCTTGATGGCCGATGGAGAAGCATCAAGATGATTGGCAGGCACCTGGTGGCCGCGGTCATAGCCATGTCCATAAGTTTTCGCTGAGGTTTGCTGGCATTCCTTCGGCACGTTTGGGTCAAGTTTAAAGCTCGATGTCCTGGCTTCGCTGCCGGCGTCGTGCTGCGCGTTGTACTGGAACTTCACCGGGCCGCGCCGCGCGCAATCGAGCCAGACCGTGAATCCTTCATAGTCCAGTTTCAGGATATTCCCGTCGGCGCGGACGCCGCCCAAACTGGCATCAGGAAGCGCCGTGGGCTTCGCTCTCTGCGTTATCGGCGCCGGCATGCATGCAGCCAACAGCGTCAATAAAGACACCGTCATCGCGCTCAGTTTCGTGATTTTCACTTGTTTTACTCCAGGCTCTCAGGCAAAAGGCGCCTATGATAAGCGGGTCCGGCCCCTGAAGTCTTTAATCACTGATTAACCGCTTTTGAGCCGCGCGGCGTTTGAGCGCATGAAACGCCGGCAGGAAGCCGGCGAAAGGAATCAGGGAGGATTCCTTTTTTACTAACTGAAAAGAGGCTGATTAAGCGGATCCACCTTGAAGAAGGCAGCCGAGCACCGTCAGGCAGGCCTCCCGGCGTTCGGAACGCTGCTGCCGGTCGGAGCCGTTGGCCAGGTTTAGGGAGGGAATTGTCGTCGCCGGATCGCGGTAATAGCGGCGTATCGCCGTGATCGCTTTTGAAATGATTTTAGGGCGCGTATGCTGCTTTGGAGGTTTGAACCAGCACGGATTATCGGGATCATGATCGCAGTTGTTTCCAGGCATTCGGGCGGATTTTCCAAGCTCATCTAGAGGGGAATGTTGATTTTCAAAATAAACTAATCTGGAATGTTAGCGCAAGCCGAAACACGGAAAATGTGATCCATTGCCAGGTTCTTTTAAAATCGAGACTTTTTCTTTTTGTCAGATTCGGGCAGCAAGTCGATGACGGCGCAATCGAGGGCTTTGGCAAGGCTCCTCAGATTCCATATTGTCACGTTGTCGCTGATGCCTCGCTCGATCTGGCTAATTTGAGATTGCGACATTCTGGCCTTCTCCGCCAACTCTACTTGAGTCAAGCCGGCCAGTTTTCTTTGTCGTTTAAGGAAGTCGCCAATGTCCATTTTTTGTTCGCGAAACTTGAAAAGCTTCATATAGTACCGGCTCCCTTGCATAAAAAAAACGATGAATAAAAAAGGGCCGCAGACGCCGCGGCCCTTTGTAAATCCCAAGGCTACTTGATAACCAAGCGCGTGCCATTAATCAGGCTTGCGCCGGCGACGCTCTGCCCCGCCAGGATCGCTTTCTTGATCGCGGTCTTGTCGATCTTCCAGGTGGTGATCGGTTCCTTGAATTGCGCCGGGATCGCGGCTTCGTCCAGGATGTTGACCGCCGCCGGGTTGTTCTGGACCGACAGCTTGAAGTACGGGCATTCGATCTTCGTGATGCCGGTATGCTCCATGTTGCCTTTCAGGTAGTCCTTCAGCCATTGCGCCCGGCTCTCCAGGGCTTTCCGGCGCTTCGCCATGTCCGCCTCGGCGGCCTTGATCGCCTCGGCCATCGCTTCCATGTTGCGCAGGAACTTCGCGACGTTGACCGCCTTGTCTTCCAGTTCGCCGGCCAATGCCTCCAGCGTATCCTTGACCGCTTCGGCCGGAAGGTCGGCCTCCGGATCGGTCAGAAAGTCGAGGGCTTGCAGGTAATTGGCGCTCAAGTGATAGAGAGTTAAATTGTTCATGTCATACCCCCGCGAATTCATCGAGTTTGCTGTAAAGCCGGTTGTAAAATTCCTGATTCAAATCTAGAAAGTTCGTGAAGCGCTGATGCGAAGCGTTGAACATCCAGGCCTTGACCCGCCGGCGATCGAGGCCAAGCTCCTTGATACGCGCCTCCAGCCTTTGCAGCTGGTCCTTGTTGATGCCTTCGAAGCCGTTGTTCAGCTCGGTTTCCGCTTGCTGAACGCTCTCCGCCTCGCGCCGCTGCATCATGTCCTCGATGTCCTGCGTGAAGACCTCCGAAAGCCCCGCCATGCGCAGCGTGGCGTCGATATGGGCCGATTTCTCGGCCATTTTCAGCGCCTTGTTGATGTCGCCGTTGTCCTGGGCGATGATCCGCGCCCCTACCCCGTCCGCGACCACGCGGCCGGAAGCGTCGAGGATCTCGCAGCGGATGATGACCTGGCTGAGGTTGGTCCCGTTCAGCGCGGCCTTCTCATAATCCGGCAGCGTCGGATAGCGGACCGTCAGGCCAAGCATGCCGCAGATTTTCTCGGCGCCGGGCTTGAACAGGCTCGGCTTGCTGAAATGGGCGGGGTTCCTGCAGCCCTTGCCGGTCTGGCACTTGCTCCGGTGCACGACGTGGATCCTGCCGAAGTCGAGGCCGTCGACCAGGGCGTCCCGCACCCAGGCCATCAGCGCGGCGCGGTTCTGCTTGCGGCGGTCCAGGCCTTCCTTGAACGTTTCCGCCGGCAGGTCGAGAGGATTGGCAGCGATGACCGCCGTTTTAGTTTCGGCCGGTTTTTCGATCGTGGCCGGCACCACGGCTTGAGATGTTGAATACATGACAATAACTCCAAATGTGCGAAAGGAGAAACGGCGGAGCCGGGCGGCTACCCTGCCCCGCCGCGGTGGTTAATATTCTTCCGGTAGAAGAATGGTCGTCGCGGACCGGTCGGCCTCGGTGATCACCCAAAGCTTGACCGTGTCGAACCGGTAAGCCGAGAAGATGCGCGAGCCGACTTTTAAGGCCTCATCGTTGCTCCGTTTGTCTTCGGCGCCCAGGTCGCCCCAGTCGCCGCGCTGATGCCGGCTGAGCAAGGCCAGCGGCGAAATGCCGAGGCCTTGCATGACGACAAGCGCCCCGGGAGTGGCGAGCATGCGGCCCAGCGCGAAAAGCGGCTGCACGGGTTTAGCTTGATTTGCTGTGTGAGTTGTCATAATCTGAATACTCCTAATGTGCGAACATGGGAAACGTGCGAGCCAGGGCGGCTACCCGGGCCCACACAAAACCACCTTAGAACGGCGCTGCTTCGGATTGATCATCCGAGGCTGCGGCGTTCGCCTTGCCCTTGATCGAATCGATTGTTTTCCTGACCGCCTCCGTGAGCGTTTTGCCAGTTTCATAAAACGGCTCGCAATTCGAGCCGGGAGGAGCCGACACAAAGACTCCGTATTTCTCATACGGGCCGTTATTGCCTGACCAGCTGTCCGCGTTAATGCAGATCGCCCGGCCGGAAATGCCCACGCCTAGCAAGGCCGTTTTTACGGCGCTCGCCGCGCGGCGCTGTTTGTCCAAAAGAGTTACCAACATAAATCCTCCAAAAACATAAGTTTAAAGTGAAAATATCAATATATTGATAATTTGCCGCCGGTTTTTGCCTGCAAGTTGATCAGGCTTGCAGGCCAACTAACCGGAAAGTTGTCCCCGTTTTCTACCTGTATTAACGTGCCCAGAGCCTAACGGGAAACAAGCACGATATCGATAAGAATAAAAATATCAATATATTGATATTTTAGTTAAAAAAATAATTATTTTCAATAACTTAATAAAATATTTCCGCCTGATTATTTGCCCATTTGAAGCCGCCGCAAACGCCGAAAGGCACCCAGGCACCGGGACCCAAAAGCGGCAATTCGGCAGCTGGAAAGCCGGCCGGAAACGCGACCACGGGCAGGCCCCGCGCAAGCGCGCAGCGGCAGGCGAACAGGGAGCCGCGCGAGCTGGGCGAGCCGAAGAAAGCCACCAGGCCGGCATCGGCCGCGCCGGCCACCGCCCGCGTGCGGCCGGCCAGACGGGAGCGCAGCGGGACCGAAGCCGGGCCGCCCGCCCACCAGGACACCGAGCCGCCGGAGGTCGCGAAGGCCCGCACGGCCGTGACCGCCGAAAACGGGCCAGCGCCCTCGCCGCCCGGGCCGAACGCCGCAAAACAGCGCAGCAGGGATGGCGGCACGGAGCCTGGCACGGCCGACAGCAGCGCCGCATCCGCGCCGGAACAGCAGCCGACCGCGAAGGAAGCGCCGGAGCTGGCCAGATCCGACGCCACCCGGACCACCAGGGCGGAGCCGGACGTGGGCAGCGCCCGCGAGCCGGCCACCGCGACCACGCCCGGCAGCCTAAACACCGAGCGCCCCCAGCGAAGACAGGGCGGGCAGCGGCGGCAAGGCCGCGCAAGCGGCCCGGCAGGAAAGCCCGGACGGCAAGGCCACCTTGACCGCGAAAGCCGGGGCCGGCAGGCCGCAAGCGGACCAGACCGAAGAGCCGGCGGAACCGGGACGCACCCACGCCCGCCAGCCGAGCGCCGACACGCCGCGCGCGAACGCCGAAGCCAGCGTGAAGGAGCCGAACGGCACGAACAGGCAGGCCGGCGCCGGCGACCAGCCCGCGCCGCCGGGCAACGCGCGGCGAGCCCACACCCAGCCGCAGGACAACGGACGGGCGACCACACCCGCGCCGCGAGAGGAACCCAAAACAGAAACGAAACCAGCCATGACACACCCCCAACATTGAACGAAGAGAACCAACCCGGAGCCGCCGCCCACCGCCGCAGGAGCGGCGGAAGGGCCGCCGGGAGCGGCCCGCAGGGACGGCAGGGATAGCCCCCGGGGCCGCACCCCCCGGCGGGAGGGGCGGCGGCAGGAAAATACGCCGCCCGCAGTGAGCACGGGTGCAAGGGCCGCGCGCTTTTTGCGCGGGCGAAGCGCACCCTTGCGGCCGAGCGCAACGGAGGGCATAGTATTTTGCCGCCGAACCCCCGCTGGGGGATGAGTGAGCAGGGACGCAAAATGACCGGCATGGATGCCGCACCGCATGAGCACAGGGATGTGCGAACCCAGGGACTACAGGGATGTGCAAGGATAGCGACCTTTCCGGAAGGTCGATGCCTGACCGTAGGCGATGAGCTTTGGGCGGCACTGGCAGGGATGCCGGTGCCGCAAAGCCAGGGAGGGCTTTGTAAGGGTTGGGGATATCTGGGAAGATAGCAATTCGTTCGTGCCGGCCGCTTTTGCCGGCGCGGGCGAGTTGCGGGTTAGTGCGATAAGTTACGGTTGCTGTAGATCGTTTTGCAGACCTGCCGTTCGTCGCAGATCACTTTCTTGTTCACCGTCACCGGTTTTTTCAGGGTCTGCCGCATAGGGGAAGAGTCAATGGCGGCCTGGGCATGCGTTGCGCTGTGCACCTGTGGATCATTGGCGACGAGCGTTAGCGTATTTCCGCTCTGCGTCATCCGGAAATACTTCAAGGTGTTCATGCCGATCAGCGCCTCATCAAGATATTCGTTGATATTGGCATCTAGGTTTCTTATCTCGGCATTGCCGATTTTCAAGGTATGTATCCGGGTTAGCCGATCCACCACCTTTCCCCCTGCCGTGCTGGATTGGACGGCGCGACCGAAAGGCAAGCCTGCCGCAATCGCCATCTTTAACGGAATTACAGTCTTTGTCGCTCCCGTATCGATCAGGAAAGGCATCGGAACATTATTCACCAAAACCGTGCCCCTGAAATGGCCTTGCCGGTCGGTTTTCAAGACGATGCTGCTCGGACTCAAGCTGGGCAATTTAATATCCGAGATTTTCCAGATCGGATTCATGGGCTTCCCGCTTTTGATCCTGTCCAGGAGGGCGTCCGAGTCATGCCAAATGCGCAGGAGGGTGTCTGATCCATACCAAAGCGCCGCAAGCGTCAAAGCCAGAAGCCATAGGTATTTGAGACCCGAGTTTCTTCCGTGTGTACTCGACGAGGAAGAATTTCTATAACGCTCCCGGTAATAATCGCGATCCTGTATTCCCATTTTCCCCAGCAAGTCTATTGATCCAAGCCTCAAGTATAGACCGTAACCGTCCAGTCGCCTCTTGGAGGCAGTGGGTGTGGATCGATCCCAACTACAACGCCGGGACCTTGGGGGCTAACTGACAGGGACGTCTGTTAGCCGCGGTCCAGGGATGGCTTACGCTCGGGGCCTGTAGAGTGGGAAAGCTTGAGCAATTCGGGAGGGCCGAGGTTAAAAGCGGACAGGGATGTTCGCTTTTAAGGCGGCCCGGACGAGTTGCGGATTAGTGCAAAGGAAGACCGAGGGCAATGGACACGGACGTCTATTGCCCACAGCCATGGATGGGCTTTCAGCGAGTTGGGCGGTAGCCGAACGAGCGATTAATCAATACATTAGACGGCTCGTATCGAAATAAAGCATATCAATTAGCAAAGGTTTGCTGGCGAACCATTAATGACTGATAGAGATATTGCCAGTGTTAGCCTGCCCAAATAGGATATCAACGTAACTTGCTGTCCCTAAATCATAACTTGTTGAGCCAAATGTAATAGTTCCGGATGGTACGGCGGTGGTAAAACTACCAAAGAAACGTCCGATGAACACATAGTCTGACCCTATATCGTGAAACACATCCTTTGAACTATAGGTGTTGCCGTCGCTTTTAAAAACGGCATTGATTGAAACAGGGATCAATGCCGATACTTGATCTTGTATGAAGAATGCGGCGTTTATTTGTGATCTATTTTGAAAAACTTGAACAGCAAATTTGCTGAGCATCGGCACATAACCACTAGCAATCGATGGGTATGTGTCTAAGCATTGGTCATATATGATATAGGTTGCTCCTACATTTGCTACTTCCACAGATTTTTGCCCATTCTGTGCAGTGAATGTATTATCTCCAAAAATATATACTATAACTTTTTGGCATTCTGTGGGGCCAGGAAACTCATAATAACTATTAATGAATTTTCCATGAACTTGTTGATTTATAATATCATTAGCGCGAACCGGTAAACCGACCGCCCATAGCATCGCCGCTAAGAAAGAAATTGAGATTAAACGAGAACTCTTGACTTTGTATGTAATGTTCATATTTCACTCCCTTTCTATATGATTTATCTGAAGAATATTTATTTTATATCGATAAATTAGAGCTTATACAAATCTATAACACTACTTTTTATTTAAGATGTCAAGAATAACTATTAAATAAGTATTCACATTTTATTTTATTTTCATATATTAATGAATGCTTCTGCCTCATAATGAAATCGAATATTATTTATTTTGCGATCTACAGAGCCTAAAAAACTTGAATATTCGACAAGACGGTATAGCCCGTAGATTTTCTCTCATCACATGTCGTAATTCAGTTACTATGTGTCAAATTTTTTATTTCTAGTCGTGACCGACTATCGCATTTCCACAGAATGAAGCCATCGACCACGCCCCGCGTCGATTCGTGCGGCTTGGCGTTGATCAACGACATCAGCGAATCGTTCAGGATGGTCAAGGCCTCCGGCATATCGGTGCTTATAAAGCGCTGATTGCGGTTCTCCCCTGCCCTGCAATGATCCGGAATCCAGCGCTGTGGAAAGGACCTCACTCGAAAGCCTTTTGCAGCCAGTCGCTCAGCGACCGACGGCTTGCCGCTCTTCACCAGCCAGTCGACCTTTTTCAAGGTGTGCAATGCGCCGATCAACACCAGGATCGGCCGGTCGCCGGCCAGTTTCGAGAGCCTTGTCGCCATCCATTCGTCCCGGTCGTTCGGGTTATCCGGACCGGCGTCGATCGCGACGATGCTCAGGCATGACGAACGCGTTCTCAGCGTCGCCAAATGCGTTATCAATGCCCGCAAGGGCAAATGATCGATAGAGGCTGGAATATCGATAGCTGAAACCGGATAACCCTGATCTAGCACCCGATCGATTGCGGGCTGTTGACTGTCGGCGATCTCCAGCGCCAATACGGGGCACTGCCCGCGCTCGATGGCGACGGTCACCAGGTCTTTGACGAGCATGGCCGACTCGACGTGCTTGTGGGATTCGCCGATAAAGGTTATCGATCCCGACGTCATGCCGTCCAGAATCGGGTCAACGCCCTCCTCCGCCCGGAGCGGCAAGGACAAAAGAAGGCAAAACAGCGCGGTCAAACAGTGCATGATCGAGGCTCCTCCTGAATGGCTATGATCTGGCGGCTAACCTACAAAGTAAGCTGCTAAATCAGTATAGCCTCTGCCTGGCCGATTGCCGGGCTCAGGACTGCGTTCCGGATTGCTCCTCGTAGTTGCGTAGGATGTCGGCAGGCACAGGGACGCCGGCAGACTTCAACTGGTGCGCCTTCTCGATCACTTCGAGCCGTCTAAAATCCCTGTCCGCGCGCGAGCGCCGGAAGTTCGCGAATGCGCTCAGCATCGCGACAATCGCGGTGACCACGGCGCCGATCAAGCCGCTGGTCAGCACCGCCTGAATCTTTTCGAGCCGTTGGATTTCGTCCCGGAGCTGCTTGCTCGCGGTTTCGCCCCTGCCGATCGCTTCCTTGAGCGACCGGATTTGATCGACTGCTTCCTCTCCCTGCGGCGAGGCCTCCACGACCCTGCGCCCGTGTTCAAGCTCTTCATCGAGTTGACGGGCGATCTCCGGATGGCCGGCGAGCGGTATGAGAAGGCAGATTGCCGCTAATATTCCCAACGAGAATTTTCGCATTTCATGCCCTCCTCTCTGTCGGCCTTTCGGCCAATCGGCGGTATCAGATGATATGGAATGGTATGATACCATTCCATATCATTCTATTTGGTTAACTCGTTGATCTTGCCGTCTATTGCCTCCTGCAATACGCGCAAGCAGAACTGTTGCATGCTGTCCGGCGTGTGCTCGCCAATGTAGCGCAGCTTCAATAGGTAAGCCTCCGGCAGGCGAAGATTGAAAGATTTCGTCACATCGTCCCTGACGCCGGGTTCCTGCCACGGATAGGTTTCTTCCGCTTGGGCGGCAGGCGGGATGTTTTTTTTGCCGCTCTCGGCGCCTGTTATAAATGCGTCCAAATCCTGCTTGGATTTGCTTGGGGGTCTGCTTTTCAGATTACTCATTGCCGTACACCTCTTTGTAAAACGTCTCCATTTCTTCCGCCGCCTTGGGATCCTTTGGGCTCAGCTCGACGACGGCCATGCCATCCTTCGCGGCCTTGCGGTAGGCGATGCGGTCGCGGATCGTCACGTCGGCCAGGTCGAGGCTTGGGAAGTCGGCAACCAGCAGCTGCCCCGCCTGGTCGGACTCGCGGACGGACGGGTTCGTCGACGAGCGGCTGATGATTACCCGTGCCTGCAAGCCGGGATTAAACCCCCTCGCCGTCTCGACCAGCTCGTCCATTTGCCCCAATGTCCAGATGTCGAACTGTGACGGCTGGATCGGGATGTAAACTTTCTCCGCGACGACCATCGCTGAGCGCAGCTCGACCGAGTCGCGGCCGCCGGCATCGATGATGATGTCGTCGTAGCGGGTCGCCAGGTCCTTCACCTCGGCTGTGATGCCCTTGCCGAACTTTTGCACGCAGGCGACGCGCGGGGCGATTTTCTCTTCGTCCCGGCTTTGCGCCCAATAGTTCGCGCTGCCCTGGGGGTCGGTGTCGATCAGCAGCACATCGCGGCCGGCCAGCGCGCGCATGGCCGCCAGGTTCGTGGCCAGCGTTGTCTTGCCGGTACCGCCCTTCTCTCCGCCTATCAGTACAATCATGCTATATCATCCTATATGATGTCATGTGATATGGAATGGTATCATACCATCCCATATCATACTATTGCGAAATGCCCGCTCAATCAGGCAGCGTCAACCCGCCGCGCTCGATGACGACCGCGTTTTTCAACATCAGCGCCGCCGCAGGGAAAGCTTCGTAAATGCCGCCGATGGCCTGGTAATAGCCGACCGTGTCGAACCGTTCGGCGGCTTGCCGCTTGACCAGCTTGGCTAAGGCCGACCGGAACGCCGGCGACACCGTGATTACGCGCAAGCCCTTGACGATCGACGTCCCCGATTCGAACAGGACCAAATGGAATGGCAAATAGCTGCCGTCGTCATCGATGCTTTCGCCTTGCGCCAAATGGATCGTGAATGCCAGGTCGGACCAGTCCATGAATCCATCGATCTTGAACAGGAAAAAGATCACATTTGCGTCCGCGAACAGGCCGAACGAAACCGGTCCGTTCAGGAAGTTTTCGATGTCGCTTTCTGAAACCGTGAACTTGAAGGCCAGTATCGGCGCGCCGCCATTCAGCAGGATGCTCATGCTTTCGTCGGCCAGGCCGCTCTCGAATCTTTCGCCGACTGTCAGTTTAAGGAAGTCCATGGGATGGTATGGGGTAATACGATATGGAACGGAATGATATGATACCATTCCATATCATTCTATTTTCCGTGGGCGTGGCTGTACAGGTTGTTGAATAGCCGGATCACGACTAAGATCATTGTTTGCGTTGCCTTGATCGCCGGCACCCGCACCGGGTTTTCCGAAGCGAAATCGTCGATCGCGGCATTCATGAAATTGACCAATCCCTTTTGTCCTGTTTCGTCGAGCGAGCGCTGCCGCAGGCGATCCTGCAGTTTTTCCCTGATCCTCTCGTCCATGTGCCTGTCGGCCATTAATGATTGCAGTTCCGCGTCCAGCAGCATCGCCTGTTTTTCCAGCCAGTCGAGATCCATGTCTTTCTGCGAGGGCAGGGGGCCGAAGGCTTGCTGGTAGACGCAAATCACGTCGAAGCAAAGGTCCATGAACAGGTTCGCCATGTCCTGGTTCTGTTCGGTGATCACCATCGGAAATATGCCGAAGATGGTTTGCGCCAGGGCGGTCTGGTCGAGCTGGAATTGCTCCAGGACCTTTCGGCCGGCATTCTCGTCCAGGCTTTTGGCGTATTCCAGGGCTCGGTATAGCTCACGGTCGGTCAGTTCGTGCATGGCTTCCTCTTTGGTATGATATGGTATGGTACCATACCATATCATACCACTTATAGCGGCTTGCGAGCGCCTAAAAACCGCATCACGGCTTGATAGGCGTAGCCATAGGCCGATGCCTCCTCGCTGGCCCTTGGTCCCGCGACATTCAGCACAGCGATCGACTGGCTGGCGACAAAGGCCACCATCCGCTTGGCTGCGCGCTCCGGCGTTATTTCGGCTGCGTCGATCAATATAAAAGGTTTCTTTAGTTCCAGGCAGAACCGCAAGGTTTGCTCGGTGCCGCCGGCCGGGGCGCCGAAATAAATGATTGTGGTCCCGTCGCTGTCGATTACGTTCTGCAATGTCCTCTCCCGATATCCAGCGCCTTTCAGTTCGGTGACAGGGTAGTGCAAGGGAATTGTGCTGTCCTCGGCCAGCCTGCCGTCGGGACACCAGCCGCCGCAGTCGGCCCCGGTTTCTAGGGCGGCGTCCAGCGCCGCGCGGTCGACGCCGGTCTGGCCTCCGGAAACAATCTTGATTGAGTTCATGCCTGGCTCGCCGAATGGTATCAAATGATATGATATGGAATGGTATCATATCATACCGCTTTAGAGGCGATGCCTTGCGTTAATCAACGGATTAGAGTTAAGAACTCCGTGCAGTCCGGCGACGACATCCGGCTGGCAAAAGCCCCGGTTTAGGGTAAAGCGGACGGTGGGCGTGAATATTAGGCTTTGAAAACCGGCAAGCTGGCCAGCGGCGAGTTGGGGGCTTTTGGCGGGCGGGGGAGGCGGCGGGCATCAAATGCTCGTGCGGGACGCACGCACACCTTATTGGGATCGCGAAGCGCAGGGATAGCAAGCTTCGGATGAGATCAATGACTGAGCGTAGCTGATGAGCTTCGGGCGGCACGCACACGGACGTGTGTGCTGCACAGCCAGGGATGGCTATGCCAGCAGGTCGATGAGGCAGGAGGGCCCGAGCAATTCGTTCGTGCCGGCCGCTTTTGCCGGCGCGGACAAGTTGCGGATTAGCGCGGCGGGGGGGATCAAGGTAATCCTCAACGGCTACAGCTATGTCACCCCTACCAATTAATTACAGGGATTTTTGCGTTTCGTCGCAGCTGCTATTTGGATGCGATAATTGCAACAACAGAACCTCAGTTGACAAAAATTTCTCAAAAAACTGTCACGAAGTTGTTATAGCTACGATATGTCTATGTAATGTATAGAGTACGTTTTTAATCTGAATATTTAGTATCATACCAGTCGAGGGAAATAGATATTTCCTCTCTAAAGAAAGGTGATAGGTAGAAGGAGAGCTTGATGAAGCGTAATTATATTCCTGAAGAACTGACATACAGCTCAGCGCAGATTGATGAGCGTAACAACTATATCAAAGTCCTTTGTGAAAAGATTCAACCCTTTGCTCGTGATGTGCTTAAGATAGCAATCAATCGACATACAGCTGAAGAAAGCGCCGAGGTTCTTGTCGAAGAAGCCCATATGATTCTTCGTGAAATGCTATCTGAATCCTTATCAACGGATATGCTAGATTTGGATGATGGAGTATCTTCTGTGAAAGAATCATTGGCACAAGCACTTGAGCAAGAGTCAGATATATATGATGAGAATATAGAAGCCGCATGGATTGAACGTCGAAGTAAAGACTTAGCCCGTGCAGTGACCGGATTTTGGGTTAATTTAGCCGAAGATGAGATGTTGCGTTATGAGGCTAGCATTAAGTTACTGATTGACATGTCTATCGGAAAGCAAACCGAAAGCATCCGGAAATACAAACTTATCTATTCAAGATTTTGGCTCAATCATAAAGAGGCTAGCAACCTGCTAAGTCATATAAACGCTGAAGCCATCATGAAAGAAGTTATCAAAGGCGTTAATGATGAATTAGCTAATAAGTGGGAGGAAATTCTTCTCGAAGAAACTATCCAGCAATCGCCCAGGAGAGTTTCTATAGATATGCGCAGACCGGAGTCCCTTGTGGAACGCTTTGCTGAAAAAATAAGCGAATGCGTTGTTTTCGACGAGCCTGCAATAGTTTTTCTAAAAGATCTAGATGGTATCCATAGCCATCAATTCAGGAGAATTTTAGGAACCGAAGATCAACGGAAGCGGCAAATGGAAATGGAAATGTATAGCGGTAATTTTTTTCTAGTCTGTGGTGCAGTCCAGGCCGTTATCAATTTTTGCGAAAAAGATAGTAGGTTTGAAGCTAATGGCAGTAAGTCAAAGGCCCAATTTTTTCCTCCTCTGGCGGGAGAATATTAGGGCGAGAGGGCTCAAAGGTTTTTCCTTTACGCCATATCTCCTAGTCTTTCCCGCAAGATGGAAGGTCTTTCTTGGTTATTTTCTTTGGTTTCTTTCACAGCAAGAAATTTGATTAGATGCTTAGTAGTCGATCATAACTGATTCCACAGGTGGAATGAATTTATAACTCCCGGTTCCGCCTGGACGGCCTACAATTCGCCTTTCGATGAGGAGAACCCTGTTTGCGGATCTTGGTGCAGCAAAAAAAGTCAGAATTTGAAACTGGTGTGGCACTGAAGGAAATTCAGCATGATCCGTGTAACGTGGCATTTGAGAGAGCGACCCGGTGATGAGTTGCAATTGCCCTCTTGTTAGAGGCTGATAAAAGTTAGTGGCTGTGTTTGGTGGTAATTTTCCTAAAGGCGGGTAGGTTTGATGTGTGTGCCCACTTAATACGAGGTGGGCGAGCTTACCGCGCCCTTTTTGATCGAAGTTTATTAGAGCATCAGCGACAGCAGTGTCATTTTTGAGGATCATGTTATTTGCTGGCCTGGGGGGAGGGTAGTGTACCGGATGATGTACCGCAATAATTCGGAAGTCCCGTATTTTCCCGTTGGGCTTGAAATTCTGCATTGCATTAAACGCAAGTTGTTCAAGCTGATCTGTACCTCTTCCTTTGCGTACCCAGTTTGGGTCGATGTCTACCTCACCTAATGCAAATGTGTTTTTTAAACGATCGTCAATTACACTGTTTATTCCGTACAGCAGAAGCTCAGATTGGGCATGTGGTATTTTAATACTTAGAGGACCTTGCGGCCAATATCTAGGAAAAATCCCTGATCGCAGCTTTTTACGGTGACTATCCAAGTCCTCTTTAGTAGAGGCAAGTGGAAATACCCCAGGCCAAGCATCATGATTGCCGTACAGGTGGAATAGATGTTTGGCCTTAAGAATATCTCGGTATTCCTTTAGCCACCCAATCGCAGTATCAAGAGAACTTATGTCGCCCATCGAACTAATGTCTCCAGTATCAAGCAACCAGGTTTCTATATTGCCGAATACTGGGTTTTTAGCGAACTTATCCAGGAATTCGCACACTTTTTCATGTGCACTTGGATCGTGCCCTGCAAACCCTTCTTCCCATAACTCCTCAATAGAATTAGCTCGTTCAATTTGTCCTGTGTAACGGAGAAGGGCTATTAGCCTCTGTATAAAGCGCTCTGATTTAATATCTGCTACCGATCCTCCATCCCGGCAGTGAATATCCGATATATGGACTATATGAAGAAAAGCCTCAAAGTTTTCGTTATGGGATGACATTATAATTCTCCTACTCTAAGAAATCTTCTCGAAGAACAGTATTTACATCTTCGCCTAATTTACGACGTATAGCAGCCGCTAACCTTTTTCGAAGACGGTGTAGTCTTTGTCGGTCACGTGCAGGCATTGCTTGGTTTGGTTCTGGGCCAATCCCTGCAGCCAGGGCAAAAAGCGCTAAATCTGTCTGTGTTACCTCCGTCAACTCTGCAATACAGATGCGGAGCATCTTCTGGTAGAGATCAGACTTGGCAGCATTGTAAGTGTGGTGATCAATTTGCTCTGCTTCTGAAAGGCTTTCCATATCCAGTGCCCATCGTTTGGTACTTTTTCGATACATATCTACTGCGCGCCGCCTAAATATCGAGATCGCGATCTTATAAACGGATTGTAAATCGATGGGTTGATCTTTAGGACGGCGTTCCAAGTATTCCCATAAATAGGACATGGTTTGTCTAGCAAGATCATCAGCATCCTCACGTAACGAAGGGAATCGTTTACGCCCGTAGAATCTAAGCGTATTGTAAAGATCTTCATAGTACTCGCTTGTTAGCGCTTCAGCTGGCCAGTTTTTGGTCAATTTAACTTCACTCCATCCCGGACAATGAGTTATAGCGAATCACGGCAAATTAAAGACAGAGTTATCCACAATTTCTGTGGATAACCGTCCGCTGGCAGGCTATAGGAGAGAACTCGAGCTGGGAATACCGATCATTTGTTGCCTCTCTGCAGGATATGGCAATTTTGCTTAGAATGCATGTTAGCGCATCGTCGATTTGCTGTCATCCTTGGCTAACCTTTTACTAAAACAAAAGTTTTAGTAAATTTGGTATGATTCCATATGATATTTTTGTGTTTTTGTTGCCCTTAATAGGCTTTTTTTTGCAGGATGCCTAAATACTTACGTTTTTGCATTCTTATAAAACTGCTATAAAATAGTAATTTTAGTAAACTGAGTTTCCGGGCCGACGGCCGGAAATTCCCGATCAGGTTTCCAAACGCGGCAAGGAGACGAGATGACCCACTCAACCGAAACTTCCTTCGAGCAGGCCCGGAAAGATTTCCTGGGTTTCCTGAAATACACCAAGGGCCACTCGGACACGACCTGCTACAACTACAACTCGGATCTCGGCATTTGGCGCCGCTGGCTCGACGACGCGAAACTGGATTGGAGGAACTGCAAGCCGACCGACCTGGAAAACTTCGTCTCCCATTTGTCGCGCGAAGGGGTTGGGCCGCACGCGGTCGCCCGCAAGGTGTCCTGCCTCGCCACCTTTTATAAATGGGCGAAACGGAACAGCCTGGTCGACGACGACCCGGTGTACCAGGTCGAGAAACCCAAGCGCCCCCGGCGGATCCCGGTGTGGCTCGAAGTCGAGGAGCAAAACGCGCTGCAGAAGGCGACCCGGAATCACGACGACATCCCGGACAACGTGTTCGGCCGCAGCCGCGAGTCGGCGCTGAAGGTCCGGCAGCGCTACGAGCTGCTGTTCGAACTGATTCAGAAGTCGGGCCTGCGGATCAGCGAAGCTTTGGGCCTGAAAGTGCATCATATCCGCGTGGTCGACGGCGTCGCCAAGTCGGTCCGGGTGATCGGGAAGGGCAACAAGGAGCGGCAAGTGCCGCTGCCGGAAGCGTTCGGCCGGGTGTTGGCGTTGTCGATCGCCGGCAAGATGCAGGAGGAATATCTGTTCGCGAAGAAACCGGGCGGCAAGCCGACCGGGGCTCACGCGGTGCGCGCCTATCTAAAGAAGCTGATCGACAAGGCCGGCATCCAGAAGAAAGTCACGCCGCACAAGCTCCGGCATACTTACGCGACGCGCCTTTTGGAAAAGGATGTGCAGCTGGTCGACATCCAGGCCTTGCTTGGGCATGAGAGCATCGCGACGACGCAGATTTACACGCATGCGGGGCAGGAACGGCTGAGCAAGTTGGTGGCGGATATATAAAGTATAGACATGGACCCCATTTACCTGGAACGGCATGAGCCGGACAAGAACCTGCACCGGTTTTACCAGCTGCACGTGGTGCCTGGCATCTTCGGCGATTGGTCGCTGGTCCGGGAGTGGGGCAGGGTAGGCTCGCCAGGAACCGTGCGGAAAGAGTGGTTTGATAGTGAGGAAGAGGCTATGGCCGCCGGCGAGAAGTTGAGTGATGCTAAACAGAAAAAAGGCTATCAAAACAAGAAAGAATAGTGTCCGATAGAGCTTAGCCAGTTCTATAAACGGCCTTTTTTCATGCTGTAATGAAATGAGCTGAAAAATTTCTGAACTTAAAAATTAGGGTAATCACATAAGGATTTGAAGTTGATGGAGCAATTAACAGACTTAAAAGCAATCTTGCACTCCAAACGGGCCAACATTTATTACCTGGAAAAATGCCGGGTGATGCAAAAAGACGGCCGCGTACTCTACCTGACAGAAGCCAAGGATGAGAATCTCTACTGGAACATTCCAATAGCCAATACCACGGTCATCCTGCTCGGCACCGGCACCTCCATCACCCAAGCGGCGATGCGCATGTTGGCCAGCGCGGGCGTACTGGTCGGATTTTGCGGAGGCGGCGGCACGCCGCTGTTCAGCGGCAGCGAAATCGAATGGCTAACGCCGCAAAGCGAATATCGACCCACCGAATATATCCAAGGCTGGCTTAAATTCTGGTTCGACGACGCTCAGCGTCTAGCTGTCGCCAAAGCCTTTCAGCGAGCCCGCGTTGAATACATCCGCCGGATTTGGGATAAGGACCGGGAGCTCAAAGCCGAAAACATCTTCAGCGACGATAGTGGCATAGCTGGTACGCTTGATACTTACGTCAACAGCATCGACAGTGCCGCAAAAACCGGCGATCTGCTGCAACGCGAAGCCCTGCTGACCAAACAACTCTACCGCTACGCCGCCAAAGCCACCCAGCAAAGCGAATTTACCCGCGACCATCAAGCCACCGATCTTGCCAACGGCTTTTTGAACCATGGCAACTACCTGGCCTATGGCCTAGCCGCCACCACGCTGTGGGTGTTGGGCATTCCACATGGCTTCGCGGTCATGCACGGCAAGACCCGGCGCGGCGCCTTAGTGTTCGATATCGCCGACCTGGTCAAAGACGCCATTATCCTGCCTTGGGCGTTTATCAGCGCCAGGGAAAAGACCAGCGAACAGGAGTTTCGCCAGCAATGCCTGCAAAAATTCACCGAACACAAGGCGCTGGATTTCATGTTTGAGCAGGTCAAGCAACAAGCCCTGAGGGAAAGCGCCTAGCCCCATGGTTGAGATCAAAATCAACGTTCACGGTAAGCCTGCCGAGCCGCGAACACAACGAGAATAGCCAATTATGATGGTCACCTTCGTCAGCCAATGCGAGAAAAAAGCCTTGGCCCGCACCCGTCGCGTGCTCGACACCTTCGCCAACCGCATCGGCGATAACACCTGGCAAACCATAATCACAGAAGAAGGCCTGATTGCCGTCAAAGCCTTATTGCGTAAGACCGCTACCAAGAATACCGCCGTTGCCTGCCATTGGATACGCTCGAGAAGCCGCAGCGAGTTGGTTTGGATTGTGGGGAATCGGAGGCGGTTTAATGCCGAGGGCATCGTGCCGGTGAATAGTACGCAGAAGAGTTTGCTCAATAGACATTGGGAAAATAATTGGACTTATCTGCCTGCCATCAAAGCCGTGGTAGCGGTCGCCGCTTTGCTGCACGACTGGGGCAAGGCTACAGCCTTGTTTCAAAATAAACTAAAGAACTCTACGGCTAAAGGCGATCCGCTGCGCCACGAATGGGTTTCCTGCTTGTTACTGAATGCCTTGGTTAAGCAAGCCGGAGATAGTGACGAAGCCTGGCTACGTCTTTTAAGCGAAGGCACTTGGAACGAACAGAACTTAAAAGACACAGTCACCGGCAATTGCAAAAGTCCATTGGAAGATTTGCCGCCAATTGCGCAATTGGTCGGCTGGCTGATTATGACGCATCACCGCTTGCCGGGCCGGCAAAAACCGGAAGAAGAGTCCGGAATGAAGCGAGAAAGTCTACCGAGAATGCTCAAAAGCCTAAATGCCGGATGGGGCTACCAAAATTCTCAGGATGACGACAAGCGTTTAAACGCCTGTTTCGAGTTTCCCGAAGGCTTGCTGTCACAATCCGGGCCTTGGCTGAAACAATTGAAAAAGTGGTCGGCCAAGTTATTGCTGGTCCAGATGCAAATTCAACCGTTGTTGGAGAACGGCGCGTATCGGCTGTTACTGCACCACGCCCGTTTGTGCCTGATGCTGGGCGACCATTACTATTCGTCTTGCCAGGCCGAAACCGAGTGGAAGACGGTCATCGGTTTGTACGCCAATACCGATAGTAAGCAGAATCTCAAACAAAAACTGGACGAACACTTGGTACGCGTCGGCGACCAAGCATTGAAAATCAGCCAGACCTTGTCGCGCTTCAGCAGTGAGATGGATTTGGCCTACGACATCAAAAGCCTCAAACAAAAAAGCCCGGCAGGATTCGAGTGGCAAGACAAGGCGGTAGATGGCATCGCGCGCTTTAAATCCCAACACGAAGCCTTGCAGGAACAAGGTTACGGCTGGTTCGTGGTGAATATGGCAAGTACCGGCTGCGGCAAAACTATCGCCAATGCCAAAATCATGCGCATCTTATCGGATGACGGCAATAGTTTACGTTACATCTTGGCTCTGGGCTTACGCACACTGACCTTGCAGACGGGCAACGAATACCGCATCCGAATCGGGCTCAGCAACGACGAATTGGCAGTGCTGATTGGTTCGGCGGCCGTGAAGGAGTTGTACAACAAAACCGTGCGCGAAAAGGACCAGCCGCCGGGTTTCGAAGAGATCGGTTCCGAATCCAGGGAGCAGTTGTTATCGGAGTATTTGGATTACACCAATATGCCGAGCGCCGAATTTCTTGATGTGCTGTTTCCCAAACACAAGCCTAAACTCGCCGAAAAACACAAAGCTTTTCTCTACAAACCGGTATTAGCCTGTACGATAGACCACATTATCGCGGCGACCGAAACCCGACGCGGCGGCAAATACATTTTGCCGTGCTTGCGGCTGCTTTCGTCCGATCTGGTGATCGATGAAGTGGACGACTTCGACGGCGCCGATTCGATCGCTATCGGCCGTTTGATCCATTTGGCCGGCATGCTGGGCCGTAAAGTGATGATTTCCTCAGCGACGATCCCGCCGAATCTGGCCGAAGGCTTTTTCAATGTTTATCAGGCAGGCTGGCAACTACATAGCCATTTCAAAAATACTCATCCGCTAGTTGCTTGCGCCTGGATAGACGAGTTTAGAACTCAAGTGGCAAGACTCGACGGTTCCGATTCGGAAAGTCGTTGCCTGCAATATCGGAACGCCCACCGACAATTCATTGGCAAGCGGGTCTCCAATTTGCAGAAGCAAATCGTCAAACGCAAAGCCATGATCGTGCGTTGCGACGAGCTGCTAGCCAACCAAAACGATCCGTCAACCCAGCGGCAGCTTTACTTCGACAAAATCCAACAAACCGCCGAACAATTACACGCTCATCACCATACTATCGATGCCAAAACCGGCAAGCGGGTCTCTTTTGGCGTGGTGCGCATGGCGAACATTCCGCCCTGTATCGCGTTGATGCAATACTTGCTGCAAGCCGAGTGGAACAGCTGCATCGCGCCGAAAATCATGGTTTACCACAGCCGGCAAGTGCTGTTATTGCGCCACGAACAGGAAAAACACCTGGACAGAGTGCTGCAACGCAAGGAAAAAGCTGGTGAAGCTCCGGAAGCCTTCAAGGACCTGATGATCCGCCGGCATTTGGACCATACCGACTCCGACGACGTGCTGTTCATTCTAGTGGCGACGCCGGTGGAAGAAGTCGGGCGTGACCACGATTTCGATTGGGCGATTATCGAACCGTCCTCTTTCCGTTCCATCATTCAACTGGCGGGCCGCGTCCTGCGCCATCGAATCCTAACTGCAGACATCGAATACGCCAATATTGTCGTCATGCAATACAACCTGAAAGCGCTGCGCCAAGGCAACGGCCCTGCCTATTGCCGGCCCGGCTACGAAAACGCCAGCAGTCTCAGGTTGATTTCCCACGACTTATGCGAGTTGGTGGACGAAGCGGCCTTGAATCAGGCCGTCAATGCCATTCCGCGCATTCAACAACCGGAAACGCTGCAACCCAAGAACCGCCTGGCCGACCTGGAGCATGTAGCATTACATAAAAGCCTGACCGATTATCCACAGAAAGGCCCGCAGGCCCTGCAAGCCTGGTTAAGCGAAAACTGGTGGCTGACCGCCGTACCGCAACAGATCAATCGCTTCCGCGCCGGCAAACCGGAGACGTTGCTGTTTCTGGTATGGCGAAACGGCGAAGCCGTGTTTTGCGAAAAAGACGAACGCGGCGAATTCATTGCCCGCCAGGCCTTGCACAACATTGTCCCGGCGGAGCCGTTGTCGGCCGATGCGCAAGCCAGATTATGGCTGGCGAGAGACTATCGGACCGCCTTACACCAATATGCCGAAGCCGAACAGAATAACGACGATGCGGAAATCGAAGGCATCATGCAAGCCAAATCCGAACGCTACGGCGAAATCACGCTTCGCCCCAACACTGATAAGCCGTGGTTTTATTCGGACCAGTTAGGTTTGTTTCAAGAAATCAATTAGAGGAAAACGGGTGGATAAGCCGATAGGCGCTCCACCCTATCCAAACACGCTGCCTGTACGGCAGTAGAGAACAAAAGATAAATACTATTTGCTAAGCCATCTATGCGATGTCTCGGTCATTTTATGACTTTGTACCGGAGGTGCCAAATTTGGCTTGTTTATTCCTAAAAAATAAATACTATGGACATAATTTGCCTATTATGAATATAATCATTCTCGGCACACTTAATCAGGAGGCCATTTCTTATGAATGAACCCATCTCGACGTTTTTTTCCGAGCGAAAAGCCGCTTGGCTAAAAACGAAACTGAAAGCCACGGAGGATGCGGCCGAACAAGCCGCTATCCAGCAAGAGGCGGACGAAAAATTTTCCCTGTCGACTTGGCTGCCGGATGCCGCTAGGCGTGCAGCTTGGCTGTCGATGGTGAGCCATCCCGGCAAATTCAGCCACCCCAGCGCGAAAACCAGTTCAATCATCGCCGAAAATACTCAAGCGCATGACGGCTATCTGCGCACCGGCAATGTCGCTTATGAGTTGGACGTATTCGGCAATGCGGCGGCAATGGATGTTTACAGGTTTCTTTGCCTGCCGATTGACGACGGACAAACGGTGTTACAGCATCTGGAACAGGATAGTCCACAGGCCAAGCAATTATTGAACATTCCGACCACGAGTTACGAAAGTCTGCGCTCCGGTTTTCTCGCCGTCAAGCAAAGCAGTGGAAGCGATAAAACGGACGGTTTGGTCAAGCAGGTGTATTTCCCGGTCGATGCCGGCTATCACCTGCTGTCCATCCTGACCCCGGCCGGTTTGTTGAAGCAAACCAAAAGCAGGATCGATACGATGCGCTTTTCCGAAGCCACCAAACAAGCCAAGGACAGCCGCCGGAAAAACGAGCATCACGCCGACGGTTTCGACGATATGCTAGGCCTGACCGTCACGATCTATGGCGGTACAAAACCGCAAAACATCAGCGTATTGAACAACCAGAATGCCGGCCGGGCTTATTTGCTCAGTAGCCTGCCGCCGACTTTCGAACAACGTCAGGCGCGTTTACCAACGCAACATTTCTTCAAAAACTCGCTGCCGGCTCGCCGCTTTCAAGACAGCTTCCAGACTTTGGACAGATTGATGCACAGCGGCGTCAACAATATCAACGTCCGCGAAGGCATACGCAACACGCTCAAATACCTGATCGATTCGGTCTTGCAGCAAGCTTTTAGAATCCGCTTGCAGGGTCCCGGCTGGTCCGGCAAAGAACATTATCAAGCCTTGCCATTGGCGCAACGCATTTGGCTGGACGATGCCTATCTTGAACAGCGCGAGCAAAACGCAGATTGGCTGGATGAGGTGGCCGGCGATTTTGCCCGTTGGATTGTTAGAACCTATGAATACCTGTGCAAGGACAGCCGTACCAAGCTGGGCGACGATGAGTTTCGCGAACTGGTTTCGCTGGTCGAACAAGCCGTCGCCGCCGACAAGGAGTTTTTCAAATGACTCGACGTTTTCTATTAATCCCGCATTTGCAAATCCACAACGCCAACGCGATGAGCAGCCCTTATACCATCGGTTTTCCGGCCATGACGGCCTGGCTTGGCGGCGTCCACGCCTTGCAGCGTCATCTTCACCAACAGAATTTGCCGGATATCGAACTGGTCAGTATGGCGGTGAGTTGCCATCGCTTCGATTTGCAGACCTATAAAGGGCAAGGCGATTTCGTGCATTCCATCGTCGGCACCGCCAATCCGCTGGATAAGGACGGCAGCCGCCCGGCCTTTGTCGAAGAAGCCCGTTGCCACTTGGAAGTCTCGCTACTCATCGAACTGCAAGGCTTCGATACCGACGAACAGGAGCGCTTCGAAGCACTGGTTAATCAACAATTACGCCGGATGAAATGGGCTGGTGGCGATGTATTGGCGGTTAAGAATGTAAAAATTTATACCGCCGACGAAGACGACGAGCAGAGCGTTAAAAAATTGCTCAACCGCCTGATGCTCGGTTACGTGTTAATCGAACGCCGCGAATTGATGGTGCAAGCGATGCGCGAGGAAAGTCAGGATGCTTTGGATGCTTTGCTGGGCTATTTGAAAGTAATGCACCGCAGCAAACAAGACGAAAGCGGCAAAGTCACTTGGAGCAGCCAACGTAAAACACCGGGTTGGCTGGCGCCGATTGCCGTTGGATTTCAAGGGATTTCGGAATTGGGCCAAGCCGCCAACCAGCGCGACAATGATACACCGCACCGCTTCGCCGAAAGCGTAGTCACGCTAGGCGAATTCAAAATGCCTTACCGTATTAACAAACTGGACGACGTGCTTTGGCAATACTACGCCGATACCGAACGAAATCTCTATCTTTGCCAAACCCTATCATCAGCAAATCTTATTGGAGACTAAAACATGGCAGCAAAAAACGACGCAACCGTACTGGCTTTCGAGAAAAAACTGGTGCCTTCCGACGGTTATCTGTATGGCACGCAATGGGAGGGTCGACATCAAAAAGACCCGATTCCGCTAAAACTGAATGAAAAGTCGGTACGTGGCACGATTTCCAACCGTTTAAAACCGGCGCAACAAAGCGATCCGTTAAAATTAAACGCCGAAGTCGAAAAGCCCAATCTGCAAACCGTCGATGCTTGTGCACTGAGCGAATACCAGGACACTCTCAAACTTAACTTCACACTGAAAGTCTTGGGCGGCGTGGAAAAACCCTCCGCCAGCAACGGCCCAAATTTCAATGCCCTATATCCTGGCGTGGCTCAAACCTATATCGACCAAGAAGGGTTCAAAGAACTTGCCAAACGTTACGCGACCAATATCGCTAATGCCCGCTATTTATGGCGCAACCGGGTTGGGGCGGAAAAAATCGAAGTTATCGTCGATACCAGTGATGGCGACAAATGCGTATTCGACGCCAAGCAATTTTCACTACGCGATTTCAATTC
Source organism: Methylomicrobium sp. (assembly GCA_051061015.1). Taxonomy (GTDB): domain Bacteria; phylum Pseudomonadota; class Gammaproteobacteria; order Methylococcales; family Methylomonadaceae; genus Methylomicrobium. Next base: position 40,982 of record JBPFEG010000037.1, read on the forward strand.
CGGCCATACGGACTTGCAAAAGTTAGCAAGTAAAATTGCCGACGCGCTATGCGGCCGTTTGCCTTACTTATTGATCAGTGTTGAGGCTTATGCTCTAGTCGGCAGAGCGCAGGAAGTCTATCCCAGCGAAGAATTGGTGCTCGGCAACGGCAAAGGCGATAAAAGCAAAATTCTATATGCGGTCAACGGCACCGCCGCCCTACACTCGCAAAAAATCGGTAATGCATTGCGTACCATTGACACTTGGTATCCTGGATACGAGGATTCTGCAATCGGCCCGATTGCTATTGAACCCTATGGTGCTGTGACCAATTTGGGCAAGGCTTTCCGTACCCCGAAAGACAAAGTCGATTTTTACACCTTATTCGATCGCTTTGCATTAGGCGAGAAACTCGCCGGCAAGGAACAAGAGCATTATGTGATGGCGATCTTGGTGCGTGGCGGTGTATTTGGTCAAAGCGGCAAGGAATAGGACATGCGCTTCTATATTGAAGTCACCTTACTGCCTAATCCCGAGGTCAATATCAACTTCCTCTGGTCCAAAGTTTTCCAACAAATCCACCTAGGACTTGTGGAAATGCAGAATGACCGGAAACAGGTGCCAATTGGGGTTGGCTTTCCCGAATATGTGACAAGTGAAAAAAATAGCGCACTGGGCGGTAAGTGCCGGCTATTTGCTCAAGACGAAGCCACGCTGGATCGGTTTAATGCCGTAAAATGGCTAGATCGCCTGAGCGATTACGTGCACTGCACCCGTATTCGCCCAGTGCCGGAGAAGCTTAGGGGGTACGCGATTTACCAACGCCAGCAACCCAAAACCAATAAAGAGCGTTTGGCACGACGATATATGGTTCGGCATAAGGTCAGCTACGACAATGCTTTACGGCACTATGGAGACATGCTTCCAATTCGCATTCTCACACCATATATCCGGCTGAAAAGCATGAGCAGCGAGCAAACCTTTTGTTTATGGATTAAAAAAACCTTGGTTTCGGAATCCTCGGGAGCCTGTTTCAGCAGTTACGGCCTAAGCGCCACGACTGCTGTCCCGGAATTTTGACCCAATTTTTTTTCGTTCTTTAAAAATGTGATAGAAGTCAGCCAGTTGTGTAAGCCGGTTTTCGGGATGGATAAATTGGGTTAAACCCTCTTGAAACCGCTACGCAACTGGCTTCGAAGTTTTTTATAATCAGTTCGCTGCCGTGCAGGCAGCTTAGAAAATCCAGAAAACGGACGTTCTGCGCGTCGCTCCGTTCGCTGCCGTGCAGGCAGCTTAGAAAAAAACCCACGCCTATATTGAATACGACGGCCCGTTCGCTGCCGTGCAGGCAGCTTAGAAAATCGACGGGAGTACGAACTGCGGGACCAGCATGTTCGCTGCCGTGCAGGCAGCTTAGAAACATTCGCGATCGCGTGGGCATTTGATGACAATGTTCGCTGCCGTGCAGGCAGCTTAGAAAAAGATACGGTAATCAGTTTGTTCGGTCTCGAAGTTCGCTGCCGTGCAGGCAGCTTAGAAATTGCAGGGGCGCAGCACCGGCCAATTTAATCAGTTCGCTGCCGTGCAGGCAGCTTAGAAAAGATTCCTAAATGGAACGCAGAACGATCCGCGGTTCGCTGCCGTGCAGGCAGCTTAGAAAAGATGCCCGGCCGCCAACAGGTCGATGGCCGCGTTCGCTGCCGTGCAGGCAGCTTAGAAATGTCGAAAAAAATAATTCGAATATGTATTGACGTTCGCTGCCGTGCAGGCAGCTTAGAAATGCACACGCTGTTGCCGGTCGCCAAACAAACCGTTCGCTGCCGTGCAGGCAGCTTAGAAATTTTACGGCGCAGTTCCGGTAATCCAGAGAGCGTTCGCTGCCGTGCAGGCAGCTTAGAAATCACGAAGATAACCTAAATAAACCCAGTGGGTGTTCGCTGCCGTGCAGGCAGCTTAGAAAGTTGGTGTTGACGCCGATATACCACGCTCTGTGTTCGCTGCCGTGCAGGCAGCTTAGAAAGGCCAGGACCATCACGCATAAGGACTGGCAGGGTTCGCTGCCGTGCAGGCAGCTTAGAAAAGATGCAGGAAGTTCTCGCGTTTCTGGGTTAGGTTCGCTGCCGTGCAGGCAGCTTAGAAAACTAAGCGCCACGCGGCAGAACTGATGCAACAGTTCGCTGCCGTGCAGGCAGCTTAGAAATACGAGGAAGAAACGTTTCGACCGTGCACCGAGTTCGCTGCCGTGCAGGCAGCTTAGAAATCCGAGCACAATATGTCGCCCGGCACGATGGAGTTCGCTGCCGTGCAGGCAGCTTAGAAATCCGGAAAATCGTCCGCATTCGCCTCCGTCGCGTTCGCTGCCGTGCAGGCAGCTTAGAAAGCGATCAGGAAAGCGATCAAGGCGTGTCCAAAGTTCGCTCCCGTGCAGGCAGCTTAGAAACGTAGAGGGGCATTCATGCTGCCGCTTAAACTGTTCGCTGCCGTGCAGGCAGCTTAGAAAATAACGTACGCAAAGCGTGAACTCTTGCCATACGTTCGCTGCCGTGCAGGCAGCTTAGAAAAATAACGGGACACTGAACCTACCAATAGAACCGTTCGCTGCCGTGCAGGCAGCTTAGAAATAAATTGAAATATTCTCGTTTTCTCTGTGCTGGTTCGCTGCCGTGCAGGCAGCTTAGAAAATCAGCAAAGATTCCTCGCCATGATTGCCCCCGTTCGCTGCCGTGCAGGCAGCTTAGAAATACAGTATGCGCCGAAGAACCTGAAGATTAAAGTTCGCTGCCGTGCAGGCAGCTTAGAAATAAGCAAGAGGGAGAACGAGAGGCGAAATATAGTTCGCTGCCGTGCAGGCAGCTTAGAAAATCCAGATTCGCTCCAGCAAGATACGCTCCATGTTCGCTGCCGTGCAGGCAGCTTAGAAACTGCTTAATGCTGCTGAGTTCGCGTTACTACGGTTCGCTGCCGTGCAGGCAGCTTAGAAACCTAGTGCCAGTTCATCAAAATACTAGCCCGAGTTCGCTGCCGTGCAGGCAGCTTAGAAAGCTATGAGTCAATTGCGGGTCACAACGTGCTAGTTCGCTGCCGTGCAGGCAGCTTAGAAATGTTACTGGTGCGGGTGCGACGCGTCGTTAGCGTTCGCTGCCGTGCAGGCAGCTTAGAAAGGAGGAAGCAGGGATGAAAAAGACCTTCTGCGGTTCGCTGCCGTGCAGGCAGCTTAGAAAAAGAAGCTGGCGATATCCGGCTGGATCTGCGAGTTCGCTGCCGTGCAGGCAGCTTAGAAAACGTAAACGTAGGTTTTGTGAAGAATATGTTGGTTCGCTGCCGTGCAGGCAGCTTAGAAATAAATGCGCGCGCATTTCGGACAGCGTGACGGGTTCGCTGCCGTGCAGGCAGCTTAGAAATAATAGAGTGGCTCTCTCTCGCCCGCTTGCCAGTTCGCTGCCTTGCAGGCAGCTTAGAAAAAAGGTTCAAATCCTTACAGAAGCGTTACGGTGTTCGCTGCCGTGCAGGCAGCTTAGAAATGGCAAAAGTGCCAGGCGAACCGGGCGAGTGAGTTCGCTGCCGTGCAGGCAGCTTAGAAATATCGCGGCCCCGGTACGAACAACCTGAATTCGTTCGCTGCCGTGCAGGCAGCTTAGAAATCGCAGATGACCGACGCCGAGTTTGCCAAGTGGTTCGCTGCCGTGCAGGCAGCTTAGAAAAACAGCAGCGGTTCGGTCAAGGCGGTATCAATGTTCGCTGCCGTGCAGGCAGCTTAGAAAGCCAATGGCCGGTATTTTACTAGGGTCTTATGGTTCGCTGCCGTGCAGGCAGCTTAGAAAAGCAGGCGCTTTACAGGAAGCGCTGAACGCATGTTCGCTGCCGTGCAGGCAGCTTAGAAAAATGGGGAATTGTATAAATCAATAGCCAAGGAGTTCGCTGCCGTGCAGGCAGCTTAGAAATTTTGATGGTTCGCCGGTAAACTGGAGCTATGGTTCGCTGCCGTGCAGGCAGCTTAGAAAATCACATAATAGAGTGGCTCTCTCTCGCCCGCGTTCGCTGCCGTGCAGGCAGCTTAGAAATGCGCCGATGAGATGGCTTTAATGATGGTCAAGTTCGCTGCCGTGCAGGCAGCTTAGAAATCATAAAAAAGGCTGTTATAGGCATGATTCACTGTTCGCTGCCGTGCAGGCAGCTTAGAAATTTAAAGATGAAGAGAAATGGCTAGAACCGTTGTTCGCTGCCGTGCAGGCAGCTTAGAAAAAACAACCGCCCATCGTCAGCGAAAAGCTGCGCGTTCGCTGCCGTGCAGGCAGCTTAGAAATCGCCGCGTGCCAGCAGGCCACCAAGGTATTCGTTCGCTGCCGTGCAGGCAGCTTAGAAATTTCGCGAACGGCACCACATTGCCGCCTGAAAGTTCGCTGCCGTGCAGGCAGCTTAGGAAAGACTTGTGAGTTATTTTTTTGAATTCTTGGCAGTTTAATTAAAAACTCTTAGAATGGAGAACAAAAAGAGAACATAAAATAACAATCTTTGCGTGGGCATTATGGATCAATCGCTTACAGACCAACTCCTGACCGGTTTATGCCAGCCTTTACGGCTTCGACGGCTGAGGCTGCCCCTATTTTCCGGCAAAGTGGCAGCCGGTTTCCCCTCGCCCGCCGACGATTACATCGAAAAAACCCTGGATCTGAATGAGCTGCTCGTGAAGAAGCCCGCCGCGACCTTTTTTGCTCGTGCGCAAGGGGAGTCGATGGTCGGCGCCGGCATCCACCCGAACGATATTCTGGTCGTCGATCGCTCGATCGAGCCGGTAGCCGGCAAGATCGTGATTTGCGCATTGAACGGCGAGCTGGTCGTGAAGCGCTTGAAACGTCTCGAAAGCCAATGGATTTTGGCTTCGGAAAATCCGTTTTACCCAGACATTCGCATCCATGACGAGCTGGATATGGTGATCTGGGGCGTCGTGACCAACGTCATCCATCCCGTGTAATGCCGCTTATCGCCCTTGCCGACGCGAACAATTTCTACGTGAGTTGCGAGCGGGTGTTCCGGCCGGATTTGATCGGCAAGACGGTCGCCGTGCTTAGCAATGGTGACGGAATTATCGTGGCGCGCAGTCAAGAAGTTAAAGACTTGGGTATAAAAATGGGCGCGCCGGTGTTTCAAGTGCAAAACTTGATCAACCGACATCAGATCCATTTGTTCTCTTCCAATTACACGCTGTATGCCGATATGTCGGCGAGAGTGATGTCGATCCTGGAAGAGTTTGCGCCGAGCGTGGAGGTATATTCGATCGATGAGGCCTTCCTGGATCTGACCGGCGTTTGCAATCAGGAACCGATCGCTTACGGCCAGCGGATCAGACAAACCGTTTTCCGATCAACCGGAATACCGGTCTGCGTTGGCATGGGGCCGACCAAGACCCTGGCGAAACTGGCGAATTTCGCTGCCAAGCGATGGAAGCAGACCGGCGGCGTGCTCGATCTGTCGGACCCGGGGCGCCGGGAAAAGCTGATGCGGATCGTGCCGGTCGGCGAGGTGTGGGGCATTGGCTCGCGCACCGTAACCCGCCTCAATCAGATTGGCATTATGACCGTCTGGGACCTAGCCAACCAGTCGGTGG
>JBPFEG010000038.1:0-4913 GCA_051061015.1 Methylomicrobium sp.
GGCAATGCGGACCAAGGGCTCTGCGACCGGTTGACCATTGATCATCACGCTTAGCTGCCCAACATCGGGATGAAACAGATAGCTGAGGACAGCTATCAATGCACCGATAATAAGAACTTTTGTTATCAGCCTCATATTGCGGTTATTTGTCATAAATAATTACCCTTCTATGAAACAGTTCGTCCGATTTAATAAAGTTTCCAGCTTGGTTCATTTTCAATATAACGAGAAGGGTTTAATGGGGTGGCGCGTGGAACACGCGAGCCATGTTGCTAAGAGTCTCGTATACGACGGGACCGTCGTCGTTGGCGGCAAGATACCGGTCAATATAATTCAATGTTTTTTCGATCCGTTTATGGAACGTCATATTGTAGCTGACGGGATGAAAGCCAAAAACATAGGTGACCGGTTTTACCAGTGGCTGACCCTGCCACTTTGCTCTGAAAATGGAGATCATCTCGTCGCTTGTTACATAATCCACTAAGCTGCCGTTGTCGGGTACTTCAAGTAGAGGAATGGCAGGAAAACCATTGGACATTGGCTTGTGCTTATCCGGAAAGTAAGGTTGTGAATGATCGTTAATGGCCTTCCAGTGTTGACGATTCCAGTTATAAAGTACGCCGTTGCCGTCATTTTTTGATTCTTCCCTGATTCTCGCCCAATTGTTGGCACTGCTGTCGGCGACAAACCCGTCGGCGGCAAGCGCTTTTAATGTTTGTGCGTCGGCCGCCCATGAGCCGGTCCGAAACGAAGTCGGTTTGTCCAGACCATGGACAATGAGCAAAGCGTCCGCGGCTTTCAAGAGGCGCAAATACTCGGTTTTGCTGTAGGCGCTGCTTAGAACGGTATATCCGGAGGAATCGCCTCTTGGGAAGGTGTCGGAAGGTTTAGACCGGCAATGTACGCCACGCACGTTATTGACGAAATTACAATAGGGATGGATGTGCAAGCCGATTTCGTCTTGAAAAGATTCCCTAAGCCGGATCATCCACCCGGCCAGATACGTTTGGCGCTTCGGCGAGACCTTTCGATCAGTAAACGTGTAAGGGCCCAGGAAATGAGTCATTTTAAGAGAAGGGTGCTCCTCGTGTAGTTTTTCGTGCAGTTTAAGTACCGAATCTTGGCTGTCGGAAGTATCCCAGTCGGTAGTCAACAGAACATATAACGGGTGGCTTCGCAGAAAAAAATATTTCTGGGTAAACTTTGAACTGCCTTCGGCAATTAATTGGATAGAATGTTTGCCGGGCGCCAAACCTTTAATGTTGATTGTACCCGTGAAGCCGCCGGAGATCCGCGACAGGCTTCCTTTGGGCTGATCATCGAGACGGACCTCCACTGACCGAATACGGTTATCCAGAGCAACCCGCAGGTTTACAGCATCATTGCCGGAGGTAAGGGCATTGCCTATCAGATACCAGTTGCGGATGCCGCTGACACGCAATAATGGCGATGCCGAGGCTGTCCTGGAAGACAGCTCGTTGATTACGGAAACAGGAGTTCCGCTGGCATCGAACGATGCCAAAAGAAACTGACAACACAAGATAACATAAATGATCATTGTATTTTTCATATAGTCCGATTCTTCTAAGGCAGGTTAAATTACTGGTTTTTTCGAGTTACTCCGTTTAATTGACCTGGCTAAATTGAAATTGGCAACTGCAGGCCGTAAATTGAATAGGGTAAAAGATTAGATTGGTAAAAATGGAAATTAAAAAAATCATCAAAAAACACAACCATTCGATCGCCGTCGTTCTGGTATTTGTGCTTCTCGAAAATATTACATGGCTAATTGAGCCCAGTTTTTTTGGCAAATTGCTGGATGCCCTGATCGATGATTTTTATCACAAAACCAAGGTAAAAATTGATTATGTCCTGCCGCTAATCAGTTGGGCCGGCATTTATTTGCTTAATACACTCGGGGGAACTCTGAGCAGATATCTCTGCGGCAAAGTCTATTCCCGTATGTATGTGGACATTGCCACCGAAGTCATTCTGTATTCGCACTCGCAAGGTTATCCTTCGTCAAGAGCCATGACCAGAGCCGAGCTTGCCAAGGACTATATCATTTTTTTTAAGGAACGCTTGCCGGAATTGATATGGCAGTTACCGCCACCTTGGGTGTCATCTTCGCGTTGGTTTTTTACGATTGGCGGATAGCGTTGGTGTGTTTCGTCGTTATTTTTCCTCTAACTTTTTTCTTAAACCTGTATCGGAAAAACGTCCGTGACTTACAAAAAGACCTGCATGACAGCCGCGAAGATTTATACAAATTTTTTGAGGAAAGAGATGTGTCGGGGATCCAAGGTTATTATGCGCAAATGGTCTCCGCGCAAACGGGCATCTCAAAATGGAATTCCCTCAATTATTCGATTACCAAACTGTTAATGATGATTATCTTCATTGTGGTTCTGTTTATTTGTGTTGACGTCGATAAATTTTCAACCGGAAGCATCTATGCAATCGTTTCTTATATATGGACTTTTATATTGTCTACCGAATATCTGCCGGGCTTTATGGAAAGGGCTTTGTTGCATAAATCCCCCAGCGGCCCCACATTAAGGGGATGACTCAAAAGAAACGACGCTACAAGCTCAAGAATTGGCGAGCGTACAATGAGTCCCTGGTCAATCGGGGCTCCTTGACGCTCTGGTTTGAAGCCTCCCAGATCGAGCGTTGGCATCAGCCGGAGCGATCCGGTTACCGCGGCAGGGCCATGACCTATTCGGACATGGCGACCCAGTGCGGACTGACGATCCGGGAGCTTTTCCAGCTACCGTTGCGATCGACAGAGGGCTTCCTGAAATCCTTGGTCAAGCTGTTGGGCGTCGTCGTGCAAGTGCCTGACTACAGCACTCTGTGCCGACGGCAACAAACCCTGGCAGTGGCGTTGCCCCGGCCTGTTGCCCAGAAACCTCGGCATCTGATCGTGGATTCGACAGGACTGAAAGTCTATGGCGAAGGGGAATGGAAGGTCCGGCAACATGGCATCGGCAAACGCCGGACCTGGCGTAAACTGCACATTGCTGTGGATGCGCAGACCCAGGAAGTCGTGGCGGTTGAGTTAACCGCGAATTTTGTCGGCGATGCGGAAGTCTTGCCAGATTTATTGGAACAACTGAACCCTGAGGAAGCGCTGGCGTCGGTGGCGGCTGACGGCGCCTATGACACGGTAAATGCGCATGACGCCATCAGGAAAAAACAGGGGCAGGCGCTGATACCGCCGCGTGCCGGTGCCGTAGCATGGTCTAGCGACGAAGACGGGACGCCGCATCCGCGTACAGTGACCCTGCGCGCTTGTCAGGAGAAAGGCGAAGCGGAATGGAAACGGATCAGCGGCTATCATCGCCGCAGTTTGGCCGAAACCACGATGTTTCGGATCAAGGCGCTATTTAGCCAGCAGTTGAAGAACCGAACCTTTGCCGCTCAGCAAGCAGAAACTTATCTGCGCGTTGGGGCGTTAAATAAAATGACGGGCTTAGGGTTGCCCGATAGTTATCCGGTCAGTTAGCCGATGATAAAGAAAGGGGAAGCTTTGCCCTCACTACGATTTATGCAACAAAGCCTATGGAAAGTATGACTTCAATTAATGAGTTGAACAAGCGATTAGGAGGTAAGGATAATGCCGCCTAAAATTACGATCTGGAGAACGGAATGCGTAGAAGGGCGCATCAAAAAATAAGGGGTCGCTAAATTTGACAAGTTTTCGAACTCTAAAAGCTCTATCGCTTATTTAATCCCTTTTGGCCAGTTCGGTTTTAGCGCCAGATCGCCCTGCCTCCCTTCCTGCCGGGTTAAAACTTGTATGACCGTTTTACCAGTACAGCAGCCGTTCTATTGAATTAAGCGAAGGACAGGTTTTGGCCGAACCGAGACCGCCATTGTCAGGCCCAATTTAAACTGATATGTGATTCTGTCAGATCGAATCTGATGTTTACATTTTTTTATTTCCGTATGCCCTTAATACAAACCATTCATAGGTGTCTGGTTCTTAATAAACATTAAAAAATATTTCCCAAGTCGCCATAGGTGTTATACCTACACTTGCTCTTGTAATCACGAAATTCCTTTGTTTTCTTAATCTATTAGTCTGATTACTATAGCATCTATAGTCCACTCGCTATCACCCTTATAAATGATACCATCCGCCAAAATATCCATAGGATTCGCTGAGATAGTCATGGTGTTTCAAAGCGCCATTGCCATCGAATTTTTGCAAAGCGGAACTAGGTTTGTGCCCGCAAGGGAAGCGCAACGGATGCGGACGGGGTGTATTTTTTAAGCAAAACAGATATGACGGTATTTTAGACGGTATTTTTTTATTATTTTATTAAAAAACCTTATATAACAATAATATAAGTAATAATTCGAGTCAGACCATCGCACCAATTTTCCTAGATTATCAAAGGTTATAGGGGGATAATGATGTATATTTGATGCAATTGTTATTCCCTTTTTATTTTCAACACGTCAGTCATCCAACCAGCCACCCTTAAACCCCGCTTGCTTTAAGCCGGACACAATATAGGGGGAGCGGCGCATGATGTCCCAAATCAAGCCGGTTCTGTAATTTTCGATCATCAAAATTATAGGCCCTTGGTCTACACCAAAATGGTAAGGGGTCACCCACCATCCTGTGGGGCTATCCGCTACCTCATAGGTCTGGTTGAACGAAGGCTTATACCCGTAGCGACTATCCACACCGATATTAAGCTGCGCCATATGATTCATGGTGGGAATCACTATCTCCGGGGCAAAGGGAAGTGAAGCAAGGACGACCCATGGCGCCACGGTACCATCATCTGGCCCGTCGGGCGCTCCGCGGGCAATATAATCATAGAACTGTCTATCCACGCCGTTTATCTTCCTCGTCCTCCAACCCGGACCATCGCAGGCAGTGAATCCCCAGCAATGCT
>JBPFEG010000039.1:0-15834 GCA_051061015.1 Methylomicrobium sp.
GGCAATGCGGACCAAGGGCTCTGCGACCGGTTGACCATTGATCATCACGCTTAGCTGCCCAACATCGGGATGAAACAGATAGCTGAGGACAGCTATCAATGCACCGATAATAAGAACTTTTGTTATCAGCCTCATATTGCGACTATTAGCCATAAAAATTACCTTCAGAAAGTATAATAAAGCCTCGTAACGGCATCTGATCCTTTCTCCGAACAAAATTAATCCTCGGAGTTTTTTAAAGCCATGGCCTTTAAAAGATTATCCGCAATTTTTGCAACGTAGATCAAAACCGCGATTAAAATGACCAAGCCAAAGATCGGCATGAAATATGAGGCAAAGCTGGTTTGCGATGCTTTATGGGCCAGTCCCGTCAAATGCTTGGTCGCATAACCGAAATAAACCAGGCTACAGTTATAAACTAGAATGCCGCTGGTTGCGGCCAGATAAGGCCGGAATTTAACTTCCGTAACCGATAAAGCATAACTGAGCAATGCAAATGGAAGGGGCGTCAGGCGCAATAATAACATCAGCTTGAAGGCGTTACTGCCGCTGAGCACTTTATCCAAGGCAGCAAAACGCTTATGGCGGGCAATGGAAGCCATAACTCTTGTTCGCACGAAATCCCGGCCCAGGAAAAATATCAATGCAGCTGATAGATACGTAGCCATCATTACAACCATCTCGGCGGTCGCAATAGGAAATAATACTCCGGCAGCAAAACAGAGCACGTCAACCGATACACCGACCGGCGAGAGGAGCGTAAATAGGAGGATAAAGCCCAAGGGCGCAAACATGCCGAAGCTTTTAATCCAGTCTTCCAAATCCGGAAGATAAAGTTCAAGCTCATGCCCGATCAATAAAACAAGTCCGATCAGGACCAAGAATACTGACAACTTCCTGGCGAGACGAGTTTGGTGTGATGGCATGGCCGGTTTATCCTTTTAAATTTTGATCATACGATAAAATATTCGCTTCGCGGCTTCGGCCGTCGCAATATAAAGCACAACAATGCCTCCCAATAGACCCAGCAAGCTCAATGAAAGCGGCTGAAATCCGATCAATGAAGCGAAAGGCAAATAAGGCAAGGCTATTGTCAACGCGACAATGATTAACGTGGCGATTACAAGATAGTTGCCGGGCCGGCTTTTGAAGATAGACTTGCTGCTGCGAACGACCAGCACGATCAAGGCGGCTGACACCACCGATTCTAAAAACCAGCCGGTGTGAAATTGCTCGACGGGTACTTTTAGCCATAACAGCAAACCGAAGGTGAGATAGTCGAATAGCGAGCTGACAATCCCGAAGGTAAACATGAATTTGCGAATGAATTGAATGTCCCAACGTCGGGGTTGGGCTACCATTTCCGGATCAACATTATCGGACGCGATGGTCATTTCCGGAAAATCAGTCAACAGGTTGGTCAGTAGAATCTGCTTGGGTAATAACGGCAAAAAAGGCAGGAACAGCGAGGCGCCGGCCATGCTGAACATGTTGCCGAAATTGGCGCTGGTCGCCATGAACACATATTTCAGCGTGTTCGCGAAGGTGATGCGTCCCTCCTTGACGCCTTCGACCAGAACGTCCAGATTTTTTTCCAGAAGCACGATCTGGGCGGTTTCCTTAGCAACATCGGCCGCGCTTTCGACCGAAATGCCGACATCGGCGGCATGCAGGGCGGAAACATCATTAATCCCGTCGCCCATATAACCGACCACAAAACCGGCCTTTTTCAGGGCGATAATAATGCGTTCTTTCTGGTTGGGTTCGATCTCGGCAAAGACGTTTACCTCGGCGACACGGCTCATCAGCGCGTGGCCGCTCATGTTCGCAATTTCCGGCCCGGTCAGGATTTTCGCACCTGGCAGGCCCAATTGCTGGCTGACGGTTTCGGCAACCAACCGGTTGTCGCCGGTGATGATTTTCAGGGTGACGCCGAGCTGGCGTAATTGCTCGATCGTTTCGGTGCAGTTGGCTTTGGGTGGATCGAACAAGGTGATAAACCCCAAAAACCGCATCCCTTGCTCATCGTCCTTATCAAATCGATTGCCTCCATCCAGGGGCTTATAAGCAAGCCCCAGGGTGCGCAGGCCCTGAGCGCTGAAGGCTTCATAACGTTGTTGAATCGTTTCGCGGACCTCTTCGATATCGGTTAGAGTTCCGTCGCTGTTTTCAACGTGCGTACAGACAGCCAGCACGTTAATTAATGCGCCTTTGGTAATCAGGACGCTCGCCCCGGCGTCGGAAACCAGCATGCTCAAGCGCTTACGATAAAAATCGTACGGAATTTCAGCTAGTTTTCGGCACTCTTTGACATCGAACGTGCGAGAATTCCGGATCGCTTCATCGATCGGATTGTTGAAGCCAGTCTCGTAAAATGAATTCAGATACGCATAACGCGTTACCTTCTCGCTGGGCCTGCCCTCACAATTCACCGCATCCTTCAGGCGCACCCTGCCTTCGGTTAAGGTTCCGGTCTTGTCCGAACACAAAACGTTCATGCTGCCGAAGTTCTCAATCGAAGCCAGCTGTTTAACAATGACTTTTTCTGCGGCCATACGTTTGGCTCCATGCGCCAGATTAATGCTGATCACCGCAGGCAATAATTGCGGCGTCAGCCCCACGGCCAGCGCCAATGCAAACAGGAAGGAATCGATCACCGGTTTATGCAGATACACGTTCACCGCAAAAATCATGATCACCAGGATTAAGGTGACTTCCATCAGCAAATAGCCGAAACGTCTGACGCCGCGTTCGAAATCGGTTTCAGGTGCTTTGAGATTGAGGCGGCCGGCTAATTTTCCGAATTCGGTATTTTGGCCGGTAGCGATAATCAATGCTTTTGCTTCGCCGCTTTGGACATGTGTTCCCATCCATAACGCATTACTGCGCTGACCGAGCGGAGCATCGGCGGCAACGAGGCCGGGTGATTTTTCGACCGGATAACTTTCACCGGTCAACATGGCTTCATCGATGAAAAGATGGTCGGCCGTCAGTAACAGGCAATCAGCCGGAATGATGTCTCCGGCTTTCAAGATAACAACATCACCCGGAACCAATTCATCCACCGCAAGTTCAGAAGCCGTGTCGTCTCGCAGGACTGTGACTTTAATTTGCACCAGTTCGAGTAATTTTTCGACGGCATCAACGGCACCTTTTTCCTGCCAGAATCCCAAAATACCGCTGATCAAGACTATCGTCAAAATAATTGCCGCATCAACTTTGTCGTGCAGGAAAAAAGACAGCCCCGTCGCAAACAGCAAGATCAGGATAATCGAGCTTTTGAACTGAGATAAAAACAAGCGCAAGAGCCCCGTTTTTTTCTTTCCGTTTAGCTGGTTAGCCCCGTAATGCAAAAGACGTTCCGTGGCTTCCTGATGACTCAAGCCTTGCGCTGATGTTTGTAGCCGTTCCAACTCCTGCTCAACGCCAATACACCAGAAAGCCGTATTAGCTTTAGTTGTCGCAAATGCTTGATGCTTATTCATGATGCTCTTCATTGTTAAACGATTGGCCTTTATGCTTAATAAGAGGCGTCAATGCCGTGGGTAACAACAAAATAATCCTGATAGAAATGAAGATTTCACCCCTACGAAATCAGGTCTTCTACCAAGCAATACGGATAGCCCCCAGCCATAAAATCTCCCATTATTTGAACCACGTTTACAAGACCAATAAAATATTGTGAGATCAACGAATTGAAAATAATGGCAATGCCCATCGGTATCTCAGAAACCGACTGGCTGCCACAACCTTAACCACAAGGGGCGCAAATTGATGCAGCACAATTTGCCGTGCCTTTACGAGAAATGCTATGCAACTTAAATCGGCCGCTAATATCGACTGACACGGAAAATCCGGATTTTGGGCAGCCAATCAACAGGTCTATGCAGTACTCAGGGATTATCATATCGGCAAAAGCAAAACTGCTGCGCAAATGAATCCACTATTCATGCCAACTTATCATGCACTCTGCAATAAGAATAAGTCATGGTTAAAAATACATTTCCTTGCCTATAAAATGGGAAGTCCAATAAATGAGCGGATGAGATTTCGGTTCATTTAAACCTGTATCAGTGAAATAGACCTATTTAGGAACAATATTCATGGCTATTGCCATTTCCTCATATGCGACGACGGAACAAACAAGCCATTGCCACACACAATCAAACGCCGATAGCCCATGAGGGAGTTGTAACGCACATTGCGCAGCCGCCAAGCATCACAAGACAGGGAAACATGAAAACCAAGGAAGCTGCTGAACATTCAGCCAAGTAAATTAATGCCGTAGCAGCGTATTGTCGTTGCTGGAGCATTTTATAGAAATGCCGGCCAGCCAAATCATCACCCCGCAATGCCACATAAACCAGCCGTAGAGAGGCTGTTTAAAAATCGTGATTTCCAAGAATATGAGCAATACAACTGGTTAGCCGTTTTGCCGTCGGTATGTGCAGAAATTCGTTCGGACCATGAGCATTAGATTGAGGACCTAGCACACCAGTGACTAGAAACTGAGCTTCGGGAAATTGACTTGCGAGCATCTGCATGAATGGAATTGAGCCCCCTTCCCCCATATACATCGTTGGGTTTCCGAAATATGCCAAGGTAGCAGATTCGATGGTTTCCGCTAATTTGGCAGTCAACGCAGGGGCGTTCCACCCATTCGCTATTTGCTCCAGTTTGAAACAGATATGAGCCGCATAAGGTGGATCCTGTTCTAACACTGCTTTTAATTTTGCGGCTGCCGCTTGAGCATCAACGGTGGGCGGTAAGCGTAACGAAAGTTTCAGCGTAGTCAGCGGTCGTAATACATTGCCAGCATTTGCCAATGAAGGTAATCCAGCCGCACCTGTCACCTCCAGTGCTGGATGCCAGGTACGGTTCAAAACCATTTGGGTACGATCTTTACCGACGGGTTGTGCGCCAGACATAAAAGGAAACTTTGTATAAACCCTTTCTTGGAGAAGTGCTGCTTCGCGTTGCGCCTGCTCGACACGTTCAGCGGGAATTTCGGCGTGAAAATCAGATACGATTATCTCGCCGCTGAACTCGTTCTCTATCCGCGACAGCAACTGTCTAGCGATTCTAAAGCTCGAAGGCACAATACCGCTGCCATCTCCAGAATGAACCCCTTCCGACAGAATCTCTACGCTCAGGTTACCGTTGATTAGGCCCCGAAGCGAAGTAGTGCACCACAATTGATCATAGTCACCGCAACCGGAGTCGAGGCAGATGACAAGATCAGGCCTGCCTATTCGATCGTACAATAGGTCCATATAAGGAGGCAAATCGAAGCTGCCGCTTTCTTCGCTACATTCGATCAAAATGACACACCGGGGATAAGATGCTCCTTGGTCGCATAGCCCGAGGACTGCCGCCACTGAGGCAAATAATGCGTACCCATCGTCAGCACCGCCGCGACCATAAAGACGATCGCCCTCTATTACCGGCTGCCATGGACCTAACCCATCTCGCCAACCGGTCATTTCCGGCTGTTTATCGAGATGACCATAGAGCAGCACATTGCCCGGCGCCGTACCTGGAATATCAAGGAAAAGCACTGGAGTTCGATTAGGCAAGCGCACCACTTCGAGGCTGGTTCCAGGGATAATATGCGCCCGGCACCACTCCTCTGCTAGCGTAACAACCGCTTCCATGTAACCATTTTTCTGCCAGTCCGGATCAAACATGGGCGACTTGTTCGGAATCTGAATGTACTCGATGAGGGCCGGCAGTATCGAGTCATCCCAGAATACATCGACGAACTCGCCTAGTTCTTTTGTTTTGACTTTCATTGAGAATGGGTCCCTATATTATTGATAATAAATAGTATGAGCGGTATTAAAACCATTTTTAATTGATTTTATAATACAACTTTTATTAACTCGTGGAATCTTGCTTAGCAAGACCGACATCGTCATTTTCCATCAATCACGATGACTGAGGAAATAAACAGTTTAACAACTACTCACTGAAATCAGCGACAGCCCCCTTCTGGCGGACTTTTGCTGATGAGAACGGTCATTTGCCAGTGACCGCTTCGGCTCTGAATAAAGTAACTGGGCAATCCATCTGAATTTCCCCCGCTATCCCTCCGCTTGTCGCCCCGTCGCCGCACACATCTCCCTGAAACCCTTGCCCTGCATGAATTGGCGTCGAATCGTCGAATGCGTCGGATGCTATGTGGAACTTTTTATGACAGGCCCTCAAATCCACCCGTCGCCTCGACATGACACCCGACGCCTTGAAATCCTTAGTTTCACTGGTCTGGCGTCGAGTCGTCGAGTGTTTTCTGGGAGTTTTTTAGGGGGATTTTCACCCGCCCTTCCCTCTTTGATCAACCAACTCCCCCTCCTCTCTTAGAAACAGTTTGGAAACAGTGGACTATCTGCCCTACAAAGCAGCATGAAAAATGGCGTCATTTTAACTATTGAATTTCACTAGAAAAAACTCATCAAAACAAAAGTGCCATGAGCCTTTCTGACTTGGCGAATCGATAGCAAACCTTAAGTAACACGTATTCCCAAAGCTAGTAGAAGGCACATTACTCAAAGCTGATAGAAGGAGCCTTTATGTCAAATCCATACCTCAATATGATTAATCCCCAAGATACTGCCTTGGTTCTAATTGATTACCAACCTGCGATGTTCCAGGGCGTTGAATCCCATGATCGTTTAAGCGTGGTTCATAATGTGCAAGTTTTAGCCAAATCCGCGCTTGTGTTTAAGTTGCCCGTCGTAATTTCTACAGTGGCAAAAGATAGTTTCTCCGGCCCATTCATGCCCGAAGTGACTGAACTGTTTCCCAACCTGCCGGTTATTGACCGCACCAGCATCAATTCCTGGTTAGATGCGGATTTTCGGAAAGCAGTAGTCGCAACCGGCAAGAAAAAAATAGTCCTCGCCGGGTTATGGACAGAAGCTTGTGTTATGTTCCCCACCTTGGACATGCTCAAGGAAGACTATCAAGTTTATGTAGCTGCCGATGCGTGTGGCGATGTCTCCAAGGAAGCACATGAACGCGCCGTACAACGCCTGGTTCAGGCGGGTGCCATACCGGTAACTTCGTTGCAGGTCTGCTTCGAACTACAACAAGATTGGGCACGCGGCGAAACGTATGAGGGCGTTATGGATATCCTTCGCGCACATTCACCCTATGGTATTCAGGTGCGTTTTTCCAAGTGGGCGCTGGGCGAACATGCCTCTGAAGGTAAAAAGTAACGTCCAAATAGATAAAGCAGAAAAAACGCTGCGTGTAGAATTTTCTAACATCCAGCACGGCTTGTCTGTAAATTACTATTTTGAGGTTTCTTATGACACCGTCTCTCGTTTTTCACCATGGAAAAATCACCACTCTGGATAAAAAACAACCCGAAGTTTCCGCACTAGCAATTGCGGAAGGCAAAGTATCGGCGTTAGGGAATAACGATGAAATCATGAAACTTGCTGGCTCTACCACACAAGTGATCGACCTGAATCAGCGCAGGGTAATTCCGGGTTTAAACGATTCTCATCTCCATATCATTCGTGGCGGCCTGCATTTCAATATAGAATTACGTTGGGACGGAGTGCCGAGCTTAAGTATCGCTCTTGCCATGCTGAAAGCACAAGCCGAGCGGACACCTGCCCCGCAATGGGTACGGGTGGTAGGCGGCTGGAACGAGTTTCAATTTAAGGAAAAGCGGCTGCCGACATTGACGGAAATTAACGACGCTGCACCCGATACACCGGTCTTTGTTCTGCATTTATACGGCTTTGCTATGCTTAACAAAGCCGCACTACGTGCAATAGGCTACGATAAAGACACGCTTAATCCTGCGGGTGGCGAAATTCAAAAAGATGCCCAAGGCCAGCCGACAGGATTGCTGATCGCCAGGCCAAATGCGCTGGTGCTTTATGCTGCCTTAGGAAAAGGCCCGTTGTTATCGTTTGAAGACCAGGTCAATTCTACCCGTCATTTCATGCGCGAGTTAAATCGCTTGGGTATCACCAGTGCCATAGATGCGGGCGGCGGCAAGCAATTTTATCCTCAAGATTACAAAGTGATCCAGTATGTGCATGAGCAGGGCTGGTCAACCGTGCGGATTGCTTATAATTTATTCGCACAAATAGCCGGTAAGGAGTATCAGGATTTTGCTGCATGGGTTGATATGGTTGCGCCCGGTGCAGGTGATAGCTTTCTGTGTATGAATGGGGCTGGCGAGAACATTGTCTGGGCAGCCGGCGATTTTGAAAATTTTCAGGAGCCTCGGCCGGAGCTGGGATCGAACATGGAAATGGAACTGGAAACAGTCATGCGCTTGCTGATTGAAAAGCGCTGGCCTTTTCGTATCCATGCGACGTATGACGAATCGATCAATCACTTTCTCAATGTCTTCGAGCGCGTCAACCAGGACATGCCTTTTGACGGTTTACGCTGGTTTTTCGATCATGCGGAAACGGTGTCGCATCACAATATCGAGCGCACGGCAAAACTCGGCGGAGGCTTTGCAATTCAAGACCGTATGGCGTTTCAGGGCGAGTATTTCATACAACGCTATGGCCAAGCCGCGACGGACGCTACGCCGCCGATCCGCGACATGCTGGCCATGGGTATTCCTGTCGGCGCAGGCACAGATGCCACCCGCGTTTCCAGCTTTAATCCTTGGGTTTCCTTGTATTGGCTGGTCAGCGGTAAAACCGTTGGCGGCACAGCACTTTCCAGTGAGAAAAACTGCCTAAGCCGGGACGAAGCCTTACGCTTATACTCTGCCGGTAGCGCCTGGTTTTCGGGGGAACAACAGCAAAAAGGAACCCTTAGCCCGGGTCAATTTGCTGATTTTGCTGTGTTATCGGATGATTTTATGACGGTCGACGTTGAAGCCATCAAACAACTCGTCTCGGTAATGACTGTTGTTGACGGCAATATTGTGTATGCCGGTCAAGACTTCAATCAATTTGATCCGCCGTTACCACCCGTATCACCCGATTGGTCGCCGGTGGGCCGATATGGCGGTTATTACCAAGATCATCCCCAGCTCTTTTCCGAATTCACGAAAAATTTTTCTTGTGCTATTCATGGGCCGGGCCGGCACTCGTGCGGACATGACGATATAAATCACCGGACATCCGCCCTATGTGATCCGTTTTGGGGAAGCCTTGGCTGTACCTGTTTTGCCTTCTAATGGCAATGCAAAACAAAGAATCAGCTCTCACGCCCTTTAAATACAGAGCGTTCACAATATTTTGGTTGGCGGCGTTAATTTCCAATACGGGGACCTGGATGAATTCGGTAGCCTCAAGCTGGCTAATGGCTGATTTACAGACATCGCCACTGATGGTGGCACTGGTGCAATCCTCTACAACCCTGCCGTTTTTTTTACTGGCGCTTCCGGCAGGGGCTTTGGCTGACATTATCGACCGTCGTAAACTGATAATGATCGCCAATGTTCTGATGATGTCGACTGCGGCTGTTTTTGCCTACCTGGTATGGAAACAGGATATATCGCCGCAAGGTTTATTAATATTGACGTTTTTGCTGGGCGCCGGCGCGGCATTTACAGCTCCGGCATGGCAATCTCTAATACCCGGCACTGTGCCGAAAGCACATCTATCTCAGGCCGTCGCATTAGGCAGCATCAATATTAATCTCAGCCGAGCAATAGGCCCCGCCATAGCCGGGATTTTAGTGACGAAATATGGTTTGCCAACCCCATTTGCAATCAATGCACTGAGTTTCATTGCGATCATAATCGCCACATTTTCACGGAAGCAAGCGCGATCCATCAGCACTTCAAGCATTCCCAATGAAAAGGTTTGGTGGGCGATAAGAGCCGGCATTCGCTATTCTTTATTCAGTAAGCCACTGCAAGCGACGATGATTCATGCTTTCGGGTTTATGTTTTTCGCTAATGCATTTTGGGGATTGATCCCGGTTATCGCTAAATCAAATCTACACGGAGATGCCGCCTTTTTTGGCAACCTGATGGCGGCTATAGGTGTTGGCGGTGTATTAGCCGGATTATCCCTTCCAACTGTTAAACGCTGGTTTAAAGTCAACAGAGTGGTCACGATCGGCTCTTTCGGAACAGCGGCTGTCACCGCTTATTTCGCTGTGGTTTCATTGCAATGGCAAGCGATAGCTGCCGGGCTTGTCTTCGGGGTCAGTTGGGTGTTGGTGTTATCCAGCATCAATATCTCGGCTCAACAATCTTTGCCTGATTGGGTAAGGGCAAGAGGACTAGCGGTTTTTTTGATGGTGTTCTTTGGCGGCATCAGCTTAGGCTCTGCCTTTTGGGGTTGGGTGGCGAACCTCTATTCTGTCAGTTACGCTATGTACGGTGCTGCTGTAGGTGCCGTGATATTTCTGTTGCTTACTTATAGGTTAAAGCTGCAACAGGGCGGAGAAATGGATTTAACGCCTTCATTGCATTGGCCGGTGCCTGTGGCAGCTCAAACAGTCGGTTTTGACCAAGGCCCAGTGATGGTGACTATTTGTTACCAAGTCAACCAAGATGACAAACAGGCTTTTTTGAAAGCCATATATCGGCTAAAAGCGGTTCGGATGCGCAATGGCGTTTATAGGTGGGGAGTTTTTGAAAACACCGAAACGCCAGGGCAATATCTGGAATATTTTATGGAAGACAATTGGGCACAACACCTACGTCATCATGAGCGTTTGCCTATTGCCGATAAAGTCCTGCTAGATCAAGTACTCGTTTTCCATCAAGGCCTGGAGCCACCGAAAGTGACTCACTATATTGCCGCTGATGTCCCTGTGAAATCTTAATCGCGGAGACACATTCAATATGAAAAAGCTGATAATCACTTTTTTCTTATGGATGATAAGCGCTAAAGGGTTTGCCCAGGATAATAAAGCCGTTTTATCCAGCAACAGGTGGGAAGAGGATTACCGGTATTTAGCCAGCCAACCAGATAAGAACGCGTACGAAAATATAAAATATCGGCCTCTTTTAAGTGACCGCGAAGATGTGTACCTCTCTTTGGGCGGCAATTTTCGTGAGCGCATCAATGTTTATGATCACGATCTTCTGGGTTTCAATCCGCATGGCAATGGCAGCCAATTCCTGCATCGCTTTTTAGTGCATACGGATTTTCATGCGACTGACAAGTTCAGGGCTTTTGTTCAATTCGGAAGCCATCTGTCAAACAATGATGGGCTGGGAACAGGGCCGTTCGATAAAGATAGCGTCGATTTGCAACAGGGCTTTTTTGATCTGAATTATGAAGCGGTAACCGCCCGTTTTGGGAGGCAGGAGTTTTCACTGGGATCGTCCAGGCTGATTAGTGTACGCGAAGGGCAAAATGTCCGCAGGGCATTTGATGGTTTGCGCGTCATGCTGAAAAGCAATATTCTTGACCTGAATGTTTTTGGTTTAGAAGAGGTCAAAGTAAACAAAAATAGCTTCGATGATTATGGGAATCCCAAGGAAAAGGTTTGGGGAATTAACAGCAAGTGGTCATTTAACCCGACAAAGGCTGAATTTTATTATATCGGCCATAAACGTAGAGATGCTGCCTATCAGCAAATGATTGCCGATGAAACCCGGCATTCTCTTGGCACTCGTCTGTTTGGCAGTCGTGCAGGATGGGATTGGAATTTTGAAGGGATATATCAAACCGGCTCTTTCGGGAATTTGACTATCAACGCCTGGACAGCCGCCTCGATAACGGGATTCACGTTTGATTCTTTAAAATGGAAGCCGCGACTCGGTTTGAGCGCCAATATTGCCAGAGGCGACGACAATCCCAACGATAAAGAACTCAACACCTTCAATCCGCTCTATCCCAATCTTTCCTATTTTGAAGAAGCGGCCATTCTGGCCCCCGAGAATTTCTATAATTTTAATCCGAGCCTATCAATAAAGCCCATCGAAAGCGTTCGGTTTTCAGTTGACTGGAACTTTTTTTGGCGTCTATCAAAAAATGATGCGGTTTATGTGCGCGGCCTTAATCCTTTAACACAGACGCTAGGTGTTGGCGGTCATTTCGTTACCCATGCACTGACCGGAAATGTGGATTGGGAAATCAATAAACACCTTGGCTTAGGCTTAAGTTACAGCCATTTTTTTGCCGGGCAGGTCATTGAGCAAGCCGGCGGGAAAGATACCAGTTATTTTAAGGCGCAATTGAGTTTTGTATTTTGATGGAAATTGGTGTGTTTTGTGAAAATAATCACAAATTATTTCACAGGTGGTAATCACCATCGTCGTGATGATTTCGCTCAAGGGCGATGTAATTGTGCAATTGATTCGATGTCTTGCGCGAGGGATCGGGGTCTAGTTTTGTAATTAAGCAACTGGATGCTGATTTGAACGACAGGTATGACAGTCGCCTTTGTTTCGTCAAACTGATGCTCGAAATTTTGCGTTATATGACTCCTTAGGGTCGATAGCACCAGTTCAAGAGTCATCGAGTGCTAGCGGCTACTTTTGGTGATTCAAATGTCCCAAAAATCGTTAAAACGACAGATTTAATCAGGTTGCGGACAGGGGAATTTTTCCAAGAGCTTTGTCGGGTTCGCTTCGGGGCCGAACGTAAAGAATCTTCGAGGTAATAAAAAATAGGTAAGGAGCTCAAGTGTTATCATAGGGTTCCTAATAAAATGACCCAGGATTTTGTGATGCGACCTAATAAACTGATTATTTTTACTTTACTGCTTTTTTCCGTTTCCGCGTTAGCGGAAGTTTCTTTGACTCAAACGGATATTTTAGGGACTTGGCAAATCGATAAAGAATCGCAACAAAGCGACGGTAGTAATTCCAGAAGCATGGACAGTACCTGGACCTTTAAAAACGATGGCACCATCGAGGGTGTTTCCAAGGATACGGATGTTCATTCTCGCGCAGAGACGCTGCGTGCAACGCTTAATTATTCGGTAGAAGATGGTAAATTGGTCAAGCAGGCAGCTCCGGGCCGTTCAAAAATGGAAACATGCACCGCTGTCGAGAAAGAAAACGACAAAATGGTGCTCAAATGCGAATCCATCTACTTCTTTATGACAAAAAAATAAAGCCTGGGGTGGATTCGTCGTCAGGCAAGCCGTCAAATTTTGTAAGGCATTTAACCAGCGTCGACTATTTGCCACTGAGCAGTGTCAGAACTGATCACTAACAATTTATATGTTTCTATTTTACAAAGTAAATTATTTCATGTCTGGCAAAAAGCTTCGGCGCTGAAAGTAGAAATTTTGAACGCTGATTAACACTTTTTTGGGCCAGATTTGCAATAAGGCTAATATGGTAGCTCAATTTGGTTGTGGCCTATTATTCTAAAAAAAGATGCTAAACAGATCGACACATCGACATGCATCTGGCTCCATCTCCGAAGTCCTATTTCGACGCAGTTGCTGTGAGTCCACTTACCGATGTAGAGCGGACATTTAATGACTGAAAACGACAGACAGAAACGGGTCGTGATGAGCCGGTCAACTTCGCTCTAATTCAAGTTCTGCACAATACCGACATCGACCGGTGGTATGCGGAGGGGGTGTCGGAGCCGTGGCAAATCGTGTCGCCTCTGGCCCAGAGTAGCCCCAGGTGTGCCGACGCCGAGGGCAGATGACTACCCCCTATCCCCTGCCCCGGCGCTGCACCTTGAGCGACTTTCTCGCACTTCTCTCATGAGGTCGGTTCGCTCAATGCCCTATATGGTCGGCAGCCCGGAAAGTTTGAAAACGGCAGGTTCGGTTCGCCATAACCGGTTTCAGATCGGTTCGGCAACCACCAAGGCCTTGTTTTGGATGAGGTGATAGAGAAGATAAGGAGTTTCCGAATAAAAAGGTTCGGAATAGGTTCGGTCGGCAAGACGACGGGGCAATGGACCAAGCGGAAAACCCTTTCGGATTCTTCGCCTTAGGCTCCATAAATTAGCTGTTCGTCGTTCTGTGAATCACCGGGTCGGCGGTTCGAGCCCGTCCGGGGGAGCCAAATAAATCAAGGGCTTGCAGTGATGCAGGCCCTTTTTTGCCTGAGCGGGTGACTAGGAGAGTCGCCGGGTCGGTATAAATCGACAGCCAATTCCCTGGAAATGCCTGATTATCATAGTGTTACTACCCAGCAGCCCTCTCATGACCATATTTCCGAAAGTCTCCGGGTCGGTATAGATTTGGCACCGGCCAGAGGCCCACGATCCTTACAATATTGCTTCCGCGAATACGGAATTAAACGGAGACCCTGGCCAATACATAGTCTAACGTCTCTTTCTGGTTGGTGGTCAGCGGCTTATCCTTGTTCAATCGTTCCCTCAAGGTCAATAAAAACTGCCCCTCGAAAGCCTTCAGCCTGCTGTTGTGCGCCTCGCACTCTTTAATCTGCTTGATATATTCGTCTTTCCAATCGGCCATATCATTTACCCTCCTGAGGATTAAGTTATTTAAAATCAATTCCTCGGGGAATATATTTACACCAAAATCTACATTAAGTCAATGCCACAATAGAAAAAAAACAACATTTTGTGAATAATTTGCAACAACTAAGTCGCAGATTTTTGATGGATGTTGGGGGGTCTTCTTTGACTAACCAGAAACAGGACAAAACGAGAGATTGTGCAGACTGCCCCGCTAATGTACTACCCTCCTAGACTGGCTAAACCTGAAACATCAAAGGCTATTTGAGAGCAGGTATTAGGGGTACTCAATGAACTCTTACTGTTCTTAAATGTCCCTTTTTTGTAACTTATCCAATTTTAATTTTGATCCAGATTTGAGCGTTATTATTCATTAAACCCACCTTATTTTTGGAGAAAAAAATGAAAAAAATAGTTTTTGCTATGGGGGTTTTATTTTTGGCAAGCCAGACTGCTTATGCGGCGGAAGCAAGTTGTGATACTAAAGCTGCCGAGAAGAAATTGGCGGGCGCAGCTAAAAATAGCTTTATCAAAAAATGTGAAAAAGATACCAAGGTAAATGCTGCTAAAGCAGATTGCGATGCCAAAGCTGCTGAGAAGAAGTTGAAGGGGGCAGCGAAGAATAGCTTTACCAAGAAATGTGTTACTGATGCCAGCAAGTAAACGAGTTAACACAAAGTTAAGCTCTTAACAACAAATCGCCATGTATTTAGAATAGAAGGCTTTTCAAAAGCATCTAAGCAACGGAATGAGAGTCGTAAAGATCTGCAACCTATTTACTGGAAAGAACATACCGTGCCGTATCGCGCTTTTTTCATGCCTATCTACAACGGAATTGAAAGCTTTATCGATGGATGTCGTCACCGAGTTATCCCTGATGTAGGTAGCGTTTTATATTGCGACTTGGCGTTTGGTTATATGGATCATTCCGGCATTTATATTGGCGATAATAAAATCGTCCATTTAGCTAGAAATGGAAAAATTCAGTTCACAACCCCTCGAGGATTTATTAATGGCGGCACGGCTCTTCATATCTATGTTTCATGCTCCAATGAAGAGTCCGTAGGCTCTCCTGTCGCGGCAGAACGCGCCAAATCGATGATTGGCTCGTCAAGAAATTATCATGTCTTGTTGGATAATTGTCATCAGTTTACTTGCGGATGCTTAACTGGCAACTTCGACAACACGATGAATTACCTCTGGATGCTCAAAAAAAGATCAAGCGAATACTTAAAGGCCAATACCTGGCGGTATTGGGATATTGCATTGTTTTAGGGGTTGTAGGCCGGTTTCGCTTAAGCAATCCGCCAATTTTAAAGTAATGGCAGATAGCCTTTCGGCGAATTTAGCACCGATCAAACGTTCTGGGTCACCGGTGGGACATTTCATAATAAAGAATCACCACACTTTAGGGCTGTTTCTGGACAAAACGTTTTGTTTTATACTGCACCTCCTCTCCATTAAACGTTTAAACGATGAATGCAGCGCAATT
>JBPFEG010000040.1:0-9927 GCA_051061015.1 Methylomicrobium sp.
AATCATCAATGAAAGACCAGGAAAAATACAAGCAACACAGTGATTTGGTTTGGACGATAGCCAATCTTTTACGCGGCCCCTATCGCCCGCCCCAGTATCGAAGGGTGATGATTCCACTGACCGTCCTGCGGCGCCTGGACTGCGTGCTGGAAGATCGAAAGGATGAAGTCGCGGCGCTTTACAAGCAACTCAAGGAAGCCGATGACGCCAGGCCCGAGGGAAAGCGGATGGGCGACGAAAGCATCGAAAAAATCGTCTTCAATAAAACCGGGCTCAGCTTTTTCAACAAAAGCGGCCTGTCGTTCCAAACCATCCTGGCCGATCCCGACCATATCGCCCGCAACCTGAATTACTACATCGCCAGCTTTTCCACGCGGGCGCGCACCATCCTGGAAAAATTCAAATTCGAGGAAGAAATCGACAAGCTCGATGAATCGAACCGCCTGTTCGAAGTGGTCAAGGAATTCTCCAACGTCGATTTCCATCCCAGCCGTATTTCCAATACCGCGATGGGCTACATCTTCGAGGATCTGGTCCGGCGTTTCAACGAACAGGCCAACGAGGAGGCGGGGGATCACTTCACGCCGCGCGAAGTCGTCAAGCTGATGGTCAAGCTGCTGTTCACCGGCGAGGAGCACATCTACAAAGCCGGCAAGGTCATCAAAATCTACGATCCCACCTGTGGCACCGGCGGCATACTTTCGGAATCGGAAAAAGCCATCCTGGAAGAAAACGGCCAGGCCAACGTCGAACTGTTCGGGCAGGAATACAACCCGGAATCCTACGCCATCTGCGGTTCCGACCTGATGATCAAAGGCGAGGATGTCAGAAACATCGTATTCGGCGACACCCTGGGCACCGGCCGGCCCAAGGAAGGCCAGACCGACGGCGACGGCCACCCGGGCGAACGCTTTCACTACATGGCCGCCAATCCGCCTTTCGGCGTAGAATGGAAGCCGGAAAAGGATCACGTCACGCGCGAACATGAAACCTTCGGCTTCGACGGCCGCTTCGGCCCCGGATTGCCGCGCATCAATGACGGCGCCTTATTGTTCCTGTTGCACATGATTTCCAAGATGCAGCGCCCGCCCGCGTCTTACCAGCTTCCTGCCCCCGGAGGGATTGAAGGCGGCGAGGGTTCCCGCATCGCCATCATCTTCAACGGCTCGCCGCTGTTCACGGGCGATGCGGGCGGCGGCGAAAGCAACATCCGCCGCTGGATCATCGAAAACGACATGCTGGAAGCCGTTGTCGGCCTGCCGGACCAGCTGTTCTACAATACCGGCATCTATACCTACATCTGGATCGTCACCAACCGGAAAGCGCCGGAGCGCCAAGGCAAGGTGCAGCTCATCAACGCCACCGAATTCGCCTGGAAAATGAAGAAAAGCCTGGGCAACAAACGCAAGAAAATCGGCGAGGGCGAAGACGGCGAAGCTCTCGGTTCCCGACCTTCGCCCCTCGCCACCATCCCTGGCGGCGAACCGGACCATATTGCCGCAATCACGACCATCTACGCCGGCTTCGGGCATGACGAACGGAAAACGCTGAAGGACATCCAGTCCAACATCGACCCTGGCCGCGACCAGAGCAAAGCGGTCATCGTCAGCAAAGTTTTCCACAACCAGGATTTCGGCTATTTCAAGATTACCGTCGAACGGCCGCTGCGCCTGAACTTTGCGGTCACGGACGAGCGCATCGGGAACGTGCGGCAGAGCACTTATTTTGAAACCTTGGCAATATCCCAAAAGCGCAAAAACAAGGGCGAAATCGCCGAAGAAATTCTGGCCGGCCGGCAGGCCCAGCAGGAAATACTGCGCATCCTGGATGGCATGAAGCCGGCTTTCGCCGATGGCGAGCCGGTCAAGGACCGCGCCCTGTTTGAAAAACAACTGGCGAAAGCCTTCAAGGATTCCGACGTGAAGCTGGATGCCTCCCTGAAAAAAGCCCTGCTGGCGCCGGGCGCCCTGGGGGAGAAAGACCCGACCGCGCAGCCTTGCCTGGACGCCAAAGGCAACCCCGAGCCCGATCCCGATCTGCGCGACAGCGAGAACGTGCCGTTTCCGGGCGCATTGTTGGCCAATGGCCGGCGCGATACGGTAAACCCCTTGATCGATTTGCCCCTGCCGCTGGATTATGAAACCGCAAAGACCAAAGGCAAGGTCGACAAATCGGCACTGCTGGAACTGGTGCAGGACCATTGCGAAGCCTATCTGGCCGAGGAAGTCCTACCCTATAGGCCCGATGCCTGGATCGACCACGGCAAGATCAAGGTCGGCTATGAAATTCCGTTTAACCGGCATTTTTATCAGTACGAGCCGCCTAGGGAATTGAGCGAGATCGAGGCGGAGATTAAA
This sequence comes from Methylomicrobium sp., assembly GCA_051061015.1. GTDB lineage: Bacteria > Pseudomonadota > Gammaproteobacteria > Methylococcales > Methylomonadaceae > Methylomicrobium. The sequence continues at coordinate 2,358 of JBPFEG010000040.1, forward strand.
GGGCTGGAAGTGGAGATTTTAGGAATGCTGAGGGAGACGGTTTAGTGAAATTGCTTGCTTATACCGAATATAAACCTAGTGGGATTGATTGGCTAGGTAACATACCCAGTCATTGGAATTCTGCAAAAATAAAGCGAAAGTACAAAATTGTTAATGGCTCCACACCGAGTTCTGCTGATTCTATTAATTGGGGAGGAGATATCATTTGGATTACACCTGCCGATTTTTCCCAAGCAAATTTTGGTTATATAAAAACGTCTCAAAGGCAAATTACGGAAGAAGGATTACTATCTTGCGGAACAACACTTATACCTAAGAAAAGTATTGTTATAAGTACAAGAGCACCTATTGGTGAAGTTGTACAATCGGCGCAAGAATTGTGCACAAATCAAGGATGCAAATCTTTGGTGCTAGATTCTGATAATGCATACGAAAGATTTCATTATTACGCTTTGCTATGCAACTCTGAGAAGTTAAATTCCCTTGGATTAGGTACAACATTTATGGAGCTTTCCAAGAATGATTTAGGAAATTTTTATGTTCCAATTCCACCAATGGATGAGCAAATTCAAATTGCTAACATTCTCGACCACAAAACCACGCAAATCGACCGACTGATCGAAAAGAAAAAAGCCCTGATCGAAAAACTCAACGAAAAACGCATAGCCTTGATTACCCAGATGGTCACCAAGGGATTGAATCCGGATGCGCCGATGCAACCTTCAGGCGTGGATTGGTTGGGTGATGTGTCTGCACATTGGGATATTACAAAATTTAAGTTTCATATTGGTTTTCAAGAAGGGCCAGGGATTATGGCTGTCGATTTTCAGGATTCAGGAATACCACTATTACGAATAAGAAATGTGCAATTTGATTATGTAAATCTGGATGGTTGTAACTATTTAGATCCAGAAAAGGTAGAAAGTCAGTGGCCTCATTTTAGATGCAAATTAGAGGACTTGCTTATAAGCGGGAGCGCTTCAACGGGCCTTGTTTGTGAAGTTACAGAAGAATCTGTTGGGGCGATTGTTTATACCGGATTAATTAGACTCTGGCCAGAAACTGGAAAAGTGGTAAAGGAATATATTCGCTGGCTTGTGTCATCAGAGATGTTCTTTTCTCAAATTGATATGTTTAAGACAGGGTCAACAATTCAGCACTTTGGGCCTGAACATCTCAATCGAATGTTGATTACAGTTCCTCCACTTGAAGAACAACGTAGTATTTCAGAGTATTTAAAAATTTCCGTATCAAAAGTCGATAAGATGGTTGCAATAAATAGTCAAGCAATCGAACGCCTCACCGAATACCGCACCGCCCTGATCACCGCCGCCGTCACCGGCAAGATCGATGTCAGCAGCATCGATGTTCCTGATGAGGAGGCGGCCTGATGCAAAATTATGTAGGTCGGGTTAGCTATAGCGTAACCCGACATTTACGGCTTCGATGCGTCGGGTTACGCTATCGCTAACCCGACCTACGTTTTATTGAGGTTTTGCAATGCGATATCGTAGAGCGTTCGTTCCCGGCGGGAGCTATTTTTTCACGCTGGTCACCGAGAAACGGCGTAAATTGTTTGCCGAGGATGCCAATGTTGAGGTATTGCGCCAGGCTTTTCAACATGTCATGGCAAAACGGCCTTTCGAGATCGACGCGGCTGTGGTGTTGCCCGACCATTTACATTGCATTTGGACGTTGCCGCCGGGCGATGCCGATTTTGCCACCCGTTGGCGATTGGTCAAAACCTGGTTTACCAAACATTGCGCACTTGAATATAAAATGCCGCCCGATGCTTCGAGGCTTAAAAGAGGCGAACAGGCTATCTGGCAGCATCGGTATTGGGAGCATATGCTGCGCGGCAAGTCGGATTTCGAACGCCATGTCGATTACATTCACTATAATCCCGTCAAGCATGGATATACAGACAAACCGTCCAAATGGCGATACTCAAGCCTGCATCGTTATGTCGATCAGGGCATCATTTCCGATAAATGGGGAGATTCCGGCGTTGATTTTGTCGAGGGTATCGGGCATGAATGATGATGAAGGTTAAAGTCGGGTTACGCTGCGCTAACCCAACCTACGTTTAAGGATAAGGTCTGATGCAAGTCGAGAAATTCATTGCGGTCCAATGGCAACAGCAATATCAATACAAAAGCTTTTCCCCGACACCGGTCAACCAAAGCTGGGAATGGCTGGAGCCCGGCGTCAATACGCTGCTGGAGCAGGCTTCCCGGGCTCTGGCCGAACTCAATGCACTGTCGTTGATGGTGCCGGATGTGGATCTGTTCATTCGCATGCATATCACCAAGGAGGCGAACACCTCCAGCCGGATTGAAGGCACGCAAACGCAAATGGATGAAGCCATTATGCGCAAGGAGCAAATCGCGCCGGAAAAACGCGACGATTGGCAGGAAGTGCAAAATTATGTGCAGGCGATCAATGTCGCGATTGAGGAGCTGAAAAACCTGCCGCTGTCCAACCGTTTGCTGAAGCAAACGCACGCCATTTTAATGGACGGGGTGCGCGGCGAACATAAAACGCCGGGTGAATTCCGCATTTCCCAAAACTGGATCGGCGGCTCTAACCTGAACAATGCGGTCTTCGTGCCGCCGCACCCCAATGAAGTGCCGGAACTGATGAGCGATCTGGAAAAATTCTGGCATAACGAACAGATACAAGTCCCGGACCTGATTCGCATAGCGATCAGCCATTACCAGTTTGAAACCATCCACCCGTTTTTAGACGGCAATGGCCGGATCGGCCGCCTGCTGATTACCTTGTATCTGGTTTCAAGAGGCTTGCTGCATAAGCCGGCGCTGTATTTGTCCGATTTTTTCGAACGCAATCGCGGCGCCTATTATGATGCCTTAACGGTCGTGCGCAGTTCGAATAATTTGCTGCACTGGTTGAAGTTCTTTTTGACCGCCGTGGTGGAAATAGCGACTAAAAGCAAAGCTACCTTTATGGCTATCATGGACTTGCGTCAGGATGTGGAACACCAGATTCTGGGGCTGGGCAAGCGTGCCGAAAACGCTAAAAAACTGCTGATGCACTTGTATCAAAGCCCAATGATCAGCGTCAGCGATGCGGCTGAGATATTGGCTATCTCGCACCAGTCCGCAAGCGGCTTGGTAAGACAATTGGAAGAAATGGGAATTCTGGTTGAAACGACAGGTTATGAACGTAATCGATTGTATGTGTTTGCCCGCTATTTTGATTTGTTTATTGTGTAAAACAAAAACTTCCTTACATATGGGTTTTTATATGTAAGATAAAATCTATCATCCTTACATATAGATTTTTATATGTAAAGAAAATGCATTTATCCTTACATATAAATTTTTATATGTAAGTTTCCGATAAAAATAATGCCCCAGAAGAATAACAATGAGCAAAAAACACACGGAAGCCAGGCTCGAAGACGCCATTGAACACTGTCTGATCACTCAGCACGGTTTCGTAAAAGGCGAATCCAGCGATTACGATGCGTCTTTGGCCCTGGAGCCCGCGCGGCTCGTCGCATTCTTCAAAGCCACGCAGGAAAAAATCTGGAATGCCCTGGAAGCCATCCACGGCGCGGCGACAGGAAAAATCGTCCTGGACGCTTTGGTCAAGGAACTCGCCGTTAAAGGCATGCTCAAGGTGCTGCGCCACGGTTTCAAGTGTTACGGCAGAAAACTCAAGGTTGCTTTCTTCGCCCCGAACAACCGGCTGAATCCGGAAAGCTGGGAACTGTACGGCCAAAATGTCCTGAGCGTCACCCGTCAGCTTCATTACAGCGACAGGCACGGCAATTCGCTGGACATGGTTTTGTTTCTGAACGGTCTGCCGATTATTACCGCCGAGCTGAAAAATCCGCTTTCCGGCCAGACCGTGGAAGACGCGAAAATACAATACAAGAAAGACCGCGACCATCGCGAACTGATCTTCGAATTTAAAAAACGGACCTTGGTCCACTTCGCGGTTGATCAGGATCTGGTCTTTATGGCCACCCGCCTGAGCGGCGATAAGACCTTCTTCCTGCCGTTCAGCCTGGGCTGCGACGGCGGCGCCGGAAATCCGCCGGCAGCCGATGGTGGTTACCGGACCGCCTATTTGTGGCGGGAAGTCTGGGCCCGCGACAGCCTGCTGGATATTCTGGGCCGGTTCATGCATTTGCAGGTGGAGGAAAAACGGATACTCACCGATCAAGGCATCAAAAAGATCAGCAAGGAGACGATGATCTTCCCCCGCTATCATCAACTGGATGCGGTGCGCCGCCTGGTGCGCCACTCCAGGGAATACGGGCCGGGCCGGAATTATTTGGTGCAGCACTCCGCCGGTTCCGGCAAATCCAATTCGATCGCCTGGCTGGCGCATCGTCTCAGCAGCCTGCATGACGAGTCGGACGGCAAGGTGTTCGATTCGGTGGTGGTCATTACCGACCGGCGGGTGCTCGATCAGCAGCTTCAGAACACCATCTATCAGTTTGAACACAAACAGGGCGTGGTCCGGAAAATTGACGAGGATACCCGGCAGCTGGTGCAGGCCTTGACCTCCGGCACGCCGATCATCATCACCACATTGCAGAAGTTTCCGTTTGTCGCCGAAACCCTGGAGAAACTGAATAAGGAGCGCGATGCGAACGCTGCCTTGCAGCTTTCCACGCAGGGCAAGCGCTATGCGGTGATTGTCGATGAAGCGCACAGTTCGCAATCCGGCGAAAGCGCGATGGAGTTGAAAGGCGTGCTGAACAAGGACGACATTGCCGAAGCGGCGGCCAATTATGTGGCCGACAACGGCCTGGACGATGACGATCCGGACCAGATGGCCGAGGTGGTGCGCGAGATGATGAAACGCGGCCGGCAGCCGAACATCAGTTTTTACGCCTTTACCGCCACGCCCAAATACAAGACCCGGCATGTGTTCAACGAGCCCGGTCCGTCCGGTGAGGCGCCGTTCCATGAATACACCATGCGCCAAGCCATCGAGGAAAAGTTCATTCTGGATGTGCTGAAAAACTACACGACTTACGAAGCGTTTTTTCATATCGTGCAATCGGCCGAGGACGATCCGCATGTCGAGCGGAAAAAGGCGGCTCGGGCTCTGGCGCGTTTTTTATCGCTGCATCCGCACAATCTGGGGCAGAAGACCGAGGTCATGGTGGAGCATTTCCGCATGCACGTTAAGCACAAAATCGGCGGCCGGGCGAAAGCCATGGTAGTCGCGGAATCGCGTCTGCATGCGGTCAGATATAAGCAGATGTTCGACCAGTACATCAAGGCCAACGGCTATAAGGACGTGAGGTCGCTGGTCGCTTTTTCCGGCGTCGTGGAAGATCCGGATGCGCCGGGAAAAAGCTGGACCGAGGTGGGCATGAACGGCGGCATCAAGGAAACCGAACTGCCGGAAAAATTCGATACCGATGACTATCAAGTGCTGCTGGTGGCCGAAAAGTACCAGACCGGGTATGACCAGCCCTTGCTGCATACGATGTATGTGGACAAGAAACTGTCCGGGATTCAGGCCGTGCAGACCCTGTCGCGCTTGAACCGTACGTGCGCCGGCAAGGAGGACACCTTTGTGCTGGATTTCCGCAACAAGCCCGAAGAGATCCATGCCGCGTTTAAACCTTTTTATGAGCGCCCGCCAGTTGAAGAGCTGACCGACGCCCAACATTTGTACCGTCTTCAGCATCAGATCGATGAAGCCGGCATTGTTTTCGAGGAGGAAATCGATGCCTTCTGCGAAGTATACTTCAAGCCCCGGCGCAAGGAGACAGTGCATGACCATGCCAGGATGAACGGCGTGCTGGATCAGGCGGTGGAACGCTATAAAGCCTTGCCGGAAGACGGGCAGGAGGCGTTGAAAGGTTTGTTTGTCAATTTCAGGAACCTCTACGGCTTTCTTTCGCAGGTCATCCCTTATCAGGATTCGGACCTGGAGAAACTCTACTCTTATCTGCGCTTCCTGCTGACCAAATTGCCCCGGTGCGCTTCCGGCCCTGCTTATCATCTGGAAGATGATGTGGAGCTGCAATATTACCGCCTGCAGAAAATCAGCGAAGGCCAGATCGATTTATCCGGCGGCGAAGCCGATCCGCTTAAAGGGCCCAGTGATGTCGGCACCGGCCGAAGCGGAGACGACGTGATCCGCCTTTCGGAGCTGATAGACATCCTGAACGAGCACTTCGGCACCGATTTCACGCAGGCGGACCAGTTGTTCTTCGACCAGATCCAGGAAGAAGCCGTAGCCAACGAAAATCTGCGCAAAGCCGCCGCGGTAAACTCGGTCGATGATTTTCGCTATGTCTTCGATAAGGCCTTTGAAGGCCTGGTGATCGATCGCATGGAGGGCAACGATGAAATCTTCAATAGGCTGATGAGCGACAGCGAGTTCAGGAAACTGGCTTCCGAGCACTTGCTGCATAAGGTTTATCACACCATTAAGAGTAAGGATTTCAACAACGATCATTCATAAAAGATCTTTAATGATTCTGCCAGGCAATCATTGAGTGTTGTTTTTAAGACTTCATCTTGAAGAGCCAATAAAAGCAAATAGGCAGAAGCTTTGCTGGCATCATTTTTAAAAAACGGGCGCTTTAACACGGCTATCAATGCGGTTAAGCGATTGGAAACATGTTCTATGGACGTCATCTATGAAAGAAAACACATCAGATTTTTCGTTTTTTCAATGTGCCAGTGCTAATGAGCCTCAAAAAGCAATTATGGATGCTATCAATGCCTGTCGAAAGAAGGCTTCCCAACTTTATGACGTTACGACAAAAGAGAAACCTGCTGTAATTTTTTCAAATGACGGTACTGGTTTCGGTAAGAGTTACGGCGTTATCAACTCATTCATAGAGAGTATGCAAGAAGCCATCCCTTTAGATGGCGGGTTTAATAACCTGATCTTTATAACGCCACAGAAGGCTCAGATAGATTTTTCACCCGATCTTTTTGAAAAGGCAAACAAAAGAGGGATTGAATTTTTAAGTTTTCTATCACGTGCAGATATGATTGACCTGGACTTTGAAAGCTGGGTACCTGGCACTGACGGTTGCAAACAGATCAACCGGGACAGATACAAGCAATGGATCAGGCGTGGTAAAAACAACAATACGATTAATCGTGAGCTTAGACGCCTCGATGAAGTAATCAAAACCATCGAATCAATTAACCGACGAATTGAGACCAATAACTTTGATGATGAGCTCAATTATATTGATGAGTTGCAAGATCAGTTATCAAATCAGCAAGATTTGCTTGAGAAAATACTTGAAAAGACTGCATTAGCTGCATTCAACCCGGATGGAGAGCCTGTTTCTCTTAGAGAGATCATAACTTCAACAAGCGACATCAATATGCTTCGCAAGGAAATTATCTGCCACTGTGTACCTTTTGCCATGGCAATGGTTAAGCCATGCATTATGCTGGCAACAACGCACAAATTTGACAGGACTATTGACCTTCCGGCAAAAAAGAAGAGCGGCGAATTTTATTTTAAACAGCTGCCTTTTGATTGCATTCTCGGAGGCAAAAAGAAATTATTGGAGAATGATCCTAGCCGTTGTGCAGATTCTACTCAT
>JBPFEG010000041.1:0-52732 GCA_051061015.1 Methylomicrobium sp.
TTCTTCTTATGTTCGTTCAGGCAATCACCGGTCTAGCCCTGGCCGGTACCGATCTTTTTTACCCGCCTATCGGGCACTGGATCGCGCAATGGGTGGCTGCGCCTGATGTTGCGCCAGATTCGTTGCAGCCCTATTCGCCGGAGATGTATGAGGCGGCAGCCTATGAAAGCATGCGTAGTTTCCGCAAGCCGATTGTCTCAGTCCATCTATACAGTTTTTACGTGCTGATGGTTATGGTGGTCGTGCATGTGGCAGCAGTTATTGTCACCGAGCTACGAGAAGAGGGAAATATCATTTCTGCGATGTTCACCGGCCGAAAGAGTATGAGAGGGCAACCGGTAGATGCAGATTTCAGCGGTCATGACTGACTCTCTATTAATTCCAAAATTTACAGTGGATATTTAAATTGCGGTTGATAGACTATACAAGCCCCAAGACAGAAATAGAAACCCGCTGCCATAGCTGAGTTTTTTCGCTTCGATGGGCGCCCATTTTTCGATGGTCACCCACAATGTAATGAGCAGCATGGCCGCCAGGTTCATCACTCCAACCGCGAACATGATCAGCATTTGCGCCCAACAGCAGCCCAGGCAACTGAGCCCATGCTTGAAACCAATCTGTAACGCACCGCTATTGCCTGGACGCCAATGATTTAATAGATACCCGAAGGGCGTGCGGCAGTGATGCAGGCAGGACTGTTTGAGAGAGGTAAACTGATACGCACCGGCGATCAGAAAAATTCCGGCGGCGAGTAAGGGTTGGCGGTTGTCCATCATCGGAGAAAGCCAGGCCCAGCCATGGAACAGCCCTTGTAACAGCGTCAAGGCGATGCTGAAAATCATCCAAACAGCAAGATATCCACTGCCAAACCACAAGGTGCGCCATTCGTTGGCGGCGGCGTCGCGCCGGCAATAACGCGAAAAAGCTGCCAGCATCGGTACTGCCGTCGGCAGCATCATCGCCGCCATCATCACCGCCCACATCCCGACCACCCACGTAAAATCATCCGTCGTCCAGTCCGTCAGTCGGCTGGGCGCCATCCACATTTGCGCCATCGGCAGATGGCTCATATGCCAGGATTGATACAGCAAATAGCTCCACGCTCCACTTATCGCAAGCACCAGAACAGAGGCTGACTTTAGGGACATGGCTTACGGTTGGTAAACGAAGGCCGAGTGATAGCCGTTACGCTCGGAGAAGTTCCAGTCTTGGCCGTGGTCTTGGTACCGGTAACGTTTCGACTTGGCGACTGTCGCCGGGTGGCTGGCGACAACACATAATGGCGGATTGCCAATTGATGCATCACCGCCGCGCAGTCCCTGAATGCTTTGAATTTCGGCTTCGGCGATACCGGGGATCGACAGGCGCCGGGTATCGCCTTCTTCCAGATAATCGATCGCCACCCGTTGGATTCCCCATACGCTCCCTACGAAGCCCAGAAAAACGCTGGGATGGCCGCCAACCAGACCGGTAAAGATACGGGTCAACGCCTCAGTCTGAGAAGCATACGCTCGCTCGTCGATATACAGGGCCGCGCTCCAGCCGCCTTTGATCATATTCTCGGGCGCATAGCAGGCCAGCGCAACGTTCAACCCATCCAGCTCGATGTTTTCTAGATAGCCCTCGTCGATATGCCAGGCCACCAGCAATTTGCATTCCCCTTCGCTGGGCGGCTGCAACCAAACGCAAGGGCAGGCAACAGCGCAGTTGCAGGTTTCGAAATAGCGCCCCTGCAGCCGCCAATCAGGATAGCTCGTGCTCATTAAAAGGGTTCCTTAAATGGACGTAAATCGATTTCGTGGGTCCAGGCGCTCGGATGTTGACGATGCAGTTGCCAATAAGTCTCGGCAATCGCCTCCGGTTGCAGCAGCCCATCCTGTCCTTTCGCGGCGACAAATTCCGGGAATTGTGCGCGTGCACGGTCGCCGTCGATGACACCGTCGATCACCGCATGCACGACATGAATGCCTTGCGGCCCGAATTCCCTCGCCATACCTTGCGCCAGTGCGCGCACCCCGGCCTTGGCGGCAGCGAACGCGGTGAATGGCGGTTTGGCGCGCAGCGATCCGGTTGCACCAGTGAAAAATAGCGTACCGCGCTGTTGCGGCAGCATGTGTTTGATAGCTTCGCGGCCGAACAGAAAAGCGCCGAGACAGTTTTGTCGCCATAAGGCGGTAAAGGTGTCGACATCGGTGCCCAGCAAGGGCGCGGGGATATTGCTGTCGACGTTGTAGGCGGCGATTTCCAAAACCCCACCCGCGGCCACTCTCTCGAACAATCGTTGTACGTCAGTCTCGACGGTGGCGTCAGCGACTACCGGAAACACCGCGCCGCCAGCTTCGGCGATGGAGTCCGCGACCAAAGCCAGTTTCCCCAAGCTGCGCCCAGCGATAAAAACCTGGAAGCCTTCGTCCGCGAAACGACGTGCCAACGCCGCGCCGAGTCCCTGTAAAGGACCGACCCCCAGTACTAACGCCATTTTGTCCGTGGTCATCGTTTTGCCCACCCGTCCGCGCTGGCGGCGAGCACTTCAAGTACTTGTCTGAATATGACATCGTAAACAAAACCGTAAACTGGAATATCCGCCGGCACCAGCGAATGAAACTTGATTCGTACCACATCTTCGAAAACGCTCTCCGCCTGGTCTTTAAGGGTCAGCCCATGGATATATTTGCCGCCGCAAAAACTCAGACCTTCGCCGCGATCGCGCCAAACACTAGCATCGATGCGGGTGGTTTTAAGGCTTTTGCACAACAGGTCGCTCATATTGTCAGCCCGCCAGGGTTTATCCTCGACCGAAAATCAACGAAAAGTTGTTGGCCGGCATGTCGACAATTTCCTTCAACACCATGCCATGGTTGGCGGCGGCCTTTTTCAGATCGGCCACGTCTTTCAAGCCCCATTCCGGCACTTGGTAGGACGACAAGGTGTTATGGAACTCCTCGTTCGAGTCTGTGGTAAAACGGCCTTCGACTTTGAACGGGCCATAGATCAATAGAATGCCGTCGTCACTTAACAGATGCGAAGCACATTCCATCATGCCGTCGGCAATCGAAATCGGCGCGACCTGAAAAATGTTGATACAGAAAATCGCGTCGAACGAGTTTTTTTCGCCGGGATTGAACCAAGTGTCGGGATTGGTCAGATCCAGATGCACCGGATCGGCGATATTGTCGTTGCCATGGTCGGCGGTCAGCTGTTTAATGTTGTCGAAGACTTCCTGGTCCTTGTCGGTGGGATAAAAGTGCAGATGTTCGAAGTGCGGCGCGAAGAAATTAATATGCATGCCGCTGCCGCTGGCCATTTCCAGAACTCGCCCCGGCTCCTTAGGTAGTTTTTCTTTTAGTACGCCGAGGATCGGCTCGCGGTTGCGGCTGCCGGCCCAGGCTACATATTCGCTAAGCGGATGCGGATTTAACGGCGGTTTATCGGTGCTCATGAGGGTCTCCGGAAAATAATTGTTAGATTCATTCAACGCCGACTAAAACATCGGCGCCTCGTCAAAGAACCGTGCAATTGCGGTTTGATTCCGGATGTACAAGCTGTATATGTCGCTATTTCCCTCCGGATTTCTTCCATTTGCACTCTCACAAGGGCAATTGCAAGTTCCAGGCCAGAAAAGCGTTAAGTATAAAGATGAATAAAATCAATAATCTAATAATTTAGACTTGTGCATTAATTGAAGTGGTGATTCAATTAGTGAAATTTATCTTCACTAATTGCCAACATGAACAAAAACGATTTCTCCCAGATTTCCCCGGCATTTTTCCTGCAAACTTTCATCCTGGAGCTGATGCATGCTTGCGAGCAGGAAGGGGGCGATTATTGCGAATCGGTGATCGACCGTATCGCCAAGAGCGCCGGGCAGTATTTCGAGCAGACTTATCGAGACGAATATCAGAGAGTGGGCGAACTGGGCCGGGAGGATTACATTGATTTGATACTGGCGTTAAAAAATCATATTGGGGGGAATTTCTCGCTGGCATCGGTCGAGCCCGGGACTATTACGGTAGTTAACAGCCGCTGTCCGTTCGGCGACGGCGTGACCAATTTTCCAGAATTGTGCCGAATGACATCCAGCGTGTTTGGCGGCATAGCCGCCCGCAATTTCGGTTACGCCAAGGTGGAAATCCGCCAGAGTATCGCCAGGAAGGATGGCGGTTGTGAAGTTTGTATTCACACCCGCCAGGATACCGCCGCTGACAAGCCCGGCCTGGAGTACCGGCGCGAGGATCAGCGGGAGGATAAATTGGAAATGGCGGCGCTGCATTCCCGTATCGAGGAACGGATGCGGAATGTTTGGTGGAACAAGCCCAAGCAGCATCCCGCTAAACCGGCGCCGGCTATTATCGCCAAATCACCGGCCATGCAAAAGGTCTTACAACAGGTGGAAGTCGTCGCGCCCACCCTCGCGACAGTGCTGATTAATGGAGAGACCGGCGTCGGCAAGGAATTAATCGCGCGGGCGACCCATGCGATGAGCGAGCGCGGACACCGGCCTTTCGTCGCCATTAATTGCGGCGCGATTCCCGAAAGCCTGATCGAAAGCGCGCTATTCGGCCATGAGAAAGGCGCTTTTACCGGGGCAGTGGAAGTGCATCAAGGTTTTTTTGAACGGGCCGAGGGCGGAACTTTGTTTCTTGACGAAGTGGATACATTATCGCCGGCCGCGCAAACCCGTCTGTTGCGGGTATTGCAGGAAGGCGAGATGGAACGGGTCGGCGGCAAGCACACCTTGAGTGTCGATGTGCGGATTATTGCGGCCAGTAATCGTCAATTGGAGCAGCATGTTGAACAAGGCTTGTTTCGTCAGGATTTGTTTTACCGGCTGAATGTGGTGCGGCTATGGATACCGCCGCTGGCAAAACGTCCGGAGGACTTGCCACATCTGGTTCAGTTGATTCTTAAGCGTCTGAACGACAAATACGGCAAGAATATCCTGTCGGTCAGCCGGGAGGTGATGAGTCAAATTCGCGCCTACGCCTGGCCCGGCAATGTGCGAGAGCTGGAAAATACGCTTGAGCGCAGTGTGTTATTTGGCAAAGGGAATGAACTCAATCGGTTGGAATTGGACGCGAAACCCGCACCATCGGTATCCGCACAGGATTGGAACACTTATAGAAGTCAAATTCTGGCAGACGCCGAGCAGGCTTTCCTGCATCAGTCATTGCAAGCCCATCACGGCAGCATCAAAGAGGTGGCGGAGGCCATGGGGCTGACGCCCCGCGCGGTTTACGGAAAATTGAAAAAATATGGGATTAGCGCTAGCGAGTTCAAAAAGCGATGAGTGAAGAAAAGCGTATTGATCCATAAAAATTGTGCTTTTTGAGAAATTCTTACAGATAACACAGTTAAATGATTGACGTGTTGGTCCGGTGCTGAAAAATACTTCGTCATGCTTTCGGCAATGAAATCTCTCCCTTTCCGCGGCACGGGTAAATGTAAGAAATCCGGCAAAAATGATCGATGCATGCCGATGAAATATTAATGACATATTTCTTCCCTAGCATATACCAGCCCTCTATGGTTGCGATTAGCCATGAGTGAGCGCTTTTGAATGGATAACTGGGAGATGGGGATGAATCGTCCTTCGCTGTTGCTGTTTGATCTGGGCGGTGTATTGATTGAAAGCTACGTTTTCGAAAGATTGAACGGCTACCTGTCTGAGCCTCTTGAACGCACAGCAATTAAAGCGCGATGGCTCTTGTCGCCTTCGGTTCGGCGATTCGAGTCAGGAGAAACGGAGCCTTTTGAGTTTGCTGAGAACTTCATTTCCGAATGGGGGCTTCGCCTCACACCGCAAGTATTCTTGAACGAATTTAAATCCTGGCCTAGAGCCTTTTTTCCAGGGGCGCGCGAACTACTTCGGGAACTGCGGACTGTTTACCGGGTAGGCTGCCTGAGCAACTCGAATCCCCTGCATTGGGAGAAATTCAAGGACTTCGAAGAAGATTTCGATATTGTCCTGATCTCGCATTTACTGGGAGCCGTTAAGCCGGACCGGGAGATATTCATGCTGGCACTTCACCAATGTGAAGTAGAACCTTGCGAAGTCTACTTCTTCGATGACTGTTACGACAATGTACGTACTGCGCAAAGCCTTGGCATCACCGCATTTCACGTCGATGGCTTTAAAGCACTCCTCGATGTTTTGCGCATTCAGGGGTTACTTTCCGAAGCGGAGTCATCCGCAAGGGAAATTCAGTTTTGAATCAACAATGACAACTTATACTATACGTCCATTAGACACTACCCCAACCGCCTTATCGGATGCGGTTAATCTCATTGCTTTCAACTGTCCCAGTGAATCCGAGCGCTATGAAAAAAGCCGGCTGGTCACTGAGATATGCCCCGTAGAAACGCTGCCTTTTTATAGAAAATTTTTTGCGGCTTATCTTCCCAACGGGACATTGATCGGATTAGGCGGCATTAAAGCAGCCGATTGGGCATCAGATACCCATATACTCTACATGGCGGCTGTGGATAAAGAGCATCGGGGAAAAGGCATAGGGACTGATCTTGAAACTATCCGTATACAATGGGTGCGTGATCACTTTCCTCGCGGGCGCTGCCTCGTCAGCACCAAACATGAAAAGCGCTTTGCGCGTCGAGGCTTCAAGACCGTGAGCGAAATAGATCATAGACATATGATGGTCTTAGAGTTTTAATGTCTTAGCCAAGAAAAACTGTAGTGGCCCCGGTAAGTGGGGCAGATTTTTACCCATCTTTAGTGGGTTTTATGAGTTATGTTGCCAGTGGCAAAGACAGCGAGCCGATAATATGCCGTGCAGGTTTTGGATACCCTTGACTGAGCGATTTGAGCAGGGCGGGTTTTCGTGCCTTGCCATTCCAATTTAATGTAGCCGCTGCCAATTTACCGTAGCATGGATGGCGCAGTCGGTGATAGAAGAGATCTACACCGCCGAGACTGATGTTGGTCAGGGTAATGAAATGATGCGGGAAATGTTCAGGTATACCACATCTCCATTCCTTTTTGGGTATTCAAATATCTTTGCTGTTCAGTCAGTTCTGTCCAGGCTTTCGGGAAAAGCAGGCTGCGGTGCAGGTAGTCGAACAGCAGAAAATGCCGCCGGTAGATGCGTTGCCGGCGATGCGGCAACAGCGGATGGAACAGGCCATGGCGCGAAAAAAGATGCCGGGGGCTTTTGCGGAGCCAGAGCCATGAGCCCATTTCGAGCGTCAGCGGCAGAAATAGCCGGCCCTCCGGCGCTCGTTCGGTAAACTGGTCGAACAGATAATCCCACAAATCGCCGTGGATCAGATATTCGCTGCAGGTCGGTTCAATCTTGTAGATATGATGGGGATAGCAGCGATCGAGGTTTTCCTTCAGTGCTACGGTTTCGGCCAGGTAGTTGAAGGGTGTCCTGCGCGAGGCATAGGGGAACCACAAGCGGTCTCGAAGGCCGAATCCTGAATGCAGGTCTACCGCGATCGACAAGCGGGAAGGAAAAAGGTGCTTTTCGACGACGTGGCATAGGGCCTGTGCCTCGATTTCCATTTCGTCCGGGTGGCCGCGATACCAGGGCAGACAAGGACTGATGCGGTGGCCGCTATACAGTCGGGTGGCGCCTTCGGCATCGAGCGGCGCATTGCGCATCAGGTCGACCCCGTTGCCGTTCGCGCGAGTGCCTGCGTAAATGCCGACCGGATTGACTAGCGGCACAAAGACGAGACGTGATTTTTCCAGACGAGCGGCGAATTCCTCATCCCATGCAATGAGGCGGCTGATCGTTTCCATATAGGACAGAATCACTTCCGAGCCGATCTTTTCAAGCCCGTGTACGCCGCCAAAAAACGCCAGCGTCGGCGTTTCCGGCTGTTTTGAGCCGAGCGTGATGCAGTGAATCGGGAACTGATGATTTTTGAAGGGAATACGCGCGATGATCTCGCACTGGGCGCGATTCTCGAAGCGCACGAGGATACGCTCGAGCTGGTCGAGCTCCGGTAAGAGGAAGTCGGCCATGATCAGGTTTGTTCTTTCAGTGAATTCAGCTCTTAGAGTCGAATAAGTCTAGACTATTCTTGTCTCAAGGGATAGCCCTTACCTTCCGATCGAGAAACGGCATGGCGTTTTCGCTATCCTCAGCCACCAGCACGGCGGCAATCCGGTTTCTGGATTCGTTGCTGAGCGCGTGCCGGGTTATTCCTTCGTTTTCGATTTGTGGGAGAAAGTCGAGTCTGACTTCGATGATCTCGTGCGCCAGCATTTTGAACAAGTGAGGAACGAATTCGTCGTCATCGACAAACGGCGCAGTTTCTCTCGCGACGTTCAAGTAGCGAATGACCGCTGGCTGCACCGCGGCCTGGGTCAACAGCGCGGGCTGAAACAACGAGGGATAAAAATCCAAAACCTGACGGCCGTCAGTGGTCGTCCCTTCCGGAAACACTAGCATATTGCCGTTCCGGCGCAATTGCCAGGTCATCATTTCCGTGGTGTGAAGAATCTGCTTCTTATCGCCCCGGCGGATAAATAGGGTGCCGCACTGTCGCGCCAGATAACCGAGGACCGGCCAGCCGGCGATCTCGCTCTTTGCGGCAAAGCAGCCCGGCACAAACTGGCCGAGGACGATGATGTCCAGCCAGGAAACGTGGTTGCTGACGATCAAGGCGGACCGTACCGGAACAGCGCCATTCTGGACAATCTTCAAATTCAGGATGCGCCCGAAAGAGCGCAGCCAGCGTATTTTGATTCTGTCTATGGTGTGTCTGGCTTTGAGAGGGGATTGCATCCAGCTGATGACGGGAAACCCCCCCCCTGCGATCACAAAACCCGCCAGGAACAAAAGGATGAGCCGAAGCGCTTTAAAGTACAACCGAATTTTTGCTTTCATCAAGGGGCTGATTCACTTTCAGGTAGTGCTTGCTGTAACGTTGTTCCAGAATTTCGAGCGGCAGCAGTATCAACAGATCCATGCAATTGAAGTCCTCGTCCCAGAACGGTTCGCCGCAGACCAGGGCGCCGAGGCGCAGATAGGTTTTTAGCAGCGGCGGGATGCCCGACTCGTCGCGCTGGCATCGCAAATGCTGAGGTACGGGGATCGTCGGCGTAGTCGTTAAAGAGAGCGGAGCGAGGTTCTTTTCTTCGATATGACGGAAGACCGCATCGACCGCGTAGCCGCTCGGGCCCGGGGTGATGCTTGCGCAGCCCAGCAGATACTGGTAGCCGCCTTCGATAGCGTAATTTGCGAGCGCCGACCACAAAGTTGTCAGTACGGCGCCGCCCCGGTAATCCGGATCGACGCAAGTTCGGCCGATTTCAAGAAATCGGCCGGGCAGGGCGAGAATCTTGCTCAGATCGAATTCCCCTTCGGAATAAAAACGGCCGAGCGTTTGTGCCTGTTCATGATTCAAAAGACGGGTGTAACCTGCGATTTTGTTTTTAACGTTGTCATAAACGATCAGGTGATCGCAATAGGGGTCAATGTCGTCGTAATCGAGCTCTTCGCCCGCCGATTTGAGCTTGGCGCCCATTTCACGGGCGAAAACCCGATAGCGGAGTTCTTGCGCGGCTTTGATGGTAGGCTCTGAATCCGCGATAAAGCTGCTGAAGCGTTTGGCGGCTGGCGGAATGATTTCGGTAGGCAGATTATTCATCGGCTGTTCTCAGCGTAATTAAAGAATGCCGATAAATTACGGGAGCAAGATGTCAGTTCTGTGTCAGAACGGTTAATACTTGATGACAATCAAGTTGCGCCTTCAGGACAAATCAAATTAAATTCTCTACTATCGTCGATTATGGAATTGTTGTGAGCGAGGCACGATAAGGAGACTCTGTGAATTAATCAATCTGTAAATAAACTGACACGGTTTTGTCATTTCCGTTGCTTACCTTAAAGGTGCTTTTAAGCACTACCTTAAACAGGAGAACAACCGTGAAATTTAACCGATTGTCAAAATCATGCTCATCATTAGTCATCAGCGTCGCTATGCTGCCGATGGCGGCGTCTGCCGATCCCGTCCGCTTTCAGGATTTTACTCCGCTCGCAAGCTCTGCTGGTCCGGCCACTGATGAAACAATGCCCATCACGTTGGGTAACCCGAACTTTACCCAATTTTCGATCGCAGACCGTCATAGTCAACTTGCCGATGGCGAGCCTAATAGTGGCAACTGGGATATGATCACCACCAATGAGACAGGACGCCAAAATGAACGCTTCCAGTTCACCGTGTTCGAGACTGGTCAAGGGGGCATACAACGCCATGATTTAGCCACGGGTCAGACTGAGACAGTCTGGATCAGCCCAATTGCGGGTGCCCATGTATCGTTTGACGCCTCTTATTGGACGCCCTGGGGAACGTTTATCACCGCTGAAGAAAGCTGGGGACCAGGCAGTTCTTATGGCCGTCTGTTCGAACTGAAGAACCCCCTCGACGCGCCCGGCATTACTGGCCCGATTACAGCGGCTAGCAATAACGGCGCAGACTTCGTGCATCAGAATGTCATTCCACGCACGTCTCACGAAGGTATTCAGTTCGACAAAGCCGGCAATATGTACTTCATCGATGAACTGAACGGCGGCAATGTCTATAAATATACTTCGGCAGCCACACTCGAGGATGTCAAGGAAGGCCTCGCAGATTATTTCGTTGCCGGCACAACCTATGTCCTGCGGGTGGGCGACGGCAATACGCCAAATGCTACCGGCGCCTATGCGTGGGTTCCGTTCACGGATGCCAATGGCAATGGCTTGCCTGGTGCAGTGACGATTACCGACGCAAACGCCGTGACCTCGGTTGATGCCCGTAACACAGCCAATCTGCCTGCCTTTAAAGGTACCGACTACCAACGGCCTGAAGATCTGCAAATTCAGACTGTCAAGGGTCGGGAATTCCTCTATATGACCACTACGACCACTCACGAGGTCTATCGGCTGGATTTGCAGAATAACTCGATTTCCGTGTTCGCTAACAGAGCGAGCATCGACTTGGCCACTGGCGCGCCTGTCGGTAGTGGCTTGGCCAATCCCGACAATTTGGCGATCGATCATGATGGCAATATCTACATCGTTGAAGACCGTAACGGTGGTGTTGACGATGATATCTGGTTCGCCAAAGATCTGAATAAGGATGGTGATCTGATGGATAAAGGCGAAGGCCTGGCGCGTTGGGCTTCCAACGGTACACCAGGATCGGAGTTCACAGGTTTGTACTTCGACCCGCAAGACAAAAGTCGTGCTTGGGTTAACATCCAGCATCCCAGCAGTGGAAATGATCGGACGATCGAAATCAAGCTGCCAGGGGGCGCTGAGTAATTCTTTCCCGCCGGCAGCCCGGCGTCAGAACTTCTGATTCTGCGGCGGAATAGCCAACCAAGGACTTTAGCTGAAATAGGCTAAAGTCCTTTTCACAAGGGATACTAAAAGGTTGACCTGTTCATAGGCCCTCTGCAATACAACATGCAGAGGGCCTTTTTCATCATCATGTAATAGTCGGCGACTACGATGAGAGAAATAGACTCCTTCCTTCTGCTCACTATGATGAAATCTGCTGTGCACCAGTACTATGCGCTATTAACGGCGCTGGTGATTGGCTTGTTTTTGGCCAGAACTTATACCGCGGCCAGCGCCGCTTTCCCTGACGATGAGGCAGTGCGCGTGACGCCGTTCTTTCCATCGAAGGCTCATCCTTCGATCACGTTCGATCAGACGATTATCGCTTCCCCTTTGCTGAGCTCAGTCCAGGACAAAACGTTGCTGGTCGTTCCTGGCTCAAACGGCTTGATTGCCATGCTGAATGCCGAAACCGGCGCGCTCGACTGGGAGATCATGGCGCCTGCACCAGAAGGGCAACAGGTCGAACTGGTATCGACTCCCGTCAAGGTAGAGGATAAGCTGATTATCGTTTATCAATGCCTGGAGCGGGGCGTTCGCGTGAGCCACCGTCTGGCCGTGATCGACATGGCGAATAAGAGACTTGATGAGGCCTTTCCGGTATTGGAGCTTGCAGCCGAGAAATCGGCGGAGGAGGGCAGAGCTGTCGTCACCTTCAATCCTCCGACTGCTTATTCGCATGCGGCTTTGCGTCATGCCCCCAAGAGTCGTGGCGGTCTGGGCGTCGTTTATGCCGGATTCGGCAATGCGGGCGATACGCAGCCTTTTCATGGCTGGCTGTTCGAAATCGACCTGGATGTCTGGCGAGAGCAAGGCCCCAAACAGGCGGTAGCGGCTACGTTACTGACAACGCCGGAAGCCGAGTGTCCTGTCACGGTGGAGTCCGGCACCCAGGAAATGATTTGCGGGGGCGGCATCTGGACGCCACCAGGTCCACAAATCTATCCTTCCGGCGATAGTTATGAAATCCTCGTGCCGACCGGCAATGGGCAGCTGGATTTGGACCGCCACGATTATGCCAATACCTTGATGCGCCTGAAAACAGGGCTGAAGTTCGAGGCGGGATGCGATGAGCAGCTCTGCGCGAACTTCGATCCGATCAATCCGGCAAAGGCATGTATGGAATCCTGCAGGAATCTTTTTATACCCCGCCTCGATGATCAGAACGTGCCTCTGAAACCCGCGGGTGGCGACTGCGATCACCGAAGCTATACGGAATGCCTGGGCTGGATGGATTATGATCTCGGCGCCAATGCACCGGTCAAAGCCACCTTGCAGGATGGACGGACCGTGCTGGTTCAGCCCGGCAAGGACGGCAGCGTGTTTTTGCTGGATGCGGAACATCTGGGTATTCAATATGACCGGCTTCAGATTGCCGACGTCTGCGGCACCGTGAGCGATCCGTGTAAAATTCCGTGGATGGGCATGATAGTGACTCAGCCCGTGCTCAGCTATGTCGCGGAAACACCGATTGTGATGATACCCACTTTCGTGCCGGACAAGACACATCCGGCCGGCTTGGTCGCGTTGAAGATTGTGATAGAAAACAGCAAGCCGAAATTCGAACGTTTCTGGCAATATCCCGATCCTGCCAGCACGGAAGCGAAGCTCCAGTTCCGATCCCATCCCTCGTTACCGGTGATTTCAAAGCTGGGTGAAAAAGGTGAAGAGGTTGTCTGGATAATTGATGTGGGACAACACGGGACGCTTTACGGGGTTCGTGTTCGAGATGGCAAGATGCTGGCCAAGGCTTCCATGCAGGGCACCGGCCGTCCGCTCTCTGCCCCCATTATTCATAACGGTTCGCTTTATGCGGCTTCTACTTTGCCCGCCACGCATCAATCGATTTTAGAAAGCTTTAAAATCGAAATGAAGCTATAAAAAATCTCCTATTGATCATTGTGTCGTTGTTTTTTCTGTGACTCTTAAATTCAGCTTTGTCACAAAGCTTTCATTTATCGTTGTTAGCATCCTGGACCATGAATAGGGGAACAGAAAACCACTCCAGAAATGTAACGAATGCATTGGTTATTCTCGGCAACTCATTACCTCTTTGAAATGCGGAAAACGGCGAGAAAAATGGATAACAAAATCTACCGAACCATCTGGATATCAGATCTTCACCTCGGCTCCACGCAATGCCAGGCGGATGTGCTGCTGAATTTTTTGAAATACAATGACAGCGAAAAGCTTTATCTGGTCGGCGATATCATCGACTTCTGGTCGCTATCGAAGAAAATGTATTGGCCGCGCGATCACAATACCGTGATCCAGAAAGTGCTCCGAAAAGCGCGGCAGGGTACGCAGATTATCTATGTGCCCGGCAATCATGATGACAATATTAGGGACTACGACAATTATGTTTTCGGCGATATTGTCGTCAAAAACCAGGATGTCCATACCACATCGGATGGCAAACAGTTTCTGATCGTGCACGGCGACGAATACGACGCGATCGCCCAGTATCACCAGTGGATCGCCAGGCTGGGCAGTGCCGGTTATGACTTTCTGTTGTGGATCAATCGTATTTTGCGGCCAATCAGGCGCTGGCTCGGTATTCAGTCGCATTTCTCGCTTGCCGGTTATGTGAAGTTCAAGGTCAAGAATATCGTGCAGTTCATCTCCGAATACGAAAAAAGCATCGTCAGCACGCTACGCGACAAAGGGCTGGACGGCGTCATTTGCGGTCATATTCATCATGCCGAAATTAAGGAAATGGACGGGTTTTTATATGTGAACACCGGCGATTTCGTCGAAAGCTGCACCGCTATCGTCGAACACTTCAATGGTCGTCTGGAACTGGTGCATTGGGTCAAAAGGGAAGAGCCGGCGTTTGTACCTCAAAAACAGCTCGAATCCCATCTCCAGGATTGAACAGTATTAGTGCCATGCCTGATTCCTCAAATTCTCTTAAAGCAATCACCCCTCTAGCCGACGCGATGCCGGTATCCCCGGTGCCTGCGATGACGCGGGGCTTCCATGTGATCCTCGCTGCACAGTTTTTTTCCTCGCTGGGCGATAATTCACTCTTGTTCGCGGCCATTGCGCTGCTCAAGTCGATGGATGCCCCGGCCTGGCAAATCCCCGTACTGCAGCAGTTCTTTGTGTTCGCCTTCATTCTATTGGCGCCGTTTGTGGGCGCCTATGCGGATGCCTTGCCGAAAGGGCAGGTCATGTTCATCAGCAATACAATCAAGATCATTGGTTGTCTGGCGATGCTGTTCGGCTTGCATCCCTTGATCGCTTACGGTTTTGTCGGTTTGGGGGCAGCGTTATATTCGCCGGCAAAATACGGCATTCTGACCGAATGTTTGCCGGTTGAAAGACTGGTCTGGGCCAATGGCTGGATGGAAGGCCTGACCGTTGCGGCAATCATTTTAGGGGCTATTTTGGGGGGCTTGTTGATCGGTCATTATGTCGAGCTTCATGTAGTGCAGGCGCTACACGGCCTCGCTTTCAACGGCGGCATCGATACCGGGCCGGAATTTGCGATCGTGGTGATTCTGGGAGTTTACCTGATTGCGGCATTCCTCAATTTTTATATTCCCAAACTGGCGATAGAGCATGAGTTAAAGCATCCCGATCCGGTTTCTTTGGTTAAGGAGTTCTGGCAGAGCTTGTTGATGCTCTGGAAAGACTCCCTGGGCCAGGTCTCCCTGGCAGTGACGTCGTTGTTCTGGGGGGCTGGCACCAGTTTGCGTTTCATTATTCTGGCCTGGGCCGCTACTGCACTGGAACTCAATCTGGAGCAGTCCACGCACTTAACTGCGGCGGTCGCGGTAGGCCTTGCTATCGGATCGGTTATCGCCGCCAAATCGGTGCCGGTTACGCATGCGGTAAAAGTATTACCGTTAGGTATTGCGATGGGATTGGTAGTCCTGGCGATGGTCCGGGTCACAGACTGGCGGATAGCGTCGGTTCTTTTGATTGTGATTGGCATTCTGGCCGGTAGCTTCTTGATTCCGATGAACGCCTTGCTTCAGCACCGCGGGCATTTGTTGATGGGCTCAGGACACTCGATTGCCGTGCAGAATTTCAATGAGAATCTGAGCATATTGATGATGCTCGGCGCTTATTCGTTGATGATCAAAGGCGGCTTTTCGATCTCTACCGTCGTGATCGTTTTCGGTTTATTTATCGCGATCAGTATGGGCATAATCAACCGCATTCATGGCCACGATCAGGATTCGAATCCTTAATTTGGCTTATTTAATAAGGGGCAAAACTACCGTTTATTCCGGTGGGTAAAGGCTTCCAGGTTGCGCCACCTCATATCGAACCCTTTTCTTTATTCATTTTGCCCGATCGAGATCGACGGAAGTTTTTCCACAGTTCCTGATTACAGTTTTTTGGATGTTCCCGATCGCAATCAGTTATACGCTGGCCATAACAAAGCACACAGCGGTTTAGTCGACGCTGATAGCGGGAATGCGCGGCATCTACCAAGCGATCGATACGATCATGACGAGCTTTATCATTTACAGATCGAGTCTTTAGCTCGACAAGTAATACCGCATACAGATGACGGGCTTGATTAATCAGGATGTCGTTGTCCATGATGATCGAGTCATTCGAGCCGGGAGGCAAAACGGAAATTGACGCGCTTTCGCTTCATTTTACTCATGGGACTAGCTTAACCCGTATTGATGACAGCTTCATTAAGATACCAGCCCTGATGCTGTATTTCATTTTGCATTTTTGGGGTTCAACCAAGAGATAACCTTTGTCAATCGGCACGGCAACGAGTAATCAATGGAAGCGGAAAGGTTCTTGCCTGCAAATTTTTAACCGTGCGTGTGGCCGTTAAGAGGACCTCATTTTTCATCAAACTGTCATCGTACGGTTAAGTTTTTGTCATAAGCCCTTGCTATCTTAGGCTCGGTATCAATCAGAAATCCGCATCCAAATACTGAAAAAAGATCCAATGAAAATATTTTATGGTGTGCAAGGCACCGGCAACGGCCATATTACACGCGCGCGGGAGATGGCTAAGGCTTTTGCGGAAATTGGCGATGCAGAGGTTACTTATCTGTTTAGCGGCAGGGATGCCTCTCAATATTTTGATATGGATGTTTTTAATAATTATCAGCTGATGAAAGGCCTGACCTTTCATACCAAGAATGGCGATGTCAGTTATGTCAAAACTGCATTCGAGACTCGTCCGATCAATTTCATCAAGGAAGTCAAATCGCTCGATTTGAGCGAATATGATTTGGTGATCAGTGATTTCGAACCGGTTACCGCCTGGGCAGGCAAACTCAGTAAAAAAAAGGTCCTCGGGATTGGCCATCAATATGCATTTCAGCATCGTATACCACGCGAAGGGGGCGATTTCATCGCTGAAAGGGTGTTGAAATATTTTGCACCGACGGATAGTTGCGTCGGTCTCCACTGGCATCACTTCGGTCAGCCGATTCTCCCGCCGGTGATTGCTTCTCAGCATGATGCACTTCCCCTCTCCATAGCGAACAAGATTATCGTCTATCTTCCATTCGAGGATCCCGCGGAAGTGGTTAAGCTGGTCACCCCTTTTGAAGGGTATGACTTTTTCATCTATACGCCTGCCGCGGTTTCCTCATCGTCAGAGCATATCAAAATCAAGTCGTTATCGCGTGAGGGTTTCCGAAATGATCTTTTGGATTGTTCCGGTATCATTAGCAATGCGGGTTTTGAACTGGTCAGTGAGGCGCTTTTATGGGGAAAGAAAATTATGGTCAAGCCCCTGCATTCCCAGCTGGAACAGATTTCAAACGCCGCTGCGCTAAAGCAGCTGGGCTACGGTCATATCATGAACGATCTCGATGCGGGGCTAATTGGGCATTGGCTGATGAATCCCCGCCGTGTCAGGGTGACTTATCCGAACGTCGCCAGCATATTAGCCCAGTGGATACTGGACGGCATGCGGCCGATCGATGACGGCTTTCTCGAAGAAATCTGGGGTACGGTAAATGTTCTGCAGTTAAATGAATAAGTGGTTTCTTTTTCTAAAAGAGGCTTCTAGCGTTAGTCATCAAACCGATGAAAAGTAAGATTTCTTGTAGAGATTCAGGTTGGGTTCATCAAACTGTCATCGAACTGTCTCGATAGTGTAACGAAAGCGCTGCACAATGAAGTTTTCTGAAAATCGACAGGAATTATTGTCATGCAAACCCTCAAACGCAGCTCCTGGCAAGATGTCCGCATCAACCTGCTCCGTTCAGTCTTGGGATTGATCCCGCTCAGCCTGCTGGTCACATGGGGTGTCGAACTCCTTGCGGAAACTTTATTTCTGAATTGGTAAAGGGGCTAGCCAAAACATAGCGTTTAATTGGCCGGAACGCTGCCCGGCAGCCGGGTAAGGGTATGGTCCGCATAGTAGATTTGCTGACGAGTGATTTCTGCAAGTAAATCCCAAACCGTAGCAAAACCATAATACATGCCGTTATCGGTAATCACGAAAGCCGGGTCGCTGCACATTGCGCCAGTCAATTGTTCGCAGACCTGTTCCACCGCGGCATCTTTATCGACACTGAAGGGTATGCTGCTGGCAAACGATTTGATCGGCTGCTTGCCGTGCAATTCGATCCCATAACGCGTAGAAAACAGCTTGCTGAGAAATTTATCGCGGTAAATCAGAGAGGTTGCGATTCCGTTATCGACTATGGGGAAGATATTCGTGTTGCTGTGTTCTTGAAATAATTCCCACACACGGCTGATCGACGTGTCAGACGGAATAGGCTCGATCGTTTTGGTTATCTCCGATACGCTTATTGAACGAGTTATTTTTAACGGGCTCTCAGGGTCCTGAGGGCGGGCAAATAATTTCCTGTCCAGCTCCCTCGGTGGCTGTACCAATGGTCGAGCAAAATAGAAGCCCTGGGCATGGGTAATACCCATTTTGAAAATGGCCTGAAATTCTTCGGCCGTTTCTATTCCTTCCGCAATTACCTTGCAGTGCATGTTGGCGGCCATGTGTTGAATCGAACGCACGAAATTCATCTTGATTCTGTCTTCATGCAGCCCCTGGACAAAGTGCTTATCGATTTTCACGTATTCCGGTTTTAGTTCCGCCCATAACCGTAACCCGGAATAGCCTGCTCCTAAATCGTCCAAGGCAATTTCAAAACCCATGTTGCGGTAATGCTCGACCGCTTCGCGCATGATCTGGTAATCATCGGTAGGCTGGTGCTCGGTCAGTTCGATGATAATCACATGAGGATTCAGTCCGGACGACTTGATAAATCTTAAGGTTTCGCCGGACTTGAAATCGGGCTCCAGCAAGATAGACGGGCTGACATTAATGAATAATTTTCCCGGGATTCCAATCTGTGCAAAGCGGCGGATCGCCATTTCCCGGCATACAAATTCCAGCGCGGTTTGTAAGTCATGACGGGCGGCAGTGTCAAATAGGTTGGAAGGGCTATGCAGGGGGCTGTCCGAAGGCCCCCGAATCAATGCTTCATAGCCGACGATTTGCCTTTGACTGACTGAGACGATTGGTTGAAATACTGGCGTCAGCAGTTTTCCATCCAAAATACGAAGCAGTTCTTTCTTTAGATCAGCCATAGGTTACATTCGGAAAATTGCCTGATTTTAACTGAAGAATATGACAGTTCAGTTAAGAGGTATTCCAGCTTACGTTTCAAAATCAGCTGGAACTGCGTCATTTTCATCTGGGAAAAACCGTGCACAATTCACACTTTCAGAGATTGGCCCGAGCAGCAGTGAAACTGTAACAAGGCTGTCACATCGGCTTGATATTTTTCTCGGCTTAAATCGACAGCGTAGATGGGCTCAGGATACCAAGGTGAGGTAGGACAACCATGATAAAAAACTTCAAAGTTGGGTTGAGGGATTTTTCCGAGAAAAACGCAGAAAAGCTTGAGAAAATTTTTCAAGCCACAGGAAGTAGAGAGCGTACTTACTCTATCGCTAAACTGAGCGATCCGGCCGATCTCCTTATTGTCGATATCGATGAAAAACCTTTTTTTGACAGCAAAGACTATGTCGATGCGATAAATCCGAAACTGCCTGTAGTGACAGTTGGCTTGTCCGATAAACCGGAAAAATCGAATTATCATATTCAGGGAATGCTATTGGCGACCCGCGTCATCCGTGTGCTCGATCAAGTCATTATTCCGGATAGTAATATGCCTGAAGCTATCGGAAGCGAGATAGCCCCTGATGCGGCTTGCTACGTCCGCGACAATCCATTGAATGTCGAGGATAAAAAGACTGCGTACTCGGTTTTGGTCGTCGACGATAGCGAGCTGATGCGGAAGATCATTGAGTTGGAGCTGGGAAAAGCCGTTGCGCCTTTAAATGTCGACTATGCCCAGAGCGGCGAGGAGGCCTTGGTCATGGTAGCCGCCAAAACCTATGACTTCATTTTTCTCGACGTGATGATGCCGGGGATAGACGGGTACGAAACCTGCGGCCAGATCAGGAAAATCGCCGCGATGAAAAAAACGCCGATCATTATGTTGTCAGCCAAGACCTCTCCGTTGGATGAGGTAAAAGGGGTAATGGCCGGCTGCACAAACTATATCACTAAGCCGATCAAATCCGCGGAATTCCAGAATATGCTGGGCCGTATCATGGATTGGCTAGGCAATTACAAAAAACCATAACTGCAGGAGTCGCGATGGCGATTAGAAAAATTTTGTGTGTCGATGACATGATTGTCGAATTAAGCAACCTGAAAAGCATTCTGACCGAAGCCGGTTACGAAGTGATGACGGCGCACTCGGGAAAGGCCGCAATTGAGACTATTGCCGCCCAAGGGAATCCCGATTTGATTTTTATGGATATCGTGATGCCGGAAGTCGATGGATTTACGACCTGTCGCAAACTGGCTAATGATGAAGCCACCCGGGATATTCCGGTGATCTTTCTCTCCAGCAAGGGTGAGCAAGCCGACAAAGTATGGGCGCAGTTGCAGGGAGGAAAGGCCTACATCACCAAACCCTATCAGAAAAATGAAATTCTCGATCAGATCAAGGTGTTCGAGCGATGAATGCCGTACTCGCCGAGAGAGAGACTGGCCCGGTAGATACTTTGATCTCGCAGGCATTTTCATCCAGTGATGCCCCACCGAATGAAGCCGTTCAGGAGATACAGCGTTTTGGCTTTAGGATTGGCCCTTTAGGCTTTCTGTTTCCCGAGAATTGCCCGGGCGAGATTGTGACGGCACCGCAAACATGCCGGATTCCCCACACCCACGATTGGATGGTGGGCGTGACGATGTTGCGCGGCCATCTGATTCCCGTTTTCGATTTGCACAGGCTGTTTTTTGAAACGCAAAGTGCTGTCTATAAGCCGATGGTATTGATTCTGGGTCAAGGCAAGCGAGCGCTAGGCTTTGTGCTGCAAGACCCGCCGCAATGGCTGGCCGGGCTGACCGAGGCGCCGGCAGCCTCTGTGCCGATACCCGATCTGCTTGCCGCTCAGGTCACCCGAGTTTACCAGCAACAGGATACGAACTGGCTGGCTTTCAATGAAAGCGGGTTCTTCACTTTTCTCGCCGAAAACGCGAAGTCTTGTTAATCACGTTTAATTGCAAATAACAGCATGAAAAATCTAAGTATTCGACTCAAGCTTCACGGCGCTTTTCTGGTGATGTTAGCGGTCCTTGCCGTACTGGGCTATTACGCCTTCGAACGTATGAATTCTTTTTCCGAGGAAATATCCAGAAGTAACGAGCAAGCCAATAGAATTGCTAATCTATCGCTGGAGGGGACAATCCTGTTTAAGAAGCAGGTCCAGGAATGGAAAAACATGCTGATTCGCGGACATGATCCGAAGGACTATGATAAACACAGCAAACAGTTCGAGGACATGCGCCAGCAAACCCAGCGCACCGTCCAGCAATTGCGAATGGCCGCCGAAGGCCACTCCCAGATTGTTAAGTCTGCCGATCGATTTCTGGCCGAGCATGATCGTCTGACCGAACAGTATCATGCGGCGATTCCGTTATTGTTTGTGAACAAAAACGGCCTCGGTTATCGTGATGTCGATACCAAGGTGCGTGGCATCGACCGGACACCGACGGACACGATTCAACATATCGCTGAAGAGGCGCAGCGATTGAAGATCCATACCGCCCAAACTGTGGAAGAATCGATAGCGCAGTTCAAACAGGAGACGGCAACGATCGCCTTGGCCTTGTTTTTCTTGCTGATCAGTCTGTATGTGGCGGTCGTCGAGTTCAGCGTCCTGAAGCCGGTCAGATTCCTGACCACGTTAGTCGACCAGATTTCCCAAGGTGACTACGAGGCGCGAGCCAAGGTCAAGGCAAAAGATGAGATCGGTATCCTGGCTTGCAGTTTTGATGCGCTGCTGGACGAGCGTGCCGCCAAACTGGCCGCTTCAGAGCAAGCGCGAAGTGAACTGAACAGCTCGGTTATCAATCTGCTGCAATCGGTCGCCCGCTTGAGTCAGAAAGACCTGACCGTTAATATCCCAGTATCTGAAGATATCACCGGCACGCTATCGGATGCGATCAATCTGCTGACGCAGGAAACGGCATCGACATTGAAAGACGTGAACCAGGTGTCCGAGCGCGTCAATCTATCGTCCAGCAAGGTCAAAAGCCAATCCGATGCGGTCATGCTGTTCGCCGAGCAGGAAAGGCTCGAAACAGAAAAAATGCTGGAGGAACTGAATTCAGCCGTCATGGTGATGCTGAATGTCGCGCGCATCTCCCAGACCACAAATCATTCGTCCAAGGCCGCGATGCAGGCAACCGATACGGCGCTGCAAGCGGTAACCGACACAGTGCAGAGCATCAACAAGATTCGCGAGATCATTCGCGAGATTGAAAAGCGGATTAAACGGCTCGGTGAACGATCGCAGGAAATTACCGGCGTCGTCAACATCATTAACGAAATTGCCGAACGCACCCACGTGCTTGCTCTGAATGCCGGGATGCAGGCCGCGCAGGCCGGAGATGCCGGCCGAGGCTTCATGGTCGTCGCGAACGAGGTGCAACGGCTGGCTGAAAACTCGCGCGAAGCGACCGGCCAGATTTCGCGATTGGTGAAGAACATCCAGGTCGATACGACCGATGCCGTTCAGACGATGAATGAGGTGATTACGCAGGTCGTCGAAGGCACCCGTTTGGCCGAGGTGGCGGGTGACCGTATGAAAGACACGCGCAACGTGACCGTGAAACTGGTTGAGTATGTACATGATATTGCCGATAAGGCGATGCGACAGGTCAAACTGGGACAGATCCTGAAGGAGCGCGCCACGATGATTCAGCAAAGCACTGAAAAAACCCACGTTCAGCTACAGGCACAATCGCAGCTTTCGGAATGCCTCGTCAGCGACGCGGAAACGCTGCTGAAAAAAGTCCGCGTGTTCAAACTGCCCGCCTGAGAATTAGGCTGACCGTATGAGGCACAATAAGATAAACGCGTTAGAACCTTTCAGAGCCTCTCTGGATCAGTTCGATCTTCAGCTGGAGAAACTGCTGTCGGAAGACAGCGAAGAACAGCGTCAGGAAATGGCCGAGCAACTCAGTGAGGGTTGGCAAGTCCTGGCCGAGCAATTGGCCGAAACCGGCATGACGGCCTTGATCGATATGATTGCTTTATATGCCGAAAACCTGGATCTGCTGCTTGCGGGCCGTGAAGGCGGACTTTCAGGATCTGAACAGGCTCTATTAAGGCGTTGGCATGAAGCCTGCCGAGCTTATCTTCAGGCGTCCGCCGATGAAAGAGTCGTGATAGCCTGGGTATCGCTGCTTAAAGATTCGATGTGGCATGTGCCTTTGGATGAGGATGCCGCTGTCGAGCTGATCAACGGGCTGATCGAAGGCATGGTTTCGGAAACAGATGCGTCAGGCCTTATGCTTGATGTTCTGCTGCTGCCGTTAAATGAAAGCCTACAGAATGAGGTTAGGCTTCAGCCTGATGAAGACCCTTATATCGAGCCGTTAGGGGGCAGACCCGTCAGGCCCGTTGACCCGGCTTTGGTGGGTATGATCAGCGAGGTATTCGACAAGGTCGCCGATGAATTGACCCATACATTGGCCAAATTCAACTGTGCATCCTTGTTCGACTATCAGCAATCATTGAGCGCCAACGATTTTCAGCTGGAAAATATCAACAAGGCCTGCGAAACAGTGGGTTTGTTCGGCCTGAGCTATGTGTTCAGAAGACTCTGGCTGAATGTCGTCGCCAAGGCTGCTGACGACCATAACTATAACGAAGAATGCAATCTATTCGGTATTGCACTGATTCTGATTCAGGAATATCTGAGCGAAATCGGCAATGCCAAAAATTCCGGCGCATTGGTCAGGCATTTGCAGGAGCCGGGCTGGCGCAGGCCGTTGCCGGAGGCGATGCAAGCCGGTTTATTCGAGGCGCTCAACGTTCTGGTCGTCGATCCCGAGGCGCAGCTTGCCGATCTGCAAAGAATCACCGCCAAGCCGGAAGACGTGTTGCTCTCGTTAGCTGATGAGGTAGACGGCGAACTGGTGCAGGCATTGCTGCAGGAAGTGCCACTGTTGGCGGAAAATTTCTCGGCGGTCGTTCAGGCCATCATTAGCCCTACTGCCTCGCAAGGTCACTTATTGGAGGCGCAACGGATCGCCCATACCCTGAAAGGGGCCTGCAATACGATCGGTGTGCATGGTATCGCCAATCTGACGCACAACCTTGAGGCGATTCTGGAAGCGCTCACTTCGGAACAGGCGTTGCCTGGTCCGGATCTAGGGGCTGTGCTGCTCGATGCCGCCGATTGTTTGGCTGCTATGTCCGATTACCTGCAAGGGCAGGGGCCGGAGCCGGAACGGGCCTTGGCTATTTTGCAACAGGTGCTGGACTGGGATTACCGGATCAAGAAGGAAGGCGTAGCGAGCGCCGCTGTTTCAGATGACTTGCCAGTCATGAGTCTGCCTGCGGAAACGCAAACTCCAGGTCCTGACGAGGGTCAGGTCAAGTCCATGATGACTGTACCCTCCTTCCTGCTCGATCAGATCATCGAGACGGCCGCCGAAGCCGGCGGTATCGGTGAACGGATACATGACAACATCGGCAGGCTGCTGAATGGGAGCGCCGAAGTCCATGAAATGACCTGGCGTCTCAGCGAACTGCTCGCGGAAATGGATCGGCTGATCAACATTCAAAGCCTGACCGCCGGCAGCAGCCGTGATCTCCAGGGCTTCGACAGGCTGGAATTGGAACAGTATGGCGAAATACATACCTGTTTCAGCCGCCTGGCCGAAGTCGCGGCCGACGTGCGCGAGCAAAATGCACAGATGCACAGACAATTGTTTGCCAGCAAGAACCTCTTGATCGAACAGCGCACCGTGCAGAAAGTGCAATTGGAAAGCCTTCATAAGCTGAAGCTTGTGCCTGTGCAGAAGATCGCCTCGCGTTGCCAGCGCATCGTCAGGCAGACGGCCAGAATGACCGGCAAGCACGTCGAACTGCTGATCAGCGGTGAGAATACCTTGATAGACAGCGAAATCCTGAACGGCCTGTCCGAGGCCCTGCTGCATCTCTTACGTAATGCAGTGGATCACGGCATCGAAGCGCCGGAGGCCCGGGAGCAGACAGGCAAGCCCAGGCAGGGCACGATACGCCTGAGTTTCTCGAACGAGCGGAATGCACTGAATATCGCTTGCGAGGACGACGGCAATGGCCTGGACACGGCCAGGATATGGGCGATAGCGCAGGAAAAAGGCTGGGTTACGGATCAGCTGGCGCTATCGGAAGACCAGATACAGCGGCTGATTTTCCGTCCCGGTTTCTCGACTCGGGAGCAGGCCAGCCAAGTCTCCGGACGGGGCATCGGCATGGATGTCATCCAGATGCAGATTGCGCGCCTGAACGGTATCATGGATATCGCATCGAGGCCGGGACAAGGCCTGACCGTCTCCATTAACGTGCCTTCGAACCACTATGACGCGCCGATGATTCTGGTCAAAATCGACGGGCAGATCTTCGCGGTGTCGGAGCACGGCATTCAGCACATTTTCTGTGGGCTGGACGGCAAGATAATCATCACCGCAAAGGGCAGCCTTCAATATCATACCGGGACGGATCATTATGCAGCCGATACCCTGGGCAATTTGCTCGGCCTAGGGGGCAAGAATTCGCTGCCTGAAAGAGCGGCCGGTCTGCTTTTCAAGGCGCCAAGCGGCGATGAGCAGGTCGTACTGGTCGATCAGGTCATCGGCTACCGAAACCTGATGATCCGTCCTTTGGGGGATTATCTGAAAGGGGTATATGGCGTTTTGGGCGGCGTGATGCTGGGCAGCGGCCAAATTGCACCCGCCATCGATCTGTTCGAGCTGATTTCCGATGCCGATAGACGCACACGGGTCGATCATGCCTTGACGTTGAGTCCTCTCCTCACGCAGATGGCGAAACCGTTGGTGCTGGTCGTCGACGATTCCCTGTCGGTACGAAAGGCCAGCATAACGCTATTAGAGGATGCCGGATTCGATGTGCAGACGGCTATCGACGGTCTCGACGCGATCGAGAAAATCGAGGCGCAAAGGCCTGATATCATTATTTCCGATCTGGAAATGCCAAGAATGAACGGCCTCGAATTGGCGCGACATCTGAGATCCGCGCCCCATCTGCAGGCTATCCCGCTGATCATGATTACCTCCAGGAGCACTGAGAAGCATAGGGCCCAGGCTGATAAGGCCGGAGTAACGTTGTATCTGACCAAACCCTTTAGCGAAGACGAACTAATCATTAAACTGAACGACCTGCTGGAGCAAAAGCAGAAGCAGGCGGCGTAGTTAGGCACGTTCCTTTAAGGAGGCTCTGAATAAGTAATTTTTTGGAGATCTCCGCGCTAGTAGCGTTTTTTTGAACGTCAGGCCGAGGCGCTGGAGGCGATACCAGAGTGTGGAGAGATGAACCTTCACCCCCAAGCTTCCCCCGTAACGCTTCCGTGTGGGATTGGGCTGGACCGTCAATAGCGCGCACAGCATTTCATCATGGTCGTGGAATAACAAGGACTGGCGTCTCTCGCCGTGGGGTTTGGGTTCCTGTGTGCCGATCTCTCGCCGCCGTTGGTGTAATTTTTCAACAAACGCCGGAGTCACCGCGAAGCGCTTCGCTACCTGGGCAACAGTCTCTTCCTGATCACAGGTCTCCATCACCCTCTTCCGTAGATCCATCGAATAGGCTCTGGGCATCAGGCTATCCCTTCTAGCAAAACAGCTTCGACGAGTGTTTTTGGTCATCTGTAACCGAATACGTATGGCCCAAATCTCTTTCAATTTGAGGAGCATCATTTGACCCATCAACTTGCCTTTGTTTCATGGCATATTTTTCACGATTTGATTTTCTTGGTTTATGACTGACTCCTAACAGTAGGTTGAGGATGTTTTGTCATGTTATCAACGCGAAAATTCTGAAACGGACGCTGACCGGCCAGGAACAGACAGACACCAATTCCGAATGGATGCTGCACTCGTCTGACGAGGTATTTTTTATCTGATTTAATAGGGCGATGCGGGACTAGACTGATCGTGCGGACGCAGGCTGCCAAACCGCAAGGCAAACTGGCGGGTAAACTCGGCCCCAAAAAAGAAGATCTGCGCGGAATAATAAACCCAGAGTAACAAGGCGATCACTGAGCCGGCGGCGCCAAAACTGGAGGTTACCCCGCTGTTACCCAGGTAAACCCCAATGCTGTATTTGCCCAGGGTGAACAAAAGGGCCGTAAACAGCGCACCGAACCAGGTATCCTGCCAAGTCAGCGGAGCCTCCGGCAGCGTTTTATAAATCACCGCAAACAAGCTGGCTGTGACCCCAAAGGAAATCAGCGATACCAATGGAGACAGCAACAGGGCCACAAAACTCCATAGGCTGCTGAAGACATACTGATGAAGCAGCGCCAGGGTGGCGCTGATGACCAGCGAGACCAGTAATAAAAACGCTAAAATCAACACCAGGCCAAAACTCAAAATCCGGGTTTTTAATACCACGCTGAGAGAAGAGGTTTGAGGTTTATCAGTACCCCACATTTCATCAAGGCTATCCTTTATCTCAACGAATACGCTGGTGGTTCCCAGCAGCAGCAGAAATATGGCGATGATCGAGGCGTTAACCCCAGACTCTGGGTTGCGCGCGGCAGCCAGCAATGCGTTGATAGCTTGGGCGCCATTGGGCCCTACCAACCCTTGCATTTGGGCAATAATTTCTCCTTGCGCCGCCTCCGCGCCAAAAAAATTGCCAGCCACGGCTATGGCCAGCACCAGAATAGGCGTCATGGAAAACAGAGTATAAAAAGCTACGGCAGCCCCTTTACTCGGAGCGCGATGGGCCAGCCAGGCCGTCAGCGATGGGGACAGCAGTGTATACCCGCAGCGCAGGCCCTTATGCGTGACTGAAACGGCCTGTTTTAAGGAAAACTCTCTGAAATGGTCTGTTATGTTCATAGGTATAAGCCTTTACCACCGGGCATCGACCGGGTCCGAGTTGACAGCATAGTTGATATTACCGTTACCGGCGCGCGATGCGGAACGGATCCTGCGGCCCCTACCAGTCTGCCTACCCTAATCAATGGCGCCATAGGGCAGGCCGAGGAGACCGTCTGACTTACTCATGGTTCAACGCGGGCTAGCGCGAACTGAGCAGAACTAAGCAAAAAGCCAAGCCCAACGGTTATGGCTAACGGGGTCACCGGTTTGTCATGCCCATAAGTGTGGCAATTTTCGAGAAATTGCTCTTCCAGGTGTTTTATTTGTTCGTTTTTACACATAGGGTTTCGGCGGCCTGACGGTAGATATCCGCGACTTTTTCAATCGCCCCATGGGTACCGGCTTTGACGCGTTCGACGGTTTCATCGTCGTCTTTGGAAAAATGTTCTGCGGTTGCGGTCATGAAAGTTTCCTCATACGTAATTCTATTAAAAAAATCAGTTATTCATCAAGCCCGATCCGCTAACAGTTCCCGGGCGAGGACAACATAATCATAAATTAGTTAGAGTCAACGAGTTTTGTCAGTTCGGTAACGTACGTACAGGGATCTGCCGCAAATATAGACTTAATCCGAATCAGCAAATATTTACAAAGACCAAACCCAAGCAGAGGAATCCTCGCCTAGGGTAAGCTAAGCACCCCCACGAACTCTGCTTGCTTGGATTACCCGCATGATCGACTTCAAAGGACATCGCTTCGAAAAAGACAGCATCCATGATCGATTGAGCGATTTCCTGATGCTTAAGGGCTTCTCGGAATCCCTCAAAACTCCAAGGATATAACGACCTGCTTTACCGGTCTTGAAGAAATTGTTTATCCGTTGATAGCTCTTGGGCTTGATGGAACGGATAGGATAATGAGGTCTGAAAAGTTTTAATGCTGTATCTAGAGCGACGATTCCTTGAGATAGCCTTTTATCTATTTAGATGACGATCATCTAAACCTGAAAGCTCGGATCGCTCCGGTAATAACGTGAGATCCTGCCATGAGACACTTTAATTCTAAGGAAAATAAGGTGTTATATTACTAAGCCTTGAGAATAAGACTTTGTGCGACGCTACATAATATCGTTTTTTCCTTTGAAGGAAGGTGACAGACCCTATCAAAACCTCATAGAGCCTAATCAATAATAATGACAAACAATTTGTGGGCCATTCTCTATGTGTGCAGTCGCACAGACCAATTTCAGTCATATGATTATACTCAAAATATAGACAAGTGAAATTAATGGTGGACTTACTCGTTATTAAGAATAAAGCGATAATCCAGTTAAAATCTGAAAAGTAGATAAAACTTTAAAATCATACCTGAGTTAGCGAATAAGAATTATCAATTTAATTCACTCAGACTTTCAAACTGAGCCAAACAGGTGGAACTCTGATTAATATCGACCAAATGGGCAGTTTGCCATTGTTGATACTATGGACGGTCCGGGATATCCTCCAGTTGAAGAAAGATCAAACCGGTCAGCATCCTTAACTTCAAGTACAGTAAGCCGGGTAACTAAAGGACGGAGGCATGGTTAAAATGGATCATCCAGGAGATCAAGCAATGCAGGAGTAGTCGACAACTTCACCAAATTAACCAATTTACATATAGACAAATGACTTTACAGGCTAATCTAGATAAAGGACAGAGTGGCTATATGCTTCTACTGAGAAGTTAATGGCTAATATATTACACCCAACATCACAGGCAACTCTTAAATTAATTCGTATGAATTTTAATAGTTTAAAATTAAAAATGAAGCCGATAAGCAAAACCTTTTTCAAAGGTTTGATCGCTATTATCCCTCTGATACTTACTGTTTATTTGATCCTCTGGCTTGCCAACACTGCAGAGTTGGTGCTGGGAAATATCTTCAAGTTTTTCTTGCCTAACAGTTGGTACATAAAAGGCTTTGGGTTTGTGCTGGGTCTGGCTGTAGCCTATTTTTTCGGGGTGTTTTTGGGGACTCGAATTTTTCTCACACTGTTCAATCGGTTTGAAGAACTTGTGCTCCAAATTCCCGTTGTTAAAAGCATATATACAGCGATACGCGACTTTCTGTCTCTTTTTTCCAGCGAACAGAAAGGGAAATTTAATAAAGTTGTTTTGGTAAATATGCCTCTCTACAATGGGCAACAGATAGGTTTTATTACAATTTCAGAATCCGAAGAGCACTCCCATAATTTTATTGCCGATGACCAGATTGCCGTGTATTTACCATTTAGTTATCAGGTGGGTGGCAATACGGTTATTATTTCACGGGAAAATGTAGTGGAAATAGATATGTCTGTTGAGGACGCTCTGCGTTTTATCGCAACAGCCGGCGTTGTTGGTAATGTTAATGATGACAAAAATAAAAGTTAAATCCATTAAATTTCAAAAAATGAAAAATATGCCGAAGTCAAAACCGACTATGGCATAACGATCGGTCATTCAATAGCAGAGCATCAACTCATTAGAAAGCTAGATGAGTGCAGTAGATAAGAACCATGCTATGGAAAGACAAATTAAGCAAATGCACGGGCGCGGGTTAAATAACTATTCTTTAAGATTTATTAAACTAATTACTGAAATTTAAGAACAAGCTTATTGCCTGCCGAACCGGCTACTACAGAGTTCGGCTTTTACGTTTTATTTGTTTTATTAAATTCTCCCAGTATTTCCCAACAAGTGATGAATAAAGCCGCAATAATGGACCTAAGACAATTCCTATTAATGAAAACCAGGTTAATCCCTCCAGCGTTGATACCCGTACCAGATAATCTGACATTTTACTGTATTTGCCTATTAAACGAGGCCGCAGAAAATTGTTTATCAAGCTAATGACTAAAATACCAACTGTCAAAATGATAATAGCTTTTATAGTTTGACCTTATAATAATAGGATTACCGCAGCCCGACCATCGACCCGTTTTGGGTCCTGAAAGGCTTCCATGAAACTGGCCAGTTCCTCTTCAATAGCCTGCTGGATCAGTTGTCGGGCACCTTCTCACAACAGGTCTGTCAGTGGATCGCTCATCGCCTCCCGACTCGAAAGCTTAATCACGTTACTCTTGTTCATGACGGCGTGTCCTAATCGTTGATTGTTTGGTTTGGTGACAACAAATCAACCAGATACGTCGCTTCTTTTCAACCTCTCAAACACCAGATTCAGTTATAACTCGCCCGCGAAGGATCAGTTGTTGAGCGGACAACTGATAGAAACCGCTGTGCGTTACCTTCGTTTTGGCTATCGCAGGATAGCCGTGATGACGGGACAACGGCTCGGACGCGTCTGGCGCCTATGGCGAAGCCTGGGCTTAAATCTGCCCAAACGCCGCCCCAGAAAGCGCCGCAGTGGCCATGCTATTCGCCTGCCTGAGGTAATACAGCCCCATCACGTCTGGACCTATGACTTCATACACGACAAACTAGCCCATGGCGGAACATTGAAAGGGCTTTGCTTACTGGACGAGCATACGCGGGAGTGTCTGACCATTGAAGAGGTTCAGCCCTTGCGGAGTCAGGATGTGATTCTGACGCTGTCGCGGCTGATGCGACTGTACGGCAAGGCGGCGACTATCCGCTCGGACAACGGGGCGGAATTTACTGCCACGGCCGTGATGAAATGGCTCCGCGACCCAGGTGGGGCAGGCCTTTATTAAACCGGGGAGTCCCTGGCAGAACGGCTATGTCGAAAGCTTTAACGGCAAGCGGCGCGACGAATGCCTGAACCGGGAATGGTTTACGAGCTGCCGGGAAGCCAAGGTCGTCATCGAGAATTGGCGGCCGTTCTATAATCATGAGCGACCGCATTCTGCACTCGGCAATCGGGTACCGGGTTCAGTCGGACGAGAAAGACGACAAAATGAGTGGGCTTGAAACCAAAGACTAACCGAGGGATTGGCCACAAATTTCTATATCAGGTCACTGGCCTAAAACAGGCCAGAGTCTTTGACTGTTTTTGGTTTATTTGGTGGCAGCAAAAACCTTTACACTCAAGATTAACGCTGTTAACTTAACATCGTTAGCTTATATTTCTAATTGTCATGCCGCCTAAAATAAAATCTCCGGAAGATCGTGAACTATTACGTACAAGAATACTGGAGGCCGCGCGCACGCTGTTTGTAGAGCGCGGCATTGAAGCGGTTTCTATGCGTGAAATAGCAAAGAAGATCAATTATTCAGCCACTACTTTATATAACTACTTTTCCGACAAAGAGGCATTGCTACAAGCGGTGTGTGATGAAGATTTCTTCGCGCTCGCCAGCGGTATGCCCGACATTATGCAGTTGCCGGATTTAATTGCGCGCATTCAGGCTTTATGTAACGGCTATGCTCAATTTGCATTAAGCCATCCTAATCACTATCGCCTTATGTTTATGACACCGCGCACGCCGTGTAATGTACATATCACAAAAATTCAGCAGGGTAATATCGAACACGATGCTTATGCCCAGTTAAAGCAAGTGGTGCAAGCCGCTTTTGACGCGCACTTATTTAAAACAGATATCACCGATTTTGAATTGATCGCCCAAACGCTATGGGCCAGTGTGCATGGGGTATGCTCGCTGGAAATTGCGCTGGGCCATGAGACATGGATACATTGGGTAGATATAGATGCGCGATTACGTTTAATGCAAAGCGTGATTTTACGCGGTGTATTACAGCATCCGGAAAGCCTTAACTAAATGAAGACCAGCCCATGAATAACAGACTCCTTGCATCGGCATTGTTAACATTACTGGCTGGATGCGACAAGCCTGAACCCTCAGTGCAATCGCCCCGCCCAGCTTTAGTTATGGTGGTAGGTGCAAAAGCCGCCGCCAACCCTATGGCATTGGTGGGTGAAGTGCGCCCTCGCTATGAGTCCAACCAAGGCTTTAGAATTGACGGCAAAATCATTGAACGCAAGGTGGATGTGGGTATGTCGGTTAAAAAAGGTCAGGTTATAGCACGACTGGATGCCGCAGATGCCCATTTAAGCGCGGCGGCAGCGCTGGCGAATGTGCATGCAGCGGAAGCTGACCATGCACTGGCTGTTGCGGAAGTGATGCGTCAGCGCCAATTGTTTGCTAAAAAATTCATTTCGGCCTCAGCGTTGGATATTCGAGAAGCCGAACTTAAAAAATCCAGCGCACGGCTGGCACAAGTAAAAGCACAAGCAAACGTGTCGGATAATCAAACCCAATACGCTAACTTAACCGCCGATCGCAACGGCGTGGTGACCATGATCCATGCTGAGCCAGGGCAAGTAGTTGAGACAGGTGAGGTAGTGGTGAAAATTGCGGATAGCAAAGAAATGGAGGTATTGGTTTCCGTGCCGGAGTCGCGCATGGCGGAAGTCAGGCTGAATGCGGCGGTTACTATAAAAATGTGGGCAGATCGGCAAAAATCGTACACTGGGGTGATTCGTGAGATTGCTCCGGCGGCAGATTCGGTCACCCGCGTCTTTAATGTACGCGTGACTATTAGCGATGCAGATGAATCCGTAAAACTGGGTATGACTGCAGGCGTTAAATTCAATCAGCCGAATGAACAACAAACAGCAGAATTCCTGATACCCACCAGCGCTTTAACTGAAATCAACGGCAAGAAAATAGTGTGGGTGATTGATGTTGATAAAGCTCAACCGCGTGAAGTCGTTGCAGGTTTATTTAGAGAAGACGGCGTATTGATTTCCGCGGGACTGCAAGCAGGTGATAAAGTCGCCATTGCCGGCGTACATACCCTCATCAAAAATCAACAGGTCAAACCTGTAATTGAGGTTGAGGCGGCGCCATGAATGATACAAATGAACGGCCACTGAAAAAATCAGACTCTAATCCCCGATTTAATTTGTCTGATTGGGCGTTGAATCATCAAACGCTAGTCTTGTATTTGATGTTGGTGTTGACTATCGCCGGATTATTTACCTATACCCAATTGGGTCAATCTGAAGACCCGCCTTTTACATTTAAGGTCATGTTGGTGCATGCCACTTGGCCGGGTGCCAGTGCGCAAGAAGTAGAGCAACAAGTTACCGACAAACTGGAAAAGAAAATCCAGGAAGTCCCGCATCTGGACTATTCAACCAGTTTTTCACGGCCAGGCGAGTCGATGATTTTTATTGTTGCCAAGGATAACACCTTGTCCAAAGACATACCGGAAGTTTGGTATCAGGTACGTAAAAAGGTCGCCGACATACGCCATACCTTGCCGCAAAACATAGAAAGCCTGACTTTCAACGATGAGTTTAGCGACGTGTACGGCAGTATGTATGCTTTGACCGGCGATGGTTTTGATTATGCTGCGCTTAAAAAACAGGCCGAGCTGATTAGAACTGAGTTGCTAAAAGTTGATGATGTCGCAAAAGTTGAATTTTTTGGAGAGCAGAAACAACGCATATTTATTGAAATCTCAAATGCCAAGCTGGTGACGATAGGCATCAACACTAACATGCTGATCGGTATTTTACAGGCGCAAAATACCGTGGTGCGCGGCGGCACTTTTGATTCTGCTGATGAGCGCATACGCATTGAGGTATCGGGCCGCTACAGCAAATTAGACGATTTACGCGAACTGCGGTTGCGTGCTAATAACCAGGATTTTCGATTGGGCGATGTGGCGCGGATTTATCGTGGTTATGAAGACCCGCCCCATGACCGTATACGCTTTCAAGGAAAAGACACCTTACTGTTGGGCGTAAGTATGCAAGATGGGGGGGATGTGATCCGGCTGGGTCATGCTCTGGATAAAGTAATCGCACAAATTCAACCGCACTTAACGGTAGGATTGGCCCTCAATGCCGTCACCTTACAGCCGAAGATTGTCGCCAATTCCGTTAATGACTTTGTAAAGTCGCTGGTGGAAGCTTTGGTGATAGTGCTTAGCGTAAGCCTGATTTCATTGGGATGGCGGAGCGGTATCGTGGTCGCCATTACTATTCCGGTGGTGTTGGCGAGTACGTTTTTGGTGATGTATCTCAATGGTATAGGGCTCCATAAAATCTCACTGGGGGCGTTGATTCTAGCCTTGGGATTGTTGGTGGATGACGCCATCATTGCTGTGGAAATGATGTCATCAAAAATGGAGCAGGGCTGGAACAGAGTTAAAGCTGCATCATTTGCCTACACCTCAACGGCCATGCCGATGCTCACCGGCACCTTGGTTACTGTGGCCGGATTCTTGCCGATTGCGACGGCTGCGTCAGCAACTGGCGAATATACACGATCCATTTTTCAGGTATCGGCGATTGCCTTGGTGATTTCATGGTTTGCCGCCGTCATATTTGTGCCTTTTTTGGGTTATCACCTGTTGCCCGATTATGCCCCTGTACGACAGCCGTTAAAAATCACCCGCTGGCTAAAAAACCGTCTTAACCTGGCCGATAAAACCGACGGTATTCATCACGACATTTATAACACAACGTTTTATCAAGCCTTTCGATCCATCGTTACTGCTTGCGTTCGTTATCGCAAAACCGTCATTGCTATTACCTTGGTGTTATTTGCCCTGTCTATGATTGGCTTTGGTAAAGTGCAACAGCAGTTCTTTCCCGATTCGACCCGGCTTGAGTTGATCGTCGACTTGCGCATGACCGAAGGCGCGTCTTATGCCGCCACCGATTCGCAAGCTAGAAAATTAGAACAGTGGTTACAGGAGTGGACTCAAAAACATGAAGGCATAGAAAACTTTGTTGCCTATATCGGCGCCGGCGCACCGCGTTTTTATTTGCCGTTGGATATTCAATTGCCGCATCGCGGGTTTGGACAGTTTGTCGTTTTGACTAAAACCTTGGCGGCTCGTGAGGCCTTGCGTAAAGATTTACTCGCCTTGTTTGAGCAGGATTTCCCGGCCCTGCGTGCCTCCGTTCTGCGCCTGGAAAATGGTCCGCCGGTGGGCTTCCCCGTGCAGTTTAGGGTGTCCGGTGCAAATATCACTCAAATCCGTGATATTGCACGCCAGGTTGCCGAGGTGATGCGCAACCATCATAACCTGGCGAATGTACAACTTAATTGGGAAGAGCCCAGCAAGGTCGTTCATGTCGAAGTCGATCAAGTGAAAGCGCGTTTATTAGGCATCAGCACTGTAGATATTGCCAATGTGCTTAATGGCGCCATGCAAGAGCTCGTCATCACAGCGTTCAGGGAAGGCAATGAAAGTATAGACCTGGTTGCACGCGGCTCGGAAATTGAACGCACGCGCTTGTCGCATTTACCTGACTTAATGATTAATACGCCGTCTGGGGGCGTACCATTATCACAAATCGCGACATTGACTTCAGCGTTTGAAGAGGGCGTTATCTGGCGGCGTAATCGTCAGCCCTCCATTATTGTGCGTGCTAATTTGCAAGGCGGTTTACAAGCTGCGGCGGTGTCGCAACAAATAGAGGATCAACTAACGGCAATTAAAGCCGGTTTGCCGTTAGGCGTCGATTTGGTAATGGGCGGGGCTGTTGAAGAATCTGCTAAGGGCGGCGCATCGGTGGCAGCAGGATTGCCGCTGTTTTTAATTGCGGTGCTGACGATATTGATGGTGCAACTGCAAAGTTTTTCTCGCGTATTTTTAGTCATCTTAACTGCGCCTTTAGGTTTAATCGGTGTCACCATCGCCTTGTTGCTATTTGATAAGCCATTCGGTTTTGTCGCGATGCTGGGTACTATTGCGCTGTCCGGCATGATTATGCGCAACTCGGTGATTTTGGTCGATCAGATTGATCAGGATCATGCATCAGGTTTGGAGCCCTGGCAAGCGCTTGTTGAATCGACCATACGCCGATTCAGGCCCATCATGCTCACCGCTGCCGCTGCGATTTTAGCGATGATACCGCTCACCACCAGCGTGTTTTTTGGCCCTATGGCGGTTGCCATTATGGGCGGACTGGCGGTTGCCACTCTGCTGACAGTGCTGTTTTTACCTGCGCTGTATGCCGCCTGGTTTAGAGTGACAATTTAATGCCCATTTGTAGGATGAATAAGCTAGCCCATCCAGCAATAGCGTTTGCCTCAGCAAGCAATTACTAGCGTCTTAAGCAAAGGTTTTACCCATATGCTAAAAAAGGTGGTCCTTGTTATTTCGCTGATTTGCCTAACGATGGTATGGACGGCTATCGTTTATGCCGAAGACAAGCCGCAATCCCTGGTGGATATTTATAATCAGGCATTGGCGCATGACTCGACACTGGCATCAGCGTTGAATGCTAACCAGGCCGCCCAAGAAATCATTCAGCAAGGTAAAGCCTTATACCGGCCTGTAGTTAATTTTAACGCCGGAGCACAGGCCTCGCGCACGGATATTGCGTATACCGGTACCGGAGTCCCTTTTATAGACGGCGTGCAAGCGTTTGCAGGTTATCAGTATGGCATTGAAGCGCGTCAGCCGCTCTATCGCAAACAAAACCTGGTGGAAATGGAACAGGCTAAAACGCAAGTGAGCCAGGCCGATAAGCAGCTCTACTTAACACAGCAGACTTTGATTTTACGCACCACAGATGCCTATTTTGATGTACTGCTCGCCCAAGATAAAATCAATCTGATGGAGGCGCAAAAAGCCGCTATTTCGAACCAAC
Source organism: Methylomicrobium sp. (assembly GCA_051061015.1). Classification (GTDB taxonomy): domain Bacteria; phylum Pseudomonadota; class Gammaproteobacteria; order Methylococcales; family Methylomonadaceae; genus Methylomicrobium. The sequence continues at coordinate 37,301 of JBPFEG010000041.1, forward strand.
TGAAACAAGCCAAAGCGAATTTTGATGCAGGGACGGCCACGATTACCGATGTGGACGAAGCGCAAGCCCGTTACGATTTAATCGTGGCGCAAGAAATAGCTGCTGTTAACGAACATCAAATCGCCCAGCGTGCAGTACAGGCGATTACCGGAGACATTCCCCAAAAATTGGCGACCGTAAAAGCGGACCTCAAAACTAATGCCTTGGAACAAAGCATGGACAAATGGCTGGAAGTCGCAGCGGAGAATGATTTGAACATACAAATTCAGCAGGATGCCGTTAAGCTGTCAGAACAAGAAATTGAGCGTGCCAATGCAGGTCATTTACCTACTTTGGACGCAGTCGCGAGCTATAGCGAAAGTTATGCAAATGGCAGTTATTATGGTTTCGGCAGCGATCTTAAAAACGGCACGGTAGGCGTGCAGTTGCAACTGCCCCTGTATCAAGGCGGCGCCACCAGTTCGCGCGTTCGACAAGCGGTGTTTAATAAACAAAAAGCGCAGGATGATCTTGAAATTGCACGCCGTCAAATGAAACAAGACACGCAGAGTGCTTATTTGAACTTGAACACCAGTATTGCCCAGGTTAAAGCCTATGAACAAGCCTTAATAAGTAGCCAAAGCCAGTTGGATTCAACCAAATTAGGCTATGACGTCGGTGTGCGCACGAGCGTGGATGTGCTGAATGCACAACAACAATTCTTTGGCGCCAAGCGCGATTTACTGCAAGCGCGTTACTATTATCTGGTGAATATCATCCGTTTAAAAGCGGTATCCGGCGTTGTGTCAGAAACAGATTTAGCTGATATTAATCAGCAATTGGTGCTTAGGTAACTCGGAAAAATAAGCTGCTGCCAAACGGCGTTGAAAGCTTTCCGGTTGGTTTGTATGGTTATTGATTTTCAGCTGCCTTTTTCCATTGTTTAACTCGATGGGAAGCGTTGCCGGTTTGTAAAATATCGCAAGGATGAGTCATGCGTTCTGAAAGTGTGCAGTTGTCATCCCACGATTACCAAAAACCTGTACCCATTCGGCAAAGTTGAAGTGGTAATGATTTTATCTTTGCTGCTTCAGTCAAACAACGCATTTCAATGAGCACAATCGCGGAGTTAATGATGCCGGTTTGCAAACTGGAGTGTTCGATTTCTCTCGCTTTCAGTTGCGGCGTTTGAATAAAATTCGTCAGGGTTATTTCTGTATTGTGAATTATTTTTATTTGGCAACTGGAGCTGATGGTCTACAATACATTCAGTAAGAGCAGTAATTGCTTGGGGAAATGACATAAAGTCAAGACTACCACTACTTACAAAATCTTCTTAAGTGGGGCGTAGTTATGCAGCGTGTAGTAGTGACCGGTATGAGCGTGATATCGCCGTTGGGCGATACGCTTGAAGAGTTTTACCAGAATCTGGTCGCCGGCAAGTCAGGGATTACCCGCTGGAAATTTTTTGACGATGAGCGCGTCTACTCCAAGGTGGGCGGCGATCTTTCCGATTACGACGCCAAAGCCCGTCTGGCCTCGTTCGAGGGCCGTATTCCTGAAGCCAATTTTGTCCGTGCCCGTAAATTGATGCGCGGCGCCCCTTGGTCGACGCGATTATCCGTACTCACCAGCATTGATGCCTGGCTTCATGCCGGACTTTCCTTTGATCGCAATATGGCGAACTGCGCTACGCTGCTTGCCGGGCACAACCTAAACGAACACTACCTGCTGCGCAACCATAAGACTTTCTTAGAGAGTGAGCCGGACTGGATTGATGCTCAGGCGGCATTGCTCAATCTGGATACTGATCATGCCTCTTCCATCAGTGAAGTTTTGGGCAGTCGCGGGGCGAGTTATACTTTGGGTGGGGCTTGTGCAAGTGCTAATATCGCACTGCGTAGCGCAATCGACGAAATCCGCTACCACGGTCATGAAGTCGCAGTGATGACAGGCGCAGCATTGGAATTCTCGCCAATGGGTTTGCACGCGATGTCGCTTCTTTCTGCCATTACCACGCACAGTTTTAACGACACGCCGGAACTGGCGAGCCGCCCCTACGACGTACGGCGCGAAGGTTTCGTGCCCTCGCATGGCGCCGGCACTCTAATCCTTGAGAGTTATGAGCATGCCCGGGCGCGTGGAGCGAAGATCTATGGCGAAGTGCTTGGTTGTGTTGCGATGTCGGATGCCAATCATATGCCTAATCCATCCACCGACGGACAGATTGCGACGGTACGACGACTACTTACAGAGGCGAAAGTGGCACCGGAGCAGGTGGACTTTGTTTCTGCTCACGCCACTTCAACCCCTCAAGGTGATATCTCGGAGATACGTGCGATCCGAGAGATTTTTGGCGCACATAGTAAGAAGCTGAAAATCAACGCGCCTAAGTCGATGCTTGGCCACACCTGCTGGTCTGCGCCCGTCGTGGAGACCATCGCTGCGCTGCTGCAGATGGAGAACGGTCGCTTACATCCTTCAATTAATATCGAACAACTGGATTCCGAAGTGGATATGGATGTCTGCGCAAACCATGCGGTCGATCACCAGACACGGATTTTTCTTAAGAATGCCTTCGGCTTTGGCGGCATCAATTGCTGCGCGCTATGGCAGAAGGTCGATCATGGTTGATTTGCGCGGACAGGTTGCGCTCGTCACTGGCGGCACGCGGGGGCTCGGACTGGCCTTGGGGCAGGCGCTAGCTCGGCAGGGAATGCATATCGTCGTTACGCATCGTTGGGGCAGCGTGAGTGACATTGAGCTGAATGCAGCGTATTCTGCCGCCGGGCTGCCACCTCCATTGTTGAAAGAAGCCGACGTTATCAATCCAGACGACACTCAAGAGCTACTTGATACAATTTTTGAGCGCTTTGGGCGATTGGATATCTTTATCAGTAACGTCTGCATCGCGGGTCGCGGAAGCGACTTTGACGGATTGCGCTTTCGTGATCTGCGCCAGAGTCTAGATTACAGCGTGTGGCCAACGCAGCAGTATCTCACACAGGTCGAGGCGCGTTTCGGCAAGTTGCCGCGAGTGACCATTGGCATGTCCTCGGATGGTCCGGATCACTACTATCCAGGTTACGATTATGTGGCGGCCTCCAAAGCAGCACTCGAAGCGCTGATAGCAGCGTTAGCGCCCGAAATCGGCAGCAAGGGCGGGCGCATTTTTGGCCTGCGTACTCGGCAAGTCGATACTCAAAGTCTTGCGCAGATCTTCTCGCCTGAAATTCATGCGCTATTGACCCAGCGTTTCGAGCGCTTTCGTGTAGCGGCAACTGACATGGGTGATGCAGCAGTAGCACTTTGCGGCGGATTGCTCGATGGTCTCCACGGTCAGGTGCTTTGCGCCGATAAAGGAGCCGCTTTTCATGACAATTTCATCGCAACGCTGCCTTTATGGCAGGAACTGCATACATGAGCAACGCAGCCCGTTTCGTCGTACTGACCGGCGCTGAGTTGTTACCGATGACAAAGCTCGCGAAAGCCTTGGATGCAAAGCAAATACAAACTATTCATCTCGATGCCGCTGGTTTACGCGAGTCTATCGAGAAGCTATCCTCACCCCCCAACGCTCTGGTTGTCGGCTTGTATGGTATGCATGCCAATGCGCCTGATTCAGTAAAGGGCGCCTTTAATCTGATGGACGCCATCCGCCAGTGTCGCGACGTCAGCGGCTGCTTGCCGCGCTATGCCATTGGAATTTTTCCTCAATCGCAGGAAGCTTCTCTTGCCGCAGTCAGCGCTGCTGCCGGTTCATTGATGCGCTACGTTACTTCACACATGCTATATGAGGATATTAACATTAACTTGATCGCCTATCGCGATACGGCATTGGGCCATCAGCGCGCCGCTGACACCACGCAGGCCCTGTTGTCTGGTTTGCTGGATACGGTGCGTGGTCAAACCTTCGTTTTAACGGACGATTGAAATGGCGCTGCCAATGGACGATCCCGCCAATCATCACCTCGGTGACTTTTATTTCGGACATGAAACCGATCCGCTGTGTGCATTGCCCGATTTTACCCAGTGGCGTAATGCCGCCCCAGACTATCATGCATTGGTTGAGCGGCGTTTAGCTACCATGGTGGGTGCCCGTACTTCGCTGTTCTTTGGCGGCGAAGCGCAGAAGGTACTGAATATAGCTTCATTGGACTATCTGGGTCTCGCTTCGCACCCGAAGGTGATTGCTGCGCAGCAGGCCGCGCTCTCCGTTTGGGGCAACGGCTCCGCCGGTGTTCCCTTGCTTTCGGGAATGACAATGGTTCACGAAGAATTGCAGGATGAACTCAATGCAATGACCGAAAAGCAGGGCACACTGTTATTTACTAGCGGTTTCTCGGCTGCCATCGGCGTATGTATCGCACTGTTGCATCGGGGCGACGTGGCAATTCTCGACGAGCGTGCGCACATGTCCTGGATTGACGGCGTACGGCTCTCGGGAGCGAAACTCGTTACCTTTGCACATAATGATCCCGCTTCACTGGATGAAGCGCTCACGCGGTACAAAGATAACCGTCGCTGTGTAATCATCGATGGTCTCTACTCCATGGACGGTGATTTTGCGCCTCTGGATACGCTGCTTGATGTGGCGGATGTGCATGGCGTGGGCATTATTGTTGATGAGGCTCATTCTGTTTTTGCCGACGGACCTAGCGGAGGGGGCTTGACCGAGCGTCTCAACGAGCGGCAGCGTGTGCGCGTGTTCATGGGTACCTTCTCCAAGGCGCTAAGCTTGGTGGGCGGGTTCATTTCCACCGATGCCGCGCTGGCCGACTATATTCGTTATTATGCTCATCCCTATGTTTTTTCCGGCGCACTACCACCCTCAACCGTAGCGGGTATTCTCGCGGCAGTGCGCATTATGCGCAATGACAATATGCGCCGCGAATGTCTGCGCGACAACGCTGATTACATGCGCAACGCCTTGCAGTCCATGGGGCTTGATACTGGAAATTCGCAGAGCTGGATTATTCCGATTATCTTCGGAAACCGGCGCGATATACTGTTTGAAAGTGTACGTCAATTAATGGTGCGTGGCGTCTATGCCGCACCGGTCGATTACCCTGCTGTGTCCGAGGATCAAGTGCGTATCCGCGTTGCGATTAGCGCCGGGCATACGCGTGACGATCTGGATGAAGCGCTTAATCATATCGAGGATACCGTCGTCGTGCCGCTACGCCAAGCGGGTCTATTGTTTAACGAAGTATAATGGCATCCCGCTCTCTAATATTTGTCTTTCCTGGCCAGAGTTCGCGCGATGCTGCGATGATTGATAGACTTGCCTGCGTGGATGCAAGGTGTGCCGCTGAGGTCCGTAGTACCCTGAGAGATAAAATTGGGCGTCATTTCGATGGTGAGTTTACAAATAATTACGATATTCAGCTCGCGGTGTTCGAGGTTACACAGGCTTGGCTGGCGCTGGCGCATGCAGCTGGACTTCAAGAACAGGCTTCGGCAGGGCTGAGTCTCGGCGAATATTCGCATCTGGTGGCTGTTGGCGCATTGAGCAGAGATGCGGTCCGTGATCTGGTTGCAGCACGGGGCCGCTGCTATGATGCTGGGCCTGCGGGAATGATGGCGGCGATTTTTCCGCTTTCGCTTGATGAGCTTGAAAAACTATGTGCGAGTGTGTGCGAAGAGTTTGCGGATAAACAGGCTGTTGCAGTTGCCAATATTAACAGCTCGACGCAAAATGTGATTGCAGGCACAGCGGCAGCAGTTGAACGTACGCTCTCACTCGCTGAAGAACTGCACTTCGTTAATGGGCAGATCATTGAACACCGCATTCCAATGCATGTGTCGCGTTTCGCCCCTGCATCCGAGACGCTGCGCCCGGCTCTACAAGCCGCGCCTTGGCAATCGCCGCAAGCCGATTACTGGCCCAACGTCGAGGCGCAATCGATTACTGCCGCCCAGCCTGCCGACTTCATTGATTGTTTGACTCGTCATGTATGGCAGCCGGTCCTGTGGCGAGCCACGATTGAAGCGATGTGTGCTCACTTTATTGACCCGGTCTTCGTCGAGGTTGGCCCATTGCAAGTGCTTGCCCGGATGATGAGCCGTAAATGGATTGATCCGAAACGTGTATTTGCGCTCGACCTGATGGATACAATAAGTCCGGCAGCATTCGCTGAGCGCATTGAGGAAATAAAGCGTGCCCTTGCCGACTGAATATCAACTCAAGATGGCGCGCCGGGCGCCGCTTTTCGTTCCCGCCAGTCTACCGCACACGGTAGACTACCGCCGTGATGTCATCGAGAACCTGCTGCCGCATCGCGATAACTTTTTGCTTGTCGATCATATAACTTCGCTGGATCCTTGTTGCGGACGTCTGGTGGGTCAGCGCACATTGGCGCTTGACGATCCAATGTTCGCCGGGCACTTCCCCGGTGCACCGGTGTATCCGGGTGTGCTGCTTGTCGAGATGACCGGACAGCATGCGTTGTGTCTCGCCAACTTTCAGCAGCGCGGCACGCACGAGTTGGCCGCTAACAATAAACCAGCAATGGTGCGCCTGATAAGAATCCACGATGCAAGTTTCATCAATGAAGCCAAACCGGGTGACCGGCTCACCATTCTCACTCAGGCTTTTGATGATGGCGGCTGGACCTTCCTTGCCTTGGGACAGGTGTACCGCGACGAAACGCTGATTTCGGTATCGTTGTTTGAAGCCATGTTTAATGAAGAATAAATTCGTTATGAGCCTATTGAGCAATCCGCTTCGTAATCGCAAGCCAGAGCCAATTTTTAGCGGATCTGCAATTGTCTTCGGAGGATCGGAAGGGATTGGTTTCGCTATTGCACAACAGCTAGCTATGAGGGGAGTTTCGGTTGGGTTAGTGTCGCGCAGTCCGGATAAGCTGAAATTGGCTCATGACCAGATTATCGCTACTCGTGCTTCAGACTCTGTGTATTGCATCACTATCAGCGCAGACGTAACGGACGCCGCATCAATCACATCGGCTTGTAATACGATGATCGAGCAACTCGATGATATCTCGCTGGTTGTTAATTCGGCTGGTTATACTTTACCGGGGTATGTGGATGTGCTTCTACCGGAAAATTACATCGAACAATGGCAACATAACTGTCTCGGTATGCTGCATATTGTGCAGGCGATGCTACCGCATTTTCGTTCGCGTGGGGGTGGGCAGTTCGTTGGCACTGCCTCTTTGCTTGGCCTGATGGGTATGTTTGGCTATTCCGCATACGCTTCCAGCAAGTTTGCATTGGTCGGTCTGCTCTCCTCACTACGCGCGGAACTGGCTCCGGAAAAAATTGGCGTCACTGCTTTATGTCCCCCTGCTGTTGATACGCCCGGTTTTATCCGTGAAAACGCCATTAAGCCAAATGAAGTTCTAAAGGCCGAACGACGGGCCGGGGTTCTCAGTGCAGAGCAGGTTGCGCTTAGCCTTTTGCATGCTTTACCGCGAAATCCTGCGCGAGTTATACCGTCGCATTTATCACGGTTGGTTTTCGTGGCATCTCGTTGGATGCCAGGAATTGTGGAGCGAATGCTGCAACGGCCAAAGCTATAATTTGGAAGGAATAATTCAGATATGAACAGCGCACGTACACTTTTCATTACCGGCGGCTCGCGCGGCATCGGTCGCGCGGTAGTACTCGAAGCCGTGAAGCAGGGGTGGCAGGTAGCCTTTACTTATGTCAGCAATCCTGCTGGTGCGGAGGAAACTATCGCCTTGGCAAAGGCAATCAATAAGGAAGTGAAGATCCGGGCTTGGCAGTTGGATGTGCGTGACTCGTCAGCAGTCGATGTAGTTGCAGACGAAGTTCTGAACCAATTTGATGGTGTCGATGCGGTAGTGCCGAACGCCGGTGTCAGCGTTAATGGTCTTGCCTACACGTTGACGGATGAGAACTGGAAGCTGGTAATCGACACTAATCTCTCGGGTGCCTTCTATGTCAGCCGCGCTTTTTTGCCGGAGTTGGTTTCGCGCCGCTGGGGGCGTATTTTATTCGTGTCCTCAATCATCGCGGGCGGGGCTAGCGGCCAAGTCGCCTATGCCGCCAGCAAAGCGGGCCTAATTGGCATGGCAGCCTCGCTGGCCAAGGAATATGGGCCCAAGGGCATTACTACAAACGTTGTCGCCCCCGCCTATTTTGCCACTGATATGACGCACGATACCATGAGTGAAGGACTGGTGGACTACGCCAACAAATTCTGTCCGCTGCGTCGTCTTGGCGAGCTCGATGAACTAGCCAGGACCATGGTGTTTTTGCTAAGCGATGGCGCAGGTTACATCAATGGTGAAACTATACGCGTCTCCGGCGGATTGGACTGGGCGCCATGAATTCGGAAATGAGCGCCGTCGGTATTGAAAAAATGCGGGTGTACCCCGGCAGCATGACGCTCGATATGCGCATGCTGGTGGAGGCACGCGGCGGCAATATGGAGGATGTTTGTGGCGAAATGATGATCACGCAACGCTCGGTCAATCCGCCGTGGGAAGACCCGGTGACGATGGCTGTGAATGCCGCACGCGATTTACTCAGCGACGAGGATAGGCGTGCGGTAAAGCTTCTGCTGGTTGCCTCCGAGAGCGCGCCGGATCAGGAGAAAGCCTTGAGCACCTGGGTGCAGCGTTTTCTCGAGCTCCCTGATGATTGCCGTAACCTCGAAGTGAAGCATGCCTGCTATGGCGGAACGGCTGCTCTAAACCTCGCGCTAGCATGGCTGCATGCAGAAGCAGACGACGATGATAAGGCTTTGGTCATTTGCACCGATCAAAGCCGCACCCACTTCAATAAACCCTACGAGTACGTCATGGGGGCCGGCGCAGTCGCCATGCTGCTTTCGCGTAAGGCTGGCTTCTTTATACTGGACCGTGGCTTATCCGGTTTATATACCCATGAAGTTTCTGACCTAATCCGCCCGACTTCGCGCGTAGAGGCCGGTCACAGCGAGACTAGTTTATTGTCTTACATGGACGCAGTAGATACTGCTTTCCAGCGCTACAGAGCCAAGGTGGCTGGCAAACGGGGCGTTCAACTCGACACTTTGCCCGCACTTCGCGAATGGTTTTTCCGTCAAATTTATCATGCCCCTTTCGGAGGGATCACCTGTCGCGCGCACCGTTCGGTGATGCGGACATTGCAGGACTTTAGCGCCAAGGCAGTGGCAACCGACTATGAGGAGCGAGTGCTGCCATCGCTTTCCTTTAACCGGCGCATGGGGGGTACTTATGCGGGAAGCGTATTTATCTCGTTGCTGACCCTTGCTGGAGAACCTATTGTGCGTACGAATCCGCGAATCGGCATTTATTCCTATGGTTCAGGTTCCACCGGTGAGTTCTATAGCGGCTGCTTCGGTCATCAGGCCAAGGCCGTTGCTGTTGAAGCCGATCTTGCAGGGCTGCTGGATGCACGTCTCGATCTGACGTTACGTGAGTATGAAGAAGCGGAGCGCGAGCGCACCTGCTTCATCGATTATGGCGATTTTCAGGTTAGTTTGTCGGGTTTTCGCGACCTGTATGCAAAGGCGTATGAAGGGCAGGGTAAGCTGGTTTTCCTGGGTGCGCGCGAGCACATTAGACAGTATCGGTTCAGTTGAGCATGTCCAACGTTATAACTGACATCAACATCCCTAGCTCGTTGGATACCGAAAATATTGAACAGCTAATCACCAGCGTGGCGAATTTGCAACCTGGATCGCTGGGGGTGTTACGCGGATCGGGCGAAGCGTTTTGCTTTGGCATGAACCTGACTATGGCGCACAGGCTTGATGAAGAGTGTCTGCGTACCGGACTGCAAGCCTATGCCGACTTGCTTTTGGCGATGCGCACAGCGCCTTGTGTGCTGATTGCAGCCGTTGAGGGAGGCGCATTCGGTGGCGGTGTCGGTCTTGCTGCGGCTTGTGACCTGGTACTGGCGAGCAATAACGCACGATTTGGTCTGCCTGAAGCGTTATATGGTTTTTACCCGGCCATAGTCTTCGCGGTATTGAGCGAACGCATGGCACACCAGAAGGCGCGCTTGTTGGCTCTACTTTGTGAAAGCCTGAGTGCTAACGAGGCGCATGATGTTGGTCTGGTAGACGTATTGATAGAGGCCGGGTACTTCGAGATATCGCTACAGCGGCAGATTAGGCGGTTGTCGCGGGCAGATGCTGCGGGTGTGCTGGGCATCAAGTGTCATGCCGTTCATCTGGGAAATCTGCACGCAGCACTTTCTTATGGTGTGGAAGCGACGCTAGCCAGTCTGCTTACATCCGATGTGCGCGAACGGCTTGCTCGGGAAGTGGCAGCATGAACTGGAATCAAGCCGCCGGATCACCGCAAATGAATCCTGATTGGGTTGCGCTTCGCCAGTTGGAGGACAGCATAATCGAGATCCAGATGTGCGATGCGGCTGGCAAAAATGGTATGTCACCCGCCTTTTCCTCAGCCTTCCTCGCAGCCTTGGATACGCTTGTGCAGAACGTCGATTGTCGTGTTGCTTTGCTCACAGGCCTTCCCGAATACTTTTCAACGGGTGCCACGCGTGAGGCATTGCAGGACATCGCTACAGGCAAGCTTGCCCCGACCGAACTCATTCTCGGGCGCCGTCTGATTGACCTGCCCATGCCTGTGGTGGCAGCGGCAGAAGGTCATGCGATTGGGGGCGGCTTTGCATTACTGATGTCCTGCGATTTGTCAGTGATCGCACAACAAAGCCGTTATGGCGCCAACTTCATGTCTATGGGCTTTACGCCAGGCATGGGCACTACCCGTTTACTTGAGTACGCCTTTGGCCCCGCCATTGCCCACGAATTACTCTATACGGCCGATCTTTGGCGTGGTAAACGTTTTGCTCACACACATGGCTTCAACAGCATTCTTCCGCGTGAACAGGTGCGTAGCCATGCACTTATGCTGGCGCGTGCGATTGCGGAGAAGCCACGAGCCAACTTGTTACGGCTTAAACGGGTTTTGAGTCTCCCCAAACGATGTGCTTATGAAGAAGCTATGACCCAGGAATCGCTAATGCATGAAATAAGCTTTGCCAATCTCGATATTACCCAGTGGGGCGGCTTATGATCGACCAGAAAGGAAAGGTGGTGTTGGTCACAGGCGGTACCATGGGTATCGGATTGGCCTGTGCTCTGGCCTTTGCAAAGTATGGCGCCGATACAGTGCTAACTTATCGCTGGGGCACTGCCGACATGGATGAAGTGCGAGCAAAATTCTCAGCCATCGGGGCTAGCGAGCCTTTGATTATCGAAGCTGACGTGGTCAATGACCAAGATACCGAGTCTCTGCTAGCGCAACTTGCTGAGCGCTTTGAGAAAATCGATGTCTTTATCTCAAACGTGGCCTTCGCTCAGCGCACCGCTTCACTTGATGATTACAGCAAACGTTCTTTATTCCGTAGCCTCGACTATTCGGCCTGGCCGCTATGGAATTACACGCAACTGATTCATAAGCAATTCGGTAGTTATCCAACCTATATTTTCGGATTATCGAGCGATGGGCCTGACGGCTTCTTCATGAATTACGACTTTGTAGCCGCCTCGAAGGCGGTACTTGAGACGATGTGTCGCTACATGAATTTCCGTCTTTTCAATGAAGGTTCGAGGGTTAATGTGGTCCGCTCACGTCTAGTGCGTACAGAGTCCTTCGATGCAACATTCGGAGAAGAATTTCACGAATACCTCGAAGCCCTGGGGGGCTTTGAGGACTGTTACACTACCCCGGAAGAAATCGGTAATGTTGTTTTCGCACTGGGCAGCGGCCTTTGCGATGCGATTGGCGGCCAGGTAATCATGGTCGATCGGGGCTTCCAGTTTTTTGACAATTTAATGGGCATTGCCGAACGCGCACGCGTGAAAGGCAAGATCATTTGGAATAAGGAGAGTAAGTAAGATGAGTAATGAAATATTTGAAGTCGTAAAGAAGCACTTGGTCGATATCTGTCCGGACATCGATGCCACGTTGGTAGTCCCCGAAGCCTCGATGAAAGATCTTGGCGCAAGCAGCTTGGATATGGTAGAGGTTGTTTCCTGCAGTATGCGGGAGCTGGGTGTTCGCGTACCGCGCCAAGAATTGTCTACTATCAAGGACATCGGGGGATTGGTGGAATTATTGCAGGTCTCGGCGGCAGCAAAGAGTAATTCGCAGTAATTTGCATGCGGGCGAGGCTACGACTTTTGCAGGATGAAATTCAAAATAATATCTAGTCTCAGTCGTCGGTCATAGGCGGCTTTTTTTATGTTTACGTCGCTATTATTGGAGGGGAAATGAGCGGATTGAGTAAAGAAGGCCAACGCAGACTGTTTGCCGAATTGCGCAGTTTACACGGTGTGTCTCCCTGGTACGGTCTACTGCATTTGGCGGTGCGTTTACCATTGCAGGCGGCATTGTCGGCGATTGCCTGGCAGGCTTGGTTGAATGCAAATTATGCGGCTTTTGCCGGTTGGGGATTGATGGCAGCCTTTTGTTTTGCCAGCCTGATATCGTTAACGCATGACGCGCTTCACCATCGTCTTACCGGTATTGACTGGCTTGACGAGATAGTCGCCCGTCTTATCAGCTGGCCCATCGCTTGGCCGATCGCAGTCTACAAGCATTTACACCTAATACATCACCGCCTTAGCGGTAGCGATTTCGCAGACCCCGAGCGTATTTCGCCGCTTGCCAGTGATTGGCAGCATTCCAAGTGGCGACGTTTCCGGTTGCGTCATCAACTTTGGCTGCATATGTTTATCTATGGCTCTTTCGGTCTATTAATGAAGCTGCTGGCTGGTGTTGCTGGAAGGCTTTCGGATCGTGCTATTTTGCGTGCATTGGCAAACGACATCGTAGGCATTGTCGTGGTGTTGGGCTGCTTAGGCTTGCTCGCGTACCGGACGCAGGGCATGCAGGGAGTGGCCGGCTTTGTACTGCTATGGGCGATGCTCGAGCGAGTTGTCGGCATCATGCATCAGTTTCGCAATCATATGGAACACTATGGGCTGTGGGGCGAGCAAGCAGCATTTGTCGATACCCAGTATGCCACTGCCCGTACAATCAAAACCAATCTCTTCGCTCGCTTGTATTTCAATCATCTGAACCGGCACGCTGACCATCACGTTGCACCCGCGATACCCTTCTACAAGCTGGAAAGCGCTCATAAAGTGATAGCCAAAGCTTATCAACAGGAAGGCTTCGAAAGTCTTGAGACTGAGGGTTATTTCAACGCGCTTCACGAAGTTCTTCGAGATATGCGTACTTCATATGGGGTGAATAACTCCCAACCCAATCGTCTGCGTCAACATAAGGTGTCGCCGTAATGGCGACTCTGGAGGTCTGGTTTTGCATTTATTTTTGACGGGGGCAACTGGCAGCGTCGGCTTGGAAGTCCTTCGTACATTGCGTACCGATAGCCGCTTCAAGCGTGTCACCTGTTTGCTGCGTGGTACCGAAAGCGAATCCGCTGAATACCGTTGGCAGCATTTTCTTGAGGAGCATCATTTGCAAGGACCCGTGGATGGATGCGGACCTGTGTTGGACTATCTCGAGGGAGATATTCTTAAGCCTGACCTCGCCTTAACAGTATTACAAACTGAGGGCTTGCAGCGTTCGGTTACTCACATCTTGCATTTGGCGGCTTATATTCGATTCGATGCATCCTATGACGAGGCATATGCTATCAATGTGGAGGGTACCCGTCATCTATTGGAGATGGCCAAGCGGTGCCGGTCACTTCGCGGTTTCGGCCACGTCTCCACTTTATACGTTGTCGGCACGCGGCAGGGTAAACTCCCAGAGAATGCAGAACCCGAAGGCTCTTTCAATAATGCCTACGAGCAGACAAAATATGAAGCGGAACAACTGGTACGCGCCTCCGGCTTACCGGCAGATATCTATCGTCTTGCTCTGTTACAGGGACGGTCTGAAGATGGGTATGTGCACCATTTTCTTGAAAGCCATATGCTAATGGATGCTTTCTGTCGAGGTTCATGCGCACTATTGCCAGGTTCGCCTACCGCACGCTTAGATATGTTGCCGACTGATTACACCGCGCAGGCTTTAGTTCGCCTACTTGCCGAGCAGTCGTTTAGTGGGCGCATCTGGAGTATAGCTGCGGGCGATAGCGCTCCTTCTATTGCCGAACTCTACCAACTCATTTGCCAACGAATGGTGATGAGCGGCCAGCTACCGCCCTCGGCGCCCGGATATATCGATCAGACTACCCTGCAGAAAATCCTACAGAGTGATGACCCTTATGAGTATGGGATAAGCCCGGGTGCCTGCGCAATTTTGGAAATTGTTGCTGGCTATCTATTCTACCCAAAAATATACACCCCAAGCGTCATCCCCAGTATGCCGCCACCACCGATGCCAGCTGAGTGGATGGAGCCGGTTCTTGATTACTGTCTGGCAAGTGGTTGGGGCAGACGCCGAGTTAATACAAATTGAAGTAAATATCCTCGACGGTAACACGGCCGGAAAAGGCCGATTAAATATCTGGCAAGACATCGCCTTTCACGGGCTGTTCTCCGTGTATTTTAAGCATTCAGCATGCCCACAGGTACAGGGCGTGGTATCCGTTATGCCTTCGCAAGCTTCGCAGCAGTATTTCTGGCCGGGTTGAACTTTGCAGCGGCAACCGGGATGAGCACAACATTGAGAGGATAGAGGTGGGTTTGATGGAGTATTCTCTGGGGAGGGCATGGCTTATCTCCTACGTATAATTTTATTTATTTTACCTCTAGAAGCGTTCCGATTATGTTCGTTAACGAGCTTAAATGGGTTTTTTAGCCTTAATGACATCCATGTAAATTCTCTGACTGGTGTTGATCGATTCTGTTGAAAAAGTCCATTCTGAAGAGAAGCGGCTGTCTAGGAAAATTGATTTTTTATAAAAACAAAGAATTATCAATTTTGCTATTGATGTGATTTTGCAACCTCCACGACATTCACTTCTTCAATTTCTCGATAGACCCAGGCCATAAACAATTGGTAACCCAGGGCCAGCATTACCGAACCCAGAAACAAACCGATAATGCCACCGGTTGCCATGCCGCCTAACGCGCCCAACAGAATCACCGGCATTGGAACATTCACTCCCCGGCCTAACATAAAAGGCTTGAGGATATTGTCAGCCATTCCGGCAACCAGGGTATAAACAGTGAACATGATTGCTACCGGAGTCGATTCGTAGGTAGAAAGCACATAAACGATGGTCGGCAGGGCAATCAGGGCGGCAGGGATTTGTATAATGCCTAACACCAAGACCAGCAAGGCCAAAATACCGGCGGCGGGAATGCCGACCATGATAAACCCGGCCCCCAGTAACAGGGCTTGAATGCAGGCAATGCCGATGACTCCCTGCGCCACGGCTCGAATAGTTGCTGTCGAAAGCGTGACCAAGGCTTCTCCTTCCTCGTCTCCCGCCATCCGCTTGGCAATCGCTTTTGCCGCCGCATGACCCGATGAACCGTAGGCCATCCATATCCCGGCAAGCACC
>JBPFEG010000042.1:0-9442 GCA_051061015.1 Methylomicrobium sp.
TCGTGGCTTTTCACAGCAGCCACCGCTTTCATCGCCTGTCCCGGATCGACTTGAAAGACATACAAGCGGAAGCGTATCTGGATCGGCTCAACTGCGAATTAAGGGAAAAACTCAAGGCCGTCTGCCAGGATCAAGAGATCAGCCTCTACGCTTCTTACCGAAGCAACAGCGAAGACTGGATCATTAGCCTGATCCGCGCCGACCTTGGCGTCGCCTTGATGCCGGAGTATACACTACCTTTGAACGCTCAGGACGTGCAGTGCCGCTATTTAGCCAATCCTGAAATCAGCCGCCAGATTTATGCCATCGGCTTGCCGCAAAGCCGCAAAAAAACCGAGATTAAGGCGTTGCTTGCCAGCCTATCCACTCTTTAACTGATTGCTTGAACCCGGGGTTTGAGTGCAGTGGAACGGAAAACCGAGTTAGCGTCATTTCTGACGCGCCTTTGATATAGAACTCATTTGAAGTTGTGAAAATCAGTCTAAAGGTGACTCCTTCGTCCCATTGGACTTCAGACCCCGAAAAGCAGCGTGAGCAGGAAAACGAACGGCGGCAGGAACGCGACAAGGAACGGTAACAAGCCGGCGCACTCGCGGAACGCTCCGGCTGCGACCTCTACCCGTACTCAACCCAACATCAAAGACCGAACCCTCAACACTCGGCGGCATAGTGCACCGCGGGTTTATCTTTGCCGCCCCGCATACGACAGGGCGGAAGCTCCTATTTAACGGTCAAAGGATATTAGTGGCATGGCGCACGGCGGCCCCAGTCTCGCCGGTGCAAGCGGCGCCTCCGAAGGCGATTCCGGATCGTGGCTAGCCACATTACGCGGCACAGTCAGAGCCAGCCGGAAATGACGCGCGGCGAGCTTTACGAATATCACCGGCAGAACGGGATGCTAGGGTTTTTCTTCTTACTCTATCCTGCCTAAAAACATTCAACAGACCGTATCCTTTTGTCTAATGTTGGGTATGTTTAAACGGACAACACTAAAGTCCTATGAAACAAATCAGTCGTTTGTTTAAAAATACCCTAGATGCTAGACTTGACACCACAGCGTCTGCGCGCATAAGAAATGGTTTCTGATAGCTTTTATTTCCAGAAAGGTGCACATGGGCATAGCGAGAGCGACAATGCGACGATCCGTCAACAAATGCCGCGGAGAAGTAGCGAAGGTCTACGTGACAACTAGTGGGGTAAGCCTCTGAATACGGCCACGCAGCTCTTGGTATCTCCATGCAAGTCGAGGACGTTTAGTTCAAGGGTGGCGTCATTATTTACATCGTAGGATATTATACTATACACAGACTCTCCCTTAGATATCCTATCGCCACTCTTGAATAGCAAAGGTGATTTAGTATCATTTCTCCATGCGCCAGAAAGTTTTGTCTTTTGTTTGACTCTCGCCGGAGTGGAGTCTTTCCAGTTAATATATAAAGTCGCTTGGCTTGTTCTTGAGTAAGTTGTAGGGTAAGTTTTAATCCAGCAAGACAATTCCTGTTGCTTCATGCAGGTTAGCCAATCGCTGGACGGATTCCCGTGAACGAGTGTCTCTGAGTAGTAGTTATAAGTCCGCTGCCATTCGGCCTGCGTCTTGGAACTGCAAACTTGGTTATACTTATTCTCAAAACTTAATTTACTCGAAAAATCACCAGTCTGGAATGCCCCATAGTCTGCTAGATTGCTATTTTGGAATAAACTCTTTGCATCATCGTAACTTTTGGAGCACATGTCGGCGTTCAAGGTTTGCGTCTTATCGGTGCTGGAGATATTGGAAGTTCTATCGTATAGCACATTTCGCAGGGCTGGCTCACAGTCCTCTGCAAATAAAGGGAGTGGAAGCATAGTGAGAATAAATATTGCATATAGAACGTGATGGATGTTCATAGAAATTTCTCCTTTTGCATTCTTATTTTCTGTACATTATTCATACCGTAGACTACCACATAGCTAGCCATGAATGCGTTCGCGCAGTTTTAAATGTCCTGCTTAAACTTGAGAGTAAATCTAACAATAAAAAACTCTATCTTTCTGTTCGAAAGCACACATATGAACAAGACAAAACAGGTTTTTTCTGTCGTTACGTCCTAGGCAAGAAGGTTAAATCCTGAGGCGTCAAATAATGCCCAAAAATCTGCGCCAAATAATGTAAAAAATTAATCCCCTTCCCCCAGCTTTTTACTCTTGATAACAACTTTTATCAAGAGTTAAATAACTCCATAAACGATGCTGAAAAACCCCCTCGCATTTAGCTGCCTATCATGCTATGTTAATAAACAGCTAAACAGCTAAACAGCTAAACATATAAATGTTTATTAAAGAGGCAGTCAATGGCAACTCCCGACAACACCACGCGCTGGACGGTTAAGGTCTCGAAAGACACCGACATCGCCGTGCGCAGTTTGCTCGCACAGCGCGGTATGAAAAAAGGCGATCTGTCCAAATTCATTGAGGAGGCCGTGCGTTGGCGAGTCTTCGAGCAAACGCTGAGCGAGACGCGCGCCGCTTTTAGTGATCTCGATCCTGAGGCGCTGCAAGACCTGATTGACGAAGCCACCGAAGCGGTCCGGCACGAGCGACGCGAAACGATCGCCAATCCGTCGAAGTCAGAATCCTGACATGCGGGTGGTGCTGGATACGAATGTCCTGATCAGCGCCTTGCTGATCGAAACGTCCCTGCCTGCCCAACTCCTTACCCAATGGCGGCGTGGGCGTTTTGACCTCTTGACGGCCGACCTGCAGCTAGAAGAGTTGATGCGCGTGACCCGCTATCCCAAAATCAGCGCCCGCCTGAAGCCGTCATTGGCCGGGCGCCTGATCAATAATTTGCGCGAACTGGCCGTTTTGATTGAGAACCTGCCCCCGGTGGAGGTATCGCCGGATCCGGACGACAATTATTTGCTGGCCCTCGCGCTGGGCGGAGAAGCGGATTACCTGGTCACCGGCGATAAGCCGCACTTGCTCGCGCTGGCACGTTACGAAGGCATTAAGATTGTGTCCGTGCGCGATTTCATCACGCTGACACAGCTGTTGCCATGAGCCATTCTCAATCTCCGCTTTGCGTGAGGTGAAAATATGACCGACCTTCAAACGCTCCCCTCTCCGAACCGGCTGTTGACCGCCGCCGATTTTTTGCGCCTGAGCGAGGTGCCGCCCGAAGTCGAATGGTTCGCGAACCTGACTAATCGGTGCACCCGCCGTGCCTACGAAAACGCGATTAAAGATTTTTTGGCCTTTGCCGGGATCCAGAAACCGGACGAATTCCGGGGCGTGACCCGGGCGCATGTGATCGCCTGGCGGGATGAGCTGGGTCATCGGATGCTGAACGGCACGACGATTCGCCACCGGCTGTCCGCGTTGTCGTCGCTGTTCGATTATCTGTGCGAGAAAAACGCGGTGACCCATAATCCGGTCAAGGGCGTCAAACGGCCCAAGCACGACAGTACCGAAGGCCGCACCCCGGCCTTAGGCGATCACCAGGCCCGGAAATTGCTCGAGGCGCCGGACGGCGAGTCGCTGCGGACCCTCCGGGACAAGGCGATCCTGGCCACCCTGCTCTACCATGCGCTGCGGCGCGAGGAATTGTGCAAGCTGAAGGTCAAAGACTTCACCCACCAACGGCGCGGCGTGCCGCACCTGAAAGTGGCCGGTAAAGGCGGCAAGACCCGCTATGTGCCGCTGCACCCGGCTGCCGGCGGGCTGATCCATGATTACCTGGAGCGGGCCGGACACGGGGGCGATGAAACCAGCGCCTTGTTCCGGCCGGTCAGTAATAATGTCCGAGGATCCGGAAAAGGTATCACGCCCGACGGTGTCTATAAGCTCGTGCGGGCGTATTCGGGCAGCCTGGGTTTTGAAATCGGCGCGCATTCCTTACGGGCCACCGCCGCGACCAATGCGCTCGACCATCAAGCCGATATCGCGAAGGTGCAGGAATGGCTCGGCCACGCGAATATCGCGACGACGCGGATTTACGATCACCGCAAGACGCGACCGGAAGACAGCCCGACATTCAAGGTGAATTATTGAGAAAAGTGGAATTGGTCGATTAGACAGACCGTGCCCAAAATGTCTAATGTTCAACATCGCTGGCTTGCGAGGCTTCTTGAGCAGGTCCAATGTCTTAACGGGTTAGGCGCATTACCGTCTACTTCGTACAGGGCCACCACGACCACCGTTTTCCTTAACGTTTAAAAAGGCTACTTTCATTAACAAACGATCATTCTCATTTTGCAGTTCATTTATCTTGGCATCTCGTTGCTTCACCGCCTCGATGGTAGTTTGGGTACGTTGCTGTTCTAGAATGAGTTTATTCCTTAACTTCGCATTCTCCTCTTCTAGGGCTGCAATCTTGGCTTCTTTTTTCTTTACCATTTCGGTTAGCTCAATTCCTGGGGTTGTAGCAATCTCAAGATGCTCCTCTAGTAACTGTCCGATCTGTTGTTGTACACGCCCGATAGCCTTTAGTCTAGCTTCCTGCTCAGAGACTGAGCGGGATTGATATCCTCGCTCTATATCGCCATAAAGAGTTGAAAGAGCTTCATTGAGGCGTTCTAATATGTTCTCGTGGAGTGATGGAAAGCCCATATTTGCGACCTGCGCCTAGATAAGGAATTATATATTTTAGTTTATCTTACAATTTCTGGTGTTAGGCAGTCATGGTAGGAATGGTTTGTTAGAAAATGAGACATTAGACATAATGAATTATTTTGTCTAGTGTTCAAAAGTGCTATCCTTGAATGACGCGGCTTACAGCCCGTCGAAAACACCCAAACATTAGACAAAACGATGAACGAGCGAAAACACCTCACCGGCAGAGAAATCGAGAAGCTGATTGCGGCGACCAAAGGCAGCCGGAACGAGTCCCGCGACCGCTGTTTATTGCTCTTGATGTTTCGGCATGGCTTGCGGGTTTCGGAAGCGCTTGGTCTGACGACCGCCGACCTCGATCTCGAAGGACGGACGTTGCATGTCCGCCGATTGAAAAAAGGCTTATCGACCACGCACCCGCTGCGTACCGACGAAATCAAAGCCATTAAAAAATGGCTTGCCGACCGCGAGCGGATGAAGCCGGAGGGCAAAGACTTGTTTATCAGCGAGCGTCGCACTCCCCTATCCCGCAAAACCGCGTGGCTGTTTATCCGCAATTACGGAGAAGCCGCCGGTCTGGACATCGCCGCCCATCCGCACATGCTACGTCATGCGTGCGGCTATGCTCTCGCCGATCAAGGAGCCGACACTCGGTTGATTCAGGATTATCTTGGACACCGGAACATTCAACATACGGTAAGATACACGGCTACCAATCCGGCACGGTTTGAAAAGCTGTGGCGATAGATTAAAAACCATTTACAATCAATAAGTTGTAATAATATCAGATAAGGGATATAAAATTGTCAAAGAAAACAATAGGGGAAAAATCGTGACCATGGATGACGCACATTATCTAAAAATAGTTCTCGATCCGATCCATGTTTGCGCGAAATACAAGCCTAAATTTGGGCAAGGCAAAAATGGCGGACTTTCATTAGCGCAGTTTCAAGCGCTTTATCAAAGTGATCCGTTTTATAACTGGTTTGGGCTTGATAACCCAATGATGTATGCCGCGCATAAAGCTGCTGGCGGAATGACGAGCATTTACCGACAAATCGGAATAGGTTGCGAGTGTCTTTTTCGTACCATTCTTCAAGACGCTTTAGGTTTGTCGGCTGAATCTGCCAAATGGTCATATGAAGTAGCAACCGCTGGCGGAAAAACTCGAACGCTTTATCTTGACGGGCGTATTCAGCTTGATGACGTTGATAATTTAGTGGCAAGACAAAAATTCCATGATTGGATGAAAGAACAAGCGGAGGGTTTAGGCATCGACCAACGCGTTTTCTCAACACTTACAGGAACTATTTTCGAAGTTCGTCAGGGATATAAAAGCAAGGATTCCAAACGTCAAAACGCGGATATTGCAAATGCTGCAACCGCTTACATCAAGTCATATCTTCCTTGCGCTGTAATCCTTTCGACACAGATAGATTCCGACATTCTGCTACGTTATCGGGCGGAAAAATGGGCAGTTATAACAGGTACAGTCGGTCTTGATGATCCACTTGTTTCAACATATGACTTTATGCGGGATATCGTAGGCTATGACCTGGCAGGGTTTTTCGAACGAAATAGAGAAACCTTACGAATAGAAATTGACAAGGTTTTAGAGGCGTTACTTACACCGGATGGATCAAATGATATTGCAAACTAGCGCTGCTCTGCGTCAACGGGCGGACTACACACACAAATTCAACACACGGACAGGGAGACATGGTTGGTTGCGTCTTACCCCAGCCTACTCGCTGAAAATTGTTGAAGAATTAATAGGAGAATGTTCGAGTAATTTGCGCGTTCTTGATCCTTTCTGCGGCACGGCGACCACTGGTCTAAGTGCCGCCTATCACGGTCATGAAGCAGTAACAACCGAGATTAATCCTTTTCTCGTTTGGCTTGGGTGTGCGAAAGTAGCACATTATTCAATGGCTACTATTCAGCGTACGCGTCACGCGTGCGCCGCTGCGCTTGATCTAGTAGAGCGGGAAGGTGTTCAGCCGGTTCCACAACCACCTATTCACAATATAGAACGGTGGTGGTCAGTAAGGGAATTAAAATTCTTGTGCCTTTTACGTGCTGCCATAGATGCGGTTACAGAACAAAACAGCCAAGAAAGAGACCTTCTACTTGTATCATTTTGTCGAACGCTCATAACACTTTCTAATGCCGCGTTTAACCATCAATCCATGTCTTTCAAGCGAAATATGGAACAAGAGCTAGGTATAGCCCATGATGCGGTAGCTATATTCGCTGACGACGTGAGTTTTGTTCTGGTGGGGGCAGAACACAATCCGGTTGGAAATTGCGATGTAGTGGAAGGCGATGCTCGTAACCTGCCAAAGGCTTTAGAAGGTAAGTTCGATTTGGTGGTTACATCACCACCATACGCTAATCGAATGTCTTATATTCGTGAATTACGCCCCTATATGTATTGGCTTGGTTATCTTGTTAATGCGCGGGATGCCGGAGAGTTAGACTGGTCTGCTATCGGCGGGACGTGGGGAATTGCAACAAGTCGTTTAACTGATTGGAAGCCAGATGAAGGCGAGTATCATTGCGAAAAGTTAGAGACAATTCTTAACCATGTTGCTCATGAAGATAATGCAAATGGTCAGCTTTTGGCTAATTACATAGCGAAATATTTTGTTGATATGTGGAAACACTTTCAGGGACTTAGAGATGTTTTGGCGAAAGGGGCGCGTGTTCATTACATCGTAGGAAATTCTACGTTTTACGGTGTTCTTTTGCCAGTTGAGCAAATCTATGGGGACATGCTCAATCGACTTGGGTTTAAGAATGTCACGATAAGACCAGTTAGAAAAAGAAATTCAAAAAAGGAACTGGTGGAATTTGATGTTTCTGCATTGTGGGAAGGCGTTTAACTCACAAGTGTAGATCCTTCGCTGATTGTCCGGAAAAATCTGGTTTACCGGACAATCTTAAAGCCACCGTGAAGGGTTTGAATTATTAACCGTTCCTAAAATCCCCAAGCTAGTTAGGCTGGCAGAAGCTTGTTTTTTCTGTTCAGAGAGCCAATTTTCCATGGCTATATTAACTATGTCTCCTTCGTATTGGGTAGGCAGAAGCGAACCGAGTGATCCATAGACAGGATATAACAGTTTTTTATTGTCATCGTTTAGATTGCTATATACATCAAGGGACACCTGAACAGCTTTCCTAATTCCTTTGTTTCCCTGATGACATAAATTAGACGATTCATTTACCACATCGCCCATCCAAATAACCTCATTAAGACCCGATCCTTTATATCCAGCTTTCATCATGAGCGCTCGACCGTAAGCTATGCCGACACCGCAACGGATCGGCGTGTATCCTTTTTTCTCAAGTCGCCAATTCAGAATTTTAATAAGGGAATTTAATCTTGCCGTCGTAGAAAATGCCGTATCGACATCCTTTTTGTAAGGCGTGTTTACAATCCCGCTCACGCAATCGCCATTAATGACAATTTCCTTACAATTAGGGTCACTATTCATAATGGCAACACATTCCGAGAGATAAGCTCTATATATCTTGCCAAGCACAGGACGGGTATGAGTTTCCGGTAGCTTCGAACTTTCGCGAATATCAATAAAGATCGCTGTGCAGTTGACGTAGAAACCATTCGAATAAGTTAATCTGCTTCTCAATGGTATTTCTTTGAGATCATCAAAAGTCTCTGAACTGTCGAGGATTTCTTTAAGCCGTGCGTTGCTTTCTGCAACACTGTAAGTCGTCGTTGTAGTTGTTTCCATCAGAGTATGACCTTTGAAAAAAGAGCGAATGAGGCTAAAAGCAGCGCCAGTTTTAGAAAAAGACCAGCTATAGCCACTAAATTTGATTTAGCATGGACTACATGGGAAATTGTGAAGTGTTGTTCTAGCGCTTCTTTTGCTAATGCTGCTTCATCCAGTTTCATTACGTCATCAATAAACTTTCCGTCTTGGCGATTAGTGTAATTAGTTGCAACAAAACCATAAAAGCTAATTGGTTTGTAGCCATCCGCATAATTCAAAGGATGACCAAAAACATGCATCAAGCATGCACGTGGTAGAACAACACGAAGTGCCACAAATAGAGAAATCAAAGATAAAAGAGTTGCGCTTAAAGCCAAGCCTTTTTGCCAACAGGAGCCGTTCTGTAATTTTGCGCCAGACCACATAATAGCGAGCATCCCTGCGTTCAGTGCCGATATGAATCCTGCTTTGGTATCCATTACAGACACCCATTTTCGAGTTGTCTCCGCCATTGCAGAGTAGATTTTCAATTTATCGGCATCTGTCATCATTCACCCACACAAGCGCAAGCTCAAGAGTTAAAAACACTGTATATGGACGATATTTAAGAAATCAACTCTTACTAGATGCAGGTGGTCAGAAAATTCGCGGACAGAATTATCGGACACGCAAGTCCTTGATTTTATGAAGGCAAACTATTGTCCGAAAAATCCAAATTTTTCGGACAATAGTCGATTCTTTGCATATTCTTGCTTAAAGCTGCTGTCCAAGATTATATAAACCCGTCAGTTTTTCCTACTCCAAAGCAGTCACTGGCAATGAGGTTTAGCCAAAGACGCTTGATTGCAAGACCTGGCTCCAGCCTCGTGCAAACCGAGATTATCCTGATTCTGACCGGAAAACTCGCCGCTCAGGCGAGGCACACTTTGCTGCCAAATAAAAAGGAGCGCACCATGAAAAACGAAGCTGATCCTATCGTAGGGAATTGGTATCAACACCTGGACAAGGGCCAAGCCTTCCAAGTGGTTGCTGTAGACGAAGACGCTGGCGCGGTCGAGCTACAGCACTTCGACGGTGATGTGGAAGAGATTGACCTCGATGCTTGGTACCGACTC
>JBPFEG010000043.1:0-13855 GCA_051061015.1 Methylomicrobium sp.
TTCATGTTTCTGGGCGCCCTGTTTAATTGCCTTAATGATTGGTATCCTGTTGGCTCCTTATTTCTGGCCGGTTCTGGTGATGATTTTTCTGTTAATCGGGGTGATGTCTATCAGTCATGAAAAATGATGATTTAAGTCAGTTGCTCCTCTTTAAAAGTGTGGCTGACAACGAGGAGTTAACAATGAGCCAAGACCAGCTGACTTTAGATCCATTTGTCCCAGAACATGAAGGGGCAAATAGTTTGTTTGAATTGACTGTCCGCTGCCGGCTGGCACCTTGCCGTCCGGATATATTAAGGTAAACAACCGATAAGGGTCGGCAGCGGCCAATCGATAAGTTCAAATGCGGCTGGTGGCATGAGCGTTGGGTCTACCCCTACTGATCAAGCCCCAATGCGGTCCGATCTTCGTAGCCGACACCGACCCGCTTAGGGGCAGACTGCCTGCGTTTGAGAGCTTTTTGCACGTATTTGAACGCTTCGTCTTCATTATTAACTACCGTCACGATAGTCCGCCCTTTGGCGCCAATTCGCCCGTAAGTCGTTTCCACAATCCAGTTGCCGAAGAGGTCCTGCCCATAGGCGATTGAAATCGATAGTTATAGCCGGTAGTCATGATTGCCCTCTTTTAAACTGTCGATAACGCCTAATCAGCGCGTTAGTTGAACTGTCATGATCGAGTTGCGGCTCCTCCGCACTTTTAAGTTCGGCAGCGGTTTTCTGTGCCAATGCTTTGCCTAACTCGACACCCCATTGATCAAATGAATCGATATTCCAGATTTCCCCCTGTGTAAACACGCTGTGCTCGTAAAGCGCGACTAGCAAACCGAGCGTTTTAGGGGTTAACTGTTCAATAAGAAGTATGTTAGTGGGGCGATTACCTTCGAATGTACGATGTGGCACCAACCGTTCAGAGGTACCCTCTGCCCTGACTTCAGCCTCCGTCTTACCGAAAGCCAGCGCTTCGGTCTGCGCGAACAGATTTGCCATTAACAGATCATGCTGATCCCCGAGCGGATTTAAAGTCTGATAGAAACCGATAAAATCGCAGGGGATCAGGCGGGTCCCCTGGTGAAGTAACTGGAAGAAGGAGTGCTGACCATTGGTGCCTGGCTCGCCCCAGTAGATCGGTGAAGTTTGATAATTGACGCAGGTACCATCTAGCGTTACGTGCTTGCCGTTGCTTTCCATTGTCAATTGCTGCAGGTAAGCAGGGAAACGCTTGAGATATTGATTGTAAGGAAATACGGCAACAGACTGGGTATCGAAAAAGTTGTTGTACCAGAGCTTAAGCAAGCCTATGATGACAGGAATGTTCCGCTCGAATGGTGCCGTGCGAAAATGCTTATCCATCGCATGGAAGCCTGCAAGCATCGCCCGGAAATTGTCTGGCCCGACGGCGATCATGGTCGAAAGACCAATCGCCGAATCCATCGAATAGCGTCCACCGTCCCAATCCCAGAATCCAAACATATTGCCGGTGTTGATGCCGAATTTTGTCACTTCTTCGGCATTAGTCGATACGGCAACGAAGTGTTGACGTATGGCCTGATCGTCACCGAGCTTATCCAAACACCACTTACGCGCGGCGCGGGCATTGGTCAGGGTTTCGAGTGTCGTAAAAGTCTTCGAACAGATGATAAACAGCGTTTCTTCGGGATCAAGATCACGCGTAGCTTCCTGGAAATCAGTGCCATCCACATTCGAGACAAAACGGAAAGTCAGATCACGTTGACTGTAATGCCGCAGTGCTTCATATGCCATCACCGGGCCAAGATCGGAACCGCCTATGCCGATATTAACAATATTGCGAATACGTTTCCCAGTGTATCCCAGCCATTGACCACTGCGAACCTGCTCTGAAAAGACGGCCATTCTGTCAAGAACAGCATGGACTTCAGTCACTACGTCAACGCCGTCAAGCATAATCCGTTCACCTTCAGGCGCACGCAAGGCCGTGTGGAGGGCGGCTCTTTGTTCAGTCACGTTGATGATTTCGCCATTGAACATGGCCTTAATTCGTTTGCGTAAGCCACATTCCTCAGCAAGCTTAATGAGCAACCGCATAGTTTCATCAGTAATACGGTTCTTCGAATAATCCAGGTAAATGCCCAAGGCATCGACCACGAAGCGTTCACCGCGCAAAGGATCCTCCGCGAACAGTTGGCGCAGGTGTAAATGGTGTATCTGATGATAATGCCCCTGCAATGCTTTCCATGCAGGGCGCTTCGTTAACGGCTGTGTTGTAGAATGATCGGTTATAGTCATTTCTTAATGCACGTTTGCCTCTTCGGCTTGGTTTTATTTCTTGACTGCACTCTCGGCATCCTGGGGATTGCTAAAGAGCCAAACGGCTGAGGTGTATTGTTCTGACATGCTGTATTCTCCAAGGCTTAGGTGAAAAAGCGTGACGTTGCCTGGTTAAATTTTTGCCGGCGCGAGTCATACAAAAATTACTCAAGGTGTTTCGGAGAAACGTCTTAGGACCCAACTGGATTTTCATTAACCGCTAACTCAAAAATTTTTCACAGATTATTGAATTCGCCTTCTTAGGGGGTTAAATATCCGGAGCCTGAACCAACCATCAGATGAGCTTATCCCTAATGGTTATTAGGTCCGTTTTTCGCAGGGTAGTCTGTCCGTCATCGCACACATGCAGAGGTTTTCAATGCCCGACGGACTCGCTGCAAATCCTATCATTAAGAATTTGTTGCTTTAGATTTATCGAGCATTTTCAACCAGCACACAAGTCGTACAGGATCATAGCCAACCTCCGCCGAAACCCGCTCGCTGTAAGCCGCTGATGATGTAAGGGCAGGCTCGCATCAATCGCCACAATAAGCCGGTACGATAGTTTTCGATCATC
Organism: Methylomicrobium sp.; assembly: GCA_051061015.1. Classification (GTDB taxonomy): domain Bacteria; phylum Pseudomonadota; class Gammaproteobacteria; order Methylococcales; family Methylomonadaceae; genus Methylomicrobium. The sequence goes on from JBPFEG010000043.1 coordinate 2,866, forward strand.
AAAACAATCGGCCCTTGATTAAGCCCGTAATGCCAAGGTGATACCCATCCATAGGGATTGCGGGATTTTACCGGATGGGTCGGGTTATAAGTCGCTTTGAAGCCGTAGGGGTTGGACGCTGTTAATTTAACCTGATGAATGTAATGGTCCAATGTAGGCAGCACAATCTCGGGCGCGAACGGCAGTGACGCCGCCACTGCCCACGGCGCGAGGGTGCCGTCATCGGGTCCGTAGGGCACACCGCGCCCCAGGTAACCGAAGAATCGGCGCTCGATGCCACCCACTTTGATCGTGTCGGGTCCGGGGCCGTCGCTCGCGGTGATCCCCCAGCAACACCCGCCATAGCCTTCAAACTTGAGCGGATTGTCCATCGCGTACCTTTGCTGTACATAAGTGGCGCGGCGGCTGTTCTCGAAATAGTCGATCCCATTAGCGCGCATGAACGCGTCCTGAATGCCGCGAAAATCAATCCAGATATGTGAAAGCTGGTGCGTGAACAGCGGCCCGGCGTAAAGATAGTCATATCCGTAACAGTGTTCCCAGCGGTATGTTGAAGTCCATGCGGCGTAGCAGTTCTCAGGCAAAGGATAAGCGGGCGAGCCCAGCCCCAGGATATACAGCAGCATCGCCTCATCATAGCCTTCCCATCGGTATTTGAGAAATCCGTTTTCGGGCTTCCAGCCGTGCGTAACCGTTGCACCGCGGTCTTGTGCCCACTGCCAATCCGCACGGCAGTAGAGTGCGTTGGCGAGAGTTCGGATTTCATGCTCATCGGCAGTATCCGCGTCAAAATATACTCCCGCCGTCAACGCACCCGCCAGCAGAAAAGCGCTATCTACCGTTGACAGTTCGCATTGCCAAGCCCGCCGACCAGTCCGCATGTCGAGAAAATGATAATAAAAACCTTTATAGCCGGTGGCATCGGGTTCGGGACCTTGCGGGCTGTTCCAGAAAAACCGCAGCGTGCTCAGCGTTCGTTCCACCGCTGCGGCACGCGACATAAAACCGCGCTCTACAGCCACCGGATAAGCCGCCAATGCAAAGCCGGTAGCGGCAATACTGGCAGGCCAATTCGCTTCGGTCTTGTCGATCACCAGCCCGTTATCTGGATTCGTCTCATGCAGAAAGTAGCTGAATGATTTGTGCTGAAGCATTTCCAGCTCAGCGTTAACGATTGATTTCCCGCCGCTCATGATTTCATATGGCCTGCCGACTTTGGGATAAACTTAATTGTAACGTCGGCGATGGCGTAATCCCACAGTCCCGATCGCTGTGCCTTGCGCGGCTGGAACACAACGTCACCATCAGACAGAATCACCGTTGGCCCCCAACCGCGGAGATATGCGATGACGTCGAGCGCGCCAGGGTACAAGCGCTCTGCAAACGGATAGTCCACTAGAAATGCAGACATTAGCAGTAACCGCGGATCATTCATGCCCCCAACACGATAGCGTTGTAAAGCGCCGAGATAGTCCGCATAGCCGAGTTCAGCGCGCAACGCTTCGAAAATTGCCCAATATCGGTTCCGGCTCTCGTCGCCAAACTCATGCGCAAGGTGGTCGCTCAGGTCGGCTTCGATGCGATCGTTATCGAGCAGGGTATTGTCCACATCCAGCAGGAACACCACCTCGTTCGCCGCAGTCATTTTGCCACCCTCGACGTTATCGGGTTATGCCAGCTTCCGTCTGCCGCAATGAGCGCGTCAGCTTGTTTCGGCCCCCAACTGCCGGGTTTGTAGCGGTGAACCTTGTGGTGGGCATTAAGAACCGGATCGACTACAGCCCAGGCGGCCTCAACCGCATCCTCACGTATAAAGAGCGCTCTGTCGCCAGCCATGGCGTCTTCCAGAAGTCGTTCGTAAGGTGTTTCCTGTCCAGGCTGTTCATCCAGCAGGTAGAGTTCCCGCTGATCGCCGACGAACTCCTTGCCTGCACGCTTGACACGCGCGGCGATGGCAACGGCGGAGTTGGGGGAGAGTCGAAAACGCAGATAATTGGACCGACCGGCCCCAGGCGCCGAATCGTCGAACAGTCTTTGCGGTGGCGGCTTTAACTCCACCAGAACCTCGGCGGCTGTTGCAGCAAGACATTTGCCGGAACGCAGGTACCACGGTACACCCTCCCAGCGCCACGAATCGATAAAAAGGCGCAGGGCGCAAAACGTCTCGACATCCGAGCCCTTCGCCACACCCGGCTCTTTCCGGTAGCCTGAGTACTGGCCGCGTACCACGTCGTCAGGGTGCAGAGGGCGCATGGCCTGGAACACCTTGGCTTTTTCGCTGTGGACGGCGCCAAACCCCTGATAGGCAGGCGGTTCCATGGCAAGCAGCGCGACGATCTGGAACAGGTGGTTCTGGATAACGTCGCGCAAACATCCAACACTTTCGTAAAATGCGCCGCGACCTTTTACGCCGAAATTCTCACCCAGCGTAATCTGCACGCTGGCCACGCAGTTACGGTTCCAGATCGGTTCAAGAAACGAATTGGCGAAACGGAAATAGAGGATATTCATGATCGCCTCCTTCCCGAGAAAATGATCGATGCGGAAGATAGAATCCTCGGCGAACACCGACAGCGCGATACGGTTAAGTTCCCGGGCCGAAGCCAGGTCGCGTCCGAACGGCTTTTCAACGATGACGCGCGCCTGATCGGCTAGGCCCGCTGAACCCAGCCCTTTGATAACTGTCTCGAACAGCACGGGCGGAATCGCGAGATAATGCGCCGGGTGCCGCGCATCGCCCAGCATCTGCTTGAGCGCTTTGAACGTATCCAGGTCATTGTAATCACCGTCCACATACTGAAGCAGGGAAAGCACGTGATCGAGAGCATTTCGGTCGTCGCTCTTGCCGGCTTGCTTGACACTGTCTGTCGCCCGTTGACGCACTTGATCCAGACTCCATTTCGAGAAGGCGACGCCTATCACCGGCACATTGAGGGCGTCACGCTTGGCCATTGCGTAGAGTGCCGGAAAGATCATCTTGTGGGCGAGGTCGCCCGTCATGCCGAAGATCACCAATGCATCAGCGCAGATCATACTCTTATAATGATTGTGCATCTCAGTACTCCTCTTTTTCACGTCATACCCACCAAACTCTCCCGCCCATCCGCCGGTCTTCACCATTACTTGGCTCGCGAACTCTCTGACGCCGGCACGAGATTTTGCTAGGCTCAGGACTCATCAATTGAGATAGAAGATCACGATGGCGGCGATAAGAATGGCGGAGAAGAAGGTATGGGCGCAACGATCATAGCGTATGGCGATGCGCCGTCAGTCCTTGAGCCGCCCAAACCTATTTTCAACTTTTGCCTTTGTTTACAGAGTTCCCTGGCGTACTCGATCGGGAATTTCCGGTTCTTTAAAGCTTTAATGACCAAATCCACGGGCCCACCCGCGGGAACAAGCATCATAACCGCACGGGGAGGACCGAGCAGAGCAATGAAATCCTTGATATTGTCCGTTCCGCAGATGTTCCAATCGGCCAAGTCCTTCCTCAGAGCTTCGACCTGGTTTGGATCCTGGTCATAGCCCATCACCGGAAAGCCATGGTCGGCTATATTCAGCACGAGGTTGTGCCTCATAACGCCCAGGCCGATCATGCCGATTTCATAACGTTGTAGTGATTGCTTATTGGCCATGGTTGTCTCCAGAGAGTTTTATCAAAATGGGTGGGATTGATTTTTTATTTTCATCCTTTCCTACATGCCCGCCGCGTTGTTCACGACCTGTTTATTTACAGGGTTCATCTTTCCGAATCTCGCGCTCTGCCTTCTTCTAGTCTTGAACTGCCCCCACTATCAATGAAAAAGCTCCCTAAGACATAGAACCATGAACTAAAATCATGTTCTGGTAAAAGCCAATCCTTCGTTATTTTTGCCAGCGTCGGCACCGAGACGGCCAGTTATTTGCTTGAATTGTCTTAGCTAACATTAAAAGAGTCAGGTAGTAGTTCAATTTTTTGACAGAAATCAACGTAAGAAGTTGGGCACGCGGGACGCCAAAGGCTGAGTTGCTGCTTTTGAGCCGTGAAGGTCAGATTGGCTAAAAAATAGTCAGGTAGGGAGTGATGTGCCAATGTTTCAGTAGGAATCTGAAATAAGCATGGATCGGACGGAGAACTCGGCAGTTTCACCGCTATGATGAAATCGCCAACAGTTGGATTGATAACGCTCTAAAAGAACGAAACAAAGCACTAATGCGTGAGGCAGATTAGCCGAAACGGGCAAATCCGTCATCACTCAAAAAAATGGCGATTTGCTGGCGCGAAACCGCTCACCGGACCTTGACCGCCCTACCGGGGGGTAGAGTTTATTGATATTCTTTACGTGCTTTTTGTGAATTGGTCAATTCTGGGTAAACGCGTTGCGATGGCGCTTTGGCTTTTTTAGCTTTTTTTGCTGAGGACCGATGGTGTTTACCGGAAGTTTTATGACTTTTGGTGGTCATTTCTTTTGCAGAGCCGGGGTTGGAATTTTGAACCGATTGCGGTGTTTCAGCAAAAACAGAATACGAAATTATAAAAGCAATAAGCGAGGGTATGATGATCTTTTTCATGACTGGCTCCAGGAGAGGTAAAAAGGAGACATAACGATCAATAAGGGGCAAACAATCAAATCGTTTGCCCCACAGGATGGGCTAATTTAGTTGCCTGTCACCGCAAACCATACCGCCCCATCCCCATTGAGGATAAAAACAGCAGGCGCTATGCATGGGCTTGGAAGATTGACCTTCGCTTTAATATTGGCATTGCCCTTAGCGATTGATTTAGGGTCATTTTTTTTGCCGCCTGTAGGAAAGGGCGCAGTCAGTAAGCCAGGGTCCTGAATGGGATCGGTAAACGTTGCCGGAACCCCTGTTGGATGTTGGGGACTCGGTGGCAAATCTGGGGTCAATTGACAACTGACAAATGCACGGAAATGGTCTTCATCGTTGGGGCTTCCGTCTCCAAAAATAAGTCCTTTTATGTTTATGATGAGCGTACCGTCTGTAAATAATTTTCCGTTAACTGTTTTAACTTTCCATGATTCATAATCGCCGGGAATGTTGCGAAGACGCGGATCGGTAGGAAGAGGATCACACGCGGCACCTACACAATTGTCAGGGGGCGGAGTTGACAAGAAGGGTGTATCCACGCCCACCATCGTATTAAATTGAAGAATGATTTTCTTGGACCCGGATGAGTTGTCTGCAAATGCAGGCATTGTCAACAGAGACAGCATTAGGATTAGGGTATATGTTCTAAACATAACGGTTTCCTCAGAGTCGGTGAGAGGGAGCGTTTATCTACTCTATGCGAGGGTGACGCATGAGCGAACAAACTCCAATAACCTTGACTTCTGAAGCCTTTTTCATGCTTCGGCATTGAGTCCATGCTTTTTGAAGTCATACGGTCATTCAAACTGATAGATTGCTCAACTGCTAAAAAAAGTTCATTCTCATCTTGTCCGCCTAGGTCCAGATTTTCATCGTTTCCCACTGACAATGGGTTGACCATTGGTTTATGCAACAAAGCCCAAGATAGCCAACGATAAAAGGATTTCATCAAGGACGATGGGCTGACGACTGCTGGGCTTCCTTTTTCAGCCCACTTTATAGCCTGTAAGATTTTGAGTATAAAATAAAAATTCTACTATTAAGTCTGCATTCAGGGTTTAAGGATTAGAATTTTCCCAGAATGTAAGATTTAGCAATTTCAATGGGCTCAGGTCCAAAGAAAGCTGTCAGTTGACAATCGGTCAATCCAAAAAACAACCGCCACCCGTGAAATTAAAACCGCTTAGTCTTATCTATAGGACAGGCGCTTTTAACGGCAGTGCCTGTTCAACCAACAATGCTTGAATAATTGAAAACTCAATTGTTTAAAGAGAGGTTTATATGAAACGTTTATTCGGGGTGTGGATTCTTTGGGGATTTGCACTCTTCGTCCAAGGTTGCGTTGCGTATCCTTATAGTCACTCTTACGGTTATAGTTATGGCTATCCGTCCTACTACGGTTACAACTATGGCTATCCGTCTTACGGATACTACCCCTACGGCTACCAGAGCTACGGCTATTACGGCTACCCATCCTACTATGGAACCTATGGGTGGGCCGGACATCATTGGAACGGTGGACACCACTGGAATGGCGGAGGGTCCTCATGGGGAGGCGGTCACCATTGGAATGGCGGAGACTCATGGGGAGGTGGCCATCATTGGAAGGGGGGCGGCTTAGGCGCAGGGCATAATTGGAACGGTAGCGGCCAGGGTTTTCATGGCGGCGGCCATGGCTTTAGTGGTGGAGGCTTTGGCGGCGGCCATAGCTTTAGGGGTGGAGGCTTTGGCGGTGGGGGACGCGGTCACCGCTAGAATGGGTTAACACAGGAAGCTCATTAGTGGGGAACGCGTAATGCATAATGCGGAGGCGGATTCGCCGAAAGGCAATCTGCCATTACTCTAAAATTGAATTGGCGGATTGCTTACGCGAACCCCGCCAACAGCACCGAACTGCGGCAACAGCACCGAACTGCGGGTTGATTTCCCATGAGCTAAATTTAAAAACTTGGACATCGAATGATTATCAAACCGCAATCGTGCAATACAAATTTTCATTTCGTAATGATCAAGCCTTCCCATTACGATGACGATGGGTACGTCATCCAATGGATCCGTTCCGCAATCCCGTCTAATTCACTGGCCGTTATTAATGGTATTGCTTTGGATTGTGTTGCCCGTCGTGTACTGGGGGAAAACGTCGATATTAAGCTCAGCGCTTATGATGAAACCAACACCCGAATCAAGACTGCAAGCATAAGCAAACGCATCGAAAAATCCGGCGGCTGCGGATTGGTTGCTTTAGTTGGGGTGCAGACCAATCAGTTCCCACGCGCGATGGATCTTGCCCGTCAATTCAGGGCTGCAGGCATCCAGGTCGCGATTGGCGGTTTTCATGTCAGTGCTTGCTTGTCTATGTTGCCGGAGTTACCCGCCGATCTTCAGGAAGCACTGGATCTCGGCATCACTCTATTTGCCGGCGAGTTAGAAGGTCGTCTAGACACACTGCTGCAGGCGGCTTATCGCAGGGAGCTTAAGCCTTTGTATAATTACATGAATGATTTACCGGGGTTGACGGGGTCTGTTACGCCTTTTCTGCCCAAAAAATTACTCAAATGGACAGCCAATTCGCGTACGACTTTTGATGCTGGCCGGGGCTGCCCATTTTTGTGTAGTTTTTGCACCATTATCAACGTACAAGGTCGGCAATCGCGTTTCCGTAGCGCCGATGATGTAGAGCAGATCGTTCACGCCAACTTAGCTCAAGGCGTTAGCAATTTTTTTATCACCGATGACAATTTCGCCAGGAATTTGAATTGGGAGGCGATATTGGATCGCTTGATCAAGCTGCGCCAGCAAAATGGCTTGCTGATGAACCTCATCGTCCAGGTCGATACTATGTGCCATAAGATCCCGGGTTTTATCGAAAAGGCTGGGCTGGCAGGTGTCAACCGGGTATTTATTGGTCTGGAGAATATTAACCCGGAATCCTTGAAAGAGGCTCGCAAAGGTCAGAATCGTATCACAGAATATCGCACCATGTTGCAGGCCTGGCATCATATTGGCACAGTCACTTACGCTGGTTTTATCCTCGGTTTCAGCCACGATACACCCGAATCCATCGAGCGCGACATCAAGATCATTCAACGTGAATTACCCATTGATATCCTGGAGTTTTTCATTTTAACGCCGTTGCCAGGGTCGCAAGATCACAAACAATTATATGAGCAAGGTGTGGTCATGGATGCGGATATGAATAAGTATGACCTGGAACACGTCATCACCGAGCATCCAGTGATGTCTAAACAACAACTGTCCGCTATCTATCGTCGAGCCTGGGATATCTATTACACTCCGGAGCACGTAGAAACAATCCTGCGCCGTGCCAAAGCCTGGGGGTATGATCTCAGGTCGTTGATGCATAAACTATTGCTATTTTATACCTTTCCCAAGGTGGGAAACATCCACCCACTGGAAGGCGGCCTGTTTCGGCGCAAGTACCGGCGGGATCGCCGTTCTGGATTACCAATCGAAAAGCGAATGGCTTTTTATAGTCATTATATCAACAGCAGTATCCGCGAACATCTGCAGTATTTAGGCTTGTACCTGAGCTTTACGCGTATTTTAAGGCGGGTCAAAAAGGATGACCGAGCGTATACCGATATTGCATTGAGACCGGTTGAGGAATGCGATTTTGATGAGCTTGAATTATATTCAGTGTCGGCTGCGGCGCGGGCGTCGGTGAATAAAATCAGAAACGCAAGGAAGCGTGATCAGTAGTCTTGGAATTATCTTGCCCGGATTTCACGGACAGTCTCCTAAGCGACTTTTTTAGCTTCAAACTTTTCCGGGCTGTTATAGCCCAATTTAGAGTGAAGCCGTTTGCAATTGTAATAGAACTTGCCCGGATTTTAACAGACACGCCACTAAGGGACTATTTAAGCTTTAGGCAATTGAATCTCAACTCATTCTCAATAGCGGCCCTTGATGACATTTTTTGCAATTAGTGAAAACGGCCAAAAAGAGTCATTCAAATAAAAAGTCAAAAATAAAGACCTGGACTTGTTCCTTTTGCTTACGGTAGGGCAATTAGTCTATGCTTTTTTTCATGTGGTGCAGATTAGAAGAATCTGTTTTGAAAGTTATTCTTGTCAACTGAGATTGAAAAGAGTAGAAAACATGCAGGCCGATTAATAACTTGTCAGTCATCTGGGAATAAAGTCTATGAGCTATGTGTTCGATATCCAGACGCTCCATGCCATCGCCCGACTGGGGATGGGAAAGGCGCACGACGAAATGGTGAGGATCGTAGTGGAAGAGACCGCCCGAGTTTACCCAACCCATATTGATTCTAACCCCCGTCGTCGGTGGTTTTTCAGCCTAACGGCGGGGGCGACCGGCGTGATGACCATACTCCACGCATCCTTCAGTGAATATCTTATCATCTTCGGAACGCCCGTCGGCACCGAGGGCTTTTCTGGACGTTACCGTATGGATATCCATGATTTTTTGCTGAGTGGTGAAATCTGGACCTACCGGCAAGACAGTTGCGGAATGCGCAAGGTGGTCAGGCCTGGCGACCACACCGTGTTAGAACGCGGTAACGTCAATGCGTTCAAGATACCGGAATCGGCTTGGATGCTGGAATATGGCAGGGGTTTCATACCGTCTGCTTTCCCGCTCATCCTGGGCGATGTGGTTTTCAGCGCTGTCGATGGAACGACTTTGGCCGAGACGGTGTGGACATACAGCAAAATGGCACTGCGTGAGCTGATGTTAAACCGAAAGTTTTAAATCCGACAAAGGAGCGGCTAATGAACGATCAAGACTTGCGACAAAACACCTCCGTGGACGCAGTGCGGCAGAAATACGGTTTCGGCCTTTCCTGGCTTGTGCTCATGGTGGCCTTGCCGCCGCTAGTGTATTACCTGTGGATTTGCATCACCTATTACCAAGGCGAACCGGTGTTTCCAATCGATGCGACGGCATGGCTGCAATTTTGGTCGCACGTCTCGCCCCCCACCTGGAAGGCGGCCGGCCTCTATGGGACCTGGTTCCTAGCCCAGGCGGCTTTGCAGGTTTGGGCACCCGGCCAAACGGTTCAGGGCATGGAGCAGCCTGACGGTAACCGGCTCGACTATCGGATGAACGGAATGTTCTCTTTTCTGTTTACTTTAGGCGTGGTAGCTGGTCTGGTAGCTTTGGGCTGGCTGAACGCCACGGTCTTGTACGACCAACTCGGCCAGCTTCTTAGCGTGGTGAATATCTTCACCTTTACCTTCGCCGGCTTTCTCTACTTCTGGGGCCTGCAAGGCGCGGACTGGGAACGACCGACAGGGCGGCCTTTCTATGACTACTTCATGGGTACGGCCCTCAATCCAAGGATCGGCTCCCTCGATCTCAAGCTGTTCTGCGAAGCCCGCCCTGGTATGATCTTCTGGATGCTCATGAATCTTTCCATGGCGGCTAAACAATACGAGCTTCATGGCATCGTGACAGTGCCGATGCTACTGGTGGTAGGGTTTCAGAGCATTTACCTCATCGACTACTTTATCCACGAAGAGGCCGTCCTCACTACATGGGACATCAAGCATGAGAAATTTGGTTGGATGCTTTGTTGGGGCGATCTGGTATGGCTGCCTTTCACATATACGCTACAGGCCCAGTATCTGGTCAACCATACCCACGATCTCCCTGCCTGGGGGATTGTAGCCATCGTGACCTTGAACCTGGCCGGTTATGCGATCTTCCGGGGGGCCAACATCCAGAAGCACTATTTCCGACGCAATCCAAAACGATCCGTGTGGGGGCAGCCAGCTGAATACATCAAAACCGCCAAGGGTTCGCTGTTACTAACCTCCGGCTGGTGGGGTATTTCGCGTCATATGAACTACTTCGGCGATCTGATGATCGCTCTCTCGTGGTGCTTGCCAGCTGCTTTCGGCAGCCCTCTTCCTTATTTCCATATCGTCTACTTTACCATTCTGCTCCTCCACCGGGAGCGGCGGGATGATGCCATGTGCCTGGCGAAGTATGGGAATGATTGGCTACGCTACCGGGCACGGGTGCCATGGCGGATTGTGCCAGGACTTTACTGATCAGGTCCATGGTTCATTGGACAAGACAAGTCCCAATCCACGGATAAGCATGAAGACCACGCGGAAAGAAGATATTCAGGCGACGGGTTTTGAATAATTAGGGTCGGAAAAATTAGAATGCTTAACATTGCACTCATCTGGGGCACATCCATGAGACCATTTCTCATTTTTTAGCTTTTGTGAGCCACCCCCAGTTAGTTTTACGTTAATTTTCCATCATAACCTAGGCTCAGGACCTATTAATCATTTTGGGGCTCACAAAGGTCTAAGCAAAGTGATTCACTTATGACCGGAGGTTCCTCATGAGCCATCTGTTTTATCTGACCCGGGAGCAATTCAACCGCATCCAGCCTTACTTTCCT
>JBPFEG010000044.1:0-18274 GCA_051061015.1 Methylomicrobium sp.
CGATCATCATCATTTCGAAACCGGCAGGCCCTTGCGGGTCTGCGGCAACACCGCCGATATGCTGGCCGGCAGTCGCTATGGCGAGCACTTTCAGGTGTTGGGGGATAAATCCCGCCACTTCGGCCTGTTCGATTGCGCGCCCGGATCGCGCAGTGACGCAACCCAGGCGGACGGTGCATGCTGTTGAAAGCCGGAGCCGCCAGCCAGTTGACCGAAGCCCTGCTAGCCGAACATCGGCCGGTGTTGTTCCGCTACGCGCTGCTGCAATTGCGCGACGACGCACTGGCCGACGATGCCGTCCAGGAAACCTTGCTGGCAGCTTGGCAATCGGCTGCGAATTTCGAAGGCAAAGCCCGGCTTCGTACCTGGCTGATCGGCATTTTGAAACACAAGATTGCCGACTACTGGCGGCATAGTGGCCATGAAGTCGTCGCCTCGGAAGTCGACTTTACCGATAACGACGGCGGCGATAACGACGAAGACGACTTTTTCATGGGCAACGGCCACTGGAACGGCGGTCCCAGCACCTGGAACGATCCGGAAGCGGCCCTCAAGCAGCAGGAGTTTTGGGGCATCTATGAAACTTGCCAGAACAACTTGCCGCCCAAAATGGCTCAGGTGTTCATGCTGCGCGAACTGGTCGGCCTGGAAGCCGACGAGGTTTGCCGGGAGACCGGGCTCAGTGACGCCAACTACTGGGTCACTATGCATCGAGCCAGATTAAGGCTCAGAGAATGCCTGGAAATACGCTGGTTCAATCAATCGAAAGCAAAAAAGGAAAAAAATCATGCGTAGTTGCCGTGAAATTACCGAACTGGTATCCCAAGGGCTGGACAGGAAACTCAGTATGGGCGAGCGACTGGCGATCAGTTTGCATGTGCTGCTGTGTTCGCGCTGCCGAAATTTCCAGAGTCAGACCCAGTTCATCCGCAAGGCTGCCCAGCACTATACAGAGCATTTGCAAAATCGTTCGGGTAAAAAGCCCTAATCAGAATCGGCTCGATTGCCCTGGATGCGAACGACTCAAAATCGCTAAAGACCTTGCGCCTTTGCCGTTCAAGGCATCGCGCGAAGAAATTGGATACCGGCGTGTAAAAAATTGTAAGGGATCTCGATAAGCTTAGGCTGATGGCGCAGGAAGGCGCTGTTGATGCTTGACCTTTACCTGATCTTTGGAGATTTCACGATGACTCCAAAAACCCTATCCCTGACTTTGAGCGGCGAAATTGACTTCTCTTGAGACTAACCATGCACGACACTAAACCTCTACTGGCCGTTAGCAACTTTCCGGCCATTTTTCGAAAACCACTGGAAGTCCTGCAACTCAATCTCGGTTATGTATGCAACCTGAGCTGTGTGCATTGTCATGTCAACGCCGGGCCAAGGCGCACCGAATCGATGAGCCGGGACACCATCGATCAGGTCTTGGCGCTGGCCGAAGCCGCCAAGATACACACTCTCGACCTGACCGGCGGCGCGCCGGAAATGCATCCCGATTTCCGTTATCTGGTGCGGACGGCACGCGATCGGGGCATTAAGGTCATCGACCGTTGCAACCTGACCATTCTCGAGGCCTCTGGCTACGAGGACCTGGCCGAATTCCTGGCTGCACAGCAGGTGGAAGTCACTGCCTCCTTACCCTGTTATCTGGAAGAAAACGTCGACAAACAACGCGGCAAAGGTGTATTCAAAAACAGTCTGGCGGCCTTGCAACGGCTCAATCGGGTGGGCTACGGCCAGAAGGACAGCCAGTTAAGGCTCAACCTGGTTTACAACCCGCAAGAGGCGGCGCTGCCCCCGGATCAACATCATCTCGAACAAGCCTACAAGCAGCACCTTTGGCAACATTACGGCATCGTCTTCAACCGCCTGTTTGCTGTCGCCAACATGCCGATTCACCGTTTCGGGAGCATGTTGGTCAGTCAGGGCCGCTTCGAGGCTTACGTGAATTTATTAAAAGACAGCTTTTACTCCGGCAACCTCGATAATCTGATGTGCCTCAATACACTCAGTATAGACTGGCAAGGTTACCTCTATGACTGCGACTTCAATCAGATGTTGGCAATGCCGTTGGGAGCCATTGCCAAACAGAGGGTACACATCAGCGAGTTAAGTCTGAAACAGCTTCAGGAGGCGCCGATTACTACCGCCGCGCATTGCTATGGCTGCACCGCAGGCCAGGGCAGCAGTTGCGGGGGGGCATTGGCATCCGTCCATTCGTGACACCTTTCGATTTTTGTTAGGGCGACTGTTTCGTCACGAGAACCCAAGTCAATCCGGATAACGGAAAACTATCATGTTTATTAAAATATCATCGATATTACTAAGTGCTCTTTTAATGATGTCAGTGCTGGCCCATGCGCAAGAGCCGGACTGGAGGGATTACCGGGCAGTGTTGAATCACGTCAAGCCCGGCAGTAAAAATGGCGTGCAGTTGATGCTGGTCGATTATCCCGCCATCAAGGCGAACGGCAGCCTGGACAAAGCCTATCAGGCGCTGGCTGCCTTCGACCTCAAGCGGCTATCCAGCCGCGAAGATCGGCTGGCGTTTTATATCAACGCCTATAATGTTCTGGCCTTGAAGACTGTGGCCGACAACTGGCCGGTCGACAGCATCAAGGAGGTCGGCAACCTGTTCAAACCGGTATGGGACAAGCCGGCGGGACAACTGGGCGGCAAGACCGTAACCCTGGGCGATGTGGAGCACAGGATCTTGCGGCCCATGGGAGAACCCAGGATTCATCTGGCCATTGTCTGCGCCTCGGTGAGTTGCCCGGATTTGCGCGGCGAGCCTTACACCGCCGCCAAGCTGCAGCAGCAACTGGACGATCAGGCGCAACGCTTTCTGAACAATACGGGAAAGGGCTTGATCGTCGGTCAGGATCGTATTAAGGTATCGTTAATATTCGACTGGTTCGAAAAAGACTTTGCCGCCGGTGGCGGCGTGACAGCATTTATCAGGCGGTATAAACCCGAACTGCCCGATCTGAAAATCGACGCCACGATCGATTACGATTGGTCGGTCAACAGTAGCGTCTGATTATCCTTCCTCAAGTCAGGAGAATGTCATGCTTCAATGTTATCAATCCATTATCATCAACGCCCCGGTCGAACGCGTTTGGGATACCGTCAAGGATTTTCATGATTTTTCCTGGGCAGTCGGAGTGATACACCGCTGCGAGGCCGTCGGCGAACTAAGCGGTACCAAAATCGGCGCCAAACGGATTTTGAACGGCGTGTTTTACGAAACCCTGTTGGAATACAATCCGTCGGTCCACCGTATCCGCTATTCCATCGATGACGGTCCGTCGCCGGTTTCGGCGAAAGAGGTCAAGAATTATGTCGGGATCTTGCAGCTTCATTCGATAAGCTCGAATAACTCCACCTTTGCGGAATGGCGTTCCTCATGGGAGGCGCAAAGCGAAGCGGCGCACGATTTTTGTGATCTGGTTTATGCGGCACTGCTTAGAGCCCTGGCGAAAAGGCTGGAGCCCTGATGATCTGCAACTCAGCGATACGTGATTCTTTTGTCACTTGACACAATATGCCGCCCCTCTCGCGGGTAGTGTCGGATTTTTACATCAAATAGGCCATGACGTATCTTTTCCCTGGCAGCGTACTGCTGATCTTCTGCAAAGCTCCGATTGCCGGCCAGGTAAAAACCCGGCTGCAACCGGCACTGACCGCCGAACAGGCTGCGGCCGCGCATCGCCGATTGACGGAGGAGACATTAGAGAGAGCCTTTCAACAGCCTTTGTGCCCAGTCATGCTGTGCTGCGCGCCCGATGTTGATCATGCTTTTTTTCGCCAATGCGCGGCGAATTATCCGCTTAAAATCACCGACCAACGCGGCAATGATCTGGGTGATCGTATGCACAATGCCGTTGTTGCAGCGCTATCGCATTACCGGCAGGCGATTTTGATTGGCTGCGACTGCGCCAGTATGACGGCGGACGATTTGCGGCAAGCCTTGGCGGTTCTGCAAAACGGCAAGGATGTCGTGATCGCCCCCGCAGAAGATGGTGGCTATGTGTTGATCGGCCTGAACACGGTTCAGCCTATTTTGTTTAGCGACATGCCCTGGGGTAGCGATAGCGTCATGGCGGAGACCCGCCGACGTATCAACAAGGCAGGGCTAAATATGCATGCGCTAGCGCAACAATGGGACGTCGATACCATCGAGGACTGGATGCGATATTTGAACTTAAAAAACACTTGATGCGGGTAAGTACTCCGCATGTTGTGCAACAAAGCCGTCTCTCGGCAATCTGCGCCTCAGCTCCGTTTTTCTCTCTTTGCTTAAGATTGCCAGCACACCCCTTCTTCTCAGCCCACAAAATCAATTATTTATTTTTTTTGTAAGGTAGTATGCTTAAAATGCGACTAATCGAAAGCCGCAATGACTTTGCCGTTTTCAGGGGTTAGAAACGTGACTACGATAGTTGATATGCATAATGTTGATCTCTCAGAAACTTCAGTTCGTACAGTCATGCTCATTGATGACCAAGCACTGTATCGAGAGATGCTGGCTGAAATGATCATGAAGCAGGATCATCTTGATGTCATCGCCGAGGTAAGTTTTAAACAAAACCCCTTGGATTTAGCGCTGAACCTAAAACCTGATCTGATCATAGCCGATCCGTGCATGAACCGTGAAGAAAATATCCCTAGCGTTTTCCGGATAGCTCAACATTGCAGTAACAGCCATTTTCTGTTGATTGCTTCACCTTGCGCTACCTCTTATTATCTGGATTTTATCAAAGCTGGCGTTGCGGGAATCGTCCTGAAAACTCAGAACTCAAGTGTTTTACTGAAAGCCGTTGACAGAGTGCTAGCGAATGAATTGTGGTTTGACAGAACCATATTTAAGGGCAGCGGCGTTCCTGAAATCGCCCCCTCAAATCTCTCGGATGCACATGAGAATTTCGGGCTGTCTCGTCTCTCCAGAAGAGAACAACAAGTGGTGAATCTTGTCGGTAAGGGACACAATACTTCTTTAATTGCGCATTCTTTACATATCAGCGAAAAAACAGTTCGAAATCATATTTATTCGATCTATAGAAAGCTGGAGGTCAATGACCGGCTCGAGCTTGCGTTTTTTGCAACCCGTAACGGATCGACCCGAGAACCAAGGAACTAAAATAAATTTCATCTTGAAGAAACAGCAACCTATAAATTTCGCTTGCTTCAAGATGACTAACGCAGTTTTTTGAAATTTTGGCGTTTTTTCTAAAGCAAATTTATGACCCAATTTGCTTGGGCGATTTTTTAGAAAGAATGCCGCCCATATCCGCTTACCAAAATGTCGTTGGTTTCGGTTCCCCTCGACCCACGACAAAAATCTTAAATCGGGTAAATTGATTTCCGTCAATTACCTTAGATCAGCGATTGACTTCAACTCAACTTTAAACTCTTCCCCAACACCCGCAGCAAAACATATTTTTGGGTCATTTTTATTTAACCAAAATGATTGGCTTAATGTAGGATCTCAACCAGATAGCCTATATGCAGCCAAAAACCAGGACAAACAACCCAATTAATTAAGCCATACATCCCTATCATATTTGAGGCTACCCAGTCCCAAAATTGATGTGAATTGCTCAAGACGCCCGCAACTCCCTTTGCTATTTTTTAGTGCTGCATCATGAACTGTCTTATTAACCTGCGATAAGTCGCAATCTTGGAAGAAATCCTTACGGAAAGACAGGTCAACAACGAAAAAATTCAATAAGCATAAGAGAATGATATGGCAACAAGACGTGATGTATTAAAAATCGGTGCGGCGGGCGCCGGTTATGGGCTGCTGGCGCCTAAGGTCGGAAAGGCTGAGCTGGTGTTTCCGGATGGCTTCAAACCGAGTATTCAGGAGACGCCGAGCCCGGCGGTTCGGCCTTTCGTCGTACCGCTCAACGTGATGCCGATCGCTAAGCCTATAGACGAAGCATTTCTGTCAACCGAGGCAGGCGGAGGACTTCCGCCCGACCCGCAGCGGCATCAACGGTATGACGAATTCAAACCGCAGAAATTTTATGTCCATTACCTCGAGGAATTCCTCTGGCGGTATCACAGCGATCCCCCATATAACCAGGGTTCCTGGGCCTGGGGATTTCGCGAGCCGGGCATGCCGCAGGGCATCACGCCGGGGCTGACCTTTCACTCCAAATACGGTGAATCGGCTTTTGTCCGGCGCATCAATCGATTACCCGCCGTAGGTGCCGGCAACGTCCGATTTGCGCTGCCCAGCCCGACGATTCATTTACATAACGCGCACACCGCGTCGGAAAGCGACGGGATACCACAGGACTATACTTGGCCGGGAGAGTTCTGGGATCATCATTATGCGAATATTCCGGCCGGGTTCGATAAACGCGAAATCATGAGCACCTTGTGGTATCACGACCACCGCCTGGATTTCACCGCGCCGAACGTCTATGCAGGCCTGAACGGCTTTTACCTGCTTTTCGACGAAAAGGATGCAAACGATGAAACCAAAAAAGGCACTTATCGCCTGCCGAGCGGAAAATACGACGTGCCGCTGATCCTGCACGACGTCCAGTTCGATCAGAACGGCCAGGCCGTTTGGGACTTTTTCAATCCGGAACCGACCGGCAACGACCTGCCCAGCGCGCTGTATACGACCCACGGGATGATCGGCGACCGTTTTACGGTAAATCGGATCATCCAGCCTTTCTTTGTCGTCGAGGCGCGGAAATACCGTTTTCGAGTCCTGAACGGCGGCCCGTCGAGACTGTACGACCTGTATGTGCAAAAAGAAGGCGGCTCGGATCAAGGCGAAGAATTTTTCGTCATTTCTACGGACGGCAACCTGCTGCCGAAACCGATCGAAACCCACAACATCCGGCTCGGGGTCGCCGAGCGGCACGACATCATCGTCGATTTTTCCAAATACAAGCCCGGCGACAAACTGTATCTGGTCAACCGGATGGAAATCCGCGAAGACGGCGCGGGCTGGACCGGAAGATTGCTGGATCAAGGAAATCAGATCATGCGCTTCGACGTAGTGGCCGCACAAGGGCCTGATCACAGCCGCATCCCCGACCATATGCGCGCGCTGCCGCCGATTAAAAGACGCTTGGTCAGAAAAGAAAGATTGTTCGTATTCGACTACGACAACGGCTTATGGACGATCAACGGCAAACTGATGGATCCCAACCGACCGGATGCGTTGATCGAGCAGGGCAGCGCCGAAATCTGGACATTCCGAAATGCTGGCAACACCTGGATGCACCCGATTCACAGCCATTTCGAGGAATTCCAGATCCTGGAAATCAACGGCAAACCGGTGGATCGCAATGACGTCCGTCACGCCAGAAAGGACGTGGTGATGCTGGGACCTAACGAAGAAGTCAAATTTTATTCGCGCTGGCGCGATTTTCTTGGCAAGCACGTGATGCACTGCCACAACGTCGTGCATGAAGATCATGCCATGATGATCCGATGGGATATCGTGCCGCCCGGTCAAGGCGATTGATCACAGCATTTGATACGCACTGTATTCGACCCATTTTTGAAAGGTAATTATGAAAGACAACAATGTTCAGAAGGGTGCATCCGGCACGCCGTCCAAACTGGAGCTGAGAAACAAATTGCTGAAAGCCCTGTTGCCGCCGCCCACCCAGGGCCGGGGCGGCAATCGGATTCCGGATGTCGCTGTGAGTTCACACAACGGCAAGACCTACCGTTTTTACAGCGATTTGATTCGCGACAAAGTGGTCCTGGTGCAGTTCATGTCCCTCGATGGACAGAAACATCATCCCACGATCGGGCACCTTGCGGAGATAGCACACCGCCTTGGCGACAAATTGGGAAAAGAGGTCAGTATCTATTCGATCACCACCGATCCGCAAAAAGATACTTCGGAAAGGCTCGCCGCCTACGCGCTGGAACATCGCATTCCGAACGGCTGGCATTTACTACGCCCCTCCGATGACGGCGCCAAAGCGATCAGCGGACGCTTCGCCAAGCACTTGTCCAATCATCACCATCATGGGGGCATCAACCTACGGATGGTACATTACGGAAACGGCAGTGTCGGTTTATGGGGCGCTTTCGCTTCGGACGCCGATCCCGAGATGGCGGTAACGCGCCTTGGCTGGCTGAGAAACGGCAATTCGGCGGGCGCTGAAATCAAGCGCGCCGGCCCCGGGAATCTGGCAGGCCGACACAATGACAAGAACAGCAACCGCGACGTCTGACATTTTGTGGTCAATGATGCTGAACTTTCAAAGCTATTTAAGGAATAGAGTCCGTTATGTTAAAACAAAATTTTAATTACAGCCGTTTGCTATTCGCCATCGCGCTGTCCATGGGAGGCATTAATTCGGCAAGTGCCGCTGCCGATTGCGAAGGGGTCATGCCCCGGCCGAGACCGCCTCAGGCTCAGGAGTCGGTAACAGAAAGTAATGGAGTGAAAACGACCCATATCATTACCCCGGAAGGGGCGTTTCCGAGTCAAGACCCTTTTAGTAATCCGCCGGGGAGCAATCATCTGCCCACGATTTATAAAAATGTTTGCGACGGGAACGGCGTCGAAATAGTCAATACCTTGCCTTCTACGCCCGAACATCCCTACAACCTACACCCCGATCCGGCGGTGACGCTGATCAATAAAACCTCGCCAACCGACGATTTGCAGGCAGCTTTCAAGCTGATCAAGAAATCGAAAGGGTCCAATGCGGCCGCCGTGCAGAGGGCGATCGATATTCTCGAAGGCAATCCGATTCCGGACCGTACCTACAGCGGGATGGCGTTATTGCATTATCAGGGGCCGGAAAGAATCAAGCATGTGCAGGCGGTATACGATGAAAACAACGTCAAGATCGGCGGCATCGTCGATGTGCATCAGGTCTGGTACGACAGCAATATCCAATCGGACGCGGCGATGATCGACCCCAGCGATGTGCTCGATGTGCCGTGGACGGTCCGTTATACCGTCGATACGCTCAACCGCGGTCACGAGGATTTCGCGCCGATGGTGATGTATTTCGATGATCCCGCGCTCAGCCCGCCGGGCATGCCGCCGATGCCGCATGTGATGATGGACCAGACCTTTTTTCCGATGGAAGACGGCACCCGTACGGTATTCGAAATCAAAATGGCGCCGGGCAAATATTACAACCTGACCTACAACTGGGGCTGGCGCAAGCATCCTCCGAGGGTCCAGGTTTCCGAAAATGCCCGGAAAATGATAGGCGGCAAGTCCTTGGCCCAATGGGAAATCGACGTCTTCGGTCCACACCCGAGCGCCAGCGAAGCTGAAAAACTGGCGGCCATTGCCAAGATCGGCGATCTGGCGCCCGAAAAGCGCATGTGGAATCTCTTGCGGGATACAAAAGCTAAAGGCAAGGCTTCGGGCACGGACGTTAAAAAGCTGTACCGCGCCTTCGAGCAATGGCAGGACCGGAACAAACTGCCTGACGGGGTGACGGCCGATCCGGATTCCGATTGGACTCTGTTGTTCGTGAACAATACGATTTATGGTCAAATGAAAGGCATTCGGGACGACAGCCATGTGGAATACCCCGATTGGAATCTCAGAGGCAAGACCGTTAAAATCAAGCTGCTGAACGGCGATCATTTCGATCACGCCTATTTCAACGTGGATTTCGGCGGCCGGCGTGGCTGGGAAAACACCTTCCAGTCGACCCAGGCGATCGGGGGTGCGGGGCAATGGTTCACCTTCGGGCGCGCGCACTGGTGGGTGAACGCCGGCATGCCCACCGAAGGCAAACCGGGGCTGATCATTACGCCGCCGGCGACAGGATCGGGCGACAGCACGGTAGTCGGCCAGCATAACCTTGAGATGCAGATGAATTTCGAACCTTCCCGGCGCCTGCGCTGGTATCAGTTCGACCCGCTGCATCACGACTTCGCGATCTGGTCGATTCACTAACCTGAGCCGGAAGGCAACTTAAATTCCGGCCTATTTGGGAGTAAGCGCCGCTTTTGGAATCACCAAAGCGGCACTTATTCTTTTTTACTTTTGGTATTTCTATGTCTGGATCGCGAACCGTACCGTTTTTAGGCGCTGTTTTAATGCTGGTCTACAGTCAAACGGTATTTTCCGACGAAATGACACAAAGCTGGGTGCTTTCCGATCCCAAGCCGACCGCGAATTTCGGACAGGAAGATGGGCGTACCGATCAGAATGAGCAAGCCGTTGAGACAGGTGCTGCATTCAGCGAAAATGTTTACGATCTCCCGAACGTACCGCTTATCGACCAAACCGGCAAAGAGGTCGACCTTCTCCAGGTGATCGATTACGGTGGCCCGATCATGCTGCAGTTCATTTTCGCCACCTGTTCATCGATCTGTCCGGTATTGAGCGCTTCGTTCGCCAGTGCGCAGCCGGTTCTGGATACGCTGAAAACCCCTTACCGGTTCGTATCGATTTCGATCGATCCCGAACAGGACACGCCGCAAAACCTGGCTGCCTACGCACAGCGGTTCAGGGCTGGAGCACATTGGTACTTTCTGACCGGCGACCGAAAAAACATCGATTCGCTTCTGAAGGCGTTCCGTGCCGCTTATCCGGGCAACAACAAAATGTACCACAAACCGCTGACCTTCATGCGTTCCGGGCCAGATGCCCCCTGGCTGCTGTTCGAAAAGCTGCTCGGCAAAAACGAGGTGATTGCAGCTTATAAAAAACTGGTCGCCCCCTCGTTTCCGCCGAAATCGGACAAGTAATCGCCGGCAAACCATACCTCCAGCTCAAAAACCGAATCAGTTTGTAAAAATGGGATCCAGATTTTTAAACTCTCGCGCCGGGAAATTCGGAGCAGGCCTACTGTTGATCATTGTGCTCGGATTTTTCGGGTATTGGGCGAAGCCATATTATTTACAGTACAAAAGTTCATCGCAATTATCGCTCGGCGAGCGGATATATAACCAGGGCATTGACGCGTCCGGTGCTCCCTTGCAGGGCCGCACCGAAGGCGATATCGATTTCCAAGACGCGAACTTCAATTGCGCCCAGTGCCACAGACGGAGCGGCTACGGCTCCAGCGAAGGCGGCAACTACGTCCTGCCGATCACCGGCGCCAGCCTGTTCAATCCCCGGAAGTTCGACCGGGCCGATCTTTTCAAGAAACTGTTCAAGGAGAGCCAGACCAAGCAGTTCTGGACGCGGATGCGATCCGCTTACGAACGTCCCGCCTATACGGAGGCTTCTCTGGTTAAAGCCATACGCGAAGGTGTGGATCCATCGGGCAGAACCTTGAGTTCCTTGATGCCGCGTTATCAGATCGGCGACCGCGACATGGCGGGATTGATCGCCTATCTGAAAAATCTGTCTTCCCGTAATGATCCCGGTATTGATGACCAGTCGATCCATTTTGCCACCGTGATCGCTAAAGGCGCAGATGCCGGCAGCAGCAAAGCGATGTTGTCGACGATCACCGGATTCGTGGACTGGCTGAATCTGGAAACTAAAGGCAATCAGGATCATCCCAACTTTTCGCCGAACTACCGCTCCGATTTCGCGAAGGCCTTTCGGCTGTGGCGGCACGAGGTCTGGGAGCTTTCGGACAATCCGGCAAACTGGCCGAAAGAATTGCAGGCGCATTATGACAAGAGACCGGTCTTCGCGTTGATCGGCGGAATGGCGCCGGGAGATTGGACGCCGATTCACCGCTTCTGCGAACAAAATCGCGTGCCCTGCCTGTTTCCAATCACCGAGTTGCCGGCCCAGGGACAGCCCAGTCATTATTCAGTCTATTTTAACGGGGGACTCTCGCTGGAAGCCCAAGCGATCGCCAAATTCCTAAGCAAGGGAATAAAAGCGGATAAGGCGGATCCGGTTGTGCAGATCTACCCGGAAAATGAAACCGGGGGCATGATGATCCCCGCGAAGGCTTTCCAGACCCCGGTGAGCCCCGAAAGCCCGCTGAAAAGCGAAAAAATTGCCTATCGAAACATCGAAGATTTCCGGCAGGCGTGGTCCGAGTCCAGAAAAAGTCGTCCGCATCCCCGCACCCTCGTCGTCTGGCCTGATAAATTCGGAATCGAGTTGCTGACGGCATTGGCTTTACAGCCCGAGGCCATCGAACGCATCTACCTGCCTTCCGCGATGCTGCTGGCGGATTTTAGCCAGTTTTCCCAGGAATTTATCGCTAAACTTGTTTTCGCCTATCCCTATGAATTACCCAAGGCTTATCATCCGCATGCATTCAGGATCAGGGCCTGGATGAATACCCGAAGACTTCCGATTACACATGAGAGAATTCAGTTCAATACCTATTATGCGTTGAATTTGCTGCAATATAGCCTGGAACACGTCGTGAATCACTTCTCGCGGGATTATTTGCTCGAATACATGGAGCATGAAGCCGAAAATGCGCTCAATCCGGGTACATTCCCAAGACTCAGCCTTGGCCCGGAACAACGATTCGCCTCAAAGGGCGCTTATTTGGTTCAATTAGGCTCTAATCGGTCAATTATTCCTATAAGCGACTGGATTGTTCCATAAGGATGAAAAAATTGTAGTTTTCTCGATCGTCGGTTACTTGCTTGAAGCCGGACTTTAGATATTTGGTTTTTCGACTCAATGACTGGCTCTTAATGGCCGATTCTGTTGAAAAAGTCGGTTTTTCATGAGAGCTTGTGGGAAGCTTTTTATTTGATCGCCAAGACTTTTGAATCTGTCTGGCTATTTTTTGAGGTTTTTGCTGGAAAAATACGGCTGATATTGCCGTTATGCCGGTATGAATTGGGTTTCTGGTTCATTGACTGGCAATTTCTTCGCCATCCGCCTGAGATTTTGGGCGGCAGCCGCCAGTAGAAACTCATCTTGGGCACCACTGAACCCGCGCAAACGCAATTTATCCATTTTCAAGATGCGCTTGAGGTGAGCAAACAGCATTTCCACCTTCTTGCGCTCCTTGCGGGACTGTTTGTAGGCATCGGTTTTAGTAATTGCTCGGGCGACATCGCGGGCCGATTCGAAAGGGCTGCGGACAATTTTGCGGTTAGCGGTATTGGGGCAGCATTTCATCTTGAGGGGGCAAGGCAGGCAATCATATTAGCTAGCCCGATAGCGAAAGGGATCTTTCTTCTTCGTGCGCCAAGCGGTCTTCAGGAATTTGCCAGCCGGGCAAACATAGCGATTGTTCTCGGCATCAAAACAGAAGTCGGAGCGGCCGAAGGTGCCATCGCTTCTTTCCGACTTATCGAACACCGGGACATGCGGTTCAATATGCTTTTCATCGACTAGCCAACTCAGCATCGCGGTCGAGCCATAATTGCTATCGCCAACCAACCGCTCGGGTTTCAAGGCAAACTTCTCTTCGACCCGATCGATCATGGTTCGGGTTGCTTCGGCTTCCGCCGCTTTATTGACCGCAGAGGCTTCCACATCCAGGATGATACCGGCTTCCAGGTCGATCAAGTAATTGGTTGAGTAGGCAAAGAAAGCAGGTCCACCCGGTGCGGCTGTCCAACTGGCAGCGGGATCGGTCAACGAAAGGGTCCGGGACGATTCTTTGGGATCATTGGCTTCTTCCAGCGCGGCCAGATATTCACGGACCGGTCGTGACGCTTGTTCCGGATCCCCCCAATCCATCGGGTTGTCACTATCGCCCTCTACTCGGCGTTGCCGTTGGGCATCAGCCTTGATGATACTGGCATCGGTGGCAAACCCTTCGCCAGCCACTAAACCTTCGGCCATACAACGCTTTAAAACACTTTCAAAGACTTGCCAAAAAACTTGACTGTCACGAAACCGGCCATGGCGGTTCTTAGAAAACGTGGAATGATCGGGTATTGGATCGTCCAAATCCAGCCGACAAAACCAACGGTAAGCCAAGTTGACATGCACTTCTTCGCAGAGACGGCGTTCGGAACGAATCCCGAAACAATAGCCGAGAATCAGCATGCGGATCATTAGCTCGGGATCAATCGAAGGTCGCCCAATCGGGCTGTAATACTCCGCCAAGTACTGACGGAACTCACCTAGATCAAGAAAGCGATTAATGCCTCTGAGTAGATGATCTTGGGGAATATGATTTTCAAGGCTGAAACAGAAAAACAACTGCTCCTGAATCCCGGATTGCTGTCCCATCATGGCTTCACCTCTTGATCAAGCTAGCGTTGGCTATATTTTACGCCTCTAACCAGGATACTTCAGAGGACTTTTTCAACAGAATCGGCCGATAGCGCTCTGTCGGGCTTGAATGAGCGAGATCGACACCCAGGCCGTGTAAAAACGCTAAATCTGGTAAAATAAGCTCACGGCCAATCTACCGGGAGTGCAGATGAAACGCTTCATTCAAAGTACGGACCGGACTCAGGTGACGCTATTTCCCGAGCAACTGGAAGACTATGTGGCAGAGGATAATCCCGTCCGCGTGGTCGATGTCTTTGTCGAACAGCTCGATCTGGGTAAATTAGGCTTCGAGGGCGTTAATCCTTCGGCCACAGGACGGCCCGCTTATCATCCGGCCCTCCTTCTCAAGCTTTACATCTACGGTTACCTGAACCGGATTCAATCCAGCCGCCGCCTGGAACGCGAAAGCCAGCGGAACCTGGAACTGATTTGGCTCCTGGGGCGATTGACGCCCGACTTCAAAACGATTGCCAACTTCCGCAAAGATAATGGCACAGCCATCCGAAAGGTCTGCAGCCAATTCGTCGCCCTGTGCCGCCAATTGAATTTGCTGACTGAAGCGACGGTAGCGATTGATGGCAGCAAATTCAAAGCAGTCAACAACCGTGACAACAATTTCACCGCGAACAAGATCCAGCGGCGGCGCGAGCAAATCGAAGCCCGTATCGAACGCTATCTCTCCGCTTTGGAAACGGCGGACCGTCAGGAACCTGCCGATTTCACCGAGGCCAAAATCCAACGTCTGCAGGAAAAGATTGCGATGTTGAAAGAGCAAATGGCCAAGCTCGACACAATCGAAATTGAATTACAAAGGACACCCGATAAACAAATCTCCCTGACCGATCCGGATGCCCGCTCGATGGCGACCAGTGGCCGCGGCACCGGTATCGTCGGCTATAACGTGCAGACCGCCGTTGATACGCAGCATCATCTGATCGTGGCACACGAAGTGACCAACGTAGGTCATAATCGAAACCAATTAGCTAACATGGCAGAACAAGCCAAAGCTGCAATCGAAGTTTCTGATTTAAAGGTGGTCGCAGATCGAGGTTACTTCAGCAGTGAGGAAATCCGTAAATGTGAAGAAGCCGGTGTTACGGCTTTCGTCCCTAAATGTGTGAGGTCTGGGGCTAAGGCCGACGGTAGGTTCGATAAGGCCGATTTTATCTACGACAAAGAAAACAATGAATACCAATGCCCAGCTGGGCAGCGTCTGATTTGGCGATTTTCCCGGGTGGAAAATGGGTTAACGCTCCATAAATACTGGAGTTCGCATTGTCCTCAATGCCCCATCAAGTCTAAATGCACGCCCAGTAATTACCGACGGGTTAGCCGGTGGGAGCATGAAGAGATTCTCGATGCGATGCAGAGGCGTTTGGACCTGGCGCCCGAAAGTATGCGTATCCGCCGACAGACAGTGGAGCACCCGTTTGGCACGTTGAAAGCCTGGATGGGTTCTACCCATTTTCTAACCAAGACGCTTGGTAAAGTCAGCACCGAGATGAGTTTGCAGGTACTGGCTTACAACATGAAACGAGTGATGAAGCTAATGGGAACTACAGCCCTGATAGAAGCGATGGCGGCCTGAGGGCCATCATTGATTGTTTTTTACCCTATTGCCGGCTAACAGGGGGCTTTGGGGTAATCAGTCGAGTAGACCAGAAAAAACTCTACCGCTCCATAATCGCTCACCTGAGGGCGGGAATTCAGCAGAATTCCGTTTAAACGCCGACTATTTTATTTTCCTGACGTTATTACACGGCCTGGACCCTAACCGGTCTTTCAATACCGTCAATAAGAATTGAGCCGCTATTTTTTAGATTGTGTTGAAAAAGTACCCTTTGTGAAAAAAGCACATACTCAGACAAATTATTTACTATAAATAGCAAATATTTACAAACATGACTACTGATAAAATTGGCCCAATTTAGCCTAAAACCGACTTTTTCAACACAATCTTTTAATTAGCTGACTTCCAAACTTTGATCTATCTTTATTCAAACCCAACGGCATAGCAGTCGCCGACCCAGTTTTATTTTGGCGCAGGGTAATAACTCTACGCCCCCAGTGTCGATTTACGAGGAGACTTTAAACCATGGCAGACGGATATTTTGACGCACCCCTATTTATAAAAGAGAAGCATGAAGCAACTATTGACACTGTCAAAACGCCCTTTTTTTACAATGATGAAGGACAGCCTACCTATGTCAAAGAGCTTCCGAGTGGGGTGACACCCCTTGTTCCCGCAATAACCGATCCCAATGTGGCCATAGGGAATGAATATGTCGTTTCGGAAGTGATCGGTGTAAAACAAACCCCACCCTATGGCGTGGAAACTCAACTGGGATTTATCGCCAAAGAAGTGGTCTTTGAACCGA
Source organism: Methylomicrobium sp. (assembly GCA_051061015.1). Lineage (GTDB taxonomy): Bacteria > Pseudomonadota > Gammaproteobacteria > Methylococcales > Methylomonadaceae > Methylomicrobium. Next base: position 16,504 of record JBPFEG010000044.1, read on the forward strand.
TGTGGGCCACTCGAGATGTGGCTGCAGCGTTTGGCATTACGCTGGTCGAAAAGGGACAAGGGGTGCTCCTAAGCAGCCCCGTGGTGGAACTTTCCCAGATCGAATACGAATATGGTGTCTTCGCGGGGCATTGGTCACCCTATCAAGGCACGGGAAACAAGCTGCTGACTGTGGTCTGCACCGACCTCGAACATCACAACTTCCCACACATCTTTGCTTCAACGGATCCTCATTTTCCTTTGGTCATTTCGGCCGGCCGCTACTGGCCTAAACTCGGCAAAATTCGCTTGGCTGATCTCTGGGTACCGCGCGGAGGCGCCCTGTATATTCCACCCAAGCCCGCATCCGATAGCCTAGAATGCCTGGATCTTCATAACAACCGAAACTCGGCCCGCGCATGCTGGGGAGACATCGAACAGAACAGCCTGATTACCAAAACCCTGCTTCAAGTCAAAAATGGATTTTTCTACTGGTATTGGAACGCAACCCCCACCGTGCATACTCATCTGGCGATGAAAGGTTGAGAAAATGCATCAGATTCAAATAGGAACTCAGCATGGCTGAACTGGGTGCCGAACTTCATAGTGACAGTGCCGTCTATAAAACGCTCCTGGAGTCGACCAAAGCAATTCCTTGGCAGATCGACTGGACCAGCATGAGGTTTGCCTACATTGGCCCGCAGATAGAACCTTTGCTGGGCTGGAGCCAGGATAGTTGGGTATCCGCAGAAGACTGGGCGATGCGCATCCACCCCGAGGATCGGGACTATGTGGTCAATTTCTGCATTTCGCAAGCAAAGGCCGGCGTGGACCACGAAGCCGACTACCGCGCACTGACGAAGGACAACGGCTATGTCTGGATTCGCGATGTCGTGCACGTGGTACGTAACGAGAATGGCAAAGTCGAATCCTTGATTGGCTTTATGTTCGACATTAGCGAACGAAAAAAGACCGAAGAGAAGTTAATTCGTCTGCAAAAAGAATTGGAAACTCTCTCATTTAAAGACGGGTTGACGGGGATTGCCAATCGGCGCCTGTTCGATGCAAGCCTGGATACCGAGTGGGCAAGTGCACGCCGTAGCTACCAGCCGCTCTCCCTGATCGTGCTCGATATCGATTTTTTTAAGCAATATAACGACCTCTATGGCCATATCCAGGGCGACAAGTGTTTGACGAACGTCGCCCAGACATTGAATCTTGCAGTGGCTCGCCCAAGAGATATCGTTGCCCGTTTTGGAGGTGAGGAGTTTGTGCTGTTGCTTCCGGAAACCGATGCAAGGGCTGCACTGAAGGTAGCCGAACGTTGCCTGCGACTCATCGAGAAACTGAAAATTCCCCATGAAAAATCGGGCGTCAGCCAGTTCGTCACCGCCAGCATTGGCGTTGGCACTATCAATGCCTCTGCCGAGATGGAGCCCAAAATCTTCATTCATGCCGTAGACAAACTGCTTTATGCTGCCAAACAAAAAGGCAGGAATCGCATTGAATCTGGAATGCTATAGCCCTGTCTCTTTAGTGTCCCAAAACAGCCGCTGATAACCTTGTGTTTAGGAAAATTGAACGGCGCAAAATGGCCTATTGTATTGAGAAAGGCTGTTTTTGATATGTTTATTTCGGGCAGTGATTAGACCAGGGTAATCTCGACAGAACCTCGTATTGTGATTAACTGTTATCATGGCGCACCTCACTTTCCAGGGCTCCGCATGGGTTGTCTGGCAAATAGGAGATCAACATTGAGAATAAAATATGCAAGAATCCAAACCACAGCAGGT
>JBPFEG010000045.1:0-16218 GCA_051061015.1 Methylomicrobium sp.
ATTGTTCCGCCATCTACCCCTGGCAAAAACCGTCGAAGACTTCGAAGCTTTGCTACCCTGGCGTCTCGCCAATCCAACGGCCTAACCAAACTCGCACGGCTTTGTACGGAAATTCAATAGCGTCGTTTAAAGGGCGCTTACAGTGTTTATGAGAGGACGTTCCGGCGATATATTGACCGGCATGAGGAGGAGGGACTGGACGGCCTGATCGACAAGCGGCTGGATAAGCTTTCGCATCGGCGGTCGTCGGTCGATGAAGTGATGCGGTTGGCAGATTGTTACCGGAGAAGCTATGATGGTTGGAATAGCCGGCATTTTTATGCCTGGTATCAGGAGACGGTGGCAAGCGTAGCTACACATGGGTTAAAACCCGTCTGCAAAAAGCCCAGCTCGTGCCCAAAGCGGCAAAGAGTGGGGCGCACCGCAAACGCCGGGAACGCAGCGCGTCCCGTTAACCCGGACTTCCTATTGCATCAGGACGGTTCCACGCATGAATGGGTGCCTGGGCAAGCAGATTTAATCGTCACCATGGATGACGCGACGAACGAACATTTTATGAAGACGTGGGGCGGTGTATGACTCTTATATTTTCAGAAGATTTCTCTACTGGGAAATGGATTCTGAACTCCGCGCCCGGATCTCGATTGGTTACCTCAATTTGCCCGTTCATGCTGACCATCATTTGATGCGCCAAGGCTAGCCCTATCCCTGTCCCGACGGTTTCACGCGTCAGTTCATTTTCGGAGCGGTAAAAAAGCTTAAATATTTTTTTCAGTTGGTCTTTGGCGATGCCCGGGCCGTAATCACGCACTGTGAACTGAATAAGGACGTTGCTCAATCGATGGCAAGACAATTCGATCATTTTTGTGTCCGCCTTGGCGGAAAATTTAATGGCATTATCAACCAGGTTAATCATAATTTGGATAAACCAGTCGGGATTTACCTTGATTTTTGCCTGAGCCGCATCTTGATCGCATGACAGCTTTAAACAAAAGCCTTCTCGTTCGATTTGAGTGGAAATTTTCGATTGTAGGCTGTCCATGAGTTCGGCAACCGTCAGGCTTTTCAGCTCCGGCTTTTTTTCATTCCGGGTCATTTTGGCAAGCTGCAACACATTATTGATCAGCCGGGTCAGGCGCTCACTTTCATCCAGAATAAAGTCGTAATAGGTCTTTTTCTTGGCTTCATCCACCCAGCCTGCTTGCAGCATCTCGCCGTACATTCGGATCGAGGTGAGGGGCGTTTTCAGTTCATGGCTGACTGCCGAAACAAAATCCTGTTGTTGATTGACCAGATTGATTTGGCCGACACCGAGCCGGTACATCAAATATAAGCCGGCCAAAAAGATGACGGTCAGCACGAGGGTCAGCCAAATAATCACCCAGCCTCCAGGTCCCACCGGAAGCTGAGTGATACTGAAAATAAGCTGTAATTCGCTAAACGGATCAGACAACTGGTCTTGATAAAGCAACTCGCCCTCCAGCTCGGCGGTGCTCGACAAATAACCTCGCGACGTGCGGCCGGCAAAGGCGGACAGGACATTGCCTTGAAAAACCACTAATAGATCGCTCATCTGCGAAAGCGCGGTTTCCTGAAACGCCGCATTGATATTCCCTTGCAGCAATGCGTCTTTTTCAATCAACAGCCCTTGAATATAACGCTGGCCATTCAGCCATACTTTGCGGAACAGGACGAACTGGCCGCTATCCAATTGGCTGAATTCAAAAGGATCGACGGCGCTTTCGAAGGTGCGGATGCGTAAGGCTTGCACCTCCGGCTGAACAACGGATGTTATCGGGAGATGGCTCTCTTCTAATTCATAGCCGGATGATTTTTTTGTTCCCTGGATCGGTTCGGGCAAGACATTTTGCTCGGTTCGCGCCTTTTTTGGCATCGTCTTAAGGGGCTTTGGGTAATTGTCTTCTTTGTTTAATTGATCGGCTTCTTTCTGGAAGGTTTGCCTTAATTTGATATCCTCTAAGCGGCCCAATTTGTTTTCTTGTTTGCTTTTTCCGGGAGATATTTTGTTAAGCTCATCAAAGACCGCCTGGCCTGCGCTGACAGAAGGCGCGGCAGGTTTCTGGAGCTCGCTGTCTTCGCCGGATCGGTCAAAGGAAGCAGCCTCTTTTTCGTCTTCAACCATTCCCTTGTCTTGCCGCTTAGCTAAATTACCGCGTATATCCTTATCATTTTTTCCTGTAACGGCATTCTGATTTCTAACCAGACGGTTCTCGTTTAATATCTGCTGAATCCGATTCTGCAAGGCGGCTCTGTCAGACAATTCCTGTTCGGCAATGCCGTAACTCTCCGCTTTTTCGATATCTTCAGGAAGAAAAGGTGTTGATAACTTGCCGTCCGCATCCACCTGAAAATAACCAATCAACCCTGGTATTTCCGCTTGAACCGGGTACTGGGAAAGCGGCGATCGTTGTAAAAAATTAACCGTCGAAGCACCTGCCACATTCAAAAAGGCATAATCGGTAAACGGACGTTGCTCTTCGTTATTAATCACCCGTATCAGGTGATTGTTGATCCTGTGGGTTAATTCCTCGGCCATTAACTGATGCTGGTGAAAAGTCTCCCATTTTAAGCGGCTGTAGGATTGCTGGATTAATACCGCCGTGGGTATCGCCAGGCTCAGGAAAAAAATCAACAGCCACCGCCGGAGTCTTTTTTTATCCAGACCTTTCAGGTGATTCCGCTTCATTACTGCTGCCCGATCAGCCGGTAACCGGCGCCGCGCACGGTAATCAAAAAGTGAGGTTCGGCGGGATCGGTTTCTATTTTGCGGCGCAACTTGGCAATATGGATATCGACGGTACGGGTTTCGATGTCCAGATGATTGGCATAACCCCACACTTTACCGAGCAACTCCTCGCGCGGAACAGGCCGATTCGAATTATTTTGCAGATATTGCAGGATTTCGATTTCGCGCCGAGTGAAAGAAAGCGCTTGCAACCCGCGCCTTCCTGACAGATTTTGGCAATCGATCGATAGCTCATCACCCAGCTGCATCAAGGTATTTTGCGCCGCGCTGTTACGGGTTCGGCGCAAGACAGCCTGTACCCGCAACACCAGTTGCGCTACCGAAAACGGCTTGGCGACGTAATCATCCGCGCCCAGTGACAAGCCTTCAATAATGTCTTCATCTTTGCTTTTTGCCGTCAGCATAATGATCGCCTGATCGCGGCTCTTTTCCCGAATCCGGTTGCAAATCTCAAACCCGTTCATGCCCGGCAGCATCACATCCAGCAGGATGAGGTCGAATTTTCCGGTTAACGCCTTGGTCAAGCCTTCCGCGCCGTGGCTAGAAAAATCGACCTCGTAACCATGATAGACGAATACATCGATTAGCCCGGTACGGATAGCGGCTTCATCTTCAATAATCAGAATGCGTAATTTACGGGACATCGCAACCCTCAGGCCGAAAAACACGGACAGTGTAGCAAGCTTACGAAATTTAACAGCGACCGAAGTGTAAATTTTTTGTAAAAACTGCGCCGAACATTTTACTCAACCGTGCCTGTTTACCGTTGTTCTTCAAGCATAGACTGTGAACCGTCAATCATTTACGCACGAGGTCACATCATGGCTCTGATTACAAGACTGGCAAGGCTTTTCCAGGCCGACATGCATGCGGTGCTGGACGCAATCGAAGAACCGGCTCTGTTGCTCAAACAAAGCATTCGGGAAATGGAAGAATCCATTGCCGCCGACGAAAAGCAGATTCGCTTATGGGAATGCGAACAGCGACAAGTGGCGGGCAAACGCGACTGGCTGGAAGAATCCCTGGACGATCTGGAGGAGAAGTGCGCGCTCTGTTTTAAATCCCATAAAGACGATCTGGCCCGGTCTTTCATTAGACGGAAGCTTGAAGCGCAGCAGGCGAAGCAGTTATTGGCGGGAAAAATAACGGCTCTACAGGAAAAAATATTCCGTTTAACCGATCAGCTCACGGAACATCAAGCGCAATTAGCGGCGATGAAGCAGAAAGCTGAAATCTTTCTGGAAGAAAACTCAGTTAACGCAACCCACTGGGAGTACCCATCGGTTAACGTCCGGGATGAAGATGTGGAAGTCGCTTTTCTGTCTGAAAAACAAAAATGGAGCGCATCATGAAAAAGCCGACATTGTGGGAAGGTGTTGGTGTGGCCTTGCTCGCCAGCCTCACCGGCGCCATCGGATTTTTTGCCTTATCTTTACTGTTTACGGAAGACATTGCTATCCGCCTAGTCATCAGCGGCTTGGCTTTTGTCTACAGCTTTTACTTACTCAGCCGCAGCGGGGAACGCATCGGCCGGATCACGGTGATGCTCTTAGGATGCATCCTGTCCATGGCCGTATGGCTGTTCTATCCGCCCCTGGCCCTGTTTTTAATCTTGCATGTCCTCTCGATCTGGCTGATTCGCTCACTGTATTTTTATAGTCGCTTGTTTCCATCCCTAGCCGATCTGGGTTTATGCCTATTCGGCATCGCATCGGCGTTCTGGACACTGCATCACACCGGCAGCCCGTTCTTGACGTTTTGGTGCTTCTTTCTGATCCAAGCGTTGTTCGTTGTCATTCCCACCGGAAATAAGCAAATGTTTGCCGATGAGGCAGCCCACTCGAACAGCGAAGCGGAATTCAAACGTGCATATCAGGCAGCGGAAGCGGCCGTGCGCAAACTTTCAACATTGAATTAGGAGAAAATGAAGATGAAAACTAAACTCTTGACACTCGGACTGTTCGCCGCGACCGTTACGACGATCGCCTTTTATCCGGCAGTCAGGCAGGCCGTCGCCACGACCACAAAACTGATCACAACACCCTCCGAAGGGAAGAATCCCGTTACGATGCCGACGATGGCCGCCGCTAATCAACGCCCGCAAATTGAAGTCGTGTTCGTGCTTGACACGACCGGCAGCATGAGCGGACTGATTTCGGCGGCCAAGGAAAAAATCTGGTCGATCGCCAGCACCATGGCATCTGCGCAAACCGCGCCGGACATCAAAATGGGGCTGGTTGCCTACCGCGACCGCGGCGATGCTTACATTACCCAAACCATTCCTCTATCCGGCGACCTGGATTCCATGTATGCCAAGCTGATGGATTTTCAGGCTGATGGCGGCGGCGACGGTCCCGAAAGCGTTAACCAAGCGCTTCACGATGCGGTGAATAAGATTACCTGGAGCCAAAACCCGAATACCTACAAAGTCATCTTTCTGGTAGGCGACGCGCCGCCGCACATGGATTATCAGGACGATGTCAAATACCCGGTTACGGTCGCATTGGCCAAACAAAAAGGCATCATCGTGAATGCCATCCAGTGCGGACAAGACAGTAGCGCCGCCGCCGACTGGCAGCAAGTCGCCAGTTTGGGGCAGGGCAGTTACTTTCAGGTCGGGCAATCCGGCAATGCGGTCGCCATTGCTACGCCGTACGATAAAAAACTGGCGGAATTATCGAGCAAATTGGACAAAACCCGTATCTTCTACGGCAACGATGAAGAAAAGGCCAAACAGGCGAGCAAGCTGGCCGCGACCGAGAAACTGCATAAAGAAGCCAGTACCGAATCACAAGCGCGCCGGGCCACCTTTAATGCTTCTGCCAGTGGTAAAACCAATTTTCTCGGCGAAAACGAATTGGTCGATGCGGTCACCAGCGGTCGGGTAAAGCTATTCAATCTGCCGAAAAAATCCCTGCCTGAAAGCCTGCAAGCCCTGCCGCCTGCCGCTCAGGAAGCATTTGTCGGCAAAACGAAAAAGGAACGGAGTGCACTGGAATCTGAAATCAAAAAACTATCCGAGCAACGTAACGATTACTTGCGGCAGAAAGTTGTTGCCGAAGGCGGCAAAAAGGATTCGCTCGATGTCAAATTGTACGGCGCAATCAGTAAGCAAGCCAAAGATAAAGGGCTGGTTTATGAGGCTGACAGCGCTAAATATTAAGAATTTAGCGACTGCAAGCAACTGAAATCTTAATGACTGTCTCGAAGCCTGCTTACACGAAAACTTTAAAGCAGGCTTTTTATATCACTTTTAAATCTTAAGGCCAAATCCCCCAATTAACGTACTCGATACGGTATGGCCCTGTTTATGGGCGGCGCGAATAAGGGAGGTGTCCGAGTAACCACAGGAAAACAGGATAAGCATCCGTTAATAAGGATACTAAGGACTGTTTTCAGTAACAGGGAAGGGGCTGGTTTTGGCCGCACAGCGACTATCGCTGTCGGGTTTACTCCAAGCCTACTGTTTGATCAGTCCGAAACTACCTTTTGAGTTTTCCGCTTAATTCCCGCATGGCATAATAAACCTGGCCTCCAGCCTGGCGTTTGATCGCCCCTCTGTAACGAGGCTTATGCCCGGTATTCCAAGAATCTGCGCCCTTTGCGATATCGTGCTTCGAATACAATGCCGCTCTAGCAATGGCTTTGAAGTAAGGCAATAGAGCTGTGGGTACGGATTTGGCTTTCACGGTGCCCTTGCGGATCAATCCGCAAGCTGTCTTGTGTTGCTTTTTGCTACGATTGATCGTAGCGCGGGCGGTAATCGCCACGGCTTCGATGGACTTTCCGCCAGCCTCGCGGTAGATGATGCGGGAGAGGCAGTTAAGCTCATTGGCCTGGGCAGTTGCGCTTAGAGCAGCAATCCCTAGCATCAACCCGCTTAAGATAAGCGAACCCCGCAGAAGCCGACTGGCCCCTCGATTAACTCGGCGCCAAAGGGCGCTGAAAGATTGTTCTTTGCGGAATAGTGGGTTTGCTTTCATTAGTACCTCGCTTAACATCAGCTTCGATAGTCTGGCGGATGGAATCGTAATTCCCGTTTATCCAACTGGTCGCCTCTTTACAGGTTCGCGAAAACCGTCGTTCCCCAAATGGGGTGATCTTCTTACCCAAGTTGAAAATCTAATGCGAGTAAGGGTTTCTTCTTTATCCTTTGATGTCAAAGACTCTCCCACCTGTAACTGAGACCTGACATTAGGAGCCTGAGTTCGACTCCCTTGAAACATTCGGCTATAGATTTAAGCTTCCCAATAACAGTCATGGGCAAAGTGGCACTATCGATCCTGCCGGATCAAGCAAATGTGAGCCAATGCAGGCTATTTCTAAATTGCGTTTACAGATGACACTTCGGAGGCTATGTTAAATCACCCGATTAGACAGATCATGCATAGAGGGTATTGTATTTTATCGAGAGTCGACGACCGGAACGCCCCAAGTAGCAAGAGAGTTCAGACCTCGTGCCGTTTTACTCAATCCGGGCTTGCTACTTGCTAACGAATCCGTGCAGGGTTTTATATTTAGAAAAAGGGGGTCTCACAATGATGATCTCGCTATTTTGATTAAGTTAGTTTTACTCGTGGAGATAAATATGAAAGAGACTATTGAACATTTTTCTAATGAACACTCATCTTGTAACCGGCGTTCAGTATTAAAAACAGCCTTTGGAGTGACAATGGCAGGGATAGCATGCAGCGTGGGGTTAGGAATACCCAGCATTTCTTATGCGGCAGCTTTAACTAAGGAAGAACGCGATAAGCTGACACCCGATCAGATCATAGCCGGGTTGAAGCAAGGGAATGTTCGTTTTCGTACAGGAAAAATGCTAAAACATGACTATCTGGCCCAGAAAAGAGCCAGTGCAGCCGGACAATATCCTTCCGCTGTTATTTTGAGCTGCATCGATTCCCGAGCGCCTGCTGAGATTATTCTTGATGTGGGAATTGGTGAAACATTTAATGCGAGAATTGCCGGAAATATTGTAAATAATGATCTCATCGGCAGCCTGGAATTTGCTTGCGCTGCGGCTGGCGCAAAGGTCATTGTGGTGATGGGGCATACCGCGTGCGGAGCAATTAAAGGCGCCATCGATAACGTTGAGCTTGGACGCCTGGCTGGGCTTTTGGATAAAATCAAGCCGGCTATTCGCGCGACACCCTATTCTGGTGAAAGAAGTAGTAAAAATGATGACTTCGTTGATGCGGTAGCCAAAACAAACGTCCAGCAGACCCTCAATGAAATACGCAAAGGGAGTGAGGTATTAAGCGCTCTGGAAAAAGAGGGAAAACTTAAAATAGTGGGCTCAATGTATCACTTGAAGGGTGGCAGGGTTGAGTTTGAGTAACGGTTCTTATCGAGTGCTGACTTCCCGTAAAAAAACGATTATTGTTCGGTCCCGACTGGCTCCAATCCTAGTAATAACACTCCGGCCCACTGCTAGGCATAGCCGGGGCAACAAGACGTGCCATGCCATGCCGGGCGATGAATCAAATGCTCGGCGTCCTTGTCTCACCCATAAACCGAATTCCGCCATTCACCTATTCTTTAATCAGCTCAGATTCTTAGGGCCTTTTAAGCACGTGAGCCTTAACGGACGCCAGAAGAATCGGGAGCGTCGAGTTCTATTGGGAGGCCAGGATGTTGAAAGTTGAATTAGACCCAAGAACCCGGACCGTTCTGCTGGAACCTGAAGGGCCGTTATCTCAACAGGACTTTGAGTCATTGGCGCAACTGGTAGATCCGTTAATCAATGAGGCTGGCGAACTGAACGGGGTCCTCGTCCATACTCGTCAATTTCCAGGCTGGGACAGTTTTGCCGCGTTCATGGCCCATATCCGCTTCATCAAAAGGCATCACCGCCATGTAAAAAAAGTGGCGCTCAGCATAAACTCTCCCTGGGGCAAACGGGCGGCCAAGCTGGCTAGCCATTGGCTAGCGGCGCAGATCAAGATTTTTCCCTACGAAGAACTGACTCAGGCGAAACGATGGCTCGGCCCCTGATTGTCCTACTCACGGCGCTCCTCGTTATTAAGCCAACTTATTCAGAATCAAAGGATAAGTGAATGAAGGAGGTCCATCGTTGGCAATGGACGGATTCTGTCCCTCTACCTTCTCGATGATCTTGCCGTTGTGGGTGACGTAAAAACGACAAAGCGGCCAGCGAATCATGGTGGATTAAGGCGGGATGACTGCTAAAATTCGACCCTTTACCGACATTCACGTATTTTTAATCACAGGCACCAATTCGCAGTTAGCAGAGCCGTCGACTTTTGCGATTAAGCGGCAAGCTACTTTTGGTTGACTCCAGTCAAGACCCTTTTCAATTTGATCAGGTCATCGCTGAAAGTCGAAATGCTGCTAAAAGCCTATCCTATTAGGAACATCTGCCTGATTCATGCTCTCTAATATCGATACGATTATTGAAGAGGTATTTCGTATGGGATTAGCGCTAAAAGATGATGGGTGGACTTTCGGATGCGTTGTGGGCGCGGAAACCCCACCGATTGCGGCAAGCAAGGCATCAAGCGCAGACTATTGACCGAAGCGGCGGGACTGCCGGTCAGTCTGGTGATTGACGGGGCGAACCGGCATGACATGAAATTCGCGCGAGCGCCTTTGGAGGCGATTGTCATCCCGCGACCCGAACCGACTCCTGAGCAGCCGCAAAATCTCTGCCTGGACAAAGGTTACGACGATGACGAAGTGCGTGAGCTGGCGGAGGCGTTCGGTTATACGGCGCATAGCCGGACACGCGCTGAGGAAGTTCCGGCCATTAAGCGCGAGGCCGCGGCCAAGGCGCGGCGCAGGGGGGGGCACCCCTCCGGTTCCGTCGGATTCTGACCCGCTAAGAGAAACGCGCGGAGTCTTATTTAGCCATGCTTCACTTGGCTTGGGGCCTCATCATCTGGCGCGCTAGAGGCCTACTGAGATAGGTTTTTAGTAGACAAAAACCTTAACTTCCTTTTGACTCAGGATATTAACAGTAGTGCGCATAATTCTCAGAACGGACAATCGCAAACCGTTGCCGTTGGTTTGTATTGTGAACGCCAGATGCCTGAAAATGCGCCGATCAAGTCGAAGCGGCTCAGACCCAGCTTGATTTGGTCTTTTTATATTCGTATGCTGACGCTTGCTTTTCTGCCATCTCTATAAGAGAGGATCTCCATGACAACCCAAATCCAACCATTGTCATCACTAGAAGGACTGATGCCGCATGGAATGTGTTTACTGTGGCAACCTAATTTATTGTATTTACATGTAATTTCGGATGCCTTAATTGCGCTTTCTTATTTTTCTATTCCCTTTGCCCTGCTTTACTTTGTCATAAAAAGGCAAGACTTGAGCTTTCGCTGGCTATTCATACTTTTCGGCCTTTTTATTTTGGCTTGTGGCACCACCCATTTATTAAAAATCTGGACCATCTGGCATCCGGATTATTTTTTTGAAGGACTGGCAAAAGCCGTAACGGCGACTGTTTCAATAACAACCGCCATCCTGTTATGGCCTTTCGTTCCCATCGTTTTAAAACTGCCGAGCCCCAGTGCATTAGCACGCGCCAATGCCTTATTACAAGAAGAAGTGCTTGAGAAAGAACGGCACGAAAATCAAGTTAAGTTATTAAACAAGGAACTGGAAATAAAAGTTGAAGAGCGAACTCTGGCTTTACGCGAAGCTAATCATCAATTAAAGCAAGAAATCGAAGAGCGTCACCAGGCCGAACGGGCCTTGCGCGAAAGCGAAGAACAACTCAAAGCAATCGTTGAGAGCGCCGCCGATGGCATCATTACCATAGATCAAACCGGAACCATCGAATCGGTCAATGCCGCCATAGAGGCAATTTTCGGCTATCCCAAAGATGAGCTTATCGGACAGGATGTAGCCTGCCTGATTCCGGAGCCCGATCATGATCGTCATGCTGACTATTTAGCAAAATACCTGGAAACCGGGGTGAAAAAAGTGATTGGCACCCGCCGCGAAGCGAAAGGTTTCCATAAAGACGGCCATGAGTTTTCCCTGGATATTGCCGTGACCGAGTTTCATCGAGAGGGACGTTGTTTTTATACCGCCATTATTCGGGATATTACCGAGCGCAAGCAGGCTGATGAAGCGTTAATGCAGAGCAAAAAAGACCTGGATCGAGCACAAGAAGTAGGGAATATGGGATGGTGGCGTCTCGATATCCTGCGAAATGTGCTGACCTGGTCCGATGAAAACTATCGCATTTTCGGCGTACCTAAAGCAATCCCATTGACTTATGAGACATTCTTAGAACGTGTTCATCCCGAGGATCGTCAATCTGTGGATACCCAATGGCGGGCAGCACTTAAAGGCGAACCCTATGACCTTGAACATCGTATTGTGGCGGAGGGTCACGTCAAATGGGTGCGTGAGAAGGCTTACCTGGAATATGAGGCTAACGGCAAACTGCGGGGTGGATTCGGTATCAGCCAGGACATCACCGAACGCCACCGCCTGGAAGACGCGCTCCGCGAGGTCGACCGCCGCAAAGATGAATTTCTGGCGACGCTGGCGCATGAACTGAGAAATCCCTTAGCCCCGATCAGCAATGGCCTGCATATTCTGCAACTGCCAGGCATTAACGATGAAACCGTCGAGCGTGTGCGCGAGATGATGACGCGTCAAGTCAATAATATGGTTCGTCTGGTAGATGAGCTGATGGAGGTATCGCGCATCACTCGCGGCAAGATCGAACTGCGTAAGGAAAAAATTGATCTGGCCGAGGTGCTCCAGAGCGCCGTCGAAACCAGCCGGCCGTTCATTGAGGCCGGCCAGCACCAGCTTGACCTTGAATTACCAACCGAACCGTTGATGCTGGAGGTGGATAAGATGCGATTGACCCAGGTTTTCGCTAACCTTTTAAATAATGCCGCCAAGTATACGCCTGAGGGCGGCCGGATTTGGCTAAGCGCCCGGCGTGAGGATGCTCAGGCCGTCGTGTCAGTACGGGATAATGGCATGGGCATACCCGCCGAGATGCTGCCGAAGGTGTTTGACCTCTTTACCCAGGCCGACCGAACCACTCACCGGGCCCAAGGTGGATTAGGCATCGGGCTGACCTTAGTTCACAGCCTGGTGACCTTGCATGGGGGCAATGTGAAGGTCGACAGTGAGGGAGCTGGCCAAGGGAGTGAGTTCACGGTGCGCTTACCTTTAACGGACAAGGAAAACGGCCCAGGCAGCAGATTGCAAAACGACAGCTCTGCCTTGCCCTCATCTTCACGCCGTATGCTGGTAGTTGACGACAACCACGACGCCGCCGACAGTCTCGCCCTGTTACTGAAGGGTCTTGGGAATGAGGTCATAACTACCCATGATGGTCCATCCTCTCTCCAAATCCTCGAAAACTTTCAGCCAACTGTAGTGTTTTTGGATATCGGCATGCCGGGAATGGATGGCTTTGAAGTCGCCCGACGGATAAGGCGGCAACCCAAAGGCCAAGATATAACCTTAATTGCCCTGACCGGTTGGGGCCAGGAAGAAGACCGCCGTCAATCACGAGAAGCCGGCATCAACCACCACCTCGTCAAGCCGGTAGACTTAGAGACATTGAAAGCGTTACTGGCAAATATAACAGATAAAGCCTAAACATCTTCGTACTGAGTCTTATAAAGTCTTCCTTGTGAGGATACGGGCTTACCCAGACTTTATAAGCGTGGCTTTTCATCTAGCGCTACAACTGAATTACCGCTTTATAGCCTGAGCATTCATTCGAAAATTTCGTCAAATGACAGAAATTGGCCGATTCTGTTGAAAAACCCATTTTAAACAGTCAGCAGGTGTTGTGTTGCCTAGTTTTCTAGTGATAAAACTCTTTGATCATCTGATTCTGACGTTCTTGCTCCATCTCGTTTTGAATACGCTGGTTGTTCAATTGCAACTCTAGCTGCTGCCGTTGTATATGCAGTTGGTCTAACCGCTGCTGATTCATGCGTTGTGAATTCGTCTCGCTTTGCCGTTCTAAGTGGGGCTGTTTTAATCGTATCCTTTCTATCCGCTGTTGTTCCAACAGTTGCTGCCTCAATCGCTCTTGCTCCAAGCGTCGGTAATATTGATCGCTTTGTATCTCAAAATCATTTTTCTGCGCGTAGTTGTCATAATGCTCTGGCTGGCGATCTGGGTTTGCCTTCGGCAAGGCCAGCGCGATGACAATGTCTGCCATGGCAGCCAAATTGATTAAAGATAAGAGAATTTTCATGGGAATCACCCAGAGGGCTTCAAAATATCTTTGGTTGGATGACGGCGCAATGGTTTGGTTGCCTCCCTCAAAAGCTGGATAAATTCCTCTCACTCCAGCTTCAGTACATATGCCATTACAAACCAGCCCCCCATTCCGTTTGAAGACCGCCACCAGTTCCGATTCAAACCAGGCCATTGATTTACGCCAGTAATGAATATCGGCGTTTAGAGGAGGCGAATTGGTACTATCGAGCCAAATCGGCCTTGTACCTCAGTTGTTTGACCGGCGGCTTATTTCTGAACAACAGGCCATCGTTAAGATCAAAAGAAAGCATATAGCATCCGAGAGTGAGGTCGTCAGGGATGATCTATAAAAGCTATTGAATCCCTTGTTAGCCATGTATCCATTAACCGAGCTGCTCATGACAGTGAATTTCCCTGAAGAAGACAGAAAAGAGCTTCAAGTCGCAAAAAACCTACTCGAAAACCCAGGCGTTGCTGCAAGAATAACCAACTTGATAGGCGCGCCCATCGAAAAAGGTTTCGGGCTATTGCCAGTCAATTGGAATAAACATATCAACGAGGTTACCCAGGCCGCTTTATTGAAAGCCTCTGACGTGGCGATAGCCACCCTGAAAGACATGCCCGGAGAAACCTCCTCCAATCTCTGGCATAAGCTAGGGGTTGCTGTGAGCGGTGGAGTGGGTGGTTTCTTTGGGATTACGGCCATAGCTGCTGAATTACCCATTACCACCTCAATCATGCTGAGGTCCATAGCAGACGTAGCAAGGAGCCAAGGTGAATCGATCACTGCCATAGAAACCAAATTAGCCTGCTTAGAAGTTTTTGCTCTAGGAGGAAAGAGTAAGTCAGATGATGGTACGGAAAGCGGCTATTATGCAGTCCGGGCAGCTTTGGCAAGGGCGGTAGCAGATGCCTCTGAGTTTCTTGCCACCAAAACCATGACTGGAGAGGGGGGGCCGGTGTTAGTGAGGTTGATTGCTAAGATTGCCGAGCGCTTTGGAGTCCAAGTGACAGAGAAAGCGACTGCCCAAGCCGTGCCTGCAATTGGGGCGGCTGGCGGAGCCATCATTAACACCCTCTTCATTGATCACTTCCAAGATATGGCAAGAGGTCATTTTATTGTCCGAAAGCTGGAAAGAAAGCATGGAAAAGATTTGGTGAAACACCTGTACGCAGAACTTCCAAAACTTGGCTAACCATTCATTCAAGCCAATGCCGCTTCGCGGCGCAACTGAACTCAGCCGGCACGAATCGCTGCGTTTCGAAATTGATCTGCCATTCGTTTGGCATGGGTGATTGGCTGGTTTTGGCCGATAGTGTTCTATGGCGATTGAACTGGTAATATCGACCCCGAGGCGACGTTCAATGGAAATCATTCAACGTCCGTTTAACACCCATAAGCAGTCAGTGTTAAGATAAAAAGAAACTGTATATCATCCATTTTGGGATGATATACAGAAACTATCCAATATCTTGTTAGGCGTCCACGGAGCGTACCTTAACGGGAACTGTAGAAAAATCACACATGATCGAGAAGGCACTTAAAGATTTCCTGACGCTGTGGGTGACTATCGAGCCCGTCGGAACAGTGGTTCTTTTTGCGTCACTATCCGTGCGCCTCTCTGCGCTGCAGCGGCGCAAGGTCGCGCTGAAAGCCGTAGTTTACTCGACGGTGATTTTGTTGGCCTCCATCGTCGTAGGGCAGGTCCTCTTGACAGCCATGCAGGTTCAACTGATTTCGCTGCAAGTTGCGGGTGGACTGATCTTGTTCTTGTTTGCACTGCAGATGATTTTTGGCTTCCCGCAGGATCCATCCACGGCGCCGGAAGAGGGGCACGACATTTCGGTTTACCCGCTTGCGGTGCCCTCCATCGCAGGAGCCGAGGCAATCATGGCAGTGGTCCTCTTGACCGATAACCACATTTACCCGATCTCGACGCAGGCCATGACCGCGGGCGTCGTCGTTCTCATCATGACCATCACTTACGGGTTGATGCTGCTGGCGGGACCCATTGTGCGCCTCATCGGGAGTAACGGTGCCGCGATCTTAGAGCGTGTTACAGGGATGGTTCTGGCAGCGCTAGCGATTGAGTTGATTATGGAGGCTATTGGTGTTGCACGCTGGATAAGCCCTGCTTCATGACAGCTTTGTTCTTGGCTCCATCACCACAAACCAAACAGCGCGTAGGCCGGGTTGGAGCGATAGCGGAAACCCAGCGATTTTCCGTAAATACTGAATTTATGCGAAAAGGAAATCGGGTCAGGTCTTGCAATCACGCATCCGAAGATATAGGGTCAGGCACGATAGACATTTCTAACCTCGTTGCTCTTTCCAGTTTTTGCGGGCGGCGGTTCGGCGTCGAGTGTATCATCCGGCCTAACACAACGGTCAAAGCGATGCGCCGCCCAGATGCGGTTCTTTACGTTATCGGCTGCTTTATGTAGCCATGCCGGAATGGCACAAATTTCGCTTTTAGTGGAGAAATGACATGACAACACCAGCAAAGAACACGATCTGCCTTTGGTACGATGGTAGCGCCGAAGACGCGGCACGGTTTTACGCCGCTACCTTTCCCGACTCGTTGGTCGGCGCAGTGCACCGCGCACCGGGGGATTTTCCGTCCGGGAAGCAAGGGGATGTGTTGACGGTCTGGTTCACTATCATGGGCATTCCGTGCCTCGGACTTAACGGTGGACCTGCGTTCAAGCACAACGAAGCGTTCTCGTTTCAGGTCGCAACCGCTGACCAAGCCGAAACGGATCGTTACTGGAACGCAATCGTCGGCAACGACGGCCAAGAGAGTGCGTGCGGCTGGTGCAAGGACAAATGGGGATTGTCCTGGCAGATTACACCTCTGGCCCTCACGGAAGCGATCACTGATCCAGATCCCGCTGCCGCCAAGCGCGCGTTCAATGCGATGATGACGATGCGAAAGATTGACATTGCTGCGATCGAGGCAGCGCGCCGCGGCTGAGCTGCGGGCGGTCTAACATTACGCTTTTCTTGGGCATGACTTGTCTCCGGTTTTTTCGGGAAAGAAGCTGATTGACAGTTTTTAGGCAACCCGTATTCTTAGCGTTGGCAATGTACTAGGGTAATCTCGACAGAACCTCGTATTGTGATTAACTGTTATCATGGCGCACCTCACTTTCCAGGGCTCCGCATGGGTTGTCTGGCAAATAGGAGATCAACATTGAGAATAAAATATGCAAGAATCCAAACCACAGCAGGT
>JBPFEG010000046.1:0-98721 GCA_051061015.1 Methylomicrobium sp.
GAAATGGGAAACGATCGACAAGAACCAGATCGACGATCTGATGGCCGGCAAGGAGCCCCGGCCGCCCCTGGACGACAACGATCCCTCCGGCCGAACCTCTTTGCAGAAACCCGATAAAGACGATGATAAGACCGTCAATATAAATAAGAATAAACCGGTCGGTCAGGTTTGAGGTGCGCTCATTACGGGGGTAATTTTTGCCCCCATTTTTTTGCTTCGGATTATTTAACGTTCCCGCGCTTTAGGCGGGAACGTTGTTAATTTCTTGTGAGGGGGACGGGGGATGGAAAGACGCTAAAGCATGGCGAGCTTTTTTTTATCTCTCTGACTTTCCAGTTCGTCAAGATAGGTCCGGAAATGGGCGAAATTTTGCATTTTAACGACGCCAACTTCATTCAATATGTTTTCATAGTAGGGTGCGGCGCGTCCTCCAACGACCAATGCAATCTCACACCCCACTAGTTTTCGCAGTCTTCTAAGCTCTTTCGGGACCACATTATCATTAGTGCAGGAACTGATGCTGATCGTGACAGCGGATGCTTCGGTGAATTTAACGGCGGCTGCAATTTCCTCGGCAGGCAGATTCGCACCCAGATAGGTCACATGCCATCCTTTTAATTCGGCGATGATTGCGGCCAGCAGTGCGCCCAATTCGTGCAATTGGCCCACGGGTGTTGTAACGACCATTTTCGGCGCGGCAGGGGAATAAGGCGAATTGTTGCGCAGAAGATAGATCAAGGATCGGATAACCGAGGATGCCATATGTTCATGTACCGGACGAAGCTCGCCGGTTTTCCAGCGGTCGCCGATCAGCGTAAATAAAGGATCCAGCAGATCTTCAATAAAATTTTGGATGCCAAGTTCAACAATCGCGTTCTCGAAATATGATTCCAGCGTTCTGCCGTCGAATGCGATAACGGCGGCATAACATTTCTGGACGTACTCTTCTGCTAGCGGTTTGGTGGAGTTAGTGATGGGGAGAGTGCGAAGCTTTGCCGGCATTGCGGCCTCTTCGGCATGCAGCAATTTTTTCAATTCATCCAATGAATAGTGGGCAATGCGGCTGATACTGTGGCCATGGGTTGTGGCTTGATTCAGAAGCGTCAGGCGGGCAATGTCCTGATCCGTATAAACGCGGTGGCCGCCAGTGGTGCGGGTTGGCGTTACCGCTTGGTAACGTCGTTCCCAAGCTCTGACCAGTTCGGTTTTGATACCGGATCGTTTTGCTACCGTGCTGATCGAATACTGTCCTGGATTGTCCTTAATGTCTGTCATACCAATCTGTTAATGGAAATCATTTGGAAGGTGGGTAAAGTCATATGTCCATTCTGCAATTATGACGCAAACTATTGATATATAATGCCCCAATTCTGATTTACAGAATCATTATACCATTATGCTGAACAAAAGTTAGACGAATCTTGTATTTTGGTGCAGGCGTGTCAAATTTAATCGCACCCGGTTGATTTACTTGAGTTTCTGTTTTGCAGGCGAAAATAAATTTCATCGCTCTGAGTTGGCAAAGCGGCCATTTTTAGGGTACAGCTAATTTTTTCAGGCATTACCGAAGCCGAATTATTATCTTGATACGCATCTGCAGACTTTTAGTAAGGGGCATTTCCCAGCCACCGGTATCGAAGAGAAATTTCTTCTCAAAGAAGGGGAGGATTATTTATAAATAGAGTCGACCCCACATTGTTGTTAACTCAGGAAAATATTAAACCCAGACCTGCGCGGTCTTTTGAGTGTGAAAAAACAGATTGATTTTTTGATTATCGGATGTGGCCTTGCAGGGGGTTTATTGGCTTGGGAACTGATACGACGCAACAGCCGCGTTGCTGTGATCGATAACGGTTCGCTCAATGCTTCGCAAATTGCGGCCGGACTGATCAATCCGCTTACCGGTCAACGCTTTGTAAAAACGGAGAACGTCGACCGGTTATTACCCGTTGCGAAAGAGTTTTATGCGGTATTAGCCAGCGCATTTGGCCGGTCTTTTTTTATCGAAAAACCGATGTGCCGTCTATTTCGCAGTGAAATTGAGGCGGCCAATTGCCGAAAACGGCTCCAGGATGACGATTATCGGCCTTATTTAGGCGAGATGCACCTCTCGCCAGGCAGCGAAGATTATTTGGGTTATCTGGAGCAGAAACAAACCGGCTATTTGATGACGCGGCCTTTATTGAACCAGTTACGGGAATTTTTGCAAATCCATAATGCTTACCTTCAGACCTTCTTCGACTATCAGGAAATCCGGCTTGATGCGGAGCCAAGTTGGCGAGACATTAAGTTCCGACAACTTATATTTTGTGAAGGATTTTATATACGCGAGAATCCCTGGTTTTCGTGGTTGCCGTTACAGCCGGTCAAAGGCGAAATCCTGACGCTTTCGCATAATCTGGCATTACCCGATCAGATTCTGAATGACGGTCACTGGTTGGTGCCGGTGGGCTCCAACGAGGTTCGCGTCGGCTCGACCTTTGATCATGAAAATATCGACATGAAAATCACCGACACTGCAAAAGCGGAACTTGTCATGGCGGGGAAACGGTTTGTCTCGGGGTTGCAGGATGCCGATGTGATCGCGCACGAAGCAGGAGTCCGTCCCTGTACGGCGGACAGGCGACCTCTTATCGGCAAGCATCCGCACTACTCTTGTTTGAATATTTTTAACGGCTTCGGTGCTAAAGGCAGTCTATCCATTCCCTGGCATTGCCGCCGCTTTGCCGATTACCTTTTAAATGGTGAATCCTTGCCTGAACTTTGCGATATTAAACGGTATGAAAGAACGCATTTCACTGGTTGAAAAAGCGCATGAACTGATTGGCGCCCGGATACGATCGGGCGCAATTGCGATCGATGCGACGGTCGGCAATGGTTATGATACGCTGTTTCTGTTGCAACAAGTCGCGCCGAATGGCAGGGTTTATGGCTTTGACATTCAGCAGTCAGCGCTGGACTCCGCCAGGGGTAGAATTGGGAATCCCGTCCTGCTGAATTGCCTGACACTTTGTCATTGCAGTCATGCGCGAATGGAAAAGATCATACCCGAAACGGATCATGGCCTGATCAATGCGGTGATGTTCAATCTCGGTTATCTGCCCGGCAGCGATAAAACTATAGCGACCCAGGTGGAATCGACCTTGACGGCGTTGTCGGCCGCAAGCCGATTGCTGAGCTCGCCTGGTATTATCACGATTGTAGCTTATCCTGGGCATGAGGACGGAGCGCATGAAACCGAACAGGTCCGGCTCTGGTGCGAAAAACTGGACCGCGAACGTTTCAAAATTGATCTGATCGCGTCTAAACCGAACGATTATGCCGCTCCCAAGCTTTTTGCAGTGACCCTGAGGAGTTTGAGGTGATTTTATCGGGACATCGATTTTTGCAGTATGATTTTCGCATTGCTTTCGTTCAGTCAGCGCCCCTTTAAAGTCCGGCTTCAATTTCGTGGCAGGATATTACTAATGCATCAAATCTTATTCTCAAACTGATCATGGCTATTAAAAATTACCAAAAACCCTCGCCCCAAACGCAGGAAGAAGCACTCAAGATTGCGAAGGCCACGCAGCGTCCGGCGCAGACCAAAGAACAGACCAAGCTGATCGCTCAAGGTGTCCAGAAAGGCATCGATCAATACAAAAAGCAGCAAAAAGAAAAAGCCCGAGAATTGAATAAAAGGGTTAAGAAAGCCTCACCGCAAGCCGGGCAGTCGGCGCAAACGGAGAGCCCGCAAATCCCGGAAAGGATTGTTTATCAGCAACACTGGCTGCCTTGGCTGTTGCTCGGGCTGACTTGGGTGGGCATTGTAATTTATGGACTGATGCGGTCAAAAATTCTTTGATTCAGCTTGCGGTCTCGATGCAGCATAACCTACTGCAGGGCGCCATCGAGACCGCGGATGTCTTTCAATCGGTGCACCAGGGCAACTCTGGGTAAAACTCGGCTTGCATGCGCCGGCAGTAATCGTACAGGTTCGGCTTGGAGAGGGCGCGATCCTTCAGCGGCGATTCAATCGGGCAACCGATAATGTTGACCAGAATGCCGTAGGCGCTGGCATCCAGGCTAGTCGGTTGCTCGCCCATGAAATACGTTTTATTGCCGAGAAAACGCGCAAGGCTATCGATATCTTCCTTACCGAGTTCGAACATTTCCTCATGCGTCAGACGGCCGATGCCGTGTCCGAGAATCTGATTCTTGATCCGGCGGCGATAAACTGACGCCGCTAAATCACGGGCAATCGGTGGCAATACCCCGAAAATGGCTTGTTTATTGATTTGCCAGTTGCTTTCGTTATAATCCCAGCGGGTCACCATGCTGATCCAGTAAAGATGTTCTTCCAGTAGCCGTTGAAATGATTTGGCCGTTGCCTGGTCTTCGGGTGAAACACTCGCGTCTTGATGATTTCCGTACTTCGACTGTAAATGATGCAAAATTAAGCGGGAATCGGCGATTCGATAACCCTCGTCATTATCGATAAAGGGCAATTTGCCACGCGGAGCCTTTAACGGCAGCGTCTCGACGATCCGGTAGGGAATCTTGTTCATGCGCAAGTACGTTTCGAGTTTAACACAGAACTGGCTCAGGTTAGGAAGGCCCCAGGTACGAGCGAATTGATAAAGCGTAATCATCTTTTTCTCCGGTATGGGCGTGTGTTATAGTTGCTTTCATAATGCAAGTAACTATGCTAATCTTAATGCTTGCAAATTGCAAGTGACTATTAACCGAATAGAAAATGAATGAATTTAATCCGGACAAATTTGAACGTTCTAGCTGTCCCGTGGCGAACGTGTTGGATATATTTGGCGATAAATGGACATTGCTGGTAGTACGCGATTTGATTCTGGGCAAATCGCGTTTCGGTGAATTTAGCGAATCGCCCGAAGCGATTCCGACGAATATTTTAGCAGATCGCTTAAAAAGACTGGAGCAAAGCGGGATAGTGACGAAAGCGCCTTATTGCCAAAAACCCCTCCGTTATCAATACGAACTGACCGAGAAAGGCAGGGATTTAATTCCTGTACTTGAGTCGATGGCGGCATGGGCAGACAAACACATACCCGGCACCAAGGTTTTTACCCGATATAGACGACCGGGGGAGACGGTTTAGCCTTATAAGACAGAAAGGTGGTATACGGGAGGCGGCTTCAGTCGAAGGGTACGTCTGAATAATTTCCCTGCCTGGTACCAAACCTGCCAGTTATTTCTCAAAACCTGGCAGGTCTTTAACGCAAAGGTATTTTTTAACCCAGTCTCAGGAATGCGTCAGTTGTTTGTTTGGATCGGACTCAGTAGGCTTGGGCGCAAACAAACGGGAACATAGCAATCCTGCTTCAAACAGCAGCCACATCGGCACCGCCAATAAAGTCTGTGAAATCACGTCCGGTGGTGTCAGCACCATACCGATGATGAAAGCACCGACGATGACATAGGGACGTTGTTCGGCCAGACCGCGCGGGGTCACAAGGCCGGCCCAAACCAGCACAATCGTTAAAATCGGCACTTCGAAACAAATCCCGAACGCCAGGAACAGGGCCAGCACGAAGTCGAGATAGTGGCTGATGTCGGTCATCACGGTCACGCCGGCGGGCGCGGCGGCAGTCAAAAACTTGAACATCAGCGGAAATACCACGAAATAGGCAAAAGCGACGCCCAGAAAGAAGAGCAGGGTGCTGGCGACCAGCAATGGCAGAATGAAACGCCGTTCGTGCTGATAAAGTCCCGGCGCGACAAAGGCCCAGAACTGGTACAACAGATAGGGCACTGAAATGAAGATCGCAACGACCAGCGCCAATTTAAACGGGGTAAAAAACGGCGAGGCGACTTCGATCGCGATCATGCTGCTATTGGCCGGCATGTATTTCATCAAAGGCCCTGCCAGCAGCGCATAAATATCGTTTGCATAGTAGGCAAGCGCCAGGAAAACCAGCAGTACGAAGATGACTGCGCGTAATAAACGGTCGCGAAGTTCGATAAGGTGGCTCAGAAACGGCAGTTCCTGGCTCTCGTTCGGATTATTTTTCATCATGCCGGTCTGAGTCGGAGGTTAGGCTGTCGTGCGGCAGGCGTTCGAGCGATGTTTGGAATGACTGGGTCGCTTCCCGGGTTTCATCGATCAGGTTTTGCAGTTCCTTTATGTCGTCCTGATGTTTCAATGTCTGCCGCAGTTCCTCGGCGTGGAGCTCGGCGCTGATTTCAGCCTTCGCGGCCGCGATCATACGCCGGCTTTTGCCGATCCAGTAACCGGCAAGCCGGGCAACTTTGGGTAGTCGCTCCGGTCCGATTACCAGCAGGCTGACCAACGCGACCATCACGATTTCAGAAAACCCTACTTCAAACATCGGCTAAGTTTTCTCTTGATGTTCGGCAATCGTTTCACCTTCGATCGGCTTTTTATCCTCGGGCGTCAGCGTGGGATTGTCTTGATCCTTGATAGCGTTCCGAAAGCCTTTGATCGCCGTGCCCAGATCGGAGCCGACGTTGCGTAAGCGTTTGGTGCCGAACAGCACTACTACGATAAGCAGTAATACTAATAATTCGGAAATGCCGATGCCCATGGGTTTTACCTCTTTGATGTTGGGGATGCTGTGCTACGATTGTGGCAGAGTATTGGTTACTGCTGTGTCTTGATTTCCCGGGCAATAAATACCGGATAAATTGATCTCAAAGCAGGGTGGATAAATGTATCCATTTTATCTCTAGCCAGCTTTCGGTTCCATGATCGGGCGTGGGTCCTGATTTAAGATCACGACGAAAAACTCGGGAATAAAGGTTCATTTTTGCCGTTGCGCTTTTTCTTCGATACCCGATAGTCCGAAGCGGCGCTGCAATTCGTTCAATACGTCATCCGGCCCCAGTCCTTGCTGGGCCAGCAACACCATGCAATGAAACCATAGATCGGCCGTTTCATATATGATTTGCTGTTTGTCGCCGCTTTTCGCGGCAATCACTGTTTCGGTCGCTTCTTCGCCGATCTTTTTTAGAATCGTATCCAGCCCTTTCGCGTAAAGACTTGCAACATAGGACTTTTCCGCTGATTGCTGCTTGCGCTCTTCCAGCACGGCCGCTAATTGTTGTAATACGTCGCTCATGATTTTCGATAGATAGCTTCAGGATCTTTCAACACCGGTTCGACAGCCTGCCATCGATCGTCACACAATTGCCGGTAAAAACAGCTTTCACGTCCAGTATGACAGGCAATGCCTCCTTGCTGTTCAATTTTGATCAAAATGACGTCTTCGTCGCAATCAAGATAGATGCCGAGTACTTTTTGCCGATGGCCGGAATCTTCCCCTTTACGCCACAATTTGTTCCGTGATCTCGACCAATAGACCGCATACCCTTCGGCGGCCGTCAAACGCAGCGATTCGCGGTTCATCCAGGCGAACATCAGGATTTTGCCGCTGTCCGCTTGCTGAGCGATTACAGGAATCAGCCCCTCAGCAGTCCAGCAAATTTCGTCGAGCCAGGCTTCGGTCATGCGAGCCGCACCTCGATCCCGTGTGCGGCCATATGCTGTTTGGCCTCTTGAATCGAATATTCGGCGAAGTGAAAGATGCTCGCCGCGAGCACTGCGTCGGCCCTGCCTTGGATGATGCCGTCCACCAGATGGTCCAGATTGCCGACGCCGCCCGAGGCGATCACCGGCGCGGTGACCCCTTCGCTGATTGCGCGCGTCAAGGGCAGGTCGAAGCCTTCGCGGGTGCCGTCGCGATCCATGCTGGTCAGCAGGATTTCGCCGGCGCCGTAATCGACCATCTTTTTCGCCCAGCCGATCGCTTCGATGCCGGTCGGCTTGCGGCCGCCGTGCGTGAAGATTTCCCAGCGGTCCGCCTCGCCGGGCGCGGAGACTTTTTTCGCATCGATCGCGACGACGATGCACTGGGATCCGAAACGTTCAGCGGCCTCGCGTACGAATTCGGGATTGAATACGGCGGCGCTGTTGATGCCGACCTTGTCTGCGCCGGCGTTCAGCATCCGGCGGATATCGTCGAGCGTGCGAATGCCGCCTCCGACCGTCAATGGAATAAATACTTCGCCAGCGACTTGTTCGACGACATGCACCATCGTGGCGCGGTTGTCATGGGTGGCGGTAATGTCGAGAAAAGTGATTTCATCCGCGCCTTCGCGATCATAACGCCGGGCGATTTCGACCGGATCGCCGGCATCCCGGATATCGACGAATTTGACCCCTTTTACGACGCGACCATTATCGACATCCAGACAGGGAATGATGCGTTTCGCAAGACTCATGATTCAAATGATTCAGCGAGTTTTTCCGCTTCGGCGAAGTCGAGCGTGCCTTCGTAAATCGCCCGGCCGGTGATCGCGCCGATTACGCCGTCCCCGGCAATTTCACCGAGCGCACGGATATCGTCTATATCGGTGATGCCGCCCGAGGCGATTACCGGAATCCGGATCGCGCGCGCAAGCCGCGAGGTCGCTTCGATGTTCACGCCCTGCATCATGCCGTCGCGGGAAATATCGGTATAAATGATCGCCTCGACGCCGTCTTCTTCGAAATGCCGGGCAAGGTCGATCACGTCATGCCGGGATAATTTAGACCAGCCGTCGATCGCGACCTTGCCGTCTTTTGCATCGAGTCCGACGATGATCCGGCGCGGGTATTCGATCGCCATGTCGCGAACGAAGTGCGGCGCATTGACCGCTTTGGTACCGATGATCACGTATTCGACGCCGGCATTCAGATAAGCCTGAACCGTCTCTTCATCACGGATGCCGCCGCCGATTTGAATCGGGATGTCCGGAAAAGCTTCGACAATTGCATGGATCACATCCGCATTGCGAGGCTTGCCGGCAAATGCGCCGTCCAGATCGACCAGGTGTAGCCGTTTGGCGCCCAGGTCGACCCAGCGCCCTGCGACTGCGACCGGATCCTCGGAAAATACTGTATCGTCTTCCATGCGCCCCTGCCGCAAACGGACACATTTGCCTTCTTTCAGATCAATAGCAGGTATCAACAACATACACGGATTTCCTCAACACCAATATTTATAGTAACTAATATATTAATAACCAATGACATAAAAACCGCTTAGCCGGACCAGTGCAAAAAGTTTCGCAGCAGCTGCAAACCGGCAGACTGGCTTTTCTCGGGGTGAAACTGCACCGCAAAAATATTGTCCTGGGCAAGGGCACAGGCAAACGCCTCCGGATAGGCACTGGTAGCGGCTGTCGTTTTATCATCGTCGGGCCGAGCGTAATAACTGTGCACGAAGTAAAACCGGCTGTCCTGCGGAATATCCTGCCACAACGGATGCTGGGTCTGATGTACCTGGTTCCACCCCATATGCGGAATTTTGAGCGCATGCCCTTCGCTGTCTGTCAGCTTGTCGGCAAATCGGACGACATGCCCCGAAATCAAGTTCAATCCCGAGATGCCTCCGTTTTCTTCGCTGTCGGTCAGCAATGCCTGCATCCCGAGGCAAATGCCGAGCAGAGGCTTGGAGGTGGCGACTTGACGGATGATATCCCCTAGGTCGCTTTCGTTCAATGCCTGCATGCAGTCCCGGATCGCGCCGACGCCAGGAAACACCACGCGATCCGCACCGAGAATGGCTTCGGCATCGGCGGTACAAATGACTTCGACGGTGGAGTCGGCATGCTGCAATGCCTTGACGATGGAATGCAGGTTACCCATTCCGTAATCGATAACAGCGACGGATGACATAGGATTAAGGCTATAAAGGCTCAGGCTAAAAGGAAAAATTAGAGGAACATTGCTGAATAAACGGTAATAGAAAGCAATTCGGATGGTTTAGAGACTGCCCTTAGTGGAGGGCATGATGCCCGCCATGCGCGGATCGGCAGTAATCGCCATCCGCAACGCACGGCCCAAGGCTTTAAAAATCGTTTCGGCAATATGATGGGCATTGACGCCTTTCAGGTTGTCTATGTGCAGCGTGACACCGGCGTGGTTTACGAAGCCCTGAAAAAACTCGCGAAACAGATCGACATCGAAGCGGCCGATCATCGCACGCGGAAATTTGACTTCGTAAAAGAGCCCGGGACGTCCGGACAAATCGATTGCGACCCTGGAGAGAGCCTCGTCGAGCGGCACATAGGCATGTCCGTAACGAACGATACCTTTTTTGTCGCCGACCGCCTGCGCAAATGCCTGGCCGAGCGTGATGCCGATGTCTTCGACGGTGTGATGGGCGTCGATTTCCAGATCCCCCTGCGCTTCGATGTCGATATCGATCAAGCCGTGCCTGGCGATTTGATCCAGCATATGATCCAGAAACGGGACCCCGGTTATAAACCGGGATTTGCCGATTCCGTCCAGATTCAGGCTGATCTTGATTTGCGTTTCAAGCGTATTACGCTCGACTTGAGCAGTGCGTGGGTCCATGATTTGGCTAATTAATGCAATATTCAGGCATTTTACTATGAACTGAAGTCTTTTTGCAGTAGTTGTTAATGCAGGAAGATAATGCCGGTTTCTGGTAGGGCAAGGAGAGACGAGGGCACTGATGCTTATTTTGTGACTCAAAGTTTGCATAAGATAATCCAAAGAGTCAATCAGAAGATTAGAGCATTTTGATTATGGTATGATCCAAAAAGGTTTGGAACTTAGTCTTGTCTTGATAGACCCTAGGTTTTTCAGGAAATTTTAAAGTCTATAGTTGAAGATATCAGGAGATAGGAATCTTGTATCAATCTAACGAATTTCCGAAAGCCAAACTCGTCATTGTCGGATGGGACTATTCGGGCGATACCTATGTCTGGCCGCCGCGGATCAAGCAGATCAATGCTGCGGCCTCCGAACTGCTCGGCTTCGACGAGAAGGAGGTGGCGGATAAATCCTTCCATCTCTTATGCCCAGAGCATGAGAATCAACCCTGGAAGCAAATTTTTACTCAATTGATCGAGTCGGGCGACGATCAATACGTGATTGCCGGAGTTGCAACCCGAACCGGCCGGCTGATTAAATCCTTATTGTCGCTGTCGCGTTTGATTACGAAAGATCCGGACCGCATCAATATTTTGATTCTGATTCGGGAATTCAGCGACAAAGATCAGTTGGCAACTGACGTCGTGGATGAGCCCGGCGTTTCCCGCCCTGTCGCGAATGTGTGCCGGGATGTCGAATCGGCCCTAATTGAAAGCGAAAAACGTTTTCGACAAATGGCCGAGATGACGGGTGAATGGCTATGGGAACAAGACCCAAAGGGATTTTATGTTTATTCCAGCGCAGCCGTTTATCAGATTTTGGGGTTCAGTCCCAACCAAGTGATCGGCAAACATTATACCGAATTTCTGACTGCGCAGGACAAGTCCGAACAGCAGTCTTACTCAGCCAGTCATGAACCGTTCTATAGTCTGATCAATCATTATCAGCACAAGGATGGTCATCAGGTGATCACCGAATCGACCGGTTTGCCGATTATCGATGGGAACGGGAAACTGATCAAATGGCGCGGCGTCGATCGTGACATTACCGCCAGGAAGCAATTTCAGGATGCGCTGATCGAGAGCGAAAAACGCATCAGGATGATCATCGAAAGCTCGTTGAATGCAATCGTGATCATGGATTCCTACGGTATTATCCGGGATTGGAATCATAAGGCCGAGCAAATGTTCGGCTGGCCGCGCGAACAAGCCCTCGGGCAACGCCTGGACGAACTAATCATACCGGAACGGTTCCGCAAGGCGCATCGCCAGGGGCTCGAGAATTTCCTGCGTGTTGGCGAGGGCGCCATTTTAAATCGCCTGATCGAACAGACCGCCCTACGCCGTAATGGTGCGGAATTTCCGATCGAACTGAGCATTTCGCCGCTCAGGGAAGGCAGTCACTTCATTTTCAGCGGCTTTATCCACGACATCAGCGCGCGCAAGGCTGCAGAACAGCAGATTCGTCAGGCTCAGGTCAAACTGGCGATCGCGCGTAACGAAATCGAGATAGCGCGCAAGATTCAATCGACTCTATCGCCATCAACTCCGATTAAAAACGACCAGTTTGAAGTGGTTGGTCGCTGTTTGCCGGCAGACCGGGTCGGCGGCGATTATTACGATTATTTTTGCCGCGGCGGCCATAATCTTGAGATAGTGATCGCGGATGTGTCGGGGCACTCGATAGGGCCGGCGTTATTTATGGTTGAAACCCGTAGTGCGATTCGCGCCAATGCCGGTAGGGTTGAATCACCGGCGGCAAAACTGAGCGTGCTGAACAGTTTCCTGTTTGACGATCTCGACAAGTCGGATTTTTTTATTACCTTATTTTATCTGCAATACGAAATCGACAGCCGGCTAATCCGCTATGCGAATGCCGGCCATCCTCCGCCACTCTTATATCAACGGAGTCAAAATGCGTGCATTCAGTTGGATGCCGACGGATTAATTGTAGGCGTCAACGAGCAGGTCCATTTTGAAGAAAAATCCCTGCCGCTGGAAGCCGGAGATATCATTCTTTTTTACACCGATGGTTTAATCGAAACCGAAGACGGACAAGGCGAGTTTTTCGGTATCGACCGGGTTGAAGGCCTACTGATCGAACATTGTCAGGATGACCCGGATAATCTGATCTCTGCCTTTCTGGAGCGCCTGCAACAATTTTGCATGACTGATTCGTTCAAGGATGATGTTACCTTGATGGTTTTTAAATGTCTTTGAATTAACACGCTTGCTGAAAATGTAACAGTGGCATCAGGGCGGCGCGTCGACGCCTTGGTACGCGATGAGTCTCACCTTTTTTGATGTAAATCTACAACAACAATCGCACCCTAGCAACAATTTATTCGCACGTTAAAGGTGCAAAATTGTCCGCGTTTCGGTGAACTCTTTTGCCAATCTTTGTTCCAATTATTAACATCGATCATAAAGCCAATAAAATCATAGGCTTAATGTTTATTTAATTAGTTATCTAAGAAGGGGTTGAATTTCTGTTATGGCATTAAAATTGCTTATCTTTAGATAAGGGAGGAACGGAAATCCAGCGAATACCCCGAGGAAAATTTATTCATCACACTGTCATATTTAATAATTAGAATAATTTTGTGATGCACTTTCCATCAAGTTATTTGAAGTAAATTGAGGTAAAGTCATGTTAAACATCACCGAAATTTATTCCACACTGCACACCTTTTTGACGGCTTGGCAAATACCACTTGCCGATGATTGGCCGTTTATGTGTGTGATTTTGGGATTTACTCTGCTCTCATTTATCGAATTTCAGCAGCCGAAAATACCGCAACAGCCTAGACAAACGATTACCTCCTACCGAGTCAATCTGGGGTTATTCATAGTCAATAGCCTGCTGATGTCTGCATTGTCGATAAGCGGATTATGGCTCGCATTGGAGCATTTTTCCGGCAAGGGTTTGCTGAACAGCATGCGGAATCCTGTTGGGAAAGCGCTGATGTCTTTTCTGTTGCTCGACTTGCTCCTCTATGCTTGGCATCGGGTTTGCCATCAGTTCAATGGGTTATGGTTGTTCCATAAAGTCCATCATAGCGATCCGTATTTCAATATATCGACTGCATTCAGGATTCATATCGTCGAAATGGCGATTACGACCGCGCTGAAAGCGTTGTATATCATTCTGCTCGGTATCGATAAAACTGTCGTGTTTGCTTATGAAACGATTTATCCGCTGTTTGTGATGTTTCATCATGCAAACATTACATTTCCGGCAGAAAAATGGCTTGGACAGGCCATCGTAACCCCTCACTTACACCGCGTCCATCATTCGAATGAACGCCGGGAGCATGACAGTAATTACGGCGCGATCTTTTCGATATGGGACCGACTGTTCTTGTCCCGTAAAGAGATTGAGCCGGCCGGTATCGGGATTAAGGCTGCAACGCCGAAAACGGTATGGGGATTGGTCAAATTCGGTTTTGTGGATACCGCACTGCCTACACCGGTTCCGGCCCGTGCCGGCGCGGTGACGGTGAATATTCATGCCATGATCGCCGAAGCGGCGTATTACAAAGCTGAAAAGCGGGCATTTTTGCCGGGCTATGAATTGTACGACTGGCTCGAAGCGAAAAAAGAAATAGTCAAGCAGATCCAGAGGGATAATCGCCTGATGAGTAAAGGTTTGCCTGAATGCAAATGAGCGAAGCGGCAGGCGAGGGAATACGAAGCAATGACTTGCCTGTCCGCGTTGTTTTAGACCAAGTGGGTCGGATCCAGCAGTTTTTCAAGCTGATCGCGCGGTAGGCCAGTCATCTCCGCCGCAACGTCAATGATCGGACGTTGCTGTTGGTAAGCTGTCTTCGCAATGACCGCGGCCTGGGCATAGCCGATGACCGGATTCAATGCGGTCGCCAGCATCGGATTTTTCGCCAGCGGTTCAGCAAGTTTTTCGTTTCGCACCAAGAACCCTGCAATCGCTTTATCGGACAGTAAACGGCAGGCATTGCCGAGAATCTCGATGCTTTGCAGCAGATTGTAAGCGATTACCGGCAGCATCACATTCAGCTGGAAATTGCCCGATAAACCGGCCGCGGTGATTGTCGCATCATTGCCGATCACTTGCACGGCGACCATGGCGGTTGCCTCCGGAATTACCGGATTTACTTTGCCCGGCATAATGCTGCTGCCCGGCTGCAGGGCGGGCAGTTCGATCTCGCCGAGGCCTGCCAGGGGGCCACTGTTCATCCAGCGCAGGTCGTTCGCGATCTTGAGCAAACTGACCGCAACCACTTTCAACTGGCTCGATAATTCGACACTGGCGTCCTGACAGCTCAGGCTTTCGAAAAACGAATCATTCGGCCTAAACGGCAACCCCGTGTCTTGGTGTAATGTTTCAGTAAACCTTACCGCAAATTGGGGATGCGCATTGACGCCGGTGCCGACCGCGGTGCCGCCTTGCGCGAGTCGGTAAATCCTGACCAGGGCTGCCTCGATTCTTTCCTTACCGTTCCGAATCTGAAGCGTCCACCCACTCATTTCCTGGCTCATCCGCAACGGCAAAGCATCCATTAGATGCGTGCGCCCGGTCTTGACTACCTGGTCAAGCGTTGCAGATTTCGTTTCGATCGTTTCGACCAGATGCGCCAGGGCAGGGAGTAAAATACGATGACAGGCAAGCGCCGCGCTCAGATGAATCGCCGTCGGTATCACATCATTGCTGCTTTGGCCGCGGTTCACATGATCGTTGGGGTGAACCTCGACGCCCGCCTTTTGGCTGGCTAGGGCGGCAATCACTTCATTCACATTCATGTTTGTGCTGGTGCCGGAGCCTGTCTGAAACACATCGATCGGAAACTGATCGTGATGATGGCCGTCGATAATCTCCTGCGCGGCCTCGGCAATCGCTGCGCTTCGCGCGGCATCCAGTTCACCTAATTCGGCATTCACTACTGCCGCAATTTTTTTGATCAGCGCAATCGCCCTAATGAAACCCGCCGGCAAGGTCAAACCGCTGACCGGGAAATTCTCGACTGCGCGCTGAGTTTGCGCGCCGAATAAAGCGGAAGAGGGTACATGGATTTCGCCGAGGCTATCTTTTTCGATACGGTAAGCTTGCGTCATGGCCTGGCCTCAGCGATTGGGGTTGCGAAATCGATCTCTTGCCCTCTATTGGAGTTGGCTTAGGATTTAAGGTTTCCTGGGCCGGCTCCGATGTTTTGCGGGATATTTGATTATAGAGGTATATCCCGGCCAATCGGGAGGGCAATAAACGGTGGTTCTTGTATAAATGGGCGGCGCTTATTGTAAAATCGCATTTTGGATAAACAAACAGAGGACCGTTATGGCTTTTAACAGATGGACATCGTTTGGCTTGTTTTTAACCTACTTGCTGTTGAGTGCATGCGCCGAAATTAAACAGACCGGAAGGATCATCGGCCACACCACGCGCGATGTGACCCGCGAAATCGGGCATGGTACGCGAGACGCAGTCAAGACCATTGGGCATGGCACCCGGCGCGTGACCAGCAATATCAAGGACGAGTCTGAGGGTGAAGAAAATTAATCGGTGGATGGGGGAATAGTGATAGATGCCATTCGTATCGCCGTATGTTTAGCTGGCAAGTCTTGTGGTGCGGGTTTTGATTTGTTGGTTTTCGTGGGGAGAAAGACTAGTTGTAGCAAAAATTATTCAACTTTCCAGGACAAACTTTTTGGCCCCGTTCAGCATTCTCCGCGCCTGGCTCCGAAATCCATCGAAGGCGGCGCGGGGCGGTAAAACGCTTCTATTTCAAACCGGCGCAATCCTGATACGCGGGATGAACGGTGCTCATCATGACCACCCGGTGCTGTTGATTAGGGGCATTATCGGGACCTTCCGCTTCGCCCATCGACTTGACGCGTAATTGCTCCGCTTTGGCGCCCTGTTCGACGAGCAGTTTTCTGACTGTTTCGGCCCTTCTTTCTGCCAGATTCTGATTGCTGGCTTGACTGCCCACGGTATCGGTATAGGCGGTTACATCTGCGGATGCATCGGGATGCGACTGTAGATAGCGTCCCAAGGTCGAAATCGCTCGATGATCGGTTCTGTAAGGAATGTCGCTGCCGGTTTTAAAGTAGGCAGCGGCATGATGCACAGCTTCAGTGGCATGATGGTTGGGGCTATGAACGGCCGTCAACCACTGGCAGAGTGCTTTTTCCGATTCGAGCCGGTGCTGGGAGGCGGCCCGGGCCGAATCGACCGCGAGCTGTCCTTCTTCGATATTCCAGTAGTGATCGTTTTTCCAGTGATTTAATACCTGGGTGGCTTTGTCCAGGTTTTCTTCAGCCAGTTTTTCATGATAAATGGACTGGCCATAGTCGCCACCGACCACGGCGTCGACCTCCGAAGTCAGCAGCGGAATGTCTTGATGGGGCGGGTGTGCACACCCGGCAAGAGCCGCGGCGATGACTGCACAGGGCAAGTAAAAAAATTGTCTGTTCATGGCTTTATCCTCTTGTTCCAAATCAACCGCAACAATTATCTAACGGGAATACGGCGCTGACCTAGTCGTCATCGCCATCGTCCAATGGACCATAAGTGGTCCAGAAGCCGGGATAATGCACCCCAAAATAACGGGTATCCTCGCTAAAACGGTCCCAGACATAAGGCGGTGAAATGTATTCGTCGGTGGGAATCGGGGAAGTAATCAATTCTGCCGCTCCGACGAGGGTGCGGCTGACCGCATGCGCAGTACCGCGCAACAGACCCCAGGTAAAACCAACAAAAATATTTTGATCGTGGCTGATATTGACAACGTTTTTAGGAATCTCAATCCATCCTGTAGTCGTATTGAAAAAACCCTGATTCACCTTGGAAGTGAAACCAGACAGATAGGTATGCCCATCGGCATAAGAGGGCCCCGTCGATAATAGGGTGCCGGCCAGAACACATAGACTCAAGAGGTGTTTGTTGTTCATTATTAATTCCTCCAAAAATGAAATATTCAGATAATTTATCGCCGAAATCAATTCGACTGAAAATTTAATCCAATGTATCAAGCAAAAGAGATCATACAACCATAAATTATTTAAAGCGATATTATTTCTAGATAGAAAAAACGGTAAATGGTTCAGTTAGGGAATAGTTAAATTCACCGTTCTCTGCGCGTGTTCGAGGGAGGAGGGATAAAGATTCAATTCCAAGTCGAGTCCGACAGGAATTATTTTTTATAAAAGACTGTTTTACTTACTATATCCCATGGACTCTAAAAAATACTATAAGGGGCAATACACCAAAGGAGGGTAAAATTAACTCAGCGGGTTTCAATTTGTCGCGATATAGAATTGCTTTGCAATTTCAGAAAGCAAAAACATCGCTTCATAAAATTGCAAAGTCTTATCGCTTAATGCATGGGTTCATAGAGTCCGTTTTCATCCTCTCAATGTTTGCCCGGCTAGACTCCAATTTGTTTGTTTAACTCCACCGGCCGTCCCATGCACAACCTCAGAAAAATACGCGCAGCCGCGA
Organism: Methylomicrobium sp.; assembly: GCA_051061015.1. Classification (GTDB taxonomy): domain Bacteria; phylum Pseudomonadota; class Gammaproteobacteria; order Methylococcales; family Methylomonadaceae; genus Methylomicrobium. Next base: position 17,888 of record JBPFEG010000046.1, read on the forward strand.
TACCGTTTACGACGAATGAAAATGCAATCAGAGCGGCAAACCAGGGATGCTGACTGCTGGCGTGATAGAGCAGCAAGTCTTCGCCGACAAAGGCCGGGGTAATCGGAAAGCCGACGAGTCCCAAAAAACTGATGAACAATAACAGCGACAGGATAGGTTTGGTCTCCGCCATAGCCCGATAGGCGAAAGGTGTAGCTTTGAAATTTTCCGATTTCAATAATTGCTTTAGCACCGCGATGCCGAGCAGCCAGGCCGGGATGATGCCGGTCAGGAACAATACTGCGTCGTCCCAGGCGGAATTCACCATGAACCAGACTGCTACGCAGGCGAAGAAGTAGCTGAGCGCGATGTCGTTCCAGGTTCTGAAGGGACTGTGTTTTTGACTGAAGCCGCTCAATGTGGCGAGCACCATTGAGATCGAGGCCGGTATGGCCAGATATTTTTGATTCATCAGATCCGCTTCGGACACGAATATAAACAGGCCAAAGATGAAGAGGGCGCTCGCTCCTTTGATCCAAGGGCTAACCGTATTCATCGCGGCGCCGACTTTTTTCAGTGGCTCCCATAATAAGGAACGGACCAGCCATTCGAGATTGCCTTCCTGTAACGAAAAAACATACAAGGTATTCCGCAGCACGTCAGGCAAGGTATCGCGGATTGAAATCGGCAATTTATCGCGCATCGTGCTGCTTTTGATGTAGAACTCGGTGTCGGCGGAGCCTTCCAGGCGCAACAAATGCGCGACGATCGACGGCGATACCAGCAACTGATAACAGCGCAAAAAGGCATTGCCGAGAAAATGCACCAAGACCAGGGTTTCCAAGCCCAAAGCCAGTTCCATGAACATAAATCCAACCTGAGTAATCGAGCCATAAGCGATCTGGCCTTTGATGTTCGATTGGGTTTTTTCGGACAGGCTGGCAATACAAACAGTTAACAAGCCGATCAGAAACACGACGACGCGGCTTAGAATATGATAGCTCCAGATCGGCATCGTGCGCAGCAGCAGAAATACGCCCAGATGGACGGACAGGGCTCCGTAAAAAATTGCACTTGACGGCGTCGGCCCTTCCATGGCACGTGGCAGCCAGAAGCAAAACGGGAATTGCGCCGATTTACCGGAGGCGGCCATCACGATCAATAACGACAACAGCAGCAGGGCTGGATAACCGGCGGGTGGCATCGCATCGTTCTCGAACAAACCGGCGATCTGGCTGAAATGATCGCTTTCATGAAACAACAAGTGCGTCATCCAGGCGCCGAGCAGCAGGCCGATGTCGCAAAAACGGTAGACCGTATAGGCACGCAAGGCGTTGCGGACCGGCTGGGGACGATGGCGGTAGAAGGCGATCAGTAGAAAGGAGGAAACGCCGACGATCTCCCAGCCCGCGAACAGCATATCGATCGAACCCGACAGAATGACCATATTCAGGCCGAATACGAAGGCGAAAATGGTCAGGAAGAAGCGTTTATAGCCGGCTTCCCGGTGCAGGTAATAGCGGCAATAGCGGATGATTATCGAAAAAATGATCCAGACGCAGAATAGATAAACCGCGCCGACCTTGTCGAGATAAAACAGGATCGGGAAGCGGTAATCGCCTTTCGAATAAAGCGTAAAGGCTTCATATTCATAGCGGGGAAAGCCCGCCATAGACCAAACAGAGAGCAGGGCGACGATACTGATCCCTAACGCTACCGCACAGCCATAGCTGATCGCCGAGATTTTTTTCTCGTCGGCGCTCCAATAGTGGAATTCGGAAAATTTTTTCAGATCCTTAGGGATCAGGAAAATAGCGATGAAACCTAGCAAAGGCATAACCTGGCAAGCCAGAAGCAAGATATTCATGAGGGGTTCCGTGGAGTGATTAACTGGTGGACGGGAACGGTTTGAACCTGGCCGGCAAAAACCGTTTCTGAAGAAGGTGCTGTGGGTGTCACCGGATAGTCCGATAAATTGACAGCTTCCCAACCCTTTGTCCGATAAAAATAAACGGCTTGAGTAGCGGGCTCGATACAGGCAAATCTGACCCAGTCATTGTCGAGCCACTCCCGAAGCTCGCCTATTTTGATTAATGCCTTCTCGATAATTTCTCTCGATTGTTCGATCACGATTAATAAGCGGGCAGGTTCGTGCACTTCGATCATCTGGTTCGGCAGGCCGGTGCGCAGGTCGCCTTCGACGCCGTTCGCGACACCGAGCAGGCCGATTACATTGTGCGGCAGTTTGGTGCCGGCGCCGTATACCGAGTTGTCTATTCGCGAGAACAGATACTCTAAATTGATGCCGCCGCAGACGGGGATGACGGCATTCAAAATTCTGGCAAGAATGGCCCCCTGCGGATCAGTATTCGGATCGTAGGAGTGCAGGAAAGCGCGCCGGTCCATATACAGGTCTCGGGTTACTGCGCGCTTCCCCACGATGCAATACAAGTTGTTCGAGTGATTGTATTCCGGCCGGGGTTCGAATAACGACACCGAGCGTCCTTTCACATGCGCGTGTGCGGCCTTCGGGTTCTGGTTTTGCGGCGCCAGCTCGAACCAGCGGCAGCGTTCGAGCGCATTCAGTTCGAGCGCACGCCGCATCGTTTCCCGGAAGGCTTCCAGCCCGGTTGCCGGGTGCTTTTCGAGCAGATATTCATCGAAATAGGTGATTTCGTCGCGGCTGGTATTGTGCATCGCGGCGACGAAGCAAGTTTCTGCGGGTATGTCGATGCCGCGTTGGCGGAGCAGTACGCGTACCGATTCATCATTTGCCATCGCCGCAAAGGCGCGCGCATTCGGCGCCCCGGGCTTGCCGGAGCAGGCGCCGCAATCGTAAGCGGCGAAATGCGGATTGTTCACGCTGCTGGAGCCGTGCGCCACGATCACGATCAACGGCGCAAAACCATGCGTCAAACCGATATTGCGTAATAAGCTCTCAATACGATCCGCCATTTCAGCAAAGGAAAACCCGAGCATTCGGCCGTCTTCGGTCGGGACGTCACTTTCGCGCAAAAGATGCAGGCGGGTGTGCGCTTTGACTTCACTCAATTTTTTGATATTCGGCAAATGGCCGCCCGGACGGAACACGTTCCAGGCCAGGCGGATTGCATAGCCGATGCCGAGCGTTTGCGTGTACAACCAGCCTCTGAACAGAGAATGCGATTTGACATGTAGGTCTTTCAGATTTTCGCCGTTTTTCTTCTGTTCGGGCTCTTGAGACAGGCTGGATTCTCGGACGAAATGCTTCGGTTGGATGATCACGGGGCACTGCGCCACAGGAAAGGCATCGTCCAGCCCCTGATACAGAAAATCGATGCCGAAAAAACCGGCGGCGCCGAACGTTTCGATTGCAGGATTCAGCTCCTCGATGTGTCGGCGTAGGGAACATTCGCGGTCGTCGATGCAAAACAGCGCCTGCGCTAACGGCAAGCCGCTTTCCGTGCCGGCGGCACGGTTTATCGGCGGCGCGGCCATCGCCTTGAGCAGTTCGGCGTGCAGGGTCCATTCCATAGCTTCATGCCAGACCTTTAAACGCAGAGGCACTTTCGGTTTGAAAGCCTGATCATTGAGCAGCGGGATCACCTGCGATTTGGGCGCGGCGGCGACATTCCGAAAATGATGTCCTTTCTTCAAATGCAGAAAAGCCAACTCGCAGGCGAGTTCGACCGCAATCATTTCTTTCAGTGAGATGGCGCGGCGCGCCAACAGCGATTCCGGATTGAGTTCTACGAGACGTACCATGCCAGCCCAGCCCGGGTGCGCCAGCAGCATTTCGAGTATATATTGTTCGTAAAGTTGTTCGTCCCCGACGATTTTTTCCAGACATGCCAAAATGACCTGATCTGGGGTTTCGAGCAGCAACGAGCGTACGGCGGGTTCGTGGAAAGGGTAGAGCGGCAACATACTGTTATGCACGAGTCGCCAGACACAATCCCAAAAACGTTCGCCGTTGCGCGGCAAACTCCAGCGGCTGATGCCTTGATCCAAAAAGTTGGCGAGCAAGCGGAACAATACTGGATGGACCAGTGCATTCAGGTCTACTTCGAGGCTGGTTAGCCAGGAATTGCGAATGCCGTGATTAGCCAATGAAACTGGCGGGTAATGGCTGCGGTCGTCTTTAATGAATAAGGAACTGCGGAATTTTTCGACGTCTTTGATATCGGTCGACGCTTGTTCGATCGCCCAGGTGATCGCTGAGTCGGTAATTCTGCCTTGCTGGTAGCGTTTCTGATAATCAGCCAGTGGCAGGTAGCTGCGTGCGCCAAAAATTCTTGCTGCAACCGCAACGCCTTCATGAAAAGGGTGGTGCTGGACGGCATGCAGGGTATTATGATGGATAAAGTCTTTGATGGGCCCTTGGGTAGGTAGCCAATGGGAAATATGATCGATAGACGCATTCAGATTGAATTTAGTCTTCATTTTGTAGGCGTCGGAACTATTGGATAGGGTGCGATGGGGTGCGCTAATAGTCATCTTGAGACATTAAACCTCGAGAATAAAATAATCAGTTGCAAAATCATTTGAATATAATGATTCTTCCCATACGCTAAAGCATATTCTATGCCGTATATTAAGTTATTGATTTTATATAAATCGAAAGAAAAAAACGGGGAATGACCGGTTAAAAAAAACCTTTCATCGGTTGATTTGAACTGAATTGAAAGATGATATCGGTTAAAATGCGGGCGAGTTTCCAAGGCATTTGCTTTAGCCTTCAAGATATTTTTTTCATGAAAGTTTTGGATCGGCCGTTCCTGCCTCTGCCAATTTGCCCCGAAAAACGGGGAAGGTATAATTGACTTACTGGCAGATAACATCGAATCAAAATGACCCCCTGTACTGATGGTGCCATGTTCCATCGATAACAACGGACCTACTATCCAATTAACAAGGGTTTGCGCAACCAGTTTATTCACAAGCATGCATAGGATAATCAAAAACCGGTTGACCAAACATTTATCGGCGCATACTGAAACGGCTGGCGATAGCGCTTCGAGTCAGCCGGTCTCGTTTGGAAACATTTTCAAGCTGCCTTGCGCAGTTTAAGGATCATGGAACATGGGAATACTCAGCATTCTGCTCTGGACGCCGGCACTTGGTGCTTTACTGCTTGCGGTTATACCGGGGCATAATGCTTTTTCCATCCGGTTGGTGGCGCAGACGTTCTCCCTGCTGACTTTGTTTTTTGCCTGCCGATTGTTGTTTCAATTCGATTCGGATCAGGCGCAACTGCAATTCAGTGAATTTTTCATATTGAATCCGGATGTCGGCAGCGCCTATTCGCTGGGCGTTGACGGACTTTCGATGCCGATGGTGTTCATGGCGGCGCTTTTGACTTTTTGCGCTTTGCTTGTCTCGCATATCATTACTAACGGGGTGAAGGGCTATTATTTCTGCCTTCTGCTGCTCGAATTCGGCATGTTGGGCGTATTTCTCGCACAGGACTGGGCGTTATTCTATGTATTTTGGGAAGTGACGCTGATCCCGTTGTTTTTTCTGATCGGCCGTTGGGGCGGCGCTCGACGCCATGCCGCCAGCCTGAATTTCGTGTTGTATACAATGGGCGGGTCGATCTTCATGCTGATCAGTTTGCTGGCAATCAGCCAATACGATCTCGAGTACGGTGGTTCGTTGATGGCCTCGCTGAGCCAATCGACATACTCCATGTCCAGAACCGAGCAGATTTTGGTCTTGCTCGGCCTGATTATCGGTTTCGGCGTAAAAATGCCGATTTTTCCTTTGCATGGCTGGTTGCCGCTGGCGCATGTCGAAGCACCGAGTCCGGTCAGCATTTTGTTGTCGGGTATCCTATTGAAAATGGGAGCCTACGGATTACTGCGGGCAATAGCGATGCTGCCGCAGGCGGCGCAATTTTTTCAGCTCGCGTTAATGGTTCTGGCGTTGATCGCGATGATCTACGGCGGTTTGCTGGCCTGGCGTCAGACCGACCTAAAAGCGATGGTCGCTTATTCTTCGATCAGCCACATGGGCATTGTTTTGTTGGGGATTGCTTCGTTGAACGAAACCGGCATGACCGGCGCGATACTGCAAATGACCGCGCACGGATTTATCGCGGCCGCGATGTTTCTGCTGGTCGGCTTGCTTTATGAAAGGACGCACACACGGAACATTCAGGATTACAGTTCTTTGGTTCAGGTAACGCCGCGTTTTGCATTATTTACCACGTTGACCTTGTTTGCTGCGATGGGCTTGCCGGGCACCGTCGGTTTCGTCGCCGAGTTACATGCGTTGACCGGCGGCTTTCAGCAATGGGGCGCCTGGATGGCCTTTTTCAGTTTGGGTATTTTATTGAGCGCTTCTTACGCGATCAGGACTGTTGGCTTGCTGTTCACCGGACCAGTCAAAGCCAAGATGCAACATGTCAGCGATTTGACTGCGCCCGAGATGTTGACGGCCGGGATTCTAGTTGGGGGCATCGTTATCCTGGGCGTGATGCCGCAGCCTTTGATCGATTTATCCGAAGCGACGATTACCCACCTTTATACCTTGGTCTCGCCATAGGATTCGGCATGCACAAGCCTTCAGTAACATCGGAAATCCAAGAAGAACTTGGCAGTGCCGAACTGCGCAGGGAGATCGGCCATATTCTGGATGAACTGGATCATATTCTGCCAGGGCAGGCGCCGATCCTCGATTTCGTGCATCACAATACGCTGCACGGCTATCAGCATTTGCCTTTTGAAGAGGCACTGGCTGAAGTAGAGAAAATGACCGGGATTCGCGGTTATCTGCCCGAGAGTAAGTTCCGTGACTATTACCGGCAAGGCCGGATTAGCGATGCCGATTTGTCCGACGCATTGCGAAATGATCCCGATCTGAACGCCGAAGCGATCGTTTGCAAGATTAAAGACAAAGCGATTCAACGCAAGGATATTTACAAGATCGCCTTATTGTTCGATCTGGAGCCGATCACCGAAAGCCAGCTTAAATGGAATATGGGCGAACTGGACGCTTTAAGCAGGATACAAAAAGACGTGCCGAAGGCAGTCAAGTTGGGGCTGTTGGGTGAAGAGAGCTCGTCTATCTACGAGAAAAAGCTGGTCGAACAGCTTTGGAACTGCGTAGTGGACAAGCTGAACCTAGACGAAACCATTCCGCATCCCGAGAACATGCTTGATTTGTCTCGGGAGCAAGCCGAGGAATGGCTGGCTTTGGCGATGCAGAATCAGCCGGACGGCGCCAATCAATCCTTGCATGGATTGATGCGCGCGCAGGCCAGTTCGATATTGAGTCGTTTTTTGGCGAAAGTCGGAGATGGTTTGACTTTAGGCGGATTCATTCTGGCAATCACCGGCATCGATATTCTTGATGTGATCAGACCCCAGCTGATCCGGATTTGTGCTTCCGCGATGGATGAAGGCGTGGCGCCCTGGCAACTGCCGGAGCGCGAGTCATTGGGACTTTATGCTGGCTGGCGCCGGATGTTTCAATGTGATGTGAATCCGGTTTTTCTCGAATTGCCGGATTGGTCGAAGCTGGTGAAGAAACTCCCGGACGATGCGGTCGATGCAATCGCCGAGCAGTTGAACTATCTGCATCTGCCCCGCGCTAAATGGGCGGGATATTTACGGCGATTGGCGCTGGAGCTTCCGGGCTGGTCGGGCATGATCAATTGGCGGCAACAGCATCCCCGCTACCGCACTCCCAACAATGCGGACGTTAATCTCGCTGATTATCTGGCAATCCGTCTGATTTACGACCGGCTCTGGCTCGGCCAGATTTGCCGGGATGTGTGGAGAATCGAAGCCAGGCTCCCGTCGGTCGAAAGCTATTTCAGGAAAAATCTTTCCGAGTTCATGGTGCGCAGCGAATTGTACAGAGGCGAACTACCAGAATACCTTGCGCACAAAGCCAAGGCATTGATTATACGTGCGCGTTCCGAACGGCATTTTAAACAGGAATGGCAAGAGCTTTCCGATCAGATCCGCACCTGGCAATTGAGCCCTCTGGCCCGTCACGAAGCCAGGCATTATCACTGGAGCAGCGGTTGGCAGTTGTTTCGCCTTTGTCAGCATTTGGGCATGACCGGAGAAATGATCGAAGCCCTGTCCCACGGCCATGCCGAGGCATTGTTGACGGTGCTGAATCAGTTTTCGTCCGCCCAGCGGGCCAAGGTCTGGCTGACGGCTTACGAGCGCAACTACCGGGAAGAGCTGTTTCAGGCATTGAGTGCCAATCGGGGGCGGGGGCGTTGGATCAGCCGCAAGCAACGTCCGGAGGCGCAACTGATTTTTTGTATGGACGAGCGTGAAGAAAGCTTTCGCCGTCATCTCGAAGAACTGGATCCTGCGATCGAAACGCTCGGCGCCGCCGGTTTTTTCGGCATTCCGATGTATTATAAAGGGCTCGATGAGACAAAAACGTCGCATCTTTGCCCGATCGTAGTGACGCCTGCAAATGAGGTATTGGAAGTCGCCCGTTCCGGATCCGAAGAAAATTTACGGCGGCATAACAAAGGACGCAGGTTGAATCTTGAGATAGCCGGCTTGCTGCATCATGGTTTACGCAGCAATTTTTTGTCCGCGCATCTGCTAATCGACACCTTTGCACCTGCTGCCCTGGTGGGTTTGTTGGCTAAATCGTTGCTGCCGAAATTGCAAAACCGCTTGCTGAACCGTTTAGCCGGCGCCGTTGCACCGGCGGTGCCGACGCGCCTGATGTTCACCTCGACGGAAAAAATTCCTGCAGCGCCGGGGCTTCCGAAGTCAGGATTTACCGATACCGAACAAGCGGATCGGGTTGCCGGATTCTTGCAAAGCACCGGTTTGACCTATGGCTTTGCGCCGCTGGTCGTGCTGGTCGGCCATGGCTCGAGCAGTCAGAACAATCCTCATCGTGCGGCCTATGACTGCGGCGCTTGCAGTGGACGGCACGGCGGCCCGAATGCTCGCGTGTTTGCGGCGATGGCAAATCGGCCGGAAATCCGCGCGCTTTTGCGCGAACGCGGCATCGATGTGCCGCCGGACACTTGGTTTATCGGCGCGGAGCATAACACCTGCAACGAGGAGGTACTCTGGTTTGATCAAGGCGATGTGCCGCCTTCATTCCAATCGGCCTTGCGGACGCTCGACGCCATCTTGGCGCAAGCCTGTCATAAATCCGCGCATGAGCGTTGTCGCCGACTGGCTTCTGCGCCGCGCAATCCGACGCTGGAACAGGCGCTGGCGCATATTCAGGAACGCGCAGACGATTTTTCGCAGGCGCGACCGGAATTAGGACATGCGACAAATGCCTGCGCGCTGATTGGACGACGTTCGGTCACGCAGGGCGCTTTTTTCGACCGCCGGATGTTTTTGATTTCCTATGACCCCACGCAAGATCCGGAAGGGCTTTTCGCCGAAAATATTCTGTTGGCGGTAGGGCCGGTAGGAGCCGGGATTAATCTGGAATATTATTTTTCGACGGTCGATAACGACCGCTTCGGCTGCGGAACTAAAGTGCCGCATAATGTGACAGGTCTTTTCGGGGTAATGGAAGGCGCGAGCAGCGATTTGCGCACCGGTTTGCCGAGCCAGATGATCGAAATTCACGAGCCGATGCGCTTGCAGGTCATCGTCGAGACCAAGACGGAAGTTTTGGAACGTATTTACCAGCGCCAGGCCTCGCTTCGTGAATTGATCGCGAACGGTTGGATTCATTTAAACTCGATTGACCCCGATACAGGGGAGATATTCATGTTCGTACGCAGCAAGGGCTTTGTCCCCTGGGAAGGAGAGGGCATGCCGGTATTGACCGTCGAGAATTCGCAAGCCGCTTACCGCGATCAGACAGGAACTGTCGCTCCTGTCCTGGTCCAGCAATCTAGTGCCGCAGGAGCCTAAATAATGGATTCACTGGTTATCCTGATTCCTTTGCTGCCTTTCGGGGCCGCAGTGATATTGGGGCTGGGCATTCTGTTCGACGGGTTGAACGGAGAACAGAAAGAAGGCCTGACCGCAGGCATTTCACTCTGGGCGGTGACGATGTCCGCGCTGCTAGCGCTTACGTTGTACGGTGCCGATCTATTCGGGCAGAATAGGGGATCATTCAATCTCGGAACCTGGCTGCAAAGCGACACCTTCAAAGTTTCGGTTAATTTTATCACTCAGGGGATCGGCCTCCGGTTATCTGCCTTGTTCGGGATATTACTGGCCATTGTGGTCCGTTTCTCAATCAATTACATGCATCGAGAGGCAGGTTTTCACCGCTTCTTTTTCGTTCTGGTGCTGTTTTCGGCCGCGATGCAGTGGCTGGTGCTGGCCGGCAATGCGGTCGGCACTTTTGCGGGCTGGGAAATCGCAGGCCTCTGTTCTTATCTTTTGATTGCGTATGCGTATGACCGTCCGGTCGCTGCCGTGAATGCGGCGCGGGTTTTTGTGACGAACCGGATCGGCGATGCGGCGTTTATCATCGGAATCGGGCTTAGCTACGCGTACGCGGAAAGCATCGACTGGATGAAATTGAATACGCTTGCCGTGCAATTGTCGCCCGGAGAGGCAACCGGCATCGCGTTCTGTTTTGCGGTTGCGGCATTCGTCAAATCCGCACAATTGCCGTTCACGCCCTGGCTGTTGCGCGCGCTTGAAGGACCGACGCCGTCCAGTGCGGTCTTTTACGGTTCGGTGATGGTGCATGCCGGCGTTTTTCTGGTTTGCCTGCTGCAGCCGGTCTTTGAAATATCGTCGTTTGCGATGGGAGCGTTGGCCGTGGTCGGTCTGGCGACTGCGGTTTATGCGTATTTGCTCGGACTCACTCAGACGGATGTCAAAACCTCGTTGATTGCGGCGACTTCGGTTCAGACAGGATTGATGTTTTTCGAGTGCGGCTTGGGGTTGTGGCAATTGGCGAGTTGGCATTTATGCGCCCATGTGATTGTTCGCGGCTATCAATTGTTGGTCGCGCCGTCCCTGATGCACAATGTCCTGGGTAACCCGATCAAACCGGTTAATCCTATACTCTCCAAAAACTATTGGCTTTATACCATTTCACTGCAACGGTTTTGGCTCGATTTCCTAACCGACTGTTTGTTTGTCAGGCCAATAGGGCGCCTGTCTCATGATCTCAGATATTTCGACGACTATATCATCGACAGGATCTTGGGGTCGCCCGCGCCCGCGATGCGCGCGATCTCCTCGCTGGCTCAATATGAGGAGCAAAAGATCGGCGCACGTCTGGATACCGCCTCCGACCTGTTTGCGCAAGGCAGCGGCCTGGCCGGCAAACTGGCCGAATGGACGTCGGCGGTGATTCACGCTTTTGAAAACCGCTTCATGCTACGCGGCTCCGGCAAGAATGCCGCGAACTTGGGCAGACGGATCGGTCAATCAGCGAATCGTTTCGAAGCCTATATCGTAAGACCGCGCTATCTGGTGCTGTTTATCTTCATAACACTATTAGTCGCATTTTGAGACGCTGATGCAATTCCCCGTTAATTCCTGGTCTGAAGCGGCGGCTTTTCCGGTCCTGACCACAATGACGCTGACGCCGCTTGCCGCCATGGTCGCCGTCCTGTGTGCTCGCTCGTTGAAAACGGCCTTGCGTTTCGGATTTGCCGGTACGTCCCTGACCGTATTGTTGAGCTTTTATCTACTTGCCGTGTTCGATGCGGAAGAGTCCGGCATGCATTTGGTCGAACAGGCCCATTTTGCCGGTTTGAGTTACACGGTAGGGGTGGACGGCGTCAATATTCTGTTTATTCCGTTGACTGCCGTGATCTCTTTTCTGGTGCTGCTCTACACCTTTTCGCATGCGCAGGAGCGTTATCGGGATCGTTATTATGTCGCCAGCGTGCTGGGCTATGAAACTGTGCTGATCGGCGCTTTTGCGTCGTTAAACGTCATGCAGTTCTGGATATGGAGCGTTTTGGAGCTCATTCCGGTGGTCTATTTAACGCTGCATTCCGGTACCGGGCAACGCCGCCGATGGGCGGTGGACCGCTTCCTGCAATACTGGCTCAGCGGGCTATTGATGACTCTGACCGGCTTTTTACTGCTCGCGTTCGGTCTGATCGACTCAGAACATCCTTTGACCTTCGACTGGCTCACGATCAAACAGAACAATGCTTATCTGCACGATGAAGCTTTGATCTTCGTGCTGCTGTTTTATGGTTTTGCGGTGCGCATGCCGTTATTTCCGTTTCACGGCTGGTTGCCTATTCTGGCCGAGCATGGCACGGTTGCGAGCTGCGCTATTTTTCTGGTAGGTCTGAAACTTGGGATTTTTGCGATCCTGAGATTTATTCTGCCGTTACTGCCCGGCGTGGCCGAAGACTGGGCAGGGCTCGTTTTAACGCTGGCGCTGATCAGTATTTTCTACGGCGCGATAATGGCTTTACTGCAAATCAATATTCGGCGTTTGCTGGCTTTTGCGGTCGTAAGTCAAACCGGGATTTTGGTGATCGGGCTGTTCTGTTTTAACGACTTCGGACTGGAAGGCAGCATCATGCTGTCGATCGCTTATGGCCTGGCGACCGCCGGTATGCTGTTCAGCGTCGGCCTGATCTATGAAAGGACCGGTACTGCCTTGATGCCAAGACTCGGCGGATTGTTCGATTCGAATCTGACCTTGGGCATGCTGTTTCTGGTTTCGTCGTTGAGTACCCTGGTCAAGCCGGGCACCCCCGGATTCGATGCGACTCATTTGATCATTGAGGGCACTATCGAGGAGCACGGCTGGCTGCTGGCGATCGCGATATTGACCGGTAACCTGCTGGCCGCCGCGTTTATTCTTTGGGCCTTCCAGCGCATTTTTTTAGCCAGTTCAAGACGTTTTGCGCAGCCTTATTCAAGTCTGCATCATCCTGTTATGAAAGAACGGCTGATTACCGCCGTGATCTGCATTATGCTGGTAGGCACCGGCTTTTATATGCGTCCCTGGCTCAGGCTTGTCGATCAGGATGCCTCTATGATCACGAAAGGTTATCCTATCCATAGTTCGATGCCGCACGGGCAACCCGTGGAAGAACCGGAATCGGATCAACTTCAACCCGAGGAAGAACAGCCATGAACGCGGGAGAGTTTCCGGTACTCAGCGTCCTGGTCTGGCTGCCTTTGATCGGCGCAGTTATTATCGGTATGGTGCGTAATCTGCACGCCGCCAAATGGAGCGCATTGTTGATAACCGGCCTGGAATTGGCCGCTGCGTTGTTCGCGGTCGTCCGGTTTCGGCAAGAAAACGGCAACGAATTGCAATGGGTCGAACACCATGCCTGGATCGAGCGATTGAACATCGAATATTTTCTCGGGGTGGACGGCGTCTCGATCCTGTTATTGCCTCTATCGGCGCTGCTGACCTTGTTGACCGTGCTTGCGACATGGAATTCGGTGCAGCGTCTGCCGCATTTTCATCTATCGTTGCTGCTTGCGCTCGAAGGTATCACGATGGGCGTGTTTACTGCGATGGACATGATGCTGTTCTTTCTGTTTTGGGAACTGACCTTGCCGCCGATCTTCTTTTTAATCGGATTGTGGGGCATCGGGCCCGGCCGGCGCGCTGCGGCGATGAAATATACGCTGGTCATGCTGTTTGGCGGAGTCGCTTTATTGTTTGCGATCATTCTGCTGGCATTCAACCATGTCGATGCGATTCACGGCAGTATTCCGGGCGATCTGGCCTTTAGCCTGCCGATGCTGCTGACCACGCCGTTATCCGGCCATCTGGAAGCGGCGGTATTTTTATTGTTGATGGTCGGTTTTGCGGTTAAAGCGCCTTTACCGCCTTTCCATACCTGGTTGCCGACGGTAGCGATGGAAGGCTCGACGCAGATGACCGCGTTGTTGACCGGGCTTAAGCTTGGCGTTTACGGAATTATCCGCTTTGCGATGCCGTTGGCGCCGACTGCCGCCGTCGAATACAACTGGGCGCTCGGCATCATCGGAGCGGTCACGCTGATTTACGGGGCTTTGGTCGCTTTGCAGCAAAGCAATTTCCGCCGTTTGCTGGCTTATGCCAGTATCAGCCATATCGGCCTGATCATTGTGGGGCTGTCTTCGCTGAACCTGCAGGGTATTCAAGGCGCGCTGTTTCAATTGGTCAATTTTTCGGTGGATGCGAGCGCGTTGATGCTGATTGCCGGCTTCATTCATCAACGCCTGGGCAGCACCGAAAGAATTCACATGGGCGGGCTCGCCAAAGTGATGCCGCGGTTGACCGGTTTTTATTTCCTGTTCATGCTGGCCGGTTTGGGGATACCGGGGACAAACGGTTTTCCTGCCGAACTTCTGCTGATCGTCAGCGCCTTGACTTCCCATCCGAGCCTGGCTATTTCAGCCCTGGCCGGCGCAATCCTCAGCGCGGCTTATATGTTGTCGTTTACGCGCCGCGCTTTCATGGGGCCGACGGCAAGCACCGCGGTTAGGCAATTGCAGGACCTGCGTCCGCGCGAACTCGGCGTCCTTTGCGTATTCGGCGTGTTGGTTATCTCATTTGGCTTGTGGCCGGATACGGTTTTGGAGCATCAGCGGGCGGCTGCCGAAGTCTGGCTGAATCATTTGCTTGAACCGCCGACTCTGGACGGCACCGATTTCGACCAAAGCGCGCCGAATCCGGAAAATCGGGAATAATTTGGCGCGCTTTGATCCTTGTTCCGGGATAAATTTCGCTTCGAAAAGAAGACCATATGCACGGAGCTCAGCGCATCGCGTGCTCCCGCAAAATGCCGGTTTATGCTGAAGAATCATCCTTGCAATGAGCAGGCGGGTCGATGCGGATAGCGGTCCCCTTTTGCCGGCTCACGGCGTGACTTAAGGGGATTATGGAGTAGGTATGAGAGGTTTAGATGAGTTATATCCGGTCAGACAAAAAATCAGCCTTTATTTGTCATTGTAGTGGGACTACCCCTGAGAAAATTAAAGAGCTTGTCGAGAATGGAATCGATAATCTGGACACTATATCAAGGCTGACAGGGGCTTGTGCGGGATGCGGAGCTTGCGAGACTGCCGTAATGGACTTATTGGTCGAATATCGCTGTTCGTTGAGTTTAACAAATGGCTAACCGCCAATTAGTCGTGCTGCAGATACAGCACCGATATATTCAAAATAAAAATACTGATCATGGACAGACTGACCCAGCCTACGGTCTTGAAGAGTCGGATATTCGGGCGGTAAAGCAGTCCAATAATGGTTATTCCCGTCATCATGATGGCTGACTGTGCCGAAATCAGGTGCACGGCCGAAACATCGGCCAATAACGGCCCTTTTAAATAAGCGACATCATCCAGGCTAATGATGACGAGATTGAAGAGGTTGCTGCCGAGCAGGTCGCTAATGGCCATATCCAGCGCGCCGATTCTGAATGCCGAGAATGTCACCGCCACTTCCGGCATCGAAGTGACTATTGCCACGAATACGGTACCCACGAAACTACGCTGCCAACCCATCGCTTCAGCCACATGTTCGGCCGTTAAGGGCAGACGGATCCCGGCCGCGACGACCACGGCCGCGGCGGCACAATAAAAGGCGATTGCCTGAGCCAAACTGATTTTGGGATGCCGTTCGACAAGTTCTTCTATCGCTTCAAGTTGCTGGGATTTTTCGTATCTGAACACCGTATGCATCGTCACGAGATAAAACAGAACCATGATCGGTGCGTATATTCCGATATGCCAGAGGCTTAAATCGAGATCGTATTGGTATAAAAGAATATTGAAAGCGACGAATCCCAGCAGTATGACTCCGAACCCGGCCGTGAGAATGTGACCCTGGCTAACCCGGGTATAAACCGAAGACCCTCGGTGCATAAAATCCATAAATACAATCAATAAAAGATTGAATGAGCAACTGCCCAGCGCATCGCCCAGGGCAATGTCCGGAGCATCAACATAGGTGACCGAGCTAATACCCGTCACCAACTCCGGTAGAGAAGTCACTGTCGCCAGCATCGAAAAACCTACCCAGCTTCCTCCCAGGCCGGTCTTTTCGGCAATGACATCGCCGTACAAGGAGAGAAAATAGCCGGCGATTCCGATGGTCAACGCCAAGCCGGCAAACTCAACAAACAAAAATCCATGTGACATCTGATACCTATTTTCTTAGCGTGCTTTAAACCCGTCGCTCCGATCCAGCATACTTCTGCCTGTTCGATAGATGCCGTAAGTCGATCGGCTCCCATTCAAAATGTTACGCAGCGACTCAATCCGATGGGTTATTTCTGGCAGGGTATGAGTGGGATGAGGCGCATTTCGTTTGTGGCAGCCGCTGGCGGGCAATTTTTCAGCTTACGTCCGCGGCTTTGATTGCGCCCATCCCGGCACGCTGCAGCTTTGGGCCTGCCTCTACCGAGGGCCTATCGCGATAGGCTTGCTCGCCGCCGTTTTTTGGGCCTGCAGGCACCTGCGCAGCAGGCCTGAAAGAACAGCGAAATAGGAACATCTTTATCCATATTAAACTGCGGTCCCCAGGATGCGCATATCAAAACTATCTTTTACTTTATCAGATAGGAATCCTGCGGTCAGTATTGCTTTGATGGTAAATGACGATCGGGCAGCTTAATAACCCAGTGTATGAAATAAAAGTTTTTTGAATCAGATAATACCCAATTTATTTTGATAATCCCTCGAAAATAACAGGATGGGCATTGCATCGACGCACTTTAGCTGATTTTCGATGTCATAAAAAATGATATTTCAATTGCTCTAACGCTCGGAACGTAAGCGGCTGGTAATTTCATTGAGGTGAACAAGGCCCTTGAAAAACGGTATCCTCTGAAGGGGAAATCTTAGAAATATTTAGTTGTAGGGAGGACTGCGATGCTAGCAAAGCCCAAAATGCCCTTTGTGTTTGTTGAATTGGCGGCTGTGTCGGTACTGGCTTTCTTAGCCTTTTGCTATGGCGAAATCGCAGGCCTTTTTTCGCGCCACATGATTATCCATATCATTCTGATGACGATCGCGGCGCCCGTTTTAGCCAGTCTACTTCAAAAATCGGCCTATTCCGTCACTCCACTTATCAGCATCAGGTCGCTGGCGGCGTCTACCATTCTGCAAATGGCTTTGTTTTTCGCCTGGCATTCGCCGCCCGGTTGGGCAGCGATAGGGCAGGGCAATGACGCGATCATGCAGGCGACTCTGTTCTTCTCGGCTTTATGGTTTTGGCTCACCGTATTCACTCAGGCCTCCCGGCATCTCTGGCGAACGGTCGCTGCGCTGTTGTTGACCGGCAAGCTGTTCTGTCTGATTGCAGTGCTGTTGACGTTCGCGCCGCGTGTGCTTCACGGGGCGGTCGCCTCCGGCCTTGCAAGTGCGGATGATCTAGCTGACCAGCAGTTAGCTGGGCTGTTGATGATCAGCGTTTGCCCGCTGACTTATGTGCTGGCAGCCATTGTGCTGATTTCTCGCTGGTTTCATGCGTTGAGTGATGTCCGGGATGATAGGATGCCTGCGGTGGTAAATTCGGAAAGCAGGTCATGATCGAGTGGATAACCCGCCGCTGGCGTTTACTTCTGCTTGGGGCACTCGGACTCCTCGCGGGCGGTATTGTATTCGCCCTGCTTGTCGCCTATTCCGGAGTTGTCAATGTGGCGGCGAGCGGGGGGCATCCCGTCTGGCTCGAACGGTTTCTGAAGATGGCCAAGGATCGTTCGGTCATCGTCAACAGCAGGGCTATTGAGCCGCCGGCGCTGGACCTTGCCGAGTTGGTGCCGCTCGGCGCGGGGCATTTTCAGGGAACCTGCGCCGTTTGCCATGGCACTCCGGGACGGCCGGTCAATCCGGTTTTCAGGCATATGTTGCCCCATCCTCCCGATCTGCAGATCCATGCCTCTCACTGGAGCCGCGAACAACTGTTCTGGATGGCGCGACATGGCATTCAATTTACCGGCATGCCGGCCTGGAGCGGCGACGGTCGGGATGACGAAGTATGGGCGGTCGTGGCTTTTCTGGAAGCCCTGCCGTCCATGACGGAGGCGGATTACCGCCGTTATGCCGGCGGTCATAGCGAGACTCGGAACTATACCACGCAAGAATTTATCACCCAGGGGCGTCCCAGGCTTGATCTCACCGCATGCGCCCGGTGTCATGACACGGTCGCCGCCGCGCCGACCAGCCCCTATATCCCGCGCCTTGGCGGCCAGGATGAAGCCTATCTGAAAAGGGCGCTGTACGAATATCGCGACGATTCTCGCCAAAGCGGCTTTATGGAACCGGTCGCCGATGATCTCGATGATGAACAGATCGAGCGTCTGGCCGCCTATTATGCCTTCTTGCAGCCTTCCCCTTACCAGAGCCTACGGCCTGCTGGTACGGAAATGCGTGAGTTTGGGCGCCAATTAGCGGAGCAGGGCGACCGGGACCGTAAAATCCCCGCCTGCAACTCATGCCATGGGGCGAAAGGACGGGAAGACTATCCGCGCCTAGCCGGTCAGTCCGAGCAGTATATCCGCCAGCAACTGCAGGTATGGCGGCGAGGAGGTCGTAAGGAAACGCCACATGGCGCCATGATGTCGGTTGTGGCAAAACGTTTGACAGAGCAGCAGGTTTCAGCAGCAGCAGCCTTTTTTGCAAGTCTGCCACCTCCATCCTCCCGCCACGCAGCAAATTCTGCCCTGCGACCATGAAAAAGGCCAGACCTCGCTTTTCGGTAGTGTTTCTGACAGTGGCCCTGCTGGCAATAATCGGCTGCGACGGGGAACAATCCGCCTTCGCGGGCGTTGGGACGGTTTCGTCACGGATTGCGCAACTGTTCTGGATCATGTTCACTGCCGCCACATTGATAACGATTCTTATATGCCTGTTGCTCTACGTCTCAATCACCGGCCCTGCCAACTGGAGGAACAGGCTTAGCAGTGAGCAAGCCGTGGTATGGGGCGGCGTCCTATTCCCTGTCGTTACCTTGAGCGCCCTACTGGCTTACGGTTTTTCAATATTGAAAGCCGGGGAAAGCCTGGTTCAGGCCGAAGACCCGATTCATATCTCCGTAGTGGGAGAACAATGGTGGTGGCGGGTGATTTATCGGCACGACGATGGCCTGACGACAGAGAGCGCGAATGAGCTGCGGATCCCTGTAGGCCGCCCGATTGAAATCGAGCTGTCGACAGCGGATGTGATACACAGCTTCTGGCTGCCGGCCTACGCAGGGAAAGTGGATATGATCCCTGGCCGCATCAACAAGCTGCACTTGATGGCTGACAAACCGGGCATCGTACGCGGACAATGCGCGGAGTACTGCGGGGGCGCCCATGCTTTGATGGCTTTTTATGCAGTCGCGATGGCGCCTGCCGACTATGACGTCTGGCTCGCCAAAGAAAGGGCGGACGTGAAATCCGCGTCAAAAAAAGAGGGCGAAGGGCTGTTTTTAGCCAGCGGATGCGGGGGCTGCCATACCGTTCGCGGCACCAGCGCCGACGGTAAGGCAGGGCCGGATCTGACCCACGTCGGTGGTCGGCTTTCGCTCGGCGCCGGGATTCTGCCCAAGACGCCGGAAAGTTTTGCTCACTGGATTGGCCGGCACCAAAAGCTTAAACCGGAAAATCTGATGCTGCCGTTCGACTTCTTTTCGGATAAGGAGCTCCAGGCCTTAGCCGCTTATTTGAACGGCTTGGAGTAGTTGTTATGTCTGATGTTAACGAATTCAGCCTGATTGGCTATGGTGGATATTTTTTTCAATCAGCGTGCGCTGATTTCGGTGATTTCCATGAGGGGGAGTAAGTGATAAATCCCACTGAAGAAGAAGCTTCATTGCCGAACAGCCTGCCGCGTCCACCCGGTGAAAAAGAGCAGCTGCTGCAGATCTGGGAAACTCCAGGCGGATGGCGGTGGATAACGGCAGTCAATAACACGGTCGTAGGGCTACTTTATCTGGGTGCAGCCTTCGCCTTTTTCGTGCTCGCCGGCCTGTTAGCGCTGGTAATACGCACGCAGCTGGCCGTTCCCGAGAACGATCTGGTCAGCCAGGACCTCTACAATCAGATTTTTACTGTGCACGGCACCACGATGATGTTTCTGTTCGCGGTGCCGGCGATGGAGGCGCTGGGGGTATTGCTGCTCCCACAAATGCTGGCGGCCCGCGATTTGCCGTTTCCACGCCTGAGCGCCTTTGCGGTCTGGGCCTATATCATCGGCGGCTCGGTGTTCTTCTCGACGGTGTTTTACGGCCTGGCGCCCAAAGGCGGCTGGTTCATGTACCCGCCGTTGACGCTGACCGCCTATTCGCCCGGCGACAATGCCGATTTCTGGCTGCTGGGTATCGGTTTTATCGAAATCTCAGCGATCGCCGGTGCGATCGAGATTATTGTCGGAATTTTGAGGACCCGTCCGCCCGGCATGTCGCTGGATAAACTGCCCATTTTCGGCTGGTCGATGCTGGTCTTCGCCGGGATGATTGTGCTGGCGTTCCCGGCGGTGATTCTCGCGACCATGTACCTGGAAATCGAACGGTCTTTCGGCTGGCCTTTTTTTACCGCTGCCCAGGGCGGCGACCCGCTGCTGTGGCAGCATTTGTTCTGGTTTTTCGGTCATCCGGAAGTGTACATTATCTTCCTGCCGGCGGCGGGTCTGGTTTCGATGATTGTGCCGACCATGGCGCGCACTCCGCTCGTCGGGTATAAATTTATCGTCGTGGCTCTGATTGCGACCGGTTTTTTCAGTTTCGGACTGTGGGTGCATCACATGTTTGCTACCGGCATCCCATCGCTCAGCATGGCCTTCTTTTCGGCGGCGAGCATGGCGGTTGCGGTGCCTTCCGGGATCCAGATTTTTTCCTGGATCGCCACCATCGCCTCGGCCAAGGAGCGGTTCCGGCTGACGACGCCGTCTCTGTTCGTGCTGGGGATGCTGTTTAATTTCACGATCGGTGGGCTCACCGGAGTAATGGTGGCGATGGTGCCGTTCGACTGGCAGGCGCATGACACCTATTTCATCGTCGCCCATCTACATTATGTGTTGATTGGCGGCATGGTGTTCCCGCTGTTCGCCACCTTTTATTATTGGGCGCCGATGGTCGGCACGCGCAGGCTGTCCGAGCGGCTGGGAAAATGGTGTTTCTGGCTGATCTTTATCGGCTTCAATGTCTCCTTTATGCCCATGCACGTTTCCGGACTGCTGGGTATGCCCCGCCGCATATGGACCTACTCGGAGGCGTCTGGATGGGGGCCATATAATCTAGTATCGACGATAGGTGCTTATCTGATCGGCGCCGGGGTACTGGTTTTCATCATCGACCTGATCCGTAATTTTCGCGTGGGACAAGGCGGCGAAGCCAATCCATGGCAGGCCGGAACCCTGGAATGGCTCCCGACCGATCTTTATTCCACCCGCTCGATCCCGTACGTGACCAGCCGGGAGCCGTTATGGACACAGCCCAACCTGTCCGAAGAGGTCGACTCAGGGCAGCATTATCTCCCGAATGCGCCGACAGGTGCACGCGAAACCATCGTCACCTCGGTGATCGAGGCCAGGCCGCAATATGTGATCCAGATGCCGGGCAACGGCTGGGGACATGTGCTCGCGGCAGTGTTTACCGCGTCCTGTTTTCTCTTGCTGACCATTAAGGTGGTCGCGCCGGCAATGGTTTGCGCGGTGCTGGCGGTCGTGTGCTGCCTGGTGTGGGTATGGGAGCTCGACAAAGGGCCCGGCAACGGGCCGGTGGCCATTGGCGGGGGCATTCATCTTCCCGTTTATATCAACGGTCCGACAGGGCATGGATGGTGGGCCATGGTGATTCTGATGCTCGTCGCGGGTTCGCTGTATTTAACCTATCTGTTTTCCTATCTTTATCTCTGGACGGTATCGCCCCAGGTTTGGCCTTCCGATGCACAAAGCCTGCCCGGACTGGAATGGCCGGCTGTGATCGCTCTGTTGCTGGTAATCAGCGCGGTTTTTTTTAGGGTCGCGGAATGGACCTTGGCGGAACCTGGGCGCCGGCATGCGAGGACGCCGTTATTTATACTGCTCGGCGCGCTGTCGAGCGTGACAGCCGTAGGGCTGGAGATCTGGTGCCACTGGCAGGCAGGGCTGAAGCCTGCAGCATCGAGCTATGGGGCGATGGTCTACATGGAGAGTATTTTAACCGGCGAGCTCATGTTTGCGGTGCTGATCATGTCATTGTTTGTGGTTGCCCGGCACTTTACCGGCAAGCTGGACCGTGTGCGTTCGGCGACGCTGGAAAATACCAACCTGTTGGCTTACTACACAGTGGTGCAAGGCTTGGTCGGGCTCCTGTTAATTCATGGCTTCCCGAGAATGATCTTATTATGACGGCACCGAAATCTCCCTTTCCCGAAAAATCAGTCGGCACCGTCGTGATCGCCCTGACTGGCCCTTCAATTATCTGGGCGCTGCATTTCGGTCTTGTGTACGGGATACAGCCGGTATTCTGTGTTGTGCTTGGGGGAGACCTCGCCGGCTTTTGGGCGCAAATGGCCGTTCTAGGGATAACTGTTGCGGCGCTGCTGGCGTTGCTGTTGCTAATCTTCAAGCCCGATGTGGTGCTGCGGCTGGAGAGGGAAGGCGCTGCGAGGACAAGCGCTGGATCATTTCTGACTCGTGTAATGCAGCTGTTAGCGTTGTTATCTGTTTTTGGGGTTTTATTGGGGGGTAGCGCGGCCCTGTTTTTGCCGGCCTGCGCGGCGATTGTATAAATCGAGTTTCCGGATCCGAGGCTTTGCCGGACAAGTTTTACTTTATCGGAGTTAGCGGTATCGAGGTAGCCGGAGGTTGTCATCCGGCAGCCCCGAGAGGTGATGTTGTCGCCGGAAATGGGCCCAACAGCTCGCCATATTCTGCGATTAACAATATCAAACCGGTATAAGATTATCGGGGTTCGAATTCCTCGATTCCGCTACCGTTCATAAAAGCATTCTGATCAAAACAAGCCGCTGATTCGCCCGTTCTCGTCGATATCGATTTTTTCGGCCGCCGGTACTTTTGGAAGCCCCGGCATCGTCATGATGTCGCCTGCGATCGCGACAATAAAGCCCGCCCCGTTGGCCAATCTTACTTCTCTGATTTCGACCGTGTGCCCGGACGGTGCGCCTTTGACCGAGGCATCAGTCGAGAACGACATCTGCGTCTTTGCCATGCAGATCGGGAAATGACCGTATTCGGCATTCCAGGCCGCAAGCTGGGCTTTCACTTTCGCGTTCGCGGTCACGTTTGCTGCGCCATACAGCTTGGTCGCGATCGTCTCGATCTTTTCCCAGAGGCTCAGATGATCGTCGTAGACGAAGCGGCAGCCGTCGTGATGATGGTCGGCGGTTTCGGCGACCGCATGTGCGAGCTGCTCGGCGCCTTTGCCGCCTTCGGCCCAGTGTTTCGAGACGATGCAGACCGCGCCGAGTGTCCGGCACTTATCCTGCAACAAGGCCAGTTCCGCCTCGGTGTCGAAAGTGAAATGGTTCACGCAGACGATGCACGGCAGGCCGTAATGTTCGGTAATGTTCCGGTAATGCCGCTCCAGGTTTGCGAAGCCTTTATCGAGCGCTTCCAGGTTTTCCAGGTTCAGATTTTCCTTCACGATCCCGCCGTGGAATTTCAGCGCCCGGACTGTTGCAACCAGCACCGCGGCCGACGGCTTCAAGCCGGCCATTCGACACTTAATGTCGACGAATTTCTCCGCGCCGAGGTCTGCGCCGAATCCCGCTTCGGTGATTACATAATCGGCCAGCTTCAACGCGGTCTTGGTTGCGGTGACCGTGTTGCAGCCATGCGCGATGTTCGCGAACGGGCCGCCATGAATGATCGCGATATTGTTTTCGAGCGTCTGGACCAGATTCGGCTTGATCGCATCCTTCAATAAGGCGGCCATCGCGCCGTGCGCATTCAAATCGCGCGCGTAGACCGGCGTCTTGTTGTCGGTCTTGTAGCCGATCACGATCCGGCCGAGGCGTTCTTTCAAATCGGCGCGGCTGGTCGCAAGGCACAGGATCGCCATCACTTCGGAGGCGACCACGATGTCGTAACCGTCCTCGCGCAGATACCCGTTTGCGGGGCCGCCCATGCCGATCACGATATGGCGCAGCGCGCGGTCGTTCATGTCGACCACACGCTTCCATTGGATCCGGCGCGGGTCGATGCCGAGCGCATTGCCGTGGTTGATATGGTTGTCGATCAACGCCGAGAGCAGGTTATGCGCGACGCCGATTGCATGAAAGTCGCCGGTGAAGTGCAGATTGATGTCTTCCATCGGCACGACCTGCGCATGGCCGCCGCCAGCGGCACCGCCTTTAACGCCGAAGCAGGGGCCGAGCGAAGGCTCGCGCAGGCACATGATCGTTTTCTTGCCGATCCGGTTCATCGCATCGCCGAGGCCGACCGACGTGGTTGTCTTGCCTTCGCCTGCAGGCGTCGGGCTGATCGCAGTAACCAGAATCAGTTTCCCGTCCGGCTTTTCGCCGAGAATGTTCACATAATCCAGCGACAATTTGGCCTTATAATGGCCGTAGGGATCGAGATGTTCGGCGTCGATGCCGAATTGGTCTTTTGCCAGGCCGATAATCGGCTTCATCTTCGCTTGTTGGGCGATTTCTATGTCGGACATGGTGGTTTTTTCCTAAGATAAAAGAAAATTTATACTGGAAAGCAGCGTGATTCGATCAGCGCTACTTTGCCTGAATCAAAGAGCCGTCGAGCTCGTGATAAGCGGAAAATGCCGTGTCAAAACTCAAAAGGGATGCGTTATGATGGAGCGCCGTGGCAATGATGCTGCGATCTTGCGGGTCTTTATGATGTTCAGACAGTTCAACCGCTCGAATGGCGATAGGAGCCGTTACCGGTATGATTTGGATGCCGGTGCTGTGTTCGACTTCCTGAAACCATTGTTCGAAGGGCATGCCTAACTCGATACGCTGGTGGCGAACCAGCCAGCACATTTCGAAACAGGATATGGCCGATATCGCTACTTCCTCCGTTTCTTCGATCAAATCGATGATGTCGGGCGATAATTTTCCGGGAATTTGATTGATCCACCAGTGCCAGATGTGGGTATCCAGCACGATCATTCGCCATGGCCCCAGTCTTCGGATGGTACAGAAGACATTATATCTCCCAGTTCCTTAACCCTGCCAGCCATGTTTTTTGGAGGAGAGCGGCGTTTTATTCCGGGCTTTGGCTCGCTATCATCGAGCGTGATAACTAAAACTTCAATCCGCTGATTGACGAACGAAGGCGGCAGATCAATGACAAGGCGCGGTTCGTCGAGAACTTGGATAGTGCGTTGTATTTGCATAACTGTTCGATGGTTATGTGCGTAATATTTTACAATTCATTCAGGTTAAGGCATGGGCATGGAGTCCAACACAGTTGTATTAAGCTTCATTTTATTCAATTTAACCAGCTATTGTTGTGTTCTCAGAATGCCCTTTTTTGAGTATATTGTTGTTTCCGCTTATCGGATGATAATTGTGAATAAGCCCAAAGCCTGATCTATTCAAATTCCCTAATGAATATCGCAAATTTTGAGCTTTTTATTCGTTCGTAATATAGGATACGCGATGCGTATCCTACCCATTATTAGCCGCCGTAGACCGGAAAGCGCTTGCACAATGCCGCAACCTTCTCACGCACTGCCGCGATCACGTTTTCATCGTCGATATTTTCCATCACATCGCACATCCAGTGCGCGACTTCGATCACCTGTTCTTCCTTGAAGCCGCGCGTGGTTGGGGCAGGGGTGCCGACGCGGATGCCGCTGGTCACGAACGGCGACTCGGGGTCATTCGGCACCGCATTTTTATTGACGGTGATATGGGCTCTGCCGAGCGCGGCGTCGGCGGCTTTGCCGGTAATGCCTTTAGGAATCAGCGAGACCAGCATCAGGTGATTGTCGGTGCCGCCCGAAACGATGTCGAAGCCGCGATCGATAAAGACTTTCGCCATCGCCTGCGCGTTCTTGATCACCTGTTGCTGATAAATCTTGAATTCCGGCTCCATCGCTTCCTTGAAGGCAACGGCCTTGGCTGCGATCACGTGCATCAAAGGACCGCCCTGGATGCCGGGGAAAATTATCGAGTTGATTTTCTTTTCGATTTCGGCGTTGGCCTTGCCGAGGATAATGCCGCCGCGCGGGCCGCGCAGACTTTTATGCGTGGTAGTGGTGACGATGTCAGCGAATGGGACTGGATTCGGATACAGGCCGGCCGCGACCAGACCCGCGACATGCGCCATATCGACCAGCAGGTAGGCGCCGACCGTGTCGGCGATCTTGCGGAAGCGTTCCCAATCCATAATCCGTGAATACGCGGAGAAACCGGCGACGATCACTTTCGGCTGGTGCTCGCGCGCCAGGGCTTCGATTTGATCGTAGTCGAGCCGGCCGGTTTTGGAGTCCAGATGGTATTGTACGGCGTTGTAGATTTTGCCGGAGAAATTCGGTTTCGCGCCGTGTGTCAGGTGGCCGCCGTCGGACAGCGCCAGGCCTAAAATGGTGTCGCCCGGCTGGATCAACGCCATATAAGCAGCGGCGTTGGCTTGCGAGCCGGAATGCGCCTGCACGTTCGCCCAGTCGGCTCCAAACAGTTGCTTGGCGCGGTCGATGGCCAGTTGCTCGACGATATCGACATACTCGCAGCCGCCATAGTAGCGTTTGCCCGGGTAGCCTTCCGCGTATTTATTGGTCAGCACGGTGCCTTGCGCTTCCTGGACGCGGGGGCTGGAATAGTTTTCCGAAGCGATCAGTTCGATGTGGTCTTCCTGGCGGCGGCGCTCTCCTTCGAGAGCCTGGAACAGTTCATCGTCGTACCCTTCGATGGTCATCGATTTATTAAACATGCAAATCTCCTTAATGAATATGGGATATTTTAGGGCTTGGGGGCGGCTGTGGAAAGCGTTATCGGCAGGCGGCCCTAGGTTTTCGGGTGAAGCAGCAGGATCTGCAGATCGGCGACATTGGTGCCGGTCGGGCCGGTAATCAATAAATCGCCGGAAGCTTCAAGAGCATGATACGAATCGTTATTGTCGAGCAGGGCGGCCGGCTCTATCCCTTGGGCGCGCATTCGCGTCAGCGAGCGGGCGTCAATTTGCCCTCCGGCCGCATCGGTCGGGCCGTCGCGCCCGTCAGTGCCGCCGCTCAGAAAAACCCAGTCTGCGTCGAGCCCGACTTTTTCGGCGGCCAAAGCGAACGCCAGCGCCATTTCCTGATTGCGTCCGCCAAGGCCACTGCCTGTCAATCGGATCGTCGTTTCGCCTCCGGCCAGATAGGCGGTGGGCTGTTGGATTTGCCCGTTAGCAGCGATCGTTTTGACCCATTGTTCTGCGGCTTCCCGGGCAATGCCGCACAAATGATTGCTATAAATAACGGTCTGATAGCCGAGCTGCCGTGCGTGTTCGGCTGCGGCATTCAAGCTGATCGCGTTGCTGCCGACCAGCGTGTGATCGGTGTTTTGAAAAATCGGATCATTCGGCTTCGGGGTTTCGGGGACCTGCCCGAGCTGGCCGTTCAGCAGATAGCTGCGGACCGTATCGGGAGCCTGTTCCCAGATGTGTCGGTCTCGTAAAATTCGGATCGCCTCCTCGAATGTGCTCGGGTCGGGAACGGTCGGGCCGCTCGCGATCGAGCTCAGGTCGTCGCCGAGCACATCGGACAGAATCAACGCGTGCAGGTCGGCCGGCGCGGCGAGCTTCGCAAGTCCGCCGCCTTTCAGTTGCGAAAGGTGCTTGCGTACGCAGTTGATCTCGTTAATGGTCGCGCCGCTGGCCAGCAATAAATTCGTGACCATGCATTTTTCGGTCAATGAAATCGAATGGACAGGGCAGGGAATCAGCGATGAACCGCCACCACTGACCAGCGTTAACACCAGTTCGCCGGCCTGCGCTCGGCTGACTTTTTCGGCAATCAGTCGGGCGGCCTTAAGCCCCGCTTCGTTCGGCAACGGATGACCGGTGCCGAAGACGTCAGTGTGTTCCAGCGCGGCGACGTTTTCATAATTGGTGACCGCAACTCCTCTGCTGGCCCATAACGATTCGGGAATTGCCTCTTCAGCGGCTTTCGCCATTGCACAGGCGGCCTTTCCAAAAGCGATCAGATGCAGCTTCGGCCATTTGCCCAGTCGCTGATTGCTCGGATTGTCGATATCCAGGCGAATCGCCAAGTGATCCCTGTCTACCGATAGGCACTTTTTTACCGCCAAGTATGGGTCGGCCGCCGCCACGCCTGCACTGAAAATCGCGAAGGCATCGCTGCGCGCCGCGAAAGTCGATTCGCTTTCCACTGATAAATCGGTTTTGAACGCCGTAGTTAAGCCATTTGCTTGGCTAATTCGAAGATGTTTTCCGCGTCGAAAACCAGTTTGTTGTCGGTAAACAGTTTTGCTATGCAGGCGCGGTGCAGTTCGAGCTTTAAGGGCCCGAAACCGAGTGCACCCCAGATGATCTTGCCATAGCGTTCCTGACCCTTGTCGAACACGTCGATACCGCCGATTCCGATCGGCGGAGTTGCGTTTGCATCCGCGATCAGTTCGATGTTCGGATTGTTTTGCCAATGCTCGGCGCCGATCAGCTCGATGCCGGCCGCGCCGGTTGCAAAAACGATATTCGCATTTTCGATCGCTTTGCCCCTCGCATCCTGATCCACCGCTTCGATCGGGGTAATATTAATGCCGAAGCGGGCTTCCATTGCTTTGCAGGCCTGGATGACCTTCTCCATTTTACGTCCGGTCATCGAAACTTCCGCACCTTCGCGGCTCAGCATGACCGCGGCGCGTTGGCCGACAGGGCCGGTGCCGGCCAGTACGACTGCTTTCTTGCCCGCCAGTGTACCGCTGGCCGCCAGTTTTGCGACTGCAGCGGCCGCAGTCGTATTGCCGCCGTTACTGTCCAGCATCACCGAAACCTGAAAGCCCGGGAAAAATTTGCTTTGCACTGCTTTCAGAAGATTTTGGCCGGCGATCATGTCGCTGCCGCCGATAAAAATCGCGGTATTTTTCTTGTCTTTCGGTCCCCGCGTAAAAATTGCGCCTTCAACCAAACCGGAAATCGTGTCCGGCGTCAGCCCTCCGAAACCGGTCACATGATCGGCTCCACCGTCGTAGGCGACGACCGTGTCGAAAACTGAAGGAAGCGTGTCGGTGTCGAATTGGAAAAGCAGTTTTTTCATGGATCTCGAAGATGGTGGAATCTGAATTTAAATGATAAAAAACCATCTATTATACCTGAGATACGGTTTCCATGTTTAGCGGGCTGAGACATTCCGCTCGATCGGATTTAGGGATCAATTGTCTTGCGGGCTTGAGGGCTTGACGTTATCATTAAACCCAGGCTGACAGGGCTCGACTACAATGAGAATGGCGTGAATGATCAGACTTTCCGCATCTGTATATTTGCCGCGAGCAATAATGTTTTCCGGATAAGCGTTATCAGATAAGACACTCCAATTTTAATTATTAGGGATAACTCATGAAAACACCCGTTCATATCGCGGTTTCAGGTGCTGCCGGGCAAATCAGCTATTCTCTCCTTTTCCGGTTGGCGTCGGGCGCGTTATTCGGCCCGGAGCAACCGATCGTACTGCATCTGCTTGAAATTCCGCAGGCGATGCACGTTCTGGACGGCGTGGTAATGGAATTGCAGGATTGCGCAAGCCCTTTGCTGTACCGTGTCGAAACGACCGCGGATCCTCGCGCCGCTTTCAAGAATGCCGATTATGTATTTCTTGTTGGTGCCCGCCCGCGCGGCCCGGGAATGGAGCGTAAAGATCTTCTGGAAGTGAACGCAGAGATATTTTCGGTGCAGGGCAAGGCTTTGAATGATGTGGCCAGTCGCAAAGTGAAAGTCCTGGTGACCGGCAATCCGGCCAATACGAACGCCTTGATCGCGCTAAAAAATGCGCCTGAGCTTGGGCCTGAGAATTTTTCTTCGATGAGTCGCCTGGATCACAACCGCGCGGTCAGTTTGCTTGCGGAGAAATGCGGCGTCCTGCCCACCGACGTGAAGAACATGACGGTCTGGGGCAATCATTCGACGACTCAATATCCCGACCTGCATCACGCGAAAGTGAAAGGGCAGGATGCGTTGTCTTTAGTGGAGCGCGAGTGGTTTGTCAACGACTTCATTCCGACCGTGCAGCAGCGCGGTGCAACGGTGATTAAGGCGCGCGGCTTGTCGAGCGCCGCTTCCGCGGCCAATGCCGCAATCGATCAAATGCGGAATTGGGCCTTGGATACGCCGGAAGGCGATTGGGTCAGCATGGGTATGCTGTCAGACGGCAGCTATGCAATCGAAAGGGATATAATGTATTCTTTTCCGGTGACCGTAACCAACGGTGAGGTCAGCATCGTGAAGGGACTCAACATCAACGAATTCAGCCTGCAGAGGATGAAATTGAGCGAGGCTGAACTGAAGGAAGAACGGGATGCGATTCGGCATTTGTTGTAAATACTTGCCGAATTGAGCAAAAAAGGGCGGTTACTCCGCCCTTTATCTTTTGTGCATCGGTTACACGATGCGGTCGAGCGGTTCCTGCCCCGCAAAAAACGCGGCAATATTTTGCAGCACCCGGTTGCCCATCGCAATACGCGTTTCTTCGGTCGCGCTGCCCAGGTGCGGCAGTAGCGCGACATTGTCGAGTTCGAGTAAGCCCGGATAAACATTCGGTTCGCCCTCATACACATCGAGTCCCGCCCCAGCGATCCAGCCTTTCTTCAAGGCCTTGCACAAAGCCTGATTATCGACCACATCACCGCGCGCGGTATTGATCAAATGTGCATAAGGGCGCATCAGTTTCAACCGTTGCTCGTTGATCAGGTGCCGGTTTTCGGCGCTGCCGGGGCAATGTAGCGAGACGAAATCGGCTTCGCTCAGGAGTTCTTCAATTGTCGTGCATCGGACTGCCTGAACGTCGTCAATGATTTCCTGCGCGGGCGCACTGCGCGGCGTATAAAAAAGGATTTTCATCCCGAAACCGTGATGCGCTTTCCGGGCCGTCGCCTGAGCAATCCTCCCGAATCCGATCAGGCCGAGCGTCTTGCCGGTCACTTTTCGTCCGAGCAAATGCGTCGGTCCCCAGCCGGTCCACTGACCGCTGCGCACCAATCGGTCGCCTTCGGATGCCCGGCGGGCGGACATCATCAGCAGCAGCATCGCAATATCGGCGGTGCAGTCGGTCAGCACGCCGGGCGTATTAGTCACCACCAGGCCTTGTTCCTGCGCGGCGGCAATGTCGATATTGTTGTAGCCGACGCCGAAGTTGCCGATGATTCGAGTGCGTTTGTTCGGGACGCGCAGAATGTCGGCAGTAATCGGGTCGGTGACGGTCGGCAGCAGTGCATCCGCGATTTGTAGCGCCTGTTTCAACTGGTCGGCCGTCATCGGCATGTCGGTCTCATTCAAGGTGACGTCATACAATTCCTTGAGTTTTGCTTCGACTTCCGTCGGCCACCTGCGAGTCACGACGACTTTGGGTTTGCTCATTGACTGATTGTCTCAGGATTTCAATCGGTAGGGTAACGATGCCGAACGGTTGGTGATCCAGGCATCATGACTTTAAAAGCCAGGGGAGCGGGCGGCGCCCCCTTGGCGAACCGTTACTCTCTTACTTCGCGGTCGAGCGATAGTATTCGACCGCCGCCCCGACGCCGCTGCCCGGCTTGATGTCGAAGCCGGAATCCAGCAACGCCATTTCGACGCCGGCGAATGCGCCGAGCATCGACACGTCGTTCATGTCGCCGACATGGCCGATACGGAACACCTTGCCTGACAATTCGGAAAGACCTGCGCCTAGGGAAATATTGTATTTCTTGAATGCGGTGCTGATCACGTCACGGGCATCCTTGCCTTCGGGCACGACGACCGCAGAGACGGTATCGGACTCGAAACCCGGGTGGGCGCACAGTTTCAGGCCCCATGCTGCAATCGCTTTGCGGGTGCCTTCGGCCAGACGGTGGTGGCGTGCATAGACATTGTCCATGCCTTCTTCGAGCAACAGGTCCAGCGCCTTGCGTAAGCCATAGAGAATCGGCAGCGCCGGCGTGTAAGGCGTATAGCCGTCCTTGTTCTGGTTCATTTGATCGCGCAGGTCCAGGAAGCAGCGCGGATATTTGCTGGTTTCCGTGGCTTTCAACGCCTTCTGGCTGAAACATAGAAACGCGCCGCCCGCCGGCAGCATGAAACCTTTTTGCGAACCGCTGATTGCGCCGTCGACGCCCCAGTCGTCCATCCGGAAATCGAGGCTGGCGATCGAACTGACGCCATCTACGAACAACAGGGCAGGGTGGCCCGCCGCATCCAGGGCCTTGCGCACGCCCGCGATATCGCTGGTCACACCGGTTGCGGTTTCGTTATGCGTCGCCAAGACCGCCTTGATCTCGTGATTCTTGTCTTCTTTCAGGCGCGCTTCCAGCTTGTCCAGAGGAATGCCCTTGCCCCAGGTTTCCTGATGGATCTCGACATCGAAGCCC
The DNA here is from genome assembly GCA_051061015.1 of Methylomicrobium sp. GTDB lineage: Bacteria > Pseudomonadota > Gammaproteobacteria > Methylococcales > Methylomonadaceae > Methylomicrobium. The sequence continues at coordinate 50,187 of JBPFEG010000046.1, forward strand.
AGGCGTTTCGCCATTTCGGCCCACAGATGACTGAATTGGCCGAAGCGATAAATGAGTACTTTGTCGCCAGGATTCAACGTGTTGGTTAACGCGACTTCCCAGCCGGCAGTACCGGTCGCAGGAAAAATGAAGCATTGTCCCTTTTCGGTGCGGAAGACTTTCTTCATGTCTTCGAGCAGCGGCTTGAACAGCGTCGGAAATTTGGGTGAACGATGGTCTTCCATCGGCGCGTGCATCGCGCTCAAGACTTCGTGAGGGACGTTGGTAGGGCCAGGAATGTAAAGGTGGTTGCGACCAGCCATGAATTTGCCTCGTCAGAGTAGTTAAACGTTAATTAAGAGCGGAGTTGGGCAAAATGCGCCAAAATTCAAAAACTGGCAATGATGACATACTGAGCTTTAATCATCAATAGCCGTATACCAGATAGAGATTAACCTGGCGGTTTTTATAAAACTGAGAAAAAGCGTTAATGATTGACTTTGTACTCACCGAAAGTAAAATGGCGGATTTATTTGTTTACGGCAGAAGCCCTACCGGATGCGATTGATCATTCGGCCGAATCATTTTATTTAAAGTACGTACAGGCAGGTAGTCAAAAATGAGTCACACTTTATATACGGCGTTAGTTCAGCGTATTCAACGCTGTGAACTGGCAGTTCCCGGTTCCAATCCCGGTATGTTTGAAAAAGCCTTGAAAAGCGGTGTGGATTACATTTTTCTCGACCTCGAAGATGCGGTGGCCCCCGACGACAAACTGCAGGCGCGCAAGAATGTGATCGAGGCGATCAACGACCTAGACTGGAAGGGGCATGGTATTACCTTGTCCGTGCGGATCAATGGACTGGATACCCAGTACATGGTTCGCGACGTAGTCGATCTGGTCGAGCAGGCCGGCGCCAAAATCGACACGATCCTGATACCGAAAGTCGGCGTTTACGGCGATGTCTATATGGTCGAGGCGATGCTGAACCAGTTGGAAATGCAGCAGGGCCTCAAAAACAAGATCGGCATCGAAGCATTGATCGAAACCGCGCTGGGCATGGCGAACGTCGAAGACATTGCGAGACAAGGTGCCTTGGGCCGTCTCGAAGCGCTGCATTTTGGCGTGGCTGATTATGCGGCCAGTAATCGCGCGCGTACCGTCAATATCGGCGGCCTGAACCCCGACTATCCGGGCGACCAGTGGCATGCGGCGATCAGCCGGATGACCGTGGCCTGCCGCGCTTATGGCCTGCGGCCGATCGACGGGCCGTTCGGCGACCTGAAAGATCCGGAAGGTTACAAGCAGGCGGCACGGCGCGCGGCCGCACTCGGCTGCGAAGGCAAATGGGCGATTCATCCGTCGCAAATCGAACTGGCCAACGACGTGTTTACGCCGCCTGCGGCTGAAGTTGAAAAGGCCAAGCGCATCCTGGCCGCGCTGCAGGAAGCGGCCGCGCAAGGCAAGGGCGCGGCCTCGCTGGACGGGCGTCTGATTGATGCTGCCTCCGAAAGAATGGCGAACAATGTCGTAAGAGCGGCCGAAGCGATCGCCGCGAAAACCCAATAACAACTGATAGCGAAGAGGCAAGAGTCGTGGATATTCATGAGTATCAGGCGAAAGAAATATTACAGGGCTACGGCGTAAAGATCGCCGAGGGCGGCCTGGCGTACAGCCCGGAAGACGCGGTGCAGCGTGCCCGTGAAATAGGCGGGCATCTCTGGGTCGTCAAGGCCCAGATTCATTCGGGTGCACGCGGCAAGGCCGGCGGTATCAAGATCTGCAAAACCCATGACGAAGTGGAGGCCGCTGCGGAAGAGTTATTGGGCAAAAGACTCCGCACGCACCAGACTGGTCCGGCCGGCAAGGTGTGCAATCGCCTGTACATCGAAGCAGGCACCGAGATCGCCAAAGAATTGTACTTTTGCCTGCTGGTCGATCGCAGTGCCGAACGGATCGTGATGATCGGTTCTGCCGAGGGCGGCATGGAAATTGAGGAACTGGCGAAAACCCGTCCGGAAGCAATCACCAAGATTTACATCGAACCGGCAGTCGGCCTGCTCGATTATCAGGCCCGCGAAATGGCCTTCGCATTGGGACTGGATGCCGAAATCATCAGTCATGCGGTCAAGACGATCAAGGGCTGCTATAAGGCTCTACGCGAACTTGACGGCAGCATGCTCGAAATCAACCCGCTGGTGATTACCCGCAGCAATGAACTGATTGCGCTGGACGCGAAGATGGGCTTCGACGACAACGCCTTGTTCCGTCAGCAGAAGATTTCCGAACTGCGTGACAAAACCCAGGAAGATCCGCGTGAAATGGCCGCGGCGGACCGCGGCCTCAGCTATGTCGGTCTCGATGGCGATATTGGCTGCATGATCAACGGTGCCGGTCTGGCAATGGCGACGATGGACATGATCAAGCTGGCTGGCGGCGAACCCGCGAACTTTCTCGACGTTGGCGGCGGCGCCTCGGCAGAGCGTACCGAAAAGGCATTCCGTCTGGTGTTGGCTGACCAGAACGTGAAGGCGATGCTGGTTAATATCTTTGCAGGTATCAACCGTTGCGACTGGATCGCCGAAGGCGTCGTGCACGCGGTCAAGAAAATTGACATGCAGGTGCCACTGATCGTGCGCTTGTCCGGCACTAATGTTGAGGAAGGTCAACGCATCATCAGAGAAAGCGGTCTGCCGATCATTACCGCCGATACCTTGGCCGAGGCGGCAGAAAAGGCGGTGCAGGCGCGAAATCAGGCGGTTGCGAAAGCCGCGGTCGCAACAGAAGGGTGTTAAGGAATCAAGATGGCAATTTTTATCAACGAAAACACACGCATTATCGTTCAGGGCTTCACCGGCAAGATCGGCTCCTTTCATGCCGAGGACATGATCAAATATGGTTCCAAGGTCGTCGGCGGCGTGACGCCGGGCAAGGGTGGTCAAACCCACCTGGGCTTGCCGGTATTCAATACGGTCAAAGAGGCTGTTCAGAAAGCCGGCGCGGAAGCCAGTATCGTGTTCGTACCGCCGGCGTTTGCGGCCGATTCGATCATGGAAGCGGCCGATGCGGGCATCAAATACTGCGTTTCGATCACCGACGGTATTCCGACCCAGGACATGATGCAGGTCAAAAACTTTCTGCGCCGTTTCCCGAAAGAAAAACGCATGGTGCTGACCGGCCCGAACTGCGCCGGCACGATCAGCCCTGGCCGTTCAATGCTCGGCATCATGCCCGGCCATATCTACATGCGAGGCAATGTCGGCATCGTAGGCCGTTCAGGCACCTTGGGCTATGAAGCGGCCGATCAGATGAAACGTCTAGGCATCGGCGTCTCGACCTCGGTGGGTATCGGCGGTGACCCGATCAACGGCTCATCGCACCGGGATATTCTTGAGCAATTCGAGCAGGATCCTGAAACCAAGGTTGTGTTGATGATCGGCGAAATCGGAGGACCTCAGGAAGTCGAAGCGGGTCTGTTCGCAAAGGAGCACATGACCAAGCCGGTCATCGCTTATATCGCAGGACTTACCGCGCCCGAAGGACGCCGGATGGGTCATGCTGGAGCAATTATCTCCTCGGCTGGCGAAGGCGCGGCTGAAAAAGTTGCGATCCTGAAAGAGCTTGGTGTCACGATCTGTCCGACGCCAGCGGCGATGGGCGCGACCGTGGCCGAAGTATTGGCGAAGATGTAAGTTGCAGATTTTAGGTAATCTGAAGAAAGGTGGGCGTACATTTTGGCCCACCTGAGCTTTGAGATTTACCCCTTTTTGTATTCATCCCGTTAATTATTGGGGGGGAAATCGAATGGGTTTAATCGCTAAAGGTTCTAGTAAAGCTATTAAGTATTTGATATGTTATGGCACGCTATGACCCTGGAAAGGGATAGCGTTTATAAAAAATACAACTTCTAGGACATCATATATGAAAATTTTGAAAATCTTTGCAGCAGGTATCGTAAGTCTGGCCTTATTGGCAGGTTGCCAAAAATCTGAAGAAAAAGCGGCGGAAGGATCATCTCAGCCAGCGGCACCAGCCACTGCGCCAAGTGCTCCCGCTCCTGCCCCGGAAGCTGCTCCAACTCCAACTCCCGCACCAATCCCAGCTCCAGCCCCTGAAGCAGTTCCTGCTCCAGCACCGGAAGCAGCTCCTGCGCCGGCAAAATAATAACGCTTGATTCTGATTTATTAAGAATGCCGGGCCAATCTGTTGTTGGCTCGGCATTTTTTTGCTTTCTTGCTCTTTCCCGATCATGTGAATGAAGCGTTGCTTACAACTAGGGATAGGTTTATATTTAACGGTCTGATTAGCTTCGTTCAATGGCTTAAAAATAATTATGTTTCGGCATTATCCTCATATTTTTAATATCGATGAGGAAGAATAAAGCTTTGATAAGAAAAGTCCGATTCATGGCTGCTTTAGGTTATTCGCTCGGGGTTTAGTCAAAAATTTTAATACGGATTTTGGCAAATAGGCAGAATGAATGGATTTCCTTTGTCTGCAAATTCCGTCAGAATAAAGTTTTACCCTACAAAATGATTACAATAATTAGGAGGATCATATGTTTAAATTTCGTGCGCTGGCGACGGCATTGGCATTGGCGAGTTCTGTTTCAGTAGCATGGGCGCTCGAAACCTTGCCGACCGAAGCTCCCGCGCCTGCCGATAACCCTACGACGGAAGCCAAGGTCGAGCTGGGCAAAACACTCTATCATGACCCGCGTTTATCATCGACCGGCACAGTGGCTTGCGCTTCGTGCCATAATACCATGCTGGGCGGTGAAGATAACCGGCCCAATTCGATGGGTGTGAACGGTCAGACCGGTGGCCGTAGCGCACCGACAGTCTGGAACGCGGCATTCAACAAGGTCCAGTTCTGGGATGGGCGCGCGGGAAGTTTGGAAGACCAAGCGGCAGGTCCGGTTACTAATCCTATCGAGATGGGTATGAAGAACTGGGACGAGGTAGTAGCCCGTTTGAAGACGATCGACGGCTATCAACAAGCTTTTGAAGCCGCGTTCCCGGGTGGCGAGATATCGAAGGATACTGCGACCAAGGCGATTGCTGCGTATGAAAGAACCTTGATTACGCCTAACAGCGCTTATGACAAATACGCCGGCGGCGATACTTCGGCACTGACCGAACAACAAGTGCGCGGCTTGAATAAAGCCGTCGAGCTGGGCTGTACCAGTTGCCATAGCGGACCGGCGTTCAACGGCGGCGGCATGTTCCAGAAATTCCCTGTGCATGAAAACGGTTATTTCGAAGCGCAATATCACTTCTTGAAAGACAAGGGCGTTGCGGAGGTTTCGAAGAATCTGGCCGACGAACATTTGTTCAAAGTGCCGACATTACGTAACATTGCATTGACTGCCCCTTATTTCCACAATGGATCGGTCAAATCACTGGACCAAGCAGTTAAGTTGATGGCTAAACTGCAATTGGACAAAGATTTGCCGAAGCAGGACATTGACGATATCGTCGCTTTCCTGAATGCGCTGACCGGCGAGTTCCCGAAACAAACGATGCCGCATTTGCCAGGCACGCCTAGCAAATCATTTGATTATAAATAATCATATTTCTGAAGGTGGGACGGGGTTATGCTCCGTCCCAAGCTATTCCTAAAAGCGATTGAATCGCTTTCTTTCATCTTCTCTTCCGGTGCTAACGGAACGGTAGCGTATAGGCGAAATGAGATAGGCCTTGCCCGTTTCGTTCCGGTCCTGCGGATTTTATTGTTTGCTTTGAATCTGATAGATCGACAGCGCGTCAATGCGAGCGTCGATTTCTTTTGAAATTTTTTGATATTCCGGACTGTTGATCGCACCGAAGCGCGACCTGAACTCTTCCGCATCCATTTTTTCAGGAAGGTCTCGCGGATCCGGCATGAATTCGCTGTAGCTTCGGATACCAGACATGGCTTTTTGAATCTGCAGGGCATTTTCCGGCGTCGAGGTGGCGATTTCACCGAAGCGGGTGCCGGCCTTGTCGGCAGCCAAGTCAATGAAACTAAAACCGCTGCCGCCATCTGCATCGCTCATTTCCTTTTGTTCTCCCATCACTTTTGCCAGTTTGCCGTTGACTGAGGCGGTCAGCGCTGCTGCGCCGATAAAATGCTGCGCCAGATCGATACGTTTATACATAAATGGAGAAAAGAGAGGTTTTCCGGCCGGTTTGGCGTCGGAAACGTCGAGCAGTTTTGGAATCTGCTGTTTGTTTACATAATCGTTGACTGTAAAAATGACCAGGCGATTCTCTTCAATCGCATTCTCCCGGGTTGAGCGATTAAAAGCCAGTTGAAACATAGGTTGTAATAGCTCGGCCAGTGACAGTCTCCATTCGGGATCATGATTTGCGACGATTTCTGCCAGCTTTTTTTGATAGATGGCCTGTGCCGGATTGACACTGCTGTCGGATAGAAAATCGCGCGCCTGGCGTATCGTTTCGGCGCTCGAATAATAAGTGATTATGACTTTTTCCTGGTCGATCGTTACCGTTTCGATCGGTTGAGTCGCCAGTATGTAATATTCGCGTAGTGCAGTATTTTGGATAACGCTGTCGATAACCCAGGCAGCGAGTCTTGCCGGCAATAACAGTTTGCCGACCTTGAACTTGGTGATGCCGGGCAACTCATTGATCGACTCGTTGCCGAGCCTGAAACTGATATTCAGGAATTTACCCAGGTTATTGTTCGGCAACGTCACCGTCACGTTGAAGCGTAGCTTGCTGTCTTTCAGCTGAATATATACCGCGCTTTTCCAGTACCGGTTGAGTAGGTAATTGGCGGCCAGATTCAAATCATTTTCGGTTAACTCGATTTTGCCGAACTCATACGGTTTGACTTTTGCGCCTTCGTGCAGAATCTTTTTCGCACGCGTAATATCATCATGCGTCAATTCCCACCCAAGTCCGATCACGTCGGGTTTATTGCCGACGCCGAACAGTACGAGCGCAGCGCACAACGCCAGGACCGCCAACAGGCCATAGCCGAATACGCGTAATAAATGCTTCATGGAGGTTCAGGAAAAATCCAGTTTAAAACCGCTCTGCTTGAGATAGTCAGCCTCCTGTATTAAATCGGCATGAGTTAGCGGCGATTCATTTAGCCAGTTTTTTGGGAAGGTCAGACGGATTTTGGTCTTTTCGATCGAAAACCTGAATTCCGGCAGGTCGGCGTCAAAACGGTTGCGCCGCAAAAGCACGGCGAGCCGTAAAATGATGCTCAAATAAGGCGCCATCTCGTTCCATGGTGTCGGCAGGTTGGTAAATAACGAGCGCACAAACTTGCGCCGGTGTGTCCTAACCAAGGTCGCTAACAGAATCTGATCCTGTCTCGAAAAGCCGGCCAAATCGCCGTTCTCGATGATATAGGCACTGTGCTTATGATAACCGCTATGCGCGATGTCGCGGCCGATTTCATGCAGATCGGCTGCCCAGTTGAGGTACTGAGCGACCGTATCTTGATCGATTGGGTTTTTTTCGCTTCCCAACTGCGGCAGCATGTAAGCGATCGTTTGTTTAAGGCGGGTGGCATGCGGCTTGTCGGTATGGAAGCGTTCAGCCCAGTTTTGTACGGTGGCAGAGCGAATGTCGTGATCGAAGATCCGTCCCATCAGGTCCTGAATCAGACCTTCGCGCAAGGCGCCCTCGGAAACAAGCATTTGATCGATGCCGAGAGTTTTGAAGGTTGCGTAAACGATCGCGACACCCCCAGGAAATACCGGCAGGCGGTCGGGATTCAGATCGGGCAGTTTCAAGTCATTGATATGATTGCATTGGACGATATGTGCGGCCAGATGCTCCAGTCCCGCCAAGGTAATACCGTTGTTGCTCCAGTTTTTCAATTTCAATACTTTATCGATTGATCGCAACGTGCCTGATGCCCCGATCGCCTTATTCCATTTATTACGCCGAAATGTCTGCTGGAACGGCTCCAGTTGCTGTTCGGCGTATAATACGGCTTGAGCGAAGGCGCTTTTCGAGATTTTGCCGTTTTTGAAAAACTCATTGCTGACCGTCACGCAACCCATGTGTAGACTTTCTTTGTCGCTGGGAGAATCCCCAGAACCGAGAATGTATTCGGTGCTGCCGCCGCCGATGTCCATCACCAGTCGGGTGTCGTTATTGCCACCTAAACTGTAGGTTACTCCCAGATAAATCAGACGGGCTTCCTCGATGCCCGAAATGATATCAATGGGATGGTTCAGCGCCATTTCGGCTTTGGTCAGAAATTCCGGTGTATTTTTGGCGATCCGCAGCGTGTTTGTGCCGACCGCACGTACGCTGCCCGGCGGAAAATTGCGTACCCGTTGGCCGAATCTTTCCAGGCAAGCCAGCGCTCTGGTCTGGGTTTCGTAATCGAGTTCATCGTATTTATTCAAGCCGGAGGCCAATCTGACCATCTCGCGGATCCGATCCTGGATTTGCAGTTTGCCGTCCTTCAGTGTGCACACGATCATATGAAAGCTATTGGAGCCGAGATCAACGGCAGCAACGACTTCGGGGAGTTTTTTGGGCACGGTTAATCCGGTTAAATCAACAGAATGGTTCCAATTCTGATAAAATTGGATGGTTTTTGCTGGCTGTTTGATGGTTTTTAAATTCTTTCGGTGCCTAACTTTAACTGATTTAAAGGATTTCGTTAAGTAATAGTTTGCTTATGAATGCATTATCGATACATAACCTCCGGAAAACATATAATAATGGGTTCGAGGCTTTGAAAGGCATTGATCTGGACGTCGAAGCGGGCGATTTTTTTGCCTTGCTGGGGCCGAACGGGGCAGGCAAGTCTACCGCTATCGGGATCGTCTGCTCGTTAATTACCGCGACCAGCGGAACGGTGAATATTTTCGGGCACGATTTGCATAAGGAACGCGACCAGGCCAAAAATTGCATTGGTGTCGTGCCTCAGGAAATTAATTTCAATCAGTTTGAAACAGTCACGAGCATTTTGCTCAATCAGGCCGGCTATTACGGCGTGCCGCGCAAACTGGCGTTGCAACGCGCCGAAAAATGCCTGAAACAGATGGATCTTTGGGACAGGCGCAATACGGTTTCGCGGCGTTTGTCCGGGGGAATGAAGCGACGAGTGATGATTGCCCGTGCGATGATGCACGACCCGAAGCTGCTGATTCTGGATGAACCCACGGCCGGCGTCGATATCGAAATTCGTCGCTCGATGTGGAATCTGATGCGGGAGGTCAACGAGCAGGGTACTACCATCATATTAACCACGCATTATCTCGAGGAAGCGGAAAGTCTATGCCGGAATATTGCGATCATTGATCAGGGCCGTATCGTCGAGCACTCCGACATGAAAGGCTTACTGGCGCGCCTCAATATTGACCATTTTCTGCTCGATCTGGCCGATCCTGTCGAAGCGGCGCCGGTGATCGAAGGTGTCCAGATAGAACGAGTATCCGATAGGGTATTGAATGTGGGCGTTCCGAAGGTAATCGGGCTTAATCAATTGTTCAGCCGTTTAAGCGAACAGGGGATCAAGGTGATCAGTATGAAGAACAAATCGAACAGGCTCGAGCAACTGTTTCTGGACTTGATCGCTGCGAATACATCGGGAGACAATCGATGAATTACGGAATTGCCTTTCGCACGATTGCCGTTAAAGAAGTTCACCGTTTTTTCCGCATCTGGCCGCAGACCTTGCTGCCTCCGGCGATTACCACAGCCTTGTATTTCCTGATTTTCGGCAAACTGATCGGAAGCAGGATCGGCACCGTCAACGGGGCAAGCTATATCAATTATATCGTGCCCGGCATCATTCTGATGTCGGTGATTAGTCATTCGTATTCGAACGTCGTATCGTCATTTTACTCGACGAAATTTCAACGCCATATCGAAGAACTCCTGGTCGCCCCGGTGCCGAACTGGGTGATTTTGGTTGGGTATGTCTCGGGGGGGATCGTGCGCGGCCTTGCGGTCGGCGTTGTGGTTGCGCTGATTTCACTGATATTCGCTCAAATCAGTGTGCATAATGTATGGATCTGCCTGTCGATTGCAGTGCTGACCGCAACGTTATTCTCGCTGGCCGGTTTTATCAATGCGGTGTTCGCGGAAAGCTTCGACGATATTTCAATCATTCCGAATTTCATTCTGACACCGCTCAGCTATCTGGGCGGTGTGTTTTTCTCGGTCGATATGCTGACAGGGATCTGGCAGACGATCGCGATGGGCAATCCGATTTTGTATATGGTCAATGCCTTCCGTTACGGCATGATCGGGGTGACTGATATTGATATTACTTTGAGTTTTGAGATTACCGGCGGATTTATTGTCTTGCTGACTTTGTTCAGCCTTTATTTGCTGCACAAAGGAGTAGGCATCAAAAATTAGCTTCCGTCCGTTGTTGAAAAAAAATCAATGAGATGGTGAAAGGGCTTTTTTTGCGAATTGTCGCGACATTTTAAGGATTGGGTATCTTTCGTTTGTTTACCGGCAGGGTTTTAGGGATAATGCAGTCCAAATGACTAAAGTTTTTAAACAAGGTAACGCTTTATGGCAGAACTGATGAGCAGCGGTGTTGAATTGATGATTGTCGGCATGGGCATCGTCTTTACATTTTTAACATTACTGGTTGTAGCGATCAACGGAATGTCCTCGGTAATCCAACGCTTTTTTCCTGAGGAGCCTAAAGCCGTTAAAGTGGCTAAAATCGATACGGATAAAGCCACTGTGGCGGCAATTACGGCTGCCTTGCATCAATACCGGAGCAAAAACAGGTAAAATAGCACCAATTTGCTCAATCACTTACTGATGGCCCCGAGAGGTCACAAACCTCAACTTTTAAGGATTCTGGAGAAAATTTAAGAATGGCGAAAGAGAAGATCAAGCCTTTGTTGATCACCGAAGTCGCGTTGCGTGATGCGCACCAGTCGATTTTTGCGACACGGATGCGTATCGAGGACATGCTGCCGATTTGCGAAAAACTTGATCAGGTAGGCTATTGGTCGATCGAGTCCTGGGGCGGTGCGACCTTCGATGCCTGCATCCGATACTTGGGCGAAGATCCGTGGGAAAGATTGCGACTATTGAAGGCCGCCATGCCGAAGACGCGTCAGCAAATGCTGCTGCGCGGGCAGAATCTGCTCGGTTACCGGCATTTTGCCGATGACGTGGTCGACAAGTTCATCGAACGCAGTGCGATCAATGGGATTGACGTGTTCCGGATCTTCGACGCGATGAACGACATGCGCAACATCGAGCATGCGGTTAAGGCCGTGCTTAGAACCGCTGCGCACGCGCAAGGCACCATTTCTTATACGACCAGTCCCGTGCACACGCTCGATTCGTGGGTCGATTTGGGCAAACAGATCGAGGATATGGGCGCGCATTCGATCTGCATCAAGGATATGGCCGGTCTCTTGAAGCCTTATGAAGCGTTTGAACTAGTTTCCCGCTTGAAAAAGAGCACGGCTCTGCCGATTCATCTGCATTGCCATGCGACGACCGGCTTGAGCGTGCCAAGCATGATCAAGGCGGCCGAGGCAGGCGTCGACATGGTCGATACCGCTATTTCACCGCTCAGCATGACTTACAGTCATAGCCCGACCGAAACGATTGTGGCGAGTCTGGAAAATACCGAGCGCGCCACCGGCCTGGATTTGACCAAACTGGAAGAAATCGCCGAGTATTTTCGCGAGATTCGCAAAAAGTATGCACCGTTTGAAGGCAGCCTGAAAGGGGTCGACAGCCGCATTCTGATCGCGCAGGTGCCGGGAGGTATGCTGACCAATATGGAAAGTCAGTTGAAGGAGCAGGGCGCGGCGGACAAGTTTGACGAGGTGATGCACGAAATTCCGCGCGTACGCGAGGATTTGGGTTTCATTCCGTTGGTCACGCCGACTTCCCAAATTGTCGGAACGCAAGCGGTGTTGAACGTGATCAGCGGCGAGCGTTATAAAACCATTACCAAGGAAACGGCCGGCCTCCTGAAAGGCGAATATGGTGCGACGCCTGCTCCGGTGAACAAGCAATTACAGGGCCGCGTGCTTGAAGGTGGTGTGCCGATCACCTGTCGGCCGGCCGATCTGATCGCGCCGGAAATGGATAAATTGGTTACCGAACTGAAGGACAAAGCCAAGAAAGAAGGCGTCAAACTGGCCAAAAACGTCGAAGAAGATGTGTTGATCAACGCGATGTTCAATCAGGTGGGCTGGAAATTTCTGGTCAATCGCGGCAATTCTTCCGCATTTGAGGCTCCGCCTACCGGCGAGGCCAGCAATGGCAGCGCGGTAAAAACCCAGGGGCAAGTAGCGCAAGCGGTCGAATCGTATGTGGTCAATGTCGACGGCAGAAACTTCAACGTAGTTGTGGGGCCGGGCGGAACCGGACTGGCGATCGAACCTGCAGCCCAGCCGATCGTGGTTCCGCAGCCGGGCAGCGGCGGCACGGTAGTTGAAGCGCCGATGGCCGGCAACATTCTGAAAATTCTGGTCACTCCGGGCAGTGTGGTAGCGGCAGGGGAAGTGGTCGTGATCATGGAAGCTATGAAAATGGAAACTGAAGTGCGTACCAAGTTTGCAGGAGTCGTCAGCGCCGTTCATGTGAAAGAAGGCGGCGGTGTCGCCGGGGGCGATGCGCTAATCACTTTATAATGCTTGAAGGCAGCTAACGAGGCTGACAGGTACAGCTCAGGGGAATTTTTTCCACGGGCAAACGGACAGTTGCTTTAACGTAATTCATTAAACGATTAACCATGGAAAATGTAATTTCACTTTGGCAAAGCACCGGTATTTATAACATGACCAGCGGTCAGGCCTTTATGATGCTGGTCGGTTTTATGCTGTTGTATCTGGCGATTAAAAAAGGCTTTGAACCCTTGCTGCTGCTGCCTATCGGATTTGGCTCGGTACTGAGCAATATTCCGGTTGCCGGTATATCCGAGGAAGGCGGGATACTCTATTACCTCTATTTTGGCATCAAGGCCGGCATTTTTCCGTTGTTGATCTTCATGGGTGTCGGCGCGATGACCGATTTCGGGCCGATGATCGCGAATCCAAAAACCTTGCTGCTCGGCGCGGCCGCACAGCTAGGCATTTTTGCTTCGTTACTCGGCGCGCTAGCGTTGAATGTCGTGCCAGGGCTCGAGTTTTCCTTGAGGGATGCGGCCGCGATCGGCATCATCGGCGGCGCCGATGGCCCCACCGCAATTTATGTGGCCTCGCGTCTTGCGCCGGATCTGCTCGGCGCGATCGCGGTGGCTGCCTACTCCTACATGGCGTTAGTTCCGTTGATTCAGCCTCCGATCATGCGCGCGCTGACGACCGAGGACGAACGTAAAATCGAGATGCAGCAATTGCGCGCGGTCAGCAAGACCGAAAAAATCGTTTTTCCGTTGATGCTGTTGACGCTTTGCGTGTTGATGCTTCCTTCCGCCGCCCCATTAGTCGGCATGTTTGCCTTGGGCAATCTGATGAATGCCTGCGGCGTGGTTGAACGTTTGAGCCAGACCGCACAAAATGAGCTGATCAACATTGTAACGATCTTTTTAGGTTTGTCGGTCGGATCGAAGCTGAGCGCGGAAGCGTTTCTGCAATATAAAACACTCGGGATTCTGGCGCTCGGCGCGGTCGCTTTTGCGATCGGCACGGCCGGCGGCGTGATCATGGCGAAGATCATGAACCGGTTCAGCAGCACCCAGATCAATCCGCTAATTGGTGCGGCCGGTGTTTCGGCCGTGCCGATGGCCGCTCGCGTTGCGAATAAAATAGGCCTGGAAAGCAATCCGCATAATTTTCTGTTGATGCACGCGATGGGACCTAACGTGGCTGGAGTGATTGGTTCAGCTGTGGCTGCAGGCGTATTGTTGAGCCTTGTCAAATAATCCCTCCGGGATTTATTTTCTCTCTTATCCCTGGTAGCGCCAGGCGGATATTAAAGCGAGGCCATCAAATCCGCTTTGGCTCATGGGATGGATAAAAATTCGATATTTCTATCTTACTCGCGATTTTCTCCTTTTTTGAGAGCGTCGCCGATCATGTCTTGATTATTACTGTGATTGTTCGCGTTCGTCTTGTGCCTGACTCGTATAGTTCTATTTAGATAAACAGATCTTTCGTAGGCTTCAATAAGCTGACTTTATCCTCCAGTTTTTCATTCTTGCAGAGCTTTAGTTGTCCCCTCCAACTTCCTACTACTTATCAGTCTTCTATGGGGATTCGGCAATTATCTTATTGCGTGCATTCAGTATAAGTTTTTTCAATTTTATCGTTTGTGGCCTACCGCCTCCTTAATCGGCGACGTAATTTAAGTCTTTTGCACTTAATCAGAACCTATCCAAGTGTTTTGTAAACATAGAGCATGTTGGCCCTTTGCAAGAGAAGTGTGGCCTGGACGATTTACGGAAAATCAGATAAATACAGGTCTAAATAAAAATCTCTTACCCTAACATAACGGCCCTCTAGCTGACGATAATCCATAATCTGCACACTTAGTTATTGTACGGTGCCTCGGATTGTTTTATTCCTCTATACGCAACTCTTTGATTTTTCTTGTCAATGTATTTCTTCCGTAACCCAGTAAAATGGCCGCTTCATGGCGTTTGCCGTGAGTGAAATTCAGTGCGGCCTTGATTAAAATCGTTTCGACCGTCGGGATCGTTTGTTTGGCGACTTCGTGTTCCTTGGTCATTAACTGGCGGTCGACCCAAGCTCTAAGCATCGATTCCCAGCTTCTGCTTTCCGCTTCGCGTTCTTGCGGTTTATTTAAAAATTCGGGTGGCAGGTCATGCAAATGGATTTCTCGTCCGGAAGCCATGACGGTCAGCCAGCGGCAGCAGTTTTCGAGTTGACGGACATTGCCTGGCCAATCGAGACTGCTGAGATAGCTTTCCGCATCAGGCCGCAGGATCTTGACTTCGGTGTTCAGTTCCTGCGCCGCCTGGGTCAGAAAGTGGCGGAGCAGAAGGGGGATGTCCTGTTTGCGGTCACGTAGCGGCGGAATATGTATCCGGATCACGTTCAGGCGATGAAACAGGTCTTCGCGGAAGCGGCCTTGTTCGACTAGCGCTTCGAGGTTTTGATGGGTGGCGGCAATGATACGCACATCAACCTTAACCGAAAGGTGTGCGCCGACCGGATAAAATTCGCCGTCCGCAAGCACGCGCAGCAGGCGCGTTTGCAGTTCCGCCGGCATGTCGCCGATTTCGTCGAGAAACAGTGTGCCGCCATTGGCCTGTTCGAAGCGCCCCGCGCGCCGGGTTTGCGCGCCGGTAAAGGCGCCCTTTTCATGACCGAACAGTTCAGATTCCATCAGGTCTTTCGGTATCGCGGCCATGTTTAGCGCGATAAACGGATTTTTTGCGCGTGGGCTGTGTTTGTGCAGGGCCTTCGCGACCAGTTCCTTGCCTGTGCCGGACTCGCCGTTGATCAGCACGGTAATGTTCGAGCGGGCCAAACGGCCGATCGCCCGGAAAACTTCCTGCATCGCCGGTGCGGCACCGATGATTTCGGGCGCCGATTCGAGCGCAGCGGCTTCTTTCTGGTTTTCCAGCTGTTGCCGGCTGTGTGTGCAGGCACGGTGGGCCAGTTCGACGACTTCATTGATGTCGAAAGGTTTGGGCAGGTATTCGAAGGCGCCTCCATGGAAGGCCGAGACCGCGCTTTCGAGGTCCGAGTGCGCGGTCATGATGATCACCGGCAGGCCCGGATAATTTTTTTGGACGCGGTCCAGCAGCTCAAAGCCGTCCATGCCCGGCATCCGGATATCGGTCAACAGGGCGTCGGGTTTGTCGTGTTGCAGCGCATTGATCAGTTCTTTTGCGTTCGAAAAGGTCATCGTCTGCATTTTGGCTTTCTGTAGAGCCTTTTCGACGACCCAACGGATTGATTTGTCGTCGTCTATGATCCAGACAGTTTCAGGTTTAGTCATTTCCGGACTCTATTGGTAGCAGAATGGAGAAGGTGGTATTGCCGGGCTCGCTCTGGCATTCGATCAGGCCGCTGTGCTGGCTGATCAGAGAGTGCGCGATCGACAAACCAAGCCCCGTGCCTTCAGGGCGTCCGGTAATCATCGGATAAAAAATTTGGTTCATCATCTCGGCGTCAATGCCGGGACCATTGTCAGTGATGTCAATTTTGACCGTCAGTTTATGGGATTTGCGCCCAATCGTGACATTGCGTTTAATGCGTGTTTTAAGCTTGATCATGCCGGTGCCCTCGACCGCCTGAACCGCGTTACGGACAATGTTCAGTACGGCCTGAATCAACTGGTCTTTGTCTGCCTTCAGATCGGGGATACTTGGATCGTAGTCGCAAAGAATCAATATATTGCCGTTTGCTTCAACTTCGACCAATTGCCTGACCCGTTCCAGCACTTCATGGATGTTCAGCATTTTTTTGTTCGGCAGTTTGTTAGGGCCGAGCATCTTGTCCATCAATCCTTGCAGCCTGTCCGATTCGGCGATGATGATGCCGGTGTATTCTTTCAGATCGGGATCGATCAGTTCCAGATCCAGAAGCTGCGCTGCGCCGCGAAGGCCGCCCAGCGGATTTTTGATTTCGTGCGCCAGGCCGCGTACCAGGAGCCGGGCCGTATTTTGCTGCGACAGCAGTTGCTCTTCTTTCGATATACGCAAGTGATTGTCCACCTGCAATAATTCGACCAGAACTTCGGGCTGCCCCTCGTCGTTCACGAGCGGCGTTGCGCTGAACGTGATCGTGACGGTCTGGCCGATCCGGTTCAAACTCAGCGCGCGATCGAGCAGCGGTTCGGCCATCGTCAGCGACAGCTTCAAGTTTGCCAGCAGGGCCGGGTCGGAGGTCTTGAACAAATCGCGCGCATTCATGCCGAGCAATTGATTGGCGCTATCGGCTAGCAACACTTCGCCGGATGTATTGATATAGATCAGGTTCAGATCCTGATCGAATAATAATATCGCGGAATTCAGGTGATCCAGTATCCTTTTATGCATGACTGTCTTTAAAATCTAACTCATATCCTGTTGATGTTTTATTAAGCAATTTATAGACCAATGCACAAAAAAGTGCGTAGATATGGGTATTTAGAAAAGTCTTATCTTATATATGAGATTATTATAGGGCAGAGCAAAAAAAAACGCCCCAAAATGGGGCGTTTTTGTCAAACATGAAGCGATGTAAAAGATTTTACAAGCTGTAGTACATATCGTATTCGACCGGGTGGGTGCTCATGCGTAAACGGGTCACCTCGGCCATCTTCAGGTCGATGTAGCCATCGATTACGTCATCGGTGAATACGCCGCCGCGGGTCAGGAACTCACGGTCTTTGTCCAGCGCTTCCAGAGCCTGATCGAATGCATGGCAGACTTGTGGGATGCTTTTCGCTTCTTCTGCCGGCAAATCGTACAGGTCCTTGTCCATTGCATCGCCCGGATGGATCTTGTTTTGAATACCGTCAAGGCCTGCCATCAGCATCGCTGAAAATGCCAGGTAAGGGTTTGCGGTTGAATCCGGGAAGCGGACTTCGATACGGCGGCCTTTCGGGTTGTTCACGAAAGGAATACGGATCGAGGCTGAACGGTTGCGAGCGGAATAGGCCAGCATGACCGGCGCTTCAAAGCCTGGAACCAGACGCTTGTAGCTGTTGGTTGACGCGTTGGTGAACGCGTTCAGGGCTCTGGCATGCTTGATGATGCCGCCGATGTAGTACAGCGCGAGTTCGGACAGTCCGCCGTACAGGTCGCCGGTGAACAGGTTTACGCCGCCTTTGGCGATCGATTGGTGAACATGCATACCGCTGCCGTTGTCGCCAACCATTGGTTTCGGCATGAACGTTGCGGTTTTCCCATAAGCATGCGCAATATTGGAGATTACATATTTGAGGGCCAGGACTTCGTCGGCTTTTTTAACCAGCGTATTGAATCTGACGCCAATTTCGCATTGACCCGCGGTCGCCACTTCGTGGTGGTGTACCTCGGTTCTCATGCCCATTTCCTCCAGTACCTGACACATCGCGGAACGCATGTCCTGCAGGGAGTCAACTGGCGGCACCGGGAAATAGCCGCCTTTAACGCTTGGACGGTGACCGATGTTGCCATCTGGGTAGACTTTTTCGGAGTTCCAGCCCGCTTCTTCGGAGTCGATCTTGAAGAAAGCGCCGCTCATGTCGGCGCCCCAGCGTACGTCGTCGAAAATGAAAAATTCATTTTCCGGGCCGAAGAATGCAGTATCGCCAATGCCTGTCGATTGCAGATAGGCTTCCGCACGTTTCGCGATCGAACGCGGATCGCGCTCATAGCCCTGCATGTTTTTCGGTTCGATGATGTCGCAGCGCAGGATGAGGGTCGCGTCGTCATAGAAAGGATCAATTACCGCAGTGCTTGGATCGGGCATCAGGATCATGTCCGATTCATTGATGTGTTTCCAGCCCGCAATTGAAGAACCGTCGAACATATTGCCATCTTCGAAAGTGTCTTCGCTGATCGTATGCGCAGGAAAAGTGACGTGCTGTTCCTTGCCTCGGGTATCGCAAAAACGGAAATCGACGAATTTTATGTCGTTATCCTTAATCATTTTTAGTACATTTTCTACAGACATCTATTTAGTCTCCTGGGATCAATTTGGGTCAAAGGGTTTTTAGACAAACTTAATTACGATAACATTTTTTTTGCCGTAAATTCCACAAAAAAATCTGGGGGGTGGTTAATCCTGCAAATAAAAAAATCGAAAACATTGCATCATTATGGTGCAAACGTTAGCGCCAATATAGTGCTCAGGATCAATTTTATTTCCGATAGCCCATGCTCTTTACGGGTTTTAGTTATGGATAATGGAGTATATTATTGTAAATATTAAAATAAAAATTGAGTGGCATTTTATTTGCTTAAAAATATTTAGATTTATTAATTTCTCATAAACTCATTGAAAAGTAGGTTAATGCTATGAAATATTATGAAAGCAATTTTCGTTCCAGTTTTAAGCCTTTGGCAATAGGAATTGCCTTGGTTAGCTCGATGAATGCCGCGCAGGCCAAGAGTCTGCTTGAAGCCGATCGTTTGCTGGAGGCGGCAGGTGACCCGAACGGAAGTTCTTTCATGAAAGAGTGGGGGCTCACGGTTGGCGGCTGGGCGAATGCTGGCATTACGTATAATTCGATCAGCCCGGAGAACAATTTCAATGGTCCTGTAACTTTCGCGGATCGGTCGGGGGAGTTTCAATTAAATCAACTGAATTTGTTCTTGCAACGCGCGGTAGCCACCGAGGGAGATAAGTTTGATATCGGCGGGCGCTTCGATATCATGTTCGGCACTGACGCAATTTTTACCCAAGCCTACGGTGTGCCTGCGTTCGACGTGAATTCGGGGTTGCCTTTGAACCGTAACCACTGGGACCTCAATCTACTCAACAGCAATGACAACCGCTTTTACGATCTCGCAATTCCGCAGGCCTACCTGGAAGCCTACCTGCCGATCGGCAATGGCCTGAATATCAAGGCCGGTCATTTCTACACTCCGATCGGCTATGAAACGGTGCCGGCGCCGGATAACTTTTTTTATACGCACGCCTATACGATGCAGTACGGCGAGCCTTTTACACATACCGGTATTCTTGGAAGTTATACGGTCGATGATCATTGGGCAGTGGTCGGTGGCGTCGTGACCGGCAGTGCGACCGGCGGTTGGGACGGCGGCTGGGATAAACAACTGGGCAACTGGGCCGGTATTGCCGGCGCGACCTGGACAAACGCGGATTCGGGAACTTCATTGAACGTGACTGGGACATATGGCGGCACTTCCGAGCAAAGTAGCAAAGCCTGGGGCATGTACAGCGTGGTGTTGAAACAGGATATCGGCGACAAGACTCATTGGGTATTGCAGCACGATCATGGTTATGCCAATGGCGTCTTAACCGCTAATGGTCTTGAAGATGCCGAATGGTATGGCATCAACACGCATCTGTATTATGACATCAGCGATACTTTGACTGCTGGCGTACGCGGCGAATGGTTCCGGGATCAGAACGGATTTCGGGTTTTTTCCCCTGGTCGAGTTGGAGCCGCAACCGACGGCAACGGCAACAGTTTCGCCGCAGCAGGTAATTTCCTGTCGACAAGCGCGCCTTCCAGTTATTACGCTGTCACCGCCGGCATCAACTGGAAGCCAGTCAAGTGGCTGAATTTGCGCCCGAACGTGCGCTATGACTGGGCGGATGGCGCTCGACCTTTCGGCGGCGACAGCACAAAGGTCGGTAAGCTGGATCAGTTCCTGTTTTCGACCGATTTTACGGTTAGTTTCTAAGCAGCCATTCAATTTTAACGTTTAACCAAAATGCGCCTTCAGGCGCATTTTGTTTTTATAGGGGGACGGGATAAGTCTAGAACCGGACATTCTGTCTGCACATGGGCCCTCACGAGAAAAATGCGCTCCGATTAAAAGCGGAACTG
Organism: Methylomicrobium sp.; assembly: GCA_051061015.1. Classification (GTDB taxonomy): domain Bacteria; phylum Pseudomonadota; class Gammaproteobacteria; order Methylococcales; family Methylomonadaceae; genus Methylomicrobium. The sequence goes on from JBPFEG010000046.1 coordinate 70,539, forward strand.
ATTTTTTCAGGTTAAAACCGAAGCTCGGAGATTGCGTACAGATCGATACAATATCGGGAAAGTGCCGGCTGAAACCGTTCAATGCACCAAAATAAAGCATTTGGTAGAAAAACGTACTGAGTTGGTGCATTGATCTGTTGTGCTCGGCTTCAGCATCACAAAATCAATGTTCTGTTTACCCTAGCCGCTTAGGAAATGGCCGGATGGGTAAAGTTTTTTGACGAAGACCTTAGGGTAATAGCCAGTTAGCGATGTAAAAAGCCTGAAATTTTCGTTGCATTGAGAGATCCATGCGCTCTCTAGGGGCTTTTGTCAATAACAGGCAGATTACGCTAAGGCATAGGCTCGGGGTCTGGAAGACATTGGCATAATCATTGCTTTGACTTTAATACGGAATCGTTATTTTTATTCAGCAAGAGGCAATTTATGAAACTGATCACTGCAATCGTTAAACCCTTCAAACTGGATGATGTCCGCGAGGCGCTTTCAGAGATCGGCGTTACCGGTGTTACCGTCACTGAAGTCAAGGGGTTTGGTCGCCAGAAAGGGCATACCGAGTTGTATCGCGGCGCTGAATATGTCGTGGACTTTTTGCCGAAAACCAAAGTGGAAGTGGCCGTTTCCACGGGGTTGCTCGATCAGGCGCTCGAGGCCATAACCAAAGCAGCAGGAACCGGCAAGATCGGAGACGGCAAGATTTTTGTGACCGATCTGGAGCAGGTTATTCGGATTCGTACTGGCGAAACGGGCGAAGAAGCCCTTTAAAAATAATAAAGCGGATAATCATCAAAGGTGGATTTTCTATGAAACGACTGATACTGATTTTACCCCTGTTACTGCTGATGAGTTTTGCAGGGGTTTGTTTTGCCGATCCTGCGACTGACGTTGTGCAAACAACTACCATTGCCGATCCTGTTAAACCGGTAACGGAGGCTATCCCTGCAGCCGCACCAGCCGCGGCTGCCGCAGCTGAGCCTGTCGCCCAAACTGTGAATAAAGGCGATACCGCCTGGATGATCGTCGCGACCGTGTTGGTCATTCTGATGGTGATTCCGGGATTGGCGCTCTTTTACGGTGGCATGGTGCGGGCGAAAAACATGCTATCGATTTTGATGCAGGTGTTTGTGATCTTTTCGATGATGGCCCTGCTTTGGGCGATTTACGGTTACAGCGTCGCATTTACTGAAGGGAATGCCTTTTTCGGCGGATTTAGCAAAATGTTCCTGATCGGGATTACCCCCGATTCAATGGCGGCGACTTTCAGTAAGGGCGTCTATGTGCCGGAATTCATTTATGTTGCTTTCCAGTTGACGTTCTCCGCAATTACGCCGGCATTGATTATCGGCGCGCTTGCCGAGCGGGTTAAATTCTCGGCTGTGCTGCTGTTTGTTTTTCTCTGGTTCAGTTTTGCTTATCTACCGATGGCGCACATGGTGTGGTACTGGGCCGGTCCCGATGCCTACACCGATGCCAAGGCAGCGGAAGCGGCCGGAGCGACTGCCGGGTTTCTGTTCCAAAAAGGCGCATTGGATTTTGCGGGCGGTACTGTCGTACATATCAACTCCGGCATTGCCGGTTTGGTCGGGTGCATTCTTGTGGGCAAACGCATCGGGCTCAGAAAAGAATTTACCGGTCCGCATAGCGTCACGATGACGATGATCGGAGCTTCTCTGCTCTGGGTGGGCTGGTTTGGTTTCAACGTCGGCTCCAACCTGGAAGCGAACGGCCTGGCGGCGCTGGTTTTTGTAAATACCTTGCTGGCCAGTGCGGCAGCCACATTGTCATGGATAACTGCAGAATGGCTTCTGCGCGGTAAAGCCAGCATGCTCGGAGCGGCCTCCGGCGCGATCGCTGGGCTGGTCGCGATCACTCCGGCTTGCGGCTGGGCAGGACCTGTAGGTTCCATTTTCTTGGGGTTAGTCGTCGGCGCGGTCTGTTTCTGGGCGGTAACCGGACTGAAAGCGAAGTTCGGGTATGATGATGCGCTGGACGCGTTCGGTGTGCATGGAGTAGGGGGGGTGATCGGTGCATTGGGTACCGCGATTGTCGCGAACCCTGCCTTAGGCGGAACCGGAGTTTGGGATTACGTCGCGAACGGGGTCGCCGAATACAGTCTGAGCACGCAACTGATCAGTCAGTCATGGGGCGTGGGCGTATGCATCATCTGGTCCGGCGTCGTATCGTTTGTCGCTTTCAAATTCGTGGATATGATTATCGGTCTTCGCGTTACCGAGGAAGTTGAACGCGTCGGCCTTGATGTTTCCGAGCATGGTGAGACGGCATATCATATATAGCAATATATAAAGGTATAAGTCGTCATTTTTTGTAAGCCGCCAATCGATCAGATCTGTTGGCGGCTTGCGATTTTTCAAAACAAGAACAATAACTTTACCGGAGGGCGGCTAGCGAAATGATTAATATGGCTTCAGGTCAAGGAATGCTAATTTATGCCTCTTTTGTGTTACAGCCCTCGCAGGGCTGTTTGTGTTAGGGAGGAATTGTAAATCAATAAGGATTGTGTATGATTGAAAAATTCCGGAGTCAATTTTTCGTTACTTGTGACAGAGAGACATTATGAAATTAATAACAGCAATAATTAAACCGTTCAAACTCGATGATGTCAGGGAAGCCCTGTCCGAGATCGGCATCGCGGGAGTTACCGCGACGGAGGTAAAAGGCTTTGGCCGTCAAAAAGGGCACACCGAACTGTATCGGGGGGCAGAATATGTGGTCGATTTTTTACCGAAAGTGAAGCTCGAAATCGCAGTGTCGGACGATGTGCTCGACAAGGCAGTCGAAACGATCGTAAAAGCGGCAAACACCGGCAAAATCGGGGACGGTAAAATTTTTGTCACCAATCTAGAACAAATCATCCGAATAAGAACCGGTGAAACCGGCGAGGATGCCATTTAATAAGTGAACAGAATGCATTCCAAACGACTATTTTTTAGCTTATTGTTATTGCCGTTCGCGGCGGAGGCCGATCCGATCAATCAGGCCAACACGGCCTGGATTCTGACGTCAACCGGCTTGGTATTGTTTATGACATTGCCGGGCTTGTCACTGTTTTATGCCGGTCTGGTGCGCAGCAAGAACGTGCTGTCGGTGCTGATGCAGTGTTTTGCGATAACCTGCCTGGTTTCGCTCTTGTGGCTGGCCGGCGTGTACAGCCTGATTTTCGCGAACGGCGGCGATTATCAGAAACTGATCGGCGGATTATCGAAAGCGTTCTTGCCCGAAATCGGCACGACCTCGCAAGTCGGGGATTTGCCTGAAACGGTTTATTTCATGTTTCAGATGACCTTCGCGATCATCACTCCGGCGCTGATCGTCGGCAGCTTCGCCGAACGGATGAAATTCTCCGCAATGTTGTGGTTCAGCGGCCTATGGCTCTGCCTGGTGTATATTCCGATTTGCCACTGGATCTGGGGCGGCGGCTGGCTTGCTGAGTTAGGCGTTTTGGATTTCGCAGGAGGGATCGTGATTCATGTGAATGCAGGCATCGCATCCTTGGTCGCGGCGCTGGTGATCGGCCGCCGCAAAGGTTTTCCAACCGTGCCGATGCCGCCGCATAACATGACCATGGTGGTGACTGGCGCGGGCATGCTTTGGGTCGGCTGGTTCGGTTTCAATGGCGGCAGCGCGCTGACCGCTGACGGTCGTGCAGGTATGGCACTGCTGGTAACCCATATCGGTGCGGCAGCCGGCGCGTTGACCTGGATGGTAATCGAATGGCAGCGTTTCGGTAAGCCGAGCGTGTTGGGCATCGTGACCGGTATGGTCGCGGGTCTCGGCACAATCACGCCGGCTTCAGGCTATATCGGTCCGATCGGCGCGCTGGTGATCGGCGTTGTGGCGGGAGTCGTCTGTTTCGTGGCGACGCAGTATGTCAAACGGACGCTGAAGATAGACGATTCCTTGGATGTATTTCCGGTCCATGGCATCGGCGGGATCACCGGCTCGCTGCTGACCGGCATATTCGCTTCCAGCAGTTTCGGCGGACTGGGTCTGGCCGAAGGCGTGACGATCGGCGGTCAGGTCGCCGTACAGGCATTGGCGATTGGGGTAACGATAGTCTGGAGTGCGTTTTTCAGTTTCGTGTTGTTGAAACTGATCGACAAATTCATCGGTTTGCGTGTGACTGCTGATGAAGAAGTGCAGGGCTTGGATACGGTGTTGCACGAGGAAACCGGATACGTCAACTTATAATTTGACGGCGTTTCGGGAATATAAAAGGCGGCTTCCAAGTCGCCTTTTTTATTGGGAAGAGCTATCCTAATCCAGGAATAGCTCAAGGAATCTTATGAACGCTAGAACCCTGTTGACCAAGATATTAAAAGGATTGGCTATCGTAAGCGGCATAGTGCTCTTTTATGCGCTGGCCGGCTTTTATGCTCTGCCTTATCTTCTGAAGTCTAGGGCGCCGGTGATGATCAAGGAACTGACCGGCAGGCAGGCATCGATCGCCAAAGTCGAACTGAACCCGTTTTTATTTCGGTTTGCCATTCAGGGTTTGGCGATACAGGAGAAGAACGGTGAGCCTTTCGTAAGTTTCGAGCGTCTAGCGGCAGACGTCGAGCTATGGCAATCGCTGAAGGACACCACGCTAATAATCGATGACGTGCGGTTGATCAAGCCGTTTGTGCGTCTGGGCAGAGAGAAAAACGGCCGCTTCAATTTTGCCGATCTTGTGCTGGTCAAAAAAGAGCCGTCGCCCGAAACTGAACATGAATTATTTCCCGTGCAGATCGACAGTCTGGCGCTGTCCGGCGGCAAATTGCTCTGGGAGGACGATCATTTTAAAAAACCGGTCCGGGAAGAAATCGTACCGATCGATTTGACTGTGGAACGCTTCTCGCTTGGGCAAAATCAGCCTTTCCAGTTGCATTTGAAGCTGGCGTTAAAGTCGGGCGGAACTCTAGAGTGGCAAGGTGAGGCCGGTATCGCGCCTTTATTCTCGAAAGGCCGTCTAAAACTGGACGAGCTTAAGTTGCAGAACCTGACCGGCGTTGCGTTGCAGGATACGGTGAGCTTCGACTTGCAGGGCGGGGAGGTGCTGGAGGCGGAATATCATGTTAATTATTCTTCGGCAAAGGGACTGGAGCTCGAGATTCCTAAAAGCCGCTTTGAATTGAAAAATTTTGTTTATGCGGCTGCGGAGACCCAGAAACCGACTGCCAAATCATCCGCTATTTCCCTGAATGCCGGATATAAAATCACCTATGCCGGCCAAAAATGGCAGGTCGCGACCGAAAAAGCCGAGGTTAAACTGCGCGATTTCGATTTAATTGGTTTGGGGCCCCTAAAAGGAAATTTAAAGATTGCGGAAATCGGGCTGATTACAGCTTGCACTGCCGGTTACCAAGAGAAAGGATTTAATTTGCTCTTTCAAAATGGACAAATAACCGCCAGCGGCAGCCGGTTCTCCGAGGCAAGCGAAAATAAGCCATTAATTGAAATAGAGCGGTTGACCGGCGAAGGAATCGATTTTAACCTGCTCAAGCGCACTATTTCCGCCAATGCGATTAAATTCGAAAATGCCGATATTCAGGCCTGGCTGACTCCAGAAGGAAAAATCAATTATCTGACTCTCTTGGATGAGAGCGGAAAGCCGGCGATAGTCGAAAAGGCTGCGCAGTCGGCAGAAAAAATCTCCGAGACCTGGATAATTGCGCTCAAATCATTGGCATTGAGCGGTTTCGGCGTAAATTTCGAAGATAGAACGCAAGTAAAGCCGGTTTCCTTCCAACTCAAGCCGGTCGATTTCACATTGAGTAATTTCACCAATACGAAAGGCACAAAATTACCCGTACAGTTGAGTGCCCGCTTCAATCAGGGCGGAAAAATCAAACTGGACGGTGATGTGGTTGTCGATCCTCTGGCTGCGCGGTTGAATGTTTCGATCGCGGACATCGAGCTCGATAAATTTCAGACCTATGTCGATCGGTTTGCCCGTCTGGATGTGATCGATGGAGGTTTTTTTGCCGAGGGCAAGCTGGATGTTCAACTCGCCGAACAGCAGCCCGATATCAAATTTCAGGGACGTGCCGGCGTAGAGGAACTGGTAACGCGCGACCAGCTTCAGAACAAGGATTTCATCAAATGGCGAAAACTGACCCTGAGCGAGATCGATGCGGATCTGCAGGCGAACCGCTATACCGCCAAGCGCCTGCTGATCGAAAAGCCTTATGCGAGGGTCGTGATCAAAAAAGACAAGACCGTCAACATCAACGAAGTCTTATCGACAGGCAAGCCCACAAGCACAAAGCCTGCCACTGCCGCCACGGAAAAGAAGCCAGACTCAGATCGTAACCCGACGTTTTTCAAGCTCGATCAGTTTCAGGTGCATGACGGTTCCTCCGATTTTGCCGATCTCTCGCTGATTCTGCCTTTTGCGGCTGAAATCCAGGAGCTTAACGGCGGCGCCACAGGCTTTTCGTCGGAAAAGAAATCCAAGGTCAAAGTGTCGCTGAAGGGCAATGCCTACGATCTGGCGCCGGTCGACGTGCGCGGCGAGGTAAGCCCCTATCGCGGCGAGTACGACGTGGAATTGAGTTTCCACGGCCTGCCGATGCCGCTGGTCAGTCCTTACATGGTGCAATTTGCCGGTTACAAGGTCGAAAAGGGCAAGCTGAACCTGGACTTGAAATATCGGGTCGAGAAGGGGGCCCTGACCGCATCGAACAATATTCTGATCGATCAGTTCGAACTCGGAGAGAAGGTTGAGAATCCGAACGCGGTCTCGCTCCCGCTGGACTTGGCGGTCGCTTTGCTGAAGGACAGCGACAACCGGATCAAACTAGACGTGCCGATTACCGGCAGCCTGGAAGATCCGAAATTCAGCATTCGCGCGATTGTCACGGATGCGCTGTTGAATGTGCTGAAAAAGGTGATCACATCGCCGTTTAGAGCGCTCGCCTCGGCCTTTGACGGTGGCGAGGAGCTGGATCAAATCGATTTCAAGCCGGGTAAGGCCGAACTGGATAAAGAGCAATCGGCCAAACTCGACAATTTGGCCAAGGCGCTGCAGGAGCGGCCCGCATTGAATCTCGAAATCAAGGGCGCCGCCTACGAAGAGCAGGACTGGCCCGCGTTGAAGGATGCGGCGCTCTTCGATCAGCTAAAGCGGTTGAAAGCGGCCGCGATCGCGAAGAAAGGTAAAAAAGTACGGGCTGAGTATATCGAGTTGTCCGATGACGAATACAAGGATTACCTGGCGCAGATGTTCATCGAAAAATTTCCGCTGCTCGCGGAGCGCTCGTTGTTTGGCAGGCCGCGCCTGATCAATGCGAAAGAAGGCGAGGATTTTTATGAGGTCGCGAAACAAAAACTGTTCACGATCATCAAGCCGGAAGTGGAGCGTCTGAAAGATCTGGCCGCCAAAAGAGCACAGGCGGTCGCCAAATATATCGTACAACAGGGCGGTGTTTCACGCGAGCGGGTGTTCATTCTCGATACCGCGATCAATCCGGAGCGGGAAGGGCAGGCGATCGCTTCGCGGCTATCGTTGAGAGCGCATTGACCGATTTGGCGTTATATTTCGTAGAGTATCGAGCGGTTCAATGAATTTTGATTATACCGGTGCCGCAATTTCCGCATCGGTCAAATAGCAGCCCGGATCCTCGGCCCAGAAATTGTCGGTCGTCTGCGCCGCACGGACTCGGGTGTTGCCGTTGCAGATCGTCTGAAAATGACAGGTCGCGCAGCGGCCCTCGAGGGGGCGGGGAAAGCATTTCAATCCATCCATCAACGGATCGCTGCGGTCCATCCAGATTTCCGAAAACGGGCGCTTCCTGACGTTGCCCAGATCGTAATGCCACCAGAACGTGTCCGGATGCACGATGCCGAGATTGTCAATGTTCGCGACATTGACGCCGGAGGCATTGCCGCCCCATTGTTCAAGTTTGGACTGGATGTGCTCGGCTTGTTCCGGAAAACGCTGCCTGACCCAGTGCAGAAAATACACCCCGTCGGCATCATTGTTGCCGGTCACGAACTCGCGCTCCTTACCTTCCTTCAGCCACCGGTAGCAGGTGTCGAACAGCAGGTCCATCGCCTCGCGCGTCATCTGGTGATGCGCATCGTCCTTGCGGTTGCGGTTGCCGCGTCCGCCGTAATTCAGGTGCGACAGATAAAACTTGTCGATGTCGTAATCGTCCATCAACTGCAACAGGGCCGGAAAATCCTGTGCGTTGTCCTGGGTCAACGTAAAACGGATTCCAACCTTGATGCCTTTGTTCAGGCACAGTTGCACTCCACGCAGCGCCTCGTCGAATGATCCGGGCATCCGGCGGAAGTTATCGTGTGTTTCCTTGATCCCGTCCAGGCTGATGCCGATATACTGATAATCGATGTCAGCGATTTCGTCGATATTCCGTTCGGTAATCCGGGTGCCGTTGCTGGACAAAGCGACATAAAAACCCATCGCCTTCGCGCGACGGGAAATGTCGAAGATGTCCGGACGCAGCAGCGGCTCGCCGCCGGACAGGATCAGCACCGGGACCTTGAACGCTTTCAGGTCATCCATCACCGTATACACTTCCCGCGTAGAAAGTTCTCCCGGAAAATCGATGTCGGCCGAGGTCGTGTAGCAATGCTTGCAGGCCAGATTGCAGCGGCGTATCAGATTCCAGATTACGACCGGGGAGGCCGGTTTGCGCGCGGGCTTTAAAGGCTGAGGGTCCAGCAGTTCCCGCATGAAATGGCTTAATCTGAACATAGGGTTGTGAATAAGTATGTAGGGTACGCATTGCGTACGATTATGAAGTTACTCGACTTTTTGGATTTACCCAGGTACCCTGAAGGCATAAATGCATACCCTGCCATTTAACGACTCCGAAACCCGGTCTTCTTCAGAATCCGGGAGCTATAGAGCACGTCAGACCCCAAATTATCCTCACCAAGAATCTCCGCAATTTGCGTGATCTGTCCGTCGACCTCTTCCTGGCTCTTGCCGTGTACCATCGCGAACAGGTTGTAAGGCCATAACGGCAAGTGCCGGGGACGATGATAGCAATGGCTGACAAAGTCGAGCCCGCCAATTTTTTGTCCAAGCGCGTCAATTTTTTCGTCGGGCACGTTCCAGACCGTCATGCCGTTGAAGCGGTAGCCTAGCCTGTAATGGTTCGGCACTGCGCCGATCCGTCGGATTACGCCGAGTTCCTGCATTCGGTGCATTCGTTCGATCACGTCCTCAGCAGATAATTCCAGCCGTTCGGCGATCGTGTGATAGGGTCGGGCGGTTAACGGCAGGCCGGCCTGCGTCGCACGGATGATTTTCAAGTCGGTTTCATCAATGCTAATCATCAGGCTTCCAGCTTCAGGCCGACGAAATACTCGGTAATTTTCGGCATGTTATAGACGGTCAGGCCGGTTCGATGTTCGATTTCTTCCAACGCCTGCCGCAATTGATCGTGCGTTTCGGTCGCGAGCACAAACCACATGTTCAGCGCATGGCAGCGCGCGTAATTGTGCGCAACTTCCGGAAACGCATTTACGATCTCGGTGACTTCATCGAAGCGATTGTCCGGCACCTGCATCGCTGCCAGCGTTAATGCACCGCCCATCGCTTCAGCGTCATACAAAGGGCCGAAGCGGGATAAAGTCTGATCCTGCAGCAGCCTTTCGAGGCGGGCAAGCAATTCGGCTTCGCTGAGGCCCAAGGCCAGCGCCGCTTCCAAGTAAGGCCTCTCCGAAACCGGAAACCCTGCTTGCAACACATTAATGATCCGACGGTCTATTTCATCCATGCGCGAGTTCGGCGGGAAGGGTAGAAGCAACGGTGCGGTAAAGTGCGCCGCGCTGTTTGAAGCAGCGCCGGCTGAACAGAATTTGCCGGTCGAACCGTTCCAGATCGCAGTCTACGCTGAGTTGTTCGAGCTGTTTGATCACGGTATCGCGGTCCTTGCCGTGGATCATGCAATAGAGGTTATAGTGCCACTCGGGCGTTCGCGGGCGCTGATAGCACAGCGTTACGAAAGACGACCGGCTGATCCGGTCACCTAAATCCTTTACCAGCGCATCTGGAATATTCCAGACGATCATTGCATTCGCGCGGTAGCCCAACTGGCGGTGCTTCACTATCACGCCGAGCCGTTTGATCAGTCCGGCCTGTTTCAGCACGGATAGCCGCTCGATCACCTCCGCTTCGGTCATTCCGAGCGCCAGGCCGATGTCATAGTATGGCCTCGGGCTGATCGGCAGGCCCAGCTGGATTTCGGTCAGCAGTTCAAAATCGCGCGCATCAAGCATGGCTCAAGTCCAGGCGGAATCCCAAATCGATGAAAAAGTCGTTCACCAGCGGCAGGCGCTGGGTCGGATAACCTGTTTCGCTTTCGATCGCATCGAGTACCCGGCCTAGATGCTCCGCATTGGATGCGACCGCGACAAACCAGAGATTGAAGCGGTGTTCGCGCTCGTAGTTATGATTGACTTCGGGATAACGGCTGACGATATCGGCCACCTTCTGCAATTCCGGTTCCGGCACCGCCATCGCGACCAACATGCTGACGCCGATCTGGTTCGGCGGAATAATCGGGCCGACGCGGCTGATCAGCTGGTTGTCGCGCAGTTCGGTCAACGCCGATAGCACCGCATTCTCGCTGACGCCCAGTTTATTCGCGATTTCGAGATAGGGGCGCTCGACCAGCGGAAAATCGCGCTGGAAATCGTTCAGCAACTGTTTATGCAGGTCGCTCAACATCGCTATAAACCGATTTTATGCGCGCGCGCAGTGAAAAAGATCCCGTTCGGTTTTTGCACCGGTAGCCGGCTCACTTCCTGTAACGTCGACGTATCGTAAACGACGACCTGATTGTCGTCGCGCAGCGCGACCCAGACCTGTTCGCCGCGCGGGGTGAATTCCATGTGCAGGACGCCTTTGCCTGGCGTCAGCAGTTTCGTCAATGACAGGTCTTTGGTGTCGATCACCAGGAGCTGGTTGTTGTCTGGGAATGCGAAATTGACCCAGACCTGGCGCGCATCGGGCCGGGCCATCACGAACACCGGCTGTCCCGGCACCGGAATCGCCTTAATCAGCTGCCACGTCTTTTTGTCGATCACCAGCACTTCATGCCGGCCGATCGCGGGCGCGAGCAGGTAATCGCCCGCAACCGCCCAGCCTTCGAGATGCGGCATCTTGTAGACCGGCAATTTCTCGTCGTGCTTGCCGTAATCGGGCAGGATGCGTTTGACGCCTTGTTCCGGCTGCCATAAATCCAGCAAGGCAAGGCCGGGTTCCCCGAACAGGCCGGCAATATAATAGTGGCCGTCCGGCGCCATCAGCGCATCATAAGGTTCTTTTCCAATGTTCGGATATTTTTGGATTAGCGGTTTTTGCGGGTTCTTGACATCGACCGTCCAGATCTCGCCCGCATCCCACAGGCTGAACACGAAACGCTGTCCGGGGGCATCGGTCAGACCGACCACTTTCGACAGATTGCCGTCCGCATAGCGGGCCGGAATGTCGGCCACCAGTTCCAGCGTGTCGGACGAGAAAATCTTGATACCGCCGGGCGTATAATTTGATACCGCGATCAGCTTGCCGTCCTGGGAAATCGCGCCGCCGATGCTGTTGCCTGCCTGCACGGTGCGTTTTTCGATTTTGTCCTGTAACAGGTCGATCTTGGTCAGCCCGCCATCGCGGCCGAAAATATACGCATAGCGCTGGTCGCGCGAAAATACGACCGAGGCATGGGACAAATCGCCAAGATTAGCGACTTTGGCAAGTGCCTTATGCGTGGTGGTGTTCACGATCACTGCGCTGCCGCTTTCACGTTCGATCACGATGCCGAGGTCGCCGGTCGCGCGGAGTTCCCCAAAGACAGATGACGAAAAGAGAAAGGACAGCAAGAAGATAGGAGCCGAAATGACCACGTTTCGAAGTTTTCTAAAAGACATCATGCCATTTACTCTGTTTCGGTAGTAGGAATAAGAAAGCATTTATGAAGGGAAAGTGCCGACAGGCAGGCCGGTGCGAAAAAGAGAGGCTTGTTTTATTTATCAGGATTAAAGAATGAACCGGCGATCGATGAGTCGCGAATCGAGAGATGAGGGAGTTTGATCATATTAGAATCGGGAAGTGATAATTTGATTACTTAATTTGAGGGGTTCCGCAAAACTCCTATTAGCCATAGGGCTTCGTCGCGATTCATGAACGGCTGCCACGGCGGCATCGCGGTGCCGGGGCGCCCGTTCAAAATCGTGTCGGCCAGAAAGTCATCCGATTTTCCGGCCAGCGTTTCCGGCAAGAGTGCCGGCCCCATGCCCCCCTTTAAAGTCAAGCCATGACAGGCCCCGCAATCCTGCTTCAACAGATTGCGGAGCGCTTGCTCCCGTTCGGCCGAAATCTCGCCGCCTGCTGCCGGCATTGTGACCAGCAGCAGGGGTAGAAGTTTCTCGATCATGGATTCATTTTTTGCCGGGCGTAATAAGCTGCGACATTCGCGATATCGTCGTCGGACATCGATCCGGCAATTCCGTTCATGATGTCAGATTTGCGGGTCTTGTCGCGGTATTGCTTCAATGCCATCTGCAGGTACTCGGCATCGCGCCCGGCCAGCGGCGGAAACGGCGCATCGGCTGACGGCGTTTTGACGCCGTGGCAGTGCGAACAGACCTGGGCTGCACGCGCCTGTCCAGCATAGATGCTCGCGGCGCTTGCCGAGGTTGCGGTGAAAGCCGCTGCAAACAGAGCGCCGGTGATAATCAACGCTCTCATTGTTTAACCCCATTCGATTCTTCAGGCGACAAGCCGCGAGTGATGTATTTGACGCGGCCGTGCGAGAAGATGCCTGCCGGGCTTTCCATCGGAATCGCGGCGACTTTTTCGAGCGAAGTCGAGTCGAATACTGCGACTTCGTCGCCGTTGTAGCCAGCGCTTACATACAGGTATTTGCCGTCCGCGCTATATTCGGGGAAGTAGGCATGGCCGCCGACATCCAGCGTCTTAACCACTTCCAGCGATTTCTTGTCGATCAGCTGGACGGTACGGGCGCGTCTGTCCTTGGAAATGATATCGACCGCTACATAAGGCGCGTTTTGATGCGCGGCCGGCGACTCGGTGCCGCCCGATACAGGCACTTGCTTCACGACCTCCATTTTGTCCAGATCCCAGACGCTGACCACTTCCTTGCCGCAGTCTCCGAAGTTGGTGCCGAAGCCCAAGGTGCGTCCGTCGACCTGCACCGCCGCGCCGCCGCCGACGTGCGGCACGCAGCCCGCATCCAGCTTCTTGATGATCTTGCGTTCTTTCAGGTCGATCGCGGTCACGATGCTGTCGTCATAGGAGGCGACCATCAGTTTGGTGCCGTTGTGCGTCAGGAACGCATCGTGCAGATGGCGGCCGACGTTTTCGATTTTGGTGACCGGGAAATCGTCCTTCAGATCGACGACCCAGACCTGGCCTGCGTTTTCCAGCGCAATCGCCATAACGTCCGCATAAGGCGTACCGATCACCATGCCGGAGTCTGAGGAAACCAGATTGCCGTCCGGATCGACGCCTTCCAGTTCAAATGTTTTCAATGGCTCCAGTGTATCCGCGTTCAGGATTACCGCATTGTGAGGCACATAGGAACCGGCCATCAGGTATTTGCCGTCGCGCGAGACGCCGAGGCCGGGTCCGTTGAAACCAGTCTTGATGCTGCGCACGACCTGCATCGAATACAGGTCGACCTTGAAAACTTCGGCGGTGTCATTCTTTACGTAAGCCCAGCGCGGATTGACCGGGTTATAGTCGATGATGTGAGCCGCCGCGTTGGTCGCGATTTCGCCGACTTTCTGTTGGGTTTTGCTGTTGATGAAGACCGCTTTCGAACCTTCGCCGCGGCCATATTTGCCGCGCGCCGCCACGCCGATAATATCGTCCATATTGTCGATCGCATAGGTTGGCTTTTCGGGCAATTTGCTTTCGTCCGACACGTACACTTTCAGAGACGCTTTTATGTCGTCGATCGTCCAGGCAGGATTGTCCAGCTTCGGCGTCGATTGCAGGTGCTTGACCAGGCCGCGGATGTCGTCGTCCGACAGTTTGCCGTAGAAAGGGGGCATCAACGTATCGAAGCTGCCGGTCATTACGATCGTGCGCAACGCGGTCGGGCTGCGGCCTTTCAGTGTTTCATTATTCAAGGCCGGGGCCAGGAAGCCGCCATGATCCGCGCCGTGACAGCTGGCGCAATTTTCTTCATAGAGCTGATGGTATTTTTTCGCATCATCCGTAGCAGCCTGTGCGCCGTACGGGAAAAGAATCGCTGCGATGCTGGCTGCGAGAGTAGTGGACAAGAGCTGTTTGGCGGTTTTCATTCTTTGTTTATCTCCCAGTATAGTATTGAATCGATATTAACATCAATGAGCGACAAGTTCAAGCCGATTTGAGCAGAGTCTCTTGAATTGTCTACTCAAAATAAACCGGATACCTTTTCATGTCATCGATTCGATCAAGTTATTATAAGAAATTTGGCTTTCCCTTTCAGGGGAATGGCTAAATTGGCCAACTTTCCTGTTCAAGCCAGAGCTATTAGGGTTTGCCTCAAACAGGATCGGGGCAGGAAAAAACGTATCACTACCACATTTGATCATGTCTTTTTTGCAGCTCTTCCTTTTGGGTTTTTGGGGCGCCTTCCTTACGTTCGCGCTTGATTTTACGACAGGAGCGGCAGCGGATGGCTCGGGATTCGACGTTGCCTTTAGCAGTTTCATACCACCATTTCTGCTGCTGAGCTTTCCAGACTCCGTGTTTGCCGCAATCGCAACAGGTAAATTCAATGTCAAGATAATAGCTGCGCTCTACGAAAAGGGGAATGCCGTAACTGTTGTAGGGCTTCAATAATAAGGAATTACACGGGGACGAACTCAAGGATAGATTGACGTTTGTCTCGCCCCTGGTCTAAATGTTGGTCTGCTGGCGTTTGCGGCGATGGGCTTTGATTTCGGCTTTACGCTGCTTATTGCTTTTGATTTCACTTATTAGGCCAAGCTAATTCGAGGGCTCGTTTATGAAATCGCCGGCCATTTTAGGGTCGCTGCGATTGGCGATGCCGAACGGAATATGCACCATCGGTATGTCCTTTCCGCTCGTCAAAAGGTGGCGCTTCTGATCGTCGAAAAAGATGTGCGGTTTGAATACGGTAAGAATTCGCTCCTTGCTCATCCCGCCCAGAAAAAAAGTTTCATTCGCGCTCACTCCCCAGCTTTCGAGCGTAGTGACCACGCGTTCATGCGCGGGCGCGTTGCGTGCGGTGATAATCGCGGTGCGCAGGATTCTTTTGTAGTTCCGGTCCTGTTCCATTGCTTGATCTTCGAGTTTTTGCATGAAGGCCAGTTTTCGGAACAAATCAGCCAAAGGGCCAGGATTGTGCGGGATATGCGAGTAGTCCTGTTCGTGCTGAATGAATTGTTGCAACTGGCCGTTGCGGTAAACCGTCTCCGCTTCGTCATCGGCCAGGACACCATCAAAATCGAACGCGACCCGTAATTCCTCATCATCGGGATCGTCATAAACAGTTGAAGGCAGTACCGTACCTGCAGGATAACAGGCCGCAATCGCTTTCTGTACGTCATTTTCGTTGGCTGATAAGAACAGGGCAGCGTTAAAGGCTGGAATGTAAGGGTAAGGCGATTTGCCTTCGGTAAAGGCTGCTCGGCTGATGTTAAGACTATGATGCCTGATCGATCGGAAAACGCGTTGACCGGTTGTGGCCGAGTTTCGGGACAGCAGCACGACTTCGACGGGCTGTTCGACGCTGAAGCGTGCGTTGATATTCAGAAAGCGGCGAATGAACGGAAAGGCGACGCCTTTGCCGAGTATCTCGTTCTGGTTTTGTTCTTGGTATGTTTTATAGGCAAGGGGACCTTGTTCGCGAAAGACACGGTCGGATTCCCCGAGGTCGAACAAGGCGCTCGATGAGACGGCGATGACGAATTTTTTGTCGATCGGATAGGGCATCAATAAGCCGGATGCGATTCGGGCGTTAACGGTACAAGACCTGATCGCAGCGCGCTGGCAGAACGGGAGCTTTCGGCGGTGGCAGTTTGTTTACAGGGGACTTTGCTTCGGCTGTAAACCACCACGCCAGTGAGGCATCGCAGCCGTCTCCGACAGGCAGTGTTTCTTGGGGCTCGCAAAATCGACTGTTCATGGGGCATTTCAGACGGATATGAAAATGGTCGTCATGCTTCCACCAGGGGCGGATTTTGCGCAGCCATTTCTGTCCGGCGTGCGTTCGGCAGAGCTCCCGCTTGATGCTGGCATTTACGAAGAGTCGATCTACTTCAGGCATTTCCGCCGTGAGTTGGAGGATTCGTTCGTTGGCTTCGGTCCATTGCCTGCTGTCGATCAGGTCGGAATGATCGCGCAATACGGAAGGCGCGCTCCAGTTTTCCCTCTCGGTATAAGCTAGTGTCCGGGTTTCGGCCTGTCTCGACAACAAGAACCAGATGTCCACATCCAGACCGTTCTGATGACTGCGGTGTCCTGTCAGTGTCGGACCGCCGCGCGGCTGGCCCATGTCGCCGATCAGTAAAACGCCCAGATGCTGGGAGGCGACACTACGCCCCAGGGTTTCGATGAAATTTTTCAGGTCAGGGTGGCCGTAATAACGGTGCCTGGATAGGCGCATTACCTGATAGCCGATGCCGTTGGGGGGTAGTTCGACCGCGCCGCTCAGGCAACCGGCTGTATAAGAGCCGATACTTTCAGCAAGCGGGCTAATTTCTGCGGATGTTGTGACTTTAGCCCACCGATTGGTTTCCGCCGGTAAGGAGAGGGGGCTAAGTAGTGCCAGAACTACTAAAAATGGGGAGATCTTTTTCATAAGGAAGATATATAGTGGCGCAGGCGCAGTCGAGAGCGTGAGAAACCTCCGTTTATTTTACAGATTTTGTGACGAAAATGCGTTGCAGTCTTGAGGTTCGACAGTTAATAAAATCATAATCAGCCACCTATAAAATGCTGAAATAACAGGAGTCGCGCCCAAATGACTTCTGTCTCTTGACCTTTGGTTCATCGATGATTCATGATTAAAGGTATTTAATCCCTTCTTGTCCGATTTTCTATTTCCGGCGCTTTTTGAAGCGTCTCCTGAGCTTGATTAACAAGGAAAATTCAAACCCATGACCCACAGATTTATCCCCTCAGCTGTTATTTTATTCGGCGCCATGATTCAAAACAGTTGGGCTGAGTCATTCAGTCTCCCACTGTATGCGGACTACAGCCTGATCAAAAATGCGCTGGTTTCGCAGCTTTTCACCGGCCCGGATTTGAGCGCAAATGTCTGGAAAGACCGTCAGGGTTGCAGTTTTTTGCAACTTTCCAATCCGCAGTTGGACGGACAGAATGGGCAGGTGCATTTAATCAACAATGTGCATGTCCGCTTCGGTACCGGTATGAACGGTCAATGCATGCCGCTTTTAGAATGGAGCGGCATGCTCGAGACCTGGCAGCAGCCGACAATCAATCCACAGCAAACCGTCTTAAGTTTACCGGTCACCCAGGCTCGCGCTTATGATCAGTCCGGAGTTCCTTTGAATATCGACCAGTTGCAGGATATATTGCGGCGTTATGCGGAGCCGCAACTGGCGAGTTTGAAAGTCGACCTGAACAAATCGCGCGGAGACATCGAGCGCAAACTGGCAGAATATCTGCCGAAAGAAAACGAGGCGGAACTGCATCAGATAATCAGTACGCTCAAATTTACCGGTGCGGCCGCAAAAGAAGAAGGGATATCAGTACAGTTGGGTTTTGATGCGTCGGTTAAGCCCTTGTCGAGCGCGCCGGCCGGTCCGCTATCAGCCGCCGAGCAGCAGCAATGGCAGGAAGCGTGGAAGGCCTGGGACGAGTTTTTCAGCAAGGCAATTCAGCAGGCGTCCTTTGATTCAAACTCAGAGCAACTGAAAGATTCGCTGACCGAAATTCTGCTCGAAGCGCGCAGCGCCTTTCAGGCTGCAACCAAAGGCCAGCAACCGGGCGGCAAAGATCCAGTCCGGGTATTTTTTACTGACACATGGGAACGCCTCGCGCCTGAGTTGAAGAATCTGGCCAAGCAATTGCCCGAGATTCAAGGCTTGCGTTACATGACTTTTATCGCGGCGACCGATGTGATTTATCAGCTTGAAAGTTTGGGGCGTCCGTTCGGGTTGGAAATCTCTTCCGAAGGTTTACGTAAATTGGCGCGCATTCTGATCAAAGGACAACAGGAGAGGGCTATGTCGAACGCTCCTGAGACTGGCTGGCAATTTGATCAACGTAAGGAAGCGCAATTCTAAACGGATTTGTTGGCGACACAGAATGATGAGTCATGGGGTTTATCTGCGGCTTGTATGTAAATAACTGATATTTCATACAAAGAGATTTTTTCCTTCAGGAATTTTTGTGAACTTCGTAATATTCTTCTATCCTATACGGATTGGCATGTCGAAAATCACGCGAAGATTCAATCCATAATGCTTCGAGGAGGATAATCATGGGAATTTCCCTGAGTAAAGGCGGTAATATCAGCTTGTCCAAGACTGACCCTACGCTAAAAAATGTGCTGGTCGGCCTGGGCTGGGATGTACGAGCGACTGACGGCGCAGACTATGATCTGGATGCGAGTGCGTTCATGGTCAAGGAAGACGGCAAGGTGCGTTCCGACAGCGATTTCATTTTTTATAATCAAACCAAATCGACTTGCGGCTCGGTCGAACATACCGGCGATAACCGGACCGGCGCAGGCGATGGCGACGACGAGACGGTCGTTGTGCTGCTCGACAAGGTGCCTGCCGATGTTCAGCGTGTCGCTTTTACCGTAACAATACATGACGCCGAGGCGCGCAAGCAGAATTTCGGTCAGGTGGCTCGCGCTTATGTCAGGATCGTGAACAAAGAGACAAACGTTGAAGTCGCGCGTTACGATTTAAGCGAAGATGCCTCGATCGAAACCGCGATGATTTTCGGCGAAATCTACCGCCACGGCGGCGAATGGAAATTCCGCG
This sequence comes from Methylomicrobium sp., assembly GCA_051061015.1. GTDB lineage: Bacteria > Pseudomonadota > Gammaproteobacteria > Methylococcales > Methylomonadaceae > Methylomicrobium. The sequence continues at coordinate 89,505 of JBPFEG010000046.1, forward strand.
CCGTAGGCCAGGGCTATGCCGGCGGTCTGGCCGCTTTGGCCCGGCAGTACGGCATTAACGTTTAAACGGCAACTTTAAAAAACAACCTCAATAAATAACAGGAGCATTAGATGGCGATTTCACTGAGCAAAGGCGGTAATGTCAATTTGAGTAAGGAAGCCCCCGGCCTAAATAAAATTCTGGTCGGCTTGGGCTGGGATGCACGCGCGACCGATGGCGCGGCATTCGACCTCGACGCCAGCGCTTTTCTGGTCAAAATGGACGGCAAAGTCCGGTCGGACAATGATTTTTGCTTCTATAACAACAAATCAGTTGCGGACGGCGCGGTCGCGCACGCCGGCGACAATTTGACCGGCGCCGGCGAGGGCGACGATGAAGTGGTCAAGGTCGAATTGAGCAGAATTCCGGCCGATCTGGATAAAGTGGTCTTTGCGGTCACAATTCATGAAGCCGAGTCGCGCAAACAAAATTTCGGCCAGGTCAGCCGCGCCTATATCCGTATCGTAAACGAAGAAGGCGGACAGGAAATCGCACGCTATGATCTCAGCGAAGACGCCTCGATCGAGACCGCGATGATCTTCGGCGAAATCTACCGCGTCGGCTCCGACTGGAAATTCAAAGCGGTCGGTCAAGGTTATGCCGGTGGTCTTGGACCGTTGGCGTCTTCATTCGGCGTGAACGTGTAAGGATAGTTATGGGCATCAGTTTACAAAAAGGCCAGAAAATCTCGCTGAACAAGGAAGCGGGCGGTGCATTGAACAAAGTGATCATGGGGCTGGGCTGGGATGCAAAAAAAGCCGGCGGGGGTCTGCTGAAAGGCATGTTCGGCGGCGGAGGCGCTGCCTCGATCGATCTCGATGCATCCTGCGTGCTGTTCGACGAACAAAAGAAGATCGTTGATACGGTCTGGTTCAGGCAATTGAAAAGCAAGGACGGCAGCGTCGTGCACACGGGCGACAACCGCACCGGCGCCGGCGATGGCGACGACGAACAGATCATTGTCGATTTGAACAAGGTGCCCGCCAACGTCAAATCGCTGGTGTTCACGGTCAATTCGTTCACGAATCAGACATTCGATCAGGTCGAAAACGCGTATTGCCGTCTGGTCGACAGCAGTACTAACAAGGAAATCGCCCGCTACACGCTCAGTGCCCAAGGTTCGCATACCGCGCAGATCATGGCGAAAGTTTACCGTCACGAAGGTGAGTGGAAGATGCATGCGATCGGCGAAAACGGCCATGGCCGCACGATTGACAGCCTGCTGCCGCAAATCACAGCGAATCTGTAAGGCGGCATGCGCATCTGGTTCAACAAGACGTTTTCGACGATCGGCGCGGTATTCAGGCAGCTGAAGGCCGGCTATCCGAACGGCGAGGTCACGATCGTCTGTACGCATTCGCATCGGACCGCGACCGCCTTTCTGGCGGCCGACGAAGCCTATCTGGAACCCACCGAGTTACATGGACAGGATTATATCGACTGGTGCCTCGACTTTTGTCGCGAGCACCGTATCGAGCTGTTCTGGCCGGGCAAGGAAGCTGGACTGGCCTGTAAAAATCGGGAGCAGTTCGAATCGGCCGGCATCAGCCTGATGTCGGCGGCCGATTACGACACCCTGACTTTACTGCATAACAAGGCGCATTTTTACACCCATTTGCCTAAAGAAGTCGCATTGGCGATGGATTTCGTGGTGGTTAACGATGCCGAGGCCTTCGATCAGGCGGTCGAGGTGCTGTCGTCAAAACATACTCGCCTGTGCGTAAAGCCTGCCGTTTCGGTTTACGGCCTCGGTTTTCGGATCCTGGACCGGGAGCGAGACAGCATCAGCCATCTGCTAAAGGGTGTCGAATACCAGATTCCGTTGCGGGAGTTGCGCGACGGCATGCGGCGTACCCCGCATTTCGATACCTTGCTGGTGATGGAGCATCTGGGCGGCCCCGAATGGAGCGTCGATTGTGCTGCTCGGCAAGGCGAGCTGCTGTGCGCGATCCAACGCAAGAAATCGCCGTTGGCGGGTCATGGCCAGTCGATCGATAACGATCCCGACATCGCCGGAATGACCGAGCGTTTGATCAGGCATTACCGTCTGAATGGCCTGGTGAATATCCAATACAAGGAAGGCGAATCGGGTCCTCGCCTGCTAGAGATCAATCCGCGTCCTTCCGGCGGTTTCGGGATGGCCTGTCTCGCCGGGGCGAACCTCGCTAAGATCGCCCTCGAAGGTTTCAAAGGTGAAACGCCGCAGATACCATCCTTGCGTTATGGGTTGAAAATCAGCGAGATCAATACCCCGGTCATTTTACTCGATGATGCTTGTGTTGCCTGACGTGTTTGTATCATCAACCTGCAAAACTTCTTCGATAATCTTACGGACATGCTTAAGCCGCTCATAGTATGCAACGCTTTTGCTCTGTAAGTTGATCGCGTGTATTTCTGCATTCGTTATTCCCTAATGACCAAAACTCTTTCCATTCCGCTCGCTACCGGCGTTCTGCATCTTGACATCAAGCCGGGCCGCGTGCCGATTCAGCGTTTACTCGGTTTTGCCTCGCGGATCGGCAGCAAGCGCAAGTTCCTGCTGGTCAGCAAGGTGCTCGGCAAGCATTATCCGGTCAGTCCGCTGCTGATGAGTTGGTCTTACCGTGCGTTGGCGCGATCAGTACTCAACAGCGGAGTAGGGCTAAGCGCGCTCTGGATCGGGATGGCCGAAACCGCGACCGGCCTCGGCTACGGCGTTTTTGAGGCGAGTTGCCGGGAAGGCACCGAGAACAGCCTGTTCATGCAGACTACGCGCTACCACCTGGACGGCCTGCGTCGTCTCGAATTCGACGAGGCGCACAGTCATGCGACCGATTTTTTTCTGTATTATCCGACCGAAACGCAAGCATTGACGCTCTTCTGCAACGCGGAATCGCTGGTGCTGATTGACGACGAAATCAGCACCGGACGCACGTTTTTGCGGCTGATTCAGGCTTATCAATCGGTCAATCCCAGGCTGCGCAAAGTGTTTGTCGTCAGCCTGGTCAATTTCGCCAGTCCGGAAGATCGGGCAAAACTTGAGTCACAGGCCGACGTGCCGGTCGAATGGGTGGCGCTGCGCAAGGGCCGTATGCGTTTTGAAGGCGGCATTGACGAGGCTTTGCCTCCGGCGTCGGTCAATGTGATCGGCAACGGCCGCTGCAAGAGGCATCTGTTGGCTTGGCCCGGCCGTTTGGGGATCAAGGCGCCGGTAATCCTGGCGGAGGACGATATTTCGACATTGCGGACGTGGTTAAATCCAACCGATTCGCGTCCACTACTGGTGCTGGGCACCGGCGAATGCAATGCGCCGGCTTATTTGCTCGGACGCGAACTGGAACGCCGAGGTTACCGGGTCAAGGTGCAAAGTACGACCCGTTCGCCGATTCAGCCGGGCAACGATATTGCCTCAGTCAGCCGTTTTAAAGACAACTATGACGACGATATCGACAATTTTATTTATAACGTGAATCCCGATGTCTACCAGGCGATCATACTCTGCTATGAAACTCCGCTGAACGAACCCCTCCAAGAACGCCTCGATGCCTGGCACGCGATCGGCGTCCGTATCGCTATCGATCCCTCGACCGGACATGCAAAATTATATTTTTCTCGATCTGGATGATACTCTGTTCCAGACCTTGCGCAAGTGCGAGCATGGAGCCGACGATCCGGCGCTGGAAGTCCGCGCTTTTTTGCCGGACGGCACCCCGAACTCGTTTGCGACGCGCAAGCAACAATGGCTCTGGCAGTGGTTTCAGAAGGATTTTAAAATCGTGCCGGTCACCGCGCGCGACGCGGGCGCTTTCGGACGCGTGAGTCTGCCGTTTCGAGAGGAGGCCGTACTGAATCACGGCGCGGTGATCCTGGATAAAAGTCGTCATGTCGACAAGTCCTGGATGGAAAGGATGCAGGATCTTTTGCCCGGCTATTATCAAAAACTGTGGGCGCTCTGGGAAGAGGTGCAAGCCTATGCCGATCGTCACGAAGGCTACAAGCTACGCCTGGTTCGCGATTTCGGGATCGACTGGTTCGGCGTCGTGAAACACCAACCGGGCCTCGAATCGCCTTTACAAAGGCTGCTCGATGAAGTCGTCAAACCGCATCCTTTTATACAGGACGGCAGTCTATATACGCATTTGAACGGCAATAATCTGGCGATTTTACCGAAAATCATCAATAAGGAGGATGCGGTGCGGTATTTGCTCGACCGTTACCGACAGGTGCATCCGGACATTCTGACCTTCGGTGCAGGTGACAGCCGGACCGATGCGCCGTTCCTGGCCCTCTGCGATTATGCGTTGATTCCGAAGAATACGCAGTTGTTCCGGACGCTTGCCGAGGTGCAATGAGATGAGCGCCCCGTTTACAGGCAGTTATTCGGCGAACGATGTCGAATTTTTACTGACCCCGATCGAGATGGAAGACACGCCGGTTGCGGTCAAGGAAGCGCTGATTCAGTCCGGCCAGCGCCATTATTCGGAAATGCTGACGTATGAATCGCTGCCTTCCGAAGCCTATCTGCAATTGTTTCATGATGCGCTGGTATTGAATGGCCCGTGCATGGCTGAACATCTGCTGGCGCTCGCCCAACGGATCGCCCGGTTGCGTAAGGGACCGATCACGCTGGTATCGCTTGCGCGTGCGGGCACGCCGGTCGGCGTATTGCTGAAGCATATCCTGCAGCGTTACTTCGACCGCAAAGCCGCACATTATTCGATTTCGATCCTGCGCGACAAAGGCATCGATCAAAATGCGTTACATTACATTTTGCAGCGCCATCCGCCGGAATCCCTGGTTTTTGTAGATGGCTGGACCGGCAAGGGCGTGATCTCCGGTCAATTGGCGACCAGCCTGGATGATTTCGCCGCCTCCGACGATGTCCGTATTCCGGCCGATTTATTTGTCTTGACCGACCTGTCCGGGTCGGCCGCCGTTACGGCGTCAAACGAGGATTATCTGATACCGTCCTGCGTGTTGAACGCAACCGTCTCCGGACTGATCAGCCGATCGATCTGGCGGAAAGGGTTGTCCGACTCGGCGGATTTTCATGGTTGTGTGTATTATAAGGAATACGAACCGCATGATTTGTCGCGTTTTTTTATCGATGCGATGCTGAACCATACGGAAGAAGTCTACCGGGAGCGGGGTATTACGGAACCTGAAATGCCGCTCGATCGTAAGACTCTGAACGCCCTATCGCTCGATTTTTTGAAAGCTGTTGCTCAACAATATCGCTTAAGCCATTATAATTACATTAAACCGGGGATTGGTGAAGCGACTCGTGCATTGTTAAGGCGCGAAGCTGGGCGTTTGCTGCTCAGAGATGCGGATTCGGAAGCGACCCGGCATTTGCTGTGGCTGGCTGAGTCGAAATCGATACCGATCGAAATGCGCCAGGACTTACCCTATCGTGCGGCCGCATTAATTAAAGAGATTAAATGAATCAGACTTCCGCTGTTTCCGAACCAGACCGACCGTTTTCACCGTGGCAATTGGGCGCTCCGTTGTATATGCCCGCCCACCGGCTGGATCTTCGTGACATTGCGAACGGCGATAAATTGCCGCTGCTGCGCTCGATGATCTTTTGCACCGAAGACGCAGTATTGAAATATGAGGTTGAAAGCTGCATCCGTCATTTAGGCTTGTGCATGCAGGGCTTTAGGGAAACCAAACAGCGTTTCCGCTTCATCCGTGCGCGTAATCCCGAAATTCTTTCGCGATTGCTGGACTTGCCGCATATCGAACGGATTGATGGCTTCGTTTTACCGAAGTTCACGATCGACAATTTTTCCGCTTACCTCGATCAGCTGCAGGGCACATCTTTCCGAGTGATGCCGACCCTCGAAACCCGGGAGGTGTTCGATGCCGAGGCGATGCGCGAACTCCGCCAGGCTCTGCTTCAGTACGGCGTGGAAGAGCGTATTTTGATGCTCCGAATCGGCGGCAATGATTTGATGAATCTGTTGGGCATTCGCCGGCCTCGGTATATGACCCTGTATCAAACGCCTTTGGGGCATGTAATCGCACAATTGGTCACCCAGTTTAGGCCTTACGGGTTTGCGTTGTCAGCGCCGGTATTCGAATATCTTGATGATCCGGAAACCCTGCAACTGGAGATCCGGCAGGATTTGGCGCATGGCCTGGTCGGCAAGACTGCGATTCATCCTGATCAGGTGTCAGCGATCGAAGAGGCGTACCGTGTTGAGCGGACCGATTATGAAATGGCCGTGTCGATATACGACAGTGCCGCGCCGGCCGTTTTCAAGATGCACGATGCGATGTGCGAAATCGCGACTCACAGGCACTGGAGCCGTGAGATCATTACCCGACATGCCTGCTATGGCAATCGGGAACGGGTGTCGCTGACGGATTATAAAGAAGTCCACAATTAATCAATTACAATTCACCGGGGGAGGGTGCGCGATGTATACTCGGATCGATATGGTAGCCGGCCAAAATTGCCCGATGCCTGTGTCAGGATTACATGTGCAGGTAATGACGGGGCGGAACATCACCGGACCTGATCTCGATATGAGCGCTTTTTTGCTGAATGCGCAGGGCAAAGTGTCCAGGGATGAAGATTTCGTATTTTATAATCAACCGATCCGGGCCGAACAGGGCGTAGAACTTGATCCCGGGCAAAGCCGTTTGACCCTGCATCTGGATCGCACCCAGCCCTCCGTGCAGAAAATTGCGCTGACGATGACGATCAGCGACGGGCAGGGGAAAGGCCAGAATTTTGCAGAGATTCAGCAAGTGACAGTGCTTGTGAAGGATTTTTTGACTGGGTTCGAAATTGCGAGTTTTGTGCTCGACACGACGAAAACTCAGGAAACCGCGCTGATTCTGGTCGAGTTTTACCGGCACCAGGACAAGTGGAAGCTGCGCGCTGTGGGACAGGGCTTTATCGGCGGCTTGCAGCCTCTGGCCGAATTTTACGGCGTCGAGGTGAATGAAGAAGGCGAATCGAGCCCGGCACCTGCCCCAATTTCTGCTCCTGCTCCTGCTCCTGTGCCGCAGAAGCTGAATCTGAGCAAGATTACGCTCGAAAAACGTGGTCAGTCGATCTCATTGGAGAAACATCAAAACGGTCTCGGTGAAATTCTGATCAATCTGAATTGGAACTCGACGCCGACTAAATCGGCCGGTTTGTTCAGCAGAAAAACGGAGGGGATCGATCTCGACCTGGCCTGTCTGTGGGAATTTCAGGACGGTACTCGCGGTGCAGTGCAGGCTTTGGGGGGACATTTCGGTAATTTGCAGCAATTTCCGTTCATTGAGCTCGATCAGGATGACCGCAGCGGTCGTTCGATCGGCGGCGAAACGATGCGCATCAACGGAAAATACTGGAACGAGTTCAGTCGCGTGCTGATTTTTTCATTTATCTATGAGGGCGTGCCGAACTGGTCACATGTCGATGCGGTGATCACGATTAAGTGCAATAATCAGCCGGATATCGAAGTGCGGCTCGACAGTCATCGTAACGATCAATTCATGTGCGCGATCGCGATGCTTGAAAACGTGAACGATCAGCTACGCATCACCAAATTGATCGATTATTTCTCAGGCCATCAGCAGATGGATCATGCTTATGGGTGGGGTTTAAATTATGTTGCAGGCAGCAAATAAGCCGGTCCTGAAATTGTGCCATAGCGGGCAGGCAGGGTAAGGGCAATACCATTACAGGGACAACAGGAGGTTAAACGCTGCGAAGATATAAAAATTCGAGTTCCGGATTGCAATCATTCTTTTTGCGGCATTGAGGAATTGTGGAGCATAAATTAAATAATTCTTGTCGAATGATACGAGAATCAAAAATCATTTTATTTTACCCAACAGCATAATAAGGAGTTAATCCGTGAGTTTCGAAAGTTTCCTGAGTCAACTGAAAAGCAAAGCCAGTGAATTAAAAACCGAAGCATTGAAATTTAAGAATAAGGATTTTCTGAATGCCGCGATGGCCGGTTCCGCATTGGTGGCGATGGCCGACGGCAGTATTACCGGCGAAGAAAAGCAAAAAATGATCAAATTCATCGAAAGCAATGAAGCCTTGTCGGTATTCACAACCAGCGATGTGATCAAGGCCTTTCAGGACTTTGTCGGTCAGCTCGAATTCGATAAGGACATCGGGGAAGCCAAAGCTTATCAGGCGTTAGGTAAGATAAAGTCTAACAATGAAGCCGCCCGCCTGCTGATCCGGATGATTATTGCAATCGCTTCGTCAGACGGTAATTTCGATACGGCTGAGAAAAAAGTTGCGGTCAGGATCGCCAATGAACTTGGCGTCAGTGCTGCGGAGTTTGAGTTAGCTTAAATATTTTATTAAGATGAGAATCAGCGAATATTTAATTAAAAAAGAATAGGTAATTAAATTTAATCATTTGGCGTATTCCTTACAATAATAATCAACGTCACTTGTAGCGCGGCCTGTTGGAAATTTTTATTCAGCAGTTGCCGTGAGGCAAAGGGATTTGCAATCCCGATCTGCTCTCGATGAGGGATCGGGGTACCGGCAGGGATCACTGATTCCTCCGAGTTGGAAATTCCACCAAGGACGGACCTTGCCGGCATTCATCGGGCATAGATGAATGGATGCCTGAATGCCGGTTAACGCATGATTATTGCCCGGATAAATAGGGGCACAGGAGACGTTACCATGAAAGCAACTCTACACCATCTGCTACTTTGGTCGGCCCTTATTGTAGGTACCCTGCTGGTTTTCAATCAGATCAATGCCCCACCGCCAGTATCAGAAGACACTATTCCCTACTCTGATTTCATCAATAAAGTCAAAGCCAAGCAGGTCGCTCGGGTCGAAATCATGGGCGACCATATCAAAATTCGCATGAACGATGGTCAGGAATATGAGACTTACGAGCCTGACGATCCGCACATGATCGATGACCTGCTGTCTGCCGGGGTGCAGATTAGAACGGTCGTCCCGCCGCAGCGGTCGTTGCTGATGGATATATTCATTTCCTGGTTTCCGATGCTGCTGCTGATCGCATTGTGGATCATTTACATGAAACGGATTCAAGGGGGAGGCGGCGCAGCCAGTTTTGGCAAGAGCAAGGCGAAGCTGCTCGAAGAAGACAAGCGCAAGGTGATGTTTGCGGATGTGGCGGGCTGTGAGGAAGCGAAGGAAGAAGTTGCCGAACTGGTGGATTTCCTGTCCGATCCGCAAAAGTTCCAGAAA
>JBPFEG010000047.1:0-49533 GCA_051061015.1 Methylomicrobium sp.
TTTCTGGAACTTTTGCGGATCGGACAGGAAATCCACCAGTTCGGCAACTTCTTCCTTCGCTTCCTCACAGCCCGCCACATCCGCAAACATCACCTTGCGCTTGTCTTCTTCGAGCAGCTTCGCCTTGCTCTTGCCAAAACTACCGGCTCCTCCTGCCTGCTGGCGCCGCATATAAATGACCCAGACCGCAATCAACAACAGCATCGGGAACCAAGACACAAAAATTTGCATTAAAAAGGTTTGCTTAGGCGGCTCAACCGTTCTGATCTGCACCCCGGCAGACAGCAGGTCATCGATCATGTGCGGATCGTCAGGATTGATGGTTTCCATATCCTGGCCATCATTGGTGCGAATTTTGACATGGTCGCCCATGATTTCGACGCGCGTAATCTGTTTCGCCTTGACCTTGCCGAGAAAATCGGAATAAGCGATGCTATCCATCGCCGGCGCCTGGGTATTAAAGCGATTGAATACCAATATCAAGCCGGTGATCAGGATCGACCAGAGCAGCAAGTTATATATATTCGTCTTCATTTTTATCTCTCCTGACCATTTCTAATTTTTAAGAGCTATATTGTCGAATTCCGAAATCGTCGCCGTATAAAATGATAGACAGCGAAAATAACCTATTATTTTAATCAATTAATTGAGTACGGCCTCTGTTTTTTCAAGATATGAAGACATATTTTACAGAAAACTGCCTAACTGCCGCCCATAATGGTGTTTAATTTTATTCAATGCGGCCGCTTCAATTTGCCTGACCCGCTCCCGGGTCAAATTCAATTCCGCGCCGATTTCTTTTAAAGTCATCTCCCGCTCGGCATCGACGCCAAAATGATGAGTGATGATCTTAGCTTCTCTCGGACTCAGTACGTTAAGCGCTTGTTCAATTAACTGCTCAAGGTCGGATTGCGCAAGCACACCGAACGGTGTGGAGAATACTTGCTGTTCGAGAAAATCAATTGGCGCATAAATATCTTCATCATCTTCTGACGAAGTCTCGATAGGAACAGCGGTTTGTGAAATCGCCAGAATCTTATCGATTTCTTCGACTGATAGACCGGTATGTTTGGCCATATCCTGCAGGGAAGGCTCCTTACCGGTACGAAGAAGTAGTTGTTCGCGATCGCGAAAAAATTTGTTGATTACGCCGATTTGTCCGCACGGAATCCGAACTACCCGTTCACAGCGGGATAGCGATCTGGAAATAGCCTGTCGAATCCAATAACCCGCATAAGTCGAAAACTTAAATCCGAGCCGGTAATCGTAGCGATCTGCCGCTTTCAACAGACCGGTCTGGCCTTCCTGAACCAGATCATCAAAATCCAAAAATCCCCCCTTGTATTGGTTTGCAATAAACAAAACCAAGCCGGAATTAGCGGTTACCAACTGCTGGCGCGCATCAAGCCAGAGACGCTCCCTCGCAATGAGGCCATTCACGTATTCCTGGATGTCCGTGGTCCTGGAAAATAGTAATTGCCCTAAATGCTGCCGGTTGAGATCGAGAATTTCATCAAAACCTGCGCTCTCAGCTTGGGTGCTGTGCTGGCTTATTTGCGTAATACGCTTGCGAACCTGCGCAGTGTTCTTCGCCTCTTGCTTGACGGCGTAGCAATGCAGATTAACCAGCCGCGTAAGATCCTTGAACGAGAAAGGAAACCATTGCAAGGCTTTCTGCAGGTCTTGGGCATCAATGTCTGAATTCCTCAATATGACGCTTTGATAACACTGCCGAATGGCGGCGAGAGAAGATTCCAGTTCGGAAGACGATTTCGACTCGTCATCAAGATCCAGAACCTCTTTGTCAAGCTGTTGTTCATATTCACAGAATAGCCACAAAGGAGTCAATGCGGATTGGGCCAATGCATTAATCAGATTGGCCTTATGGATTTTCAGCTCACGCGCGATCAGAACGTTCGACTCTCCCGTCTTGAAGACGGTGCCTTCTGGCTTCTCCGGCACCTGATCAAAAAATGGATCAACGATTTCCTGGTCAATATTCCCTTGCAGTTCCGAGGAATATCCTTCTGATATCATAACAGCCATTTGCTTATCCTCCCCAAACGCCATGTAGAATTGGCGTTCCCGACATCTAAAAAAGCAAAAACCCCTATCCGAATCGAAAAAAATCATCCATTTGTTGACCACTGTCAATCCAGAGAGAATTGCCCGGACCTAACGTGTGGAATAAACCTTTACAAGAATTATTCACCACGCTAAAAACATATAAGCGGCTCACAGAATTTTCTTCTCAATTTATTTCAGACAACACTTTGATAAATTAGTTTATTTATTGCCGATATCATTAATTTACGATGCGATAGCGCGGGTTCAATGTAACAACTTTCACTGTTCCCGTCAAATAGAAGTTATACAATATTTATACAAAGGAACATTCAGGGAAACAGCCTGGCCTGATAAAACCGGGCAATATGATGATAAGGGTTGGGGATACAGAAGGTAGCTAAAGCCTGATTTCAGATTTGGCCAAAAAACACGAAGATTGAAGCGGAAGATGGGTCTCTCACGAAGCGGGAGGCGTCAGTGCAGTGAAACACAGGAGGGTAAATTATTTTTCTTCTAAAGGCATTTGGTTAAATTGTATGCCTTTCCAGCCATATTTGAGGAAATTGCGGATATTTTGGTGCCCCTTGCCTTCGGGATCTTCGAGTACATCCTTTCGGTAAAATTCGCCGAATAGATTCAAAGTTTGCTGCTTATCCAGATCGTGCAGCAATCCAAAGGCGAAGATTTTGCACGACCCTTCATTGACACCCGCCGGATTAATGAGACATTCCTCCCCTATTCCATTGCTGAACTCAACGGGGTGGTAATCATAATGCTCAGTAATCACTGAAATGGTGTCCTGAAAGCTGACCGGCTGATTATTTTTGATTTTTTCTAGAAATTTGGAGAGAGACATGGGGTTCCGGGTACCGGGGAAAAATAAATAGTATTCGGCTATTTTGAGTCGCCGTCAGCCATGTTTCATGATTCGGGCTTTTTCACGCTGCCAGTCCTTGTCTTTTGAACTGGCACGTTTATCGTGCAATTGCTTGCCTTTAGCGAGACCGATTTCGAGTTTGGCACGCCCATGCTTCCAGTATAGCGAGAGCGGAATAATGGTATAGCCTTTACGCTCCACCGAACCGATTAATTTATTCAGTTCGTGGCGATTCAGCAGCAGCTTTTTTGCGCGCACCGCTTCCGGCTTGATGTGCGTTGAAGCGGACAACAACGGCGAAATATGGGCGCCCGACAGCCAGGCTTCACCCCGTTTGAAGGTCACATAGCTTTCCTTCAACTGCACGCGTCCGTCGCGCAGACTTTTGACTTCCCACCCCTCCAGCACGAGCCCCGCCTCGTAGCGCTCTTCGATGAAATATTCATGAGTCGCCTGTCGATTGACAGCGATCGTGGAATTTTGCGGGTTCTTGTTTTTTTTGGATTTCTTATCGGCCATGATGGGCGGACTGTAATTTTCGACTGACGTAAAACAATAAATTTGTTATTTTACTCGATTAAACTCGATCCAGTGTTTTTATATAGCATCTAATAGGCACTCTCATGGCGAATGTGAAAAAAACAATTCACGGCGAATGGTCATCCCGCTTTGCATTCATCCTCGCGGCCACCGGCTCGGCGGTCGGTCTCGGTAATATCTGGAAATTTCCCTATATTACCGGCGCGAATGGCGGCGGCGCATTCGTCATGGTCTACCTGCTGTGTGTCGCACTGATCGGCATTCCGCTAATGATGGCCGAAACCATGCTTGGCCGGCGCACCCGCCAGAACCCGATCAGTACGATGGAAATCCTGACCGAGGAAGCCCGTGCGGATAAGAACTGGCATTATCTGGGCTGGATGGGCGTCGCGGCAGGGGTGATGATTCTGTCCTATTACAGCGTGATCGCGGGCTGGTCAACTGCTTATGTACTGAAAGCATTCACCGGCAGCTTTTTTGACGCAGATCCGACCGTGATCAAAAACATTTTTGACGATTTTGTGTCGAATCCGCTGCGCCTGATATTCTGGCATTCGCTATTCATGATTGCAACGCTGCTGATCGTGGTGCGCGGTGTGAACAACGGCCTTGAACAGGCCGTACGCTATCTGATGCCGAGCCTGTTCGGTCTGATGGTCATATTATTGGGCTATGCGATGACTACCAGCGGTTATTTCGATGGCTTCAACTTCCTGTTCGAGCCGGACTTCAGCAAGCTGACCAGCGCGTCGGTGCTGACCGCGATGGGCCAGGCTTTTTTTACGCTGAGTCTCGGCATGGGATCCGTAATGGTCTATGGCTCTTATCTTTCTTCAGACGTATCGATCGCGAAGACCTCAATCATTATCGCGGCAGCGGACACCTTCGTCGCTCTGCTGGCCGGCCTGATCATTTTTCCGCTCGTGTTCACGCACGGCCTACATCCCGATTCCGGTCCCGGGCTGATCTTTAAAACCTTGCCGATCGCTTTCGGCTCGATGACCGGCGGCTGGTTTTTCGGTGTCCTGTTTTTTATCGTGCTGGCAATTGCTGCGCTGACGTCCTCGATCGCGCTGATCGAACCGGCGGTCGCCTGGCTGGTCGAAAGCAAAGGCTACAGCCGCGAGAAAGCCTGCGTCCAGGCAGGTTTGGTCGCATGGGCGCTGGGACTCGGCACGGTATTTTCGTTCAATATCTGGTCCGAAGTAAAACTGTTCGAACGGACTTTCTTCGACTTGATCGATTATCTGACCGCAAACCTGATGCTGCCGATCGGCGGGTTCTGCATTGCAGTGTTTTCCGGCTGGATCATGCACCATCAGCACAGCGAACAGGAATTGAACCTGAGCCAACCGTTCTGGTTCAAGCTCTGGATGCTGCTGGTACGTTATATCGCGCCGCTGGCGGTATTTTTAGTGTTTCTGCATGTGGTAGGAGTGCTGTAAAAATGCCCCTTGTGCAAAAAAGCGCCCTGGTCAAATTCTCCGCCAAGCAAATGTTCGATCTGGTCAACGACATCGAGTCCTATCCGAAATTTTTACCCTGGTGCTCGGCCAGCCGGATATTGAAACGCGAGAAGGATATCGTCGAAGCCGAATTGACCATTTCGAAGGGCGGCTTCAAAAAATCGTTCTCGACGAGGAACAAGATCGATCAGGGCGGCAAAATCACCGTTTCACTGCTCGAGGGTCCTTTCACATATTTAGAAGGCGTCTGGACATTCATGCCGCTGCGCGAGGACGCCAGCAAGATTTCGCTCGACCTGGAGTTCGAAATGCCCGGCGTACTGGCCAGCCTGGCCTTCGGCACCGTGTTCAATCAAATCTGCAATACGATGGTGACCTCATTTACCGAACGGGCGAAGACAGTGTATGCGAAACGATAAGGGAGTCGGGGACTTGATCGTAGAAGTTGCCTATGCGACAAGCGACGTTCAAGCCCTTGTCACCTTAAAAATGCCCCAGGGCGCCACGGTGGAAGACGCGATTAAGGCTTCGGGATTATTAACTCATTTTCCGAACATTGATCTGTCGGTCAACCCGGTCGGCATTTTCGGTAAAGTATGCAGCCTCGATCAGACGCTTAAGACGAACGACCGGATCGAAATTTACCGGCCGCTGCTGCATGATCCGAAGGAAGCCCGAAGACAGCGGGCTGGTAAAAAATAGCACGCGGATGTCTTAATGCGATTTCGCATTGAGCGCTTTACCGCCCGAAGCATTCACAGGATATTCTAAACCGCGATGTTCTTAATGATGCCGATTTCTTCATCGGCCAGTTCGAATTGATACACCGCCAGATCTTCCAGCATATGCCGCTGGCTGGCGGTGCCGGTCAGGGGAATCATCCCGACTTGCAGCGCAAACCGGAATACGGCCTGCTCCACTGAGCAGCCATGGCGTTTGGCAATTTCATGCATTTCTTGTGGGTTTAACGCGGACGAATTCGCAGTCAGCAAAGAAAAACCCTGATAAATAATATCGTGCGCACGGCAAAGCGCCCGGATTTCCGTATCCCAGCCCGTCCGGGCATAACAGCGATTTTGCACGAAAGCGGGCTTGCTTTCGGAATTTTTGAGTAGCAATTGCAACTGCTCGAACGAAAAATTGGACACACCGATCAGTCTGACTAAACCGGCTTCTTGCTGATTCGTCATCGCGCCCCACACTTCCCAATCGGCTGGCGTCAATCCCCTGCCGGACTCCGGTCCGTGCAACAGATACGAATCCAAATAGTCGGTATGCAGATGTTTGAGCGAACTTTGCAAGGATTGCTCGACCTGCGCCGCATAGCTTGCTTGAGAAGCATAAGGCAGCCTGTGATCCTGGCTCGACATGTACGTGAATTTACTCTGCAGGAATAGATCGCCGCGCTGCAATTTCCGTTCGGACAGAAGCCGGCGAACCGCATTGCCGACACCTTCTTCAAAATAATGGCGGCGCTGATTCGCGGTATCGATCCCCAGAAAACCGGACTCGAGCGCCAGGGCTGCCAGTTTTTCGGTGTCAGCTTCTTTCCAGGCCGTGCCGTAAAGAAAAGTGGGGACCGAAATGCCCCGATGTACGACGGTTCGATCAATCGGCTGTATAGACTTCCACATGGCAGTTTCTCCTTTTCTAATCTCGCATTGAATTAGAGTAATTCAAGAAGCGATAAATTGCATTACCTCGGCCACAAAACCGGTTTTAACGTATGAACAACTGAAAAAAGTATCTCCTGCCTTCAGGGCTTAAGCTCTCCTTTTTTATCCGCATTCTCTTTTTGCGGATTTTTGTCAGGGTTTTTGTCCGCCTTTGTTAGAATCTGCAGGCGCTCCCAGCCCTTCGTCTTTTTGCTGCTCATCGGCTTTCTCTGGACTCATCCAGCCGGTTAACGTTTCCCATAATCCTTTCGAGTCATCCGTTGGCGCGCTCTCCGGATCGGCCGCCTCCTCCTTGTCGTTTTTTTGCTGCGACGCTGCAGAGGAATCGCTAGAACCGAACCATCCGCTCACTGTCCCCCATAAACTTTCGTCTTGATTCCGTTTCGGTACGTCCACCGTGGCATCCGGGGAAGGCTTCAGCACCGGCAACTTGCTCGGTTTGAAGTCGCCCTGCAGGCCGACGACTTTGTCGCCTTCGAAATTCAAGACAATCCTCTTTTGCTGCCGAGCTTCTCCTCCGGGCTGGTTTGAATAGAGATATTCCCAACGGTTCTCATGAAATACATCCTTCAGCATCGGCGAGCCCATGATATAAAGCACTTGCCTCTTGCTCATGCCGGGCCTGAGTTGATCGATCATTGACTGATCCACAATATTGCCCTGTTGCACATCGACCGTATAGACGCCGGGCAAATTATTTAACACCATCGAACAGGAAGCAACGGACAGACCGGCCAGCAGCGTAGAATAAAGTAAAGGCTTACGCATGAATCTCGGGTATCATAGAAAAATAGGAGATCATACCCGATGTCAAAAAATAATCCTATGAGACTTTTTCAGGGAGCTATTCGTTTTTCGCCCCTGCAGTAAGAGCAAAACGCCTTCAACTTCTCGTGCCATTCGGGGTCAAAAAAGGCTACAATGATCCATTACATGGAAACAGCTGATCTCGGCTCTATCGGAGATAATAAGTGGAATCGCACGATTTAAGAAACGCCGGCCTGAAGGTTACCCTGCCCCGGGTTAAAATACTTCAAATCCTGGAAAATCAGGTGAATGACCGTCATTTGACCGCGGAACAGGTCTACAAGATTTTGCTCAGCGAGGATGAAGAAATCGGCTTGGCTACTGTCTATCGCGTATTGACCCAATTCGAAGCGGCAGGACTTGTCACCCGTCATCACTTTGAAGGCGGCAACTCGGTGTTCGAACTGGCCAGCGCCGACCATCACGACCATATCATGTGCATCAAATGCGGCAAAGTCGATGAATTTTCGGATGAGATAATTGAAAAACGCCAAAAGGAAATTGCCGAACAGATGGGGTACAAGCTGACCGATCACGGGCTCTATTTGTACGGTTATTGCCCGAACTGCAGAAAATCCTGATTTATTTCCCCTTTTAACTCAACTCCATGTTTAAACCTCTGATATTTTATATCGGCTTGCGCTATACGCGCGCTAAACGCCGAACGCAATTCATTTCTTTCATTACCCTAACATCCGTACTCGGCATCGCACTCGGTGTAACCGCGCTGATTACCGTACTGTCGGTAATGAACGGATTCGAGGCCGAACTGCGCGAACGGATTCTCGGCATGACCTCGCATGCGACAGTGACCGGGCTAAACGGCCAGCTTGACAACTGGCAAGAAGCCGAATCGAAACTGCAAAATCAACCCCATGTCGAAGGCACCGCGCCGTTCATCAGCGGCCAGGTCATGATCAATGCTGACCGGCGCGTCAGCGGCACAATGCTGAACGGCATTCTGCCGGATTATGAAAACAAGGTTTCCAAAGTGGGGGCGAACATGATGTCCGGAAACCTCGCCGATTTAACGTCAGGCAGCTATAACATCGTTCTCGGCTTCGAGCTGGCCAATTATCTCGGCGTAATGGTCGGCGATAAAATTACCGTGATCAGCCCGCAGATCAATTCGACGCCTGCCGGCATCCTGCCGCGCATGCGCCGCTTCACCGTGACGGGCCTTTTCAAGGTCGGCATGTACGAATACGACCGCAACATGGCGCTGGTTCATATCGACGATGCGGGAAAATTATACCGGATGGATGGGGCTGTCTCCGGCTTGCGCATCAAGCTCGATGAAATTTTTAACGCGCCCCGGATTACCCGCGAGCTTGCCTCGCAATTTTACGGGGAATATGTCGTCAGCGACTGGACCCAGGCCCACAGCAACTTTTTCCGCGCGGTGCAGACCGAAAAGCGGGTAATGTTCATCATCTTATTACTGATCGTCGCAGTCGCCGCCTTCAATATCGTCTCTACGCTGGTGATGGTGGTCACCGATAAACGCGGCGACATAGCGATACTGAAAACGCAAGGACTGACTTCGCGTGCCGTAATGGGCATCTTTGTCGTGCTCGGTACGATCATCGGGGTAACCGGGACGGTGCTCGGAACCATCGGCGGCATCACGCTCGCCTTGAATGCAAGCACCATCGTGCGGAACATCGAAACCTTCTTTCAGGTTAATTTTCTGCCGGCCGATGTGTATTACATCAGCGAACTGCCATCCAAACTGGTGCTAACCGACGTTTATGCGATAGCGGGCATGGCTTTCCTGCTCTCTTTGCTTGCCACGCTGTATCCCGCCTGGCAGGCAGCCAAAGTCAATCCTGCGGAAGTTTTGCGCTATGAATAACACTCCCATCCTCCAATGCCGACAATTGACCAAGCGCTACACCCAGGGAGAACTGGATGTCGAAGTCTTGAAAGGTGTGGATTTGACGATCGGCGTCGGCGAACGCGTCGCGATTATGGGCGCCTCGGGCTCAGGCAAAAGCACCTTATTGCATTTATTAGGCGGACTTGAAAAGCCCAGCGGCGGCCAGGTCGTGCTGGACAATGTCGATATCAGTAAAATCAATGGATCACGGCTCGCCAAACTCAGAAATCGCGCGCTCGGGTTCATCTACCAATCGCATCATTTGCTGGGCGAATTCACCGTTCTGGAAAATGTCGCGATGCCGCAATTGATCGGGGGGAAAACGGTCAAGGAAGCAAGCAGAAACGCAGAGGAACTGATCAAGCGCGTCGGACTCGGTCATCGACTCGAACACAAACCAGGCGAGTTGTCGGGCGGCGAAAGACAGCGCGCCGCGGTTGCACGCGCTCTAATCAACAAGCCTGCATTGGTGATGGCGGACGAACCGACAGGCAACCTGGACAGCAAAACAGCCCATCAGGTGTACGAGCTGATGCTGGAATTGAATCAGGAATTGAACGTCAGCTTATTGGTCGTTACGCACGATCATGAACTGGCGTCAAGAATCGGCAAGGTACTGCATATGGAAGACGGCGTAATTATTTATTAACTAATGGCACCTCTTAAACGCCCGCTCCTGCCGGAAGTGGGCGAAGCCCCAAGCCGCAGAACCTTTGTTTTAGCCCTTAGCCCACTGACCGGCTAGACTTCCTCTTCGTTAACCAGGCGTGCGTTTTCAAGCTGTTTCTCTCCTTTTACTCCATTTTTGGAGAGGCGCCAGTATGTGCATTGGAACGCGTCTGCCCTAACCACCCTGCTTTTCCGCTCGGCCCATTTTTTGATGATATAGGCTCGCCAGAAATATTGAATGCCAAAATAACCGGCGGATGCACAGGCGACGCCAAGTATCAAGCAGCCCAGTAAGAAGGGTTGCCAGACCTCCCCTAATTCGGCGAACACATTACCGAGCGAAAAATCCGAGCTTTGTTCGGTAACCGGACTATTCATAAAAAACAGCCCTACACGGTAGGCGAAATAATACAACGGGGGCATTGTGATCGGATTGGTTATCCATACCAGCATTACCGATAACGGAATATGGGCAACGAAATAGATCGCTCCTACCGCAGCAAATACCATTTGCATCGGTAAAGGAATCCAGGCGCAAAACAGGCCGATCGCAAAGGCCTTTGCAACCGAATGCCGGTTCAAATGCCACAGGTTGGTTTGATGCAGGCGATCGCCCAAAAACTGCAAATGCTTGTGCTGTCTGATCACCTCCGGATCTGGGACAAACTTATCCAGGAGCTGTTTTACAAATTGTTTCGCCATAATGCCTATAATTTCTGCTGAAGCCTCATTTATTCCCACTCAGGAAGGGCCTCCCGGCAGGCGTGGCCTAAGTTTAACAGTTTTTCGATCGTGCTAAAAAAATATTGCCGACAGCCTCATGATCATCGCAGCGCTTAGCTATTTGACGGGAATAATGCTGGCTCAGCAATTACCTGATTTGAGCCAGCCGGGCTATTTGCTGTTCCTCGTGCCGATATTCGGCTTTGTAATGAAGCGTCGCCATTGGGGAGCAGTATTTTTACTGTTAGGCATATTTTGGGTAATCGGTTTCGCGCTGATCCGGTTGCAGGCCACGTTGCCTAAAACGCTGGAGAGCATCGATCTCAAAGTGACCGGACGTGTTATCAGCCTGCCTGATATCCAGGAAAAAAATGTTCGTTTCGATTTCATGATAACCGAATCGGCACCGGAATTACCCACTTTGATCCGGCTGTCCTGGTACCACCCAAATCATCAGGTCAAAGCCGGGCAGACCTGGGCTTTTACGGTCAAACTGAAGCGCCCGCACGGCACTGTCAATCCGGGCGGTTTTGATTATGAACGCTGGCTGTTTACCGAAGGGATCGGCGCTACAGGTTATATACGAAGTATGCCGCCTCCCCTTTTAATTAAAGAAACCGCGCCCACTGATGTGGCCGGCTTAAGGCAAGCCATTGCCGACCGGCTTTCAGGGCTATTGCCTGATGCGCCCAGTCTGGCACTGATCCGGGCGCTGATGATCGGCGACGGCAGCCAAATCACCCCACCGCAATGGGACATTTTCAGAAAAACCGGAACAACGCATCTGATCGTGATTTCCGGATCACATATCGGACTGATCGCCGGTTTTATCTTTTTTCTGACAGTCAAATGCTGGGCGTGGATCGGCGTAACGCGCTGGTCTCCGCCAAGAATTGCAGCAATTATGGCGATGATTGGGGCTGTGTTTTATGCGTTTCTCGCCGGCTTTGGGGTGCCTACCCGTCGCGCGATAATCATGCTGATGATCGCCATGTCCTCGGTGATCTGGCAAAGAAATAGGCGGCCCTTTAATACTCTCGCCGCCGCTTTATTCGCGGTGTTGGTCGCCGATCCTTTTGCGGTATTATCTGCGGGCTTCTGGCTGTCTTTCTTTGCGGTCGGCCTGATCCTCTTCTCGATTTCGGGACGTCTGCAAAAACCGAAACTGTTCAGCGGGGCTGTCAAACTGCACTGGGCTACTTCGCTCGGTCTTGCCCCCTTCCTGGTGTTTTTCTTTCAGCAAGTCTCTTTTATCGCGCCTTTTGCCAATCTCTTGGCAGTGCCGGTGGTCAGCCTGGTCGTTTTGCCCTTATCCTTATTGGGCCTCTTAATCCTGCCGTTTTCACCGGCCCTTGCCTGCCTGTTTCTATTGCCTGCTGACTATTCGTTGCAGGGCTTAATGTGGCTATTGGATTTATTGGCGCAGGTTCCGGTCGCGACCATCACTCACCCTCAGCCGTCCTACTGGGCCCTGCTCACCGCAATACCCGGCGCTTTGTTATTGCTGGCGCCCTTCAGCACCCCGTCGCGCTGGCTGGGAGGCATCATGCTGCTGCCGCTGATTTTTACCGCTGCCGACCGGCCTGCGTCCGGGGAGATCAGAATGGCCCTGCTCGACGTCGGTCAGGGGCTTGCGGTCAGTGTGCAAACCGCCGATCACTGGCTGGTGTACGATACCGGCCCGCAGTTCTCGTCCGAGAGCGATATGGGCCGCAACGTGGTGCTGCCGTATTTGCACGGCCTGGGCGCAGACAGGATTGACACACTAATCGTCAGTCACGGCGATAATGATCATATCGGCGGCGCACGCTCGGTTTTGACCGCAGTGCCCGTAACCCGCATCCTGACCAGCGCACCGAACAGTCTGGCTGATTATGCCCCCTTAACCTGCAAGGCAGGACAAACCTGGCAATGGGATAATGTTAATTTCACGATACTCGCACCCAAACAAATCGACCCGACAATTGATAACAATAATTCCTGTGTTCTCAAAATTCAGTCTGAAAATGGCGCGATCCTGCTGACCGGTGATATAGAAGCTGCCGCCGAATCCTGGATGGTCAGCCAATACGGCAATGCATTACGCGCCGACATTCTGGTAGCGCCGCATCACGGTAGCAAGACATCGTCAACGCAGGAATTTTTAGACGCCGTTCAGCCCAACTATGTTTTGATTCCCGCCGGCTACCGGAATCAATTCGGCCATCCGCACGCCAGTGTAGTTGCGCGTTATGAAAAAATCGGCGCCAAACTACTGAATAGCGCCGACAGCGGCGCCGTTCTAGTCAATCTGTCAGATCACGGGATCAGGGTGAATGCGTACCGGAATCTGGACAGAAAATATTGGCGGACGGCAAATGAGTCACTTTCGCCATAGAGATTGCTGGCGTTTTTTAAGCACATTCCAAAGCGAACGCACATTCGATTCAGGATCCGACAACAAAAAAGTGATAATTATTTCCTCAAGCGCCGCGCCCAATGACACGAACGCGGCGATTCGAAGCGGCCAGACCGGCCCCCCCGAAAACAGGATAAACAGGGAAACACCGACCGATAGCGCAGCCAGCTTGACGAGCCAGGTATGGTAACTGGTCAGTCTGCCGAATTTAATCATGCCGGCCGCAGGTGGAGCGATACAGCTGACTACAATCATGATGACATACACCAGTTCGCGCATGACCAGTTCGGGCCACAGCCAGAAACTGCAAACCGCAATCGTCATGTAAGTCAGCAAATCGGCAAAACTATCGAGCGTAGCGCCGAATTCGGTCACCTGCCCGGTCAGGCGGGCGGCGAGGCCATCCAGTACGTCGCTTAAAAAAACTAGCGCCAGAAGCCCCATGAAGGCATGTTCATGACCGAACCAGGCGAAGACGAGTAAACCGGGAGCCGCGAGAAAGCGGAAACTGGTCAGCAGATTGGGTAGGGTCAGCAAAGACCTAAAAAGATGGTTTTGCCTGCTCATAGGCTAAACGACGCCGCCAGCGGTGCATGATCGGATAATTTTCGCCAAGGCGAACCTGTCAAACGCTCACAACCGACCGGGATTAAACCGCGGAAATAAATCCGGTCCATTGGTAAAATCGGCATCCAACAAGGAAAAGTCCTCGCATAGTTCCCATGGGTCATATGAAAAACCTCCCGAAGTCCCAAATGCTGTTGAAAATGCTGCTCGGCCTGGCTTAACCAGTCATTAAAATCGCCTGCGACGATCAATGGCGCGTGATGCGGGACATGCTGATCAACCCGCTCGCTCAATCGATCGAGTTGTACGCGCCTCTCCCGACTGGTCAAACCAAAATGAATGCAGACAATATGCACTTCCCTATCGGTGTCCGGCAATTGGATCACCCCATGTAACATACTGCGACTGGCCCAGGGAAACGGCGATACATTGATGTTTTCCCAACTGACAAAAGGAAAACGGCTCAAAATCGCGTTGCCGTGATGTCCGGTCTTGTATACTGCATTCTTACCGTAGATATAAAACGGCCATACCCCTTCGGCGATAAACTCGAATTGCGAAAGCGTTGGCCAATTTTCGACTTGTTGCGCATGCAGATGATGTTCTCCCTGCATTTCCTGCAAAAACAGCAAATCGGCTCCCGCTTCCTCCAATGCTTCTTTTATCTGATGCAAAACGAAACGCCGATTGCCCGAGTTAAATCCTTTGTGAATGTTATAAGTTAATACCTTCAGGCCCGGTTTATTCATATTCTTTGCATCGTAGAAAAACTACGGATGATTACGCAAACGCCATTTGTATAACACGGGCGAAAGCCATTCTTCAATCAAATAAAAAGCGCCGACCAGAATAGCGATTTCAAGCCAGCCAATACCTAATTCCGATTTTAACATTAAAAGCGGAAAAAGAGATTCTGGAACTGTATCCACCCCGCGCACATGACTGCCTTCCGTTATATGCAACCTCCTTTTACAGAAGCTGGCCAATATATCCCCGATCATTGTCCCGAGCGCAAAGAATACACCAGTAAGCAGGCCATACCCCAATAAATAAGCCATTACTGGCGTCACTGCAAGCGCGGCCAATAGACCGCGCCATGTTTTGGCCGTGCCAAATAGCGGATGCCCATCGCCTAATCGAATACCGCTGTCTATCGGCCTTGCAGCATATGAACCTGCCAATGCTCCTACCAATACCGGCGCACCATTCGCAGCCAGAAGCAAAACCAATGCGTTAAAAATACCGCTCAAGCTCAAAATGTCTTCCATTGTATTGATGCACCGGCGGAAAGATTTACAAAGACCTATTCATGCCTCCGAGACTGGAGTGAACCGGTATTTATTTACCGGCTCAACCGTCTTTCTTTATATCTAATCTATTTGAAAAACCCCGCCATATGCTGCCAATAAATACCCAACATAAAACAAGCTCCCATCAGGCCAAATTTGCACAGCCAAAAATCCATCAAGGGTCGATCGTAGTGAGTCATGACCGCTTTGACCTTGTTTTTCACTTGATCTTGCATGTGATATTTTCTTTGCATGATAGTTCTCCTCGGTTGAAATTACTTAAAGGAACGGTAACTCCGCATTTGGCCGACTACGACGCCCTGAATGGCGACCTGTTCAGGCCGATAGACCAATGCCTGCATGCCGGCATTGGCCGGTACCAGCATGACACTGTCCTGATTTTGCTGAATGTATTTTAATGTGGCTTCCGCCTGATCGATCAACGCGACGACAATCTCTCCGTTGCTGGCATAACTGCGCTGCTCGATCACCACCCAGTCGCCGTCGAAAATGCCGGCTTCGATCATCGAGTCCCCTTTGATCTGCAATACATAACAGGGCTTGTCGGTTTGCAGTGCCTCGGGCACCGTGATGTACTGAATATTTTCGACTGCTTCGATGGGCCGACCTGCAGCAATCTTTCCCAGTAACGGCAGGCTGTGCTGATGGCAGGACCGCGAAAGACGCAGTGCGAGGTCAGTCAGTCGGACCCCCCCCTGTTTATTGCTTTGAAAAGGCTCCACTAATCCGGCCTCGATCAAAGCCGACACATGCTTATACAGCGATCCGCGCGATGCCATACCCAGTGCAGCACATAATTCTTCCAGAGTCGGCGGATATAAAAAAGTGGCGTGGTTTTCGCATAAAAAATCGAAAATTTCCCTTTGTCGCCGGGTTAATTCATTCACTGTGTAACTCTCCTTGCTGAAATTAGAAACAGAATATCAAAATCATTTCATAAGGAGAACAAAAAGAGAACATGTATTTTAAATATTTATCTTAACCATATGAAATATAAAAAGTTATTTCTATTTCAAAAGCTGCGATCAACGGCAAAATATGCGGTTTATTGTCCTCCATTCGGCCTAGTTGCCAAAGGGTCATTTAATATCGAAGGAATTTTTTACCCTCCAGCCGCAGCTAAATGCCAGCCCTCATGACGCAGAACCTCCGGGCTAGAAAAGTCTCCCCTCCTTCCGAAATACCGGCCGAGCCGGTTTTTGTCCAAATCGAGCCTGAAACTAGGATAATTCTTTTTGAAAAGCTTAATCCGCAACAACCTCATTAAGGACAGGCTTAACCTGGAATACATTCAATTATGGTGCTAGATGCAGTCTTCCTGATTATATGAGTTAGATCACAGATTTTTTTAGAAAATCAAATACCATCGCAATAAAGCAATATCTTATCCGGAACTATTAATTTTTATATAAAAACTATTGGTTAGTAAAAATATTTAAGACAAAAAATAATATTCAATTAATGCAATTTTAAGTTTTTATCTATATTCTTAATAGTGGGATCATGCACAGTATTTACTTTTAATTAACGACTTTCATATTAAAAATTTTTTGTCAGTTAATAATATAATTTTTATTACTAGCCACCATACTATTTTTTATTTATATAACAAATCAGCAAGCTATGCTGATTTGTTTTCAGAATATACCTATCTTTTGGAGCTTTCATTAAATACTTTAATAGCAGCGCAATCCTTTGATAGAGCTATCGCCATTGAAGAGGGAAAGGCTAAATAATCGAAAATGTCAGATTATTCTGAACTCCAGACTAAAGGCGATTTTTTCAAAAACTTACCTTGGAAAAATATTATGCCAAAGCCCCCCAAAACTTTCGCCCGGGATAGCTCCGGAAAACGTACCGCCAAAATTCCGAAATGCCCTTTCGAATACATTCCCGACTCTGATCTGGAAGATAGCCAAATCAATGAAATTACCGATATTCTGATCAAACTATTCGAAAAAAATCGTTATCCGCTTACCGAGAAACGACACAAATTTCTGAGCGAGCATTATTCGGAGCCGATTCAGATGCTCCGCGGCGTTCACCTCCAATCATATGGCTGCGTAAAGGCAGTCTTCCAAATCGATCCTGAACTGCCGAAGGAATACCGGATCGGTTTGTTCGAGAAGCCCGGCAAACGCTATGGCTCCATGATCCGGTTTACCAATGCGACCGCCCTGGTAAACCCGGCTATCGACAAAACCGGAAAGCATGATTGCCGTGGCATGGCGCTTAAAGTGTTCAATGTCGAGGGGAACGTATTGAGTCAGGATCACGGAGGGCATAACCAGGATTTTCTAATGATCAATCAGCCGAATTTCGCGTTGGCAAATATTGAGGAGTATCTGCGACTGCAACGGATTCTGGATACGCAAAACGATAAACTGGACGTTTTCTTTGCGCCGCTTCTGCTCAGGGATCTGAGGCTTAACAATGCCAAGAAAAATGCGATCCTGAAGTATATCGAGGCGGAAAACATTGAAGCGGACGACATTCCGCGCATCCTGTCAATCTTCAAAATTGTGCAATCGATCCAAACTACGCAGGTCACCAATCCGTTAGGCATTTCTTATTTCAGTGCCACGCCATTTCTTTTCGGACCCGACCGAGTTATGAAGTTTTCCGCCCGTCCGCATATCGAGATGCCACCGACCCCAGTTCCACAGCCGTCGGCAGACAATTATCTCCGCAACTCAATCATCGAATCCCTGAAAGGAAACGAGCCGATCATTTTCGATTTTCTCGTACAAGTCAGAAATGACGTGTCTGAAACGGATATCGAGGATGCAACAACGATATGGGACGAAAAAATCCATCCTTTCGTCAAAGTCGCCACGATTACAATTCCTTCGCCGCAGGAAGTCGATAATGCCGAAACGATTGCCCGTTGCGAACACTTGGCATTTACCCCGTGGCATGCGCTGCCCGAACACCAGCCGATAGGCGGCATCAATCGGCTGCGAAAAACGATTTATGAGGCTTCGGCGGAATACAGGCTCAGCAAATAATCCCCTTCCGAGTTTCCCGCGCGGGGCGTGGGAAACTCGTATGCTGACTTCTGCGAGCGGTCCTTAGCCCTCCCTTACAGAATTTTCAGATATTCCAACAAGGCGGCTTTTTCCTGTTGAGACAATTTCGTACCGAATTCATGACCGCAGCGGCTATTGCCGGATTTGGCATTGGCGCCTTCGCAATCGGTCGTCTTCAACACATAATCGAATTTACTTTGCTCGACCGCCAACCCGACTTTTTCAGGATCGTAGGCGGGACCAATTTTAAACTCGGCGGGACGGTTTTGTACCGGTTCCAGCAATGCAGCCAAGGTCGGCACCGAACCATTGTGCAGGTAAGGCGCAGTTGCCCAGATGCCTTCCAGAACGCGCGATTCGTATGCAATCGCGGGATTCGGGTCGGTGAATTTATCCTTGCAGCGGTACCCGTCGGTCGGCGCCTGGGCGGCCGTCGGCATCGGACGGTAAACGCCTTTCAACACCGCGTTTTCCGGTGTGACCATGTCTGCTTGTTTTTTCCGCAACTGCTCGGCGATTTGCTTGAGTTTGCCGTTCTTGACGTCGCCGGCCAGCCGCTCGACCAATCCGAATTTGGTTTGAGCCTTCAACTCCAGATCGAGCGTTTTAGGGGATTTGGTATATTGCAACAAAGTGCCCATACCGACCAGGCTCAGGACCTTAACCGCATTTTCCTCCTTCGCCCTCAATGGCTGCTCGAGGAACGGTATCTTCGCCCCGGCCAGCACGCCGGTATCGACCGTCAGTGCAAACAAATCGAATTCCTTCGCATCGGTGCCGACATAACACAGCGGCGTCGCCCAGGTCTTGTTCAACGCGCGAGGCACACCGTCGCGAATGCCGTGGCAGGCCGCGCAGCCACCGTTTTCAGTCTTGGTCTTGCTTTCGTAAATCCGTTTGCCCTGAGCGGCCAGTTTCGCATCGACCGCCCACTTGCCCTCTTTCCAGGGCCATTCTGGAGGGTCGATTTTCTTGACCAGATTCTCTACCGCCTTCAGCCCTTCGAAATTAGCCGAATTGTGCTCCAGGTAATCGTAGCCGAGAATCCGCCAGGGCGATTTTTGCGGGTAGAAATCCGCAAAAACGCCGAGTACTTCGCCGTAATTGCGCGATAATCCCAACAAGGCGTTGCCGTTGTCCGCAAACCCCGGCCATTGGGTCTTGTCCTGGATCGGCGCATTCCAGATGAATGGATAGCGCACCGGAGTATCGGCCAGGCGGATATTCGAACGAATGATATGATCCGGCGTTATGCCGATATCCAGACCGGTCAGGCGGTTCAGGATCATTGTTACCGCATCAAGCCGCGAGGGCCCCCAGGGTTTGTCCTTCGGCAGTGCGATGCTCATGATTGTATGATAAGGCAGGTACCAGGTTTCAACTTCTTTTCGCAGCTTGGTTTTTTGATCCGCCTCCGGAGCGCCGCCCAACACCTTGGCCGCAAAGGCATCGAAGACCCGCTGATCGTTCAACGTCTGCCCGACTGCATTGTCCAGATCGGCCGCAAAGCTTTGAAAATCGGCGATTGCCGGCCCCCCGTCGATCCGGTAAGCCTTGCCGTCTACCTCGATTTCCCGTGTATGGCAGGCCGCACAGGTCATCCCGACCGCACTGCCGTTGGTCGTAAAGCCGACCGGCAAGCCTTTGATTTTGCTCGCCGGATTCGGCAGATAACCGTAACGGGCCATATTGTCGTCCAGGAACGGCTTGCCGTTTGTCTGTTCCAGCGCCTGGAACCAAGTCAACGGCATGACTCTGGAGCCCTGATCCTGCGAATAATATTGCAGGCGCGCAGCTTGGGTCCATTGTTTTCCCTGCTCCGTATAAATCGGGCCGGAGGCGGCGTTTGCCGGTGACAGTCCGGGCAGTAGACAAACGGTAGTTGTTAATAGAAGAGTTGAAAGTTGTTTTAACCTAAATAGCTGGTATCGCATTGTCATGGCAATGTCCCCCGTGTGTTGTTATTGTTGTAGCGGACGAAGAAGTAATCTGAAGCCTCTTCCTCAAAAGGTTTTCCCGACTGAAGTGAAGCCGGTTTCATTGAAAACGCGCGAGCATTATACGCCAGCTCGATTCTGAATTAGGATTTTTCCTAGTAAATCAGATAAGGTAATTTAACCTTAAGCTTGATGGTAACTTCTGATAGAACCCGGACAATGGTTCCAACTGATTTACCTTAACGGCAAGGTTTACTTGGAAGAAACTCACCTGGATTTTTACAAACGGATACTCTGCATCCCCACGAAAAAATGGAAGATGCAGAGGTATGGGTATTCGTATGTGATTTATCAAAATCGTTTAATGCACGCGATGTGTAATGGTAATTGACGGCCTGCGACCGCTCCAATTAAAGCTTTATTTTCTGTCATCCGCCGTCATTAATCTCGCCGCAAGCGCGTGATCCGAAAACCGCTCCAGTGCATGACCCAATTCGCGACAAACGCCCCCATGCGTCACGTAATCCTTGCTGAAATCATGGATAAAATCCATGACCGTATGGTCGATCAAATAGCCGTTGGTAAAATCGAAAATGATCGTTTTTCCCTTTTCCAAACTTTCCAAAGCATGTTTTAATGGCAAATAATTGGAAAACAGGGCAGAACCCAACAGCTTGACGACGAGGGTATTAGCGCCAGATTGCTCAATCGTGAAATGGATTTTAAACAGGTTTTCCAGCCACACCCCGCGTACGATGTGGATGCCCAGTTTCGCTGCGATCCCAAGTGTCACGCCGATCAGCAAATCAGTCGCCAAAACGCCGAGCATCGTAATCACGAACAGCCCCAACTGCTCCGCCCCGATCGCCCAGACCTGGCTGAAGGTAAGAGGCGATGCGAGCTTAAAGCCGGTATAAACCAGCAGCGCCGCCAGCGAAGCGAGCGGAATGTTATGGATCAGATGCGGAAACAACGCCACAAACGCCAGCAGGATCAGACCGTGGAAGAAATTGGCCCAGCCGGTCCTGGCGCCGTACTGAATATTGGACGAACTGCGGACGATTTCGGCGATCATCGGCAATCCGCCGATAAAACCGGCGACCGTATTGCCCAGTCCGACTGCGGCCAGATCCCGATCGAGATCGGATTTACGCTTATAAGGATCCAGTTTGTCGACCGCATTCGTGACCAACAAGGTTTCGAGACTGCCGACCAGACAGATGCTGAGCACCGCACCCCAGAATTTCAATGTGAACGCCTTTGAATAATCGGCCAGCTGAAAGAAAGACGACCAATCATCCGGAATATCAACCAAAAAGTGCTGCGCAATCGCATGAGAATGACCGGCTTGCAGTTCCGCATCCGACAGGAAAGGATGCCAATGTTCGTGCTGTACGCCGAAAATCTGCCCGAGCCCCATGCCCGTCAACAGTACGACCAAAGGCGCCGGAACCGCTTTCAATTTCGGATGCTTGAGCCGTGGCCAGAAAATCAGAATCACCAGACCGGTCAGTCCGATAAAGGCGATCACCGGATCGGGATTTAATAAACTATGCGGAATTTGGGCAATCGCCGAAAAGATACTGCCCGTTTCCGGACTGGCTCCCAGCATCACATGGCTTTGTTTCGCGATAATGATGACCCCCAGCCCCGCGAGCATACCGTGCACAACTGCGGGCGGAAAAAATGCACTGTACTGGCCGGCCTTGTAAACGCCCATCAGCACCTGCAAGGCGCCGGCCAACATGATCGCGGCCAGTGTATAGCGGTAGCCGGCCATAACATCGCCTTCGCCCAGCGCTTGTACCGCGCTGAGAATCACCACGATCAAACCCGCCGCCGGGCCGTTAATCGTCACATGAGAGCCATTCACCCGCGAGACTAACAGTCCTCCGACAATCGCGGTGATAATGCCCGCCGACGGCGGAAAACCGGAAGCGATCGAAATGCCCAGGCACAAAGGCAAGGCGATCAGAAATACAAAAAAACCGGCAAGCAGGTCGGTGCGCCAGTTGGTTTTCAAGGCATCCAGGCCGGATTCATTCGGCATTCCAGATTGCATATTCATCAATAAAAACCTCGTTAGAGTGAAATAAAACAGTCCCTTGAAGGTGGGGTTTACAGCTTGGCGCCTAGTTGAGCGATCATCACATCGGCAAATTCACTGCATTTGACTTCCGTCGCGCCCTCCATCAGACGGGCAAAATCGTAGGTCACCCGTTTGCTTGCGATCGCAGCATCCATCGCGCGAATCACCGCGTCGGCCGCCTCAGTCCAGCCAAGATAGCGCAGCATCATTTCGCCGGACAGGATCAGCGAGCCGGGATTGACCTTGTCCAGATTCGCATATTTCGGCGCGGTACCGTGAGTCGCCTCGAACACCGCAGCGCCGTTCTGATAGTTGATGTTACCGCCGGGCGCGATCCCGATTCCGCCGACCTGGGCGGCGAGCGCATCTGATAGATAGTCGCCGTTCAGGTTCAAGGTGGCGATCACGTCGAAGTCGTCCGGCCGGGTCAACACCTGCTGCAGGGTAATATCCGCGATCGCGTCCTTGATCAGCAGCCTGCCCTGTGCCAGCGCCTCGGCCTGCTCCTGGTTCGCGGCCACCTCGCCTTGGGCGGCTTTGGTTTTTTCCCACCGCGCCCAGGTATAGGTCTGCTCGGGATATTCGCGTTCGGCCAGCGCATAGGCCCAGTTCCGGAACGCGCCTTCGGTAAACTTCATGATATTGCCTTTATGCACGATCGTGACGCTCTTGCGTTGATTGATCAGCGCATAATCGATCGCGGCGCGCACCAGGCGTTCGGTGCCTTCCTGCGACACCGGCTTGATGCCGATCCCGGAGGTGTCGGGGAAACGAATCTTCGCATAGTGCTTCGGAAAATGCTCTTGCAACAAAGCCAAAAAGCGCCGATTTTCTTCGCTCCCCTGCTCGAATTCCAGCCCCGCATAAATGTCTTCGGTATTTTCGCGGAAGATCACCATATCGACCGACTCCGGCTTCTTGACCGGCGACGGCACGCCCTTGAACCAGCGCACCGGGCGCAGGCAGACGTACAAATCGAGCAATTGCCGAAGCGCAACGTTCAACGAGCGAATGCCGCCGCCAACCGGTGTGGTCAAAGGCCCTTTGATCGAGACCAGATAATCGCGACACGCCTCGACCGTCGAGTCCGGCAGCCAGGTTTCGAACTGGCGAAAAGCTTTTTCGCCGGCAAAGATTTCAAGCCAGTGGATCTTGCGCCTGCCGCCATAAGCGCTCGCGACCGCCGCATCGAGCACGCGCACGGCTGCCCGCCAGATGTCGGGCCCGGTGCCGTCGCCTTCAATATAAGGAATGATCGGATTGTCCGGAACGACCAGCCTGCCGTTCAGCATCGTAATCGGCGTGCCGCCGGGGGGCGGAATCAGCGTGGGACCTGTCATAGGCACCTCCTATGCAATCGGATGAACTGACGGGATCGCCGCATATGACAAATCCGCGGCGTGTTAAAATCGCTTGACCGGCATCATAACAAAAAGGTCATGGATTTGTCTTAACAGTTGATGGATCTTCGGCTTAGTTTCTTCGGAAACGCAACACATGCTGTTGCGGAGCTGTAAGACAGGAATCGGCGCAATGTCATCGCAACGCAGGAGATAACAACATTGAAACGCTTATTTTTTGCTCTCTGGCCCGAGCCGGAAACCCGCGCGAGATGCGCCGCCATTTCCGCTGCGCTTAAACCGGCAGGACGGCCGGTACAGCCGGACAATCTGCATGTCACGCTGGTTTTTCTGGGCAGCGTCGATGCAGAAACCGAAACAAAGCTGGTCGAAGCGGCTGAAAAAATAGCTTTCGCGAAAATTTCGGTTCGGTTTGACTCGCTGGATTACTGGCGCAGACCCAGAATCATTTGCCTGTCCGGCAAGCCGGAAGATTCATCGGTCAACTTGCTGGTCGAGCAACTGAACGCCATCGCCGCCGCGTTAGAAATCCCGACGGACGACCGCCCCTATCAGGCCCATGTGACTTTGGTCCGAAAAGCCGGCAAATTGCCGTCCCTGGCCTTCGAGCCGATCGTATGGCAGTCCGATTCTTTCTGTCTGGTCGAATCCTGCTCGACGCCGGAAGGGGTCGCTTACCGGGTCTTGAAAACCTGGCGGATTCCTGAACATCGAAAAGCGCCGAGTTAGAACCGACGTCCGATCCCGGATTAACAAACCCGAACGGCGCGATTATAATCGACGACACGTCATCCACCCACCGCCACTAAAACATCATGCCCTATCTAAAACTGAACACGAACATCACCATCAACAACTCAGAATCGTCCGAACTGCTCAGCCAGTTGTCGCAGTTAATCGCGAAGGAAACCGGTAAGCCAGAGCTCTATGTACTGGTCGAACTGAACGCCGACAAATGGATGCTTTTCGCCGGCAGCAACGCGCCTTTGGCCTATCTCGAATGTAAGAGCATCGGCCTGTCGGCCCCACAGGCGAAATCGTTGTCTGCCGCGCTGAGCCGATTGCTCGAAAGGGCTCTGGCAATTCCACCGGACCGTATTTATATCGAATTTAGCCCTTGTCCGGCCGAATTCTGGGGCTGGAACGGTTCGACTTTCGGCTGAAAATTATCCTGACCGGAGACCAACATGAACGATAAAGAACGGGTTGCCCAGCATGCCGCGCAGAAAATCGAAGACGGGATGATCGTGGGTCTCGGCACCGGCTCGACCGCGAACTGTTTCATCGAAGCGCTCGCCAAACGTTATCACCAGGAAGGCTTAAAGGTCCAAACGGTTTCCAGCTCGACGGTCAGCGCGATCAAGGCGCGTGAACTCGGTCTGCCGCTGATTGCAACCGAACAATTGACCGGTCTCGACGTGTATGTCGACGGTGCGGACGAAGTTGCACTGGACATGACGCTATTGAAAGGCCGCGGTTTCGATCTGGTCCGCGAAAAGCTGCTGGCGGGGGCGAGTCGCGAGTTCTGGGTGTTGATTGATCCCGGCAAACGCGTCAGCCGAATCGGCGAGCGCTACCCGATTCCAATCGAAGTGATTCCGTTCGCTTGGCAGCTAGTCAGGGAAAGTCTCGCCGTGATCGGTGGCAAGGCCGAACTGCGGCAAACCGCGAATAAGGATGGACTGGTCGTGACTTCACACGGCAGCCTGGTGCTGGATACGGTTTTCCCCGAAGGGTTTGACTGCTATAGACTGGATATGTTGCTGAACGGGATTCCGGGTGTCGTTGAGCATGGCATTTTCAGCCATTTAGCGAGCGGGATATTTTGTGCAAAGGATGGACAGGTCGAAGAGCAAAAAGCCTGATGATGCTCCCCGTTTGTCGTTCCCGCACCGGAGTGCGGGAACCGGGCATTTCGATTAATACTGTTCTTTCCCGACAATTTTGCCCTCGCTGTCAACGGACACACTCCAATGGCTGCCGGCGACGTCGAGGGTAAAATCGTACTCCTCCCCCGCCCCATTCGGATTTGCCACCTGAAGCGCTTCCTTGACCTCGTGATTTGGAAACGCTGCCTTCAGGTTATCCAGAGTTCCAGGCGGTAACAGGCCGGAAGGATCAATCACTGGCGCGCTGACAAAAAAATGTCCGTTCTTGCGGTAATATTCAATAAAAGATTCCTCACCGTCCTTGAAATGGATTTGATACAGGTCCTGATTGAAGTGCTTTTTGGGCAGCGCGGTGATATCCGCCGCATTCGGATGTTTCTTATACAATTGTTCGACAACCGGCGCCGGCAAATTCTCTTTGCCAAACAATTCAGCGTGCACCGAAAATGAAACGAACGCTGTCGCGGTCAATAATGAACTCAAGTAGAACTGACGCATAGTGCTATACCCAATAATAAATTTATTATAATTATCAATTTGTTTCGGTATTTAAATAAAGACATGAACAATACCAGGTTGCCGTTTATAAAAAAGCCGCCCAAATTATAACCAATATTCACCAATTCTCGGATAAGCAAAATCATCCCCGCCCTCGACCGCCCTTTTCTAGCTCTGCCTGGGACATATTTCTGAATCCAAATGCCGAAATCTCTAAGTGTTAAGTCTGCCCCCTTAAGCTCCGAACACTGGATTGCCTTTCTGAGCCTGGCCGGCATCGGTGCTTATCTGTTGCTCCGTTATGTTTCTGTAATCGGCGGCCAAACCTATCGTCTGGAACTATCGGCCGCGTTCGGGCCCGACTCCGCACCATGGTTCCGGCACAGTCTTGACTATGCCTTTGTGCTGATGCAGTCACCGCTTATCGCGGTACTGGTTTTGGGTGGCCTGCCGCTGCTCTGCCGCCTGTTCATGAAAATGCTGCACGGTGACCTGGGCGCTGATTTATTGGCCGGAATTTCGATCATTACCTGCGTATGGTTGAATGAATGGCTGGCGGGCAGTCTGGTCGTGCTGATGCTGTCGGGTGGGGCAGCTCTGGAAACCTATGCATTGCGCAAAGCTTCTTCGGTGCTGGAGGCCCTGGCCAAACGGATGCCGTCGATCGCGCACAAGAAAACCGGCGACGCGCTGACCGACATCGCGGTCGAAAAAATTCATCCCGGCGATACGCTCGTGATCCTGCCGCATGAAATTTGTCCGGTTGACGGTACCGTGCTGGAAGGCACAAGCACAATGGATGAATCCTATTTGACCGGCGAACCGTATCTGATGTCAAAAACCGCAGGTTCCTCGGTTTTATCCGGTGCGGTCAATGGTGATGCAGCCCTGACGATACACGCGGATAAATTGGCGGAGGACTCACGCTATGCGAAGATCATGGAAGTGATGCGCTCGTCAGAAAACTACCGTCCCAAAATACGGCGGCTTGGCGATCAGCTGGGCGCTTTGTACGCGCCGCTCGCGCTGGCGATTGCGGGAGCAGCCTGGTATTTCAGCGGAGACGCCGTCCGCTTCCTGGCCGTGCTGGTGATTGCAACGCCCTGCCCTTTGTTGATCGGTATTCCGGTCACGATCATCAGTTCAATCTCGCTGGCCGCACAGCGCGAAATCATCATCAAGAATCCGGCGATTCTGGAAACGCTCGGCCTGTGCCGGACCGCTATTTTCGACAAGACCGGCACCTTGACCTATGGTCGCCCTTCCCTGATTGCAATCAAAGCCGATCCGGCCTTTAACGAACCCGAAGTCCTAACGCTGGTTGCCAGCCTGGAACGCTATTCGAAACATCCTTTATCAAGCTCGATCCTGAAGGCGGCCGAAAAGGCGGATTTGTCCCTGTTACCGGTCACTGAAATCGCCGAACAGCCGGGTCAAGGCATGTCAGGACTCGTTTCCGGCAAAAAAGTGTCGATCACCAGCCGTAAGTCATTTATCGCCCATTTTCCCGAAGCAACCGGTCGATTGCCCGAGATAACCGGTGGCCTGGAGTGCATCGCCCTGATCGACGACCAGTATGCCGCGACCCTGCAATTTCGCGACGAAGTGCGCGCAGACAGTTCCTCATTCATCAATCATTTGCAGCCGAGTCATCTGTTCGAGAAGGTGATGCTGGTTTCGGGTGACCGGGAAACCGAAGTCCGCTATCTGGCCGACCTGGTCGGTATTGATCATGTGTATTTCAGTCAAAGCCCGGAACAAAAACTGGCACTGGTCAGAGCCGAGACCGAGAAAGCAAAAACGGTCTTTCTCGGTGATGGGATCAATGATGCGCCCGCGCTGACCGCCGCGACGATCGGTATCGCGTTCGGGCAAAACAGCGATATTACCGGCGAAGCGGCCGATGCGGTGATCATGGACAGTTCGCTGTTGAAAGTGGACGAACTGTTTCATATCGGCGAACGGATGCGCAAAATCGCGCTGCAAAGCGCAGTCGGCGGTATGGGATTGAGCGTGGTCGGCATGACTGCAGCGGGGATGGGTTATCTGACGCCTGTCGCGGGTGCTTTGGCGCAGGAATTAATCGATGTACTCGCGATTCTGAATGCGCTGCGGGCCGCGCTACCGCCGAAATCCTTGTCCGATTTTTGAGCTTAATTATCACAACAGTATTTACTTCCTCTCAAGCCGCCGTATTCGGACTTACTCATCCTGATATTCTCCGTTATGCGCCGGATAATGTGCCCGAGTCAACCTCCTCGACTTGCCGGGCGAAGAAAATTATCTCTACCTCCTGTTCTTTATCCAGTCGGCTATCTCCTCCGCGACCCACTCGCTGTCATCGAGAGTCAAGTCATGCCCGCCCCAGGGATGGGTATGAAGTTCGAGATGCCATTTTTGTTGGATCGCTTCCGAGCAGTGGGGATCGACCAGTTTATCGCCAAGGCTGTTCAACAACAGGATCGGTCGCTTGGGTCTGATCTCTTTCGGCTGATAGGTAGCTGCCGCAATTAATTGGCGGAGAGCATTTTGGGGACTGACCGGACGGGCTTTTTGAATAGCGATCCAGTCTGCGGCGATTTGCGGATAGTTGTCTTCGCGGTTGCTGAGCAATTTGAGCAGTGCCGGTTCCCGTACCTCGATATTCCGGTTTGCTGCCGCAGCCAACAGCTTGTCGTAGCATTGCCAGCGCAAGCGCCGATAAAAGGGGCTGAATCCGCCCAGGCTGATATTGATCAATACCGCGCGGTCGAGGTCTTCAGGATAAGTCAGCAGCCATTCCCAGGCGATCATGCCGCCCAGTGATATGGCGACCAGTGTTGCAGGTTTGGCGAGCGCCCTCTGTTCGGCGGCTTGAGCGCGGACTTTCTCCAGAATGCCCCTGACTGTGTTCGGCGAAGTCTCCCGGAAATAAGGACCGGCCCCAGGCAAATCGAGCTGAACCAGTTGCGCATTCGGAAACGCGGCCTTCAACTGTGGCACGAAATCGCCCCAGTGCGCCGATTCGCGGGTCAGACCGCGCAGCAATATAAAATTCTGTGCAAGCGGTTCAGGCATATCCCATCTTTCAGCGGCTAATTCCGCTTGTTCGCAAATCTCGTCTCCAGCAGGCGGCATAACTCTTTTAAATTCAATGGCTTGACCAGGTGATGATCGAAGCCTGCCTCCTGAGAACGAGCTAGATCCTCCGCCCGCCCATAGCCGCTTAATGCGATCAACAGCATCCCTCCCCCATTGGGCAGGCGCCTGATGCTTTGAGCCACTTGATAGCCATTTTCTCCGGGCATTCCGATGTCCAGTAACACCACATCGGGATGGAATTGGCCGATCAGCGTTAGGGCCTGCTCGCCAGAATCAGCCATCTTGATCTCGTAGCCATTCAGCTCCAGAAGGAGGGCGGTACTCATCCTTACGTCGGCATCATCGTCCACCACCAGCACCCGTATGCCTGCGCTAGGCAACGGCATTGGGGACTCGGAGACAGGAGGAAAAGCTGGCGCTTCGACAATCGTCGGTAACAGGATGCTGAAGGTGGACCCAAGTCCAGGGCCAGGGCTTGCTGCCGTTACCCGTCCGCCGTGCAGCTCCATCAGCTGTTTGACCAAAGTAAGGCCTATGCCCAGTCCGCCCTGAGATCGATCCAGGGTACGCATACCCTGCTGGAACAGGTCGAAGATAGTCGGCATTAGTTCCGGCGAAATGCCCATGCCGTTGTCCCGCACCTGGATCACAACTTCGGACCCGAGCAGTTGGACATTAACCTCGATTCGACCTTTTTCCAAAGAGTATTTGCTCGCATTATCGAGCAGGTTCAGTAACACTTGAGATAGGCGTACGGAATCACCCTCTACCAGTACCGGTTGTTCAGGCAAACTAACATCAAGATGTTGTTGTTTGTCCGAGATAAAGCCGCGCGCCGTCTCCAAGACCGCCTTAATCACTTCTACAAGGTCGAGCCGTTCCTTTTTGAGTGAAATTTTGCCGCGCACGATCCGGGAAACATCCAGCAGATCGTCCACCAGGTGAGTGAGGTGCTTCACTTGCCGCTTAATGATACCGGTCGCCCAGCTGAGCCGCGGATTTTCCAGGTTCAAACTGTCCAGAATATGGGCGGCATTGTTAATCGGAGTCAGAGGGTTTCTCAGTTCGTGAGCCAGCATGGCGAGGAATTCATCTTTACGCTGGTTAGCCTCGTGCAAGGCGGCCTTGACCTGTTTGCTGACGGAGATGTCCCGGCTCACGGTGGCAAATCCCACGGGCTCGCCGGTGCTGTCTTTAATCATGAACACATTGTAGAGCATCCAGATCGCGTCGCCGCTTTTGAAATGGCGGAACCTGATTTCCACATCAGCGTGGCCCTCGCGTACCACACGTGGGAAAAATTCATCCAGGATGAAGGATTGATCTTCCGGGAAGAAAAATTCCTGGACCGGGGTTCGAACCCCTTGCTCCAGGCTGTCGAGGCCAATCAGGCGCATGCCGGCTTCGTTGATGTAGAATGGAATGAAGTTCATGTCGGACATGCCGATGAACTCCATGCTGTTGTCGGCCAGCGAAACGAACTTTTGCCGTTCCAGCTCAATGTGCTTGCGTTCGGTAATGTCGCGCAGGGCGATCACATAGCCGGGCTGTCCGTCCCAATCCAGCGGCGCGGAACGCATTTCTGCCCAGGCGAGTCCGCTCGGGCGGATCAGATTGATGTCCTGATAGCTGTTTTTATCGGGATTGACCGGAATCGCCAACGATTGACCGACTATCGGGCTGCGTGCCAGCAGCTTTTCGGCGGCCTGGTTGGCATAGAGCACAACGCCCTGAGTATCTACAACCAAAACGCCGTCGGTGATGGTGTCGAGGACTAGGTCGAGCTTGGAGCGAGGAGCGGTCATAATCCGATAAGTTTGCTTAAACGATGATGGTCTGTACGCCGACTCCTTTAGCTTCGGTGGTAATGGCCGCGATCACTGAAGGCACCCGCGACAGGTCGCCCAGCAGTTTCAGCACGGGTTCCGGCACATCGCGCACCAGCATAGGCGTCGCAAACACGTCTTTTTCCAGCGCTTTTTCGGGCATGCCCAATACTTCGACGACATCCAGAACCCAGTGGCCGGGATCGTAAAGTTTGGCGAGCGCAATGGTAATCTCTTCGACCAGACGGCGGGTTTCGCTATTTAACGAAACCACGTACAGGGTTAGAGCCAGTTTGTGGGGTTTTGCGCGCTGTGCTTCCTGAGGAGGGGCGTTACGGACAGTCTGGGCGATATTACGAATCTGGTCGGAAGACAGCGGCTTGCTGGCCAGTTCGAACTCAATCCCTTCCTCATGTATCACTTTCAGTTGGTCCATGTATTCGGTGGCAAAGGCGGTGACGATATAAACGTTCAGCGTTTCGTCAAGGGCTTTCAGACGGCGCAAGGTTTCCACGCCATCAATCCCGGGCATGCGCAGGTCGAGAAATATCAGATCGGGATGTTCGGCGCGGGCCATTTCGACGCCTTGCAAACCATTCTCGGCTTCCAGAACAGAGAAGTTGT
Organism: Methylomicrobium sp.; assembly: GCA_051061015.1. Classification (GTDB taxonomy): domain Bacteria; phylum Pseudomonadota; class Gammaproteobacteria; order Methylococcales; family Methylomonadaceae; genus Methylomicrobium. Next base: position 31,314 of record JBPFEG010000047.1, read on the forward strand.
CATTTTCCAGAATCAGCTTGAAAGCACTGCGTACCGCAGGATCGTCGTCTATGACCAGAATTTTGCCTACCATATATTATCGTGTCTCTTATGTAGTGGGGTTTAAATGCTCAAGCACAGAGGTATCTTAGACGCAAACAGAGCTACCGTGCGCAAGTCGTTTAAAGTGGGGATTTGAATGCTCAATCAAGGGGGAATCGCAGCCGCATGCAGCAACCGTGCCCATATAAATTCTCTACGTGTATAGTGCCCCCGATATCCTGAACCAGGCGGCGGATAACCGACAAACCCAGACCGGTACCTTTTCCGGGAGGTTTGGTGGTAAAAAACGGATCGAAAATTTTGGGTAACACATCTGGCGGGATGCCGGGGCCGTTATCGGTTACGCTTAATTCTAACATGCCCTCGACAGGCCTGACGATGATTTTGATTTGTGGTTGCCGGGTGTCGGCCAGCGCGTCGCGGGCGTTAAGGATCAGATTGACCAGAATCTGCTGCAGACTGTCGGCGCTACAGCGGACAGCCTGCAGAGCATCGGCGGCATTGACCTCAACCGCGATGCCGCCTTTGGTCAATTCGCCTTCCAGTAACAACAGAGTTTGCTTGATTATCTCGGGGATCCTGCAGTTGCCGCTTGGGGTCGATCGGGTATGGACAAATACCAGCATATTGCTGACAATCTTCTTGATGCGGTGAATTTGCTGTAGCGCCTGATCGAGAATTTCCTTTGATTTTTGATCAATGCTTCTGCCTGCAGCGAATTCGACAAAATTCATCACGCCCATCAGCGGATTGTTGATCTCATGCGCCACGCCGCCGACCAGCGTTCCGAGTGCCGAAAGTTTTTCCATCTGCAGCATGTGTTCCTGATTTTCCTGCAGTTTCGTATAGGCCTGCCGGGTTTGCTCCAAAAGGCGGGCGTTTTCCAGGGAAATCGCCGCCTGGGCGGTCAACAGTTCGGTCATATCGGTTTTTTCGGCAGTAAATACGCCTGCCGACAGCCGATTTTCCAGATAAAGCAGGCCGATGAGTTCTTTTTGCTTGATAATCGGCAGACAAAGCACCGAACGCAGTTTTAGTGCCTGCACTTCCGGAGCCCCCTGGAACTCGCCTTCGGTCATTGCATCGTGCAGTAATACTCTTTTGCGCGTACGCAGCACGTAATTGACGATCGCGCGGCTGATGTTGCCGTGGGAATGGTCAAGGCTGAGATGCTGACGGTTGATGATGTGCTTTTTACCCACATGGCTTTCAGCGGCGACCCGCAGGGCATCCGCCTCTTTGATCAAGAGGTAGCCGTGCTGAGCCCCTGAGCTTTCCAGCACGACGCTCATGATTTTTTGCATGAGCCGATTCAGATCGACTTCCGCCGACAGCGCCAGTGCCGATTTGATCAGATAATTGAAGTCAAGATTCGGCAGAGTCGCCAGCGCCTCGGGAGCAATGGTTTTTTCAGCGCGAACGGCATTATCAGGGGCAATATAAGGATGACGCTGCTGCAACAAGGCACTTTTGCGATCGGCGCGGCACGCCCGGTACACGTGCCGTGCCGCCTCGTAATAAAGTTCGGCATCGCCGAGATTGCCGAGGGTCATGACTTCGGCCAAGGCTTCATATAAATGGCCGGTTAATAGGTCATAGTTTTGTGTCTGGGCGACCGCGATTGCATCCAGATACAAATTACGGGCGTCGCGCATTTCGTTTTGCGCGCGGGCGATCTCGGCATGGATAAAGGCCAGAAAGGGTTTCAGCAAAGGTCCGAGACGGGCCCAGGTTTCCAGTTCGGCCAAGAGCGGCGCGATTTCCGCCTCAAGCGCAGGCCAGTCGGCCCCCTCCGGCCAGCGCAGGCGATTGACGATCCGAAAGACATACCAGAGACGTTTCAGCACGTTATCGGTCAGCCCGTGCAGATAGCGCTCCACGGTTTGAAGGGATACGGCCGCCGCCGCGTAATCGCCCAGATAGTGCTGGGCGAAACCCAGCAGCGCAAAATAACTGCCGGAAGCCGCAACATAATTATCGGCCTCCCAGCGCGCCAGGGTCTCGTCCATATCTACCGGCTGGTAATCGGGCTTCATCGGCGCGACCCAGCCGGCCAGCACGGCCTCGGCCAGACCGACCGAAAACGACAGCTGGTTCTTGCGAGAGAAGTGCAGGCATTCCTCGGCCGCTTCTTCGACCAGACGCAGATTTTTTCCCTGTACCTGCAGATTCCACATCAGCGGTCCATAGGACAGGCCGGCGTTATACAAATCGCCGCAGTTCTTGCCGCACTGGATGGCCTTGTGGCTGTAATCGACGATCTCGGCCGGATGGCTGCGCGAATGCATGTTACACCAGACAATCCCGTTCATGCCGCGGGTGGCGCCGAAGGTATTGGGATGCTTGGCACACAGGTCGTGGGCCAGATCCTGGTACAGGAAGGCCTGTTCGAACTTGCCCTGCTCGCCGAGATTGAGACCCATGATCGAGAATGAATAAATCACCGATTCGTCCATGCCGCCGTGCAGGCAATGCAGCGTCGATTGCGCCGCCGACAGGTAAAGCTGCGGCACCAGGCCGGACATATACAGGTCGGGAATCAGTTCGCTGTAAAACGCCAGCTCGATCTTGCTTTTGCGGTCCTGAGTAAACGGCATGTGCAGGATTGTCGTCCAGACATCGCCTTGCTGTTCGACCTCCGCCATTAAGGCCAGCATCCGCTGCCGGGCCGTCTCGGGCTGTTCGGGAATCGATTTGCCGAAATAGGCCAGGCCGCGGTTGGCAGTAGCGATCGCCTTGTTGAAGTTGCCGAATGAAGACAGCGACGTGGTCTGCTCCGCCAGGGCCTCAGCTTTGTCAAGGTCGCTGATCGCGTGTTCGATCAGATAATTGATCAACACTTCCGATCGTTCATAACGGCCGCACATCAGCTCGGTCTTGGCCAAACGCTGGTAAATCCGGAAAGTCTGATCGTACGCCTGTTGCCAGCAGTTGTCCGGCAAATAGTCGTGGGCTTTCTGAAAAAAATCATTGGCGGCATCGCCCGCCAGCGCATCCAGCGCCTTGTTGCCGGCCTGGAAATTGATATCGACCAGCCGATACGCCAACTCCTGATCCATGTCCGCAGGTCGGCCCAAATTGAGGTGGGCGGCAATAGTGAACAGGTTATCCAGGTCTTCGAGATGGGCTCCTGCCGGCACCGCTTGCAGCAACCGGTTGCCGATACGCCAGTGAATGGCGGGCTTGGCCTGGGGGTCGACCTGACGCAGCACCGCTTCCTGCACCCGGTCATGAACGAATTGCAGGTCGGATTTGTTTTCCAGCAGCATGCCCAGGTTCAATACCGGCTTCAAATCCTCAAACAGCTGTTCGATGCGGATATCCAGCACCAGCGCCACATCCTCGGCGCTGAAACGGTTGCCCATGCAGGCGCAGTGATCGAGGATATGCAGGGTTTTGAGGGGCAGCTTTCCCACTTTGGAACTGAACAATTCCACCACCGAGGTCGGCATCCGCGTGTCGCGAATCCGCTTGATGTCCCAGTGCCAGTGTAGTTCGGCATCGGTATTCAGCAATCCCTCGTTGTACAGCCAGGCCAGGCTTTCGCTGACGAACAGCGGATTGCCTTCGGTAAGATGGGCAATAAATTCCGCCAGATTGGCCGTGGCCTCCAGCGAGGAGTCGAGAATGTAGGCCACCATCTCATGGCAGTCGGCATCGGTAAGCGCCTCTACGCGAACTTCTGCGAACGGACTACTGTTTTCATGAATCCTGCGGATCAGCTTGCTGAGCGGATGGCTGTTGTCGACTTCGTTGTGTCGATAGGCCCCCATGAAAAACAGGAAGGGATGGTCGTCATGGTTGTCAAACAGATTCTGTAGAAAATCAAACGTCGCGCTGTCGCACCATTGCAGGTCGTCGATGAACAGCACGAGTGGATTGTCCTCGCTGGCCAGACAGGCCAGAAATCGGCCGAACAGATTGTTGAAACGGTGGCGGGCTTCCACCGGCGGCAGATGCGGCACTTCCGGCTGAGGACCGATGATGAATTCCAGCTCCGGCAACACATCGATAATGACGCTGCCGTTGTTTTCGACAATGTCGAGTATTTTTTTCCGCCACTGCTGAACCTGGTTGTCGCTCTCGGTCAAAAAGATGCGCATCAGATTGCGCAAGGCCTGAATCAGTGAGCTGTAGGGGATGTTTTTCTGGTATTGGTCGAATTTTCCGGAGGTGAAGTAACCGCGGTTTTTGACCAGCGGTTTTTGCAATTCCTGAATCAGCCGGGTTTTGCCGATGCCGGACAGACCGGAGATAAATACCGACCGGAATTTACCGCTGATGACCTCATTGTATTGCTGCTTGATCAGTTCGCTTTCAGCCTGACGGCCCACCATCTTCGAGATAAAGACAACCCGGCGGCTGCGATCGTGCTGGCCAACGGTAAATGCCGATACGCTGCCGGTATCAGCATATTCTTTCTTGCAGCGCGTCAGGTCGGCGAGCAACCCTGCAGTATTCTGATAACGCTTCTCCGGCTGCTTAACAGTGAGTTTGGCGATAATGTCGGCCAAAGCTTGAGGAATCTCGGGGTTGAGCTGATTGGCTTTAGGCGTTTCCTCGGCCAGATGCGAGTGAATCAGCTCCAGCGGGTCGCTGGAAAAAAACGGCAGCCGTCCGGTCAGCAGCTCGTAAAACACGATGCCCAGCGAATACAAATCGGTGGAAAAATCGACTCTATAGTTGATACGACCGGTCTGTTCCGGCGAGGTGTAAGCCAAGGTATGGCGCACGAATTCCGGATCGTAGATAAAATGGCTGACATCCCGTATATCGAGCGGGGTAATGAAATCGGTGAGCCGCAGGGTCAGCGTTCCCGGTTGTACCAGAATATTGTGCGGTTTGATGCCGCCGTGGGTAATGCCGGCATCATGAACCGCCTGCAGCGTTTCGGTCAGCGTGCAGGCCAGCGTAAAAAAATCGTTCAGATCGAGTTTAGCTTGCTGCCTCGTCCAACAATTCAGCGGTTGGCCGGCAAACCAGGGCTGAACGATAAAATGCTGGTCGCCATACGACTCCAAGGCAATCGGAATAGACACCCTCGGATCATGCAGCACTTTTAGGCGTTCGATCTTCTGGCGCAGATGCCGGGACTGGTCGTCCCAGCTCGACAACAGTTTCAGCAGTTTGATGATCAACGCCTGGTCAGGGACGTGTTTGTGGTAGCCCCTGAATACCACCGCCTGCAAACTTTCTCCCAGTTTTTCGGTAATGGTATAGTTGCCTAGTTTAGGCGCGGCCTGCGGTTGGTTCTCTTTTATTATCGTATCACTCAATTGAGATATGCTCTATGGAACGTAGGGAGAAGCCAGAATAGGGTAAACCAAAATCAGAGGATTTGCGACTATGAGGTATTAAATAAGAGGCGAGTTTTGATAAACGGCAGAAATGTTTCCTCGCTTTATCAAAGATATTGCTATGCACATCGCGCATGCCGGCAGCGATTGAATTTTGAGCGCTATTTAGGCCCAATCTTTACCCGACGCTAATCAGGCTTTGGGTAGTAGCTAGCCGAGGGGCGTCGGACTCAATGACGTCAGTAATATCATTGCATTCAATAATATTTTTCTCATTCGTCAAAATAAAATCAGCCAACGCGGTAATTGCGAGCCAATTCCGCCGCTCACTGACAAAATTGAATGCAGTCAGAAATAACTCAGTCATTTTTCTTTCCCTCAATTCATCATTGTCGATAAAGCACTCCAGATACTCGTTGACAATCTCCAAATCGGATGAGCCGCCATAATAATGGAGTGCATTAATATTGACCAGTTTCGGGTTAAATGGTTCGTTGTCACGCAGAGCGACATATCTGGCTTCGGCTAAAGGACCGGCAAACACATTGATGATATCCGCTTCGAAGGCGCGCTGATACGTATGCTTTTGTGCGGCAGAAAAATCTTTTGTGGCTTCATCAAGCGAAGATGGCAGGGTATGAATTAAGCGGCCGCCTTCTATTTTAGCGATAGAATGAGCAGGTAAAATGCCTAAAAACTCGGGCGATCTAACTACCTTGTTCAACGGGTTTGTAGAAATCTGAAAAAAAACCGGCGGCAGTCCTTTTTGCTGGTTGCCCAGATAAATGGCGATGGCATGGCCAGCTTCATGGATAGCTATTTGCCTGCTCCCTTCTGGAGGGGCTAGCTGGGTTGTATCTTTTAAATTGCAGCTACGGTTCATGGATATCTATTTAATACACTCTATACGGACGCAACAAGCTACCGACATTATTAAAAGGGAGTATCAAGCGCGGTGTAAATGATGATTAAGTTTCAGAAGGGCTGGGATGATTTACAAGCAGCAAAGCCCTCCCCTGCCTCGCTGTTCAATCTTAACGATTAGCCCGATCTTATTTGGACACATTGGTGGTAATAAGGGCTTGGTCATTGGGAGGACATTAAAACGGATAACAGCAAGAGATGAAATACGTGCGTGCGCGTACGTAGAAACACGTATTCAATGCCCACACAGGACTCTCTTCCCGATTAAGAAGCCTTTACTCATTGAATATAACTGTAGGGAGGCAACGAACAGTATTTTAGGCAGACCATTCGCCGCCGGCCCACACTCTCTCATAGTCGGCATTAACCGGGCGATAAACGCAGGTCCCGGAACCATCCGTTACGAAATAATCGCCGCGTCGGAATAAATAGCCGGGCAGTCGTGCTTCATCATAGATCACGGCTAGACGGTGAACGACTACATTTAACACATCGATATCCCAGAATGGAGAAGCAATGTCTTCTACGATTTTTTGCTTGATGGTTTTCATGTTACTGATTCCTCCGCAATTCTTTAATAGAAGCTTGTTGGGAGTTTAGACCTCTAAAACCTGCACTTGCGAATAGTTCTTAATAGAGGCAAGTCCGAGCTCTTCCCGGCTTTTTATCTGGTGAATGACCCGGGCTTTCAGGGCCTCGAGCGCCTTTTCCGCGGTCGGGGCATGGGCTACGCAGCCCGGAAGATCGGGGCAATAGGCGGAAAAACGTTTGCTTAAGTTTTGATGGGTCGGTTGGATCACTGCGGCTAATTTCATTGTGTGTCACTTCACTATTAGTTCGGTTAAAGAATTCTCTCTTCTCCTCTCTCGGCTAAGAGGGGCCTTCGATCTTAACGATCAGCCAGCTTCTTTTCAGGACACATTAAAACGAATATCAGCCTGAGATGAAATACGTGCGTGTGCGTACGTAGAATCACGTATTCAATGCTCGGACAGGGAGTAAAGCTTTCATCCTTTTGCCGGTATCCCTACCGTTGAATGAAAGCCTTAGGCTTGAAAACTCAGGAACTCTGTTTTGAATGCCTCGGCGTCAGCCATTCATCGCGATAGTGGCAAGACCAGGATCAGCAAGCTCAGGAGTTGGGTGAAGTGGGGAAATTGGAGGCTGCGCACAGGCGAGCCAGTTCCAGGGGATTCGTGGTGCCGGTTTTTTTTAATATCCGGGCACGGTGAATTTCGACGGTACGATAGCTGATGCCGAGTTGCCGAGCAATTTCCTTATTGGCAAGGCCGGCCACAACCAAAGCCATGATTTCCATTTCCCGGGAGGTCAGACCGTATTGTTGGCTCATACAGAGCGCTTGTTCAGCCGTCTGTTCGTGCACCTGAGCTTCGTGCTGCAGCACAGTCTGTATCCGTTCGATTAACTGGTCCCGTGGAACCGGCTTCGTCAGAAAATCAACCGCTCCGGCCTTGATAGCGCGGACCGTCATCGGGATGTCGCCATAAGCGGTGAGAAAAATAATCGGCAAGTGTATCTTGCGGCGGATCAGTTCGGCCTGCAATTCGTCGCCATTCAGGCCCGGCAGGTTGACATCGAGCAGCAGGCAGCCGGGCTGGCCAGGAGTATAATTTTGAAGAAAGTCCTCGGCACTCGCAAAGGTCTGGTAGGCATAACCCGCGGTTTCCATAATCAACCCAAGACTGTGGCGTACCGGATACTCGTCTTCGACAATGAATATGCAGGGTTGAATGCTCATATCACAATGGGTAAGGTAAAGAGGATACTGATGCCGATGTCGGCATTTCGCTCAGCCCACATTTTTCCACCGTGAGCTTCGATCAAGGCACGGCTGATAGCAAGGTCCATGCCTGAACCGTCAGGTTTGATAGTACGGAAGGGTTGAAACATGTTTTTCAAGGCAGCGACATCCGTCACGCATTTTCCGCCGTCGCCCACCGTCACCTGCACCATGGCCGGTGTGTCATCGGTGCTGCGCGTTGTTACCGTGATCGTTCCTGCACTTATTCCACTTTCTCGCATGGACTCTAGGCCGTTGCGCAATAAATTGACCAGCACCATTTCGATTTGCAAACTATTGGCCCTAACGAGCGGCAAGCCCGCGGCGAGATCCAGTTCTATGTTAAAAGCCTCTAAATGTTCGTCCGCCTTGACCAGATCGAGTGCTTCCTGGGCCAGAAGATTAATATCTATAGACTCTCTTAGGGGCTCGTCTTTATGCAATACCGTCATCAATTGCCGTATAACGCCCCCGGCACGCTGGGCTTGCTGGGCACAAATTTCCATGATAGGAGAGAGCTTTTCCGGGTTATGATTGCCGGCTCGCAGCATATGTAACGCCACTTCGTTATAAGATGAAATCGCAGCAAGCGGCTGGTGCAGTTCGTGAGCTATGGCTGCCGCCGTCTGGGTGACAACATATAACCGGACCGATTGCTCCATCTTATCGCGCCGCTCTCTCAATTCCTTTTGCTTCTTGTAATCGGTAATGTCTAAATTTATTCCCAGCATACGAAAGGGGCGGTTATTTTGGTCACGCAATAATCCGCCACGAGTATGAATCCAGCGGTATAAGCCATCTTTGTGACGCAGGCGAAACTCCAATTCGAAGACCGGCAGAAGGCCGGCGATGTAATTCTCAGCAGCCTCCAATACCGATACCCGGTCGTCGGGATGCACGCGGCATTCCCATTCTTCCCGCCGGTTGAGTAATTCGTTCTCCTCAAAGCCGATTTGCCGTTTCCATTCAGGCGATAAATAGACTGTCCCCGTATTCAGATCCCAGTCCCAATAACCTGCTTTCACCTCTTCGACGACAAGCGCGAGCCGCGTCTGGGCAGTGCGCAATTCTTCCTCGGCTGTTCGGCGCGCCGTGTTATCCTCGCAGGAAATAATTATACCGCCAATTTCTCCTTCTTCGTTTGTCCAGGGATAAACCGCCCAACGCAAACAGCGACGGCTTCCGTTCGCCTGGATCCATATGTCGTCGTCGTTTTTCAGAAACTCCCCAGCTTGTGCTTTAACATGAATCTGCTTCCATTCTGCGGAGATATCCGGATTAACCAAATAATGATTACGCCCTGTGAGGTCATCATAACCCCGTCCAAACTCTTCGATCCAGCGTCGGCTCGTGACCAAATAGTTCATTTCACGGTCGAACATCGCAATGCTGAGTGGTGCCTGCTCGATGAAAGTCCGGAGCTGTGCTTGACTCTTCATTACCGAGTCTTCGAATTGTTTTAGCTCAGTAACATCATGCAAAATGGCGGTAAACGATTTCTCGCCATTTATCTCGCACTGGGAAATAGTCGCCTCGGCAGGAAACTCTTCGCCGTCGGCGCGCAGGCCCGAAATAAAAGCCGACTCGCCCATTTTACGGCTTGTGGCGCCGATACTGCCGAAAGCGCGAATATGCGCATCATGGGCGGAACGAAAGCGTTCGGGAATAAACCGTTCGATAGATCCCCCGATGGCTTCCTCAGCCGTACACCTGAACATTTTTTCCGCCGCGGCGTTGAATAGAGAAATACGTTGTTCAGCGTCGATCGTGATAATCGCATCCAAAGCCGATTCCACAATCCCGGCATAGCGCTGCCGGCTTTCCCATAGCGCCAATTCGTTGCGCTTGTAGCTGGTGATATCCTGTGTGGTGCCGAATCCGCCAAGCAAAATACCTTTTTTATTAAACTCCAGCACAGCTTTTTCGCGCACCCATTTCACCTCGCCCGCCACAATCAGCCGGTGTTCGATTTCGTAGGATTCGCCGTGAAGGGCTGCTTGCCACCTGCGGTCGACGTATTCCCGGTCATCCGGATGCACGGTGGATAGAAAAGTCTCATAGGTTAGCGGCGTACCTTGGGGAATACCGAAAATACGGTAATTCTCATCGGACCAGTGCAATTCATTACGCTGCACATTCATACGCCAGCTGCCGATTTGTCCAACTGTTTGGGCATAGTCCAAATCTTGCCGACTTTCCCATAACGCCGCAGTGGACTTCCGATGGAAGTTAGTCGTGACGATCATACAGACAGATACAAAGCAAAAACCGCCGTTTAAAATCAATATGTCATCAGCCCCCATCTTGATCGGAAACAAAACAAAGGCATTCACCGCGATTAAGGATAAAATCATCGTGAGAATACCCGGCTTCAGTCCAAGCCAGAAAGCGGTCTGGGTAATCGCGAAAAAGAATAATATGAATGCTGCTCGTTCGCCGATCACCGGAATAGAATGGGTCGCCATCGCGCCGATAGCGGCTGCCAGCACTGCCAATCCGTAGCGCAACAAATATGGTCGCGCATCAAAATAAAGGATAATCGATTGAGTTTTGGATCGCCTAAAGTTCATACGGTACTGTCGTCAATGCTGGAATAAATGATCCAAATGAATCTTGAAACATGAATGATATGATAAAAAATCCAGCTATATAATTCCGCAATACACGATAAAAACGGGTAGTATTTCGGCTATAGAAATGCTGGCAATGAAATCTAAGAGGGGAAGTAGAATCTGAACCTTAGTTATGATGCTAAAGATGCTATGTTTGAAGGACGTGATAGCCTCATGCGAAGCCTCGATCTACACAGTTACTTTCCGTGGGCGAGTATTTCAGGTAATAACGGGTAATCATCGCGGCCAAAGTATTTGGTAGTGCAAGTTTTCCGGTGATTGAATCGTTTATACCATAGATCCTTTTAGGGTTTTCGCCCCTCCGCGAGCGCCAGCCGTAACGCTTCTGCCAGTTCGCGGCTCATCTGGTTCAAACAGTCATTCAGCGCCGTGACCATTACCCGATAGTCGGTTGTGGAGGCCGGCAAGTGATAAGCCACCTGGCGGCTCTGTTGCACTTGCTCAGCGCCTGTAATCTGCCATTGTGCAGTCAACCCGGCCTGTCCTTGCGGGTCCACATGGAATTCCAGAATCGTGACTGAGACCCGCAGCTTTGCTTCCCGGCCGCGGTTCGAGCCACTCGCGAGCACAGTATTGGCTGACGCCAGTTGATTCAGATTTTGCGCCAGGACACGGAGGATATTGTCGTCGAGCGATTCAGCCCAGCGGTGCAGTTCGCTCAGCTGGTAGGCATTCTTGGCCGTGGCCGTCACGATCTGCGGCCGATCGATGTAACGGGGAATCCGCACCGGCCCCAGCGCAATCACGGGCTTTTCGGCAAGCCCCCTATCGGAGCTTCCGCTCCTGCTGATCGGCTCGAGAAGATAGAATTGCGCAGGCGGCGTCTTGCCGCGGATGCAACCGTTCAGAGTCAGGAGCCCGCAGGATAACAGCAGAAAATAAATGAGACGGTGGCAAGGCATGATCAATCTCCTTAGTCTTCTTTGCCGGAAATCAGCGACTCCGGATGGCGTTCCAGATAATCGGCCAATGCTTTGACCGAGCGCGAAGCTTCGTGCAGCGATTCCAGCGTTTCAGTTAACGCGGATTCAGGCCCGATCGCCTCGCTCACATTCGCCATCGACTCCTGCGTCCGGACCAAGGCCGCCGTGGCGGCCTTTAAGGTTTTGTCCGTGGAAGCCAGAACCGGCCTGATGTCCTGATGCACATCCCGAATCATGGCCCGGGAGTCCTGCATCAATAACTGGGTCGAGTGAAGCGTCCGGTTCGTATCCTTCATCAGCGGTTCAAGATCCCGATTGAGCGTGCCGATTGTTTTCTCCATGCCCTCCAGGTTCCTGGCCAATGCCGCTTGGGATTTTTTGGTTTCTTCGGAACCCAACAGATTTTTGATCTCTTTCAGGCTCTCCGACAAATCCAGCACGATCTGATCGAGCGGCAGTTCACGCAATTTTCTGGCCACTTCTTCGGCGGTATTGCGAAGCTCGTCCGTCGTTTTCGGAATGCCCGGAAACTCGACCAAGCCTTTGTAGTTCAACTTCACAAACAAAGGCGGCTTGTCAGGATAGCGGTCCAGATCGACGTAAAGCAGCCCGGTCAGCAGGCTTTGCGTTTCCAGCCGGGCGCGGAAGCCGGCTTTGACCAGATTGTCCCGGTTCGTTTCCTGCTGGATGCGCGTTAACGCTTTCGGAATCTTTCCGCCATTGATCAGCGTGAGGGCATTCCGGTCGATCTCGACCACGACCGGTTTATACGTCTTGATCGTTTCCGGATCGATCTGTATTGCAACCTCGATCACTTCACCGATCTTCACACCCTGCATTTTGACTGGCGCCCCGACATCCAGGCCATTTAGCGAGGTGTCGAAATAGATCACGAAGCGGGTCTTATCGGTATTGAAAAGCTGGCCGCCGCCAAACAGCAACAACCCGGCAACCAGCAGCGCCACAGCGCCGACCGTGAACCCGCCGATCGCCAGAGGATTAATCGGTTTACTCATCAGTGTGGATGCTCCCTGTCAGGCAGACTCTTCCCACGGCCTTCGCCGCGCGTCAGAAATTGAATAATTTTCGGATTATCGGATTCAGCCAGCAATGTTTTGGGCGAGCCGGTCGCCAGCATCGTTTTAGTTTCCGGATCCAGAAATACCGAGTTGGTGCCGATCGCAAAGAGGCTCGCCAATTCGTGGGTCACCACCACGAGCGTCGTACCCAGCGTATCGCGCAGGCTGATGATCAGGTCATCCAGCAGCCGGGCGCTGACCGGATCGAGCCCGGCGGACGGTTCGTCGAAAAACAGGATTTCCGGGTCGAGCGCCATCGCCCGCGCCAGCCCCGCGCGTTTTTGCATGCCGCCGCTGATCTCGGAAGGATAATATTCTTCGAAGCCGGCCAGGCCGACCAGCGCAAGCTTGTACGAAACGATAGCGGCGATCTCCCCGCGGCTGAAATCGGTAAACTGACCAAGCGGCAGGGCAATGTTTTCGGCCAGGGTCAGCGAACTGAACAGGGCGCCCGACTGGTACAACACGCCGATGCGCCGCATCATCTTGATGCGTTCATCGGCATCAGCATGCCAGAAACTGCGCTCCTCGTAAAACACATCGCCCTTCGCGGGCCGCTGCAGGCCGATCAGGTGTTTCAGCAAGGTGCTTTTGCCGCAGCCGCTGCCGCCCATGATGATGAACACATCGCCCCGGTTGATCGTGAAGTTCAAATCGCGTTGAATCACGAAATCGCCGTAGGCCATGGTCAAATCCTGCACCGTGATATGGGGCGTATTCATGTTTCCTCCCGCCGATCTTCAGAGACCGAGCCGGTTACAGATCAGGGTGATCACCGAATCGGCGACCACGATATAGACAATGCTGTTCACGACCGCGGCGGTGGCCGCATCGCCGACCGCAGACGCACTGCGTCCGCATTGCATCCCGCGTCTGCAGCCGGCCGTCGCGATCAGCACCGCAAACACCACGCTCTTGAACAGCCCGATCCCGAAATCGGTAAGATGCACCGCCTTGCGGGTCTCGTTCACGTACTGAATGAATGATACATCAAAGGCGCTGATCGTGACCGTCGCGCCGCCGAGGATGCCCATCAGGTCGGCGTAGAGACAGAGCAAGGGCAGCATCAGGATCAGCGCGAGCATTCTCGGCAGCACCAGAAATTCCATCGGCGAGATGCCCATCGTCTTGAGCGCGTCGATCTCGCTGTTCACCTGCATCGTGCCCAGTTGCGCGGCATAGGCCGCGCCGGTGCGGCCGGACATGATTACTGCGGTCATTAACGCGCCCATCTCGCGCACCGTGCCCAGCCCGACCAGATCGGCGATAAAAATCTGCGCGCCGAACATCGCAAGCTGCACCGCGCCGACAAAAGCCAGGATCAGGCCGACCAGCAAGCTGATCAGCGTCACGATCGCTAATGCGCCAGGTCCTGCCTCCTGAATGCACAAAAACAAATCATGCACCCGGAATCTCGCCTGGCCGCGCAGCAGGGTATAACTGGCGAGCATGGCTTCGCCGATAAAGGCAATCAACCCCTTCGCATCAGCCAGGCCGTTCACTACCGCCTTACCGACCCTGGCAAGCACGGGCGTTTTTGGTTCGGTGCGGCGGGCGCCGGCGCGTTCAGGAACCGCACGGGCCAGCTTGAGCAAGCCCTGCACGCCTTCAGGCAGGCCGGACACATCGACTTCGACCTGCTTGGTCTCGCAATCAGCAAGGATTTTCAACAGATAGGTGGGCAGGCGGCTGTCCCACTGGTTTAGCCCGACCGCTTGCAGAAGTATTTTTCTGAAACTGCCTAAAGCGTTCAGATCGCCAAGCAGACTTTCGACAGGCTTGATCTTTGCACCCTGAATCCAATAGCCGGCCACGCTAATGACCAAAGTGGAAGAAGACTCGTCACGTTCGAGGCCTATTTCTCCCGATAAATCTCGCACGTCTTCTGTTCTCTGAGTGTTCATTGAACTTCGCTCAATTTCATTAATTCTGATCTGAGTAATCTTATTGCCATTCGGAGAATTAGACTTACAGGTTTTGCCCGCACAAAAATCTGGATATTATATTGCCATCAAGTCACTCGTCGCTTTTGTAAGTTGGATTTGGCCATATTTGCCACATTCCAATCCTGTAACCATGCAATCAATTCGGTAGCCGGCATGGGTTCGGCAATGCCATAGCCCTGAGCCAATTCGCAATTCAGCGATAACAATTTCTCCGCATGTTGCGAGGTCTCTACGCCTTCAGCGATGACTTTTCGCTTGAAGGTATGCGCCAGGTCAATCACGCTATTTACGATTGCCAGATCATCTTCATCATCCAGCATATCCCGCACGAAGGTGCGATCGATTTTTAGCGTGTCCACAGGCAAATGCCGGAGATAGGTTAACGACGAAAAGCCGGTGCCAAAGTCATCCAACGCAAACTGCAGCCCTAAGGCCTGACAGGCTTTGATTTTCTCGGATACGATCGACAAATCTTCCAGCGCGCTGGTTTCCAAAATTTCCAGTTCCAGCCGATTCGCTGAGATATCGGGATATGTTGACAGCAATTTTTCCAGGCGCGCCACAAAATTGATTTGCTGGAATTGTCTGGCACCCACATTCACACTTACCGAGAGGTCAATATTTTGCGCTTGCCAGGCACGGATCTGGCCTAAAACGGTATCTAATACCCATTCGCCCAATTCGACGCTCAGCGGTTGATTTTCTATGACAGGCAAAAAGTCATCGGGTGACAGCAAACCGCGTTCCGGATGCTGCCAGCGTACCAGGGCTTCAACACCAATCACCTGCCCCGTTACCAAGTTGACCTTGGGCTGATAAAACAGCTCAAACTCATGCTGATAGAGGGCTCGCTGGATTTCTTCCAACTGCTGTTGCTGGGTTTTGATAGCGGCATCTTGTTCAATGTCGAACAGATGGTAGCGATTTTTGCCTTTCTGTTTAGCAATATACATAGCTTGATCCGCATGCCGGATCAAGAGATCGGCATCGACGTTATCCGACGGGTAAAAGGTGACGCCTACACTGGCGGAAACCTGTAATTCGATGCCATCGATCAAAATGGGCTCAGCGGCTGAGTGAAGCAAGCGGGCTAATATAGGTTCACACGATTCGATATGTTCAAGATCGATTAACACCGCCACAAACTCATCCCCGCCGATTCGGGACAAGGTATCGCCTTCCCGTAAGGCGTCCTGCATGCGTTTTGAAACCGCAATCAATAATTCATCGCCGATTCTATGATCGTAATTGTCATTGACCGCCTTGAAACCATCGAGATCCAAATAAACTACGGTAAGCATTTTCTTGTGACGATCATGATTTGCCATCGCCTGTTTTAAACGGTCCGTAAGCAACAAGCGATTGGGCAATTGCGTCAGGGCATCATAATGCGCAATATATTCCAGTTGTAATTGATGCTCTTTCATATGGGTGATGTCCGTAAACAACCCCACATAATTCTGGATTTTGCCATTGGAATCTTTCACGGCACTGATAGTGATCATTTCCGCATAGACATTGCCGGACTTATGCCGATTCCAGATTTCTCCACACCAATACCCATCGTTCAGCAAGGCCTCCCACATGGCGGCGTAAAACTCCGGCGTATGGCGTCCTGATTGGAGCATGCTCGGGGTTTGACCGATGGCTTCTTCACGGCTATAGCCGGTAATTTGAGTATAGGTATCGTTGACTTCGATGATGGTGACAGCTGCATCGGTAATCATGATGCCTTCCCGTGCATGATTGAATACTTTGGCGGCCAATTCCAGCTTAATCTCGACCTGCTTGCGTTCCGTAATATTCCGGGCCACGCCTATCAAGCCCATAATACGATTTTCATTGTCCCTGAAAGGCGTTTTCAAGGTTTCCAGATAAAACTGCTGGCCATCCGGATGGATGATTAATTCTTCATTGATGCTAAACTCGCCACTCGCCAGCATTTCCCGGTCTTTTTGGCGGAAAAATTTTGCAGTCTCCGCATCGACGAAATCAAAATCGGTTTTACCGATAATCTCGCTTTCCGGCACGCCGAAATAGGCTTCTACGGCTTTATTGCAAGCGATATACATGCTGTCGGTATCTTTGATGAAAACATAATCCGGAATATTGTCCAGCAAGCCCCGCAGCAAAGTCTTTTCCCGCTGGATTTGTTGATTCAATGCCGTCAGCTTATTAAATGCTTCCTGCAGTTTGGCGTTGGAACATTCCAGTTCTTGGGTCCGATCCCTGACCCGGTCTTCCAGTTCGACGTTCAGTAGCTCCAACGCCGATTTGGCCTGTTCCAGTTGCAGCGTGGAAGGCATTCGCAATGCAGTCGGCATGATTCGCCATACAATCATCGCGGTTCCAAGGGAAATAATGGCTGTAAAAGCCTTTGCCAAGGCATTACTCCAGTAATGAGGGCGCCATATAATCAACATATCAAATAAGTGCGTTACCCCACAGGCAATAATAAACAAACCAAACAGCACAAACAGGCTTCGATGGTGCATATCCGGTCTTTTTTGCGCAAAAAACCAGATGGCAAAGGGAATGGTAAAATAAGAGATCGTGATCACTGCGTCTGATGCCACTAAAGTCCAGAGCAGGAAGGGATTCCATTTGAGACAAAAGCCGTGGGGTATTAACCCAGTCAGATTAAAAGCATCAGCAACAAATTCCCACATAGAAATATCAAAGTTGAATAAAGTCAGGCAATACTAACGGCAGAAATGCTTAATTATTTCCAAGGCAATTATAGTGAAACTTTCCTTGTGATTTCATACGGGTTTGCTTTATCTTGAATTGCTCAATCCCGTCTATTTCCTGTGCCGCGAAATGTTGGCCGTGGCAATTGACACACGGGGCAGGCCACTATTAACGTCGCCCTCTTCTATCGAAGAGGGCCATTGTCACATAGAAAAATATTTTTTGATCATCTTTCTCTGCCATGAAAAAGTCACAAGACTAGTGAAACGCCCCGGGATTATCGGAGGCTCCAATTTATGAGAAGATGGAGCTATGAAAACGAAAACCACACACTATTTATATTCATCCGAAATTCGGGGACGAGCGGTTCGCATGGTGAGCGATCAACGGGAGCAGAACTGATGAACAACGAAATAAAACAGTTACCCGATAAGGCGCTAGAAAAGCTAATCTCGCGCAAATTGCTCGATTTATTCATCCGCATCGGATTGCTCGTTTTTCTGGTCGTTTTTTGCTATCAAATATTTAAACTGTTTATCGGCTTGATGTTATGGTCGGTGATATTGGCTGTAGCCTTATATCCCCTTCATGTCTGGCTCGCCCGCAAAATGAGTGGAAAAGATGGGCTTGCCGCGACGACCTTAATATTGGGCATACTGCTGAGCGTATTAATCCCCACCACGTTATTGGTCTTTTCCTTCGCGGAGTCAACGACTGACTTAGTAAAACAAATCCATAGCGGAACCTTGCAAGTACCCGCGCCACATGAATCCGTCGCCGGCTGGCCCGTGGTGGGAGAGAAGGTATATGCGTTATGGTCGGCAGCCCATTCGGACCTGGGTGCGTTGGTCACTCAATACGAACCCAAAATTGCCGGAGTCACC
>JBPFEG010000048.1:0-8842 GCA_051061015.1 Methylomicrobium sp.
AATTGCGCTGCATTCATCGTTTAAACGTTTAATGGAGAGGAGGTGCAGTATAAAACAAAACGTTTTGTCCAGAAACAGCCCTAAAGTGTGGTGATTCTTTATTATGAAATGTCCCACCGGTGACCCAGAACGTTTGATCGGGGCCCAATCTATACCGACCTGGAGACTTTTCGAAATGAGGGTCATTAGCGGGCTACAGGATGATAACGCTATGATAACCAGGCATTTCCAGAGAAAAGGCTGCCGACTCTATACCGACCCGGAGATTCCGATAGTCACCCGCTCAGGCAAAAAAAAGGGCCTGCATCGCTGCAAGCCCTTGTTTTATTTGGCTCCCCCGGACGGGCTCGAACCGCCGACCCGGTGATTAACAGTTATTCCTGTTTTGCAGCAAAATCAAAAGGTTAACTTTTTAAAATCTTGGACGCATGCCTCGTAAAGCCTTGTTTTATATAGATAAGGATTTCCATCTTGGACACGGTTTTTTCCTCTCGCTCAGTCGATAGGATAGAGCAGGTGATTTTATATCACTGGGTCTGGGATTTTCAAACGCAAACCTCAGGATCATCCAGACGTAAAAATACCCTGTGATAGCGTTAATGTTCAGGTAAATTTTGTTTAGCGCGTAAGTGGTACTAAATGAACCCCTGTTGGTGGTAACTACCCCCTACACCAAGAGTAGGTTCCACAAGTTTTTTTGGTTAATGGGCTATAATTCCCCACCTCCGAAATCATCAAAGATGGCTCCATAAGCATCGCCGAACCACAGCCCGATATTACCGCCTCGGGGGTTAAAGAAGGTTTGGTCAGCATAATCCAAGGTAACCACGCCTATCTCGGCCCCATTTTTATAGATATGCACCGTACCGGCATTGGGACCGGCACCGTAAACCCGCGCTCCGAGTTTATCGCCATTGTTGAACGTTATGGAGGAAAGTTCCGGATATTCCTTCCAAGACTGGTTGGGCCGCAGCGTTGAAACCAGCACCGCATTATTCTGGGCGTGGTAATCCACATTGATTACACCCCGGCGATAGTTGATGGCATTGGAGCCGCTCTGGACTTTGAGCATCAAGCCGTGCTCGAAACCACTCGGGTTCACTGTATTCAGAGTTACAAATGCTTCCTGATTGACACCAAAGCTGTTCGGAGTCCAATAGATTGGTCCGCCGGCCCTGACATTCACTCGGTTATTCACAATCTTGTAGTAATCGAGACCGGCAGACCCGCTCCAGTTGGCTCCCAACCTGCCGTTCGGGCGGTTAAAGCTGTCGAGCGCGACGGGGGCAGGGGTGATGGCCACCGCCATGGGGCGATTCCCCACGTAGATCGGATCTCCAACAATGGTATTCGACGCTGTTTCAATGACTGAAACGCTAGGGCAACCAGGACCGACAATATAAGCATGTTTCCCATCGGGGGTGATGGCTACCCCTGAGGGGTTACCTACGGGAATCGTGCTTACTACGGTGTTGTAACTCGGTGATGATGGCAGCGTGTCGATCACCGAGACGGTGCTGGGGGCGCATCGGGCGATCCCGACCCCTGTGGTCACGTAGGCGCGGGTCCCATCAGGAGTGATGGCCACAGCCCCCCTCCCACGGGGGTCGTGCTTACTACGGTGTTGTAACTCAGCGATGATGGCAGCGTGTCGATCACCGAGACGGTAGAGTTATTCGTCACGTAGGCGCGGGTCCCATCAGGAGTGATGGCCACAGCCCCCCCTCCCACGGGGATCGTGCTTACTACGGTGTTGTAACTCAGTGATGATGGCAGCGTGTCGATCACCGTGACGGTAGAGTTATTCGTCACGTAGGCGCGGGTTCCATCGGGGGTGATGGCTACCCCAATAGGTTGGCTCCCTACGGGTATCGGAGAGCCCACAATGGTGTTGGTTGCAGTGTCAATTACTGAGACGGTGTTGTCGTTCATATTCGTCACGTAGGCGCGGGTTCCATCAGGGGTGATGGCTACCCCAATAGGTTGGCTCCCTACGGGTATCGGAGAGCCCACCAATGTGTTGGTGGCGGTGTCGATCACTGAGACGGTATTGTTGTTCCCAGTCACGTAGGCGAAGGGGGCCGCCTCCGTCAAACGGACGCCGAGCAGCCCCAGAAACAGCAAAATCCATAATGCGAACGAAAACCGAGATTTTGTTTTCATTATTATTCCTCGTTTCTTAAGTTATAGACAAAAAAACCGCACAGCCTTGCGATAGGTTAACAATGCTTATTATTGTTCCTTAGATAGCTGATTATCACAATTAGTAAAAATACTTAGTTGACCGCGTCATTTAAGGGGCACAAAAGTTGTAAACATAACACTCTGCCGCATAACCATCAGACAATTTGTCCCCTTTTGTCTCATTTAAAAGTCGGCTTACCCCCTGGTTTTCGCTGCTTCTAACACCACTTAAACGCCAAACCCAGGAGACAAAACGATATGAACGGCTGCTTTTGGCAATTGCGAAGGGCGGCTCATGGCCGATTGTGTTGAAAAAGTCGACTATTGGCGAATTTGGGCCAATTTTATCAGCAATTATGTTTGTAAATAATTGTTTTTTTATTGGAAATAAATTTGAACTGAAAACTGCTTTCTGTCCAAAATGGCCTTTTTCAACACAATCGGCCGATAGCGTTATGTCGGGCTTGAATGAGCGAGATCGACCCTAAGAAGTTGCTCATTCTATATTTTCAAACGGCGGTAGTCTGCCAGAAAGCGGACAGTCGGTTCGAGAAATACTGAATTAAAGAATTCAGAGACCTTTTTTGAGGCCAGGCTCGGGGAGTTTTTTTAAAATAATCTTGGACAAAAAAAGGCTTGGATTATAAGCCTAAGTCATTGAAATGACATAATCTATATGACGGGAAGAGGCTCGTTTTTTAAATTATCTTGGACACGAATCTTGGACAAAAAAGCATAAAAAAAGGCCTTCATCACTGCAAGCCCTTGTTTTATTTGGCTCCCCCGGACGGGCTCGAACCGCCGACCCGGTGATTAACAGAACGACGAACCCTCAAATTTATGGCGCCTAGGGCGAAGAATCCGAAAGGGATTTCCGCTGGGTCCATGGCCCCGTCTTGCCGACCGAACCTATTCCGAACCTGTTTGTTCGGAAACGCCTTATCTTCTCTATCACCTCATCCAAAACAAGGCCTTGGTGGTTGCCGAACCGAGCTGAACCCGACTCTGGCGAACCGAACCTGCCGTTTTCAACCTTCCCGTCTGCCGACCGTACAGGCATTGACCGAGCCGGCCCTTGAGGCCGGTGCACGACTGTCACTCAAGGTGCAGCGCCGGGCAGGGGCTGGGGGTAGTCATGCTGCTCTCGGCGTCGTCTCACCTGGGGCCACTCTGAGCCAGAGTCGACACGCTTTTGCCACTGCCGCCGGTCGATGTGGGTATTGTGTCGACTTGAATTAGAGTGAAGTGGATCGGCTCATTTTGTTTTGCTGAGGAATG
This sequence comes from Methylomicrobium sp., assembly GCA_051061015.1. GTDB lineage: Bacteria > Pseudomonadota > Gammaproteobacteria > Methylococcales > Methylomonadaceae > Methylomicrobium. The sequence goes on from JBPFEG010000048.1 coordinate 3,463, forward strand.
GGATTCAAAATACTGAGTTCTTATGTTACAGTCATAGTCTGGTTGGGCCAAAATGAACCTCAGCATGTCAAAGCGCCATGTCTCTTTTTCAAACGCCGATTACGATCCATGAGATTTTGAGTAAAGCACCGGGCAATCCGGAGTTGTGGCATTTATTTTTTGCAGAGCTCGCCAGCACCCTGCAATGCGATAGCGGTTTCCTGGCGATTGTCGACCTAGAATATAGTGGATATATCCATTATTTGTACCCTCTCAATATTGCCGCTGAGCAACGTTCTTATTTCGAACAAAGCGTTCGCAAAATGGACAGTTTTGATGCCCATGTGGTGAGGCATCCGTATCAGGTTTTCTGCTCCAGCCTGTGGAATGCACCTTCGCATGGCAATGGCAGAGTCATCGAAGCGGATGAAACCTATTGCCGCTTCGGTGTCTCATTTCCTTTAAACAGCCGATACGCTTATTGCCTCTGTCTGAATAGCCAACGCTCAGTTGCGGAGCCGGTATCGCCAGGTTGCGTGCCATGGTTACATGCATTAATTCCATCCCTGCAAAACGCCTTAAACAAAGAACAAGGGTTCAATCTTTACCACCAGATTACGCTACGGACTGGCAAACATGTTGCCGCTTACCTCATTGTCGATCGCGGCCTGAATGTATTGTTTTCCGATGCCGTATTCAACCGGATCATTAAGGACATGGAATGCGTCAAAATTCGAGAGAAGCGATTGGCCTTTATAAACAGATCCATCGAAGAACGTGTGTTAACATTAATGGATGGGGATAACTGCGAGTCTGTGGCCCTGCTAGCCCCGTGCACTCCGTATGATATTACTATAATCCCTGCTCGCGCTCTGGATAATTTCTATGCGTGGGAATTTTATCAAAAAGGGATGGTGCTGACGTTTACCATCTGCTACGAAAATAATCCTACACTGATCCGTTTGATGGCGCTGTATAACCTGACTAAGAGCGAAGCCTCATGCGCGCTACAGTTCATTGCTACCCCCTCCATCCCCGACATCGCCGCTTTCAATAACCGCTCTCCGGAAACTGTCCGGAACCATCTCAAAAGCATTATGCAGAAACTTGACGTACACAGTCAGGGCGCATTGATGAAAAAACTGCTGACTATTGCCGCGTTATAAAGGGTCCATGGGCCCTTTTTAAACCACCAATTAGCGTTGGTGCTTTCAATATTCGCAGGCCGTGCTCGAGCAACGTGACGTCGGGCATTAAAGGTTGTGGGATGTGTCAGTCAAAATTAGAGCGAAGATGGTCAATTCATAGCGACCCTAAGAGCCATCCACCTTCCCATTCTCAAATGGCAGTGTATCCGCTGGAAGCAGACAACCAGTTCCAGAGATGCTGAATTTATTCATTAAATTTTGTCATTATGACCCATTTGGGTCATGACTTTAAGATAAGAAACTCGTACTTTTAGTCTGGAATTTGCTGGTTAGCATCACAATCGGCCAAGGAGAAGTTAATTGGAATTGAAATAATAACTTGTTCTGTCGGAATTTATAGGTACTGCTGTACCAAAAACATCATCTGACTTCGCTACTGTGCGTAGGTAATTTTACGTAATCCTTAGTTATCCGTCGCCTGTTAACCCTTCCTTACAGCTTTTCTGTTGGTGGTGAGCTATAGCGCGGCGGGAAACAACTAAACCATGTTTAAGGAGCAGCCCACATGTCTAAAGAAAATAGCCAATTAAATCAATCGAATCTGATCCTGAGGTGTTTGGGTACGGCACCACCGATTCGGATCGCTGCCAAGACCTTTCTCCTCGCCTCTTTTCTCGGGATCGGCACCGGGGCGTTCCTGCCGGTCTACGCCGGCGGAGATGAAAGTAAGAGTGATCAAGGCTTAGCCTGCGGCCCTAACCTCGTTTGCAACCCCGCCGCACAATACTGCTCCGTACTTTACGGTGGCCCCGTGGGTGTGCCTCCCAGCTATACTTGTGCTGATTTCCCCGCCGGTAGTCCTCCCATTCCGAACTGCGATAACCTCAACGTGACCGGGTGCAAGTGCACCGAGTCATTCGGCCACATCACTGTGACCTGCTTAGCACCCTAAAATTAAGGAGACTTAGCCATGCGTCATACAAATAAACACCTTCTCATGAGCCTACTAGGGTTATTGCTTACTCTACTCCTCAGCCCCACTGGAGTCAGCGCCCAGCTAGTGGTGGGAGCCAATGTAAACATAAGCAACCTCGCCGGCGCCCAAAGCGAAGTGGGCATCGCGATCAATCCGACGAACCCACAGAATCTGGTGGCCGTCTCCAATCAACTTGGGGATCTCAGTCAGCTTGGTGCGTGGTTTTCAACCGACGGTGGTGCAACGTGGACCGCTAACTTCATTGACGAGAACGAGGACGGATTTGGAGCCAATGACTCCCGATTCGATCCGAATGTGGCTTTCGACAGCGACGGAAACGTCTACGTGGTCTACAGCACTACGGGAACGGGAAACCGACTGCTACTGGCTAGAAGCACCGATGGTGGCCAGAACTTCAACCAGGTCACAACCGTCACGACCGACGCAGCAGCCGCGAGCAACCTGCACACTGCGATGGTGGCCACTCGCAGCGATGCTGGCGCAGCCGATGACGTTCTTGTCGTATGGGCCCGTGTGCAAGCAGGTGGTGAAAGCATCGAAGCAGCTCTTTCGCTAGACGCGGGTGCTACGTTTCCCACCACTAACAACAATATCAACGACACGCAGGAGCGTACATTTCTCCCATGGGCCTCAGTCGACGCAGCTGGAGACTTCCACGTGGTGTGGGAAGTCAACCAGGGGGGCGGCGTGGGCACCATATTCCATGACCTTCTTGACGGAACAACGCTTGCTGACGGCGCGACGGACAACACCGTGACCACTGTCCAGATCACCGACTTCGCTGCGGCCACGAGTCTGATTCCTGCCCAACCCGATCGCGGCATCTTCTCCGTATCTTCAGTCGATGTGGATCGCACTAGCGGGCGAGTTTACGTCGCTTATACCGATCGCCCCAACACCGCTAGCAATGACACCGATATTTTTGTTCGGGTTTCTAATGACAGCGGTGCCAACTGGAGCGCGCCAGTTCAAGTCAACGACAACAACGAGGCCACCACGGCAACGAGTCAATTCATGCCGCGCTTGGCCATCGCCCAGACGACCGGAGTAATTTACACCACATGGTACGATGCTCGCAATGACGCAGCTAACAATCAGCAAGTAGATGTTTTTATCTCTGTAAGTAGCAACGGCGCGGTAAACTGGTCTGCCAACCAGCAACTAACCGGGGCGAGATCGGACGAGTCCACCGCCAACGCCGCCCGCAATGGCAACAACTATGGAGAATATATGGGCCTGATCGCGCAGGATTGCGTGGCCCACGCGGTTTGGACCGATGCGCGCGCTGCGAACTTCACCGCCGGCACGAACGAAGACGTTTATACGGCGGCTAGCCTTCTGGACGAGGATGCCCCGGTGCTTAGCAACGTACCAGGTCCGATTCAGGTGGAACAGACCAATCTGGCCGGGACGCCGGTCACGGTGCCGCTGCCAACCGCCACAGATAACTGTGACACCAGTGTAACGGTTACCAGTAATGCGCCTGCAGTCTTCCCCCTTGGGACCACCACTGTCACCTTTACGGCCACAGACGATGCGGGAAACACTGCTACCGCTACTACCACTGTGACGGTAGTAGATACAACTCCACCGACCATCAATGCCGTGACCGCCAACCCGAATAGTTTGTGGTCACCTAACCATGAACTGAGACCAGTCACAGTCAGCGTTAATGTCTCAGATATCTGCGACGCAACGCCGAGCTGTGAAATTATTTCCGTGAGTAGCAACGAGCCAGTCAACGGCTTGGGCGATGGTGACACGGCACCGGATTGGATAATTACCGGAAAGCTCACAGTAAACCTCCGAGCAGAGCGCTCCGGGACCGGTAATGGGCGAGTGTATACGATCACAGTTCGATGCACTGATGCTTCCGGAAACAGCTCACTTAAAGATGTCACCGTGTCGGTACCTCACAATCAGTGACTATTAGGTATATAGCGTGCCGAGGAGAAAGCGTTTCATCTCACGATGCTTGCTAGCTTTTCTCGTCGTCGCGATCGTCACACGCGCGGCTGCCGGAGAGTCTACGAAACGTTTCGAAACTTTTGGTCAAGGACGTCTCGACCTGACTCACTGGCAGCCCATTGCCGAGGGAGACTGTCGCAATTGCACGGTGACTGTCGTTGATGAAACTGGCCAAGGCAAAAGCAATTGCCGGCTACGGATTTCTGTCGATACTCGAGGCACCCGGGACGAGACGGTCAAGTTTGTGGGCGTCCGCAGTGGACACCCCCTCCTTGTTACCAATGGCACACATCTTTCAGCTAATCTGGATTGGAATAACCAAACCAACGGCAGTTATCTTTCGGCCGCGGTAATTCTTTCTCCACGCAAGACAAACCAAAATCCGCTCAAAACACCGGAATGGCTCAAGATCGAATACGTCGGCGTCCCTCCAGGACAGAATGCCAGGATGTCCATCAGTCTGACCGGGCAGGGACGAGAGCGTATCTTGTACACCGAGGGCTGGCCTGAAGCCAACCGGTCTGGTCGAAAAATTGCTCAGCAGAAAATTACGTTTGAAATCTTGGACCAGTCGCTCTTTAGGATACTCGAAAACGATCAGCTCGTTTACGAATCAAAGTTAGACAAAATCCCTTTCAGAAGAGCTTATCTCTATCTCCAGGTTTCGAGCCATAGCAATTACGCTAACCGGTCAATTTATTTTGATAATATCCAGGTCAGCGGACATGGGGTCACAGCGGACATGGGGTCAGGTCTTTCAATCACACATGCTGGCCTAACCAGACGCTGAACACAGACGCACAAAATGCGCGCGCTGTTTAGCTTTGGCGTTAGGCCGCAGGGGGGGTATGCGCAAGTTGATGCTTTTCCTATTACTGGTGGGTTCTTCGTTCCCAGCGCTTGCGGATAGGGGCGAAGTCGTAAAAGAAGATGTATGTGGCACCAGCAACGCCATCATCGAGACCACTGACGGATGGTACTTCGCGGCGGAGCACTATTCTGGCGTCTATCTCTACGAGGGCGACATTGTCTACGGCACAATGAAGACTTACGGGATGCAAGAGCTGGCGCGAGAGGATGGAGAGTCAGGAAATTTCTACATCGAGGATTGGGAGTCGGACATAGGCGATGCGTTCGAGGAGCTTTGCAACTAGGCTCAGGACCTATTAATCATTTTGGGGCTCACAAAGGTCTAAGCAAAGTGATTCACTTATGACCGGAGGTTCCTCATGAGCCATCTGTTTTATCTGACCCGGGAGCAATTCAACCGCATCCAGCCTTACTTTCC
>JBPFEG010000049.1:0-45684 GCA_051061015.1 Methylomicrobium sp.
ATCGAAAAGGCATCCGCAATGTTAAGAATGGTGTTCGAAATCGTTATGGTGCTGGCGGTCGTGCTAGCTTTAGTCATGATCACCAAGGTTGGCGCACTGGAAAATAAACAAATTGGCAACAAGGACGACGAAAGCGGCGATCACAAGCCATAATTAGTCGTCCCTGGAAAAAGGGCCTTGCGATTGTCCCCTTACGGGCATCAATAGTTTTGCCGGAGCTTGATGTCATGCTGCTCAGCCAGGCGCACCAAGTGCTGCCAACATCTTTCGTACAGATGGACATCGGTCGGATATGTGATCGCTTTTTCCTGCACCGTGCTATCCACGGTGACGGATGTGAAATGACTGGGTTTAACGGTTTGGCTGTCCATGCCCGCCTGAATCGTTATCGACAGCAGCCATTCACGCTCTCTTCACCGATGCGCAGGCGCCATTTCGTCAGCGAGGTCGGGTGACACGGGAGTTCATGATTCAAGAACTCTTCACCATAAAAGTATTGCCAATAGGGATTATCAACCCAACGCCCCACGACCTGCTCATCGGATAAGGCAAACGCGTGTTTCAGATAATGCAGGCCGGCATTTAAGCAGATCGGTAAAGCCGGCGCGCCGCTTCTCGTCCTGAGCCTCAGCTGCGAGGCGGGAAGGAAATTAACATGTTAGATTTTTATCGCATTTCCCTATCGACCCCTATGAACTTGAAAGACTCTCTCGCTGTCGCATTTTCATTATCCCGCCTTTCTTTAATTAGGCTTCATCATCAATTTTACAAAATTTATTGATATAAAGAACCGCAGGGAGGAATAGCAGTCTTCCAAGAGTGTTACGATGTTTTCCGAGCTGGCATGATGACATGACCGTTTGACTTAGCAATATCGAAATTAACTTTCGAATTTGTAAAAGGCATAGACTTGGATTAATTAATTTATAAAAGAGGAGAAAGCCGTGAGAAGAATTTATTTTTTGGCGCCCAACCTTGAAACCACGCATAAGATAGTCGATGAGTTGCGCGCCCAAGGTATTGAAGACCGTCATCTTCATATATTGGCCAAGCGAGACACGCCGCTAGAGGATTTGCCTGAAGCGTCAGAATTCCAGAAAACCGATTTTATACCGGCGGTGGAACGAGGTGCAGCGCTAGGCGCTTCAACGGGTCTGATCGCAGGGCTTATAGGTTTGCGTTTTGCGGGATTCGCAATCGCGGGTGGTCCGGTTCTTGGAGTTTTGGTTTTTGGAGCGACCATCGGCGCAATGATGAGCGGATTGGCCGGCCTTCAGGTGGGCAATTCCAAAGTCAAACAATATGCTGATGCGATTGAACATGGCGAATTGCTGATCATGGTGGATATTCCAAAGGAACACATAGACACTATCAGCCAATTAATTATTAGACATCATCCTACCGCTCAATTTGAAGGCATTGAGCCACTTCTGCCCCCCGGTTACTGATTCGTTTTTATCTCTACCCTGAAATCAAGGAAGATCAACAATCAGGAAATAATATGGAAGTTAACTGTATCAACAAAGGAGTACCTACGTTCGTAAGCGCCCAACCTCACCACATAGTCAGGCTTTCAACGCTACGGTTTAATCCGCGAAGCGAAGAGGCTGCAGTTCGTCAAAGCGGCTGTTAAGCCAGGTGTGGGAGTTTTTCCAACGTGCCTTTTAACCAGATTGCCAGATCAATGCCGTTGAGCTTGGCAGTACCAAGTAAGGTTTACATGACAGCCGCCCGTTGTCCGGCGCGTTCGGAGCCAGCAAACAGCCAGTTTTTTTTACCCAGGGCAATCGGACGAATGCAGTTTTCGACAGGGTTGTTATCAATCGGTAGATCGCCGGTTTGGGCATAACGAGTGAGTGCGGCCCAGCGTTTCAGGCTGTAATCGAGGGCTTTAGCGGTGCCGGTATTGGGCGCGGTGCAGAGGCGGGTTTGCTGCAACCAGTCGTGCATGGCCGAAAGCAGAGGCCGGCTTTTTTCGGCGCGCAGGCGTTGGCGCTCGCCGGTGCTCAGTTCGCGGCCTTCAGCTTCAATCGCATACAGCACGGCCATGCGATGGAGCGCTTCTTGCGCCACCGGCTCTGACTGGCTTGGAACAGGTCGAAGAACTTTCAGCGCGCATGCGCCCAACAGGCCAGTTCGATGCACGGCTCAAGCAGAAGTTGGGTTTCGGGATGCGCACGGGCCGCTGCAAACAGGGCTTTGTAGCCGGCGTAATCATCCACCAGTAGATAGCCCCGCCATTCTTGCAGAAACTGCTACGCAGCCGGCCACTGCGACCGGCTTGATAGTCGAAGACGATAATCTTGGGCTCCGGTTGCAGGTCGTTACAGCGGTAGGCCCCCAGGTAGGCTTTTTTGGACTTGCCGCTGCCGAGGTCGAGTTCGGCAACTGCGCCTGCGTTGCTCTACCTCCTGCGCCATACAATCGTGCGGCACCGTTGCCTCATCGGCATACAAGCTATCGCGTTAATAGATGACAAGCGAGGCGGTCGGCCAAGGGTTGCAGACTACCACGAATCATCCGCCCCAATCAGCCAGTGTGGAACGAGACAAGGTCACGCCGTCCCGAGCGGCGATTTGTTCCAGTCGATACAGCGGCAAATGGTCGAGCAATTTGCTGATCATCACCCAGCTCAACAAGCCGACCGCGGCCAGCCCGCCATCAATCACCGCTGGCGAAATCGGCGCCGCTGTGATCGTTTCGCAGGCTCGGCAGGCATACTGCGGACGGATATGCCGATGCACGAAAAACTTGGCCGGCTCGACGTCCAGTTGCTCGCTGACCTCTTCGCCGATCTTAACCAAATCCCGGCCGCATTCTCTCGCAAAACAGTATGCGCACCACATATGTGCAATATTGCCCCTGCTTGTATCTGGAAATTCTTTGTTTTGAAAGTGGCACCAATGCGGCCTTACACGGTCATAGTTGGCAAGAGGGCCAAGGGTTAACTGGTACGTCTAGCTTTGTTATTATATTATTATTATATTAGTAGATAGTTCGGCGGCTTGTTCAACCGGAGATAAAATTATGACTCTGTTTAATCAGTACATTGCCCGGCACCGCCGGGAAGAAGAAGAATATACCCTCGAGGAATACCTCAATCTCTGCAAGGAAGACCGCATGGTCTACGCCAGCGCGACGGAAAGGATGCTGGCGGCCATCGGCGAGCCAGAACTTGTGGATACCCGGCAGAATTCGCGCCTTTCGCGCATCTTCTCCAATAAAGTGATCAAGATCTATCCGGCCTTCAAGGAATTCTACGGCATGGAGGAGACTATCGAGCAAATCGTCTCCTATTTCCGCCACTCTGCCCAAGGCTTGGAGGAGAAAAAACAGATTCTCTACCTGCTTGGACCGGTAGGTGGCGGCAAGTCCTCCCTCGCCGAGAAGCTCAAGCATCTGATGGAACATGTCCCGTTCTACGCTATTAAGGATTCGCCGGTGAATGACTCGCCCCTCGCCTTGTTCTCGGCCGATGAGGATGGCGAAATATTGACTCAGGAATACGGCATTCCACGGCGCTATCTCAACAAGGTGCTTTCCCCGTGGGCCGTAAAACGCCTACATGAGTATAACGGAGATATCACCAAGTTCCGGGTGGTTAAGCGCTGGCCTTCGGTACTGAGCCAGGTGGGTATCTCTAAGACCGAGCCGGGCGACGAGAACAACCAGGACATCTCCTCTCTGGTCGGTAAAGTCGATATCCGTAAGCTGGAAAAATACTCCCAGGATGACCCGGATGCCTATAGTTACTCGGGCGGCTTGTGCTTAGCCAACCAGGGCCTGATGGAGTTTGTGGAGATGTTCAAGGCGCCCATCAAGGTGCTTCATCCTCTGCTCACCGCGACGCAGGAGGGTAACTACAAGGGCACCGAAGGCTTCGGCGCTATTCCCTTCGATGGCGTGGTGCTCGCTCACAGCAACGAGAGCGAATGGACCACCTTCCGCAACAACAAGAATAACGAGGCTTTCCTGGACCGTATTTACATCGTCAAGGTGCCCTACTGCCTGCGCGTGACTGACGAAGTAAAGATCTACGACAAGCTGTTGCACAACAGTTCTTTGTCCGAAGCGCCGTGTGCTCCCGGTACCTTGGAGATGCTAGCCCAGTTCTCGGTGCTCACCCGCCTCAAGGAACCGGAGAATTCCAGCATCTATTCCAAAATGCGCATCTACGACGGGGAGAATCTTAAGGACACCGATCCCAAGGCAAAAAGCTACCAGGAGTACCGGGATTTTGCCGGTGTCGACGAGGGCATGAGGGGTATCTCCACCCGCTTCGCCTTCAAGATCCTCTCCAAGGTGTTCAACTTCGATCATGCCGAGGTGGCGGCTAACCCGGTGCATCTGCTCTACGTGCTGGAGCAGCAGATCGAGCAGGAGCAGTTTCCTCCCGAAGTGGAACAACGCTACGTGAGCTATCTGAAGGAGTATCTGGCACCGCGCTATGCCGAGTACATCGAGAAGGAGCTGCAGACCGCCTACCTGGAGTCTTACTCGGAATATGGTCAGAATATATTCGATCGCTACGTGACTTACGCCGACATGTGGATTCAGGACCAGGAATTCCGCGACCCGGACACCGGTGAGATCCTTGACCGAGCCCAGATCAATGCCGAGCTGGAAAAGATCGAGAAGTCTGCCGGAATCGCCAACCCGAAGGATTTTCGCCACGAGGTGGTCAACTTCGTGCTGCGGGCACGGGCTCAAAACCACGGCAAGAACCCGGCCTGGACCAGCTACGAAAAGTTGCGCATAGTGATCGAAAAGCGCATGTTCTCCAGCACCGAGGACCTGCTGCCGGTGATTTCCTTCAACGCCAAGGCATCCAGTGAGGAACAGAAAAAGCACCATGAGTTTGTGGAACGTATGGTAGCCAAGGGCTATACGGACAAGCAGGTGCGCCTGCTGGCCGAGTGGTATCTGCGGGCACGGAAGGCGTCGTGAGCAGGAATGTCTGCAATCAAGCCCCTCCTCCTTGGCGGGGTCCGGATGGGGAGAGAGTCATGGCTGAGCCATGCCTCACCGCCACCCTAGCCGCTTCCTGGGGCGGGGCGAGCATTAATCTTTAGACACTGAAACATTATGAACCAGTTCGTTGATCGCCGCCTCTCTGGTAAAAACCGCAGCGCTGTGAACCGGCAGCGTTTCCTCCGCCGCTTCAAAGGGCAGATCCGCAAGGCGGTAGCAGACGTTGTTTCCGGCCGCGACGTGGCGGACCTGGAGCGTGGAGAGAAGATATCCATTCCCGCCAAAGACCTGCAGGAGCCCGTGTTCCAGCATGGGCCCGGCGGACGACGCTCGATTATCCACCCTGGCAATAAAGAGTTCATTGCCGGAGATCGCGTGGACCGTCCCGAAAGCGGTTCCGGTCAGGGCGGAGATGGCGGTTCGCCGGATGGCGAGGAGATGGACGAGTTTGTCTTCGAACTAACCAAAGAAGAATTCATGAACTACTTCTTCGAAGATCTTGCCCTGCCGGATCTGGTGAAGAAGCAACTCTCCGCCGTGCCGGAGGTCAAACGGGTGCGCGCCGGCTTCACCAGCGACGGCACCCCTTCCAACCTGCACGTGGTCCGTTCCATGAAACAGTCGATTGGCCGCCGCCTCGCCATGTCTTCCGCCCCGCGTAAAGCGCTCAGCGAGGCCGAGGAGCGGTTAGCCGAATTGGCAGCGAAAGGACAGGGTAACGGCCCGGAAGCCGCTTCGCTCAAGCTGGAGATCGAAGCCCTCAAGGCTCGTATCGCTAGCGTACCTTTCCTCGATCCCTGGGATCTGCGTTATGCAAACCGCGTAGACAAACCCCAGCCTATGAGCCAAGCGGTAATGTTCTGCTTGATGGATGTATCGGGTTCCATGGACGAAGAACGCAAGAACATCGCCAAGCGCTTCTTCATGCTGCTCTACCTGTTTCTGACCCGTAGTTACGAACATATCGAACTGGTGTTCATCCGCCATCACACGGTGGCCAAAGAGGTCGACGAAAACGATTTCTTCACCTCAAGGGAAACCGGCGGCACGGTGGTATCCAGTGCCTTGGAGTTGATGCATCAGATCATCCACTCACGTTACCCCACTGCGGACTGGAATATCTATGCGGCTCAGGCCTCCGACGGCGATAACTGGAATGATGATTCCCCCTATTGCCGCGACCTGCTGATCAATACTCTCTTACCTCTGCTGCAGTATTACGCCTATGTCGAAATCAAAGCGGAAAATCCGCAAAGTCTATGGAAAGAGTATGAATATGTGAAATCGGTGAGCCCGCGTTTCACGCTGCAGCGCATTTTGAGTTTGGAAGACATTTATCCCGTATTTCGGGAATTGTTTCGGAAGAAGGTAACGAAATGACCGATAAACAAGCTTTCAAAACCAGACAACCTCTTTCCGAGGGCTCCGAATGGAGCTTCGAACTGCTGCGCCTGTACGACAAAGAGATCGGCCGGGTCGCGGCCTACTATGGGCTGGATACCTACCCCAGCCAGATCGAGGTCATCACCTCTGAACAGATGATCGACGCCTACTCCTCGGTCGGCATGCCGGTTAGCTATCATCATTGGTCTTTCGGCAAGCAATTCATGAACACCCAGAAGAGCTACCAGCGCGGCCAAATGGGTCTCGCCTACGAAATCGTCATCAATTCAAACCCTTGCATCGCTTACCTGATGGAAGAGAATACCATGACCATGCAGGCGCTGGTGATCGCGCATGCCTGTTACGGCCACAACTCCTTCTTCAAGGGTAACTACCTATTTCGCACCTGGACCGACGCCGAAGGCATTCTGGATTACCTGGTTTTTGCCCGCAATTTTATCGCGGAGTGCGAAGAGCGTTACGGCGAAATCGCGATGGAGGATATCCTGGACTCCTGTCATGCCTTAATGAATCACGGCATAGATAGCTACAAGCGCCCGGCTAAACTCTCCATGATGAAGGAAAAAAACCGCCAGCGGGAACGTGAAGCCTATTTGCAATCCCAGGTGAACGAACTGTGGCGCACATTGCCGCTCAAAGAGGAGACCCGGGAAAACCAGAAAGACACTCGGTATCCTCCCGAGCCCCAAGAGAACCTGCTTTATTTCATCGAGAAGCATGCACCCTGTCTCGAGCTCTGGCAACGGGAGATCGTGCGCATCGTCAGAAAGATCGCCCAGTATTTCTATCCTCAACGTCAGACTCAGGTGATGAACGAGGGCTGGGCTACGTTCTGGCATTACACTCTACTTAATCACCTGTACGACGAGGGTAAGCTCACCGACGGCTTCATGCTGGAGTTTCTGCAGTCGCACACCAGTGTCGTATACCAACCCCCCTTCTACAACCGAGGCTATCGAGGCATCAATCCCTATACTCTCGGTTTTTCCATGTTTCGCGACATCCGCCGCATTTGCGAAGCCCCCACCGAGGAGGATCGTCGCTGGTTCCCCGATATCGCCGGTACGGATTGGGTGAAAACCCTGCACTATGCTATGCGTAACTTCAAGGATGAAAGTTTCATCGCCCAATATCTCTCACCTCACTTAATAAGGGAGATGAAATTATTCGCGGTGGTCGACGACGACAGGCTAGACAAACTGGAAATCGCCGCGATACACGACGATGCCGGCTATCGGCAGATCCGCCAGACCCTTGCCGAGCAGTATAACCTGGGCAACCGTGAACCTAATATCCAGGTATGGAATGCGGACATCTACGGCGACCGTTCTCTGACCCTGCGCCACTATATGCATGCTCGCCGACCATTGGGGGAGAGTACCGAGGAGGTGTTACGTCACGTGGCCCAACTATGGGGTTTCGACGTGTACATCGAAAGCATAGACGAAAACGGCTATGTCGAACTAACCGGTGAATGTCTAATGTAGAGAACTGAGGAAAAAGCGTTGGCTCAAGGGCTTTTGTTATTTTATAGGAACCCTGATGTGAATTCTTGAAATCGTTTCCTCTGAAAAAACTGGCTAAAAATAATTTTTTTGTCTCTTTGAAATCAATGACTGTCATCGGTCAATAGCTGCAAGCTCCACAAATACGGTTTCAGCCACGGGACGATCTAAATCTCGACGTCGGTGTGATTTTTTGATGGCGCGTGCGAAGATTGTCATTCTTAAAGTCAATGTCAGCTCATCCCAGGTAGCGACTATCCTGCCCTCTCAACCCGGAATGAACTGACACAGTGTCAGGCCTTCTCGAAGTTGCGAATCTCGAGCAGCGCCTCACTCAGGCTCATTTCGTTGGCTTCCAGCAGCTTGCCGACCAGATGCTCGGTCAGCGGCATGAGCCGGGCCAGCACGGCCTTGGTTTCGCCATACATGCGCTCGCTCTGCGCTTCCATGATGCTGCGCGTCTCCTCGTCCACTTCGCGGCTCTCATTAGAGAGCGCACCGAAGTTCAGGCGGGTCTTGCGGTACATGCCCATCTCGCCTACGGCGTGGTGCAGCAACTTCGTTACGCGGGTGATATCGTTGTGCGCACCATTGGTGGTGCCTTCTTCTCCAAAGAACAGTTCCTCATTGGCCATACCCCCCAGCAGCACGCGCACATCGTGTTCGATGTCGCCCTTGGTCTTGAGCAGGTTGGTCCCCTGCTTGTGGAAGACGAAGCCTAAGGCGTTGGTGCGAGGGTTGGCCTTGAGCGAAATCTTGATGGTCTTCATGTCGGCCAGGATTTGCTCCCAGTTGTCGTTGGTCAGCTGGCGTTCATGTGCGAGATCCACCAGGAAGTGGCCCCATTCGTGGACCGCGATGATGCGGCGGTCACGTTCGCGTTCCTTCGTGGTGTTGGTGTTGACGTTGCCCACCAGCACGCGCTCGGCAGCCTGCATCAGGGTATCAGCGCCAATCAACTCACCCGTCTGCACAGCCGTAATGCCCGCCTGGTTGACGATGGTCTCCAGATCAGCCGGACTGCGGCCTTCGGTCACTTCCGCCAGATGGCGCAGGTCCAGGTCGGGCAGCACCTTGTCGGCCCGCTGGTCCAGGTAGTGGTCGAAGATAGCCAGCCGCTCTGCCTGATTGGGCATGCGAAAGTCCACCTTCATCTGAAAGCGGCGCAGCATGGCCTCGTCCATCTCCATGGTTTCACTGTTGAAGTTGCTGGCCACGATCCAGATGATCTCGGCTTCGTTCTTGCTGCGCACGCCATCCAGCACAGACAGAAACGTGTTTGCGGTGTCGTCGTCAAACTTGCGGCGGCCGCCGCGCTTCATAAACAGATCCTGCGCCTCGTCCAGGAAGATGATGCAGCGCTTGCGCCGTTTGGCCATGGCCACGATGCGGCCGAGTGTAGCCGAGCCGCCGGACACGAAGCCCGTTTCCAGGTTGGCTGCAGAGTGGAACAGGATGGGCAGCTGCAGTTCCTTGGCCAGATAGCTGGCCAGCTTGGTCTTGCCGGTACCCGCCGGGCCGCTGAACATTACATTGAAGGGCTTGAAAATGCCGTACTCGGCATATTCCGCGCGGCGCTCATACTGATCCTTGATCTGTGCTACTTCGGCCTTGATGTCGTCCATGCCCACCAGGTCGTCGATGGAGCCGTGCACCTGTGACGGCTCGATGAACGTGAGCGACTTGTGTTGGCTCCTGATCTGGAAGTAAAGGAAGCCTAATACGCCGAGCGTCAGTACGCCCGATAGCACGCCGCTGATGCCAGCCTTCCAGCTGTCCTTCTCGAGTTGCGGGCGGGCGCTGGCAAAGCGCTGGTCCAGGAGCTCGAACAATTCAAGGCTGCGGGGATTGAGCTCTCCGCGCGGAATGAAGGCAAGCTTGCTGCCCCACGGCGCAGTGACGGCCTTGTCGGCGAAAATCTTGGCCTCCATATCGCTTGGATAATACGCATGCAGTTTGCCCTGCGACTCGACCATGATGATGCGCTCCGATACGTTCCACAGCAGCGGTTCGTAGACCACGGTGATGCGCTCGACCGGGTTCATTTCCAGGAAGCTCAGCACCGAGCCGGTACCGAACACCACGGGCAGCTTGTCGTTGAGTATCCTCGCCTCCGCGCCCGCCGCCATGGTCTTGACCTGCTCAGCTACGGCGGCCTGCTTCTGGATGAGCATGAACGAATAGATGCCAGTGATCGGGATCAGGAGGGCAACGGCCAGCACCGTTAGCTTGACGGCCGCTGATTGGATCACAAACCAGTCCTGTAGCCGGCTGGCAGCCTTCTTGATGGCGAGCCTAAGACGCGTGGTAGCCGGAGCCGTATCGTCGGGTTTCAACAAATCTGACATGAAAGTTTCTCAAAGCGGGCGTAAGTCATGTTCCGAAGCCGGAGCATGACCACGCAGAACAAAAATTTTATTTGACCCTGATTCAAGCTCGAGGTTCCGTTGCGTTTGAGCGAGTAAAGAGAAGCCGGACCAGAAAGGGTAGAAGGACAGTATATAGTCTGTCCAGTAGAGGTGTCCTGGTTCATTAAACCATTTCAGAAAATAGTTGGGGTTGTTTTACAGACAACAGCAATCCAGTCGGAGAGGACATCATTCAATAAAACGCATTAAGCTGTGGTAAAATTATATATCTTATCAGAATTGCCAACTAACACAATGTTTTTAAAAGAATTTTATAGAACACAGGACGGTTGTGTCAGCATTTCCGCCGAGCAAGCGAGTATGTTCGCCAAAGAAGTAGCGCATGATTTCAACCCTTTACACGATGTGGATGCCAAACGTTTTTGTGTTCCCGGGGATTTGTTGTTTTCGCTGGCCTTGGAGAAATATGGCCTTAGCCAAAATATGCACTTTATCTTTTCGGGCATGGTCGGGCATGGTGTTCTGCTGGACTTTCCCGACACCGATGCCGAAGAGATTACTGTGAACGACAATCAAGGTAAAACCTATTTGCAGATCGAACGTTCGGGAAACGTTAGCCGAGATTCGGCTTTGATTGAAAGTTTTACTCGCGATTATGTGGCTTTCTCCGGCCAAAATTTTCCCTATGTGCTCGTTCCTTTATTAGCCAAGGAAAATGTGATGTTTAACCTCAATCGGCCACTGGTGATTTACGAAAGCATGACCTTGTCATTTGATCATCTTGATTTTCGGCAAGCGTCCGTGGAAATGATGGAACCGAAGATGGAAGTCAATGGCAAGCGCGCTACGGCTTTTTTACACTTTCAGATCAAGGCGGGTGAAAATGTGGTTGGTACAGGCTTTAAAAAACTCGCGATCAGTGTACTGAGTGGTTATGAATCTGAGCCAATGCAGACCTTTGTCGATGAATATCTGGCCAGGAAAAACGACTATTTAGGTAATTTGGCGGCTCTGTCGTCATAAACCTGTCGATCTTGATGGAATATACTCAGCGACTTTCGGCAGAAACCGAATCATGTCATTTTCGATAAAATAAAGATACGGTTTCCGCTGAATGTTATTTTGCTATTCACATGCAGCGGATGGAACAAAATCGCCTGAAGAACGCTAATGTCATTCGCGAGTCAAGGCAATGGCCCGGCAAAGCCCGTCTTGCTAAAAATGACGATGCACGCTTGTATTAAGGCACTCTATGTACCCGCATTGGTTGTCTGGCAATACTAGCCGGCGGCCCACACCTGTCTCCAGCACCTGAAACCCAACGGCCCGAATCGGAAGCTGATCGCTTGAGCCCTCCCTACTAGGCTGATTTCACCTCGCCTTCGCTATCTTGAAATCCGGTAAACCCTTTGCTCCCAATTGTTTTCATTGCTGAATTCAACGCAAGAAGATATCTACGCGCTGTGGCATTTTTAAAGGCTGACCCCATCTTCGCGAGAATGCCAAAAGATAGGTAACAGATTGGGAGTATTGAATACGTGAGCCTACGTACGCACACGCACGTATTTCATCTCAGGCTGATATTCGT
The DNA here is from genome assembly GCA_051061015.1 of Methylomicrobium sp. Lineage (GTDB taxonomy): Bacteria > Pseudomonadota > Gammaproteobacteria > Methylococcales > Methylomonadaceae > Methylomicrobium. The sequence goes on from JBPFEG010000049.1 coordinate 11,838, forward strand.
TTTAATGTGTCCTACAAAGAAGCTGGCTGATCGTTTAGATCGAAGGCCCCCTCTTAGCCGAGAGAGGAGAAGAGAGAATTCTTTAACCGAACTAATAGTGAAGTGACACAAAATGAAATTAGCCGCAGTTATACAACCCACTTATCAAGGTTTAACCAAACGTTTTTCCGCCTATTGCCCCGATCTTCCGGGCTGCATAGCCCACGCCCCGACCGCGGAAAAGGCCTTTGATGCCCTGAAAGCCCGGGTCATTCACCAGATAAAAAGCCGGGAAGAGCTCGGACTTGCCTCTATTAAGAACCATTCGCGAGCGCTGGTTTTAGAGGTCTAAGGTCACCGTTACACGACTTAAAAGTCAACAACACACTTAACAGCGAATTATATGAATACGAGATTTTTTATTGCCATTATCCAACTGAGCAACCGGGGGTTAGCAAGGAATTATTCAGCTTATTGTCCCGACCTTCCTGGCTGTGTAGCCCATGGAGCGACGGAAGAAAAAGCACTGGCCGCTTTGCAAGCCACTCTCGCTGAACAGATAGGTCATCTGGGAGAACTTGGACTCGAACCGCCAACGCGCCGTTGCACCGTTAAAATTTTGCAGATTGAAACCCAGGAAGAGCAAAATGCCTCGGAATTTGCAGACCTTAACCGCGTGTACGTGCACTAGCTGAACAATTTGCCCAGGAATGGGTTCGCAAGCAAACCGCCCCTTTACAAAATGATGGCGGATTGCCCGGCAACTGCTCCTGAATTGCTCTAATGCCTACATCCTGGCAGTCGTATCGGCGTAACCGTCTACCGAGTTCATTAGGCCAAGTGAAACTTGGCGCTATACTCATTGGTAATTCCCATGAACTTTCCCAATTGCTGATAAGCCTAATTGCTTGTTATCGATTAACATCATCAGACTGAAATACGGTAACACTTCCCTGTCGAACAACCTTAATGAGGAGTATCACTATGACTAGCGAAGAAACCATTTCCGTCCTTAACGATTTGATTCAAGTATCTAAAGACGGCGAGCGAGAATTCCATGATTGCGCAGAGAAAGTCACCGATCCGGAACTCCTGAATTTTTTCACTAAAACATCTCAACGCTGCGCCGAAGGCGTCAAGATGTTGCAAGAAGAGGTAAGCCGCCTGGGCGGTGAACCGGAAACTGAAGGCAGTTTTTCAGGTGCAGCTCATCGCATGTGGACAAACCTGAAAACAGCAGTGGCCAGTGACGATAAAGGTACCATCCTGAAGGCATGTGAAATCGGTGAACAGCATGCTGTAGAGGCCTACGAAAAAGCCTTGCAGGAGGATCTGCCTGCCGATATTCACAACATGGTTGAACTGCAGTATCACGGCGTGGTAGCCAATAGGGACCGCGTGCATAATTTGGTGCAACGGCAGATGCAATAACCTCGATTTAGAACTGTCGGACAGTTTTGTACCTGCAAATCTGTTCTTTTTTAAAATGAGGTAAATTGCCTTTCGGTGTATTCAGCTTACGTATTAATACGGATTACAAATCAAACTGCGGCCTTTTCATTTGTCGTTGCTGTTTTCCAGCTTGGCGACGACGAACGAGCCGTTGACAGGCTGGATCCAGTATCCATGATCGCGAGGAAGCCGTAGGGCAGCGACGGGCCGCCTTACAACAGGTTAGTCATCGCCCCCCAGAGGACGCGGAAAGCGAAGGACTTGCTCGAAACGTAAACTGTATGCTCGATCCAGCCCAAAGGCTCGAAATGTTCCATAATTTGTGTGATTCATAGACATCAACGCAATATACTTGATGTCGATGAATCACATCTTTGGGGTGTGATTTCTCACTCGTATTCATCGGTCAAGCCACGCTTTGAGCTCCGCAGAAGGCTTCCACGAAGCAAAGCACTTAATTTGCAATTGAAAGTCTGTATATTCTTTTAAGTACTCCAGTTAGAGCTATCGCCGCAGCCCTTCTGCCCGCATGGCCTCTACCACCGACGGTCTGGCCGCTATTTGCGCGACGTACTCCTGGAGTTTTGGCCATTTGTTTATATCGACTTTCAGTACGGGACTCCAATTAAGTACAGTAAATAGGTAGGCATCGGCGACGGTGAACTGGTCCCCTGCCAGATAAAGCTTTCCGTTGAGCCGATGAGCTAAATAGTCGAAACGTTGGCCGAGCCGTTCCAACTGATTTTCTCGCCATTCCGCCGGGATTTTAGGATTGAAAAGTGAGCCGAACAGCTTGTGGAGCTCCGAAGAGATGAAGTTCAGCCACTCCATTAAACGGTAGCGCTCCTTTGTCCCCAGTGTAGGGGCTAACCCGGAATCCGGCTTTTGATCAGCGAGATACTGAAGTATGACGGCCACTTCTGTCAGGACTTCCCCATCATCGAGCCTGAGTGCCGGTACATAGCCCTTGGGATTGATGTCCAGGTAGTTCTCGCCGCTCTCAGTCTGCTTTTTGGCCAGGTCTACCTTTTCCAAATCGAAGCTGTACGCGGCTTCACGCAACACAATATGCGGAGCCATTGAACAGGCACCCGGTGCAAAATAAAGTTTCATAACAGGTCTCCTCTTGTTAAAAATCATCTTACACTATGGGCAATTATATTGATCTTGCCCCGATCTAGCAGATGCCGAAATTCTCACAGCCTCTTCCGAAAACATGATTCGCATCATCATGTTTAAAATAAAACTTACAAAATGCGTTTAATGTTCTGCCAGACAGCTTCTTAGCTAAAATCTTTCAAAAGGACTTACTGAACGGGCTTATTTAAAATGTTTTATGGCCTGTTGTCGGTTTTGGTAATCCAGAATTGACCTCAGCTCATCGACGGCAAACCCACGCCCACCGGATTAAGCCGATAAGTGTTTAATGATTACTCAGGCGTTGTCTTTAGGCCGCCCTTCCTGGACTGATGCAGGTCTTAGTTAAAAGGCGCGGGCATAGTACTGTAAAATATTAGTCAAGCAATGACGGCTAAGATCCCGTCTACCTCGAACATGAACTTAGCTCATCTTCACATCTCGCTTCGAAGCAGGGGCGCACGGTGCGGTAGCGGATTATCCTATCATCTCCATGGTTTGGTGTAGGAAGAGTCAAGCTACATGGCGGCCGGTAAGCCGACCGCCATACGCAATTAACCCGCGTGTTTAGTCAAGTTTGCTCTTATAAACCTTACCTTCGGGACTGAGTAACATTTCATGATCTACGCCGTCTGCATCCTGAAACTCGACTTCGTAAACGGGTAAGCCTTTCAGTTTACCCATATGAACTTTCTTCAGTTCCCATTCGACTTCCACCGCGTTCGGATAGAGCTTCTTGAAGGTTTGCATAGCCCCGGCGGGCACTTCCGCCTCGGTCACGTCCTTGGCAGCCACTGGGGTCCCCATCGTCAGACCTAGCAACATTGCTCCGCCGATCAATCCTGTATAGAGTTTTTGTTTTGACATTGTTTTTCTCCCAATAGTTATGATGGTTGAAGAAACACCGCAGCGACCTTAATACAAAGTCGCCGATTTCTTTAAGACCTGGAAAACCGCTGATAGTTTACTGCCCGACTTTAGGATCTGGTCGAAATGGCCATCGAGAAGATACACTTGATGCCAATTGCGCAGTTCCAATTGGCCGCTTTGCCTGCTTGTCCGGGTTTCGCTGCCCACCGGTTCGAGATGATGCAGATGTTCATTGAGAAGAGCAGGGTCCATGACGTGGAAAGCTTTTTCTCCTCGTTTAGGGATTACGTTCAATGCTCCAAATTAAATGAAATCAAATCCGACATTCGGCCTTTGGGATATTCCCTTTTTGGAGGATTGAAACTCTAGGAAAAACATCCTATTGCCACTATTTTTGCGTGGTTAATATCCACTCCTGTTCGTCTCGGCTTGTCAATAAATATTCGTTTTAACAACCCGTTTCGGTTTAAAATCAGTCGCGTAGGCAATCGTATTTAGCAATGGGACTGATGCGGCAAGTGTTTTTTAAATCCGCAACGCATGCCTATCGTCTTCCGACGATGCGAAATTGAGAGTTAAACCATGAGCAACGATGCAACCAATATAGCTGCAGAAATAAGCGCTCTGATCGTCCGCGCCAGGAAGGCTCAAAAAGCCATCGAAGGTTACTCGCAAGCTCAAGCCGACCAGTTGACGACAGCGATTGCCTGGTCGGTAGTCCAGCAAGAACGCGCGAAAACTCTGGCCAAATCAGCGGTGGACGAAGGTGGTTTCGGCAATTATCAAGATAAAGTGAGTAAGATGCGCAGGCGCATCATGGATACCCTGTCCGACATGGCCAACGTGAAGACCGTCGGTGTCGTTGAAGAAATCCCGTAAAAGGACTGATCAAAATTGCCAAACCGGTGGGCAATGGCCTCTCCGAAATTCGCTGGATGCATTCTTAAAACTACGGTTCAGTCGCACAATTGGTGCTTCGCTGGTTAAAAAGGGACTTCTTAGTTTCGGCGACTGTGCGGATACTCAATAATTATGACCATGCAAAGGGGAATAATGATGGCAGAGACGCAAATAGTATCAGCAGCTACGACGGAGGCTATTCCTGAAACGAAACAAGACCCTCCGAAGACTTTCGAAATTGGTCTAGTCATGGCAGGAGCGGTCTCGGCAGGTGCATATACTGCTGGCGTGCTGGATTTCCTCATGGAGGCACTGCAAACTTGGGAAGACCTAAAACTCAAAGGGGAAAAGGACGTTCCGACCCATCAGGTAAAAATTAAAGTGCTTACCGGCGCCTCGGCAGGAGCGATTACCGCCGCCGTATTGGCCTCGTCTGTTCGACATCGTAATTTTCCGTTTACAAATCCCCGACCGCTTCGGGAAACCTGGGTCAACCAGGTGGATATTGAAGGGTTTTTAGGGGTTACTGATTTTGGCGATAAAGATCCGGAAAACGGAAAAACTTTGGTGAAATCGCTTTTGGATTCTGCTTTCCTCGACAGGATTGGGGATAAGGTATTCACTCAGGCATGGGATCAGGAAACATGGCCGACTTATCTTTCGGATCCTCTCCAATTGTATTTCACCGTAACCAACCTCCGGGGAGTTCCCTATTCCATCGATTTTACTGCGGGCACGCCAGGGCAGGATTTTGGCATGGCCATGCATTCAGACTATATGCACTTTATCCTCAGTCCAACAGGAAAAACAGCGCAGGCCATGAATCATGCATTACCTCTGGGAAATCCGGGGAATAGACACTACCTCGAGGGGAACTGGAGCCTATTGAAAAATGCCGCGCTGGCCAGCGGCGCTTTTCCTATCGGCCTGGCCGCCCGAATATTGGAAAGAGCAGGAATTGCCGAGTATAACGATAGACCCTGGCCGATTCGGCTGCAAGGGCACCCGACAGAGGGGCATTGTAAATGCATGGAAACGAGAAAAATTCCTCCGGCCTGGCCCAGTCCATGGCCAGATTCCATTACCCCTGATAACTGGTCATTCCGATTCGTCAACGTCGATGGCGGCGTCGCCAATAACGAACCTTTTGAATTGGCCCGGCGCTGTCTGGCTGAGGACGATCTGCTTAACAAGCGCCCCGGAAATATAGCGGATCGCGCCGTGCTAATGATCGATCCATTCCCGAACAGCGCAAGCGTAGATTTCGACTATGACGGTCTTTACCCAAACGGCGGACAAAAAATATTCTCCAAACTCGGGCTGTTTTCCGTCATCGGTGCTTTGATCGACGCGGTAACCAACCAGTTGCGGTTCAAGATGGAAGAACTGGAACTTGCCAAAAACGAAGATATTCACAGTCGCTGGGTGATTTCTCCTTCTCGATACATTATTTCCCCCCATGGAGAGGAACAGCCGGCGAAATATGCATTAGCCAGCGATGGATTGTTTGCCTTCGCCGGATTCATGCGCAAGTCCTTCCGTGAGCATGACTATCAGTTGGGACGGCGCAATTGTCAGAAGTTCCTCATGGATATATTTGTATTGAGGGACGATAATCCAGTCTTCCAGGGGAAGTGGACGGCGGAGACGATGGACAGCTACGGGATAAACAAGACGGAAGCAGATAAACCTTCCGCACCTGGCCGATATCTTCCGGTGATCCCGCTTTACGGCGACTGTAAGACAAGAGAAGAATTACCACCCCTATGGCCGCAAATGGATCCGAATTCGGACGCAACCAGGCTATATTTTTAGACCCTTCGAAAAAATTTACAGGCGCGGGCAGGCAAACTTTATTTCAATCTCGTCAATTATTATGTTGAAGGGGTTATTGATCGTGCGCTCCTGAAAACAGGCTGGTACCTTTTCGGTGCCAAAAAAGGTTTGGAAGGAGGATTTAAGTCATTGATTAAGCTAATCAAGGGACAAGGAGAGGGTATTAAACCCGACTATATCGTCGATCCGCTTCTCGACAAGATCAAGGAAGATTTCCAACACAGAGAATTACTCTGATCAGGCAGGCTTTACTGTTCATCTGCGGCTATACCCCATAGTCGCGGAGAAATATTCGCCTATCCGGCAACCCCTTTGTTTCTTTCAGCGAATGCGACTGTCGGCGTGTTATGAGTCACCCAGAACAAGCGCGGCGCCCAACCGACAACATGTGTAGCGATTTTTCATCCTAACCTACTTTAATGGGTTAGCGCTTCGATTGATGCGCTTAATCCCATTTAACTTTAAAAAGCAGAACTGAAGAAGAACTCCAAAATTGAAAGGGCCTGATTAAGCAAAAAATAGCGTATCGAGAGGCCTTTTGTAAGCTTAGATATCTAAAACCAGCGCTCGCGAATGGTTCTTAATGGAGGCGAGTCCGAGCTCTTCCCGGCTTTTTATCTGGTGAATGACCCGGGCTTTCAGGGCATCAAAGGCCTTTTCCGCGGTCGAGGCGTGGGCTATGCAGCCCGGAAGATCGGGGCAGTAGGCGGAAAAACGTTTGGTTAAACCTTGATAAGTGGGTTGTATAACAGCGACTAATCTCATATTCAATAGTACTCCATATTTGTTGATTCGGATTTCCCCCCGTGCCGAGAATAGCGTTATTTTTGTTAGGTTCTCGAAAGGGCGCAAGTTTACATTCATAACTTACAGGGTGTAAATGCTTCATATTTGATAGCTGAGCCATAGAAAACGGATAGCCTGACTATCACTTTTGAGAAACTAAGCGCATAGCTTACGCATTAAAGCCTGTCATGCAGCAATGCTGATCGAGGAACCAGTGCCGCCATTCCTGTCCGCAAGAACGGCAATCCGGGAAAAGAAAATAAGCCAGAAGCCAAAGCCAGAAATGAAACCTTGTGTCCCCAACAACGGTTGGGAAGGACCTTCTGGAAAAGGTGAAACGATTATCATCGACTCAGTCTGGTATATGCAGGAAGCAGGGTAGAAATCTAATGTAGCCTGTGGTAATAATGTTTTTTAATTTTCTTCAAGACGAACAGACCTGGAAGCCGGGAGTGAAGAGTTGCTAAGCCGGAATAAGGGAAAAACCGATCTGCCGAGGCCGGCATCCTGAAAACCGCGTGCGCAAGCCCTGTTTTTGCCCGATATTTTTATAAATCGAATAATTTTCGATGAGCTTGGCAGGGTGATGACAAGCGAGTTGGAGCCCAATGGAACTAAAACGCGTCCAAAAAGCTCCACTATATTCGATTGCCGGTATAGCGTTCTGAGTTGTTCTTACCTTTATCTGCCCGGCGGGGAGTGTTAAAGGAGAATGCCCCTGACACGGTAAAACAAGGGTCTACTTTACTGCTTTCAACATCTGTTTAATCAGTCTATGCACACTACAACTATAAAAAATTGCTCGAACTGTAAATAAATAACTTGAAGGTTTTAAATGAATGACCACTTCCCTAAAGAATATGCTGGCCGGCAAAAGCGCTAACTGGCTGCTGGAGATGGCTTCAGATGCCATGCTCATCGTAGATCAAGACGGGTATATCCGATTGGCCAATCCCGCTGCCGAGCGACTGTTCGGCTTTACGCATGAGCAATTTACCGGCCTTACCATTGAGGACCTGATTCCCCAGCGCTTGCGGGCGCCCCACCACGAAAGTCGCGCCGCGTATACGACACATCCCACTCCACGCACCATGGGCACTGGGCTCGATATCATCGCCTTACGCCAGGATGGCAAGGAATTCGCTGCAGATGTAAGCCTCACGCCTCTCGGAGAGGGACAGGTCCTGGCGATTGTGCATGACATTACCCAACGCCAACAAACCCTCACCGCAGCGCGGGAATTCGCCGATAACATTGTCGCAACCATCCAGGAGCCCCTGGTGGTGCTAGATGCCGAGGAACGGGTGATTTCCGCTAACCGTATTTTTTATCAAATCTTTCAGCTTACGGAAAAGGAAACGGTAGGTCAGATCTTCTTTGAACTGAACGAGAAGCAATGGGATATTCCGGTTTTGCGTCAATTGCTGGCGGATGAACTGCCGAAAAAACACAGGGTCGAGGCTTTTGAATTGCAGCATGAATTTCCGGGCATCGGCAGCCGCACCGTTCTCATCCGCGCCCGGCTGATCGAAGGAAAGTTCGGACAGCCAAACATGAGCCTGCTGACTTTCTTGAATATCACCGAACGTAAACGGCTGGAAGCAGAGCGAGCCCGCATGATTCATGAACTGGAAAGCGCCAATGAAGAACTCAATAATTTCGCCTATGTGATTTCCCATGATCTGAAGGCCCCCCTGCGCGCCATCGGCTCGCTCGCCGACTGGATCGTTACCGACCAACAGGAAAGGCTGGATGACGAAGGCAGGGAACACCTTCGTCTGCTCGTCCAGCGGGTGCGACGCATGAATGCCCTGATCGACGGCGTATTGAGATATTCTCGCATCGGAAAGTTACACGAGACAGCCGTAGCGATCGATATCAACGAGCTTGTGCATGAGGTTCTGGACCTATTGGCGCCGCCTCCCCATATTGTTATCACGGTCGCGCCCGGATTGCCGTCAATTAGAGCGGAAAAGGCAGCCATCCACCAGGTTCTGCAGAACCTCATTGCCAATGCGATCCGTTATCTGGATAAACCCGAGGGGCGGATCGAAATCAACTGCGTCAGCCAAGGCGATAACTGGCGGTTCAGCGTGGCCGATAACGGCCCTGGTATCGAGGCGCGTCATTTTGCGCGTATCTTTCAATTGTTCCAGACGCTGAATCCGCGGGATCGATTGGAAAGCACCGGCGTTGGACTGGCCATCGTCAAGAAGATCGTCGAGCAATGTGGCGGAGAGGTAGGGCTCGAATCTGTACCCGGCCAGGGAAGCACATTTTTTTTCACCCTCCCCAAAACGATCATTTAAACGCCCAATGGAGATGTTAATCGATGAAAACAACTTGCAAGGCAATCCTCCTAATCGATGACGATCAGGTAGATGCAATGACCGTGCGACGGGCGCTTAAAGAGCTGCATGTCACTAATCGGCTCGAGCATGTGGAAAATGGCGAGGAGGCCCTGGCCTTTCTGGGCGATCCGGCCAAGGACCGCCCTTGCCTGATCCTGCTTGACCTTAACATGCCGGTGATGAACGGTATAGAATTTTTACAGGCGGTCAAGGCCGATCCAGAGCTAAAGTGCATACCGGTCGTCGTGCTCACCACTTCCGATGAACAGAAGGACAAGATGGAAAGCTTCAACCTCGGCGTTGCGGGTTATATGCGCAAGCCGGTCGATTATCCCCAATTTGTCGAGATCATCCGCACCATCGATGCCTATTGGACCATCAGCGAGTCACCCCTATGAGCAGTTTGATCAACAACCCTACCATCCGCCTTCTGGTTGTAGACGACGACCGGATCGACCGGCTAGCTTGCAAGCGCGCGCTCGAAAAAGCGTCGGACTGCCAGTTTGTGATCCTCGAGGCTGAAACCGGTAAGCAGGGGCTTGAACTCGCCCGCACCCAACAGCCTGACTGTATCTTGCTTGACCACCATCTGCCCGATTTCAACGGGTTGGAGTTTCTCGCCGAACTTACCCGGGATACAGGCGAATTGCCGATGCCGGTCATCATGCTGACGGCGTCCAATCACGCCATGATTGCGGTTGAGGCGCTCAAATTGGGCGCGCGCGACTACGTAGTCAAGGATCCTGATCGGGAATCCCTGCAATGGTTGCCGGCGGTGGTGTTTCGTGCTTTGCGCGAACAGCAGGTGATCGATGAACGAACGACGGCCGAGGCCAAATACCGCACACTGGTTGAACAAATTCCGGCGATTACCTATATCGCTTCGCTGGAAAGTCCGGGAAAATTGCTCTATGTCAGCCCGCAGATTGATCAATTGGGATTTTCGCCCGAAATCTGGATCAACGAATCGCAGGGCCTGCTCAAGCAGGTACATGCTGACGATCGATCGGAAACGCTCAAGGCCTATGCCCAGACTTACGAGCAGCACATCCCGTTGCGTTGCGAATATCGACTGGTCAAAAGCGATGGACAGGCGCGCTGGTTCCTGGACGAGGCCAATGTGGTGCGCGACGAAACCGGCGAGACTTTGTTTCTACAAGGCGTTCTTGTCGATATTACCAAGGACAAGGAGACAGAACTGGAGTTGTTCTATTACCGTCGACGCCTTGAAGAACTCGTGACGCAACGTACCGAGCAGCTGGAAAAACAATGCGCTATTCTCAGGTCCGCTAATCACAACCTGGATAAGGCGCTGTGCGAGCTCAGGCAGGCGGAAGTGGCTTTGCGCACGAGTGAAACCCATTTCCGACTGCTGCTGGAATCGGCCGGTGACGGTATTTTAGGGCTCGATACTGAAGGACGCTGCACATTCGTCAATCAATCCGCGCTGGCGATGCTGGGTTATTCTCAAGAAGAACTGCTGGGCCAGGATACGCATGCCACGCTACATCACAGCGACGCGGAGGGTTTGCCTACTCCGGCGGAAGAATGGGGTGTCTATACCGCTTTCCGCGACGGCGTTCCGCATCGCAGCACCGAGATATTCCGGCGCAAAAATAATGGATCTTTTCCGGTGGAATGCTCTTCCTACCCGATTCAGCTTGACGGACAGGTGACGGGTGCAGTGCTGGTCTTTCGCGATGTGACCGAATCGCACGCATTGAATCGGAATCTTTACTTCCAGGCCAGCCATGACCCCCTTACCGGCCTTTTCAACCGGATGGAGTTCGAGCAGCGTGCAGCCAGGGTGTTAGCAAGCGCCCGTGAGGACCAGTCCGAGCATGTGCTTTGTTACATCGACCTTGACCAGTTCAAGACAATCAACGATACCTGCGGCCATTCCGCGGGCGACGAGTTGCTTCGCGCACTGGGTACATTTCTCAAGTCCAAGCTACGCCAGCGCGACACCCTGGCACGTCTGGGCGGAGACGAATTCGCCCTGTTGCTCGAACACTGCACGCTCGACCAGGCCTGGAGCATTGCCAATGAACTTTGCGAAAGCATACGGAATTACCGTTTCGTCTGGGAGGGCAAAACCTTTCCGGTCGGTGCGAGCATCGGGATGGCGTCGTTGACCGGCGCCGACAGCGATATCTCCGTCGTTCTGATTGCCGCCGACGCGGCTTGCTACATGGCCAAGGAAAAGGGGCGCAACCGGGTGCATATCTTCAAACCCCAAGATAACGAGATCGCCGAAAAACGTGCGCAAGGGGAATGGGTACCGCGCCTCACACGTGCCCTGGATGAAGACCGATTTCGCCTGTATTACCAGCGGATCAGTCATCTTGTCGATCCCAAGGGGCGCGAGCATTATGAAATCTTGCTTCGACTGGTGGACGAAGAGGGTAGCCTGATTAATCCCGGTGCATTTATTCCGGCGGCGGAGCGCCATAATCTGATGCCAGCGATCGACCGCTGGGTGCTGCGCAAGATGGTTCAACACATAAGTATGGATCATAAACAGGCTATGCCGGAAACGCTGCCTATTTATGCGGTCAGCATTTCCGTCTCTTCATTGATCGACGACCGCTTTGTCGAATTCGTCCAGGAATTGCTCCATTCCTACAATCTGCCGTCTCAGACGCTATGTTTTGAAGTCGATGAGTCGGCTACGCTTTCCCATTTGAGCCAGGCTCGCTTTTCGATAGAGAGACTCAAAGAACTCGGCTGTTTTTTCGCTATCAAGAACTTCGGCAGCGGTATCGCAGCGTTCACCAACCTCAAAGACATGGCCGTGGATTTTTTGAAGATTGACGGAGCGTTTATCCAGAGCCTGGAGGAGGATCCCATCAACCGCACTATCGCGGAGGCAATTAACCAGGTCGCCCATGTGATGGTGATCGAAACGGTGGGGCAATGCGTGGACAGCGCTGCCACACTCGGCCTTTTGAAAAAACTCGGATTGGATCATGCCCAGGGCTATGCGATTATGGCCCCGTGTCCCTGGGAGGAACTGGAGAGCCAGACTAACACAGAAATTTAGTTGAAATGTAAGGGGATAGATTGCCTGTCCTTTCGCTTGCGCTTGTCAAGGTTTCGTCTGGGTTTAAGAAATGGGTAGACCTTCAAACTCCAAATGCAATTCGGGGGTACGTTGCCAAGGGAACGTAATTTTTTATCCTTGGCTGCGTTTAAACAGTTATCACTAACAAAGGTTCTAGAGAAATTTATGCGATAGATATTGTTCTAGAGGCACAGCAGTTAATCATGCGAACGATTTACTCCTCATTACCCCAAATTTTCCGAAAGTCTGTCGTGACTGGGCGGTAAACGTAAGACCTAATCCCATCGGTAACGAAGTAGTCCCCGTGCCTGAACGAATAGCCTGCTAACCGTTCTTCGTCATATTTGGAGGCTAGCCGATAAACGACGGTATCCAACGGGTCAATCTTTGAGATTGGGGATACGATATCTTCTCTTATTTTATCCTCGATGGTCTTCATGGCTTGGGATCCTCAGCAACCGACTCACTAAAGTTAACCGATCCATAGAAAATACAACTCTTCTAATCCGTTAGTTTAAAATAATCTACGCTCACCATGAATAACTGTCAATCTATTAATTAATTAGATTTTAAGAAAATAATGGAGTTGTCATTATATCGATTTATTTTCCATAATTTGTACCGGTCGGTATAACGTGGATTTGTATTGTGCAGAATCCCCCCTACTCTTCCGGTAGATTTTTATCTTTTAACGATGACCGGCTTGTTGGAAAGCTCGTTCGGATTGGTTTCTCCAGATGGAAAATGGTCAGCGAGAATCTTTGAGATACGCTCGATACCTTGGAGTGAACCCGTCCGGAAATTGCCCTGATGAAATGCGTTCTGCATGGCCTGCGCTATCGCATCCCATTCGGACTGCGGCACGCGCTTGGCAATGCCACGGTCCGCAACAATATGGACTTCACGATCAGCCAATAACAGATAAATCAGCACGCCGCTGTTTTCTTCGGTATCCCATACCCGTAAATTTGAAAATATCTCAGTCGCACGTTGACGCGCAGACATGCCTTTCCAGGCCCTGACAGGCGCCAATGCATTTTCGACGGCGAAGCGTAGTTCGCCGCGATGGAGGGATTCGGACTGCTTTATCGCCGCTTCAACATCGCCGAGCACGGCCGCCGGAAACGCCACACGCCAGCGCCACGGCGGCATAAAAGCATGAATAAACCAGCGTTTGATGTTTACCATGAGCCGGATGCCCCTCCTCCCCCGAATCGACCGCCACCACCGCCTCCCCATGAGCTTCCACCGCCACCGCCGCCGAAACCGCCACCGCTGGACCATCCGCCATAACCTCTTTGACGGACGCCGACGATGAAAAAAACCATTAGTCCAATGATGATCGCCGCGAAACCCAATCCAAACAACAGCGCACCCGCCATGCCCGTACCCAAACCGGCGAGCATTCCGCCCATGACCCGCCCCAGCATGGCGGATAAGATAAATCCCACGAGGATTCCGCCAAACAGGACGAACATGAATGACCCGTTCGCCTGTTGACCCGCCGGCGCTTCCTGGGGAGGGGGCAAACTCTCGCCTTCGATCAGACCCATCAATTGCGTAACGCCGGCCTCGATGCCGCCTGCGAAATCGCCTGTTTTGAAGTACGGTGTGATCGTTTCGGCAATCACGCGTTTGGCGATCGCATCCGGAATAGCCCCTTCCAGTCCGTACCCGACTTCCAGGCGCAGTTTCCGGTCGTCCTTAGCGACGATCAGTATGACGCCGTCATCGACATTTTTTCTGCCGATTTTCCATGCGTCCGCAACCCGTATGCCGAATTGGGCGATATCTTCGGGCTGTGTCGTAGGGACAATCAGGACCGCAATCTGGCTGCCTTGCCGGGCTTCGAATACCGCCAATTTATCCTCCAACGCGCTCACTTGCGCTGCGTTGAGGGTGGATGTGAGATCGGTGACGCGGTGGGATAAGTCGGGAATCGGAACAAGCGCTCCCGCTACCGTAAAAAACAGCAACAGGAATAACCCGATTCCCTGCCGTATGAATGCACTCATCGACAATACCTTACTGGGCAGGAGCCCCTGCAGGCGCTGGCGCGCCAAAATCAACTTTAGGCGGACGCGCAATGGCCTGTTCATTTTCTACAGTAAAACTCGGCTTGGCCTTGTAGCCGAACAGTAACGCCGTGAGATTGGTCGGAAAAGACCTTACGGTAACGTTGTATTCCCTTACTGCGCCGATATAGCGATTGCGCGCTACGGTAATCCGATTTTCGGTGCCTTCCAGTTGCGCCTGCAAGTCGCGAAACAGGCTGTCGGCCTTCAGTTGCGGATAATTCTCCGCCACGCCCAACAACCGGGAAATCGCGCTGGTCATCTGAGCCTGGGCCGCAATGAATTTTTTGAAGGCTTCCTCGTCATTGACCAGTTCCGGAGTGGCTTGGATGGATCCCACTCTGGCGCGCGCCTCCGTTACTTCCGTAAGCACATCCTTTTCATGTGCCGCATAGCCTTTCACCACATTCACTAGATTAGGCACCAGATCAGCGCGGCGTTGATATTGGTTCAATACCTCGGCCCATGCCGCTTTGATGTCTTCATCCCCCGATTGTAAAGTGTTATATCCGCAACCGGACAAAATTACCGCCATGAATGAAATCAATAGCCCTTTAAACATATCAGCTTCCTCCTTTTTTATTTCAAAAATCAGTTTACACTACTGTCAAATCCATGCACAGAAACAAACATGCCTGCGAAATATAACCTTATTGCAAAAATGGCGCTACCGGCCAAATTCAACGCCCTAAGGATTCATAATTAAAATTGGATAAAAAGGATAATAAAGTATGCATTTCTTTTTATGACTTGAAGTATCCTCTAACAATTCCGGAAATTGATCATTACCGTCTCAAATGGCTGCCCATGCTGCCCTATAAATGAATCGATAGCGTACTCAGAACAATGGGCATTCTCCCGAACACCTTTCCATAAGTCTTTTCGCCCCCAAAGACAACGGGATAGACGGGAGTCACTGAAGCATTCGGGATGCCAGTGAAGGAAGCGTCCAATGCCCAACTGAATCATTTCCTGATATATTGGTTTTCCAATCGAACTAAAAAGCCCAGGCATGGCAAAAGCTGCCACAACCGAGCATTCTTTCCGGAAAAATCAATGAATACCTTCGGAGAAGCAAAGACC
This sequence comes from Methylomicrobium sp., assembly GCA_051061015.1. Classification (GTDB taxonomy): domain Bacteria; phylum Pseudomonadota; class Gammaproteobacteria; order Methylococcales; family Methylomonadaceae; genus Methylomicrobium. The sequence goes on from JBPFEG010000049.1 coordinate 27,371, forward strand.
AAAACAGCGCAGGCTTACAATGCTGCGGCCGATCTGTTTGATCATCCCGCCAACACGTTCTGGAATCGCTTCGGCAACAATACGGTGGAACGTATCAACCTGGTACCGGGAGAGCATGTATTAGACGTGTGTTCCGGGACCGGTGCGTCGGCATTGCCGGCGGCGATCAAGGTAGGCCCTCACGGAAAAGTGGTCGCGGTCGATCTAGCGGATAAGTTACTGACCGAAGCAAAAGCCAAGGCCGCGGCGAAAAACCTGAAGAATCTGGAATTTCGGACAGGCGACATGCTTTCGCTGGATTATCCCGATGCCAGCTTCGATGCGGTCATCTGCATCTTCGGAATCTTTTTCGTGCCTGATATGGCGGCAGCGGCAAGGGAATTATGGCGAAATGTAAGGCCCGGAGGGCGCCTTGCGATCACCACCTGGGGAACGGATCTGTTCGAGCCGGCCAATAGCCTGTTTTGGCAGGCTGTGCGTAGGGAGCGCCCTGAACTGTACAAGGACTTCAACCCCTGGGATCGGATTTCTACTCCCGAAGGACTTGCAGAGATGCTGTCGGAGGCGGGCTTGCACCGCGTGGATATTGTTTCCGAATCAGCCACTCACCTTTTAACCTGCCCGGAAGACTGGTGGACGCTAGCGATGGGCAGCGGTTATCGCGGCACGCTGGATCAACTTGAACCGTCCCAGCTGCAGCGGGTAAAACTGGACAACCTATCACAGCTGCAAGCCAGATCGGTCAGCGCAATTGAGGCGAATGTGATATATGCCATCGTGAACAAACCGTTGTAACAAGTCGAGTCTCGAGGGAGGTATGACCCAAAGGCCTTGATCATCATCAAGGGACTTGACCCCTTCCTGCTTTTCCGGCAGGCAGAGATTAAATCCGGCTTGATTCAGCACGACAACGGTATTTCGAGCCGCAGCGTTCTACGCCAGGACAACTGCATTCTCGGCGATTCTTTTTTGCCCGTTCGGTAGCATGCCGTACATTCCCAGTTTATGCCGCAATACATTGCGGCTGATGTTCAACAGCTTGGCGGTCTGCACCTGGTTTTCTTCGCAAAACTCGAAAGCGGTGCGGATCACGGTTTCCTCGATCAAATCATATAACTGGGGCGGAGCTTGTTCGCACAGGCGCTGTAACGCATTTTCCAAAGACGTGGTGGACACCGAGGGCCCGGTATCGGCCGCCCTAACACCGGAAAGCTTAAAATCTTCAGGCCTTAGCCGATTGCCCGGGCAGACCAGCAACGAGCGATGGATGGCATTTTCCAGTTCGCGGATATTGCCGGGCCAGTCGTAATTCAACAGCAACTGTTCGGTGGCGGGCAGCAGGGTGATCTCGCCGTAGCCCAGGCGGTCGGCATAGATTTTCAGAAAATGCCGGGCCAGCGGCAAAATATCGCCGGGCCGATCGCGCAGCGGGGAAAGATGCACGGTGGCGACATTGAAACGATAATACAGATCGGCACGAAAATGTGAGGCTGCGACAGCTTCCTCCAGATTGACGTTGGTAGCGGCGATAATCCTCACATCGACCGGTATGGCCTGCCTGGAGCCGACCCTGACCACTTCTCGCTCCTGTAACACCCGCAGCAGCTTGGCCTGCAGGCCCAGCGGCAAATCGCCCACCTCGTCGAGAAACAGGGTGCCCTTGTCGGCGATCTTGAACCAGCCGTCCTTGCTAGCGAGCGCCCCGGTAAAAGAACCTTTTTCATGGCCGAACAGTTCGCTTTCGATCAGGTTTTCGCTCAATGCCGCGCAGTTCAAGGCGCCGAATGTGTTCCGGTTACGCCGGCTGAGGGAATGTATGTGACGAGCCACCAGTTCCTTCCCGGTTCCGGTTTCGCCAATGATCAATACGGTCGCATCGCTGGGCGCGATACGTTCGATCTGTTCCAGCAGGCGGCGGGAAACCGGATCCTCGAAAACCATCGCTGTCGCCCGCAGCGAAAGCGACTGCGAGCGCGACTGTAGTTCATCAAAAGCCAGTAATGTCATCAGAGTCCCTCTTTAGCTAGAATCGGAGGCATTGCCCCCGAAATAATTCTTTTATCGATAGGATTTTTACGCAGGGCGAAACGAAACCTCCCGGTTACACGCCGCCGTCCGAAACCCGTCCTTGGCCTGTATGATACGGGTTCCCACGTCCTCCTTTGAAACGATATTATTAGAATTACAAATGCATTTATGGCATAAAGATGAGCCCGTGCTCGGCTATGAGGATGCATTTCTGAAAAAGAGATATTTATGATGAGGCGGCTCCATCGGTATCACGGCGGGCTAACGGGTCCGCCAAAGCCTCCATCGCGGCATCGATATCCATCACGGCAGCCTTGCCGTCGTCCAGCGTGCTTTGCAATTCGGCGGCGGCAAGTTGTTGCCGCAGGTCTTCGACCAACAACTCGCGATGCATTTCCGCCTTGACCGCCGCGATCGAACGCCGGGACTTGCCCAACCAAAAGCCCGCAAGCCGCGCAATCGCAGGCAATTTTTCCGGGCTGATCACAACCAGGCCCACCAGGCCGACCATCAACAATTCGGAGAAGCCGACTTCAAACATGATTCCGGCTCAGACCTTGGATTTTTGCGGCTCGGCGAGATCAACCTCCACCCCTTCGTGGTCTCGATGGATGAGAGATTGAGGATCCTCGCCTTCCTTGACTGCCTTGCGAAAGCCTTTGATCGCTTCGCCCAGATCCGAACCGACGGTTTTAAGACGCCGGGTGCCGAATACCAGAATCACAATCGCCAGGACCATTAACAAATGGGGAATACTAAAGCCCATGTTTTTTACTCCAAAAAATAATAGAGGTTGATTTTTATTGAGCCTGCCCGGTTTCGTAAACCCGACAGGCCGCCTGATAGTTCTTCAGGCCGCGTTTTCAGTCTTCAGTTTAGCGGCAGTAACCGTCCTCGGAACCGCCTGTTTTTTCGGTGCAAAGGACTTCTTCAGCCGCCGCCAGCCTATCACCACAGAGCTCGCACCGAGCACCAGGCCGAACGAAATCCATACCAGCATCCAGACATCCCATAACGGCCGGTAATACAGCCAGCCGAAATCCCAGTGATGTAGCGCCGAATACAGCCAGCGCGATATGCGGCGGCTACGGTCGTATTTACCAATCAGGCGTCCTTCTTGCGGGTCGAGGTAGATTAATGTTCCGCTCTCGTCATCGAGCTTCGCCAATCGAACCGGCAACGGTTTTTCCTTCAACCCTTGATGGTGTCTTGGATAATAATAGCTGTCGTAAGCGTTCAATTCTTCAATGCTGGCCACTTTGACCTCGCTGGCGAGCCGCTGTAACGCCTCTCTGACCGCAGTTTCCCCGAAGCCCCGGCCTGTACCTTGCGATATTTGCGGCCAGCGTTGACCATCGCGGGAATGGGCCAACAATACCGCTTGATCACCCAGACGCCGCCAGGTCAGCTCGACCACTTCGCTGCGCTCTGGTGCAAAGATCAGAGAGGAGGCAGGACGCCAGTCGCGCATCGTCAGGGGCAATTCGCTGCCCAGAAAACGGCTCAATTCTTCCCTGCTGTAATTCTCCTCGGTGAACAATTTCCCCGGATTGGTATCAATAAAACCGCTGAAGGCCCAGCATAACGCGGCGGTGCCGCCGAGCAGGCCGCTCCAGAAATGCCATTTGGCCCAGAATTCGCGGTAAGGCTGAGTGCGGCCTTGCGAATAGGTCGGCTTGCCGCCGAACCCCGGACGCCAGCGCAGCCAGCCGATAATCAAACCGGTCAATGAGACTACCGTCGCAAACAAGCCCAGCACAAGCTGAATGGTATGACGGTATTCGCCCAGACCGATCGCCTCCAGCGGCTTTAGAAGATGCAGCCAGTTGCCGCCCCAGTAAAGCGCCCGGTCCAGTCGGGTCGAGGCATGCAAGACCTCGCCGGTACGAGAGGAAATCAACAACTCCCTGCCGTCATCAGCGGCAATATGATGAAACGGACGCAACGTGTCCTGATTGCGCAGGATGATCGGTTTTTCGACCGATTCCAGATAGCGAAGCCCGGCCGGTACGGTGTCCTCGATCTTGAACCATTTCTCGGCGATCTTTAACGCCTGCTCGACCGAGGTTTCCCGCAAGGCTCCGTCAATGGCCGACAGGGCAAAACGCATGCCTTGCGTATCCTCGACCAGCCAGACCGGGGCGTCGGCTATCCTTAACAAACGGGCGTCGGCGATCGCCGGAGGGGTGGTGTGATTTTTGCCTGCCGCGACGTTGCCGGCGGATTTGACCCTGCGCTCGACCGCCGCCGCTTCGCGTTGCGCCGCAGTGCGTTCCCAGACCTCGCCGAGGCTCAGCCAGCCGTCTTCGGGTGCCAGGGGTTCCGCATGGGCCAGCTGCTGGGTCCGGTTTTGCGTGGTCGGCGTCGAATACATGATCACAATACCGGTTGAAAACCACGCGAACATGAACACGGCCAATGCAATGCCCAGCCAGCGGTGAACTTCATAAAGCAGCCAATTCAAAAGCTTCATGATTGTGATCCTGAATGTTTCTCATTAAAAAATTAGGTGAGGCGGGAATAACGCATTTGCCCTGCTCAAAAATCGATTGTCTCCGTAACCAATTTTCCGGCTACAGACCGGACAAATAATCGGCCAATGCATTGATGTCATCCTCGTTCAGATGTTGGGCGGCTTCGCTCATTACACCGCCGGGGCTGTTCCTGCGTTCGCCCAGCTTCCAGGCGACCAGCTGTGCACGTAAATACACCTTGCGCTGACCGCCCAGTATCGGAGCGATCGAGCCATCTTCTTTCACCCTCCCCTCGCCGTTCTCGCCATGACATTCGACGCAGGCCGGAATAGCGCGTGACGCATCGCCGTTCACGAATAGCTCACGCGCTGATGATTTGCCGCTGCCGTCGCGTCCCCGCATCGGCTCTTGCGCAGCAAAATAGGCGGCAATATCGGCGATATCTGACGCATCGAGATCCTCGGCCATTACCGACATCACCGCATGTGTCCGTGCGCCGGTCTGAAAATCGTTGAGCTGTTTGACCAGATAGCCGGCATATTGACCGGCATGGTTCGGTGTCCTCGGATCGCCGCTGTTACCGTCGACGCCGTGGCATTCCTGGCAGCGTCCGGCCTCTGACTTTTCTTTCCCCGCCACGGGATCGCCGCTGCCAATGCGCCTAGACAGTTCCTCGCTGCCAGGAGCAGCAGAGGCAGCCTTGACAGCGGCCATTAACACGATATTGCCTAACGCCATCCATTGCGGTAAACGCATCCTTAAATGCCCTTCTGTCCGGGCTTCAGCTGCTGCACGATTTCCAGGGCTTTGGCGACATTCTCTTTCGGTTTAAGACCGCCTATAGTGGCGGCGATCTTGCCGTCCGGTGTAATCACAAAAGTGGTTCGTTCGGCAAACCCGTGATTGATTTCAGCGCCGCGTGAGTCGGTCTTGCCGGGCACCGGATCGCGGACTGCCACGTCGAAGGACTTGGCGATCCTGCCGTCGGCGTCCGCGACCACCGGAAACTTGCCGGCGCAATATTCAGGATCGGCGGAAAAATCGTTCAGCCGCTCGATGTTGTCCAGCGAAACACCGACGATACTGGCGCCAGCGGCAACGAATTTGTCATGATCGACTGCAAAAGTATGCGCCTGAATATTGCAGCCGCCGGTATAGGCGGAGGGATAGAAATACACCACCACCGGGCCTCTTTTCAGAGTCTCCTTCAGCGAGTAATTAAGCGCCTTGCCGGCGAGAGACGCCTGCGCCTCGATAGCCGGTGCCGGATGGCCTTCGGGCAGGACCGCAAGCGCCGGTAAGGCAATCAGATAAGAGAACAGGATTTTCAAAAAAAAGCATTTCATGGGTATTCCGTTTAAATGTAAGTGAGGCGAAAAGAATAGAATTTTCTCTCTTTTGCCAGATATTGTTTTTGTCGGGTTGCGCTACCGCTCGGCAATTGCTCCATGCGTTGCCCTATCTCCTGCCTCCATGCAGTCGTCGGCAATTGCTCCTGCATGGCCCTATCTCCCGCCTCCATGCAGTCGTCGGCAATTGCTCCTGCATGGCCCTCGATCGCTTGTTCCCGACGCGATCTACTTCCCCCATCCCTGGGGTCGTATCTCTGTCCATATCCATCGACCCCCTTGTGGGGGACCACCCTTTAGTGGTGGCATCCGTGCAATCGTAACCCAACCTTAACCTGTGGCCTTTAGCGATAACCTCTAAAGGGGTTTGTATTTGTCGTGACAGGCGCCGCGGCATTGTTTGGAGAAATCGTTCGCAGCGTTCGCCGCGGTATCGGCATCGCCGGCGCTCAGCGCATCCTGGATCGCCTGAGCCTTTTTCTGGTAGTCCTGCGCATTCGCGACCGCATCGGCCGCATCTCCTCGCCCGGCAAAATAGCCTTCGACCAGCTTGAAAGCTTCTTGCAGTTCTTTCGCTTCCGTGCCAGCGGCAGTGAAATCCTTCGCCGCTATGTTGTTCTGCACCTCTTGCGTCTTGGTTTCGACGTCGTTCATCAATTCTTCGAAATCGAAATCGCTTTCGGCGGAAACGCTACCGGTCGCCGCCGCGAACAAGATCGCGAATAAAATCATGGTATTTCGCATCTTAAAAATTCCTCGTCCTATAATCCCTATACTCCCTGCCGCACCACACCGACCGCCGGCTCAACCCAGCGGGCTTAACCGGCCTTGATCGACCGGCAGCGCAAGCATTTTTACGGCAGCGTACTCAGGCAATCAGTTCTTTGATTACCTTGCCGTAAACCACGGTCGGCCGTTCGGAACGGCCCTGGTATTTGTAAATCAGCTTCAGGTGGTCGAGTCCCAATTGGTTCAGGATCGTCGCATGCAGATCATAGGTATCGACTTCAGTACCTTTGAGGGCCTGCACGCCCAGTTCGTCGGTGCCGCCATGGGTATAACCCGCCTTGACGCCACCGCCGGCGATCCATTGAGTGTAACCCCAGGGATTGTGGTCGCGGCCGTCGCCCGATTCGCTCCATGGCGTCCGTCCGAACTCGGAAGTCCAGACCACAAGGGTCGAATCCAGCAGGCCTTTTTCCTTCAGATCCTTCAACAGACCGGCAATCGGCTTGTCGATGATGCGAGAATGCTTGCTGTGGTTTTCTTCGATGTTCTGATGCGCATCCCAGTCGCGGCTGTCGCCCTTGATGTCGGTCGGTCCGGAGACGACCTGGATGAAACGCACGCCGCGCTCGGTCAGACGTCTGGCGCGCAGCAGCAGTTCGCCGTAAGGTTTGGTCAGCTCGTCGTTGAGGCCGTACAGTTCCTTGGTCGCATCAGATTCCTTGCTGTAATCGACTGCTTCCGGCGCGGTTTCCTGCATCCGGTAGGCCAGTTCGTAGGATTCGGTGCGGGCTTTCAGTTCGCTGTCCTGCGGATAGCGCGCGCCGTGCTTTTCGTTCAGACGTTTCAATAAATCCAGCGCATGGCGCTTCTCGGCCGCGGCCAGATATTCCGGATTGTTCAGGTGCAGAATCGGCGAGTTGCCGGGACGGAACGGCGTGCCTTGATAGACCGCCGGCAGGAAGCCCGACTCCCAGTTGGTGACGCCCCCTCTCGGCTCGCGCTTGTCGTTGTAAAGCACCACATAAGCGGGCAGATTCGGGTTGGCCGAACCCAGCGCATACTGCACCCAGGCGCCGAGCGTCGGGCGGCCCGGATTCAGGCCGCCGGAGTTCAGTTTCATGATCGAAATGTCGTGGGTGGCGCCGATCGTGACGCTGGACTTGATGAAGGCCAGATCGTCCGCATGTTCGGCCAGATTCGGCAGCCAGTCCGAGAACCAGGCGCCGCTCTGCCCGTGCTGCTTCCAGGTGCGCTTGGTCGCGATCAATTTGGTGATACCGCCCTGGGTACTGGTTTTAATCCCCTGCAGAAACGAGGCAGGAATGCCGGTTCCGGCCCGTTTGACCAGTTCCGGCTTGTAATCGTACAGATCCAGCGTACTCGGTGCGCCCGCCATGTGCAGCCAGATCACGGTCTTCGCCTTGGCGGGAAAATGGGGCGCTTTTGGCGCCAGCGGATTGGCTCCGGCCAAGGCCTGAAGGCCTGCATCGTCCGCAAGTGCGCTGGCGATCACTCCGCCGCCCGGTATAAAACCGGCCACAGCCAGTCCGCCTAGTCCGCCCAAGCCATAGCCGGTTTTAATCAAAAAATCTCGACGCGATTTGTTTTTCATGTTGTAAACCTCTTTAATAATTTTTTATCGGGCTACCAGCATAGGAAGGAAGGGCATCTACAAAGGCGTGGATGCCCCGCAGTCAGGTGCGATAGCGATCTTTATTTTTAAAACCGGTAAATGAACTCGTTCGAATTGGCTACCGCATGCACCAGATCCACGAACGCGGCCGCCCGGATCGGATCTTCCAGCTTCTTGTCCTTGAGCCCTGTCGGTACGTTGATTTCAAACTTTCCGTCCGTGGATTTCTCCCGAATGACGCCTTCCTGTTCGTTCAAGAAAGTCAGCAGCCCTTCTTTCTCGGCATCGTCGGCATTGCGGGCGAAAAGGATCTGATACAAACGATCGATCCGCGCCGATTCGTCCTTGCCGCCCTCGTTGATAACCCGGCCGGCCAATGATTTCGACCAGTCAAAAATCAGTTCGCTATTGAACAGAGTCAGTGCCTGCAACGGGGTAGTGGTTACCTCGCGTTTGCTGTGCGCTTCCTGCGGCGACGCCATATTGAACGAATCCAGTATCGGGTACGGGATACTGCGGCGAGTAAACACGTACAGACTGCGGCGATTGTGATCGCGGGTGTCCTTTGAGGTTTTCCAGGCCGTATCGTTGTTGAAATTGACCCCGGCGGTATTGATGACTTTCGGCAGCGGCGGGTACACGCTCGGACCGCCTACCTTGTCTTCGAGCTTGCCCGCGGCGACCAGCAGCGAATCCCGGACCTGCTCGGCTTCCAGGCGTTTGCGCGGGAATACCGCCAGAAGTTTGTTTTCGGCATCGGCTTTTTGTACGTCTTCACGGGAATCGGAGGACTGCCTGTAGACGCTGGACAGCAGAATTTCGCGATGCAATTTCTTGACGCTCCAGCCGTCCTTCACGAACTTATTGGCCAGATAATCCAGCAGTTCGGGATGCGTCGGTTTCTCGCCGGCCTTGCCGAAATCGCTGACCGTCGCGACGATGCCCTTGCCGAAATATTGGTCCCAGAGCCGGTTCACATAGACCCGGGCGGTCAATGGATTGGTCGGGCTGGTCAGCCATTTGACCAATGCGGCACGGCGGCCGGACGAGAACGACAGCGGCTTGATGTCCGGCTTCTCATCGGTGATCGCGGCCGGGAAAGCCGGCTGCACTTCTTCCTGCGGCTTTTCGTGATCGCCGACCGCATAAACGTAGCTCGGCGGCGCATCCGGATGACCCAACTCGGTCATCGCCGAAATGGTATCCGAACTGGTCTCCGGTTTCAGATCGTTGAATTTTTTAAGCTGCTTCTCCAACTTGTCCAGTTCCGCCCATTGCGCCGCAATCTTCTTGTCATAGGTTTTGGGGTCGGTGCTCTCGCCTTTTTCCTGGAAGAAAGACTGCAGGCTGCGCTCGTCGGTCACATTCGCGAGACGGTGGTTGACCCAGCGGTCCTGCGCGGTCCATTTTGCTTTCGGCTTGAAGATCGCTTCCCGCGAGTCGGTCAGATAACGCTCTTTGTGATACTTCAGCGCCTCCTCGCGATGGGTGTCGATGATCGCTTTCTGTTTGGCGCGGATATCCTTGGTCGCCGCGCCCCATTTCACATACTGCTTTTCGTAATCCCGTTCGACGTCGCCCTTCTTGGCCGGAATATTGTCGACCGGCGCGACATTCGCGAAGAAAGCCTGCAAGGAGAAATAATCCTTTTGACTGATCTTGTCGAATTTGTGATTATGGCAGCGCGCGCACTCGACCGTCTGTCCCAGCACCACCTTGCCGACCGTATCTGTGATGTCGGTCGTGATCTGGTATTTGCGCTGTACCAGGTCGCGCGAGTTCGCGTTGTCCGGGAACTGCGCCATGAAGCCGGTCGCGATCAGGGCCTGCTCATCTCCCGGCCACAACTCGTCGCCCGCCAGCTGTTCCTGGATGAAACGGTCGTAGGGTTTGTCCTGATTAAACGCATTAATTACGTAATCCCGGTAACGCCACATGTTCAGCCGGTTGTTATCATTCTGAAAACCGGTGCTGTCCGCATAGCGAGCTAGATCCAGCCATTTACGTCCCTGACGCTCGCCGTATTTGGGCGAAGCCAGCAGGCGGTCTACCAGTTTCTCGTAAGCGTTGTCAGACTTGTCGTTGACGAACGCGTCGACTTCTTCCGGCGTCGGAATCACACCCCAGACGTCGAGCGTCGCGCGGCGGATGAACGCGGCCCGATCGGTATCCTTCGATGGCAGCAAACCCTTCGCTTCCAGTTGAGCCAGAATATATGTATCGATCGGCGTCCTGACCCAATCCTGATTTTTGACCGCCGGAAACACCGGCGCTTTTACCGGCTGGTAAGACCACAGCTTCGACTTGGACTTCGCCACGGGAGCATTTTCCTTGCCGGCCGCCGGGGTATCGTCCGCCGTCGGGGTATCGATGCTCAACGCCACCGCGATTCCCCAAAAGAGCACATAAGATAATTTTCTTTTCATTGATCTACTCCAAAACAAGCGGGGATAAAATCGTTTCGACTTCATCCTCACAAACGGCGGCATTCATGACGGCCGTATTCAGTTATTTGTTGCGCTGCGTTAAACTCGAAACTAGTGGGTTTTCGGTGCCGGCGGTACAATTTTCGTAATTTTGCCGCCTTCCTCTTCGTAATTTTGCGACCCTACCGCCCCGACTACCTTGAAGCCTTTATCGGCCAGAAAATCGCCCGCAGCGCCCGCCCGTCCGGCGTGGTTCGAAACGGTCACGATCGCTCTTTCCTTCGGAATGAAAGGCAGCGCTGCTTCCAGTTCCTTGGCCTGAACGCTCAGATAAACCGGAAAGCTGCCGATCTTGCTGACTTCGTCCGGACGGCGCACGTCGATAATCAGCAGTTCCTCCGGTTTGGCCAGCAGCACGTCGAATTGCGCACGGTTAAGCTTCGGTGTTTTGTAACTGTAAGGCTTGGCGGCCGATTTATGGCCGTGTTCGTGCGCAGCCGCAGTAACCGAACCGAGCGGCGCAGCCACCATCATGGCCAGCAGAACCGTTTTTGCAGTATTCTTGATCATTGTTTTTTCTCTTTATTTTTTAAATGTACTTTTGGGTACGCATGAATAGGAGTTGTACCCCTAGGCTTGAGCAACATGTGTGCCAGACACACCAGCCTCCCCCTCCCAGCGAAATAAAATCATTATCTATTGATTTATAATACTTTTTATCTAAATGCTCAGAACAAAAGACGCTCAACCGGTTGAGGAAATCACGGTTTTGCCTTTGCCCTGATGAAATAACAACAGCCCGACAACACTCCCTGTTGCTGGGCTAGCAAGCAAAAAAAACGGACCAAGGAATAAATCCTTGGCCCGCCAAGAGAACACACTACGGGACTAAAACGAATAGATGCGGCCGGCTTATTTGGCTCGGGTGCCGATGCCTTGCGCTAGCAGCGGGATCTTGTACGCGGCGCCGCGCCCGACTACATAAAGGGTTTTCTTGTCCGTACCCGCAAACGCCAGATTTTGCGGCTTTTTCGGGATCGGAATCACGCCCAGTGCCGCACCCTGCGAGTCGAACACCTCGACCCCGGCATTTGACGCTACATACAGCCTTCCTTCGTCATCCAGCGCCAGACCGTCGGCGCCGCTTGACCAGCCCTCTTCGCCCTGTTTCCAGCCTTCCAGTTTGGCGAAATTGCGCCGGTTCGAAATTGATCCGTCGGCAGCGATGTCGTAGGCTAATACGTGTTCGCCGAGCGTATTCGCGATATACAGCACTTTTTCGTCCTTGCTCAGCTGAATCCCGTTCGGCCGGTCGATATCGTTGGCAAGACGTTTCAGTTCGCCGGTTGGAGTGATATAGAACACGCCCGGATGCGAAGGCGGCGGATTGGGCTGCTCCTTCGTCGGACGGGTGCCGCTGTCGGTAAAATAAATGCCGCCGCTGTTCGCGCGCACCAGGTCATTGGGGCGCTGGAATTCGGTTTCATCGAATTTTTCGGCCAGCGTTTTTTTCTTGTTGGCCGGGTACACGACGCCGACCTTCGTTTTCACGGTCTGCACTGCCACGATTTCCCCTTCCGGCGTCCAGGCCAAGCCATTGGCGCCATTGGAATTTTTTAGGAATACCGAGATTTTATCGTCGGGAGTAATACGCACGATATTATTGGCCTGGGTTTCGGTAAACAACAGGCTGCCGTCTTTATGCGCGATCGGCCCTTCGGTGCCCTTGAAGCCGTCCTTGATCAGTTCGATCACTACTCCGCCGGCCGCGACGCCGGGAATTGCCGGCGTGACCGGATCGTCGGCCTGCACAGAGCTCGCAACGAGTAAAATCCCTAACGTGGAAATTGATTTAAGTAACATGAAATTCTCCTGAAATTGCATTGTGTTTAGTCTTAGCTGGCTCGGACGAAACGACGCCGTCCGATCCGCCAGATTTAAAATTTGGCCCGGAAATGCACCCCGTAATAACGCGCATCGCCGAAAGTTCCGGTCGAAGCGCCGGTGCTGGACCAGTTGCTGGAATTGGTCAAATAGATCGTGTCGAAGATGTTTCTGCCGACCAGATCGAGGTTGTATTTACCGTTTTTGGTGCCGAGGCCGATGCCGCCGTCGGTGACGTGATAGGCCGGCTGTTTGCCCGATTCGGACAGGCTGGCGTTGTAGTTGGCCGCGGACTTGAAGCTGTCCACCATGAACGCGTGCCACTGCAGGCCGTAATCGTCGCCTACGCCGAAACCGAAAGGCACCCGGTAATCGAAACCGAAGTTGGCGGTGAAGGCCGGCGCATTCGGCAGGGTCTGGCCGGTCTGGTCGCAAATCGGCTGATTGGCTTCGGGCGGGCAAGGCGCGTTCCGAAAGTCGGTATAAACCGCATGGTTGTAGGAACCGTTCAGGAACAGATTCAAACCGGGAGTGACGTCCCAGCTCGTCTCCAGTTCGACCCCTCTCAACTGAATTCCCTCGATATTGCCAAGCCGGGTCCGGAACTGGCCGGGCCGGTCTTCATCAGGAAATACCAGCTGGGATTGAAAGCCTTCCACATCGGTTTGGTAAAGGTTCAGGTTGAACACCAAGGTCCGATCCAGCCAGGAACTCTTGATGCCCAATTCGTAATCCATCACGTCTTCCGGATCGACGTTTTCGACCTCGCCGGTATTCGCATTAAATTGCGCAGCCCCGGACTTTTGCCCGCCGGCCACCGAAAAATACGCCATAATGTCATCGGTGATTTTATAACTCGGATTGACCAGCCAGTTCTGCGAGTTCTGATCGAAACCCTGCCGCTCGGCGACCCAATCCGGTCTTATCTGGCCGCTCCGGATGGCCTGCGCGTCCGCCAGGTTTTGCGCGCTGGCGCCTATCGAGGAGCCTAACGCGGTCAAATCGGCACCACCTAATGCCCTATGATTACCTGAGTTGGAGCGCTGCTCGAAGGTATTGCGCAACCCCAAGGTCAGCGTCGCCGCATCGGTGATATGCCAGTTGAGCTGGCCGTAGCCGGCATAACTGTCGGTGGCCGGATTCAGGTAAGCGGTGTCCATCAATTCGCGTAGCGATGCACTCATCATCTGCCGGCCGACGGCTGACGAATTCAACCGGTTGTATTGCGCGTTGGAAGCATAGAAAGCGCCCGCGTCATCACCGAAATGGTTTTGGCTTAAAGTCTCCGCCACACTGCGCATTGCAAAGAAACCGGCCTGATAATCGATCGGCCCCGGCTCTCTGGAGGCAATCCGAAACTCCTGCGACCATTGTTCGTTGTCGACGGTCACGCCGCCGATCCGCATGATGTCCGCCACCGAACGGTCGCCGTCGTGATGCGGTTCGAACAATGCATTCCGGTACGCGGAAACCGAGGTGAAACGGTGTCCCAGCAAATCCCAGTTGATTTCGGCGGAGACGCCCTCGCTATCGGCGCGCGACTTCTGCTTGTCGTCCTGTGCGACCTTGCGGGGATCGCCGATCACGGTGATCGGTTGCCCGGAACGGGTGAAGACATCGAACCAGTCGCGTCCCAGGCGCGAGCTATAGGTTGTCGTACGCGCCGTACCGTCCGCGAACGTGGCTGGATCGAGCATGTTAGGATTCACGCTCATGCTTTGCGTGGATGCGGTACGATCCAGGATAAATCGTGCGGACAACTCGTCGCTGGGCGTCAGTAAAAACTGCAGGCGGCCGCCCAGTGACTCGGTTTCCTGCAGCTTGCCGTCGGTAACCGCGATATCAAGGTTTTCGACGAAGCCGTCGCGCTTGTCGATATAGCCGGAGGCGCGGTAGGCGAGCAAGCCGGGCAGAATCGTGCCGGTCGCGCCGAACTTGCCTTGCAGCGAATTGCGGTTCCCTGCAAAGCCGTCCGCGTAATAGCCCGACTTGAAGCTAGGCGCCTGGCTGACGACATTGATCAAACCCAGGTTGCTGTTCTTGCCCTGCAAGGTTCCCTGAGGTCCTCGCAACACCTCGACATGATCGATATCGGCAAAGTTGACCCACGTCGAGCCGACCCACGATTGCCAGACGTTGTCAATCATCACGCCGACGCTGGATTCCATTGATTCGTTGCCGGCGTTCTTGCCCAACCCGCGCAGCGCGATACTGGTCTGCCGCGCGTTTGTGTTGGTGACGCCGAGATTGGGTGCTCGACGCGCAAAATCCGCAACGCTGACGATGTTGTCTCGCTTCATCTGCTCGCCACTGATCACCGCGATAGGGATCGGCACCTCCTGCAGCTTTTCTTCCTTCCGCCGCGAGGTGACTGTCACTTCGGCCAGATTCTTGGGCTCCTCCGCCTTCACTTCCTCGGCTTTGACTTCCGATTCGGCCGCCGCGACCGCATTGTCCTGACCCGCCGGTACCGCAGCCACTCCTGCATCAACCGGAGCCGCAGCAGGCTCCACGGCGATATTTTTGTTGATCAGTTCCTGCTCGCGCTGTTTCGAGGCTTCCAGCTCCCGAGTCAAACGCTCGACCTGCGCCTTCAGGTCGGCAACGGATTGTTCGCCTCCGGCCGTGTTGGCCTGCGCCCTGTTTACCGGCTCCGCGGATACGTCCTGAGTCCCCAGCATCGCGGCGCCGGCAACAGCCAATGCCATCGAGGACACCAGTTTACGGCGGCGGCCAATCGAGGGGGGAATGTCCTGTTGCGCGGGGCCTATCGAAGAGGAAGAGGCGCCAGTTGCATGTTCTTTCACTAATTCACCTATGCGTTAAAGGTTGATAAAACGATTAATTGCCAGGGTATTGCGCGATCCCACGCGAAACTCACGATGCCCTGGCCGTTATGAACCTTTAACGCAAACGATATGCCAACCGTTATCTCCTGATCGTACCATTCCGATAAGGCACGGTAATTGATTGATATTTTTGTTTTTTAAACCCCCAGATGACTCAAAAATCCCGTTCGCCCCTACCGGGCACGCCGACCGGAGTTGCTGATTTGTCCGCAGGCATTGTTGCCATTCTGTACTTCAGCCAGCAGCGATCCCAAAGAGCATGTTCGCGCAGTGTCATCGAAATCGAGACCCTCAAAAACAACCGCATTCGGCGCTGCATCGTTAAAAAAGCAGGGGCGGAATTACAAATCCCATCCTGCTTCGCATTCGACGACGTTATCACCGCCTCCGCTATCAGGGTTTGGAATAAAACTTGCTGTAACCGAAGCTCACCTCATCTCGACAATACAGCGATCATTTACAAACCGACATGACAAAATCCATTATGCACAGACCTTCTCCAGCACGCGGCCAGGCTCGGGCAAAGTCAGGCCCTAAAGCCCTGCGTGTAGCCACATGCGCCTTGGCCGGCGGCTTGATCGCCGCGACAGCCGCATCGGCCCCCAGCGTGTATCCGACCGGCACGACCCGCTATGATCCGGCCCGGGCATTCAACAGCTTCATTCTGTTCACCGGCGGCGACAACATTGCCCATCTGATCGACATGAACGGCAATTCGGTGCACGAATGGAAAGATGCGGCGGGCCACAGCACACTGATCGAGCCGGCCGTGAACGCGGGCAAGCTGGGGCATGTGTTCGTAACGCTGGAAACCACGGAAGGCAAAGGCACCGGCCTGGTGCCGGGCCAGATCAACCGTCGAATCGCCAAGACCATCGGCGAGTTGGATTGGGAAGGCAAGACGGTGTGGAGTTTCGGGGACAAAGCGCCGGGCGGAGCCGCGCAGCAACATCATGATTGGGCCAGGCTGCCGAACGGCAATACCGTGGTGCTGGCCAATTGGGTCCATCCGGTGAAGGGTTTCAAACAACCGGAGGTGCTGGACGACGTGGTCTACGAGGTCAACCCGGCCGGCGAAGTAGTGTGGAAATGGGTTGCGTCCGAACATCTGAACGAATTCGGCTTTACACCGGCCGAACTGAAGCTCGTGAAAAACTCGGCGATAGCCGACTATCTGCACGTGAACAATCTGAAGGTGGTCGGGCCGAATCGCTGGTTTGCAGCCGGAGACAAACGCTTTGCACCGGACAATCTTTTATTCGATGCCCGTAACGCCAATTTCATCGCGATCATCGACCGCAAGTCCGGCAAGACCGTCTGGCGGTTGGGGCCGCATTATGCCAAGGCGACGATCGAAGGCCAATTACCCCGCCAGGTGCCGAGGCCTGTGGACCAGATCAGCGGTCAACACGATGCGCACCTCATCCCCGAAGGCTTGCCCGGTGCCGGTAATCTGCTGGTGTTCGACAATCAAGGAGTAGCCGGTTATCCGCCGGCTGCGGTGCCAAGAACCGGCGGATCGCGAGTATTGGAAATCGATCCGGTCAAAAACGAGATCGTCTGGCAGTACAGCGGCGAAAGCTCCGGCGGTCCTGCCTGGTCTTTCCGCAGCACGCATATCAGTGCGGCCCGCCGTCTGCCCAACGGGACTACCTTCATCGACGAAGGCCAGAGCGGCCGGCTGTTTCAGGTAACCCCGGACGGCGATATCGTCTGGGAATACATCAACCCTTATGCCAAAATCGGCAAAGATACCGTGAGTGGCAAACAGACGATCGCTAATTCGCTTTACCGTGGCCAGCCGGTGCCATACGACTGGGTTCCGGAAGGCACGCCCCATACCGAAAAAACCGTGGCGCCGCCGGAATTAGCCCGATACAAAATCCAGGCAAATCTTTGAAACCTTTAGTTGTCGCACGACATGCCAATGGCGATGGGTTTCGGAGAACGGCCACTATCAAGCAGCCGATCTGACGAAGCCTTTTTTGTACAAAAACCTGATCAGGAGAATCCCATGTTTCGTATTTTCAGCAAGCAAAAACTCGCGCTGGCCATCGGCCTGTCCTTATGCTTCGGTTCCGTGACCGCCGCCGACCTCGACCCCAAGGCGATTTCGATCAAACTGCCGGAACAAATCAAATGGGTTGCCAACCCCGGCGGCTCGGAAAGCGCGGTGCTGGTCGGCGATCCGTCCAAACCCGGACTGTATGTGGTACTGAACAAATGGAAAGCCCACCACAACAGCAAGCCGCACTCGCATCCGAACGACCGCTTCATTACGGTCATTTCCGGTACCTGGTGGGTCGGCACCGGCAGCGACTACAACCCGGACACGCTAAAACCGTTGCCGGCCGGCAGCTTCGTGACCCATTACGGTAATGAAATCCATTACGACGGCGCCAAGGATGAAGATACGATTTTGCAGATCGTGGGTATCGGCCCTGCTACCTCTACACCTGCACAGGTAAAATAGCTGTCCAGGCGGCATGCAAAAAAGGATTGAAGAAAAAATCCTCAGCCCGAAACGACACTCAGCATAGACCAGCCATGTTTTTTAAAACTTGGCTGGTCTTCAGCGGGAAAATGACTTTTACACCTTTCCTCCCGAGCATTGGACTTCCTGACGCTAGAGCATTTCCATATCGTATGTAGTGGGGGGCGAATGAATTCGTCCCTACAATAGGCTGTATACCCGAACCGAAAATGCTCTAGCCCAACGCATAAGCAAAAAAAAAAACGGGCAGAGGAAAATCCTCAGCCCGTCAAGAGAACACACTATGGGATTAGAACGATTCCGCGAAACTAGGCTCAGGACCTATTAATCATTTTGGGGCTCACAAAGGTCTAAGCAAAGTGATTCACTTATGACCGGAGGTTCCTCATGAGCCATCTGTTTTATCTGACCCGGGAGCAATTCAACCGCATCCAGCCTTACTTTCCTT
>JBPFEG010000050.1:0-77175 GCA_051061015.1 Methylomicrobium sp.
GGAAAGTAAGGCTGGATGCGGTTGAATTGCTCCCGGGTCAGATAAAACAGATGGCTCATGAGGAACCTCCGGTCATAAGTGAATCACTTTGCTTAGACCTTTGTGAGCCCCAAAATGATTAATAGGTCCTGAGCCTAGTTGAGTTCATTTCTGTGGAGCGCTCTCAGGCGCAGATGGTATGTAACAATCTCGGGATTCCGCTGCACATCCTAAAGGCACCTACCCCTGATGTCTTTGCCGAAGCACTTGCAACGACAAACTAGAAGACACAAGGGTAATACGCTATGTTGGGTGGGGTTGTTGTTTTCAATATCTTTAATCATCATATTACTGAGTTTTTTATTTGTTTATATATATGTAATACATTAAGAAAACTCATCTAATCTATTAGAAGTCATTTTTATAAAATGCTCATAAATGGATTCATCCAAATAAAGAAATGACTGAGGAGGTGTAAAAGAATCAAAAACCTCGAATGGATTTACCGCTAAATCATATACTTTCTTGTCACCAATATTGATGGCATATCCTTTTTCTCGTCCTGAAAAATATTCATCATAAAAAGATCTTGTTACTCCTGAATGATCTTTTGTTTTTTCCAAATGGATTTTGGGCAGTCTGCTAAAACATCATCAACTTCAAATTCACCTACAATCTTGCCTACTGGTTTAGTGCAGTAAATTACAATTTTTTTAACGTTATTTTTGAATATGGTTTTGCGGTACTCATAAAGCTTCTCGCCAGAAAATATTTTTTCAACATATTCAGGTTTAATTGAAAATAAGGCTATCATCTACATCCCCAAGATTTGATATATTTATAAATTGGTGAGTACTTAATTCCATAAATCCCCAGTAATCGCTTTCGCTTAATCCAACTTCTTCTATCAATCGTTTTCTTATGATCCTATTTTTTAATGCAGCGTTATATGTCATTTTTATAACATAAATATGATTCCATTTATTGTAGAATTCAGTAAGTTCTTCTGCTGAAAATACACTTCGAGATCTGCAATAGCTGAGAAATTCATTTAGATCGGCAAAGTTAGATTTGGTTTTTACTTCTTCAACCATACATAGGGAGGTAGCCACTGCTCGATACCATGCTGGGCCTTGACCGTCGCCAGTTCTATAAATTACTAAAGCATCTCCTGATCTGAGGGCTTGCACTCTAGGCATTTTACATATATAAATTTTTTCTATGCTATTTGTATGAGAAACATCATCGATGATGCTCAAATTTTCATTATTGAATATGGAATCCGGAAATAGCCTAGTATGATACTCAGGATAAATTCCAAGTAAATATTGTTTTTTACTTAGGTTAATAATGGGGTAGTCTTTTTCTATTTTTCCTTCTAAATTTCCTATTTCGTTCAAAAGCACTAATTCTGTTCCGTTTTGAGTGCCCTTATTGGCTACTACCTTAAAACCATATCTTTCAAATAAAGAAATTAGCCCCGTATGATGCGAAAACACAGTGACATATAATTTTTTAATACCATTAATAATGGCATGATCGAAGGCTTTCTTAATGAATCGTTCACCTAATTTTGCTCCATGGCCGTTTATTTTAAAATTTCCAATTTTTAAATACCTATCCTTAGGCAAAGGCGGTGCAATATCATTTATTGATTCTTTCTCTTCCTTCAAGTAAACAAATCCTTGTATAAAACCATACTCATCTATTATTACATAGGCCTGTTCATCGGCTTTTCTGTGAAACCATTCTGTAAACTCGACATATCCCTCCTTCAAAGAATCGAAGAAATGATCATTTAAATTAATATCTTTAAATTTCTTTAATTGGAGATTGAAATCAGTATTCATCTATTTTTTAGTTTTTAAATTTCAAGCGGTTGCCCAAAAATCGGAGACTTCAGCCCTCAAGTAGTTGACGCCTTCTTGCGCATTTTCCTTGGTGACCGTTTCATGCAAGGCGAACAGCACGTGCCGCATTAACGAACCGGCAAAGTTATCGCCGCCGAGATTAGCGCGTTTAAATTCTGTGCCGGTTTTAAAGCGTACTTCATTGGCTTTGGTTTTGGCAAACATAAACGCATATTCGCGCACGCCAAAGCCCTTGGGTAACTAAAAAGCCCCTACAAACCCTTGGGTGGAGATATATCCCGTCATACTTGGGAAATCAATGCCATTTACACGTGCCAATCACTGACGGAGCCTCGGCATTAATCGACGCATCCCTCGCAGCTACGCCGGTATCAGGAAACTCGGCAAACAAACCATCGACGCCCAAATCATAGTAATAAGTCATCTCTTCCCGGGGATCAAAAAAGCCGAAGCCGCCGTCGTCATTGCGGAAAGTCCAGCTATGCACCCGTAAGCCCTTCGCGTGCGCTTTTTCCAGAACACCGGTGCTGCCGTCGACGCGGCGGTCGTTGATCGTGATTTGTCCGTCGCCGTTCCGATCGACTTGGTCGTTGACGGTTTTGACCAGATAAGGCTTCCAGGGACCGACGGCATCGGCATAGGTTTTGACAAAGTCCAGCCCCGCATCGGTCAATAGGTCCGCAAAAGTGCGCGTATCGCCGGAAACGACAAAGTCATAAGGCTGGCGATAAGGCGCAACTAGGGACACTGAACCGTCGTCGTTCACATCGCTGGCATCAATCAGCTGCACCAGATTGATTTGCGTTCTGCGGCTCAGATATTGCAGATTCCCGACCTCGAAAGACTGGATGAATACCGGCGCACAAGCGTCGTTTTCGTAAGCCCGATGCAGCTTTTGCAGTAAATTCCTTTCGAAGAAATGCTTGCCGAAGCGTTTATGGTTTTTTTGATCCGTAACTGTCGCATGATAGGTCGAATGCTTGATCTCGGGATAGATGCCGATCGTACGGCCGGTTTCCGCGCTCTTTTGCCTGGCCAGCGCAATCACTTGCTCAAGCGTGGGGATTTCGTACAATCCATTGTATTGCTGATCGCGGTTCGCCCGCGCCTGCACCGCGCGCAGGGTTTTGATTTCCGCCAGCGTAAAATCGGTCACGAACCAGTCATCATACTCGATGCCGTCAACCATCCGGCGGGTCTTGCGATTGGCAAATTCCGGGTGGCTGGCAACATCCGTGGTGGCGCCGATCATCGGCTCATGCCGGGCGACCATCTGGCCATCCTTAGTCAACACCAAATCCGGTTCGATAAAATCGGCTCCCATGTCGATGGCCAAGGCATAGCTTTCCAGCGTATGTTCGGGACGATAGCCCGATGCGCCGCGATGAGCGATCACCAAGGGCCTGGCGATCGGCGCCGATGTTTCAGCAGGCCTGGTTTGCAGTCTGCTCTGACAACCGAATATGGCAAGTGTCGCGGCCGCCAACAAGGCATGATTGCGGGTATCGTTCAACATAAATCGTAACCTTTCAATTTGCTGCGTTGTGCACATGTTTTGACCACCGTTTGTCCCCCAATCGCAGCAAAGTCATCGGAAAGAAAAGCTCTGCCAACCGTTGTATCATAATTCAAGTTATGGTCGGCTACCATGACTCGAGATAGAAGCCGCTTGGGCCTATATCAATCGCATGACGACTGGCAACTCGGTGCGGAAGCGGACCAATCACTGGCTGGAGCGATAAAGAACTTCGACGTCTAAGTCGTGGAGACTAAACTTCATGACAGACAACACTCGTTGCTATTGATGAATTAATCAATGAAGCGCTAACGCTGTGGCACTCTAAAACCAAGGAAGATACCGTAGTTGCGTCGTTAAAAGAATTTATCAATCGCCGCAAACAATTGTCGCAAAACCATCCTTAGATGGCGGTTTTTTAAATCAAATACTCCAATACATCCAATCCTGTAACCGCATCCTGGGGTACGCGCTGGAAATTGGATTTTTGTCGTGGCCAGAAGGCGACAGTACGGCTTCCCTGTGGCTGGCGACAAAATCCGGTCCTGATGATCATAACCCGGTTTTTGCCGATTTCCCTCCAGGCGGCAGTGCTTTAATTTCGCGGGAGATGATCGAGTAAAGCTCCGGCGTCCATTCCGGAAGATATTCGGAATCGGCCACCAGCGGGTAAGTCCTGGGATCGTGCGGGGCGATTACGACTTTCACGTTTTCGGCGCCCACATGCACGGCCAGGACGAAAAGCTCCTCTATTGTTTCATCGTCCATAGCCAGACAGCCGAGGGACTTGGCTTTGCCATGGATGAAAATGTCCGAGCCTAGGTTGGAGCGTCCCTCATCCCAAGCATGAAAGAGGTCGAATTCGTTCGGGTAGTTCAGTTTTATCGACAGGTGGTAATGGCTGTTCGGATTCAGCCCCGCAATACGGTAAACGCCTTCCGGTACCTGCATGTCGCCCTGGTGCAACTTGGGGCCGGACACGCCGCTGGCGGCGCGGATGCGGTAGTCGCGGATGAAGCGGAACTCGCCGCTGTCCCTGGCCCAGAGTTCCAGTTTCATTTCCTGTTTCAAGGCGACCAAGGTGATTTCGCGGGGAGGATAGGCCACCCTGGCTTTCGCGAAATAGGACCTGAGCTTGGTCGTGGCGGCTTCGCCGTAAATCTGCAGTACATCTTCCACGGTCCGTTCGCCGGGCGGTTTCGGCGGGATGTAATACAGTGGCTGGCTGACCTGGGCTTGAGGCTTGACCGCGGCGATCCGGGGCGCGAGGGGGGCGGGCTTGTGCCCGGCACAGGCAGAGAGTAATCCAGTCAAGGCCAGGCCTGCAATGATTTTGGTTGTCGATTTCATAAGGGTTATGACAAAAAAGATAAAGAAATGATAGCCTTTTGGATGTCGTTCGTCATGCTTCCGTTTTGCTTCGCTCTTACCTGTCGGTTGTCCGGATAAAGGACTCTCGGCCGCACAATCGTTAGAGCAGGGTTTGCACTTTTAGATCGACGGTTGTTGTCTAAAAGTTTGAATCGCCTTTCAGGCTATCCTGAAAGGTGTGGTAAAGATCAGGAACCGCTTTAAAAAATCCCGACTGTAACGGGAGGTTTGCCGATGAAAAACTGCTCATTGTTAGTATTGCTTCTCCTGCTGCCGAGCCCTGCCGCAGCCGAAGACGAACCGCTCGATCTGGAATTGGATTCTTCGACGATTTATCAAGGCGGCTCGAAAGGCTTTTCGTGGATGTTCAACAAAAATTACCGGCCTTACGAGCATAGGTTCGAGAACGAGTGTCAATGGATGGCGGCGCAGATACGAGACAGCCATGTTAAACCGCGACGCAGACGGGCGATCCGGCAGCGTTATGAAGCCCAGTGCCTGGGCGATCCTTCCGAAGACTGACGGAGTGTTCTCTCTCATCCGTTTATCATTTGGGGTTATAGGCTTATTGAGGCAGTCAAACCGCGCCAACATCGATTGCCGCGTAGGGGATACGCAGCAACTCTATAATGGTGGGGTATGGCCGATCCAGCGCAAGTCATATTGTCCTGCCGGGTTTTTGCTCTCGAAAACCGATTCATGGAGCCGTCGATGATGCGACAGAAAAGACAGGCGATCAGGCAGCATTAAAAAGCGAATAATGGGAAATAAGATTGCCGGAAATGCCTTGGTCAGCTATGTAAAGTGCACAATACCTAATCAAGAGGATTCCGGAACATATACTCTTATTAGAGGGGAATAATTCGGGCCGAAAAACACCGGCCCATACCGGCTTCCTAGCGTTTCGAATAGAGATGGGGCGGCTGCTTCAATCTTAATCAAGAGCTAACCAAAAACTTCCGCCAAAAAATTCTTCATCACTACCCACGAATGCCGGTCCGCGTCGGCCTGATAGACCGTGCCGAAACCGGGATTGTTCGCGACTGGATTCGTGAACGCGTGCATCGTATTCCCGTACACATGCACCTGCCAGTCGGCGCCAGCCTTGGTCATTTCCTGTTCGAACGCGAGCACTTGCTCCGGCGGCACCATTGGGTCGTCGTGGCCGTGCAGGGCGAGGATTTTGGCTTTGATTTTTTTGCCTTCAGTATTGCCGGGCGCGCCGAGCAGACCGTGAAAACTGACCACGCCTTTGAGTTCAGCCCCGGTTCGGGCCAGATCGAGCACACACAGCCCGCCGAAGCAGAAGCCGATCGCGGCGCATTTCTTGTCGTCGACCCAGGGCAGCAGTTTTACTGCGGACAGCGCGGCGCCGATCCGTTTTTGCAGCATCGCCCGGTCGTCGATGAACGGTTGCATCAATTTGGCGTTTTCCTCGGGGCCTGAGCCGAGCACGCCTTTGCCGTACATGTCGAGCGCAAAGCCGACATAGCCTAGTTCCGCGAGTTTAATCGCCTTGTTCGCAACAAATTCGTCGCGCCCGCCCCAGGCATGATTGATCAGCACCGCCGGGCGACGGCCTTCGATCGCGTCGTCGTAGGCGAAAAAGGCTTCCAGTAGAGTGTTTCCGTCCAGGTAATTGACGGTATTCGAGACGATCGCCATAGCATTCTCCTGCTGTTTAATTCATCGGTTTGATTTTGCCCGTTTCGAGCAATTCGTCCAAAAAGCCTTCGGCAGCGGCTTCGACCAGATCCAGCACCCGCTCGAAGCCGTGGGAGCCGCCGTAATAGGGGTCCGGGACTTCACGCGTGCCGAGATGCGGCGCATAGTCGAGAAAATAATTGATTTTATGCCGATGCTGAGCAGGACAGGCGGACGCCAGGATCGCGTAATTTTCGCCGTCCATCGCGAAAATATAATCGAAATCCTCAAAATCGCCGATGATGAATTTACGGGCGCGCAGTTGCGAAATATCGACCCCGCGTTCCCCTGCCGCCTTTTCAGCCCGCAAGTCCGGGGCATTGCCGACGTGATAGGCATGAGTGCCGGCCGAGTCGATCGAGAAATGATGGGCCAGATTGCGTTCGTTCACAAGCTTGGTAAAAACGCCCTCCGCGGTCGGCGAGCGGCAGATGTTGCCCATGCAGACAAACAGAACTTTGATTTTTTCCATACGGTTATAAAGATACAAGTTGAATTTGAATTATTGTAATGCGAAGACGGAGAAAGCGGAAAAGTTGCTTTAGGGCATCGTTCCGGCGATTGATCTCCTCGCGCATCATTCTCTCTGACTCATCTGAAGGTCAACTGATCAATTTGGGTGTCATTCTGATTATCATTTTCTCTCTATCCCGGAATCCGAATTAATTCTTGACGCGTTAAGACGACCGGTCGTATTATTGCCTCATGGAAGTTAAATCACAAAAACAATTCAATCGCGAGAATCTGTTAAGCCAGGGCGTGGCCTTGCTGATGCAGCAGGGTTATCACGGTACCGGGCTGAAGGAGATTCTCGATGCGGTGCGGATTCCGAAAGGGTCTTTTTACAATTATTTCGGCAGCAAGGAGCGTTTCGCGGCTGAGGTCATCCAACACTATATCGAGCCGTTTATCCGGCAACTCGACGGCCATTTACAGAACCGGGACATCGATGCGTTGACCGGGCTCAACCGCTATTTCGAGGAATTGATCGACGCGCTCGAACAATCCGGCTTCCAGGGCGGCTGCTTGCTCGGTAATCTGATGGGCGAAGTCGGCGACACGAGCGAGCTGTGCAGGGAATCACTGCAAACAGCCGTGCACCGCTACCGTGACTTATTGATGCAGGGACTTTTGGCTGCGCAGCAGCAAGGCACGGTCAGAACCGACAAATCCGCCGAAGCGATGGCCGACCTGTTGGTCAATGCCTGGCAGGGCGCGTTATTACGAATGAAAATCGAACAATCCTCCGAGCCGCTGAAACAATGTTGCCGCGATCTGCTCGGGGATTATTTCAAGGCTTGATTCACATCCCGCCGAACAGAACGGCGGCCCACTCAAAACCAAGAGGAGAACTGCAATGCCAAAATACATCATCGAACGCGAAATTCCGAATGCCGGCGCTTTAACTGCCGATCAACTGCAAGGCATCTCCCAAAAGTCATGCAGCGTTCTTCATTCCATGGGGCCGCAAATTCAGTGGCTACAAAGTTACGTGACCGGCGACAAGGTTTATTGCGTGTATATCGCGCCGGATGAAGCCAGCGTCAGGGAACATGCCGAAAAAGGCGGATTTCCGGCGAACCGGATCTCCGAAGTCAAAACGGTAATCGACCCGACTACCGCGGAAAGCCATTAACCTAACGGAGAAGCCGCCATGATAACCAATAAACATCCGTTGCGCGCCCTGGTTCGGGCCGGCGCCTTTGCGGCATCGACCGTCGCCCTGTCGGGTCTGGGCAGCCAGAGTGCGCTTGCCGACGAGACCTGTCAGTCGCCGTATATGGCCAAAATTGTTGGCCAGGAAGATTTCGTCTATGTCTGGACGCTCGGTGTGGAAGGCGTCGGCGACGAACAGGACAAGCTGGTCTCGGTCGACGTGAACCCGAAATCGCCGAATTACGGCAAGGTCGTCAGCACGTTGTCGGTCGGTGGCCGCAACGAAGCGCACCACTCCGGCTTTACCGACGACCGCCAGTTTTTATGGGCCGCCTCGCTGGATACCAGCAAAATGTTCATTTTCGACGTGCATACCGATCCGGCCAAACCGAAGCTGGTCAAGACGATCACCGATTTCGTCGCGAAAAGCGGCGGCGTGGTCGGTCCGCACTCGACCTATGCGCTGCCAGGCCGGATAATTATTACCGGCTTGTCGAACAACAAGGATCACGGCGGCCGCACCGGCCTCGTCGAATACACCAACGACGGCGACTATGTCACCACGCACTGGACGCCGACCGACAGCGATCTGCAGGGCGCGGTGAAGAGCGGCAAATATGCGGACGGCTACGGCTACGACGTGCGCGTGCTGCCGAGGCGTAACCTGATGCTGACTTCCTCGTTCACCGGCTGGTCGAACTATATGATGGATTTCGGCAAGATGCTGAACGATCCGGAAGCGATGAAGCGCTTCGGCAATACCGTCGTGCAGTGGAACCTGCACAGCAAGCAGCCGAAGAAGGTCTTCGACGTGCCCGGCGCGCCGCTCGAAATCCGCTGCGCGTGGGGCGAGAATCACAACTACTGTTTCACCAGCACCGCCTTGACCTCGAAAATCTGGCTGATCTACGAGGATGACAAGGGCGAATGGCAGGCGAAGGAAGTCGCGGATGTCGGCGATCCGTCCAAGGTGCCGCTGCCGGTCGACATTTCGATCTCCAGCGACGACACGAGGCTTTGGGTCAATACCTTCATGGACGGCAAGACGCGCTTGTTCGACATCAGCGACCCTCACAAACCGAAACAGGTGTACGAGCAAAAGATCGGCGCGCAGGTGAACATGGTGTCGTCGAGTTGGGACGGCAAGCGTATCTATTACACCTCATCGCTTCTGGCGAATTGGGACAAGAAAGGCGCGGACAACGAGCAGTTCCTGAAAGGCTATGTCTGGGACGGCAAGCAACTGACCCAGAAGTTCGCGATCGACTTTACCAAGGAAAAGCTCGGACGCGCGCATCAGATGGTGTTCAATGCCTATTCCTTATATAGTGCGAATAAACCGGGAACCGCTGAAAACATTCAGGCGAAAAAGTAGCGTCTAAGGGTAGCAAGGGGTATTGCCCTGAAAAATGCTAAAATGGGCTTCCGATAAATCTTTTTAATTTAGGACAGACATGCCGCAAATTACGATTGAGCATAACCCCAGCGAAGAACGCCTGCAAGAATTGGGCGTCGCGGATTGGGCGATTTGGGAGAAAGAAGTCTCCCAGTTCCCGATCGACTTCGACGAGACTGAAACCGCCTATATTCTGGAAGGCGAGATTCTGGTTACGCCGGAAGGCGGCGAGCCGGTGCGCATCCTGCCCGGCGACCTGGTGGTGTTCCCGGAAGGCCTGAACAGCCACTGGGAGGTCGTCAAACCGTTGCGCAAGCATTACAGCTACGATTAAGCAGACTAAAAAGGCATCTTCGGATGCCTTTTTTTCGACCTGCGGTAAATGAGTTTCCTCGTTCCAACGCGATTTAACGGTATTCCCAGGGAGACCGCGGGAACGGGAAAAAGTCCAACAAAGGAGGATGGCGATGATCACAAGACGAGACTTTCTCAAACGTATTGCGGGCGGAGTTGTCACCTGCGCAGGCGGCGCTCTGGCTCCGCGTATTGCACTGTCTCAGACTACCGCGAAAGGAACTCCCGAATTGACTTCGGGGGTTTTAGAATCTTTGCCCGGCAAGAAGGCGCTAATAAGAAGATCCTTTCGACCGCCAAACTTTGAGACGCCAGTCGCCTACTTTAACATGCAGTTCACCCCGAATGACGCCTTCTTCGTCCGCTACCATCTGGCCAATATCCCGAAAGTAAACGCTCAGGATTGGAAGCTGCGGATCGGGGGCGAGTCTGTCGAAAAAACGCTCGAAATCACGCTCGAGGAACTCAAAAGCCGTTTTGAGTCAGTCGAAATTGCCGCCGTCTGTCAATGCGCCGGAAATCGCCGCGGCTTGTTTCATCCCCAGGTGCCCGGCATTCAGTGGGGGGATGGTGCAATGGGCAATGCGCGCTGGAAAGGCGTCAGGCTCAAGGATGCGCTGGGCCGGGCCGGGCTCAAAAAAGACGCACTGGAGGTCGTCTTCGATGCGGCGGATTCAGGCGTGATCGGCCAGACGCCGGATTTCGCCAAAAGCCTTCCACTAGCGAAAGCACTGGATGAAAACACCCTGCTTGCGTTTGAGATGAACGGAGAACCCTTGCCCCATTGGAACGGTTTCCCGGTCCGCTTGGTCGTGCCGGGATGGACGGCGACTTATTGGGTCAAGCATCTGACTTCGATCGACGTGATCGCCAGGCCGTTTGAAGGCTTCTGGGTAAAAACCACCTATCGTCTGCCGACGGAAGCGTTTCCGATGAAGGAAAGATTTCTGTCGCAGGAAAACCAGATGAATACGCCGATCACCGAAATGATGGTCAATTCCTTAATCACCAATATGGAGAACGGACAACGCTTCAGGCTTAGTCAACCGATTGATCTTAAAGGGATCGCCTGGGATGGCGGCTATGGGGTTCAACGGGTTGAGGTATCCATGGACAAAGGAAAGTCGTGGCGAGAGGCCGAGATCGGCGATGATGACGGCCGATTTTCCTGGCGACAATGGCATTTTCGCTTCAAGCCTGACAAAAAAGGAAGCTATCACCTGATGGTCAAGGCGACGAACCGTGTCGGGGTTACGCAACCTTTTCAGCTGATTCAAAACCCGGCGGGTTATCACCATAATCTGGTGCAGACGATTGATCTGCACGTCATTTGACGGGAGGCGGCTATGAAAACAGCATTTCTGTTTACAAACTTTTTATTGATCGCATCAACCGCGCTTGCCGATGAAAGCCGCATTCAATTGAAAGAAGGCCCGGGGAAAGCACTGGTAGAGGCCAATTGCACAATGTGCCACAGTCTCGATTATATCCAGATCAATTCGAGGATACTGGACAAGACAGGATGGCAAAAGATTGTCGATAAAATGATCAAGGTCATGGGCGCTCCGATCAAACTGGAAGACATCGACCCAATTGTGGCTTATCTGGTGAAGAATTATGGAAAATAGCCAGAAATACTGTTTTTTAGCTCTGTAGAGTGAGCGCCATGTACCGGTTTTCCATATTTAATGAGCCCGCTATTTTGTGATGCATGTCAGCATGTCGCGGTTACCTGGTCTTCTGGCATGATTTAGCGTCGAAAAGGGAAAAGATGCCCCCTAGCTAGCGGTGTCATCTCGTTTGTGTGGTCATTATATTTCATAATTTCGGTGATGTGCGTCTCAAAATATACTTTAAAGATAAATTAATGTACTAGACTATAAAGCTATTCAAAAAATAAAAAATAAATAGGCCTAAAGTCAGATGATGAACTATCACATTAACCATCATTTACAAAAATTTTGCGGCGAGACCCCTGATATCCTGGGTTGCGCACTGATTGATTTAGAAGGCGTAATCACTGCCTCGGTCTTAAGTCGAAAGATCGATGAGGACTTGATTGGCGGAATGAGTTCTTCAATGTTAGGGATCGGCGAAAGGATATCGGCCGAACTGATGGATTCGGATTTGGAACAGGTTTATGTTCGTTCCCCTAATGGCTATGTGATTCTCAACGCAGTCGGCGATCAAGCTTTATTGCTGGTCCTGGCTGCGAAGCGGGCCAAGCTTGGCCTGGTATTCATGGAAATCCAAAGAACCGTGCAAGAGCTGGAAAAAGCCGTAGAAGCCGAAAAATGGCTGAGTTGATAATACTTATGGCTAATCATTAGCAGCAATAAATTTGCGTGTCCATATATACAGCTTTTATTAGCCGGAAACGAGCTAATTTTGTGGCAAAACTGCTATTTGGCGCCTTTATCCGGCAGTTAGATAGGGGCGCAAAGGGAATGGCTTGACTCAAACATTACGTTCTGATTTTTTGCCGGCGCTCATGCATCGATAAAACCTGAAGAGGAAATAATTATGACTATTGAAGAAAGAGTTGCAAATCAATATAAAAATATCGATGTTGGGAATGCTCTTAGCATTGTACGTCCCACTCTGGGTGATAATGCCGGTGTGGCTTTATACCGTTTGCTGCGGCTGGTCGCATTGGAAGATATTATTGGCAGAGGGGCGGCCGGGGCGGCTTATCTGGCAGGAAAAAAACTCGGCATGTCATTGGGGCTGACCCAATTAGAAGATTTTCTTCAATTATGCAAGGATCTGAATATCGGGATCATTGAAGTGCCCGTGGCCACAGAAAACAAAATTCATGTCGATGTTTATGAATGCGTTACTTGCAGCGGTCTGGAGACGGTAGGGCGCCCTATCTGTCATTTCGAGGGTGGGTTAGTTGCCGGTGCAGTCCAAACTATTTTGGGGCGCAAGGTCCGTGCTCGCGAGGTGACCTGCATCGGCGGATTGGGCGACGAAACCTGCGGGTTTGATCTGGAGATCGATTAACCCCTAAGCCCAATAGATGGATTTCCTGGGTTAAGACTCTGCGCCAGACAGTCGGTGGGAACGAGAAAAAGAAGTCTCCCAGTTCCCGATCGACTTCGACGAGACTGAAACCGCCTATATTCTGGAGGGCGAGATTCTGGTTACGCCGGAAGGCGGCGAGCCGGTACGCATCCTGCCGGGCGCCCTGGTGGTGTTCCCTAAAGGCCTGAACAGCCACTGGGAGGTCGTCAAGCCGTTGCGCAAGCATTACAGCTACGATTAGGCAGACTAAAAAAGGCATCTTCGGATGCCTTTTTTTCGACTTGCGGTTAATGAACTTTCTGAATGCTATGAGGCCTGATGTGGGCATTAGGCGGGGCTGAAGCTTTGCGGTAACCCAGTAGACCTTTGTCTCTCGATAAGCTGAGTTTTGTTTCTAAAAAATATAAAAACATCTATTTGGCGCATCTTAGCGTATATTGGTTATATGCCTGCCCAAAGGATGATAAACAAATATATCATGACTGCGCCTAGGTAAAGCAGCTTACCGTCAAGAACGATAAGGTTGGCAGTGTTTCGCGATGATCGGTTCTGCATTGTCCTTTCGAAGGGCCGGCAGAGTTATCTTTTGATCATATGATCAGGCGAAATTAATGGGTGAGGCATCCATGAATTCAGCTTGTTATTGCAATTGACAAGCCTCCAACCACCTGAATCAGGAGTTATTATGATTTCTTTCCCCAGGCAGGAATGCTGGAATAATATGACAAAAATGGCAACCGTTGTGGCGCAAGTTGACAAAAAACGGGTGCTTTGCCGAATCTCGTATGAGAGTCTGAGAGCCAAATTTGGCGCTTCGGATGATAAGTTCATGCAGTCGGTAGCCCAACATCGTACGGATATACACGAAGCGGCGAGAAGGCTGATAGAACGGGATGACTATGAGGCGGACGGCTCCGTCCTTATCCAAACTGACGACCTCTAGTTGAAACTACAACTGCACCCGCATCGATAAGAATGATTGCGGGAAACACGCCGCGGCGATTTATTCGCCTTTAGACTCTTTCTTGGCTTTTTTTGCGGCCTTCTTTTCTTTTGGGGTTAGTACTGGTTTTTTCTTGTCTTCTTTATTGCTTTTTTGTTCTTTGCTCATGGTTCGCGCTCCAAATGATTGTTGGGGTATTCTGGAAATTCATGCAGAGGTAACGGCTAAGTCGTTATCGGGAGAGTTCATGGCATGAAAAATTGATACCTCTACACAGCCTACTCTCATGCCATAGAAAGAACAACTTATTTACTCACCGTCAATTTCCGCAGCCAAATAGCTATGCAAAGAAGTTATGCCTTCCTCCCAACAAATAATTGATCAAACAAAAAAATGGATAGATGACGTCGTGGTGGCGTGTCATTTCTGTCCTTTTGCCGCTCAGGTAGTCAAGCAGAAAAAGGTCCATTACGAAGTTGAAAACAGTACGGATTCGGATATCTGCATAGAGGCTGTGTTACGCGAACTGATCCGGTTGGACAATGATGCCGGCATTGAAACCAGTTTTCTGATATTTCCGGACACATTCACTCAATTTGATGATTTCCTTGACCTGGTATCGCTTGCTGAGGCGCTTTTAAAACGAAACGGATACGCCGGTATTTATCAAGTGGCCAGCTTTCATCCCTTGTACCAGTTTGACAAAGCGCCTGAAAACGATGCAGCAAATTATACCAACCGGTCTGTTTACCCGATGCTGCATTTGTTACGAGAAGCCGGCATAGACAAGGCTTTGGCGCATTATAAAAACCCGGAAAACATTCCGTCCGCCAATATCGCTTTTGCCCGGGGAAAAGGGTTATCTTTCATGGAGAAACTAAGGGATACTTGTTTTTAGGGGGGGGATGGCTCCGTTGACAGGCGATCTGGCTATGTAGGGGTGCCCATTGCGCCCCCTACATAGCTGAGTAATTAACTGACCAAAGGGCATCAAGTATATCATTAGACCATTCATACATATATGAATCATCATCCAGGGCTCTCAAAGCTATATTAGGCAAATTATTAGATTTTCCACCGTACTTGCGTTTGCAAATAGAAGTGAATTCAGTTTGTGAGGGTATTTCCACTTTATCCCCACCTTGAAAATAATCTGAAAACTTGCCTTCCATAACCGAAACGGCTGAGGGTGGGGTGTAAATACTCGTACTGCACAATGTTCCGAAATTGCATAAATAATTTTTAGCTTTTTCAAATTGTTCATCCATTCCTAGACATGCGCTGATATGCAACAAGTAAATTGCCGAATTCAATCCTGCCCAGCAAGCTCCAATTTTTTCGATAATTTCTAAAAGCACGGTCGCTAGTTCTTTGCAAAACAAGCCTTTTTTATCAGCAATAGCTATGCATAGGGTAATAAGTTGTGGTGCATATTCCTAATATAAAGTCATCATAGTCAAGTGATAATCCAAATGCTGGCGTGATCATCGGCATATCTGAATTATGGTTTTGCCAATCTAGCAGCTTAGATGACCAGATTTCTACTTTGTCTTGGTCATCGGCGAGTCCAATTACCATTGCACATAAAATTGGGGCAGACCATTGACAACCTAAATAAGTATCTATTTCTATGTTTTTAAAGTTATTTTCTGATTCAATTTGCAGCAAAGTAATCAGGTCTGGTAATAAATTTGAATCATGCCTGCACATACGTATATAGGAAGCAATTATTTTATCCTTTGATAACTTTGATGTGGCTGCATATTTCAATAATGCAACATAATTGACTTTATTTATCCATAAGTCTGAGCATAACAATTCGTGCAGTGAAATATAGTTAATGCTATCTCTAACTCTTAAATGCTGACTTAACACGTCATGAATTAGTGATGTAGCACTATCATTTCCAATAAGATAAATCCGGTAATTATTTTTTCCGTATTGCGACTCTAAGTTACTAGGTCTGCTCGAGTTTGAGCCTCCTTGGGCAACTACGTGGAAAAAGAATAAAGGTTTTTCAAATTTCCTATTTTCTTGTGCATATACCTTTAACGGATTATTCGCCATTCCATTTGTAGCTTTGCTTTCCACTTCAAATATAAACAAGGGGAAGGTATTTCCTTTATTTGTAAACCAAGCAACGTCTACTGCTGGGGGTTCACCGAATTTAGGGTCATCAACAGGAAACTCTTTTTCAACGTAATACCCCAATACTTGACCAAGCTTAACAATCCCTTCGATCAATGCTTTCCCTGCTGAAAGCTTATGCTCTGCCATTTACCTACTAACCATATTCCAGAATTGCTAATGCTCGGCTCAGGAGCGTCGCTTGTTGCTCGCCTGGAGCCACTTATTTACGCACAGCATGCAGCCCGAATGCAACGCAGTGAAATCCAGGGGTTCGGCGCACCGAACTCCGGGATTACTCAAAGCTTCATCCGGGCTACACTCATCTATATTTGTTCAACGAACCTTCCAAACCCTAAGCTTTCGCCCCTTAATCGACCCCTCCGCCAATTGCTTGACCGCCTGATTGGCCATGCCCCGCTCGATGGCGACATAAGAGTGATTATCGGTAATATCGATTTTGCCGACATACTTGCCTTCGATGCCCGCCGCGCCGGTCAACGCGCCTAGTATATCGCCGGGCCGGATTTTGTTTTTCCGTCCGCCGTCGATGCAAAGGGTGATCATTGGCGCCGTAAGCTCTACCTTTGTAGCCGGTTGGAAGGTGGCGATATCAAGATAAGTGACCGGATGCTGCTGATAATCCTCGATCGCGTTGATTCGATGGGCATCTCTGGCGCTGTACAGACTCAGCGCCAGGCCTTCCTTGCCGGCTCTGCCGGTGCGGCCGATACGGTGGATATACACTTCGGGTTCGTAGGGCACTTCATAATTGATTACCGCCTCTAAATCCTTGATATCCAGGCCGCGCGCGGCGACGTCGGTGGCGATCAACAGCGGGCAGCTTTTGTTGGTAAACAGCAATAACACCCGGTCGCGGTCTTTCTGTTCCAGATCGCCGTTCAATACCAGGGCATGCTGGCCGTGTTTTTCCAGTTCGTCCGCGACCTGCTGGCACTGGGCTTTGGTGTTGCAGAAAATGACTGCCGATTCGGGGCGGTAATGGGCGAGTAACGTGACTAAATGGTTGCTTCTCTCCGCATGGCTGATTTCAAAAAACAATTGCTCGATCGGATTGTCCCGGTGCGTGACCTCCACTTTGACTTCGACCGGATTTTTTTGAATGCCGGCGCTCATTTTTTTGATTTCGTCGGGATAGGTCGCCGAAAATAACAACGTTTGTCGGTCTTTCGGCGTGGCTTTGATGATCTTGATGATATCGTCGTAGAAGCCCATGTCCAGCATGCGGTCGGCTTCATCCAGCACCAGGGTGTTGATCCGGTCCGGGTTCAGGGTGCCTTTGTCCAGATGCTGTTGAATCCGCCCCGGCGTGCCGACCACGATATGGGGGCTGTGTTGCTGCAGCGATTCGTATTGTGGTCGGATCGGCGTGCCGCCGCACAGGCTTAGTAACTTGATATTCGGTATGAAGCGGGCCAGACGGCGAATTTCTTTGCTGACCTGGTCGGCCAGTTCACGGGTCGGGCAGAGAATCAGCGCCTGGACTTGGTAGTCCTGCGGATCTAGCCGGGTTAACAGGCCAATGCCGAAGGCGACGGTTTTGCCGCTGCCGGTCTTGGCCTGAGCGATTAAGTCCTGGCCTTTTAAAATGGCGGGGAGGCTGGCTTGCTGAATCGGCGTCATCTGCTGATAGCCCAGCGAGTCGAGATTGGCGCGCATTGCGGGGGTTAATAAATCGGGGAAATTGGAGTTGGACACGAATGATGGGTCTCAAGGAATGGAAATAACCGCTATCATAACAGATAAGGTATTTCAGATTTTTGGCCGCGACGAATTGACGCCTTTAATTTCAAGACTCTGTCCGGACATTCCGAAAAAACGAACTTGTCGGCAGAGAAAGAATCCTAAGAGCCAGTGGTAGGGTATATTGCGCGCACCATTTTCAAAGTCATCCGTTGGGAGTAGCCAAAAAAGGTACGCGCAATGTATCCTGCAATACTATTTTTTATGTAAGGCAGCATAGTAAAAATCTGCCAATATTGATTCCCATACTTTATTAACTAGGGTATAACGCCTTTAATGAAAACTCCCAAAACTCTCGAACCTCTGGTGGAAGCCGGCCTGATCGACGAAGTAATGCGTCCTTTGAAAAGCGGCAAGGAAGCGGCTGTCTATGTGGTGGTCGCCGAAGGCGAAATTCGTTGCGCTAAAGTTTACAAGGAGGCCGGCAAGCGCGGTTTCCACAAACAGGCGCAATACCGCGAAGGGCGCAAAACCCGCAACAGCCGTCAGGCGCGGGCGATGCAAAAAAATAGCCGCTACGGCCAGCAGCAACAGGAAGCGCTGTGGCAGAACGCCGAAGTCGACGCCTTGTACCGGCTTGCCAGCGCCGGCATCCGCGTGCCGAAGCCGCACAATTTTATCGAAGGTGTCCTACTGATGGAGCTGATCACCGATGCGGACGGCAACGCGGCTCCCCGGCTGAACGATCTAGAATTGAGCCGAGAACAGGCGCTGGAGTTTCATCAATTCCTGATCCGGGAAGTCGTAAAAATGCTCTGCGCCGGGATCATTCACGGCGATCTTTCCGAATATAACATTCTGGTCGACAGCCGCGGGCCGGTCATCATCGATTTGCCGCAGGCTGTCGATGCAGCCGCCAACAATAACGCCGCGAGGATGCTGGAACGCGATGTCGATAATCTGACCACCTATTTTGGGCAGTTTGCCCCGGAGCTTCTGACCACCCGTTACGGCAAGGAAATATGGAAACTCTACGAAAGCGGCAGCCTGCATCCCGACGTGCCGCTGACCGGCCGATTCAAAACTAGCGACAAAAAGGCGGATGTAAAAAGCGTGATCAAGGTCATCGAAGATGCCAGAGAGGAAGCGATGCGGCGCAGGTTTGAGCACGAGAATTAGCGGCAGGGCCGCAACGGGGAAGGCGCGCCCGAAGCCCGCCTGCCGTGCCGGTCAAGGTCAAGGTCAAGGTCAAAAGGATTTATCAGATCCGGTTATTTATGATAAAATAATCGGTTATTTTATTATTTGCAGGTGCGGTTTATGCATATAGTTCAAGAAGCGCTCACATTCGATGACGTGTTATTGGTGCCCGCGCACTCGACCGTGTTGCCGCGTGAAGTCGAATTGAAAACGCAACTGACGCGCGGGATTACGCTGAATATTCCGCTAGTCTCCGCGGCGATGGATACGGTGACCGAGGCCCGACTGGCGATTGCGATGGCGCAGGAAGGCGGCATCGGCATCATCCACAAGAATATGACCGCCGAACAGCAGGCGCGCGAAGTGAGCAGCGTCAAAAAATACGAAAGCGGCGTGATCAAGGACCCGATTACGGTAACGCCGGATACGAGCATTCGCGATGTGATCCGCTTGACCCGCGCGAAAAACATTTCCGGCGTGCCGGTCGTGGACGGCGATGAGCTGGTCGGCATCGTGACCAGCCGCGATATGCGCTTCGAGACCCGTTATGACGAGCCGGTCACCAAAATCATGACGCCGAAGGAGCGTCTGGTCACGGTCAGCGAGAATGCCGACCGCAAGGAAGCGATCGCGTTATTGCATAAGCACCGGATCGAAAAAGTGCTGGTTGTGAACGATGCATTTCATTTGCGCGGGATGATCACGGTCAAGGACATTCAAAAAGCGAAGGACTACCCGCAGGCCTGCAAGGACGAATTGGAACGGCTGCGCGTCGGCGCGGCGGTTGGTACCGGGCAAGGCACCGAAGAGCGCGTCGAGGCGCTGGTTGCGGCCGGTGTCGATGTGATCGTGGTCGATACCGCGCACGGCCATTCGCAGGGCGTTCTGGACCGGGTGCGCTGGGTCAAGCGGCATTACCCCGATGTACAGGTGATCGGCGGCAATATCGCGACCGCTGAGGCGGCACTGGCGCTGGTCGAGGCCGGCGCGGATGGTGTCAAGGTCGGCATCGGGCCCGGTTCGATCTGTACGACCCGAATCGTGGCCGGCGTCGGGGTGCCGCAGATTACCGCGATCAGCAATGTCGCGCTGGCATTGAAAGGCACCGGCGTGCCGTTGATCGGCGACGGCGGCATTCGTTATTCCGGCGATGTCGCGAAAGCGCTGGCCGCGGGGGCGTATGCGGTGATGCTCGGTGGCCTGTTTGCCGGCACCGAGGAAGCGCCGGGCGAGACCGAACTGTTCCAGGGCCGCTCGTATAAATCCTATCGAGGAATGGGGTCGATGGGCGCGATGTCGCAGACGCAGGGTTCGAGCGACCGTTATTTTCAGGAAGAAACCGACTCGGCCGAAAAATTGGTGCCGGAAGGCATCGAAGGCCGCGTGCCTTACAAGGGCAGCCTGATTGCGGTGATCCACCAACTGCTCGGCGGCATCCGCGCCAGCATGGGCTACACCGGCAGCCAGACGATTTCCGTGATGCACGAGAAGGCGCAGTTCGTGCGCGTGACCAGCGCCGGAATGCGTGAAAGCCATGTGCACGATGTAACGATCACGAAAGAAGCGCCGAATTACCGGCTGGATTGAATCTCGTAGGGTGCGCATTGCGCACCTTAAAAAGGCCAGAGTAGCGAAAACCTCAATAAGGTACGCGATGCGTACCCTACAGGGATTCCGTTTCGGCTTTCGATTCCCGTACCATCACAAGCAAAGGGCTCTCACGGAGCCCTTTGTTTTTTAGCAGACCTGAGCAACGAGTTTTAGACATGCAACACACGCACGCGAACATCCATACCGACAAAATCCTGATCCTGGATTTCGGCTCGCAATACACCCAATTGATCGCGCGCCGTATTCGCGAAATCGGCGTCTATTCGGAGATTTTTTCCTGCGAATGCAGCGCGGAAGAGATCAAACAATTCGCGCCGAACGGGATTATTCTGTCAGGTGGACCGGAAACCGTGACCAGCGGCGATACGCCGCGCGCACCGCAATACGTGTTCGAGGCCGGCGTGCCGGTGCTGGGTATCTGCTACGGGCTGCAGACCATGACTGAACAGCTCGGCGGCAAGGTCGAATCGTCGCACCACCGCGAATTCGGTTACGCGCAAATCCGGGCGCGCGGCCATTCGAAGCTGCTGACCGATATCGAGGATCATGTCTCGCCGGAAGGCTATGGCCTGCTGGATGTCTGGATGAGCCATGGCGACCGGGTGACCGAACTGCCGGAAGGCTTCAAGCTGATCGCGAGTTCGGAAGGTGCGCCGATCGCCGGTATTGCGAATGAGGAGAAAAATTTTTACGGCCTGCAGTTCCATCCCGAAGTCACGCACACGAAGCAGGGCGGCCGTATTCTTTCGCGTTTCGTGCTGGAGATTTGCGGTTGTGAGGCGCTATGGACCGCGGATAACATCATCGAAGACAGCATTCAGGCGGTGCGCGCGAAGGTCGGCAGCGACCAGGTGATTCTGGGGCTGTCCGGCGGCGTCGATTCATCGGTGGTGGCGGCGCTCTTGCACAAGGCGATCGGCGATCAGTTGACCTGCGTGTTTGTCGATACCGGTCTGTTGCGTTTGAACGAAGGCGACCAAGTGATGGCGATGTTCGCCGAGCATATGGGTATCAAGGTGATCCGGGTCGATGCGGAGCCGCGCTACATGGCCGCCTTGAGCGGGGTGTCCGATCCTGAGCAAAAACGCAAGATCATCGGCAGCCTGTTCATCGATATCTTCGATGAGGAGGCCGGCAAGTTGACCGATGCGAAATGGCTTGCGCAGGGTACGATCTATCCTGACGTGATCGAGTCGGCCGGCGCGAAAAGCGGCAAGGCGCACCTGATCAAGTCGCATCACAACGTCGGCGGTCTGCCCGAAAACATGACGCTGAAACTGGTCGAGCCGCTGCGCGAACTGTTCAAGGACGAAGTCAGAAAGCTGGGGCTGGAGCTGGGCCTGCCGGCCGACATGATCCATCGGCATCCGTTTCCGGGACCGGGCTTGGGCGTGCGTATCCTGGGCGAGGTCAAAAAGGACTATGCCGACCTGCTGCGCCGGGCCGATGCGATTTTCATCGAAGAGTTATACCGTCACGATTTGTACCAAAAAGTCAGCCAGGCCTTTGCGGTATTTCTGCCGGTCAAGTCGGTCGGCGTGATGGGCGACGGCCGCCGTTACGATTATGTGGTCGCGTTGCGGGCGGTCGAAACGATCGATTTTATGACCGCGCGCTGGGCGCATCTGCCTTACGAGTTCCTCGATCTGGTGTCGCGGCGGATCATCAACGAAGTGCCGGGCATCTCGCGCGTCACTTACGACATATCCGGCAAGCCGCCCGCAACGATCGAATGGGAATAAGCGAGACTGACGATGCCGCCTGGATGCGGCATGCGCTCAGGCTCGCCGAGCGCGCCGAGACGCTCGGCGAAGTGCCGATCGGCGCGGTCGTGGTCCGGGATGACTGCTGCATCGCGGAAGGCTGGAACCGTCCGATTGTGACGAATGACCCGACCGCGCATGCCGAGATCGTGGCATTGCGCGAAGCGGGCAGGGCAGTCGGCAATTATCGATTGATCAATGCAACCCTCTATGTGACGCTGGAACCCTGCGTGATGTGCATGGGCGCAATCAGCCATGCCC
The DNA here is from genome assembly GCA_051061015.1 of Methylomicrobium sp. Lineage (GTDB taxonomy): Bacteria > Pseudomonadota > Gammaproteobacteria > Methylococcales > Methylomonadaceae > Methylomicrobium. Next base: position 22,484 of record JBPFEG010000050.1, read on the forward strand.
GGATCAAAAGACTGGTGTTTGGCGCTTTCGATCCGAAGCGCGGTGCGGTCTGCCATGCCTTAAGCCTGACCGACGCGAGCTTTCTGAATCACCGGGTCGCCTGGCAGGGAGGCGTGCTGGAAGCCGAATGTTCGGATCTGCTGAAAAGTTTTTTTAAGGCTAGACGCTGAATAAAGTGAATAAAGTGTTGGGTTACGACTGCAAGGATGCAGGAGTTAGAGCAATGCATGGAGCAATTGCTGGGCGTTAGCCGTAACCCAACATGAAGCTCTGCGATGGTTTTCGATCGATGGGTTTCGGCTGGCGCCTCTACCCATCCTACAAAAAATTACAGCTCAGCATCCGGCTGATTTTCCGGCGCCGCCTCGATGAATGCCCTCTCCTGCATGCAGTTCCAGTAAATGTCGCTGATCAAGGGAAAATCATTAACTCCACAATCGAAACGCAAGCCGTTGTAAACTTGGGGCGCCAGAAACGCATCGGCCATGCCGGGCGTATCACCGAAACAAAAGCGCCCTTTCTTGCCGCCATTCAGCAGCAATTTCTCTAGGGCATCAAAGCCCTCCCGCACCCAATGGCGGTACCAGTCGCTTTTATCTTCCAGTTTATGATTCTCCTTCAGGTAGTTCAACACCCGCAGGTTGTTCAGCGGATGGATGTCGCAGGCTATCAGTTGTGCCAGGGAACGGATGTACGCGCGATCGAGTGAATCAGCGGGCAGCAGCGGCGGCATCAGATACACTTCCTCCAGGTACTCGATAATTGCGGACGATTGCGTGATGACCTGGTCATGCACCACCAGTACCGGGACCCGTCCCTGCGGATTCAGCGCCAGATAATCGGGGTCGAACTGTTCGCCGCCGTGTTTGAGCAGGTGGATGGGACGAATACGGTAATCGATATTTTTCAGGTTCAACGCAATCCGCACCCGGTACGCGGCAGAGCTTCGGAAGTAGCTATAAAGAGTTATCGACACGGCCTGACCTCCTGTTCAATCGCGCCGAAGATCGATTGTCCTTTAGCATCCAGCATCTCGATCCGTATGCGGTCGCCGAAGCGCATGAATTCAGTCACGGCCGTCCCTGTTTCTAGGATCTCGACCACGCGTTTTTCAACGATGCAGGAATATCCAACTGTTGAATCATAGTTGCTGACCGTGCCGGAACCGATGATCGTGCCTGCGGTCAGCTTGCGCGTTTTGGCTGCGTGCGCAATCAGCCGCGCGAAATTAAACTGCATGTCTGTGCCGGCGTTTGCATGACCGAATAAATAGCCGTTCCAATGCACCATGAGCGGCAGATGCGCTTTGGAATCCTCCCAGGCCCGGCCCAGTTCCTCGGGAGTCACGGCTACCAGCGAAAAAGCGCTGGCCGGTTTGCCGTGCAGGAAGCCGAAGCCTTTGGCCAGTTCGTCCGGAATCAGATGGCGCAACGAGACATCGTTGATCAGCACGACCAGTTTGATATGGGACGCGGCCTTATCAACGGAAACCCCGTATTCCACATCGTCGGTAATGATGCCGACTTCGGCCTCGAAATCGATGCCCCAGTCTTCGCTGGCGGCTTTGATCGGATCGCAGGCGCCGAGCATTACGTCCGAGGCGCCCTGGTACATTAAAGGGTCGTCCAGCAAGCGCTTCGGCATTTCGGCGCCGCGCGCCTTCCGGACCCGTTCGACATGGCTTAAATAGGCGCTGCCATCCAGCCATTGATAGGCTCTCGGCAACGGTGCGGCGGCCTGGCAGGGATCGAACGGCTCTGATGCGCATTCGCCGGCGTTAAGTTCCCGATAGGCCTGTTGCAGTCGGGTTTCGACCGAAGTCCAGTTATCCAGCGCGTCCTGCAGCGTCGGCGCGATTTCAGGCACTGCTCGGGCGCGGGTCAATTCGCGGTTTACGACGATCAGACGGCCGTCCCGGCCCGAATTTTTGAGCGTGGCAAGCTTCATTTCCAGGAATTCACATAGCCGTCCCATTCGATCGCTTCGGCCTGCGGGGAGATTTCCAGCGTATCCCGGGTATCGATCATCACCGCCACCTCGTCCGTCATCGTGCCGCGCTTTTTCTCCGCATTCTGCAGCGCTTTCGGATGCGGGCCGTGCGGAATCCCGCCGGGATGCAGAGTCATCATGCCGGGATAGATATGATCGCGGGAAAAAAACTGGCCGGCATGGTAGAAAATCAGCTCATCGTAGTCGTCGTTGCTGTGAAAAAAAGGCACGTTCAGCACGTTCGGATCGGACTCGAAAGGACGAGGCACGAAAGTACAGACGACAAAACGGCCGGCGGCAAATGTGGTATGGGCCGAAGGCGGCACGTGATAGCGGTGGCTCATCAACGGCCGGATGTCGCGCCAGTTCAGGCGCACCGGCATCAAGGTGCCGTGCCAGCCGACCGCGTCGAGGGGGTTGAACGGATAGGTGAGCGTGCTCAGACGGTTTTTCTTTTTGACGACCACGCGTGATTCCGTTTCACTTTGCTGGGCGACAAAGGCTTCATCGATTTTGGGTGTCTCCAGAATCGCCGGATCAAAGATCGCCTGCTGGCCGATCAGACCTTTCTCCGGCAACCGGAAGCTGTCCTCAGTTGCCTCTATCATCAACGCACTGACCGATTCTTTTACTTCGATCCGCCACATTGTTCCGCGCGGCAACATCAGATAATCGCCTTCGCTAAAACTTAAATGGCCGTAATCGCAGTAAAGATCGCCGGCGCCCTGATGCACGAAAATCAATTCATCACCGTCGGCATTGCGCACCAGATGATCCATCACGCTTTCCAGTTTCAGGAAACGTATTTGGGTATGCAGGTTGTTGAACAGCAGGGCAGCGTGCCACGGGCAGCTTTCAGAAGGCGGCAGTTTCTGGGTATCGAATGCGTGCGGCCGCAACGAGCCCTCGACGGTCGACCAACCTGTAGGGGGGTGACGGTGATGCATCTGGGTGGAAGGTCCGTAAAAGCCTTCCTTCCCTAATTCCCGCTCAAAAGTATTTGCAGGAAGATCGGCATGCGCCTGCCGGGAGGCATTGCCTTCGACTTTGGATATAGGAATCCACGGCATCAGATAACTCCTCTTTTGATCTGGTCGCGCTCGATCGATTCAAAGAGCGCCTGAAAGTTTCCTTCGCCAAAACCCAGATTGCCTTTGCGCTGAATAATTTCGAAAAAGATCGGGCCGATTACGGTATGGGTGAAAATCTGCAGCAACAGGCCTGCCCCGCGCGTCGGCGCGCCATCGATCAATATGCCGTCTTTCCGTAAGCGTTCCAGGGATTCCTGATGGCCGGGCACCCGGGCATCGACCGCATCGTAGTAAGTGTCGGGCACGTCCATGAACTGAACGCCATTGCCGCGCAATTGCTCCACCGCGGTGTAGATGTCATCGGTTGCCAGCGCGATATGCTGAATCCCTTCGCCATGGTACGCATCCAGATATTCCTGGATCTGCGACTTCGTATCGCTCGGTTCATTGATCGGAATCCGGATTTTACCACACGGACTGGTCATCGCGCGCGATTTCAATCCGGTGGCTTTGCCATGGATATCGAAATAGCGGATTTCGCGGAATTTGAACAGACGTTCATAAAAGTCCGCCCACTTGTCCATGCCGCCGTGATAAACATTATGAGTCAAATGGTCGATGGTCATGAGTCCGGCGCCCCGGGGGCTTAGGTCGGCGTCCGGCAGTGGGTTGAAATCCACATCGTAAATGGAAAGACGTTCGCTATAACGGTCCACCAGATAGATCAGGCTGTGGCCGATGCCCCGGATGGCGGGAATATTCAGCTCCATGGGGCCGATATCGCCGTGATAGGGCTGAGCGCCGAGCTTGACGACACGATTGAAACATTCGGCCGCATTTTTAACCCGGATCGCAAACGCACAGATCGAAGGCCCATGCACCTTCGCAAACGCCTGCGCGAAACTGTCTGGCTCGTGGTTGATGATGAAATTAATCTGGCCTTGCCGGTAAAGCACCACGTCCTTGGAACGATGTTTGGCAACGGCGGCAAATCCCATTTGATCGAATAGGCGTTCCAGTTCACGGGTATCCGGCGCGGTATATTCGACAAATTCGAACCCGTCGGTTTCGGCCGGATTTAATGCACTAACCATTGCATGACTCCGTCTCATTTCATGCAGATTACGACCCAAACGGCATGAATTAAGTTTCACCCTTTTAACAGGGGGGTGGGGTCATGATAGGGATGTGTATTTGGGTTATCTCTTAACCTGGCCTCATCAGGAGGCTCTGCTCGTACCCGGCAATAAAATAAGATGGGCAAGGCTTGTCCAAATCCGATCCTGACGCCGTAATTCGACAATGAATTGTTAAATAGGCGTTTATGACTTATGGTGTAGGAAACCGAGAACTCAACTTTCCGTTCCAAGCAAAGAGGCCCCTCTAATGAACGATCGTTCCAAGCCGCTTTATTATGCGGATTACCTGAATCTGAACCAGCTGCTGAATGCGCAAACTCCTGAAAGCGGAAAGTTCGGCAAGGAAGCGCACGATGAAATGCTGTTCATCATTACGCATCAGACCTATGAGCTGTGGTTCAAGCAGATCCTGCATGAACTGCTTTCGGTGCTGGCGCTTTTTTCCACAATGCCCCTGGATGAGCAAAGACTGCACATTATTGCGGTACGGCTCGATAGAATCGTCCATATACAGCATGTGATCAATCAGCAGATCGGGATTCTGGAAACAATGACGCCCTTGGATTTTCTCGATTTTCGTAATGTATTGATCCCGGCATCGGGATTTCAAAGCCGGCAGTTTCGCGAAATCGAACTGCGCTTGGGTTTGTCCCATCACTTGAGCAACTTCAACTTCGGACGCTTTACTCCGGAGGATTGCGCTTATCTGGAACGGGTCGCAGAGCAGCCATCGCTATTCGACCATGTGGAGGCTTGGTTGTCCCGGACGCCTTTTTTAGAGAGTGAAGGCTTCAGCTTCTGGAACAGCTACCGCCGTACGGTTGATAAAATGCTCGACAGCGACGCCGAAATCATTAGAACCAATCCGTTATTGAGTGACAAAGAAAAGCGGCAGCAATTGGCCGAACATGCCTCAACCCGGCAAAGCTTTGCCTGCCTGTTTGATCGACAACTCTACGAGCAGTACCAAAAGCAGGGCTCTTTTCAGTTGACCCATAAAGCCACGCTGGCCGCACTTTTCATTCAGCTTTACCGGGACGAACCCTTGCTGCAGCTTCCCTTCCGGGTATTGACCCGGTTGATGGATGTCGACGAACATTTGACACATTGGCGCAGCAGTCATGCCTTGATGGTGCAGCGGATGTTGGGCAGCAAAATCGGCACCGGCGGCTCCAGCGGGCATGAGTATCTGAAATCGACCATCAGTGACAAGCGTATATTCGCGGACCTGTTTAATTTATCGACTTATCTGGTTCCCCGCTCGCTGTTGCCGGTCCTGCCAGAGTCGTTAAGACGCAACCTGGGATTTCATCAGGAACGTCATTAAAATGTATGCTAAACAGCCCTGGATTATGACACTTCGCACTGACCCAATCTCAGAAACTTATCCACTGTCCGGCCTGTCAAACAAGCGTTTCGCAACCTTCATCAGGAGGGGCATCATGCAAAGCAAACCGTTAAACGATTTTGCTCAAAGGCATCATATAGAAAATTTAACCACCCCGTCGCTGCTTGCGCTCAGCGAAGGGCAGAAGGGCTATTCGATCGACAAAGCCAAACGCTTTCTCAAGTTCCAGGATCGGATCAATAGCGAACTGCTCAGACACCGGGTAATTACCGATAATCCCTACACCGCCTGGTTCGAGCAGGGCGACCAGAGTCTGACGCAGATCAAAGCATTCGTCATTCAATTCTCGGTATTTTCGAACCAGTTTCTGATCGCCCAGTTGAACAAGATGATTCACGCCGACACGCTGGAAAGCATGCGGGCCTCGAAGGAAATTCTCGCAAATGAGATTGGGGTTCACTTTAAATCACCTGCATCTCCCGCCGGCGAAGGGGATAATCTCGGTTCGACCGAAGGCAGTATCGAGGGCGGCACCTTTCATTTTCGTGCCGGCCATTTCGAATGGCTGTACCAGATCGCCAAAAAGCTCGGCCTGTCGTTTGCCGAAATCGGGCAGCCCGAACATGGAACTCAACACACTCTGTTTTTCTGCAATGAACTGATCCGGTTGTACGGCGGAGATGACTATCAGGTCTCCCAGGCCGCCAGTTACGCGGTCGAGAACTGGGCCGCGGCCGGTTTCTGGAAACAATTGATCAGCGGCTTCAAGCGCTTCAACGAAAAGAACGGCACCGATCTTCCGCTGGGCTTTTTCATCTGGCATGATCGGATTGAATCGCAACACGCGGCCCATACCCAGGAAGAGCTTGAGGAGCTTTATTTTACGCTAGATCTGGATGAGGATAGATTCATCCATTACGGCAATGAAATGCTGGATGGGGTTGCCGCGTTTTGGGACGGTCTGGACATACAAAGGCGTGAACTGGCAGTCGTCCATTAATCCGCAAAACACGGGCCAAAACGGCGATGAGATTCAAACGCCCGGTTATGGTATTCGCGGATTCCTTCCTGAGCAGGATCCGCTGGATGCCTTCCCGGTCGATTCTCCTTATAAGCGGCTGGATGAGATCGGCCGGGACCTACCCAGCCTGTTGCATGATCATGGATTTCGAGGATATGCCAGATCGCTGAAAATTCCTCATTGGCAGGGCGAAGCCGGGCGCGAAGACTTGCCGGCGTTACGGCTTTATTATGTTCGGGTGGGATTTTTGGCGTCTGCTTATACCAATCAGGTAGGCGAAGAGGTCTGTCATGTGTTGCCGGCCAATATCGCGTTGCCGTTGGCGGAGGCCTGCAGGCTTCTGGAGCGGCCTCCGATCCTGAGCTATGACGGTTATGCCCTGTATAACTGGCGTCGCTTTCAGCCCGACAGGCCGATCGCACTGGGCAACATCGATACGCTGCAGAATTTTGTCCATTTGTTCGACGAACACTGGTTTATCCTGGTGCACGTGGAAATCGAAGCGATCGCGGCCGATATCCTGGCGGCGATTGCGCGGATCGACACCGCGCTGAAAACCGTGCAGGAGCCGGATATCGGGGCCGAGCTGTGGTTAATTGCCGAGGCGATAGGGCGGCAAGTCAAGGTTCTTAAAAGGATTCCTGAAAAAATGGACCCGAAGCTTTATTACAAGACTTTTAGGCCATACATCCGCTTTTTCGAGCAGGTCGTGTATGAAGGCGTGGCTCAGGGTGCGATCGATTTTCGCGGCGAAACCGGGGCGCAAAGCAGCATCGTTCCGGTCTTGATCGCCTTCCTGAAAATCCCGCACCGGGCCTCGATCCTGACCGAACACCTGAACGACATGCGCCGTTACATGCCGAAGCGGCACCGGCTGTATATCGAGCAGGTCGCCGCGCTGCCGAGCATCAGGCGCGCCGAATACCGGGAGCCTTTCAACGCGATTCTCGACAATCTGATCGAATTTCGCAGGGTGCACTACGGCTGGGCCAACGAGTATATCCATAAGCGCGTCAAGGATCCAAGGGGAACCGGCGGCACGCCTTATATGCAGTGGCTGAATCAGATGATTCAGGAAACCGAAGCCTATAAGTTGTGAAAGACTCGATTTTGAGTAAAAATAAGTAATCAAAACCGCACGAACCTTCTGGTAGAGCGAGAGTCAGAGCATGGGTGGGCTGTGAGCCCGTTGTTCGCGACCGTCTGTCTCGGGCTGCCTTAAAAGCAAAAACCATGAAATCTAACTGCATCCGGTGAGTTCTTCCCCATGATTAGCCCACGCTCGATTTGTTTAACCTCTATGCTTTTTTTCCTGGCACTGCCGTTCCAGGCCGCCGCCGCGCCGCCTGCGCATATTCATGTCATCGTGTCCCTGGTCGACAATGCCTCGCAAGGCATCGTGCCGGTTCCCGCGAAAATCGGCAACGGCAACGATACGCATCACAATCTTTATTGGGGCGCCGCCTATGGCGTGAAGACCTTTTTGAGCAAGGCGGAAGGATGGCGCAAGCTCGGCTGTGAGGAGAATATCAACGACACGCTCCTGGAGCGCTGCCGGTTTGCCTGGGAAGATAAGCTAACTGTGACCGCCGAGGCTTATCGCGGCAGCCGGATTGGCCAGGCGATGCTTGACTTCATGCGGGAAGCCGGAACGCCGCCTAATCCGGCACAGCGGGAAATGGTAGTGTTCATCGGTCATGATGGCCTAATGGATGAAGAAAACCTGCCCATCATCCAGCATTTTCCGAAACATGCGAAGCACGATAAACAGGCCGTCGTGCTGGCTTGCCTCAGCGATGAGTTTTTCTCCGCGCATTTGCAGGACGCAGGCTCACAGCCGGTGGTCACCACGTTCAGTTTCATGGCCCCGGAAGCTTATGTGCTGGAAGCGGTGGCCAGAGGTTTTGCGGAACAGGCGAGCGAGACGGAACTGCGCAGCGCCGCTGCGGACGCCTACGCTAAATACCAGCATATCTCCGCCAAAGCCGGGAAGTCGGTTTTCGGTGCCAACAGCCCATCCAGGCCGATGAGGTTGAGCCTGCGATAGGCGGTGCATCGAAGCTGTATGGCGGAATAACATCCTCATAGGGGAATGCTGCTGCGCCCGGCATCGACAAAGCGCTCGCTCGCATCGTCCAGTTGCCGGCTGTGGCGGCCCATCGGCTGATGAATATAGATCGATTTGGCGTCGATGCGCTGTTGCGAGGGCGGGGGCGGCGCCATTTGATATTTGACCGGCATGTGGTGATCGGCCAGCTGCAGATTAGGGTCGAATACGCTGTCGAACTTGAACATGCTGCGCACGAAATTGGTCTGCCCGCGCATCAGTTGGCCGGCGATGGTCGATACGGTGTCGCGCACCTTGGTCCAGCCCATATGCTTGGTGAACAGCACTTTCTGAGTCTTCACCAGTTCGACATAAAATTCTTCCAGCGGCATCTTTGTCGGTAATACGGCATGTTGAATGTCAAACAAACGATAATCGCGGGTATTGAGCCGGCGTGATTCGGTCAGCCAGCTTTCGGTGCCGGGGTAGGGCGTATTAATGCTGATGTTGACGATTTCAGGAATTTCCATGCACCATTCGCGGATCGTCTGGAAGCGGCGGTGATCCCAGTCAGGATCGGCGATGATGTTGATCGCGACCATGATGTCCAGGGAGCGGGCGAACTCCAGCGCTTCGAAATTCCTGCTCAGGCTGATACGCTTCCGGTATTTTTGCAGGCCTTCCTCGTCGATCGCTTCGACGCCGAGGAACATATATTTCATGCCCAGTTGCTTCCAGAGCTTGAACACGTCCTTGTTGCGCAGCAGCACGTCGCCGCGGGTTTCCAGATAATATTCCTTCCTGATGCCTTTGCGGGCGATCGCTTCGCCGATTTCCAGGCCGAGCTTTTCCTGAATGAACGCCACGTCATCGACTATGAATACGCCGGGTTCCCTGACTTTCTGCAACTCTTCGACGACCTTATCCGGATGCATGACGCGGTAGCTGCGGCCGTAAAAGGTCCAGGCGCTGCAGAACGAACAGTCCCACGGGCAGCCGCGGGAAAATTCGATCGAGGCGCAGGGGTCGAGCATGCCGAGAAAATATTTGCGGCGCTGGCGGAGCAGGTCCCGCGCCGGGCTTAGATCGTTCAGGTCGGGAACGAAGGACGGTTGCGGACCCGTCCCGTCAAGCGTTGCGACGCCCGGCACCGTATGGATATTTTTCCGGTCTTCTGCAAGCGCCCGCATCAACAAGGGCACTCCGGATTCGCCTTCGCCCCTGAGCACCGCATCGATCTTGCCTTCCCCGTGCTCTAGAAGTTCGTTGGCGGTAAACGAAGCACTATGGCCGCCGATAAAGATAAAACTGTCCGGCAAACGCTCCTTCGCGGCTTTCGCCAGATCGATCACTTCGGGAACATTCGCCAGATAATTCAACGAGAACGCAATTACGTCGGGCCGCCATGCATTCACGATGCGCAGGAAATCGTCGTGCGTCTCGACTTGCAAATCGATCAGGTAAACCTCGTGCCCCAGTCGTCTGACCGTATCGGCGACCAGTTCGAGACCCAACGGCTCGAGCCGCAAGAAAACCCGCGTATACATCAAAGGACTTGGATGAACAGCAAGGAATTTCATGATTTACATCCTCATTTTTATTGTTAAGGTGCAGAGTATAAACATACTGGTTGCGCTTTCTATGGGCTGTCCCATGATTGTCCTCGAATCGAGCAACTAAATCCGCCATTTCCAGGATTGCTCAATTCAATGACCGGCTTTTAAACGGGAAGTGCCGTCGTGTGAAGCAATTCGGCTCCCCTTATCCGTTTATTCCGCAGCTTTCCGGTTGCTATCGACCATGTTCTGCTGCCTCTTCAAAATGCTGCTGCACGAGGCTGAGAAGCTCTTTTTTCTGTTATTTCCGCCTCCTTTGGTAACGGTCGGGTGAGCCGATTTCGATTTCATGGGACGGACGCTGGTCGAGTACGCGATTACCTCAAATTTCCTGATCGCCAGCTGCTGTCTGGCTGCGATTGTGCCGCATCTACTCGCCGCCTTTACAGTATTAGGACGAAGCGATGGCGTCGTCGACGTATGTTGGTCCACTGCCATACGGCGCATACATTGTCCCTAATGCGTCCTATGGTACTGCTTGATGTCATCGCATTAAAACAAGATATTGATCCAGCGCTTCCGGGTTCGCCAGAGCCTGCCGGTTTTTGACTTGCCGCCCGTGAAGGATATTACGCACCGCCAGCTCGGCGATTTTGCCGCTCTTGGTGCGCGGAATATCGGTTACCTGCCGGATTTCTGCCGGCACATGATGGGGCGAGGCATTCAGCCTGATCTGCTGCTTGATCTTTGCCTTCAACGCGTCGGTCAGCTCCAGGCCGGATCGGAGGATCACGAACAAGATGATCCTGCAGTCGCCGTCGATATCCTGCCCGACGACCAGGCTTTCCAGCACTTCATCGACCTGCTCCACCTGCCGGTAGATTTCGGCGGTGCCGATCCGAATTCCGCCGGGGTTCAGCACCGCATCCGAGCGGCCGTAGATGATTATCCCCCCGCTTTCAGTCAATGCGACATAATCCCCGTGCCACCAGACGCCCGGGTATTTTTCGAAATAGACGGCCCGGTACAGGTGCTGCTCAGGGTCGTTCCAGAATCCAACCGGCATCGATGGAAACGGCGACTTGCAGACCAGTTCGCCTTTCTCGCCCTGTATGGATCTTCCGTTTTCGTCGTAAACGTCGACGTCCATCCCGAGCCCCCGGCACTGGATTTCGCCGCGGCGCACCGGCAGCAGCGGGCATCCGAGCACGAAGCAGGAGATGATGTCGGTGCCGCCGGAAATCGACGACAGGCAGACATCGGTTTTGATCGAGTCATAGACATAGTCGAACGCTTCCGGCGCCAAGGGCGATCCGGTCGACAGGATTGTCTTCAACGACGACAGGCGGTGCATTTCTTTGGGGCGAACCGAGGCTTTCTTGAGCGTATCAATGTATTTGGCGGACACCCCGAAAATAGTGATCCGGAACTCATCGATCAGGTCGAACAGCGCATCGGGCTTGGGATAAAGCGGTGATCCGTCGTAGAGCACCAGCTCCGCGCCGGACGCCAGGCCGGAGACCAGCCAGTTCCACATCATCCAGCCACAGGTGGTGTAGTAAAACAGCCGGTCGCCGGGATGGACGTCCACGTGCAGCAGATGTTCCTTCAGGTGCTGGAGCAGGGTGCCGCCGACACCATGCACGATGCATTTCGGCGGGCCCGTGGTGCCGGAAGAATACAGAATAAACAGCGGGTCGTCGAATGCCATCGGCTCGAAGTCTATCGGATGGCTCTCCGGAAACTCGGCCAGATAATCCTGCCAAAGCGTTGCCGGAGCAATGCTGAGCGGTGCGCCTTGCAAGTAAGGCACCAGCACGGCTTTTTGGACCGAAGGCAAGGCCTTCAGCAACGGTTCGATCTGATCCGTGCGAGCGAATGGCTTGCCGCCGAAAAAGTAGCCGTCCGCGACGAACAGCACTTTCGGGCTGATCTGGCCGAAACGGTCGACAATGCCCGGCACGCCGAAATCCGGGGAGCAACTGCTCCATACCGCGCCGAGGCTGGCGGTCGCGAGCATTGCGACGATCGTTTCGGGACGGTTTGGCAACACGCCGGCGACCCGGTCGCCGGGTCTGACGCCGTCCTTTCTGAGCGCCCGGGCGGTTTGGGATACCCGGCGGTAAAGCTCACCGTACGTAACCTGATGCGTCTCGCCGTTTTCACCGCGAAAGCGAATCGCAAAGCGCCGTTCGTCCCGATTGCGCAATAAATTTTCTGCGTAGTTGAGCCGGGCATCCGGAAACCATCGGGCGCCGGGCATTTTATGGGGATCGACCAATATCCTTTCCCCTTTCCGGGACGCCTGGATTCCGGCAAAGTCCCAGAGCAAACTCCAAAAGTCGGCAGGGTTTTCGATTGACCATTGGTAAAGCGATGCGTAATCCGAGGCATTGAGACCATATTGCTCCCGCACCGCTGCGATGAAACGGGTCAGGTTGGCGTTCTGCTGTCTTTCCGCCGAAGGCTGCCAAAGCACTGGATTCACGTCGCACTCCGCTGGCTGATTCATTTCATCAGAGTGAGGCTGGAGTTGCTAAGTTCAGGCAGGGCAGAGGTTGTCAACGCGCGCCTCCTCGGGCGTTTGTTTACGGGGCATTCAGAATGGCGTGCAGGTCGGAGAGCCGGCCCCGCACGACTGTGCGAATTTGCTTGATAGCTTCGGGCGGGGCTGGGGTGAAAGGAGGACGCACATGGACCGGAAAATTTTCGATCCGGACGCCCATCGCGGCCTTGACCAGCGGGATTTCGAACAGGGGGCTGGCGACGCGGTACGTATTCCAGACATCGAACGCGGATTGCAGGGTTGTCGCCTTATTGCCGGTTTTCCAGAAAGTTTCCTGAATCGCGAGCAAGTATTCGGGCAGCGGGTTCGCGCCGCCGGTGACCGACCCGTGCAGACCATATTGCAAGGTTTTCAGGCAGGCGGCGTCGTCTGCAAAAAATATCTTCAGCTCCGGAAAACGCGAGCGGTAAGCGAGCGCATTGGACAAGTCGCCGCTCGAGTCCTTGAGGCCGGCGATCTGAATGCCTTTGTCGGCCAGCCTGCCGAGCAGCGTGTTATCGATCCGGTTGCCGGTATGCTTCGGAAAATTATAAAGAAAGGCGGGCATCGCGTTTCCAGATAATGCCTTGGCGAAAAAACGGCAGAGTCCGTCAGCCGAGGACTCGGCATAATAATAGGGAGGGAGCAGCAGCACCGCGTCGCCGTCCGTGCCGTAGATCAGCTTTTTGACGTCATCGATGCAAGTCGAACTGACGTTATTGATCAGGGTGCCTTCAAAATGCCGTCTTGCGAAGTCGACGACCTGTTGCCGCTCATTCAGCGTCAATGACGGAAATTCGCCGGTTGTGCCGTTCGCAATCGCCGATTTCACGCCCCAGGAAGCGAGCGAGTGCAAATAGGCTTCGAATGCGCGCCAATCTATTTTGCCATCGGCATCGAACGGCGTTAGCAGTGCAACAATCGGCGGGATTAAATCAAGCATTTGAAGATGTTGGCATCCTAAAGCCGGCTCAAATTTCTACCGTTTTATTCAAGTCAAATCCCGGCACCGTTCTCAGACCGGTATAACCGCGCGGATTGCACAGGATTCGCGTCCCGGCGATTCGGTAATCGACCTGACAATGCGTGTGGCCATGGAACCACGCGCTAATGTCGTATTGATGCATCAGCGCTTTCAGATCGTTGCAGTAAGCCAGTTTTTTGATCGCGTTTGGCGCTTCGTTCCAGCTCCATTCAGACGGGGCATGGTGCGTGATCACCACCGTTTTGCCCCGAAACGGCTGTGCGAGTTCGTTTTCGAGCCATGCCTTCGATTGGAGATGGAGCCGGGTAAATTCGTCCGCATCCAGCGCCTTGCCGTCAAGGCGGATCCGTTTGAAATCGTTCAGCGATTCGCTGAGGCTGTCGGTTTTTTCCGGGCCCTCGGCATACAGGTCGGCCCACAGCGTACAGCCCAAAAATCGCACCTGCTGAAAAATAAAACGCCGGTTTTCGAGAAATTGCACGTTCGATCCCTGGCACTGCTCGCGAATCAGCAACAGGGCTTCGCGATATTCATGGGTGTAAAATTCATGATTACCCGCGATGTAAATGACCGGTTTGTCGAAAGTTTTCAGCCAGGCGACGCCCTGATCGCAAACCCCGATGTCGCCGGCCGCAATGATCAGATCGGCATCGTTATCCGGCATTCCCAGATCGCCGAATTCCAAATGGATGTCAGAAAAATAATTGATCCTCACGATTTCACTCTGCCCTTGACACGCTCTAGGCGTATAATATAGATCACATTTATAAATTATTAGCCATTCCTTATTGAAAGTTTAATCTATGTCCATCAGTCTTAGAAAAATCACGCATCAGGTTTCGGTCGGCGATGTGAAAGTGGGCGGCGGCGCCCCGATCGTCGTGCAATCGATGACCAATACCGATACGGCCGATATAACCGCTACGGTCAACCAGATCATCGAACTGGCGCAGGCCGGCTCCGAAATTGTCAGGGTGACCGTCAATACCGAAGAAGCGGCGAAAGCAGTTGCGGAGATTCGCAATCAGTTGGACAGGAAAGGGCATACGGTGCCGATCGTCGGCGATTTTCATTTCAACGGCCACCGGTTGCTGGAAAAATACCCGGACTGTGCGGCGGCGCTCGACAAATACCGGATCAATCCGGGCAACGTCGGTCGCGGCAAGGCCCGCGACCCGCAGTTCCAGCAAATGGTCGAATTCGCCTGCCAATACAATAAGCCGGTGCGTATCGGCGTGAACGGCGGCAGTCTGGACCCTGCGGTTCTGGCCCGACTGCTCGACGAGAACCGGGTGTTGCCCACTCCCGAGCCGCTGGCCGCGGTGACCCGCAAGGCGATCGTGATGTCCGCGCTGGAAAGCGCCGCGAAAGCCGAGGAAATCGGTTTAGGCAAGGACAAGATCATCCTGTCCTGCAAGATCAGCAACGTGCAGGACCTGATCAGCATTTACCAGGATTTGTCGAGCCGCTGCGATTATGCCTTGCACCTGGGCCTGACCGAAGCCGGCATGGGCTCGAAAGGGATCGTCTCGTCATCCGCGGCGCTGTCGGTGCTGATGCAGCAGGGCATCGGCGATACGATCCGGATTTCCTTAACGCCGGAACCCGGCTCCTCGAGAACACAGGAAGTGATCGTCGCGCAGGAGATCCTGCAAACGATGGGTTTCCGCTCGTTTACCCCGATGGTAATTTCCTGCCCCGGTTGCGGCCGCACGACCAGCGACTATTTCCAGAAGCTGGCGCTGGAAATCCAGACTTATCTGCGCGACCAGATGCCGGTCTGGCGCACCAAATATCCCGGCGTCGAGGAAATGGAAGTCGCGGTGATGGGCTGCGTGGTGAACGGCCCCGGCGAAAGCAAAAACGCGAATATCGGCATCAGCCTGCCCGGCACCGGCGAATCCCCGGTTGCGCCGGTCTATGAAGACGGCGAAAAAACGGTCACGCTGAAAGGCGACCGGATTGCCGAGGAGTTCCAGGAGATCGTCGAGCGTTATATCGAATCGCATTACGGCGAAAAGGTCAGCGCTTAAAATGTGTCACCGTTCTCCCCATGCGGGTCATGGGGAGGACAAAGAAACCTGCCGAAATCGAGCCGATTTCGGCCTTTTATCTCTTCAGTGCTGCTCTAACGCAGAGCCGGCATTTCCTTATGTCCAAACTGACACGCCTGTTCTCTACATGGAAGTCCCGCAATAAACGGAATCCCCAGTCGAACGAGCCGATTGCCGATCGTCAGGATTACACGGCTAAAATCCTGAATCCCGGCATTGACCCAGAGGCCGAACAAGCGATTAAAGCCATTCATGCCAGCCTGCCGCCTCCGGTATTCTGGCTGCTCGGAAAGACTCAAAGCGGCAAAAGTGCGATCATTCGGACGCTGACCCATTCGACTGTCGCGGAAGTCGGCAACGGCTTCAGGCCCTGCACGAAGACCGCGATGTTTTTCGATTATCCGGATTCCGAGACCGCGCTGCTGCGTTTTCTGGACACGCGGGGGCTGTCGGAAGCGGGCTATAATGCGAGTGAAGACATGGCCTGGTGCGAGCGGCAGGCGCATCTTTTGATCGTGGTCGTGAAGGCAATGGATCATCAGCTGGAGACATTATTGGCAGCGCTCAGGCAGATTCGCAACGCGCATCCGGGCTGGCCGCTGATCGTGGCCCAAACGACGCTGCATGAAGGCTACCCGAGCCGAACGACGAATCATCTGCAGCCGTATCCGTTCGCGAATGGGCAGATCGATCACGCCGTACCGGCCGACCTGCGTTTTTCGCTGCTAAAACAGCAGCAGGATTTCGCCGGCCTGAACGCCCGCTTCGTGCCGATCGATTTTACGCTGATCGAAGACGGCTACGAACCGGCCGATTACGGTATCGATGAACTCTGGACTGCGATCGAAACGGCGTTGCCGCTCGGTCTCCGTGACATGCTGGACATCAGCCGGATCAATGATGTGTATTTGAAAGCCGCGCATTCGCATATCGTCAGCTACGCGATTCTGGCCGGATGCGCAGCGGCGATTCCGCTGCCGGTTGCCAGCCTGAGCACTGTCGTGATCCTGCAAGGCAAAATGTTTCACACCATCGCCAGCGTCTATGGCCTGCCTTTGACCCGAAAGAGTGTCAGCGAAATCGTCGGGGCGATCGGCCTGGGTGTGTTGTCGGGCATGGGCGGGCGCGAGCTGCTGAAACTGGTGCCTTATTACGGTCAAACGGTAGCGGCCGGTATGGCGGGCTTATACACCGCGGCGGTCAGCTACGCGTTGGGTAAAACTTTGTGCTTTTACTTCAGCCGCACGAAGCAAGGCGAGGCGCTGAGCCCTGAAGCGTTGAATGCGATGTTCAAGCAGGAGTTCATGCGCGGAGGCGAATTGCTGCGCGATGCGGTCAAACGCCGACAGGCGCCGGAACAAAAGTGATGAAAACGCCGGTACTCTTGATCATTCTGTTCCTGTTGGTCGTATTGCCCTGGCTGGCGCTGGTGATTCTCGGCATCGTCTGGCTATGGCAGCAGCATTATCTACTCCAGGCGGCTCCCGTCCTGTTGTCGATCTACGGCATCGCCTGGCTTCTGAGCCGGAAATTGCGCCATGATGAACCGATGCCGCCGACACTGCCCAGTGTCGACCCGGACGACCGCTGGTCGCCGGCCGCGAAGGAAATCTGGGACAAGATCGATTCTTTGGCGAAAGACCTGAACCCGGCTGATTATCCTTTGACCGATACGACTCGGCTTGTGGGATTGGCCAGACGGATCATCGCGGAAGTTGCGGCGCACTTTCGGCCCGAACTCGGGCGCGCCGAGCTCGATGTGCCGCTGCGTAATATTTTATATATCGTCGAGCAGGTCTGCCGGGATATGCGGGAGTTGCTGGATGAAAAGGTGCCGTTCAGCCATCTGATCACGATTCGCGAGGGTTTGCAGCTCTGGAAATGGCGGGAGAAGTTTCGGCAGGTCAATTTTCTGCGCCGTACGCTGGCGATGGCGGCCTCGCCCTTTACCGCGATCCCGACCGAATTGAGCCGTTTTTTCACCGGCAAGATTGCGAGTTATCCGAAAGGGATGCTGGAACGCTGGCTGCTGCAGACAGTCGCCAAAAAGATCGGCTATTACGCGATTGCGCTTTACAGCGGCCATTTGATGCCGCCTTCGCTCGCGGCGCCTGGTCCGGAGCCGGAAGAAAACGCGTTACCCCAACGGCCGTTGCGGGTGTTGATCGCAGGCCAGACCAATGCGGGCAAGTCCAGCCTGATCAACGCATTGCTCGGCGAGTTCAGAAGTACCGTAGATGTGCTGCCGGTCGCCGATGATCTGCGGATTTACAAACTCCAGCATCCTGACATGGACGAAGTACTGCTTTACGACAGCCCGGGCTATGGCGAGGATGACTTCTGGTTTCGAAAGAACGATCCGCAACTCGGCGTTTTCGATCTGGTGATCGTGGTCTGCTCGGCCGTGCAGGCCGGCCGCGAAGCCGATGGCCGATTTTTAGACAAGTTGCGCAACTGGTACGGTGCCCATCTCGAGCGGCGGATGCCGCCGGTGCTCGCGGTCGTCAGTCATATCGATCAATTACGGCCTTTCCGGGAATGGGAGCCGCCGTATGACATCGAAAATCCTCACAACGACAAAGCGCAAAATATCCGCGAGGCTGTCGAAACGGTGGCCCAGTCCCTGCAATTGCCAATTGAGGATTGCCTGCCGGTCTGTCTGTCTGCCTCGGCGGAGATTTACAACATTGAAGCGGTGTTGGCGAGCATGGTGAAGAAACTGCCTGAGAGTCTAAGGGCCCAATATCTGCGCACCTTATCCGAAGGCCAGCGTAAGGAAAAAATCATGCGGCTCCTGGGGCAATTAGGAATATGGCGAGGCTAGGTGTGAGTCTATTTCAAATGAGGGCGATCATTGCCATGACACAATTATTTCATCCTTCCCGTTCGCTTAGAACACTTTGCATCGTTCCCATGCGCTGCATGGGAACGCCGTTTGCACCGCTCCCGCGGTGCGTGACGCAGAGCGTCACTGGCTCCTTCCCATATTATGCCTTTCAGGGTATGCAGCGCATGGGAACGATGTGTAACTAAAGGCGATTACTTCCATGATGACTCGATCAATTTATTTTCACTCGATTAGAAAACTCGCTTGCGTTTGCTGCCTGTTGATCGCGCTAGGCGCAAAAGCGCAGGAAGCCGATTATGGTGAGGATTTATACGGCCAGATCGAATCGCTGCAAAATCAGATGCAAATTCAGGTTGTCGGCCTGGATAATATCGGCGACGAACCGAAAGTACGCGCGCGTGGCAGTCTCGAGCAGCAGCTCGAAAAGGCGCTGTCATCCTACAATCACGTGATCACCCGTAATCCTAAAGGCAAGATCGAAAAAGTCGTGATCATCAATAAAAAGCAAAGAACCGATACCGATCGAATCGTGTTGCCGACCCGCTATGAAAGCGGACATTTTCTTGTCTCGCTATCCGTCTCGGGCAGCGGCGATTATTGGGAAACCGTCGAAATGATCGTCGATACCGGCGCGGACGTGATGGTACTGCCCCATTCGATGATCGCCAAGCTCGGGATAGAGGAGGGCGCGTTGACACCGCGGACCATGCAAACGGCAAACGGCAATGTCGACGCCAAGATCGGTAAATTGCACGGTGTCAGGATAGAAGGAGAAAACCTCGAAAACGTCGATGCGGCTTTCGTGGAGGATGAACTGCTTAACCATAAAAGCCTGTTGGGGATGAGCGCGTTGGGGCGCTATAAATTGGTGATCGATAACGAATCCCGCCTGGTGACGCTGATTAAAAAATAGCCGGGTGTATTTCCTGTAGAGAAACTGATCCTGCTTTGCCGATAGCCTTGATGAAGCCGGCTGCGGGTAGGAAGGCGGCATCGCAACGTGTTACGATAAAGGCTTCAAAACTGGAGAATGACTGCAGGTTGTATGTCTTACCGTTTACCGTTTGTTCCGCTGAATACGGAGGTTTTTCTCGACGGCTATGCCGAGGCCCGGCAGCGCTGGCTGGCGCTGCTGTCTGAATTTCCGAACGCCGGCCATCGGGCTTTCCCGTGTTCAGGCACAGGCCCTGAAGGCGAGCCTTTGTTTACCGATAGCGTCTGGATCGGTCCGGAAAGGGCGGACAGGGTAATCGTGCTGCTCGGCGGCACGCACGGTATCGAAGGCTATGCAGGCAGCGCGATACAGATCGATCATTTGCAGATGCTGGCCGAAGGCCATATTGTGCTGCCGGCGCGCACTGCTTTATTGATCGTTCATGCGCTGACGCCGTGGGGCTACGCCTGGCGGCGGCGCAGCGATGCGGATGGAATCGACCTGAACCGCAATTTCGTCGATTTTTCGGAACCGTTGCCCCCAAATGAGGGCTATACGGAACTGCGCGAGGCGCTGTTGCTGGATGATCCCGAACAAAGACAGGCGCAGATGGCCAATTTCGAACGCCGATATGGCCGGATTGCGCTCGAAAAAGCCGTCAGCGCCGGCCAGTATCTCGATCCGAAAGGGCCTTTTTACGGCGGCAATAAGCCCAGCCACGGACGGCAAGTGATCGAACAACTGTTCGCAATCCATGCGCTCCCGCAGCGGGATCTGGCGGTGATCGATCTTCATACCGGACTCGGCGCGTACGGATACGGCGAGATCATCTGCGACCACGAACCCGGCAGCGCCGGCACGGCCGCGGCGGTGCGCCTGTACGGCGATTCGGTGACGCTGCCTTTGCTGGGCACCTCCAGTTCGGTGCCGAAAACCGGCTTGCTCGATTATGCCTGGCACAGGATCATGAACGCGCACAGCTGCTACATTACGCTCGAGTTCGGCAGTTACAGTACCGACCGGCTGTTTGAAGTGCTGCTGCGCGATCACCGCTTATGGGCCGAACCGGCATCGATGGAACTGCGCAGACAGCACAGTCTTGCGATGCTCCAGCATTTTTGCCCGAGCGACAGGGCGTGGCGGGAAATGGTGTTGTTCCGGGCCCGGCAAGTGATCGCGCAGGCGTTCGCAGGATGACAAACGGATGAATAACGAAGCGATCCTGATCCGTCCGGCCAGCATCGATGATCTCGACGGACTCGTCAAACTCGAAAACGACTCCTTCGAAACCGACCGCTTAAGCCGTCGCAGTTTCCGCCACTGGATCACGACCGAGCATCGAGCGCTGTTGGTCGCCGAAGTCGAACGCCGGGTCGCCGGTTATATCCTGATCATCTACCATCCCGGCACCTGGCTGGCGCGGGTCTATTCGCTGGCGGTCGATCAGCGGCTCAGAGGAACCGGCATCGCGAAAATGCTGATGGCGGCCGGCGAGCAGGCCGCGCTCGACAGCGGCAGGCTGTATCTTCGGCTCGAAGTCAGCGTCGATAATACTCCGGCGATTCGGCTTTATGAAAGGCTGGGCTTCCAGAAATTCGGCCTCTACCGGGATTATTACGAAGACCACAAGGATGCGCTCCGCTTCCAGAAAACGATCCGCCATTATCACGACGCCATTCAGCATAAGCCTGTGCCGTGGTTGAAACAAACGACGCCTTTTACCTGCGGTCCCGCTTCATTGATGATGGCGATGCACGGGCTGAATGATGCGTATGAGCCTTCGCGCGAGGAAGAAATCAACCTGTGGCGCGAGGCGACGACGATCTTCATGACCTCCGGGCACGGCGGCTGCCATCCGCTCGGCCTGGCGCTGGCGGCAAAACGGCGCGGTTTCCGGATTGAGGTCTGGGTCAGCCAGAAGATCGATTCGCTGTTCATCGACGGGGTGCGCAGCGAAGAAAAAAAACAGGTCATCGAACTGGTCGACAATGTCTTCAAGCGCGATGCCGAAGTGCAGG
This sequence comes from Methylomicrobium sp., assembly GCA_051061015.1. Lineage (GTDB taxonomy): Bacteria > Pseudomonadota > Gammaproteobacteria > Methylococcales > Methylomonadaceae > Methylomicrobium. Next base: position 43,999 of record JBPFEG010000050.1, read on the forward strand.
ACATTCCGGTGCACTATGCGAACGTAACGCAGAACGACTTAATCGCCGCCTTCAATTCAGGGGCGATTCCGGTGATCCTGATCAGCACTTACCAGCTTGACCGGAAAAAAGCGCCGCACTGGGTGGTGATGAGCGGTTATGACGAGACCTGTCTGTACATGCACGATCCCGACCCCGATGAGGACCACCGGAGCGAACTGGATTGCCAGTTCGTGCCGATCGCGCGCGACGATTTCGACCGAATGTCCTGCTTCGGCAAAAACCGGCTGCGTACCGCGGTGATTCTCTGGCCGGAGTGAAAGAAAACGCGACCTTATGGACAAAATGCAATGAAAACGCTATTGATCACAGGCAGTACGTCGGCAATCGGTCTGGCCGTGTGCCAGGCGCTGGCCGAGCGCGGGGCGCATCTGGTTTTGCATTATCACGGGAACCGGCAAAAAGCCGACGCGCTGGCGGCCTGGCTGGACGCCAGAGGCTGCAATTACAGCTTCTATCAGACCGATTTGACCCGGCCCGAAAATGCCAAGGCCTTGATTGGTCATGCGCTGGAGCGCTTCGGCCGGCTCGACGGGCTGATCAATGTGGTCGGCCCCTATGTCTACAAAAACATTCTGGAAGTCACGCCCGAGGATTGGCTGACCGACATCGACCTGAACCTGAACTGCTGTTTTCATACCTGTCATTACGCGCTGGACGCGTTACGGGAAAGCCGGGGACAGATCGTCAATTTCGCGTTTTCCGGAGTCGAGAACATCAAGCCCTGGCCGATGTCGGTAGGCTACTCGGCCGCGAAAACCGGCGTTGCGGCATTGACCAAAAGCCTCGCGGCGGCGCTGGCACCGGATAAGGTGCGGGTCAATGCGATCTGTCCCGGCCTGACCGAAGATCAAGACATCGGCGCCGAGGAACGGCAGGCAATGGCTGCGCAGATCCCTTACGGCCGACCGGTAAGACCTGAGGAAATCGGCGAAACGGTCGCCTGGCTGTTTTACGACAGTCCCGAAATCATCACCGGCTCGCTGCTTTCGGTTTCGGGCGGCTGGGAATATTGACTGTCATCTCGTTCCCACCCATCACGTAGGAATGTAGATCAAAATCCAAGTCCCAATCTCGTTCCCACGCGCCGCGTGGGAATGCCGGTCAAGACGCGCCAGCGTCGCGCTTCCCCCCTACCATTCCCTATCGATCTTCAATACCCCGGTTTCGCCGGCGTAAATGCGGGCGCTGGAATTGCGCCAATGCACCGGATTGTCGACATAACCGCGTTTAACGGGATTCTGGTGGATGTATTCGATTTTCTGCAGCATCATCGCATGGGTTTGTATTTGCTCGGGATGCGAACCTTCTTCCCAGACCTGATAGTCGCGGTCGTGTTTATGCGCCTTTTTATAAGAAGCCAACTGTTTCAGGATGCGCTCGGCCCTTTGTTCTTTCAGCACTTCGAGCAGGCGTTTTGCGGTCCATGATTTGAAACTGCCGATTTCAGCCGGTAAGTCAGGCGATTGAGCGATCAGATGCAGGTGGTTTTCCAGCATCGTAGGATGGGCAGAGGTACGAAGCCCATCGATCGCGAACGATGCGCTTCACTTCGTTCAGCACATCCTACGGCCCTATCGCAGCCCCTGCGGTGCGGCCTGTGGATGGCTGCTCAAGAGCGATAATTTGATATGTTATAATTGCCATTAAGAATATGTGAGCTCTTAGATTATCTTAGATTATATTACTGTAGCATCGAGTGATTTGGCCGGAGGTAATCATTTCTTTCTCAATAGAAAGACATCGATTCTGTATAACAAATATTCAGAAACTATTTAAAATCTATAGTTCATACAATGTCAGTCATTTCCGATAATCTCATACATTTTCTTGCACGCCAACATAAAGACTTTCCAAATAAACAGTTTGAAATCTTCAAACTTATTATTCAGGATGGTTTAAGGACTGGTCCTGTCTTTATAAAATATTCCGATGGTAACAGCGTCCACAATCATATTATTTGTTTTACAGACATTCCTCTTCGCGATTGTAACCAACATACCTCGATTTATGGAAAGTTTGGTCTAGGTTTCAAAAAATCTTACATTAAAAATGTAGGCGGAAACCCTGCGCGATATTTTGTTGACTATCTTCCTGGTCAGACCTTCACAGAATCCATGGTAGAGAGCCGGGGAAGCCTGTACTACAACTTATGTCTTCAGAATAAGTATATACTTCAACTTAATGAACTAATTAAAACAAATCCAAACTTTGAACTCTTTGACATTGAGGGCAACCGCATTTTCTCAACGGAGCAGATAAAGGAATTCGTCCAGTCTCTAATATTCAGTTTCTCATTTGACAAAGAGATGGGCGACCTTGGTCCTGCTCGTGACGATACCAGAGAAATCGACCTCTTCTATAAAGAGCATGAATGGAGATTAGTACCGTCAAAACTCGCAGCCTTATCTGGGGCTGCAAAAATGTCGGCAGATGGCAGTTCCCTATCTTACTTGTTTAAAAGAGAGCACGTGAATATGGTCGTGGTACCTAATGAAGAACTTCGCATCTGTGTTCTTGACTACTTTCTCGAACTGAGAAATTCATCTGATGATAGGCTGAAACAATTCGGCATAGACATATTGCCTGTCATAACTTATGATGATTTGCATCGTTGGTAACTAATGCATCATTTAGATCGTCATTTTGTGTCAATCCTTGAATTAACTGATTTTCAAGTGGCTGATGAATTAAATGCGATTTTAAGAGAACAAGCACTGTAAATAGCTGATCAATAAAAATTATATAAAAATATGGTTTAGCTTGTAATCAGCAAGTCGCCGAAACGGAAAAATAATGGGTAATTAAATCGTCCGATCATGACGCAGCGGTTCGGGCGGAATCGACTTTTCCAACTGACGGCGAAACTCCTCCAGCTGCCGGAGCAACCCGTCGCTAAAGCCTTCCAGCTGCTTTTCAATCTCCGGGAGATGCTGTTGCAGGTCTCTGTTGATCGTCTCACCGATCCCTTGCAGGCTTTTGAAAATCTCTCCGAAAGGCAGATGGAGAAAGTTATTCATCGTTTGCAGGTATTCGACTTTCCATTGATCGTCTTCTTCGACCAGCACGGTATCGAAAGCGATCTTCCTGTTATCGGGCTTTTTCAGCGTCAGGACGGTTGCGACCTTGGCGTTGTCCCCGTCGACCTTTGCGGCTCCTGTTCGCAGCGACGCCCGTTCCAGCTCGGGTTGCTTCGTGACCAGGTATTGAGAGACTTGGGTCGTGTAAGTTCTGGCGATTTCGGGATCGCCTTGCGCCATCGCTTCCCAGAACGCCTGGGTTACTTTTTCCGGCGGCGGGCCGCTCTGGCAGCCGCTCAATATGAACAACAAGCCGAACAAGCCGGCGACCCGAGCAAGATTTACCTTTCGGAAATATAGAAAAATCTGCGCTGATGTTTGAGCCTTAATCATCCGATACCTCCAATAAACCGCAGCAAAACAGGTTTAAGTAAATAGCTGAGGCGATTGAGGAATCGGCTTCAGGCTAATAGCGTACCTTGTCGCTTTTGTTCGCCCAGGCCGCAAACGGCCGGCGCGCATCCGGCAGGTCGATATGCAGCATCGCGATTCGGCGCTCGGCAGGCGGAATCGCCAGCTCGTCATAAATGAAACTGTCGTCAAACTCGGCGGCCGCTGCATCGTGCCGGTCGCAGGCGAAATAGACCTGTTGCAGCCGGGACCAGTAAATCGCGCCGAGGCACATCGGGCAGGGCTCGCAGCTGGTGTACAGGATGCAGTCGGTCAGCTGGAAGTCCTGCAATTTTTGGCAGGCTATCCTTATCGCCATGATTTCGGCATGTGCAGTCGGGTCGAGGTCGGTGGTGACCCGATTGCCGCTGCTCGCGATGATCTCGCCCTGCTTGACGATCACCGCGCCGTAGGGGCCGCCTTGTTCCGATTCGACATTCCGTACCGCAAGATCGATCGCCTGCTGTAAAAATTCTTGATGCGTCATAAGCCCAGTGGATTCTCCGGATCGATACCGTCCATGAACGGCAGCCGACGATCCCGGTTAGTCAGCTGGTAGACCTTGCCGAGCCAGTTATCGAACACGGCTCTGGCCGTATCTCGCCAGGTGTTGTCGATCATATCGAGCACCTGGTTTTCCGGAAATTCATCCAGGGTGCTCCCGGATTGCCGTGCCGTGATCACATGCTCTCGATAGTCGGCAAAGATCCGTTGCGCTTCCGGCGCGAAGTAATTGACCGGCAAGGGCGGGTAATCGTCGATCTCTTCGTGATAGTAGCGCAGGACCTCGCGCTTGTATTCCTTTAACAGACTGATGTCGTCGTATTCGGGATGCCCCTGAAAAAACACGACCCGGAATCCGTCCGGGCTGACCGCCAGATGCACGCCGGCTTCCTGGCTGACCGCGAGCACCTTCAATCCCTTCGCTTCCATGTCCTTCCGGAATATTTCATTGAAGCGCGAATGCGGCACATCGAAGCGGGTGTTGATTTCGGCGACTAACGGGTGCGTGCGATTGACCAGGCGATGCGGAAACACCCCCCAGCGCTTGTCCGGCAGACGGGTGCGTTCGATCCCGTAACAGAACTCGATCAGCGCATGCGTCGCCAGGCAGGAACACAACACCGAGGTGACATTTTCCTTTGCCCAAGCAAAAACTTCGGTCAACGGCTGCCAGAAACCTTCCTCCGGCAAATGCGGATGGGTCACGTTCGCGCCGCTGATGATCAAGGCATCCAGACCGTCCTGTTTAATTTTTTCGAACGACTCATAATATTGAGCGATATGCGCCTGGGCGGCCTCGCTTCTCGGCAGGCCATCGATCGTAAAAGGGTGCACATGAAACTGCGCGATCTGGTTGCAGGCGCCGACCAGTCGAAAGAATTGTCGTTCGGTGGCTTCCAGCGCCGCATCGGGCATGATGTTCAACAAGCCGATGTGCATTTCGCGGATATCCTGGTGGCTGGCGCGGTCGACCTCCAGGATCACCTCGCCTTCCTCGCGGAGCCGGGCAAATGTGGGCAAATCGGTATGGGCGACTAAAGGCATCGTCTCAACCTATTATTGCCGGGCCGCAATCGCCGCGGCGATCAGGCGGATAAAATCGTCTTCATTCCGTACCTTGGCAGCATCGTGCGCATTGACCGTGTAGCCGTACTGATCGGCAATCGCCCGGTAACGTGGCAGCCGGGAGCGATACAATTCCGGAAACACCCAGCTCACGAATTCGTCCGGCGGTATCGCGTCGGTCGACGGATAGTTTTTCAGCGTCATGAATTCGGAGAGCTTCTCGTCCAGAAACGCTTCGCGGTAATAGAGCGGTTTGGGGTCGGTCTTCGAGCGCTCGATGATCGTCTGCTCCAGATCCTTCGGGATTTCGATGTAGACGATCAGCGTATTCGCGGCGAGCGTTTCGAGCACTTCGGGACAGTCGAGCTCGCAAACGCTGCCGCCGGCGTCATTGATGAAATGCTTGTAGCCGTAAATGTCTTCGGCTTTGTGGATGAAATCCGGCACGTCGTTCATCGCGCAAATTTCGGCATGGTGATGCAGTTTTTGCCGGCGTTTGAATTCTGCGAGCGCAAGGCCGTGAAATTGAGGATTGCCCAGTTTGCCGAGAAAGCTCGATACCGGCGCGAGATTGTCGACTGTAATATTGTTGCTGATCCGGATCGAGTCCGAGAGCAGCAAGTCGCGCAGGAACGGAATATGCATTGCCTGGCGCTTGAGATTGTCCATGATCGGCTCTTCGAGATATCTCGTGCCGATCCGGTAGTCGCCCGAATAGTGAAACCACTTGGCCTTGGGCAGTTTGTTCGCGAGCGTCGTCTTGCCGGCGCCGGACATCGCCAGCAGGGTAATCCGCTTCGTTTCCCAGTCCAGGAATTCCCGGGGGTCCATTCTCATTGTGCTGTTTCCTGTCTAATCCAAATAATCCTCGAAATCGATATCATCGGGGTTGCGGTGATGCTCGTCCAGGTCGGTATAACCCAGATCGTCGTCTTCCAGATCGTCGAAAGGGGCACTCCAGTCTTCCGGTTCTTCGATGAAATCGAAGGTCGAATTATACCAGCTCTCATGATCATATTCGCCGATATCCCCGTCGAGATACTGCACCTCGATCGAATCTTCGGCATCCTCGATGTTGATCACTTTGAAAGTCAGGTTGTTTTCCAGATCTTTGTACCAATTTCCGATGATTGGATCTGCCACGGTTGTCATAAGAGTTACCTCCGATAATTGAGTTTGTGCTGTACTGAATAAAACGGCAGGATTTCAATCGCGCTCCTCACCGACAGCGCAATCATCGTTCCGTTGATGACGATATGGATGCAGCCCGCCCGGCTTCAGTTCAACCGGACCGAGAGTTTCGGTTGTTATAGAGGAAGCGCCGCTTTCTTGCAAGTGGGTGCTGTGCTACGATGCATAGAACTCAAAACTTATCAGCAGGCTTCTTATGCAGGAATTATTTATCGGCGGAGAGAACGGCGTCAAGGTCTTATTGAATGCCGCGATGGGTAATCGTCACGGGATGATTTCAGGAGCGACCGGCACCGGCAAGACTGTCACGCTGCAAGTCCTCGCCGAAGGCTTTTCGAAGATCGGCGTGCCGGTATTTCTGGCTGACATCAAGGGGGATTTGTCCGGCATCGCCCAGCCGGGACAGGTCAACGACAAAATCAGCGAACGCGTGCAGCAGGTGGGCCTCGAAAGCTTCCAGCCGCGCGGAAATCCGGCAGTGTTCTGGGATATCTTCGGTAAAACCGGCCATGCGGTGCGTACTACGATAGCCGAGATGGGGCCGCTCTTGCTCAGTAATTTACTGGAACTGAACGATACGCAATGCGGGGTCCTGTACAGCTGTTTCAAAATCGCCGACGACAACGGCATGCTGTTGCTCGACTTGAAAGACTTGCGCTCCCTGTTGACCTGGATGGACGAACATGCGAAAGAATTGCAGGGCGAGTACGGTACGATCGCGTCCGCAAGCGTCGGTGCGATTCAGCGGCAATTGCTGGTGCTCGAACAGCAGGGGGCGGAAAATTTCTTTGGCGAACCGGCGTTGAGTCTCGAGGACATCTGCAAAACCGACTTTTCCGGCAACGGCGTGATCAGTCTTCTCGATGCAAGCGAACTGACCAGCAAATCGCCGCGTCTCTATGCAACCTTTTTACTCTGGCTGCTGGCCGAACTGTACGAGAAACTGCCCGAAGCCGGTGACGCGGACCGGCCGAAGCTGGTATTGTTCTTCGACGAGGCGCATCTGATGTTCGATCAGGCACCGAAAGTGCTGGTCGACAAAATCGAGCAGATTGTTCGGCTGATCCGCTCGAAAGGCGTCGGCGTGTATTTCATCAGCCAGAGCCCGCTCGATATTCCGGACGAGATCCTCGGCCAGCTGGGGCTCAAGATTCAGCATGCGCTGCGGGCATTTACTCCGAAAGATCAGGCGGTCGTCAAAAGCGTTGCAGGGACTTTCCGCGCGAATCCAGCCATCGATACCGAGACCGTGATACTCGAGCTGAAAAAAGGCGAAGCGCTGGTTTCGGTCCTCGATCGGGACGGCAGCCCGACCCCGGTCGAACGCGTTTTGATCCGTCCGCCCGAGTCGCAAATCGGGCCTTTGACTGCCGAACAGCGTCAGGAGATGCTCAATCGTTCACCGTTCAAAGGCCGGTACGACCAAGCCGTCGACCGTGAATCGGCATACGAAATGCTCAAGCAAAAAGCCCAACTGGCCAGCGCGGCGGATCTTGAGGATATCCAAGCCAGGCTGGACCGAAAAGACTCCAGCGCGCCACGACAAACCCGTACTCGTGAAACCGCAACCGAAGCGCTGTTCAAAAGCGCCGCACGCAGTATCGGCAGTCAGGTCGGACGGCAGATCGTGCGTGGCGTGTTAGGCTCCTTGCTCGGCGGACGACGTTGACCCGATCGAGTGCGTCTGGCGATGCCGGCCATGAGTTCATCAATCGGGCATCCATGACCACCTTAATGGGACTGAAAAAGAAGAACACGATTGCATTCGGACTGATAGTGAATCGGGCGAAGATTAAGTAAGATGTTCGTCCGCCCATCGAGGTACGCCCTTATTCCTCTAATCAGATTAGGCGTACCTTTTTCAATGACTGAACGCCTCGAAACCGAAAACCGGTACGCAACCAAAACGTACTCTCCGCAAAAGGAATTTAACCCACCTCCTGCATGAAGACGCTATATCCAGAGATCAATCCCCATCACATTTTTTATCTTGAAACCGAGAGTCCGCATTCGGTTTACGTGGAGGAAAGCGGCAATCCTGAAGGCATTCCGGTTATTTTTCTGCACGGCGGTCCGTGTTCCGGCACCAAACCCGATCATCGGCGTTTTTTCGATCCCGAACGGTACCGGATCATCCTGTTCGACCAGCGCGGCTGCGGCCAGTCCACACCGTTCGGCGAAATCGAGAACAATACCACCCAGGATCTGATCGAGGACATGGAGCGGATTCGTATTCGTTTGAACATCAGCCAATGGCTGCTGTTCGGCGGCTCATGGGGTGCTGCGCTGGGGCTTTTGTATGCCCAGCAGCATCCCGGCCGGGTGCTCGGAATGATTTTACGCGGTGTGTTTCTGGCGCGGAAAATGGACATGGACTGGTTTCTTAAAAACGGCGCGGGGCGGATCTATCCCGAACAATGGCAACGCCTGTACGAAAGCATCCCCTCGCGTGACCGGGTGAATCTTTTGCAGGGCCTTTGTCATGCAATTTCAGGCGAGGACGAAATTGCCCGCCGCCGGGTCGCGCGCGAATGGTCGGCATGGGGGGGACAGGTTGCGCTCGGCAACGGATTCCAGGCGGACGAAAACAGCCATGTCACCGAACAGATGGTTCAACAGGCCGCGATGGAACTGCATTATGCAGAACACGGTTATTTCGTCGAGGAAAACCAGATCCTGGATAACTGCGATAAACTGCAGGGCATTCCAACGGTGATCATTCACGGCCGCAACGATCTGGTCTGCCCGATCGAGGCCGCGTTTAGCCTGCATCATGCATTGCCCGAAGCCGGGATGATCGTGCTGCCGAATGCCGGGCACATCGCCCAAGGCGAAGATATGATCGACGCCTTGGTCGCCGCCACCGACCGCTTTGCAGCCCAATTGACTTCCCGTGTCGCGGTCGGCGTGTGAAGGAGTAATTGCGGATGCAGAAAAAACGATTGATCATCGCAATGACCGGTGCGACCGGCGCGGTTTATGGCGTAAGGATGCTGCAGCATTTGCAGTCGCAGCCGGAATGGGAAACCCATCTGATCATTTCGGATGCGGGGGTAGTGAACTTGAAGCACGAAATGGACATGAAACGCGGCGATTTATACCGCTTCGCCGATGTCACGCACGGGATCGGCGACATCGCCGCCAGCATCGCGAGCGGCGGCTTCAAGACTGAAGGGATGATCATCGCGCCGTGTTCGATGAAAACGCTCGCCGCGGTCGCGCACGGCTTTGGCGACAACCTGATCTCGCGTTCCGCCGACGTGGTATTGAAAGAACGGCGGAGACTTGTGATCATGCCGCGCGAAACGCCGCTGAATCTGGCGCATATCCGCAACATGGCGGCCGTAACTGAAATGGGCGGGATCATTTTTCCGCCGATGCCCGCTTTTTACAATAAATCGGATTCGCTGGCGGTAATGGTCGACGAAACGGTCGGCCGGGTGCTCGATATGTTCGGCGCGGATGTAAAAGGATTATATACGCCTTGGGAAGGGCTGTAGGGTCTGCATTGATGCCCTTTAGAGTGTGTTGCGTACCATTTTCATAATACGCAGCCGTTGAGTTTTTGAAAGGGCACTCGATGGATACCCACACGGCTACATCGGTTTGATGTCGAATGCCACGCAGACCCGCTCCTGGTCCGAATGAAACGGAATCGTGCGGTGAAACAGGGAAGAAGGGAACAGCACCAGATCGCCGACCTGCTGATCGACGATTCGGCTCGGAAAATCGTTATGTAACCTGGGGTAATCGTCGCCGTCGGTACTGTATTCGAAGCTGCCTTCATGGCCTTGATGTTTGTCCGGCAGCTTGAGATAGACGCAGCCGCTGATCCAGCCTTCCTCATGGATGTGCGAGGTCAGATAACCGCCTTGATTCATTCGCAGGTACCAGGAACTGGTAAACTCGATCCGGCGCGGAAACGCCCTGATGATTTCCTCGCGGCTGTCCACAAAATGCTGCCGGTATTCCAGCACTTTTTGCCGAATCAGCGCAGCCAGTTTCTGGAAAGAGGGTTCGGAACGCAGCAATAAATTGCCGGCCGACTGCATTCCGAAATAGAGCCGTCCCTGTTTTCTTTCCGCAATCGCAAGATGCTGAATGTCCTGCAAGAGCTCCTGCAGCAGCGGACTCTGGGGCGAGGTCAGTTCCTCAATCCGGGTATGCAGCACATAATTCATAGGGTCTTTGCAGAAATGATAGGTGTTTTGCTGGCCGAAGTTGGTCGCGTAGTGAGTCGCCAGCGCGCCTAGCAGTACCGAATGATGCGGGGTAATGGCCGCTAGTTGATCAAGGCGTTGTTTGAAAAGCTCGAATTGCCCGGTTTTGTACAGGCATTGCAGTGACCGTTCCTTGCTGTCGGCAAAGTCGGACGCTTCGAAATAAGGGATCGCATCACGCAGACGTCCGGTAAGGCAGAGTGTTTCGCCGAAATTGTATTGCGCGCGCGGATGCTGCGGCTGCGCCGCCAATGCCCGTTCATAACAGCGTACCGCGTCCCCCATCTCGCCGAGGTCGCGGAGGGTTTCGCCGAGCGAGTTCCAGGCATCGGCAAACTGAAGGTCCAGATTGACGGCTTCCCGAAATTCCCGCACCGCCTCCTGATGCCGTCCCAGTCCGTACAAGACCGTGCCGAGATTGAAATGGCCGCGCGCATCGGGATGAATTGCAAGGGCTTTGCGGTAGCATTGCTCGGCTTCCTCCAGTTTCCCCTGTTGTTGCAGCACGATACCGAGATTCCCGAGCGCTTCAAAAAAACGCGGATCCAGATCGATGGCTTTTTGGTAATGCGGCGCCGCCTCCTTCAAAAAACCTTGCTCTTGCAGTAAGGCGCCCAGATTGAAATGCGCGGAAGGCAGGGCTGGCTTCAGCTGCAAAGCTTTCCGGTAACTGGCGACCGCTGCCTTCTGATCGTTTAATTGGGTCTGAAGCACGCCCAGATTGAAATGAATTTCGGCGATGCCCGGATCGATCGCCAGCAGTTTCCGAAAGCTGGCTGCCGCTTCGCGCAATTTGCCCTGCTGCTGCTGGCAAAGGCCCAGGATGTTGTACAGCACCGGCGCTTTCGGATAAGTCCCGAGCAGGGATTGCGCGGTCAGTTCGGCCTGCTGCAAGCGGCCGCTCTGGTAAAGTTGGTGCAGCGTCAGCAATTCGTTCGATTGCGGCTGTTTCAAAGGCTTCAGTTGGGATTTCACAAGACTCTGCTTCACATGGCGCCAAAAGTTAAGATAGCTGACGCGAATTTTTGCTGTTGCGGAAAACCAGCGGTTTTTCATCAGCGGCTGATGCGCTTGTTCTGGCCGAATTAATCGCTTCGTCAATTAAATGGTGATCCGGCGATTTGCTGCATACCGGATCGGCCGCATACATATCGCCGGCCAGCAGATAAGCCTGGCACCGGCAGCCGCCGTGGTCCTTTTGTTTTTCGTCGCAGCTTCGGCACGGCTCCTTCATCCAGTCCTCGCCGCGGAAAAAGTTGAACGCTTTCGACTCGTTCCAAATCTGTTCGATGCTGTAGTCCTTCACGTTCGGGCAGTCAAGGCCCGGCAATACGCGCGCCTCGTGGCAAGGCAGCGCCATCCCGTCCGGGGCAATCGTCAGGAAGGTGGTGCCCCAGCCGTTCATGCAGGCTTTCGGGCGGTCTTCGTAATAATCGGGCACCACATAATAGATTTTCATCCTGCCCGCGACTTTTTCCTTGAAAGCCTGCGCAATTGCCTCGGCCTGTTCGAACTGTTCTTTCGTCGGCATCAAGAGGTCGCGGTTCACATGCGCCCAGCCGTAGTATTGCGTATTCGCAAGCTCCAGGTAGTCGGCGCCGAGTTCCTCGGCCATCGCCAGAATTTCGGGCATTTGGTGGATATTCTCGCGGTGGATTACCACGCACAGCACCATCGGGTAACCGTGCTTCTTGACCAGATGCGCGACTTCCTTTTTATGCTGAAACGAGGCGGTGCCGGCGATATGGTCGTTCAGTTCCTGCGTGCTGGCCTGAATGCTGACCTGGATATGGTCGAGGCCGGCTTTCTTGAGCTGGATGATCTTTTCTTCGGTCATCCCGTAGCCGGAGGTGATCAGGTTGGAATAATAGCCGAGCTCCCGCGCATGTTGGACCAGTTCGACCAGATCCTTGCGGGTCAGCGGCTCGCCGCCCGAAAAGCCGAGCTGCACTGCGCCCATTTTGCGCGCTTCGGTGAGCACGCGCTTCCAGTCGCCGGTGTTCAGCTCGGACGGGTATTTGCTGTAATCGACCGGATTCGAGCAATAGGGGCATTGCAGCGGGCAGGCATAGGTCAGTTCCGCCAGCAGCCAGCGCGGCGGGGTAATCTTAATGTTGTTGGATCCAGCCATTTTGGAGTGCGATGTCGAGAAAAGAAGTGATGTCATCGGTCAGACCCGAGGTGGCAAACTTCTGTTCCAGCTCGCTGACGATCTGGCCCAGATTATGCGCGCCGTCGCACAATTTCAGAATTTCGGCCGAACTCTGGTTCAGTTCAACCATGCCTTCGGGGTAGAGAATCACGAATTTTTGCTGGGCTTCTTCCCATTGCAGGCGGTGCAGCGGAGAAAATTTGATCAGGTGGTCTGGATTAATCGCCATGTTAATAAGTTGTGTAGTCAGCCGGTACGGCGTTTTTTATCTGAAGCAGGCCTCTTCGGGAAAGAGCGTTCACCTCGAAGTCCCGGATATGCCGTCAAAGACGGGAAGCATACTTGTCGTGCCAAAAATGTCAAATCATTCGACCCGCCCCCGACTCAAAACCGGGCGAATTCAAAATGCTTCCATGTTAACCGCAGCGATAGGACCGTCAACCGCAACGGCCCCGCAAACCTCGTTTCCGACATCAAGCGTATGGAGCGACCAGTTTTCGGCAGGCCCGCAGGATGCCGGCACATGAAGCATTCTCGATGGATTGGCCGGATCGACCACGCAGTGGTGCAAACCCAGGCCGATGCCCCGGCCGACCGCCTTGACGAAGGCTTCCTTGTATGTCCAGAAATGATAAAAGGCGCGAAATTGCTCTGTTTCGGACAGGGCCTGCCAATAGGCTATTTCTTCCGCTCCGAAGCATTTATCGGCCAGTGCGGCCAGATTGGTTCTGGGTTTGCAGGCTTCGATATCGATGCCGACCCGGCAGCTGCGGCCTATCACCACCGCGATCCGGTCGGCCGTATGCGACAGGTTGAAGGCAATTTCCGGAAAATCGACCAAATAAGGTTTGCCGTGGGGATGTTTGCTGAATCGCAGCGTCTCCGGCGGGCTATCGGTTGCTTCCCCCAACAGCATCCGCAGTCGTCCATATGTCTCGATATAATACGCCTGCCTTTGGGGGTTATTGATGCCTTCCGCGCGGTGTTGCTCCTCGCCGTTGAGCAGGCCCCAGTAATAGGCTGAATCATCAGCATGTACGCAGAGCCTGCCGAGTCTGATATTCAGTGAATGCGCAATCATGGCCGATAGGTACCGCCGGCTCGGATTCTGGCCGGACTACGGACCAACAAGAGCCAGTCCTTCACCGCGCGGATCGCTGCCGGCGCTCAATTGCCGGGTCTTTTTGTTCCAGAGCACCGCCTGCATGTCGCCGTAACGGTCAGCCAGGCCTGTCAATTGATGTCCCTTCGCAGCAAGGGAGGCAATTTCAGCCGCGCTCAATGCGCCGGGTTCGTATTGAATCGCATCCGGCAAATATTGATGATGAAAGCGCGGTGCCTTGACCCAGGACGAGGGATCATGGCCTTCTGCATAATCCAGCGCCGCCAGCATTACCATCGAGATGATCCGGCTGCCGCCCGGCGTGCCCAGTACCGCGATGCCTCGGTCGTTTTCGAGAAAGGTCGGCGTCATGCTCGACAGCATCCGTTTGCCCGGTTGAATCGCATTCGCGGCGCCGCCGACCAGTCCATAGACGTTGCCTGATCCTGTGCTGCTCGCGAAATCGTCCATCTCGTCGTTCAGCAGTACGCCGGTTCCCTCCGCAACGAAGCCGGAACCGAAAGGGAAATTGATGCTCAAGGTCGCCGCGACGCGATTGCCTTCCGAGTCGATGATCGAAAAATGAGTCGTATTCGCCGCTTCGGGTTCTTGTTCGGTTTCCCCTGCCATCATCGTGCTCGGCAGCGCTTTGTCGAGTCGGAGCGTGCTGCGCAATCCCTCCGCATAATCTTCATCCAGCAGTCGTTTGACCGGAATAGAGGTATAGTCCGGATCGCCGAGGTACAGGGCACGGTCGTGATAGGCTCTCCGCATCGCTTCGATGACCAGGTGCTTGCGCGTCGCTTTGTCGACCTTTTCCAGGTCGTAGCCGGCCAGGATATTCAATGCTTCGGTCAGTACGATGCCGCCTGACGAGGACGGCGAGGCACTGGTGATTTTGATCCCATGATACTCGCCTTTGACCGGTCGGCGTTCGATGATACGGTAGGACTCCAGGTCCGCTTCGGTCCAGATACCGCCAGCGGCGTTGACGCTGTCGACGAGCTTCGATCCCGTCTCGCCGCGGTAAAATCCGTCCCGGCCCGAGGCGGCGATTCGTTTGAGCGTACGGGCCAGATCCGGCTGGCGCAGAATCGAAAATGGGGCGATGAACTCGCCGTAGGGCAGAAAGATGCGGGAAGAGGACGGAAAGCGTCGGATGACCGGTTGCCGGGTTCCAAGCAGCTTATGGAATTTACGGCCGACTGCAAAACCGTTCTCGGCATAGCGGATCGCCGGAGCTAGCGATTCCGTCAAGGGCAGGCGGCCGTAACGTTCCGACAAATGCGCCAGCGCAGCCGGCATACCGGGTATAGCGGCGGCTAAGGCGCCGTCGATCGACAATTTCTGGACTACCTTGCCCTGCCTGTCCAGAAACATGTCCTTGCGTGCGGCGAACGGCGCTTTCTCGCGGCCATCGATCATCGTTTCGAAACCATCGCTTGCTCGGTGCAGCAGCCAATATCCGCCGCCTCCCAGCCCCGAGCCGGAAGGCTCGACCACTGACAGCGCCGCGCTGACTGCAACGGCTGCATCAAACACATTGCCGCCTTCCTGGAGTATTTCGAATCCGGCGCGCGTAGCCAACGGGTGCGCGCTCGCGATTGCGGCTTGAAGCGGCTGTTGTCCGGAAGCAGAATTTGCCTGGAGCGGCGCAGTAACGAACAGCAGACATGCCCAAAGGCAGATCGGATGTTTCAGGTCAGGCATCCGGTTCCTCATACAGTTTCATTACCATGCGTTTGAACCAGGCCGGACGGAACAGCACGACATAGATTCCGATCACGCTGGTCACCGGCATCGGGCCGAGGCCGAGAACGGTCAACAGGATCAGCACGATCAGCAGCTTTATTCTTAAGCCCATTGACTATCTACGGCATTCGCGCGAGGAGTCAATCCCATTCGAGGATCTTCCACATGTTGATCTGGCTGCCCCGATCGCCATCATTCACATCCAGTTGGCCGTCGCCGTCCGAGTCGATGAAATAATAGGGCGGACCGATGTCCGGAATGACCTTGATCATGTAAAGCCGGCCGCTTTGCCGGTATTCCTGAATCGTATTCTTGCCCTTCCGGATGATCGTGATATCGGGTTCCAGCGTTTCACCGCTCTGCACCGGCATTGGCGGTTCGGGTACTTCTTCGGGAATCGCCTCGAGCTTGGGCGGACGTTCGTCAACCGCATAAGCCGGCAACGCAAGACACCATAACAGAAAAAATCGGCGCATGACGGTTGTTTCCACAGTCCAAAGGGAGATTATCTTAATCGTTCGAACGAATTCGCTGCAAATAAATCGCAGTCCGTCTTCTACACTTTTACCAGACCAGATCATCCGGAATCTGGTATTGCGCATAAGGATCGTCGTTATTTTCGACAGACACGCTGGAAGCATCGTTCCATACGATAATACAGGACGGATCGCGCTCGCGGATTTTTCCGGCAATTTCGACAGGCACTATGTCGTAACGTTTGCGTTGCCTGACGATAGCCAGTTTGCCGTCACTGATCTGGTCGCGCATCTCTTTCGGCACGAACAGTTTTTTGACCTTGTTCAGATCGGTAAAATGATAAGCCTGACTGTCGTCGTATTCCTCGATCGCGTTTTCGTCAATCGCGAGCCGGTGGGTTTCGATCAGCTGCCTGACCTGTGCGGCGATTTGTTTTTTCTCTTCCTGTTCCTGCTTGAGTCTATTCAGCTCCTTGTCGCGCTCGGCTTTTTCAGCCAGCGCCTGTTGCATCATACGCTTGGCCTCATCCACGACCTGCACATTGTTATGGCGTTGCTGCTGAACCTGCTTATGCTTGTCGGATTTTGCGGTCCTGGCCTGCGCGGCGGTCACCAGACCTGACTTCAATAATTGTTCCTGCAGCGATAATTTTTTCTGACTCATATCTAACATCCAAATGGCACTATTAACTGTAATTATAAAGGGTCCTTATTAATGTCAAAAAGGGATATTTTACCGATCGGCCTGGCCGGTTTTGCGATGCCGCCCCAGGCGGGTACAATGAATTGAGTCGTATGGCCCTGGAGAATCCCCATGAATCACAACTCAAACAATGACGAACAATGGCGCGATAAGCTGAGCCCGGAGCAATTTGCGATCTGCCGCCAGAAAGCCACCGAGGCGCCGTTTACCGGCAAATACACGGACTGCAAAACGCCGGGCCTCTATCGTTGTGTGTGCTGCGGCAATCCGTTGTTCGACTCCGATACCAAGTATGATTCGGGTTCGGGGTGGCCGAGTTTTTGGGATGTATTGTCGGAAAACAGCGTCGCCGAACATCCGGACAACAGCCACGGCATGCGCCGGGTCGAGGTCACCTGCAAAGCGTGCGGTGCGCATCTGGGACATGTGTTTCCGGACGGTCCGCAGCCGACCGGCCTGCGCTACTGCATCAATTCCGCCTCTCTGGATCTACAGGAAAAATCATGACCGCAAGACAGTACGCCCAGCAGTTACTGGACTTTATCGACAAGAGCCCGAGCCCCTGGCATGCGGTCGCCTCGATCGAAACGGCTATCAAGGACTTTCAATTTACACGGCTCGATGAAACCGCCAAATGGCAGTTGCAGCCGGGCGGCCGCTATTATGTGGTGCGCGACGACTCCTCGATCGTGCTGTTTGTGCTGGGTCAAAAAGCGCCGGCCGAATCCGGCTTCAGCATCGTCGGCGCCCATACCGATTCGCCGGGGTTGAGGCTCAAACCGAATCCAGCAACGGTGAGCGACGGACTGGCCCGGCTCGGTGTCGAGATTTACGGCGGGCCGATTCTCGCGACGTTCACCGACCGCGATTTGAGCGTGGCCGGCCGGATCAGCTATGTCGACGAACGCGAACGCCTCTTGCATAAGCTGGTGAGCTTCGATCGTCCCTTGCTGCGGTTGCCGAATCTCGCGATTCATATGAACCGGAGCGTCAACGAAGACGGTCTGAAACTGCATAAGCAGAACGAATTGCCGCTGCTGCTGGCGCAATTGACCGGCGAGCAATTGCCACAGCCTTATTTTCTGGCGCTGCTGGAGCAGGGCGCCGGCATCAGTGCGGCGCAAGTGCTGTCCTGGGATCTGGCGGTTTATGACACCCAAAAAGGCTCCTTTTGGGGAGCGAACCAGGAATTTATTGCCAATAGCCAGCTCGACAACCTGGCGTCCTGTCACGCGGCGCTGCAAGCCTTGCTGGATGAGAATATTTTGAATCATGCCGGCAGCACCCTGGTTTGCGCGTTTTTCGACCATGAAGAAATCGGCAGTGAAAGTCACATCGGTGCCGCCGGCAGTTTCTTAATGGATATACTGCAACGCATCAATCTTGTCGTATCGCAGGATCCGGAAGACATCGCCCGGGCGTTGGCTCGAAGCTTTTTGATCAGCGCCGACATGGCGCATGCCTATCAACCCAATTTTCCGTCGGCGTATGATCCGGATCATAAAGTCCTGGTGAACAAGGGACCTGTGATCAAATTTAACGCGAGCCACCGTTACAGTTCCGAGAGTATCTCGGCCGTGCGCTTCATCCACTGGTGCGAGGAAGTCGGCGTGCCGTATCAACGCTATTCGCACCGCTGCGATCTGCCCTGCGGCAGCACGATCGGGCCGATTGCCTCGGCAAAGCTCGGCATTCGCGCCGTCGATGTCGGCTGTCCGCTATGGGCAATGCACAGCATTCGCGAAAGTGCCGGTGTGTTCGATCATGAATATATGATCCGGGTATTGAAGCGCTTCTTTAGAGGCGATTAAATTTACCGTGCCGTTCGCGATCTAACCTGCTCCCGCCAGGATGGGTTTGTGTTATAGTTAATACGCTAAGTCGAGCTGATCCGTTTTATTTTTAGCCGCCATTCATTTTTTGCGGGAAAATGGCATTATCGTTAATTTTAATTAATTTGAGAGTTTGGGAGAGATCATATGAAAGTAATTAAATCGGCTTTTATCGGCTTGGTTTTGACTGCCTCGGCCCCTGTTTTTGCGGATGCTCAACCGGTTGTGAATCAGCCGCGCGGTGTTGACTTCCTGTATGATGTCGCCCTGCGCCCCGCCGGTTTTGTGGCGACTATTTTGGGCACCGGACTTTATCTTGCATTGAGCCCCGCTACTGCCATCACTTCGCTCCAGCCGCCTCACGATACCTTTAAAACATTTGCCGACTTCATCATCATGAATCCCTATAAATTCACGTTTACCCGGCCGGTCGGCGATTATAATTTCCCCCAGACTGAAAAGTAATTTTCGCCTTATCAGCCGATCCCGGGTATGAGCAGGGTATCGAAAACGCCCTGCTACGCTTCAGAGAACGCCGCGGAAAGACAGATCCGGCTCGTGAGCGTTTGAGGAACAGCCCTTATCTGCCCCGTTTTTAAGCCAAGCCTTTGGGCATCCGCCTTCTTTAAAAAATCGGCCAGGCTGAGCGCAGGCCGCTGAGTGCGGACAGGCTACGCCATGCTTACGATAGCTCCTTGTACTGCTTGTAGGCATTGATCAGGCCATTCGTTGAGCTGTCATGGCTCGTGATAGTGTGATTGCTTTTGAGCTCGGGTAAGATCACTTTGGCGAGCACCTTGCCGAGTTCGACGCCCATCTGGTCGAACGAGTTGATATTCCAGATTACGCCTTGCGTGAATATCTTATGTTCATAAAATGCGATCAGAGAGCCCAAAGTTTTCGGGGTCATCTTCTTGAATAGAAAGGAATTGGAGGGTTTGTTGCCATCGAAGACTTTCGAAGCGACCAGCACCGGATCAGCACGTTCTTCGGGTGATAGCCGGGCCTTGACTTCCTCCTCGGTCAGGCCATTCATCAGTGCTTCAGGCTGTGCAAGAAAATTGGACACCAGAATATCCTGGTGCTCCGGCAAATGGTAATGGCTGTTCGCGGCCGCCATGAAATCGCACGGGATCAGCTTGGTACCCTGATGGATCAGTTGGAAAAAGGCGTGCTGGCCGTTGGTGCCCGGTTGCCCCCAGATAATCGGGCCGGTGCTGTAATCGACTCGATTGCCGTCCATATCGACGCTTTTGCCGTTGCTTTCCATGTCGCCTTGCTGCAGATAATCGGAAAAATAACGCATCGACTGGTCGTAAGGGATCACTGCATGGGAGTCGGCTTCAAAGAAATTGTTATACCAAACGCCAAGCAACGCCATGATAACCGGGATGTTCTTGTCGAGTGGCGTATGGCGGAAGTGCTGGTCGGCTTCATACGCGCCTTGCAGCAATTCTTCGAAATTGTCCATGCCGATGTTCAGCGCGGTCGATAAGCTGACCGAGGACCATAGCGAATAGCGTCCGCCGACCCAGTCCCAGAATTCAAACATGTTGTCGGTGTCGATGCCGAACCGGGCGACATTTTCCGCATGCGTCGAGATCGCCACGAAATGTTTGGGAATCGCGTCTTCGGATTTAGCACTATCCAGCAACCAGTTTCTGGCCGATCTGGCGTTCATCATGGTTTCCTGGGTATTGAAAACTTTCGAAGCGATCACGAATAAGGTCGTTTCAGCGGATAAAGGTTTCAGTACCTCGACCAGATCGGTTTGATCTACATTCGAGACGTAGTGGACTTTGAGTTGCTCCGACCCGTAAGGCGACAACGCTGCCGATATCATTTTGGGACCCAGGCCGGAGCCGCCGATGCCGATGCTGACGACATCGGTGATGGCCTTGCCGCTGTACCCCTTCCATGCGCCCGATCTGACTAGTTCGCAAAAGGAGCGCATCTTGGCCAGCACGCGGTTTACGTCCGGCATCACGTCTTTGCCTGCCACATAAACCGGGGTATTGCTGCGATTGCGAAGCGCGGTATGTAGGACTGCCCGGTGCTCGGTCGTATTGATGATTTCGCCGTTGAACATCGCCTCGATTTTTTGTTTGAGGCTTTGCGTTTCGGCCAGATCGAGGAGCAGTGCAATGGTTTGTTCGTTGATGCGATTTTTGGAGTAATCGAAAATGATGTCGTTGAATTGGAGAGAGAACTTTTTGAAACGGGCCGGGTCTTTGCTAAAGACTTCCCGCATCGATTCGTTTTGAATGTACCGAAAATGGGTTTTGAGTGCGATCCAAGCTTTAGAATTAGTCAATGACGACATTTTTTAGGGGCTCCAATTTGAATAATCCGAATAGATGATGTAAGTCTACGGAAATGAGGGTGCCATGGCAATAGAACAGTGCCGGAAGAACGGGAGGGGAGGGATTGCTGTAAGAAGGGCATCAATGCCTTGAATTTAAGGGTTTTGGTATGCTAGAGTGGCTCGCTGGCAATTGACTTTATTCGAAATAGCGTTATTTTGAAGAGGGCTCAAGCGCTGCTTAGAGCTTGTTGTTTTAATTATAATAATTTATCAAAACCGGAAGGCATTATGAACAGAGCACATTTTTTTGCAAAGGGTTTTCTAGGAATGCTGGGCTTGCTGCTGTCGGCAGCTGTTTGGGCGCACGGCGGTGCAGCGGGTACCGATACCGACCAATGTAAATTCGAGCTGGAGCCAAGTCATTGGATTCACTACACTGCTTATCAGCCGAAATCCTATCCGGCCGAAGAATTCTGCGGCAAACTTCCAGGCGCCGCTACCCCGACCCAACTGGTTTTCGATTATCAGGACATGAGATACCGTAATATGACGGTTGAATTTGAAGTGACCAAAGAGCCTGAAGGCACTCGGGTGTTCTTTTTGCCTGGCAGCAAGCACAAATCCGGCACCGTCAACCTGGACTTGCCGAACGGCGTGCCGGAAGCCGGTAAATACCTGATTCATATCACACTGGTGCCTGATCAAGGCGATCGCCTGGATGCGCACATGAGCTTCACTGCCGGCACCGGCGCTCCAGCCAGCAAATACAGTAATCTGCTGTATATCCTGTTAGCGTTTGCGGGTCTTTACGGACTGTATCTGTCCAATGCCGCATTCAAAAACAAAGTCGATAGTTTGATCGGAAAAAAGAGCGCCTAGTTTTTGAGTCCGCGAGGACTCGGTTTTGTTCGCGTTAACGCCGCCCGACTCCTGGGCGTTAACGCGGAATTTTATTGATAGTTGTAGAGGTAAAGTAATGGTGAAATTATTGTGGGCCGGAGCACTGGTTCTGGGATTTGCTGCGCCGCTCGCGGCTCAAGAATATGAAGACCATAACAAGATGCTGATGGATCACGGCGCCGGCCATTTGATGGATATGGGCGGCGGGATGGTAATGGGGCAGAATACCGATACGCTGCCCGGCGGTTGCGATAAAATTTCGGAAACGAAAGAAATTACGGTTCATGCCGGACACAAATATGCCGAAAAATTTCCGGGCAGAATGTTTGCGTTCGATCTCCAGGAATATCAGTTCAAGCCCTGCACCAAATTGACAGTGCACTTTATCAATGAGGATAGCATCAGGCATCAATGGATGATGCATGGTTTACCGAAATACCTCTATCCGAAAGGCATGTTTCACCTGGAAGTCAGCGGTCCTGCCAAGATTTCCGGCACCTTGATTCTGCCGCCGGGCGACAAAACCTATCTGGTGCATTGCGACATCGCTCAGCATATGGAAAAAGGCATGAAGGCGCAGCTGAAAGTCGGCGCGGGCAGCGGCGATTTGCCGAGCATTCCGGGCGTAACCGCTCTCGAAATTGCCGATGACTATGCCGGCAGCGGAATTCCAGTCATTGCCAAACCGGCTGCGACGCCTGCTGCTTCGACGCCTTCAGCTACACCTGGTACATCATCGCCTGCGGCTTCTGCTGTGCCGGCGCCGACGGCTCAACAAGAGGATTCATTCGTTTCCGGAATTACCGTGATCGGGCTCGCCATCGGCTTATTGCTGGCTCCGGTATTGGCGCGTACTTTCAAAGGCATGACGTTTTCCGAAGCGGTTACGCATGCGTTCGTATTGCTGCGTCGTTTTATCGAGTTGCTGCTGGGATGGGTTGCCAAACTGGTCAAAATGATTTCGTCGAATAAGTCGAAGATGTTGCCTCGCGGCTAATCTTTTGTTAAACCCATCGGACCCCTGCTGTAATCTGCATGCAGGGGTTTTTATTGAGAATTAGAAATGCAAGAAGCCTGGCTTGAAATTGGCGGCTTGTTTATCAGCGCCTTTGTATCCGCAACGATCGCGCCTGGCGGCTCCGAGGCTGTACTGGCTTATTTGATCGCGGAAGGGCGGCAGGCGCTGCCTCTGGTGGGTATTGCGACGCTCGGAAATACCCTCGGCGCGATGACGACCTGGGGGTTAGGCGTATTGGCCGCGAAGCGTTATCCCGTGGCGTCGCTATTGCCGGAGAAATCACAAAAAGCGCTGGACGTCATAAGAAAACGTGGCATCTGGGCGTTGTTTCTTTCCTGGCTGCCGGTTGTCGGCGATGCGCTGTGCTTCGCGGGAGGCTGGCTGAAATTGCCGCTGGTGACCGGGGCTCTGATCATTCTGCTCGGCAAGCTCGGCCGCTATGCAGCCATTGCCTGGGTGTTCGGCTAACATTGTCGAGCCCGCGCGTTTCGGATGCCTTTTCAAAGAAAAAATTAAGCCGCTACTCGATTCTTTACCGGTAAAGCGATCGAGTTTGACTGGATGGGCTGGCCTGGGGCGAGCCTAATAAATAAAATAAACCATTGAGGTGCATGTGTTACGCCATTTTCCAAAGGCAGGGGGTATCTATACCCATCGAAAACGCGATTATTTCATTGCAGGGTTTACGTTTTTTTGTGTTGCAGTCTGTCTGCTCAGTGATGCGAATGCGAGCATCGAAAAACAGAATGCGCTGGGCGTTTGCGGCTGGGTGTTTTTGATCGGTCTGTTATTGGGCGAAAACAAGGAAATCCGCGTACAGGTTGCGATCGCGGTTGCCTTTGCGACAATCGGCGAGCATTTCGCCTCCCCTTTCATGGGTGGCTACACTTATCGCTATCATAACGTGCCTGCTTATGTGCCGCCTGGGCACGGTATGGTTTATCTGACCGCCGTCGCACTGGCCCGTTCCGGTTTCTTTCAGACCTATGCGCGTGAAATCGCTGCTTTTGTGGTGCTGGTCTGCGGTGCGTGGTCATTGTGGGGTATCAGTGGCTTCAGCGAGCAAGGCGACTGGGTCGGTGCGCTGCTGTTTGTGGTTTTTCTGGTTTATTTGTTCAAAGGTCGTTCTCCGATGGTGTATCTGGCTGCATTTTTTATCACTACCTGGTTAGAACTGATCGGCACCGCGGCCGGCACCTGGAAATGGGCTGCAATCGATCCCGTTTTAAAATTGCCGCAGGGCAATCCGCCTAGTGGTGTCGCTGCCTGGTATTGTCTGGTCGATGCCGTTGCGCTCGGCGGTGCGCCGCGCGTGTTTGCGATCGCCAAAACGTTGGGTGCGCGTTTGCGGGCCAGGTCGAACAAAAGTGTCTGGCAGGGTGCGGGCAGCGAATAACGGGGCCGCGCCCATGGTAAAAGCTCATTCCTTGAGGCGGCCGCCTGCCAGAATTTTGCTGATCGCGATGCGGTTTCTCGGCGATGCCCTGCTGACGACGCCGCTAATCCATTCGCTGAAACAAGCCTTTCCCGATGCCGGGATCGATGTCCTGGTTTTTCGCAATACCGCCGGGATGTTCGAAGGCAATCCCGATATCGATCAAATCATCACGACGCCCAATCGCCCGAAATTCCGGGACTACCTGGCGCTTATTCCGCGCATTTTCAGACGTTATGATTTGGCGCTTGCGGTGCAGGCCGGCGATCGTCCTTTTATTTACACCCTGTTGGCGGCGCCATGCCGGGTCGCGACCGTACCGGCTAGGCGCGCAACCGGATGGTGGAAGCGTTATTTTCTCAGCGGCTATGCCGAGCATGATAACGAAACTACGCATACGGTTCTACAGAACCTGAAGCTGGCGGATGTGCTCCGGATACCTCGCAGTCATGCCTTGATTTCCCCGCGCAGCGAATCGGCAGGATCATTACCGCTATTATCCAAAGGCCAGGCGTATGCGGTGCTACACCCCTATCCGCAGTGGGCTTACAAGCAGTGGACGAAAGAAGGGTGGCTCGAAATTGCCTGCTCTCTGCACCGGAATGGGATGCGACTGGTACTCTCGGGCGGCTCTGCGGAGGAGGAAGTCAATTATCTTAATGAACTTCAAAGCATTCTGCCGGAAGATACCCTCAATCTGGCGGGGCAGGTTACATTAGCCGAATTGACGGGTATCATCGCAAATGCCAAATGTTTCATCGGACCCGATACGGGCATTACTCATCTGGCTGCGGCGACCGGGGTGCCGGTCATTGCGCTTTTCGGCCCGACCAATCCGGTAAAATGGGCGCCTTGGCCGTATGGTTACCGACAGGACCAGAATCCGTTCGGAAAATCCGGCGATCAGCAGGTTAATAACGTGTATCTGATCCAGGGTAAAGGCGAGTGTGTGCCGTGCGATCTGGAGGGTTGCGAGCGGCATCGGTTGAGCCGCAGCGCCTGCCTTGATCAATTGCCGGCTCAGCGCGTGATCGAAGCAATAGGGCAGGTATTGCACTAACATTTGACGGGATTATCCATCCCGTTAATTGAGCAGATCCCGCAGGTGAATCACTGGTAGATCAGCGAACATTTTTTTCACGGCTAAGCTACAATAACTCGCCCTTTTCTTTATAGCAAAGAAAGTGCCGATTTTTACATTAAGCATGCAGATATTATCCAAAATAGATTTGCCTTCGCGCTCTCGGGAACTGCTTTTGAACTGGGGCGGTATCGTCGTGGCGCTGTTCCTCGTTGGGATTTATTTTTCGACTGCGGCAGCGATGGTTGCTTCGGTCGTCGTCGGTTTGCTGTGGGTACTGTCGGCTCAATTCATCAGCTTGCCCGTTATATTGAAGCGTCAACCCGTTGCGGCTTGGTCTCTGATGCTGTTCGGCTGCCTGGTCGTCGGACTGGCTTATGGCAATGCTCCGCATGATGATGCCTTGGCGTCGCTGAAAAAATACCGGGAGTTACTTTTCATTCCGATATTGATTCCCTTATTGAGTAAGGCTCAATATCGCGACCGCGTATGGCAAGCTTTTGTGATTGCCTCGGTGTTCTCCCTGGTGATTTCTTTTTTGATGAGTCTGGGCATCCTGGAAACGACCTCATTCCACGGTCCTTCTTTGAAAAGCCGGATTACTCACGGCATTTTTATCGGTTTTTTTGCTTTTTACTGCTTGCATAGATCAACAGACGGCGGGAATTACGCGCGACTGTACCTTGCCTTGTTTGTAGCCGCTATCTTCAACATTTTTTTTGTCGTTGAAGGGCGCACCGGTCAATTGCTCGCCCTGGTATTAATAGCGCTGTTTGCAGTGCAGCGATTCGGGCTCAAAGCGCGATTATTGACGGGTATGGCCCTGATAGTTTTTCTGGGATTGTTTCTGGGCTTTTCGCAGAAGGCCGAACGAGTTTTGGAAGGCATCGAAAATACCCAGGCGTACATGCAGGAAAAACCTGAACAGGCCGACTCGTCGATGGGTCAGCGCTATACGTTCTGGAAGTATTCGGTCAAGCTGATGGCCGACAAGCCGTTGCTGGGCTACGGTACCGGCAGCTTCGCTCAGGAGTATGCGCAGATTGCCCAAGGGGAACGCTTTCTGGCGCATCATCCGCATAATGAATTTTTGTTTATCGGCGTGCAGTTGGGTTTACTGGGGCTGATTCCTTATCTCGGATTCCTGATTAGTCAGTTTTATGAATCGCGTAAACTACCCGAACGTGAAAAATGGCTTGCGCAAGGGCTAGTGACTGCTTTGCTGATTACCAGTCTTTTTAATACTCCGATTTATGATCACACCGAAGGTCACTGGTTTGCTGTAATGATTGCGCTTTGTTTTGCAGCGCTAAAATCCGGGCAAAAGACAGGCGCTGGCGATGCTTAGTGTGATCATCATTACGAAAAACGAGGCGGCGCATATCGGTCGATGTCTGGAGTCGGTCAGTTGGGTGGACGAGATCGTCGTGTTCGATTCCGGCAGCAGCGACGAGACGGTCACGATTTGCCGGCAGTATACCGACAAGGTTTTCGAAACCGACTGGCCCGGCTTTGGCATACAGAAGCAGCGCGCATTGGAAAAAACGCAAGGTGATTGGGTATTGTCGATCGATGCGGATGAGGTGGTGACGCCTGCATTGAGAGAGGAAATTGAAAAGGCAATCGGCGTTTCGCAGTTCGACGGTTATGAAATTCCTCGGCTGTCCGATTATTGCGGACGGTCAATCCGGCATGGGGGGTGGTGGCCGGATCATGTGCTGAGGCTATTTCGCCGTGACAGGGGGCAATTTACCGACTCGGCGGTGCACGAGAGGGTAATCGTTCAGGGCGATATTGGTCGCTTGCAATCGCCGCTGCTGCACGAGGCGTTTGTAAATCTGGATGAAGTGCTGCACAAGGTGAACAGTTATTCGACCCTGGGTGCGAAAATGCTTTATCAAAAGGGTATTCGCTCTTCCCTGGGCAAAGCGGTCTTGAAGGGATTTTGGACTTTTTTTCGGACTTATTTCCTCAAGGCCTCCCTGCTGGATGGCCGCCAGGGATTCATGCTGGCCGTATCGAATGCAGAAGGCGCATATTATAAATATCTGAAGCTGTGGGAACTGCAGGCACGCAGCCGTAATTACCCATGAATCTGATCTCCGTTATTGTCACGACCTATAACTGGCCGGAAGCGTTGCAGCTTTGCCTTGCAAGTTTATTTGCTCAAACCGATCGCAATTTTGAAATCCTCATTGCCGATGACGGCTCCCGGCCCGAGAATCTCGAAAAAACGCGGAGCTATTGCGCTTCCGCACCGGTTCCTATCGAATACATTCATCATGAAGATCGCGGCTTTCGCGCCGGTACGGTCCGCAACAAGGCGGTGGCTAAAAGCCGCGGCGATTATCTGCTGTTCGTCGACGGCGATTGCCTGATGAAACCCGATTTTATTTCTCGGCATCGTCAATTGGCTGAGGCGGGCTATTTCGTGCCCGGTAACCGGATCTTGCTGAGCCAAGCTTTCACCGCCGAAGTGCTGATCAGGCAGACGCCGCTTTATCTGTACCATTGGGCTTATTTTTGGGGGCTTCGGCTTCAGGGCAAGATCAACCGGATTTCCGCGCTGCTGCAACTGCCGCTCGGCAAATTGAGATATCTGCAGCCTCACAAATGGGAAAAAGCGATGACCTGCAACCTGGCTGTGTGGAAAAGCGATTTTATTGCCGCGAACGGCTTCGACGAATTGTTCGAAGGCTGGGGCTACGAAGATTCCGACCTGGTGATTCGTCTGATTCATGCCGGCGTCATGCGCAAGGAAGGTCGCTTTGCGGTGCCGGTATTGCATTTATGGCATCCGCACAATGACAAAAGCCGCCAGGACATGAATTATCAGCGGTTGATGCAGCGGCTGGCGCGGAAGGACTTTAAAGTCGCCGAGCGCGGGGTCACGCAATATCTGCCTGAGCCTGTCTCGCCAACATGAATTTATCAATGAAAGCCAAAAAAAACAAAACGGAAACACAAAAAGACAGCGCCCAAGTCTACCGGCGTCTGCTGACTTATGTCAGACCGCATCGGGGGCTGTTTCTGATCAGCTTTGTCGGTTTTCTGCTCTATTCTGGCACGCAAACGCTATTTGCAGCTCTGGTCAAGCATATTATCGACACGCTGCAAACGGAGGCGAGGGAAGGCATGTATTATCTGCCTCTGCTGTTTAGCGGGCTGATCGTGATTCATGGCATCGGCGCCTACCTCGGCAATTATTTTCTTGCCAAAGTTTCGACCAATGTCGTTCATGCGTTGCGTTGCCAGATTTTCAACAAATATACCGAACTGCCGACCACCTATTTCGACTCGAACAACAGTGGTTACATGATCGCCCGAATCACAAACAATGTCGGCGAAGTGACCCGGGCGACGACCGATTCGGTGCGCACGTTCGTGCGGGAAGGGTTGACCTCAGTCGGGATGATCGCCTATCTGTTCTATGCGAACTGGCAATTGTCAATGGTATTCGTCGCGATCACGCCGATCATTGTGCTGCTGGTGACCTATGTCAGTAAGCGCCTGCGCTTGATCAGCAAGCGTATTCAGGAATCGGTCGGCGACATGACCCATATCACGTCCGAACTGGTCGGCGGCCATCGGGTTGTGCGCAGTTACGGCGGGGAAGATTACGAAAAACGGCGTTTTCTCGAAAGCAGCCTGTACAACCGGCAACAGTCGCTGAAGCTTGCGACCACGATGGCGATTCATAACCCATTGATGCAGTTTATCATCGCGATTGCGTTGTCTGGCCTGATGTATCTGGCGCTGTTTTTCATGCAGAAAGCCAGTGTCGGTGAATTCGTCGGTTATTTGACCGCGGCGTTTTTATTGCCGCGACCGATTCGGCAACTCAGCGATGCGAACGGCGAAATTCAGAAAGGTATAGCGGCGGCTGAATCGCTGTTCGAGATTCTGGACGAAAAGGGAGAGCCGGATACGGGCGATTTTGAAACAATCAGAAGCCAAGGTGCTCTGGAATTCAAAAATCTATCGTTTCGCTATCCCGGGGCTAATGAGTATGCGCTCAAAAACATTAATGTCAGAATCGAACCAGGCCAGACAGTGGCGCTGGTCGGCGCCTCCGGCGGAGGCAAAAGCACTTTTGCGAACCTGATCCTGCGTTTTTATCCGCATGAGCAGGGCGAAATCCTGCTCGATGGCGTCGAAATTAATCGGTACAAATTGATTAATTTACGCCGACAGATCGCGTTGGTTACTCAGCAGGTAATTTTGTTTAATGACACGATAGCGAATAATATTGCTTATGGGGCGTTGGCCGGCGCAGCTCGGGAGAAAATCGAAACTGCCGCGCGCGATGCCTACGCGCTGGAGTTCGTCGACAAGCTCGATCTGAGGCTTGAAACCGAGATCGGCGAGAATGGAGTCAAGCTGTCCGGCGGGCAACGCCAGCGGCTGGCTCTCGCCCGTGCCTTGTTGAAGGATGCGCCGATTCTGATCCTCGACGAAGCAACTTCAGCGCTCGATACCGAATCGGAGCGCTACATTCAGGCGGCCCTGCAAAAAGTGATGCAAGGCAGAACCACGCTGGTGATTGCACACCGGCTATCGACAATTGAAAATGCTGATATGATCCTGGTGATGGAACAGGGGCGTATCGTCGAGCGCGGCTCGCATCAGGAACTGCTCGCGCTGAATGGAGCCTACGCGCGGCTGCATCAAATGCAGATCAAAGAGCCGGTCGAAGCAGACGACATTACCTGATCAAATATTTAATATTGAGAGGACGTTAATTTGAAAACCTTTACTGCCGAGCTTGAACAGCATCAGGCGATGATCGAAAAGCTCAGAACGCGTGCCGATGTGATTGAGTCGGCGGGTGAACTCTTGATCGATACGCTCAGACAGGGCGGCAAAATCCTGCTCTGCGGTAATGGTGGCAGCGCCTCGGACTGCCAGCATATCGCGGCCGAATTTGTGGTCCGGTACGAGAAACATCGACGCCCATTGGCGGCGATCGCGTTAACGACCGATACCTCGATTCTGACCGCTCATTCGAACGACTATCATTTCGACAGTGTGTTTGCGCGCCAAGTCGAAGCGCTCGGTCACGAAAATGACTGTCTGATCGCGATTTCGACGTCCGGAACCAGCAAAAACGTGCTGAACGCGGCCGAGACGGCGATCGACAAAGGCATGGCGGTAATCGGATTGACCGGGTGCGGCGGCGGCTTGCTGGCCGGAATCGCGACGATGTCGGTGGTAGTGCCGGAGCAGATTACCGCGCGGATTCAGGAAGCGCATATTTTAATCGGGCACTGGTGGTGCGGTTTGGTCGAGGAGGCGTTCAATGATTGCGACCGCGCCTGATTTTTCCCGCGCCCGGATCATCGTCGTCGGGGATGTGATGCTGGATCGCTATTGGTCCGGTCAGGCCGCGCGGATCTCGCCAGAAGCGCCGGTGCCCGTCGTCAAAGTCAAAGGCAGCGAAGAACGTGTCGGCGGAGCCGGCAACGTGGCGCTGAACGTCGCCAAGTTGGGCGGCAAGGTGACTTTGCTGGGGGTGGTCGGCGACGATCCGGAAGGAGAAAGAGTGCGCCACTTGCTTGAAGCTGAAGGGGTCGTCTGCGACTTCGTGGTGGCCGAAGGTGCGCGCAGCATTTGCAAATTGCGGATCATGGCTCAGCACCAGCAACTGCTCAGGCTCGATTTCGAAGATACGCCGATCGCGTTCGATGGGGCACTGATGAGCGCGAAGCTGAAGCATCATCTGCCGGGGCATGATGTGGTTGTGTTTTCCGACTATGACAAGGGGACTCTGGCCGATGTGACGCATCATATCGCGACCGCGAAGCAGGCCGGGCTGAAAGTATTGGTTGACCCGAAAGGCGTCGATTATCAACGCTATCGGCATGCGGATGTGATCACCCCGAATTTGTCAGAATTTTTGGCGGTGACGGGGGCTTGTACGGGCGAGGCCGAAATTCTCGATAAAGGACGCGAACTGTTACAGCGCTGCATGGTGCAAAATTTGCTGTTGACCCGTGGCGAAGCGGGTATGACGCTGATCCAAGAAAGCGAAACGCATTCCTTGCCCGCGCAGGCTAAGGATGTGTTCGATGTGACCGGCGCCGGCGATACGGTAATCGGGGTAATGGCGCTCGGTGTGGCGCTGGATCTACCGCTGCGGGAGGCGATGTGTCTGGCCAATCTGGCCGGCGGCATCGTGGTCGGTAAGCTGGGTACTTCCACCGTTTCGGTCGAGGAGTTGAGCCGGACGCTGCATGGCGACCGCGGATCACAGTACGGGATCGTCTCCGAAGACGAGCTGATGCATCTCATCGCCCGTGCGAAGGCCCATAATGAAAAGATCATTATGACCAACGGCTGCTTCGATCTCTTGCATGCGGGGCATGTGACTTATCTGGAACAGGCTAAAGCGCTCGGGGACCGTCTGATCGTGGCGGTTAATTCGGATAAGTCAGTTAGACAATTGAAAGGTGAGTCGCGCCCGATCAACGGTTTAAAAGAACGGATGACAGTATTATCAGCGCTGGCCTGCGTGGATTGGGTCGTCGCGTTCGAGGAAGAAACGCCCGAGCGTTTATATTGCCGGCTGCTCCCGGATGTCCTGGTCAAAGGCGGTGATTATACGCCTGACCAGGTTGCCGGCGGCGACTGTGTGATCAAGGCGGGCGGAGAAGTCAAAATTTTACAGTTCGTCGAGGGGCAGTCGACGACAATGATGATCGAGAAGGCGAGGGGAAAGGCATGATCGTAGTGAC
The DNA here is from genome assembly GCA_051061015.1 of Methylomicrobium sp. Lineage (GTDB taxonomy): Bacteria > Pseudomonadota > Gammaproteobacteria > Methylococcales > Methylomonadaceae > Methylomicrobium. Next base: position 75,978 of record JBPFEG010000050.1, read on the forward strand.
GGGCGGTGCAGGTTTTATCGGCAGCAATCTGATCAAGGCATTGAACGAGCGCGGCGAACGCAATATTTTGGTCGTCGATAATTTGCTGAACGGCCGTAAGATGCACAACTTGGCCGATCTCGACATCGCCGATTACCTGGATAAGGACCAGTTCATTCAAAAGCTCGACTCTCCTTGTTTTCTGCATCAGGTTCGGGCAGTCTTTCATCAGGGCGCCTGTTCTGCGACCACCGAATGGGACGGGCGTTTTGTAATGGAAAACAATTATGATTATTCGAAACGCCTTTTGCAGTGGTGCATCGGCAAGAATGTTGCCTTCATTTATGCTTCTTCCGCCTCGGTGTATGGCAGTGGCAAAAACGGCTTTCGAGTCGAACGCCACTGCGAGCGCCCAATCAATATGTATGCCTATTCGAAGTTTCAGTTCGACCAATACGTACGTCGGATTTTACCTGAAACCCGAATACAGATTGCCGGCTTCCGCTATTTCAATGTCTACGGCCCGCGCGAACAGCACAAAGGTGCGATGAGCAGCACCGCATTTCATTTTAATCGGCAGGTGACCGAACAGAAAAAGGCGCGCTTATTCGAGGGCTGCGAGGGGATTCCGAACGGCGAACAGCGGCGCGACTTCGTCTATGTGGGGGATGTGGTCGATGTGAACCTCTGGTTTTTCGACCATCCCGGGCAGCGCGGCATTTTTAATGTCGGCACCGGCAAGGCCGAAACGTTCAATCAAGTGGCTCTGGCGGTAATCGACTGGCACGGGGAGGGTGAAATCGAATATATTCCCTTCCCTGATCATCTGAAGGGTGCTTATCAAAGCTATACCCAGGCCGATATTTCAGGATTGCGGCAAGCGGGTTATCAAAAAGAGTTTTTATCTGTAAAACAAGGTGTTGCTAAATATTTGGATTGGTTGAACAGCAGTAATGACAAGTGATCTTGATTAAGGAAAATTTCAAAACAAGAATTTGTATTACAGAAAGATACAAAAAGGCTTGCAAGCGAGCAAAAGCTGCGTATAATACGCCTCTCTTTCGCTGGTGACGGCGAGAGGGCAGGGAGGCGAAGGTCAGGTTTTGACACAAGCTGAAACGGAAGTGTTGACAAATGGATGAGGCGGGTTATAATGGTCGGCTCATCACGGCTGAGGCAAGAGGCTTCAGCGATTCAGGAAGCAGGTTGGGCGGGATGG
>JBPFEG010000051.1:0-16117 GCA_051061015.1 Methylomicrobium sp.
AGTTGAAAACATGTTCGGACGACTCAAGGATTGGCGCCGCATTGCCATGCGCTATGATCGCTGCGCCCATACCTTCTTCTCAGCCATTCTTATCGCCGCCACTGTGATCTTCTACCTCAATTAATGAGTCCTGAGCCTAGGCTGCGGCCTAACTCAAGCGTTAGTTGCCTATGCCTATGTCTGCGCGCGAAGTCGAATTGACTGAAGCATCTGAAGCTATTTCTAGCGAAAGCTATGAAAGAGCGCTGGCCATCCTTAAGCCGCTGTTCGAGCAGGTTGTTCCTGGAGCATTGGGCTTGTTCGGAGTTATGTTCCAACTCGGCTCGGGCGTCGATATTGACGGCCCCAAGGCTGTCGCATTGTTAACAAAGGCGGCTGTACTGGGTGATGGCACCTCGGCTCACAACCTTGGCACAATCTACGCAATGGGATTGCCCGGTGTCCCGTAAGTATTCAGTTAAGTCGCCAGTTTTACCGCGCGGCGAAAGCTATGAGGGCGCAGTTTGCACCTGACGAGTTCTGTGAATAGTCCGACATCTAACTTCAACGTTGAGCAAACGAGTTGCAATCTAAAACAGCCGTTCGAAAATATACATTGACAGGCTGTAATTGGCCGGCTTCTGCCCGTCAACCTTCGGCAAAACTACCCATGCTGGCCTTCGAGAAGTCTATTCTAAAAGACCGCCGGTACCTTCACACTATTTGGTGATGATGAAAAGAGTGACCCAGGGGGGCGACATTGAATAGTAGGACACCCACTTTGTAGATCGCCATGCCACTGTAGTGAATCGCATCGAAAGTCTCGACCGACAACTTGAACCAGCGCGTGTGTAAGCGGTATATCGAGGCGTGCGCCACTCAGAAAGCACCAAACCACACGCAGAGAATGCCATAGTTGATGCCGAGGCTCCAAAGCAGGATTTCTTGGATTTCAATGATGGTCATGGAAATGTCTCCTCGGGTGAACAATTGATTTTAATGCAACAACATAACCATGAGAAGCCTCTCTATGTTTTCCCCTGGCCGCCATGAGTCAATCAACGTACCTCATAATTTAACCCTTTCCCTGGGTTGCAGCCGATTCCTTTGACCTGAGGCATTGCCAAGGCGAAGTCATCTCCACAACGGCCGCTCTGCCACGCCAAGTGTCCCCAGGGCCACCGTCTCATGCCTCCCCACCGAACGCGTCCCCTGCGGCGACTCTGGAGCAGAGTGGGGGCTTTTTGCCCATCCCCCCACTTCCGGTTTCCTTGGGCGCCGGCTGCCTAGCTCGACGCCTGCCTGCCGCCCTTGATCATCACCGAGGCACTGTTGGCCGCCTCCTGCAACGCCTGGGTCGACAGGTGCGCATAACGTTGCGTGACGGACGGATCGGAATGCCCGAGTATCTGCTGAACTTCGTACAAAGTCCGGCCACTGTTGACCAGGAACGAGGCATACTGGTGCCTTAAGTCATGGATCCGAAGATGAGGCAGCCCCGCTTTCCGCCGTAAGCGTCCCCAGACCTTCGCAATCGTGGTGTAAGGCAGGCCGGTCTGCTGATTGATGAACACCTGTTCGAACCGGCCAGCCGTATCGAGTTGATGCAAGACCTCAAGCGCACTGTCGTTCAACGGCACCGAGCGGAGGCGTTTCGACTTCGAATTGCTGGCCGGGATTTTCCAGACCCGTCTGTCAATATCCACCTGATCCCAGCGTGCCGACAGCGCCTCATTCAGCCTGGCTCCTGTCGAAAGCAGAAAAATTACGATCTGACAGATCGTCCGGTTCTCATCGGTCCGCAAGACCGTGAGCAACCGTTCCAGTTCGGCTTCATTGAGGTAGTTCTCCCGCTTATTGTCTTCATGGAACAGCGGCACCCGGACAGCTGGATTAGTGTCCAGCAGGGCCCAGTCGATGGCTAGGTTCAGCGAATGTTTGATCAGCTTGATGTAATGATTACAGGTGGATGCGGACAAGCCTTCTTCCTTCAGGGCGGTATGGAAGGCCTGGACCTGCTGGCGAGAGATCTGACTAAGCCTTAAGTGACCGAGCTGCGCCTGAAGCCGGAGCCGGAACATCTCTTCGTCCTTAGCCCACGATCTCTTCCTTGGCTTAACGTAAGGCAAATAATGTTGTTCAAAGAACTCCGCGTAAGTAAGCACCACTTTGCGGGCTTTTTCCTCGCCGCGGGGATCGGCTCCCAGAGCAATGTCCGCCTTCTGGGTTTTGGCCATTTCCCGGGCATCCGCTAACGAGAGGTCCGTTGTACGACCCAGCTTTTGGTGGCAGGTCTTGCCGGTGGCGTCCTTATAGCGGAGGTAATAAGTGCCTTGGCCGGGGCTTGTCGCGCGGACTTCGATATACAGGCCGGGCAGGTCGGCGTCCACGTACTCGATGCGGGCTTTGCCTTCCGGGCACTGCAAATCGTTGTTGACGAAATTTTGGGTGAGTTTAAATTTGGCCATGATAAAGACTCCAAAGAGTGAATAGGAAAATGAAGGGTGGGGCTGAGACAGGCGAGTGACAGAGAGTCCATTCCGATGCCGAACTGACGGCCGAAATGCACCCTCTGCGTGAAGCTAACTCCTGAAAAAGCCCCGTTAGGCTGACCGGAATGGCAGGTTAGGTTGGCTGTTCAGGTGAGGCGGGTGCCGGCGCCAGGGGCGCCAGCAGCACATATACCTTGGCGCCACGGGCACCGACAGTGAAAGTCCAGCGGTGCTCGGAAGGCGAATCGCCTGTGTATTTTTCGATGATCTGGAGGGCTTTTCGCTTGCTGATTCCAGCCCGTTCGGCGGCCGCCTCGGCCAGGAGCATTTTGGTGTTGATGCCGGCGTTAATGCTGGTGATGACGGCGTCAATCAGGACCGCATCCGATTTGATCACTTCAGCCTGTTTTAAAGGCTCCACTTGAGCTTCATCAAAAGGTTCGACACTCAGCAACATCTCGTTGTAAGAAAGCCCAGGATCGGTGCTGTAGCGGTACGCGGCCGTTTCCACCACATTGCCGCGCCGCTTGATGTTTTCGAAGACGACGACCTTTTGGCCGAGTTCATGAGAAACCGCAGCGAGGGTATAGGCACAGTCGTAATCATCCAGGATGTCGCTAGTGCCGCCGTAGACCGGCTTGCCATTGGCGCCCGGATTTTTATTGGTGTGAGCCAGCGAGATCAGCGTGCCGCCCTTGACCACGAATTGGCGGATAATGCGCGTGAAGTGGCTGACCTGACTCTTATCCATCACGTTGACAAATTTCTTCAACGTATCCAGGATGATGACCACGCCTTTTGCCTGGTCATTTTCGACCAGATTCACCACGATGTTCAGAAACTCCCGGGCCGTAAACTCCCGATAGCCCTCCGCCAGCACGTGGAAGCCATACTCTTCGGCAATGCGCAGTTTTTCGAGCAGACCCTTACTGGTGTCATCCATGTTCAGGTAGTACACCTGGTCGGGGGAGAGCCTGCGGTTTGTTATGGCCTCGATCAGCAGACAGAGCATAATTAGCGTCTTGCCGGTGTTCGGGGCGGCGAAAATAGCCGTTGCCTGCCCCTGCAGTGCTACGGAACCCAGAACCTGCTGATCCTCAACGGTATTTTTCTCGATTTCCGCAGCTTGCCCCTTTAACGAGTATTTATCCAGCGGATTGTGGTTTACTGGGCTCTCGGCAGGGAGGGGATGGCGAGGATTTTGGATAACGAGGGTCTCACAACGCACGAACGGGTCTTCCGCCCGGCTGCAGACATCTATAATGCGGCTTTGATTTTTCGATGGGGTAGGCAATGATGAGGTGATTTCGGGTGGCCGTGGTACGGGTCGGCCATTATGTTCAGACACCGCATCGATCTCGTCCTGCTCCGCGACGGTCAGTTCGTCGGCATGGGCTGCTGCATATATCGCAATTTCTTTGGTCGTGTTGGACGGAAGAATTACCAACGCATGGTCGGTTTTAATATCGATGCGATCGGGGTATTGTTGGGTGTCGTGGGCGTCGGATTTGGCAGACGTGCCTGGCGCGCGCCGAAAAATATGATGCTCGCCCTTTTCCGTTTTGACGACAAGCCGAGGCGCGAGATTGAACGTTCTCTCAATTTCGGCAAGCGCTGCCACCGCTTCTGGGCTATTCGCTTCGAACACGATGTGCTCGGCACCGACGATAAAACCGACTTTATGGTCAGGATGGTTAGCCCAATGCTGATCGACCTTTTCGGGGGATAAGTCAGTCAGCCACGGGTCCCGTTTGCGGGCGGGCTGTTTGGTATCTGGCAGAATCGGAATAACATCGAAGCCAAAATCGAACCAATACACTGCCGCTTGGCGATTGCTTGTGAATGAGATTTCGGGGAGTAAAAGTTTGGGGTTGTTTTTTGGGAAGGCTTCCCGGTTAGCTGAATTCATGTAGATCTGTCCTTGCATTTGAAGTGCGATGGGTAAACCCGAATGGGGTTATTACCGGGAGGGCCGCACTTGCGTTAATGGACAGGTCTTTGGACTGCTGTAGGTCCTGACAATGAAAAGCTATAGGAATTGAAGGTATATTTTCTCTGGTCAGCTACCAGAAACTTCTCCCGATTCTTTTATTTTAGGCGATAACTTTTTCATGAATCAAGGTTCAGGAACAAATAAATGATGGCTGGAAGCGTCAAAGACCCGTCTGGATCCCCAGGGCGAGGGCCCGATCCGGCGGCGGACGCTGAATTTCTGAAAAACGGCTGAACGGACTCGCCGCCAGAATTTCAGTTTTCCAGTTTTACGCTGCTCAGTGTTGCGCGACCCAGCCAGCCCAGATCATCGATGCCTTTGGATGACAAGAGCTGGCGAGGGGACTGAAAACCTGAAACTCTAAAAACCTGAAATCCTACCGTTCTGAATGGGTCCAGTTTTGCAGGTTCCCGGCTTCGCGGGCCCTAAGTCGGTGGTGGCTACGCTCCTGACCGCGTCGAAGTCAGGGAAGGTGTGACGGGAGGCGGAAGGAGCACTCGAAAAACTGAAATCCAGGCACCTGTTCCACCACCAAAGCGGCCACGGGTAATTGATCGTCAGCGGCCGGTTGGGTTGAAAAAGTCCGTCCTCAGGCTGTTGTGAGTTTCGGCTTGGGATTGTTCATCAATTAAAGATCTTTCACAGGCCGTTTATCGGACGTTACTCTTTCTCTTCATGAGATGTAATTAAGGGAATAAAAATAACACCAAATTATTAAACACCACCAGTTTGTTGAATAAAATTTGACAATTCCATAATAAAATCAATAAGTTATTATTTATCCGATAAAGTCATTAACGTACATTAATTAATAAATTATAGTAATTTATATTTATTATATTTTATAATAAATAATAAATAATAAATAATAAATAATAAATAATAAATAATAAATAATAAATAATAAATAATAAATAATAAATAATAAATAATAAATAATAAATAATAAATAATTTATATTATATTATTTATAAATATAGATTATATGATTTTATTTAAATTTTTAAGTGAATTATGTATAGGATGAGAAGTAAAAATGGCTGGTTGTGTACTTCCTTGTAGGTACAGTCGATTAAATCATTCACAAGTCCCTCAATGCTAAGGAAAAGGGGAGGTGTTCGATTAAAGAGGGGAGGTGGGGTGAAAATTCCGCTAAAAAATTCCCGGGAAACACTCGTCGCACCCGACGACTCGACGCCAGCCCATTAAAACCAAGGATTTCAAGGCGTCGGGTGTCTGGTCGAGGCGACGGGTGGATTTGATGGTCTGTCACAAAAAAGTTCCTCAAAGCACCCGACGCATTCGACGACCCGTCGCCAACTCATGCACGGCAAGGGTTTCAGGAAGATTTTTCCGGCGTCGGGGGGGACAAGCGGGGGTATAGCGGGGGAAATTCAGCTGGGTGCTGCCCAGTTTCTTTATTCAGCGGTGAAGCGGTCACTGGTAAATGGCCGTTCTCATCGAACTATGTCTGTCAATCAGATGCAACTGACGGCCGCATTATAAGATGGAAGTGACGAGCATCACTTCCGCAAATCGTCTTCATCGATATGGAATTTATGCAGCATCCGATGCGTTACAGGTGCCAAAATGATTCCCATGATCGCAATAAATACCAATCCACTAAAAAGTGCATATCCAGACGCAAATATTTTGGCTCCCGTCGTCGCTAGCGAATTGATAGGCCCCATTCCTCCGAGAATCATAGATGCCTCTAACAGCGAATCAATCCAATCAAATCCTGCAATATAACGGTAACCAATGATGCCAATGAATAAAGCCGCAGAAATCAACCCGCCTGACATCAATACAGACTCGACCATTCTTCTAACAAAAACTGCTTTTGACGCGAGTTTTTCGTTTTTTCGTTCAAACATTACAGACCTCATTGTTCAAAAATATATGTGGCAGCCGTTTCATCGTTCGGCAAAAGTCGGTTTTTTCTTGCTGGTTGATAGGCGAAATCCGGCCAGGAGCCGACTGTCAAAATTGCCAATCGTATGACTTGTCAATTTTGGAAAGTGGCCATTCATTCATAATGTTGCGCTCTGCCGCACGCGCAATGGAAATGCCTTAAAGAATGCGCATCGGTAGAAGAGCTTGGTTAGACGGTCTCATGCGTCCGCGGTTGCCTTTTCGTGCGAGGCGGCGCGAGCATCCGGCATGAGGAGGCTCAGCAAGGGGCCCGTCATCAGCGTTGTGACAAGCGCCATGAGGACCATCATCGTGAATATCGCGGGGGTAATGATGCCGAGATCGTAGCCGATGTTGAGGACGACGAGTTCGACGAGTCCTCGGGTATTCATCAGTGCTCCGATGGCGAGCGATTCGCGCCACGTTGAGCCGGACCAGCGTGCCGCGGCGGCGCTGCCGACGAACTTTCCGGTGACCGCCACGAGGATAATGACGCCGCAGAGAATCCACGATGCCCAATCGTTGAGCAGGCTGATTTCGGTACGAAGGCCGCTGAGGGCGAAGAAGAGGGGCAGCAGGATGATCCTACTGAAACTCTCGAGGCGGACCGCGAGGGTCTCACGGATAACTGTTTTCTTGGGAATGACGATGCCTGCCAGAAAGGCGCCGAAGAGTGCGTGGATCCCTATGGCCTCCGTCATAAAAGCGGAGAAAAATACCGTGAACAAGACGGTCACAATGTCCCCCTTTTCGCGAGCGTTCTCGGTGGCGCGGCCCTCTATCCAACGACCCAGGAGGGGCCGGACCACAAAGAGCATCGCCGCGATGTGCAGGCCGCAGAGTGCGGTCACGATCAGAGAGTTGGCGATTGTGCCCTGCCCGGAGACCGCTGCCACCACAGCCAATGCGCACCAGGCGGTCAAGTCATCGACCGCCGCACAGGTGAGTGCGACGGTCCCGAGAGGGGAGCGGCTTAAACCTCGCTCGTGGAGCATTCTGGCCAGAACGGGGAAAGCCGTGATGCTCATCGCGATACCCATGAAAAGGCAAAATGAAGTGAAAGGAACCCCGGCGGGGGCATAGCCTTTATAAAGGGCGAGCGAGAGCAGCGAGCCAAGCAGGAAGGGCAGGATGATGCTCGCATGAGATATCAGCACGGCTGATCGGACTTTTTTTGTCAAGATTTCGGTATCTAGCTCCATTCCGACCACGAACATGAAGACGATCAATCCGATCTGGCTCAACAAGCCCAGGTTCGCCAAGGAAGTCGTGGGAAACAGCAAGGCACCGGCGACAGGCCAGAGTAAGCCCAGGACGGAAGGTCCCAGGAGTATCCCGCCGATGACCTCGCCGATAACCTCGGGCTGGCCGAATTTCCGCATGACTTTTGCGCAGCAGCGGGTGAAGGCGATAATGACCAAAATCTGAAGCAGCAAAACACCGAGCGGGCTGCGCAGATTCCTATAAACCTCCGCACTCAAGCTGCTTGGAGCTGCGGCGGCCGCAACGATAGTTGGAGTGGGAAGGCTCGGCTGTCCGGCCGTGCCAACTAAGAGTATCAGCCACAGCGCCGCCCCGAAGAGGATCAAACCAAGAGAATAGATGGCGAACCGGCTATCAAGGCGTTTAATTTCTCGATTCATATTCTTCTTTTCCCACTGGACCGTATAACAAGCCGTATATAGTATCCGTCTATCATCCCTGATTGCCACTTTCTAGGTAGTAAATTCAGGCCAGAAGTCGGCTATGGGGCGGCAAGCAGCCAAACTACGACGGACCGCCAGAGGCCTAAGGGTCGGAATTCGTCCGTCCACAAATGTAGCGGCCACATTTTGTGCAAACGCTAACTTATTCGCCGCTAAATTTCTGTCTGCTCTGAAATTTCCAGAGCGTCGTCAACTTCTATCCCAAGATACCTTACAGTGCTTTCCAGCTTAGTATGACCCAGTAATAGTTGAACAGCGCGCAAATTCTTAGTTCTTCGATAGACCAAGGTCGCTTTTGTCCGACGCATCGAATGCGTCCCGTAAGCCGCCGGATTAAGCCCAATTGACGTGACCCAATGCTCAGCTATACGCGCATATTGCCGTGTCGAGAGATGCGGCGAATCGTGAATTCGACTTGGAAACAGGTATTGTTCGGGTTTCAGCTTGGCTTGGCTAATCCATCCTTTCAGCGAGTCATGGGTTTGTTCGGTTATTTCAAATTGAACCGGCCTCTGTGTTTTCTGTTGCATGACGATCGCTCGCGACGACACTCGACCACTTTGAGCCACATCGCAAACTCGAAGCTTGACCAAATCACACCCGCGGAGCTTGCTATCGATGGCAAGATTGAATAATGCCAGTTCGCGAGTGTTGTTGGCCATCTGCAAACGGATACGAATGGCCCAGATTTCTTTTAATTTCAGGGGCGATTTCTGACCGATGAGTTTGCCTTTGTTCCCTGGAACAGGGTGCGTGATTTGATCCTGAATTTCTTGATGCATGACAGCCTCCTAAGATTGTGTTGAGGGAGACTTATTGTCACGCTACCATCGCGAATATTTTGGAACGGGCGCGAACCGGCCAACTGCGGACATTCGATTTACATTTTCTGCAATAACTCAACGAACAAATCTTCAATTTTGGCGGTAGGACAATTCATTTACTGCAAAACTGGACACCACTATTATTGCTAACATCCCAACACCTTAAAGGTCGTCCGATATATCTGAATAAGCGCTTAGCAACAAGTCCGCAGGTATAAAAAATTGTGCTGATGCCGTGTTTACTGGCACCAGAAGTGGCTAATACGTGCGAGCTTTTTGAAAGGCGCTTAACCCCTGTGGGGTTTTTTAATGATTGTATGATGTCCACTAGATTTCAAACTGTACGCCCAATTCAACCACTCGTTCCGGCGGAACTTTAAAAAACTGGATGGGTGATGAGGCATTTCTGAACATAATTAGGAAAATTTTTTCCTGCAAGGGGTTCAGATCCGGTTTATTAGAGGGTATTAGCGTTTCTCTACCAATGAAAAAAGATGCACCATGCTGGTCAATGTCTAAACCTTTTAATTTACACAAACTGAGTATCTGCGGCACATTGGGCGTTTCCATAAAACCATAACGCGCGGTGACACTGTAGAAACCCTGATCCATTTGATCAATATCGATTCGTTCATAGTCGGGGATAGTGGGAATATCTGTAGTAGATATGGTTAGCAATACAATCCGTTCATGCAATACCTGGTTATGCTTGAAATTGACCTGCAAGGCATGGGGCATTCTGAGATTGCGTGCGCTCATGTAAACAGCCGTTCCGTGGACTCTTGCCAACGGCGGAAACAAAGTCAGGTTGGCAATAAACGTGGTCAGCGACATGGCTGCATTTTGCAGATGATAGGTCAGTACCTGGCGTCCGCGTCGCCAGGTGGACATCATGAAAAACAGAGTCGCACCCACAACCAGTGGAAACCATCCACCTTGAGGAATTTTAAGAAGATTCGCGCCTAAGAAAGCACCATCAACTATCAGGAATGAAGCAACGAGTACACCGGTCCAAAGCGGTGACCACTGCCAGCTATCCAGAGCGACTACCAGAGCCAATAACGTTGTAATCATCATGGTGCCGGTCACTGCCAGACCATAAGCCGCCGCCAGATTGCCGGAAGAGCCGAAGCCCAGTACCGTACAGATCACCAGAAATAATAACATGCGGTTCATAGCTGGCACATAGATTTGTCCCATCGCCTGGGTGGAGGTATGCACCCGTTGCATAGGTGGAATATAGTCCATCTGCATGGCCTGGCTGGTGATAGAAAACGCACCGGAAATAACGGCTTGTGAAGCAATAACGGTAGCAGCGGTCGCTAGTCCTATCATTGGGTACATTGCCCACTCGGGTGCTAACAAATAGAAGGGATTCAGGACAGCGACGGGCTCTCGTAGAATCAGCGCACCCTGACCGAAATAATTCAGTGCCAGCGCCGGTAAAATCATGCTAAACCATGTCATTTGAATGGGACGTTTGCCGAAATGCCCCATGTCGGCATAAAGCGCTTCGGCACCCGTGAGCGCCAACACCACCGCACCTAGTGCGATGAAAGCATGCCAGCCATGCTCCAGAAAAAAATGTACGCCATAAGCCGGATTGAGTGCTTGTAACACATGAGGATTCTGAGACACGCTCACCCCCCCCAGCAGTCCCAGCGTGCCAAACCAGATTAACATGATAGGCCCGAACAACATGCCGACTTTATCGGTGCCGTAGCTTTGAAACATAAACAAGGCGATCAATACTAAAATCGTCACCGGCAAGACATAAGCCTGCAGTGCCGGAGCGGCAACCTCTAATCCTTCGACAGCGCTCAATACTGAAATAGCGGGGGTAATAATACCATCACCATAAAACAACGCCGTTCCGAACAAACCTAGCGTGATGATAATGTTACGTTGCCGTTGTTGGTTTCGGTGACGCAAGGCCAATGCCATCAAGGCCATGATTCCGCCTTCGCCATGGTTATTGGCTCGCATCACAAACAATACATATTTAATGGAGATAACCAGGATTAGCGACCAGAAAATCAGCGACAAAATACCTAAAACATTTTCTGGTGTCGCTTGCACAGCATGAGGGCCATTGAAAATGGTCTTCATTGTGTAAAGCGGACTGGTACCCACATCGCCGTAAACGACGCCAATAGTACCGAGCATCAGGGCGAGCAAACTAGCGGAATGTTCAGGTTCGTGGGCATTTGCTGGTGTCTGCATAGCGTCCTCGAATTGAAAACGAATCAGTAAAAGTGGTTACATCATTATATGGTGTAGCCTCACGAAACGAAAAAAATCGAATGCGTGCGACGTGAAGTCACACTAGTTGGGCGAGTTTAAACAAACTACGGAAAGGTTTGGCCTAGTTCAAATCAGGGTAACAGTTTGAGTTATAGGCACTTCCGGTGGCGCGAACCTTGATGCTGCGCCAATCAAGCGTTACTCGCTCATCCGAAGTAGTGGATGATGACCGTCCAGCTTGTGATCCAGGTCAGGAGCAGGATTGTTAGACCCATACCCGGAAGCAGGCTTGCCCAGCCCCGGTATCGGGATGTGATGGCTATTTTCAACAGCGGGAGCAGGATGATGGGAATTGCCGTGGCCATGTGGAGCACAACGGCCGGTTCATCTAGGTTCCTGTACACGCCAATGATGCGGATGCAATACTGAGTGATGAAGATCGCGAGTGTTGCGAACGCAAAACCGTTGATCCGGTGCGTCCAGAGCGCGATTCGGGCGATCTTGCTAGACTTGTCGCGAGTCCCCAATGCCACCATGATACTGGAGAAGCCAATGATAGTCATACCCATCAGGACAACGGCCAGGTAAATTTTTACCGTCGGGTCTATCGGCAGCCTGTGTCCTTCGTAGAACACGCCTTGCGCCGTGCGCTGTAACTCCTCTTCATGCCCGCCATGGCCTTCCGCGGCCAGGCACACTGCCGTTACCGTGAACAGCAGAGTCAGTGTGGCGATTATGACCGACCATCGGGTTGATCGTTGCATACCGGTTCCTCCTAAACGCTTCATAGCCCTCTGGTTTTTATACCGATCATCGCTGTTCTCTCCGGCTGAGGCAAGCACATACAGGCTTATGGATGCTACCGTTCCGGAGAGTACCCAGTCCTTCTGGCTCGGCGCAAACCGAGGCGCTAACAATCACGTCGTTGATATCACGCGTCACAGCGAAACGTTTTAACGTCTTTGGTGGTCTGTTTTAGCCATAACCGATACTCGCCATTAACTGTCCTTAGTGAAGCAACGCCTGTGAGGCCATGGTATGTTTGGAACATTTTGTATTGCTCCCTACGTATCGAAGACGGCCGAGAATGGTAGGTCGAAAATAAGGATGGTTGCTATTAGCCTCTTGATCCCATCCGGTTCCGAACTCTCGCCGCTGAATAGCTTATCCGTTTCTTTTGTATCCTGCTGAATGTCGGGATAGACTGTTCATTCCTTCTCACATGTTTCAGTCCTCGCATCTATACTTCAGCAACCGAACAAGAAAGCTTAGGAAAACAACCATAGCCTATTTTCCAATATCAGATTTCATCGCTTTTTCCTTCAAACCAATAGAAATCACCCTAGAAATCGAAACTTACGGAAGCGGCTATCCAGAACCATCCTATCCCGAAGCAGCAACCCAAGGAACGGTAGGCGGCTGTCCTAAACCAGCGTAGTTCGCCACCGCAACTTCTCAAACCTTCAATTAAAGACAAGTCAGCCCCTCCCCTAGTTCAATCACCATGGAGCTGTCGCAAAGTTTTTCAAAATCAGAGACAAAGAGCAGCTTTTAGCAATTGAAAGGCTGATGATTAGTATTAATGGGGCACATTTTTCCAAAAGATGTCATTCAATCACTAGGTTATCGACTATTCTGCGTCCATAGCGGCAGAAGCCAAAAAAACGCAAACTCACCGTGAGGCTGTTTACTGATGTTGAGCAGACGTTCAATGATTAGGGGCGACATGCAGCAATGGGTCGGCATCGGGCAGTTGGTTTATCTCAGATTATCCCTCAATGACAGCTTACCTCTCATCTTCAGTGTCGGCTTTTTGTCATTCTTTGCGCCTGTTTTGAATTGGGGCCAGAGGAATACAGGCTTGCGATCGGCTGGAAGATGAAAGAAAGCTGAAAACCTGTCAGTCTGGCACGGCTCCAGTTTTTCAGAATTTCAGTTTTTCAGTTTCTCGTCCCGACTCCCCTTGGCTGGAGAGCCCATTGCCTCCATGATAGTCCCGCCGCGAGATGATTCAATTTCAGGATTTCGCCCCGGATGGAAGAGGGGCGGGAATGAAAACCTGAAATCCTGCCGACCCGCCAGGCCCAGTTTTTCAGATTCTCGCCCCTTCAGTGCCGTCAGTCGATGGCCCTTAAGATAGCCCGAGCCTCGGGATGCTCCAGCATGTAGTCCCGCAGCCAGTGATACTGCCGGGCACAGGTTGTGGCCAGCCGGCTTTCAGCGCCAAACGACAGCTGGCTATAGGCATAGAGACAGACAGTAATCCCCAGGGCATCCGCCGACAGTTCGCCCCCAAAGCCATTTTCACAACTGACCTGGAACGGGGTGTTCGACAGCAGCGCCATATAAAAGCCGCCATTGCTCAGTGCGTAAAATTCCCAGTAGCCTCCCTTGTAGGCTTCGGCAAGGTGATCGGTGAGATTGTAGATTAATGGCTCCACGTGCAGGGGAAAGTCCAGCCCGAACAAGTCGGTAGTATGGTGGATACGTTGATGTTCTGGTACTACTTTGCGGGTAATCATGATTGATCTCCTAAAGAATGATCCCAAACCTAAACGCCAGACAAACGGTCGCCTCTGCCGTAAAGCAGCTTGTAGGCAATAAGGAATGGGATCGGGGAAGTGGAAGAGGTAGAGCGATGGATCAATCAATCGGAATTGGACTGACTCATTTCATTCGGGTTGATACCGGCCATTCGGCAGGCTTCGATCTTGCTGGACTCCGTGAAGCCGTCTTCGGTGATATCCCAGGACAGTCCTTCGTCCGTAACATCGAGCAGGCAGTTGATCAAGTTCATGGTGAGGTCTCCTTTTAGCGAGAGTAATGGAAGAAAAATAATCCGGCGCCACTTACTACAAGCAGCGCGGTAAATACCCAGGGGTAGAGATAAAACAGCAGGGCCAGGCCAGCAACGCCGATCAAGCGGGTAGGTGCGAAGGCGAGGCAGAGCAGGGTGACAACGAGCAGGGTCAAAATAAACATAGGATTCCTCCTGGGGGTTAGGGCTTGGGTTGAGTGTGTGGATCGGTATACGGTCGGTATTGCACCGGGACTTAATGCGGGAACCCGAACGCCTTGTCTGGCTTAGGGTTATGGCTGTAGGAAAAGACAGAGCGAGTGAATTCAACTACCTCATCCCTTAGCTTCAGGTTCTTCGCTAGTGTCAGAAGTGTTGGTCTTGTCTTTGCTGTCCGGTTTGGCCTTATCACCGGACTCCGTTTTGTCTTTATTACGGTTATCTGCTGAGATTTTCTTATCCGCTTTCGCCGGCTTATCCCTGGCATTCAGTGTCACTTTTGAATCGATCAAGGCCTTGATTTCGGCAAGGAAGCGATCAGGATTCAGCTTTTGATGACAGCGCTGTTTACCCGGTGCTGGTCCTACCAGCCCTTCCGATAGCAATACCGCGAGCAGAAAAGCCGGATTGTTCATCGATTTGCCCCTAAACATCGGCTGCAGTACTAGGGAAGTAAATTCACCGCCGCCTTGTGACAGGGCCTCGTCAATGGCTTGCCAGGGCACCCATTCCTGGCTGAAGAAGCCGGCGGCACTATTGGCGTAGACACGCAGATGAATGGCTCCCTCTGGAGTACAGCCGATCTGATAGGTCAGTGTCGACTTTTTAGTGATTGAAGGGCAGGAGGCGATTTTCAGGATGCGGATGTTCAGTTCAGGTTTTTTATCAGTAACGTTCTTCATGAGTTGACTCCAGTTGTTGAAGTAGGTTTAGGGGAGGGTTTTCATATAAGATGCTCAAACGAGCGCAGGTCTAATTGCTGTCCTTGTTTGCCTTCTGCTCGGCCAGTGCCAGCAGGCATTCGGGATGACGCAGTAACACATTTAGCAACGCCAGACATTCGGCATGCGCACGCGGCAGGTTGGCATCGAACTCAATGATCCCGGCGCGTTCTTCAAAGTCTTCACGCAGATCGGGGTCGAGCAGATTGACGATCTCCGCCACAAGCGGATCCAGAGGGGTAGGCATAGTAATCTCCAAAGTCAAGCTACGCTTAATAGGCAGGGCCTAAACAGAGTGGCTAATGTGAAGGGGAAGGGAAGAGGGGATGTTCATGGCTAGGCAAAGTCAGTGCATAGCTTGGTCAGCCTGGGGTCGATCCCGGGACCATCGGGGACGAGGACGATGTAGGCAAAACCGCTGTCGTTGGCGATATAGACGAGTTCATAAAACCCGTCATGCACTTCGACGTACTCGAATAGCGGCGTCAGTAGCGGACATCCCGTAGCCGCTGCCACTTCATCGGCTTGATCGCCAACCTCGATTATGATGAAAAAGCCATGTTCATCGGGATCATAGGGTTCCCCGTCCCGCATCAATTCAATGCGTTGTTGAATGAATTGCTGAATCGCCGGGGAAGGGATCGATTCAAGCCTGTCAGGATCACGTAGCACAAGCATGGTTTCCTCCAGATAAAAAAAAAGCCCGACCACTGTGAAGGGGTCGGGCAGGGAAAAGTAAAATAAAGCGTGCAGGGCTTCACTTCCGATACCTCCGCCAGAGGTACAGCAGGCAGAGACCCACCGCGAGGGCCAACAGCGACTTCAAGGTCAGCGAGAGCACGGTCACCCAGGCCGACAGCGAACCGAGGTGGATAAACGCACCGGCACAGAGGGTCAACAGCAAAAATAGCCAGAACATAAGGACTCCTTTTTGAGGGGTGAGAAAAACAAAAGCCCCGCTGACCACAAGGATCAACGAGGCTTTCAGTGAGAAGATAAAAATGGGAATATTAAAAAATGGATGAGCAGTAAATGGGGTATCCACAAAAGTTGTGGATAAAGATGTGAGCAAATTCTGACTGGCTCACCTAGGCTCAGGACCTATTAATCATTTTGGGGCTCACAAAGGTCTAAGCAAAGTGATTCACTTATGACCGGAGGTTCCTCATGAGCCATCTGTTTTATCTGACCCGGGAGCAATTCAACCGCATCCAGCCTTACTTTCCT
>JBPFEG010000052.1:0-114668 GCA_051061015.1 Methylomicrobium sp.
AAGGAAAGTAAGGCTGGATGCGGTTGAATTGCTCCCGGGTCAGATAAAACAGATGGCTCATGAGGAACCTCCGGTCATAAGTGAATCACTTTGCTTAGACCTTTGTGAGCCCCAAAATGATTAATAGGTCCTGAGCCTAGCATGGTCAAAGAGGGATTCATGAAAAAGTCGGTTCTACTTTTGCCAATCTTATTGGCGGCCCTCGTCTTGCTGTCCGGTTGCAGGAAAAGCGAAACGCTTATCACTAGCCTCGAGGAGGCAAAAAACTCAAGAATCGGAGTAATGACCGGTTCGACCGGCGAAGCCATTACTATCGCCAGATTTCCACAGGCGCAGGTTAAAAGCTTTGACGACATCATGGATGCAGTTGCCGCGATGAAGTCCGGGCAGCTGGACGCCATTGTGACGGGGTTTCCCGCGGCGCTTCAGGTTTCTAAAAAAAATCCGGAGCTGGGGCTGCTGTCCGAGCCACTTTCTTACGAGGACACTGCGATCGCGGTCAAGAAAGGCAATGACAAACTGCTGGCGGCTTTGAACGGGATCATCGCTGAACTGAAGAACGACGGCACCTTAGAATCGATGAAAAAGCGCTGGTTCAAACCGGACCTGACCCCTTACGACGAATTGAACATCTCTCTTCCGACGGAAGGGAAACCGTTGAAAATAGGGGTGAGCGCCACTCGCGAGCCGTTCAGTTTCGTCGATAAGAATGGCAGGGTCACAGGGCATGACGGCGAGCTTGCACGGATTATCGGCGCTAAACTCCAGCGGCCCGTCGAGTTTTTGAATATGAAATTCATGGCGCTGATCCCGGCACTGCAATCGGGCAAGGTGGATCTGATCATCACGGGAATGACTGCAACCGACGAACGCAAAAAATATGTCAATTTTACCCAACCCTATTACGCCAATGCCCAGGTGATGCTGGTCAGAAAAAGCGTCTCTGCGACGGCACCGCCCTCATCAACCGCTCCAGGCAGCTTTGGGAAGGGGGCCGAGATTACAAAACTGGAGGAACTCGACGGCAAAAGGATAGGCGTGCTAGGCGGTTCGGCCGGCGACCTGGCGGCTCGCAAGCACTTTCCGCATGCGGCTTTTCAGGTATTCGTCGCATCGGCGGATGCCGCCTTGGCGGTGAAGACCCGCAAGGCGGATGCCTTCGTTTATGACAAGAGCGTGCTGTTGAATCTGGCCGAGAAAAACCCCGAACTGGCCATTCTCGATCAACCGGTGGATAAGCTGGAAGTGGCTGCGGCAATTCGGAAGAATAATCACGCCTTGCTTGCGGAGATCAACGCGGTATTTTCCGAACTGAAAAAGGAAGGTAAACTCCAGGCTCTCAGAGCCAAGTGGATCGATTCGAAATATACGGTCGTGCCGCAGCTGTCGCCTATCCAAGGCTCTTCCGGGAAGGGCGTCCTCAAAATGGGGACTTGCGCAACGATCGAACCGTTTTCGTTTCAGGCGGGCGGCAAGCTGACCGGTCTGGATATCGAGCTGAGCCGGTTGATCGGCGCGCGCCTCGGCAAAAAAATCGAGATTGTCGATATGAACTTCGAGGGCCTGATCCCGGCGCTGCAGTCGGGCAAGATCGATTTCGCGTTGTCCAACTTCAATGTTACGGACGAGCGTAAGCAGCTGGTCAATTTCTCGCTTCCTTATGTCGAGAATGACATTTCGGCGCTGGTGAGGCAGCCCTCGGCATCCGGTTCCTCGGATAGACGCGAAACGATTGCCGGCCAGGGCACTGGGCTTGCCTCGGTTGCGGACCTGAAAGACAAGCGTATCGGGGTGCTGGTGGGTTCCGCCCATGACATCTATGCCGCTAAAAACTTTCCTGCAGCGACCATTCTCCAATACAAGTCTCCCGCCGATGTCGCGTTGGCGGTCAAGACCGGCAAGGTCGACGCGGCCCTTTTCGATGCCGAGCCCTTGCGCGAAATCATGTGGCGGGACGACAGTTTCGGTTTAGTGGGGGATTCCTTGTTCGATTTTGACGTTGGCGTCGGCTTCAAGAAAGACAACGAGGCCCTCCGGGATCGGTTCAATCGATTTTTAGCGGAGATCAAGCGAAATGGCGTCTACGAAGATATGGTCCGGCGCTGGATGGAACAACGCGACACGCGCATGCCGGTCATCGAAAACTCCAAAGCGAACGGCACGCTTGTGGTCGGGACCAGCGATGTGGGCTTGCCTTTTACCGCGGTCAAGAACAACCGTCTGGTCGGTTTCGATATTGAGCTTTGCGAACGATTCGCCGCATCTCTCGGCAAAGAGGCCAAGTTTGCGAACATGGATTTCGGCAGCCTGATTGCGGCCGTATCCACCGGCAAAGTCGATCTGATCTCCAGCGCCATCTATATGACGGAAGAAAGGCAAAAACAGATCCAATTCTCCACTCCCTATTACAAGATGGGGACTCGGGTATTTGCGTTGAAGAGAAATATCCGGGCACCGAAGGAAGCAGAGGAGGCTCAAGGCACCCCAAAAAAGCTGACATCGCTTGCCGATCTCGAAGACAAGCGTATCGGTGTGCTTCTGGGCTCCGTGCACGATTCGTATGCGATGGAGCACTATCCGCACGCCACGATCCTGCAATACAAATCTCTGCCCGACCTGATGCTGGCGGTGAAGTCCGGAAAAGTTGATGCCGCGATCTATACACGGGAAACACTGCTCGACATGCTGCGCGGCGACAGCGAGTTGGGCCTTCTCGGCGAGTCCTTACTGTCCAACCCGATCGGGATGGGTTTCAATAAGGACAACGACCGCTTGCGGGAGCAGTTCAATGCTTTCCTGAAGCAGATCAGGTCGAACGGTGACTTCGAAGACATGAAAAGGCGCTGGATCGAAAAAGGCAGTACCGTAATGCCGGAAATTGCTAACACTGGCGTCAATGGTGACATCGTCGTGGGCATCGTCAGCGATAAGGGATTGCCGTTCGCAGTAGTCAAAGACGGCAAGCTGATCGGTTTCGATATCGAATTGGCGGAGCGCTTCGGGGCCTATCTCGGCAAGAAAGTCCAATACGCCGACATGGAGTTTGGCAATCTGATCGCGGCCGTGGCGAGCCACAAGATCGACATGATCGACAGCACGCTGATGCTGACCGAGGAGCGCAAGGCCCGAATCGATTTTTCGGAACCGTACTACGAACTCGGGGCCAACGTATTCGCGCTCAGGAAGAATCTAGCCGCCTATGACAGTGATTCGAAGCCGGCGGTGCTGCCGCCCTCGTTCCTGGACAGAGTCTCCGGCAGTTTTTACAGCAACATCGTCCAGGAAAATCGCTATTTACTGATCTGGGATGGCTTGAAAACAACAGTGACTATTTCAATATTCGCGACCTTCTTCGGTACGCTGTTCGGCGCGCTGATCTGTTTTATGCGGATGTCGAAGCGGGCGATGCTGAATCTGCCGGCCAGGCTATATATCAATATGATCCGAGGCATGCCGGTGTTAGTGCTATTGATGCTGATTTTCTATGTCGTCTTCGCCTCGGTCGACATCAATCCGGTGCTGGTCGCGATCATCGCCTTCGGGATGAATTTCGCCGCCTACACCTCGGAAATCTTCCGTTCCGGCATCGAGGGAATAGATAGGGGACAAACCGAGGCCGGCATTGCGATGGGCTTCACCAGGGTCAAGACCCTTCGTGTATATCGTGCTACCGCAGACTGTGCAGCGCATTTTGCCGGTCTATCGAGGCGAGTTTATCTCATTGGTCAAGATGACCTCGATCGTCGGTTATATCGCGGTCCAGGATTTGACTAAGGCCAGCGACATCATCCGCAGCCGCACCTTTGATGCATTCTTTCCGCTGATCATGGTCGCGATTCTGTATTTTCTGATTTCGTGGGTTCTGATGCAGTCGCTGGAATACCTGGAACGGATCACCGACCCGAAATACAAACGGCAAAAAGTGGTCAAGTCATGATCAAGATCGAACATCTCTCTAAAAAATTCGGCGAACTGGCTGTGCTGAGAGACATCACGACCGAAATCAAAACCGGCGAGGTCGTCTCGATCATTGGGCCTTCCGGCACCGGCAAGAGTACGTTGCTGCGCTGTTTGAACCTGCTTGAAATGCCCAGCGGCGGCAGTATTCAGATCAAGGGCCTGGATATTCTGGACAAGAACACCGATGTCGCCCAAATTCGCCAGAAGATGAATATGGTGTTCCAGTCGTTCAATCTTTTTTGCCACCTGTCCGTAATCGAAAATCTGACGCTTGCCCCGATCAAATTGAAAAGGCTCAGCGAAGAGATCGCCCAGGCCAAAGCGCTCGAACTGTTGCGTCTGGTCGGGCTGGCCGAAAAAGCCGACTGTTACCCTGACGAGCTTTCCGGCGGGCAGCAGCAGCGTGTCGCAATTGCGCGCTGCCTGGCGATGGAGCCGGAGATCATCCTGTTCGACGAACCAACTTCCGCGCTCGATCCGACCATGGTCAGAGAGGTGCTCTCGGTGATCCGCCGGCTTGCGAAGGAGGGCATGACCATGGCGATCGTGACTCATGAAATGGACTTTGCCCGAGATGTATCGAACAGGGTGTTGTACATGGACGAAGGGATCATTTACAAAGAAGGTCCTCCGGAACAGATTTTTGATAATCCACAAAAGGACAAGACTAAGGCTTTCATTAACCGGATCCGCAGTTACACCCGCCGGATCAGTTCGCCGGATTACGACCTGTATGCGATGAATGCTGAAATCGAGGCGTTTTGCGAAAAGCAGATCCTGCCGAAGAAAATCCGCTACAACCTGCTGCTCCTGGTCGAAGAATTGCTGCAAATCTATAATCCGTACTTGGGCATGGTCGTTCTGGACATGACCATCGCCTATTCGGAAAAGAACGATCGCCTGGAACTGATCTGCGAAAGCACCGGGATAAAGGCCAATCCGCTCGAGAGCGAGAGCTTGACCGACGAACTGGGGCTGATGATCATCAGAAATTTGACCGAAAGCATCGAATACCGATGGATCGACGGTAAAAACCGATTACAATTCCGGCTTAAAACTAATTGTCCCTAAAAAGAATATTCATGAATTTGCAGATAAAAACAGAGAACCACGCCATCGTGATTGCGATTGCCGGCAGGCTGGATGCGGTGACGGCGCCGGAGTACGAAAAAAACATTCGGGAATTGATCGGCGGCGGGAAGCAGTATTTTGTGGTCGATTTCGAACGGCTCGACTACATCAGCAGCGCCGGACTGCGGGCATTGCTGCTGATGGCCAAACTGCTGAAGGAGAAAGGCGGCAAGGTATGCTTTGCAAATGTGCAGGGAAATGTGCGTTCGGTGTTCGACATGTCCGGCTTCACGGCCTTGTTTAAGATCGAAAATTCTGTCGCCGAAGCGCTGCTGGCGCTCGGCTGATAGAGAGGTTTCAGGCCCTTTTTTATTCCGGCATTTTAGTCGGCAAGCGTTTGCGCAATACGATCGTATTGCCGGTGCCATCGTAGGATGCCTGGGTCTCGTCCATCAGCGTTTTCACGATATGCACCCCAAGGCCGCCAATCGGGCGCTCGCCGATATCTAGCTCCAGATTGGGCTTCGGGGCCTGCACGAACGGATCAAACCGGGGCGCGTTGTCCTTGAGAACGATTTCCAGCCAGTCCCCTGTGACGCTCATATGGACATGGATGAAGCGGTCGGCGGCCCCCTTGAAGCCATAAAGAATAGTATTGATGATTAACTCTTCCAGGCACAAGTTGGCGGAAAAAGCCAGATTCGGATCGGGCAGCGCCCGATTGACAGCCTCGGCCAGTTTTTCGATTGCTTCGAGCCGGGAGGGGACTTTGCAATCCAGTAAGATATTCTTGCCCTGTCCGAAAAGACGAGACTGTTTGTGTCCGGCTTCCCGAATCGAGGCAGGTTTGTCAGATTTCGCCATCTTAATACCCGCATCTCAAAATTGTATTTTAACGATTGGCTGGGCGCTTTAATACGTTTTGCTAATTTTCCGGTGCAATGATGTTGATAACTAGGCAGTAACAGTTGCCGCCGCCAGCGGCACAAGGGCGGCAATTTTCTTGCTAATGTTCAGGGAATTACCAAACTGAGCCGCTTGAGTCCAAAACCAGAGCGAAAGATGGGACATTCTGTAAAAGACGCAAAAAACCTTCTTGATAGTCAGCGCTGTTTTCCACCCGGCATAGGGAGCCGGAAAAAGCCGGGATAGGCGGGAATTTTCATCAGTAAATTTGTTTGAATGGGGGCATCCCAGATAGAAAGTTGCAGCGTTATAACCTCAGTCGCACGGACGTATACACGCCTCCCCAAACAGGTAAGAAAATTGTTGCCTCAGTGTTCCAAATCTGTATAAATGCAATCTTTGCAATTATGGTTTCATTAGTATGGGGATTGCGTTAGACTTTAGTATCGAATCGATATAATAAAATCTAGAACCGGTCGTAGGAGGTGTACATGAGACACAAGATGCTTGATTTGCTGAATATAATATTATTCAGTCTAATAGGGTTCAGTGGTATCGGATTTGCCAGCACCGAACTCCCCGATTTCGACAAACTCAAGAAGAGTTATTACGATACGCATCCAGGCAAGGGTTCGCATGGCGCTTATTGGGAGCCGATTCCGATTCAGAAATTTTGGAATCCCAAGGATTTCTATAAACCGCCCAAAACCGTTCAGGGCGAATTCGGCCGCAACGACTGCGTCACCTGTCATGAAGCCTCCAGTCCGGGAGCCTTCCATGCCTGGAAAAACAGCGTCCACAGTGATTTGGCTGCGATTCGGAACCTGCCGGACAACGACGTCCGCGCCTACAAAAAAGAAAAGCTGGCCGAAGTGGAAGTCAATCTGGCCAAACTGGGTCTCCTTGAAAAAGACCAACAACTCAATCAGGTCGGCTGTATCGACTGCCATGGCGGCGTCGGTAAGGAAAAGATCAATCACGCCGAGAATCTGGTCATGCCGGACCGTGTCGCCTGCGGCACCTGCCATTTGAATGAATTCGCAGAAGCCGAATCCGAAAAACAGCAAGAATGGCCGCAAAAACAATGGGGCAAAGGCCATCCTTCCCATGCGGTCGACTGGGAAGCGAACGTCGAAAACACCGTTTGGGCGGCCATGCCCGAACGGGAAGTGGCGCAAGGCTGCGACATGTGCCATTACCAGCAAAATAAATGCGACGGCTGCCATACGCGTCATAGCTTCTCGGTGGCTGAAGCGAGGCAACCGGAAGCCTGCTCCACCTGCCACAACGGCGTGGATCACAATGAGTTTGAAAACTTCATGATGTCCAAGCACGGCACCGTGTACCAGACCCAGGGTAAAGCCAAGTGGAATTTCGAGGTGCCGTTGAAAGACGCGATCGCGAAGGGTGGATATACGGCGCCGACATGCCAGGTCTGCCACTTTGAATACCAAGGCGAATATTCCCACAATCTGGTACGGAAAGTCCGCTGGGCATTCAACCCGACGCCAGCTATCGCCGATAATCTCGGTCATCCCTGGTTCGAGGACCGCAAGCAGGCATGGGTCGATACGTGTAGCCTCTGCCATTCGGCCAGCTTTGCCAAGACTTATCTGGATACAGCCGACAAGGGCACCATTCAAGCCCTGGCTGTGGAGCAGGAAGCGAGGAAAGTCGTCACCAAACTTTATGACGACGGACTGCTGGTCGGACAGAAAACCAACCGGCCTCATCCGCCTGCACCTGAAAAAGATGTGCCCGGCGGATTCTTCCAATTGTTCTGGGCGAAAGGCAATAACCCTAGCCATGTGGAGCGCATTCACGCCGATATGTGGGAGCACGACCTGATCAAGCACTATAAGGGTATTTTCCATGCCAATCCCGGCGGCTTCACCTACACCGAAGGCTGGTCGGAATTGCTTAAGGATTATACCCAGATCATGGATGAAGACACGCGCCTGCGCGAGGCGGCTGGGAAGTCTGCGCCTGCGTCTGCTCCGGTATCATCTTCAACCAGTGAGAAAGGCGGCAGTAACAGTTTGCTCATTACCGGGCTGTTGCTGATTGTGTTTGGTGTGGGGGTGGCTTATATGGTCCTGAAGCCGGCCCGGCTCGGAAAACCGGATGAAGGTGTGTAGGACAGCGAGCGGCAATGATGTCCCAGGCAATAGGGAAAGGGCTGCTTCTGTTGATAAGTGTCGTGCTGCTGGTAACGGGCGGCACGATACTCTACCGGCAGCTGCTGCTTTCATCTGCCATTACGGGGGAGGACACGAAAAATGGGGATCGGCTCAGCGTCCGTCATGCGCCGGAACCGCAGGGCAGTGTGCAAGGGCATTTCATGGCCCAGTCGATTGAACGCTATACCTTCAGCCAGGAGGGCAAGAATCTGTTCGACCTGCTGGTGGCCCAGTATCAAGATGGCGCGGGCATTCAACATCAGGCGGTTCTGTTTCCCAGAGACGCGGAGGCTATTGCTTCCAGCCCGACCGGGCTGCGCCATGACATCTGGCAAGCCGCCGCGGATGTCATGGCCCGCAAGGCGCCGGAGGACGCGTTATTCCTGAGTTGGTGGGATGATGGTCAGCGGATTCATTTCCTGAGCGGCAAAGAGGCCTGGCTACGCAAGCCGGCCGATAAAACCTTTATGGGGCCGGTTTGGAAAGCGTTAAAAGGCGTTCTGCCCGCGGCATCGGCCGAAGAAAGTTCGCGCTTGGCGCAAATGGCGCGCTGGCTGACCATGGACAGTGAAAAAGCCTTGGCGGAGATCGCGGCGCATTTCGGAACGTCGCGGCCCGTCTATCTCCTGGTCAACAATGACCTGCTGCTGCATCAGTCCGAACTTACCGCCTACGGCGGCACGCCCTTGTCCTTCAATTCAAAAAATATTCCCGCGGGCGATGACTTGCATGGGGATATCGGCCGGGTCAAACGCTGGGCACAGGAAGAAGGTGACGGCAGTTACCTGGCGCAGAAAGAAGGCACTTATTACCGCGTCTGGTCCACGCCCGATGCGAAAGCCAAAAACACGCTGTTGGTCAGACTGTTGCCTTTTGTGGATTCGCTAAAGAAGTTGCCCGAAGGCGTCAGTCTGGTCTATCAAAGCCATTGGGGCGGTTTTTTGGCTATTTATCGAATCGATTACGCTTCTATTCATTAATAATCCATTGAGCGGTATCGTTCTTCCTGCGCTTGTTCCTTGCCAATCAGTCTGACAATTTCTGTAATTGTTCGGCGACCAACTCGATCAAATCCCCCGTGATAATGTCGATCAGTGCGCCGCTTTTATCGACTACCCGCAAGCGTCGTACGCCTTTTTGGCGCATTAACTGGATCGCATCAAGCAGGTCGTCCCCTTGCGCGAGCACCAGTTCCCGGCACGCCAGATCGCCTACCGCGACCGCATCGATGGCGATGTCTTTGGTAATCAATTCGATCACTATAGCCCGGTCCGTCACGATGCCGATAGGATATCGTGGTGAGCCATTGCGATCTTCCACCATGACTAAATCACCCGTATGATCTTTTCGCATTAGTGCCGCAACTTTGAGAATGGTGTCGTGTTTGACGACCACCAAAACTTCACGATTGCATACGGTTTGAAGAATGATAATGAAATATTCTTCAATCAAATAACAACTATAGACTCGGAAATATACACTTGATTCATACGGCAACTCTTGCTGGCAGTATTAAAAAATCTGTTATTGGTCGATCCATTATTAAGCAATATAAAACTTACGAACTGAACTATTCCAAAAAGGCGAGGACCTAAAGAATATGGAATATTTTGGAGCAGGCCGTATTGCGGCGCTACATGTTGGGTCCTAAACCCCGAAGGGTGCACTACGATAAAACAGATTTTTCCGGGAAAAAGCACTATTTTAGTGCCAAGGAGATTGACGGTTTAAATTGCTTTAAAGTTATTGCTGTAGATTATTGTGAATGGAGACGACAAGTCAAAATGGCATAATAAATGCTGAATATCGGGGGTCAAGAATACTTTCTTGGCGTTTTTCTTTTCAGATATGAGGGAGATTGTGATGGCAGCTTTTGTATTTTTTTGTCTGTTATTGATACTGATCGAAGTTCATCGGCGTGAACTGTCGACACAACAAAGAAGCGCGTCAATGGCCCGATATCGTCCGCAACGGGAGCGCGACGGGCATCGTTAATATTTAATTTGGAAATGCAGTTTTTATGTCCCCCTTTTTAACCCTCCTCGCCAAGTTTTTCTGGATTTGGGGAGGAGGGAAGGGTTGGGTATCTGTTGCTAGGCTCCAATACGAGCTGTCGATTTTTTCGGTCTTCTCCGTATTCTTCGATTTTTCTGGGCAAACCTGGGTGAAAGGAAGCCTAGGTTCGATAAAACCTTATCATTATTTTTAGCCGGCGGCGCTGGCCAAATTGCATCTGTTGATGGCTGAGCGAGCCAAACCGGAGATTCCTCTACCTTGCCACTGCCTGACGACACGCAGCATGCGCTCGTTTCGGTGGGCATTTGTATGTTCGATATGGAGTTACCTTGCCGGGTACTGAAATCCGTCACGAATTTGCCGAATCGAGCCATAATTTCGGCACGGATGTCATTTCTCGCCTGATCAACTTCGGCGGGTAAAAGAGGTCCGCGTGACCGCGGATTGTTATTGACGCGATGTCGGTACAGTAAGGTTATTATTTTAACCCGAATCGCTTTAGGCTGATATTAGAGCAGGGGATGGACTGAGATAAACAATCCATCCGGAAAGTGTATTGTTCAGTTAACGTTGCAAGTTATAAAGCACGTCATTTGCTTTATCTTTGGCATCCTCTTTTTTGATTGCGCCTTGCTGGGATCTTTCCTGTCCGAATTTGGAAATCATATCTTCCCAGCTTGAATATTGTTCATAGCCCTTGAAGCCGGCATTTTTGCGCTGCTGGTAGATTTCTTTCCCCATATCGATGATTTCGACCGGACTTTTTCCGTCAACCGTATTCAAAAATTCGGAGTCGGCCTTTTGTGCGTCCCGAATGGTCCAGAACGATACTTCAAATTCGATCCGTTTTTCGGCTGGCAGTCGTTCCTTCAAGACTTTCACCGATTTATAGGCGGTACGAATATTATGGCCATTGACTTTTTCGCTTCTGCCACAGGCAGATAAAAGAATACAACTCAGAACAAAAATAAGAAATACGGAAATTTTTTTCATTAGGCTGCCTCGATATGTTACGGACCGGTGTTAAAAGGAGTTTGCTCTTGTTGTTAATTAATAACGCCCGATCTTAAAAAAACTCGGTAAAATGATCGGTCATTATAACCCAAGCAATGTCTTATGCTGGAATTTATCCAATTACTGAAGCAGCGTTATCAGACGATTTTACAGCAGGCTCAACTAGAATCAGTCAAGGCGGTTTATCAGCAGCGCATCGATCAGTTGCTGATGGCGGAAGCCTTTTTGCGCAAGGGTATTCTGATCGATTCGATGCCGTTGCCGCCCTTGCAGATTGCGGTGGTGGGACCGACCCAGGCCGGTAAAAGTACGCTGGTGAATGTGCTGCTTCAGTCCGGCGCCGCCGGCGTGAGTCCATTAGCAGGTTATACAGTGCATCCGCAAGGTTTCTGCCATCGGGTCCGGCGCGAGGATTGTGCCGGTCTGCAGCGTTATTTCGGGCGTTTTCAGCAGTTACAGCTCACTCAATTGACCAAAGAGCGGCACGACTGCTTTGCCTTGTCCGAGTCGGGGCCTCACTCCGCTTTGTTGCCCGAATGCGTGCTGTGGGACACGCCAGATTTCGATTCAATTGATTCGTCAACCTACCGCGAAGGCGTGATCCGGACCATTGCGCTGGCCGACATGATCGTGCTGGTGGTCAGCAAGGAAAAATATGCCGATCAGTCGGTCTGGGACATGATGAGCGCATTGGAAGTCTTGCGCCAGCCGACTGTAATCTGTCTGAACAAACTCAGCGAAGGCTCCGAAGCGCTGATCGAGCATTCGCTGAGAGAAAAATGGCAACTGGCCCGTGAGGACCCGTTTCCTGAAGTCGTGCCGCTCTATTATCAGAAGCAATCGGGTCAGCCGGTGTGGCCTGAGGGGCAACAGTCAGTGCTGATCCGGCTGGCCGATCAAGTGTCCTACAAAAAACATGCGCGCTACGAGCAGGACCTGCTGCAATATTACTGGTCGCAGTGGCTGGAGCCTATCGCTCAGGAACATCAGGCACTGAAAGACTGGCATCAACTGATCGAGCAAATGATCAAGCAGGCGCTGGACAATTATCAGCGCGATTTTTTGAATCATCCGCATCATTATGAAACCTTTCAGGTCGCAATGGCCGAGCTTTTGACCCTGCTCGAAATTCCGGGGCTCGCCGTGGTGCTGGCTAGTACGCGCCGCGTATTGACCTGGCCGGTCAGGCAGTTGATGAAGCTCGGCCGCAAGAAAACCTCGTTGACTGATACCAGCCATGAAGTCGCACTGTTGCATCAAATCGCCGAACATGCATTGCTGCAAATGACCGATAAACTGCGCGATAAGGCAGAAGAACATCAGCAGCGTCTGTGGTGGAAAGATTTGAGCGTAGTTTTGCGCAGCCGGCGCCAGGAACTGCTGGCCGGTTTCGACGGGGCGGTCAAACATTACCACGAGAATTTTCAACAGGATGTCGAAAGCGCGGCGCACCGCCTGTACCGCAAACTCCAGGAACAGCCTCTGCTATTGAACAGTTTGCGTGCAACCCGGGCAACGACCGATGCGGCGGTGATTGCATTGACCTTGCATACCGGCGGGATCGGAGTACACGATCTGGTGATCGCTCCTTCGCTGCTGACCGTGACGTCGCTGCTGGCCGAGAGCGCGATCGGCAGCTACCTGCACAGCGTCGAGGCCGATTTGAAGAAGAATCAGTTGAACCAGGTCAAACAGGCTTTGTTCGTCGAGGCGCTACGCGACAAATTGGTGGCTTTGCCCCAGCAATTGTCGGGCCTGGCCCATTTCAATATTACTCCCGAGCAATTACAGGAAGCTGAAAATCATCTGAAGGAAAAACGCCATGGCTTACGATTACTCTGATTTGGTTAAAAATACCCAACAGTGGGCCGCCCAGGCGTCGGCGTCGGGCTGGATCGCTCAGGAGATGCTCGAACAGGACTCTCCGCCTCAGACAGGTACACCCAATGCGCTGTTCGGGGAAGGCAAGGGCCGTCCGCTATTGGTCGCGTTTATGGGCGGCACCGGGGTCGGCAAAAGTTCGCTATTGAACCGGCTGGCCGGTAAGGCGGTAGCACGTACCGGCCTCGAACGGCCGACCTCGCGCGAAGTGACGTTATTTCACCATCGCTCGGTCGCCATCCAGCATCTGCCCGAGAATCTGCCGATTGCCAGTGTGAAGATCGCGCAACACGATGACGAAACGAAAAGGCATATCATCTGGATCGACATGCCCGATTTCGACAGCATCGATCAAAACAACCGGCATCTGGTGCTGGAATGGCTGCCGCATATCGATGTACTGATTTATGTAGTCAGCCCCGAGCGCTACCGCGACGAGAAGGCCTGGCGGCTGCTGTTGGCCGAAGGGGCCCGGCATGCCTGGCTGTTCGTGTTGAATCAATGGGATCGAGGCCAACCGGAACAGTTCGAGGATTTCAAACGCCAGCTGAGCAAGGCGGGTTTCGTCGAACCGATCATTTTCAAAACGATCTGCGCGGAAGGCGGAGAGGCGGACGAGTTTGGCGCCTTGGCAAAGATGCTTGCCGACCTGGCGAATGAACATACGGTGCAGCAACTCGAACAGCGTGGTTTACAGGCGCGTCTCGAAGAACTGCGGCAGGCGCTCGAACATTACCGGCAGGCGTTGGCAAAAGAGGCCGCGTTCAAGGAAATTTCTCCGCTTTGGCAACAGCAATGGCAGCGCACCGTGCAACTGTTGCAGGAAGGCTTCGTTTGGCCGGTGCAGCAATTGGCCACTTATTATGCGGAACATGCGGTCGGTTTATTGGCGAATCCCGCGACCGGCAAGTATCCGGCCTCTCAGGCCAACGCTATTCTCTGGGATCCTTGGGCCAAGACCCGCTTTGATGATGGGCTCGATGAATTCGTGCTGCAGGCTGAGCAACGCGGCATTCCTGCGGCGCCGCTTAAGCGGCAGCTGGCACCGTTGCGTGAAAAGGCGCCGAAGATCATCGAAACCCAGAGCGAATTGGCCGTCAGACAGGCCCTTGCGAACCCGGGAAACGTGCTTCAGCGGACCTTATTGACCGGGGCACGCATCGCCGAAATCCTGCTGCCGTTGGCTGCGCTGAGCTGGGTCGGTTATCAGGTGTTTACCGGTTATCAGCACAGTAATGAAACCCATCTGGCGTATCTGGGCGTAGATTTCCTGATCCACAGCAGTCTGGTTATTGCGATCAGTTGGCTGACCCCCTGGTTTATCGCGAAAAAATTGAAGCCCTCACTGCAAGCCAGCGCACTGCGCGGCTTACAAAAAGGCTTAGCGGTGGCGTTTGCGATGATCAACGAAGAAGTACTGATGGCGATCGAGCAGGTGAAAGAATTACATGCCGAACAGCGGCGACTGCTAAGCGATTTGATAGGCGAATGTACCGCTTTGGAAAATAAAGAAAGGGTGGCGATTGAAAGTAACAGTCTATTGTCGCGGATGTTGATTTAATTGATATGCCTGGAGTTCGGGAATAATTGCTGTAAACATGCTTCTTTGTTGACTATTGCTAGGCCCGTGATACAGTTATCCTAAACCGGCAGGGCCCGCAGCACTATCTAAATTGCCTCTGTCGTTTATCCCGAATGGCACTCCTCATAATTATAACAACAGAGGCGTTCTCATGATTCAGCTAACCTACATTAGCTCCCCGACTAGACCCATGAGCGTAGACGACCTCGTGGATATTCTGAATAAATCCCGCGAAAATAACGCCCGACTGGGCATTTCCGGCATGCTTCTTTACACCGGCGCCTGGTTTATCCAGGTGCTGGAAGGCGAGGAAAAAATTATTGATGACAAAATCATCGAAATTAAAAATGATCCACGACACAAGGATTTTCGCGTTCTCGAAAAGAAAAAAATCAGCGTTCGTGAATACGCCGAATGGACGATGGGCTTCAAGCGGGTAGATAAAAACGATGTGCGCGATTTGCCGGGGCTGAACAAATTTTTCGAAACTGACCTGAGCGGTGATCTGGAGTCCGCCAAGATCACCCTCATCAACCGGATGCTTCACCATTACCGCAGCGAAGGTAAAAAGAAAAACATCCATGAGGAATTGTCTCTGGAAGAGGAAGACGCCTTCATCCGCTTTTTGCACACCATGATTCGCTTTGGCGTCAAGGCGCTGGCTTTATTGATGATGCTGACCGTACTCTGGTGCGTCATTGATGTGGTGGTCGTCATTTATCAGGAAATATTGAGTCATCCGATTACCGACCTCGGCAAATCCGAGATCCTCCATGTTTTCGGTTCCTTCATGATCGTACTTATCGCGGTCGAAATTTTCATCAATATCACTTTATACATCCGTAACGATGTGATTCCGGTCAAGATGGTCGTTGCGACCGCATTGATGGCGGTGGCTCGAAAAATCATCGTTTTCGATTTTCATGATGTCTCGGCAATGCATGTGCTCGCTACGGCCTTGCTGGTAATAGCGTTGGGAGGGTCCTACTGGCTGCTCGAACGCGAGTTCAAAGTGCATTCAGACTAATCCCTATTCAGTTCATCCTGAAAGC
This sequence comes from Methylomicrobium sp., assembly GCA_051061015.1. Taxonomy (GTDB): domain Bacteria; phylum Pseudomonadota; class Gammaproteobacteria; order Methylococcales; family Methylomonadaceae; genus Methylomicrobium. The sequence continues at coordinate 15,663 of JBPFEG010000052.1, forward strand.
ATTCAAGAGGTGATCAACCGGATTTTCGAGTTGTTTGCTGGGTATCTAAATTTTTCAAAAGATTGACAAAAACTGTACAAAATAGCTAATATTCTTGAAGATATTTTAGTTATCTTAACAAATACTATACAATGACCAGTAAAAAATTGTGCTGTGATAATGCAAGTTGTGCCGGTAGAAATTATGTACAAGGATATTAAAGCTTCTTACTAGGCGCCGATTTTAGCGATATTCGACCCAGTATCGGCTGGAAGTGAGGGGACAATTGCGGCAACGCCCGTAAAAAATAAATTGCTGATTGAAGTTTGAGTCCGCCCAATGTCGAGCGAAAGGCAAGCCAGTCATCTTTAGTACTTTATGGAGAAATATCCATGGCAATTCCGTTTCCCTTCGATTTGAATAAAGCCGTAGCGGGCGAAGCCAGTATCGATATCGAGCAGTCCATTGGCGAGGTCTTTGAAGTGATCGGACAACATTTTTTCGACAATTACCCGAAATGGGCGGCCGAGGTTGTCGAATTTGAACCTCTGGATGGGAGGGAGGTATTTGTCGGCGCGAAAGCGAGGCAAGTCCGGAAAAACAACGGCGTTGAAACGGAATCAGTCTTCGAAATAACCGAATTTGAGCCTATCCATAAATTGTCCTTTAAAGGGATTTCCGCTCCCTATAAGCAAAGTTATATGCTCGAGTCCGTGCATGACTCACAACCGACCCGCCTGACTTTTCGTTTCGAATTGCTGGAGTTGGATATGTTTATGAGGCCCTTCGAAAAGCTTATCCGTTACGCGATTGAAGAAGGCGCGGAAAACACCGTGAAAAATATCAAGACGCTCATTGCCGCCGGAAACGCCTAATGCTTTTGAGTGATTATCCGGTCCGTTATCTAGGAGTCTAATATATGTTCTTTCTCATTAAAAAAGACGATGCATTGATCCCGCAAGTGTTATCTGCCATTCTGGATGAATGTGTGAATGGCGTGACTCTGGCCGACCCTGACCTGCCCGACGTCCCAATCATTTACGCGAACAAGGCTTTCGAACATTTGACCGGTTACAGCCAGGATGAAATCATTGGACATAATTGCCGGTTCCTGCAAGGTAATGACAGAGAGCAGCCGGCGCGCTACGAAATCATCGAAGCGATGAAGAATCAGCAGCCGGTCGAGGTCACGTTGCGTAATTATCGCAAGGACGGCTCGTTATTCCACAACCGCTTGAAAATCATTCCGCTGAAAGATCGTAAAAACCGAATCCTGTATTTTCTAGGCGTGCAATACGACATTACCCAGCATGTCGATGACGCAAGCGAAATCAAGCAATTGACCAAACTGCTTAACGCCATTCAAAAGACATAAGCGACGCTTTTTAATCAGCATAACGGGAGTACAAAGCCATGAACGGACCTGATCATGTTGAAACCGCCAATGGCCTGATTTTCAATCAGGTCTTATTCGGATTGGCCTTGCTCGCATTTGTGGCGCTGTTGATTATCGAAAAACGAAAACCCTACCGGCGGTTTCCACGTGATGTTCATAAGCATTCGTTTGTAACCAATACCACGACGTTTCTCGCAAACAATTTGATTCTTGCCGTGCTCCGCGCTTCCTCTTTGTTCTGGATCGCGCAACAATTTGCAGGACACGGATTACTGGCCGGGATGAGCGATGGCCCGCTCAAATGGTTGCTCGTATTTGTCTTGTTCGACCTGGCTATTTACGCCTGGCATTATGCCAGTCACCGTTTCGAATGGCTCTGGCGGTTTCATAAGATTCATCACTCGGATAAGAGTTTTAATGTATCCACCGGTTTCCGTTTTCATGTATTTGATCTGCTCTTAGAAATCGTTTACAAGTGCGGCTTTGTAATACTCGTGGGAGTCGATGCTTATGTGGTTTTATCGATTGAAATCATCGAGCTGTTTTTCATCTTTTTTCACCATGCCAACATTCAGGTTGCCAGGGAAGAGCAAATTTCACAGTGGGTTATTACGCCGTCGCTGCATCGCGTGCATCATTCCACAAAAAGATCCGAACACGACAGCAATTACGGTATCGTGCTGGCGGTATGGGACCGGTTGTTCCGTACGCGGAAAGATCTGGTGCCTGCCCATATCGGTCTGGATTTGATTGAAGCCGAAAATTTCGTCCAGCTGTTCTCATTGGCTTTTATCACTGAACGCAAAATCCGGCAATTGCTGGCATGGATACCCAATAATAAAAAAGATAAGCACTGATTGACTGAGAGACTGGGTGCATCTCGTGAGGTGAGGCATGATAATAAAAACCGATAAAGCCATTCCTAGTTCGGAGATCACCGACCCTGGCATATTCGCCTCAAGGCGTGCTGTGCTTAAGTCATTGCTGGCCGGCATGGCGCTGGCTTCCGGTTTACCTATAACGGGTGAGGCAGCTGATACTCGTTGGCAAAGTTTGCCGCAAGGTGATTATTCCTCGAACGGCCTAGTACTCACGCCCGCCGATCAGACGGCGAATTACACCAATTATTATGAGTTTACCTTTAATAAAGAAGACACCACTCGTCTGGCGCAAGCCCTGCCTACTGATCCCTGGTTGTTAATAATCGGCGGCGAGGTGCAAAAGCCTATGACGCTTGCTCTGGAAGATCTATTGAATCATCCGAAATTGCAAGAGCGTATCTATCGTTTCCGTTGCGTGGAAGCCTGGTCGATGGTGGTGCCTTGGGTAGGGATTCCCCTGGGCGCAATTTTAACAGCCGCGCAGCCGCTGTCTTCCGCACAATTCGTCCGGTTTACGGCTGTTTATCGGCCCGAAGTGATGCCTAACCAGCGAAATAAAGCGATGTTAGTCTGGCCTTATGTAGAAGGTTTGCGTATCGATGAAGCAATGCATTCTTTGACATTACTGGCGGTAGGCATGTACGGCGATGTGTTGCCGAAGCAAAATGGGGCGCCGTTACGTTTGATAGTGCCGTGGAAATACGGTTTCAAGAGTATCAAGGCGATCGTCAAAATCGATTTGCTGAAACGGGCGCCTGTCACTACTTGGAATCAGTTTGCCCCTGATGAGTACGGCTTTTATGCGAATGTGAATCCGGCGGTTCCGCATCCGCGGTGGAGCCAAAGCAGCGAGCGCGTATTGGGCTCGCGTTTTTTTACTCCGCGCAGAGCGACGGAATTGTTCAACGGCTATGGCGAGCAAGTGGCAGGTTTATATCGCGGCATGGATTTGAGGCACTTTTTTTAATGAGAGTCCTTGGCAATAATAAAATCTGGTGGTCCGTTTTCGCAGTCGGGTTACTGCCGCTTTTTGTTTTAGCGATAGAAATTGCCAGGCATACATTGGGGGCAAATCCTATTGAAGCGGTACATATCCGGCTCGGCGACTGGGCCCTGAGGTTTTTGTGCATGACGTTGGCGATCACGCCGTTACAGGCCGTTACCCAGTGGCGGGGCATGGCGGACTATCGGCAGTTGCTCGGAGTGTATAGCTGGTTCTATTCCACTTTGCACTTATTGGCTTACCTCACCATTGATCAAGCCTGGGAATGGCAGTTGATCGGAATTGACTTGCTAGAAAGCCGTTATCTGTGGTTTGGGCTATTGGCTTACATGATAATCTTTTTGTTGGGCATGACCACTTCAAAAGCAGCTAAAAAAGCGCTCGGCCGGCGCTGGAAAAAATTGCACCGCTGGATTTATCTGGCCTCGTTCGCTGCCGTAATGCATTATTTCTGGCAGTTAAAGGGGAATTTGGTTGAGCCTGCCTTTTATCTGTCAATCTTCTCGTTTTTGATGGCTTTCCGCTTATTGGTCTGGTTAAAAAACAAGCAGATCAGTCGCTTGATGATTCCGACAGGACGGCGTCATCTATCCTGACGCCGAAAAATCTTATTCGATCGATGCGGTAAAACTGTATGAGTTTATTAACGGATACGCATAAACAATCGATACCAGAAATAAAACGCTAAGCCAGCGGCTCCGAACCTTATCGAAGGGGTGGGTCAAAAATACCGCTCATGTATTCGCTTCCGGATTGCTGGTCGCCGCCCTGGGCGGCACGTACTGGTTGCTGGAGCGGGAATTCAACCCGCATGCGGATTAAAGCCGGGGGCCTGCTGCCGCTTTAACGTGATTGAACGACCAACCAGTCTTCACGGTAGGGCTGGATATAATCGATCCTTAGCCTGAGCTTGTTGACTAGTGGATTCGGTGAGGGATTGATCGAAATCAGGTGCCCGTTGGGGTGCTCGTTGAGCCATTGTCGAATCTCGCTGTAGCGAATGACCGGCATCGGCTCTTTAAGGCGCAGCAGGAACAAAAACTGCCCGTCATATTCGCCGACCCAGGCAATCGGTTCGCCAGCCTTCAGGATTTTTTGCAATTGAGCGGCCGCATCGTTCAAGTGGAAAGCGTTGCCGGTCGAGCTAAAAAAGCCGGCCAGGCTTGAAGTCAGAAGAATAATGACCGACCCAGACAATGAGTAAGGGGTCAGGCGACGGGTTCGGGTTTTGAGAATGATGCCCATGATGCCGGTCGCAATGATCAGCAGCGGCCACCAGATTTGCCGGTTCTGCAGCCAATGATAGATTTTGATGTTCGGTATCATCGGTAAAAGTAGAAGGCCAAGGCCGAATAAGCAAATCACTACGAACGGCAGAAAATCGCCGATGCGAAGGTCGGCCGGTGCCTGTGCAGTTAATGCCCGACTCATCAGCAGCGCTAGGGCTGGCATCAAAGGCAGCAGATAATGCACCTGTTTGCCGCTGATCGCCGAGAACCCTATGATTCCCGCCAAAAACCAGCTGGCACAGAAGCGCATAGCCGGGTCATCGAAAATCTCTTTACGGCAAACGGCCTGCCAGCACCGCGGCCAGAAACACCAGGGAAACAGGATAAGCGGCGCCAGCTCCAGGTACCACCAGAGGGGGCGTCCGTGCGCGAAGCTGTTTACGACCCGGTCGGCGGTCTGATGCCAGAGCAAGGTCCCGCCAAACGCATCTCCGGCCTTCAATACGGCAGGTATCGCCCAGGCCAGACCGATCGAGATACCGACGAGCAGGGCAATGCCGCCTTGCAGATACCACTTTGTGCGTTCGCGTTTGGCGGCGTCGCTCCATAATATGCCCAACAAGAAAGGCGCCAGGATATGCATGAAGACCACCGGGCCTTTGGCCAGCAAACCGAGCCCGCAACCCAACGCGTACAGCGCCCAATACTTCCAATTCAGGTGTCTGGCCGACTTCACCAAGCCTATCATCGCGACTAATACGCACAGCCCTAACAGCATATCGAACATAGAGCTGTTCAAATAAGCGCCCCAGATTAGGCTACCCAGCAATAACCAGGGAGCTTTGCGCATGGCTTCAAAATTGCCCGGCCACAACTGGCAGGCCAGATATCTCACCGCATATAAACTGACTAGCGCGCAAAGCGGCGAAACCAGGAGCAGCCAGAGTTCATTAACGCCGAATAGCGACCAGCCCAGATTATCTATCCAGAAAAGCAGTGGCGGTTTGTGATGATAGGGAATCCCGTTCAGATGGGGCACAAGAAAATCATGGCGGACCCACATGTCCCAGGCAACTGAGGCATAACGGGTTTCATCGAGAGGAATCAGGCGGTGAAAATAAAGATTGACCGAAGTTAAAAGCAGCCAAACAACGAAAATATCGGCATGGCCTTGAGTAATGAAGCGCGACGAAGCCCTGGCGGTTGTGGGGGATGTAGTCGAAGCGTTACCGGAAACGGAACGACTCGGGTAAGTAGTTGAAGAAGTAGAGGCATCTCTCACGACAGTTTTCATCGGCTGATATCGGATTATTAGAGTATATTCATTTAATCAAAAGGTATGCCAAAATTTCCCTTATCGATAAGGTCAAATAGACTATTGAAAATAAAATAAAAAAACTGCGGGAGGCCAATAAAAAAATGTGGATGTCGGAAATCAAATTGGTCAAATCCACCTTGAGAGGTTGAAATAAACCCTTGGGAAAGCCGTCTGTGAAGGGAGGTTATGCGGAACGTTGGAAAATGAAATCAGTGTATCAACGCATACGCATAAACAATCGATACCAAAAATAAAACGGTAAGCCAGACGGCCCCGAACCTTACCGAAGGGTTGCGGGCAAAAAATACCGCATAGGCGGCTTTCAGAAGATTATTGCTGCCGCTGGCCAGGATAATGGCTGCGACGATTGCCAGTTCGGAAACCGGAAATTTTCCACTCAGCAATGACAGAATGAAGGGATCGATATCGGTCAAACCGACCACGAGCGCCAGGAAATTCAGGCCGGTAAGTCCAAAATGAGTAATTACATACTGCGTGGCGAACGTAAAAACCATGAGCAGCATCGCGAACAGGAGCGCCGTCGAAAGTTCTAAGGGATGTCTAAAATCGACCGCATCGGCCTCCAGGGGCCGCTCTTTTTTATAATGCGCCAAAGCCGTGACGGCGAGGACTGAGAGAAATATGATCGAGACAAAAGGCGGCAACAGCCTGAGGCCCGCGTGCGGGGCGAACAGGAAGATGATCGCCAGAAGGCGCAGGTACATCATCATGGTCGCAATGATCAGCGCAGCCGAAACATGACTTTCCGCAGCTGCCAGACCTCGGGCACGCCGTCCGATGATGATTGTGGCGACCGTACTCGAATAAAGTCCGGCCAATACCGCGGTAATCATCAGGCCGCGGCTTTGATAAAAATAATTGTGAATCAAATAGCTGAAGTACGAAAAACCGGATACGATGATCACCGCCAGCCAGACCTTGTAATAAGTGACCGGCAGCGCCGGCGCGATCGGTCGGTCCGGCAATAAAGGCAGAATGACTCCCGAAAGGATCAAAAACTTAGCTAATGTGGCCACTTCGTCATTGGCGAGCTGATCCGAGAACCGATGGATTTCCGGCTTTTCGCTCAGCATCAGGACAAGCACCACGATAAAAAGAATCAGGAACCAGCTTGGAAATGTGATCGCAATTGGGCCAATCAGATAGATCAGCAGCGCCAGCAAAGGGCCGAATATCGAAAAGATGCCCTTTGAGGCCAAGTGCCAATAATAAATCAGCAGGGCAGCGCCAAACAGTAAAAATCCCGAGGCGAACAGCTGCTTGCCGGGATCGAGCGAAAACAGGATGAAACCCAGAATCGCGATCAATACAAACGTCCGTGTACTGCCGAAATGAAGCTGATATTGATTAATTCGATGATAGCGGCGGAATTCGAGCCCGACCACGAACGCAAAGGCGACCGTCATCACGAATTGAATCAGCACGGGGGGAATGGTAGCGATCAGCTCGGTGAATTCCATAGCTCGATTCTTAGATCAGCGGTTGACCGCTCACGTTATACCAGTCCACAATGCTTTGCCAGACTTCCTCTGCGGTTTCCGCGTACCAGAATAAATCGCGGTCTTCCGTGTCGATTACGCCTTCGCAGATCAGAAAATCGACATTGAAAGCTTCTTTCCAAAACTCTTTGCCGACCAATACGACCGGCACTTGTTTGATCTTGCGCGTCTGCATCAGCGTCAGCGTTTCAAACAGTTCGTCAAACGTGCCATAGCCGCCCGGAAACACCACCATCGCCTTGGCCCGGAGCAGGAAATGCAGTTTCCGTATCGCGAAATAATGAAAGCGAAAACACAGTTCGGGCGTGATGTAAGGATTGGGAAACTGTTCGTAGGGCAGGTTGATGTTCAGGCCAACATTGAGAGCCCCTGTGTCATAAGCGCCACGGTTTGCCGCCTCCATCAGTCCGGGACCGCCTCCGGTCATGATCACGCAGGGGCTGGTAGGGGCTTGGTTTCGAGAATTTCCTACCAGACGGCCGAATTCCCGGGCAATATTATAGTAGTGACTTTTCGCGTAAACCCGTTCGGCGACAGTAAGTTTGCTTAATAAAACAGGATCGTTCGGTTTGCTTTCGAGTGCCGCCTTCAGACCGTCGACCTTGCGCTTGGATTCGCCGGGTTCTTTAATGCGTGTACCGCCGAACACCACGATCGTATTTTCGACATTATTTTCTTTGAGCGTCTGTTCCGCTTTAAAAAAGTCGACCTGCAGGCGAAAGGAACGCAGCTCATCCCGATTCAGAAAATCGACGTCCTGGTCGGCCTGACGATAACTGGCGCTGGACAGGATTTTTTTAAGCCGCAACGGAGCTTCTGGATCTTCCTCGGCTGGTTTTGGGACCTGCCAAGGTAAAGGTTCAGTTCTTTCTCCCACTATGGGGTGCTGACAGGGATCTTCAGGATCGTCAAATTGAGTCATCGTTCCGAATAAGAATTAAGAGCAGTGTTGTCTAGAGCCGGAATTTGTCTGTGCAGCAAACCCATGCTCAACTGAACAATTTAAGATACTCGCTTTCGGAAAAAATGTCCCGGTTGCTTTCGACCCGATCCAGAAAAACCAGGCCGTTCAGATGGTCGAATTCGTGCTGAAAAACGCGGGCGATGAAGTCCTGCAGACAGGTTCGGATCGCATTACCCTGTTCGTCGGTATAATCGATCCGGATCTCCTTAAATCGAGGGACTAATGCGCGAATACCGGGAATGCTCAGGCAGCCTTCCCAGTCTTTTTCCCTAACCTCCGATAACGGTATGAAGGCAGGATTGATCATCACGGTGGGTTCCATCAAGGGCGCGTTCGGATAGCGTGGCGTCGGACGCGAGGCGACAATGATAATCCGTTGGGGCATACTGATTTGCGGCGCGGCCAGACCGACACCTTGAGTGCTGGCCAGCGTGGCTTTCAGGGTGGTAATTAATGCCCGTGTTTCGGTGCTGTTGACTTCCGCGACCGGTTCGGCAGGGAGCCTTAGCGCTTCAGCACCCAATTGGGCAATTTCTCTTGTCTGATTCATAATTAAAGTATCTATGCCGTTGAGCAGATTGATTCGGAGCGATAGCCTTTATCATGGAGTTCAACAGCAAGAAAGGCAAGTCGTTCCTTCATACCTTAATGCATCAACCCTGTAATTCATTCAAAAGCCGGGTCTGCGCCTGGACTACTTCCTGGTCACCCGTGCGTTCTACGCGTTGGTAATGGCCGTCCGATTGCAAGAGCCAAGCTTCCGTATTATCGATCAAATACAGTTCCAGATCGCGTAAAATCCGATTTTGCAGTTTTTTGCTGCCGATTGGAAAAAATACTTCAACACGGCGAAACATGTTTCGATTCATCATATCCGCGCTCGATGCATAAATTTCCTGATTGCCGCCGTTCAAAAAGGCGTAAATCCGCTCGTGTTCGAGAAACCGTCCGATAATCGAGCGTACTTCAATGTTCTCCGACGCGCCAGGAACACCGGGCCGCAAACAGCAAATACCTCGTACCATCAGTTTCACTTCGACGCCGGCCTGCGAGGCGCGGTACAAGGCCTGGATCGACTGCTCTTCCACGACCGCATTAACCTTGATCACTATTCTCGCCGGTTCGCCTTTTTTCGCAAAGTCGATTTCGCGCTCGATTTTTTCTATCAGGCCGCTGTACAGGGTGAACGGCGATTGCAGCAGTTTGTTCAGCTTGGTCACCTTGCCGAGGCTCGTCAGCTGGGCAAAAACCTTACGGACGTCCTCGCCCAGTTCCTTGTCGCAGGTAAACAGACCGTAATCGGTGTAAAGCTGGGTTGTCTTTGGATGATAGTTACCGGTGCCGAGATGCACGTAATTGACGAGTTCCTTGCCTTCCCGGCGGAGCACCAGGCACATCTTCGCATGCGTTTTGTAGCCGACCACGCCGTAAACGACATGCACCGCCGCTTCCTGCAGTTTCGCAGCCAGATCGATATTGGCCTTTTCGTCGAAGCGGGCGCGCAGTTCGATCACGACCGTCACTTCCTTGCCGGCCCGTGCTGCTTTGATCAACGCATTCACGATCGGCGAGTCGGCGCCGGTACGGTACAGGGTCTGCTTGATCGCCAACACTTCCGGAGACACGGCGGCCTGGCGCAGAAATTCGACGACCGGCGCAAACGATTCAAACGGATGGTGCAGTAAAATATCCTGGCGGCGGATCGCCGTAAACATGTCCTTGTTACGCGCGAATTGCGTCGGTATGCTTTGCTTAAACGGTACGAACTTCAAATCGGGGCGATCGACCAACCTGATGATTTCCTGCATCCGGCTCAGATTGACCGGGCCGTCGACCAGAAACAGGTGTTGCCGGGTCATATCGAAACGGGCGAGCAGAAAGGCGACCGTTTCGTCCGGGCAATTCGCGTCGATTTCGAGCCGGACCTCATCGCCGTAATTGCGCATTGCCAACTCGCCTTCGACCGCCAGCAGCAGGTCATCGATCGCATCATCATCAACGAAAAAATCGCTGTTGCGGGTCACCCGGAATTGATAACAGCCCTTAATGCTCATGCCGTTGAATAACTGATCGGCGAAGGCATGGATGATTGACGACAGGAACACAAAATTGTAGGGACCGCTTTGCGTTACTTCGGCGGGCAGTTGCACAATGCGTGGCAGCGCGCGCGGCGCCTGCAAGACCGCACGGCCGCTGTTGCGTCCGAATGCATCCTTACCGGTCAGAGAGATAATGAAGTTCAAGCTTTTGTTCAGAATGCGCGGGAAAGGATGCGCGGAATCCAGTCCGACCGGCGTCAGGATCGGCAGCACTTCTTCATTAAAATAATTCTGCAGCCATTTGAGCTGGGCTTCATTCCAGTCCTTGCGGCGGATGAAATTGATGTTTTGTTCCTGGAGTTTCGGAATCAGGATCTCATTCAGTACCTGATACTGCTCTGCAACCAGTTCATGCGCCTTGATTGAAATCAATTCCAGTTGCTCGTTCGGCGTCAGGCCGTCGGAACCGGTCACCTTCGGGTCGATCGCCGCCATCTGAATCACGGACGCTACCCGGACTTCATAAAATTCATCCAGATTCGAGCAGGAAATGCAGAGGTAATTGAGCCGTTCGAGCAGAGGCACATCTTTATTCCGGGCTTGGGCCAGCACGCGCTTATTGAACTCCAGAAGACTGGCATCGCGGTTAATATAAAATTCCGGCTTTTGCAGATCGGCGGTGGGAATAACTTCGGTAGTGTCCATGAATGTTCTTGGGTTACAGATTAAGCAAGGCTGCCCTTAATGAAAATATGGCGGTCGCTGATTTGTTCGATGTTGAGGGGCAGATCGGCTTTTTGAAGCTGATCCCGGATTTCTTCCAGCGTGAAAGCGGCCAGCAGGGAATAATAAAAATCACGCTGTAAAATCTCCGGCTCATTAGCTGCATAGGCCTCGACCAGAGCTATTGCCGCCTCATGGGAAGCAGGGCGTAACAAATCCATTATTGCGATGCGGGTTCCCGGCTTGGAGACTTTTTTGAGTGTTTGCCATAATATCTGCGGGTTGGGTAAGTGATGCAACAGGCTGTTGCTGAATATGATCGCATAAAATAGTTCGGGCATTATGACATCCGGCAGGCGGCCGTGGATCAAGCGAATCCGGTCTCTGACGGCTGAGGTGTAGGTTGCCGCATAATCGAGCATTACTCGCGAACCGTCGACCGCATCGATTCGGCTGAAAGGAAATGCCTTGGCGAAACGCAGGCTGATGTCGCCCGGCCCGCAACCCAGATCGAGCGCGATGCCATTAAATTCCGGTTCATTGATAAAATCTCGTAGGCGGTCGACGAATTGCTGATGCGGGACCGCAAAATCGGCTTCGGCATAAGCCTTGACCTGTTCCGGGTCTTCCATCAGTTCGGGTTCCGTTTGTCTATTCATCATCGTTTTCGGTGGCATTCATCGTCATTAGTAAAATCGATTTTATGGCAGTGTGAATCCGCGTTTGCCCTGCAGGCCGCCTGTATGAACGGCGATCAGTCGTTGGCCGGGTTCGAAACAGCCTTTGGCGATCATCTCGTACAGTCCATACAGCATTTTTCCGGTATAGACCGGTTCGAGCGGGATTTGCTGCATTAATTCGAAGCGGGTGATGAATTCGAGCAGTTCAGGCGTCGTTCTTGCAAAACCGCCGAAATGATAATCCGGATTGATATGCCAGTTAGTGTAAGTTTTTGACAATAAGCTTTCTACATCGGCCGTTAAAAAATCCGCGTTTTTGAGTGCCGCGAAGCCAAGCGTTTTTTTTGCGCCGTTTAGCGCTGCGATACAGCCTGCCAGCGTCGTTCCTGTCCCGCAGGGCAGGCAAAGTACATCAAAGGGCAGGGCGATTTCTTCAACCAGTTCGGCGACGCCTTTCAGCGCCAGCGGCTGTGCCCCGCCTTCCGGCAGCCAGTATTGCCCCGATCCGATGCCCGGCAGATCTAAAGGGGCTCGGTATTGCCTGAGCAGTCGGTAATCGGACCGCGAGACAAAGCGCAGTTCCATTCCCCAATTTTGGCAGTCCTGCAGAGTCGGTGTGAGCGGCTCCGGCCATTCTCCGCGAATATACCCGATCGTCTGCAAATCCAGTAACTTGCCGGCATAAGCCAAGGCATGCAGATGATTCGAATAGGCGCCCCCCATGCTGATCAATGTATGCGCGCCTGCTCCGAGCGCGTCTTCGAGGATATATCTCAGCTTCCGCCATTTGTTGCCGGATATGATAGGATGCAGCCTGTCGTCCCGCTTGAGCCACAATTCGATATTGTCGGGTAGTCGTTCGGGATCGATGATACGGGTCAGAGATGACGGCTGAAAGCTTGATTTCAGGGATAGCAGAGCAGGGTGCATCGGATAATTACGCTTGAAGGAAATTTACCGGATTTTTGTAAAGAGAAAAGGTGATGATTAATCAAACCCCAGGCTGCCGATAAAGAGCAGGCTTACCGTTTGTGGGTCGAACCGGTAATTGCGGAAGAACAGCAATTATTCTGGCAGTATCACAGTGTCGCCGCCGGCGAGGCGGCCAAGCAAAATCCGAACAGGAGCACTTAAGCTGAATTCCGAAAAGAAGGCGAGTTTCGGCTGGGAGGGCTGATCATATCTCAGGCGGGAATATTGAAGAAAGGGATTTAAAAAATCACTCTTCAAATGATAAAAATCAGTAGAGGTTAAAGCAGTTTTATTTTTAAGCCTTTAAAGCGGATAAAATATTACTTGCGGGTTCACGGATTTCTGGTGCAATACCATTCAAATAAAGAGGATTGTCGCTACAAACTGCTATTAAGGCTTCCCGTAAGGGTCGCCATCGTTGCCCCACTTTTCCGGTATCAAATAAAGTCAGCAATAATTGTTCCCACTCTTTACCTTGATGTAGCGCCTGTTTTAATAAGTTCAGCGTATTTGTCCAATAGGTTTGATGAAAATCGTCGTTTCCTTCTTCTAAATATTGGCGTAAATTCGTTTCAAACGCTGTTTTTTGGTCTGTTTTCAGGAGTAGCCCAAGTAGATTATATAACGCATGAAAGTTTTTATTGTCCAACTGAACGGCGCGTTCAGCAAGACTGACTGCTTCGGTTAGCTTGTCTTCACGCTGCGACAACAGTCGGGCCAAATTGTGGTGGTATTCAGCATTCTCGGAATTCAATAAAAGCGCCTGACGGAAGGCGTTTTCCGCCTCTGAGAAATATTTCGGCTCAAGGTGTAGAAAAGTGCCGAAACTGTTCCAAAGTGATGCAGACTGATGCCTTTCCAGGAGCACATGATACGCTTTTTTGCAGGTTTCCGGCGTTACGGCCCCGCCTGGACAGGATTCACAAGGAAAATTGAAGTATACGGCAATCGCCAATAACTCCGGGGTGCCGTATCTCAAGGCAGCGGCCTGGGCCCCCTCTAAGTCGTTGCAGCCGGCTATTTCACCGGCAGCGACGGCGCTGTAAAAATGCTCGATGTTCGGTCCGAATACGTTGAAATGCTGTTGATATTCACTGCTTAAGATGGCATATAAATATTTCCATTGAGCGCTCGACAGTGTAGCTGACAAACGCGCCGTCGCATCTTTTTCTTCCTTCAATAACGCCAAACTGCCGCAAAATAGATCTGCGCAGTGCTGTTTATCAAAATCGGTTTCTTGTGTTACTAACGCCGTCTGGATTAGCTGGCGTATTTCCCGCATATGCATCATGCGTTTCAAGCGGGGCCCCAGTTCGGTATCGTGATATCCCAGAAGATCGAAATCCAGCAATTCCTGGATTTTGCTGTGGGTTTCCTGAATAGTCAGTAATGCGGCGAGTGCTTGGTTCTCGAGCGCCATCCGCAAGCCGGCATCATCGACCGCATGCGCCAATACCATGTTGTAGTCCGCTTCCGAACTGTCTGTAATATCTTTTCTTAAACATTGTCCTGCGTGGCTTTGCAGTTCGGCAGGATGGCAAAAAATACGTAAAAAACGCGCCAGCCAGAGGAGCTTTTGCCGTGAGCGAAGACGGCCATAACGCATCAAATACCAGATATTGAAAAAACGTTCGGCCAGTTGAAAGGCTACCCGTTTTCCCGTAGGCGGTGGCTGTTTTTCAACCACGCCCTGCTGTTCCAGACGACTTAGTTGCGCCGAAACCTGATTGACTGGCCAATCCAGTAATTCAGCAAGATGATGCGCAGTAATCGGGTCCCAGTGCAATGCCAACGCATCTACCAATTGTTGGGCCTGCTGGGGAAAATCCTCGAAGCGTGTTTTATAAACCGGCGTAACCCGATCCAGTAAACCATCCAGATCATTGAGAATATTGCCGTTCTCCAGATTCTGTTTAAGTACTTTGTACAGTAATACAATGGTACGCGGGTTGCCGCCGGTAAGCGTATGCAGTGCCTTGATACGTCCCGGATCATTTTCGATCAATGTGAGGATGTGATTCACATGATTGCTTTCCGCCAGTTTACGCAGCGTTTCGACGGTTTCATCCAGGCTTAAACCTTTCATTACTTCCATTTTGAAAATTCCGGCGGTTTTTTCGATGTCCGCTTCATACGGCATCATTCCAGATGTGCTGGTGCCGATTATTACAATACGGGATTCGGTTTTGAGCACTTCCCACAAAAGCCGCCGTTCTTCTTTCAGACGGCGCAGTATCAGGTCGAAATTATCGATCAGCAGCAATAGGCGCTTATCATTTTGGCCGGCTTCTTTAAGCAATAAGTTTAAGGCGCTGGCCTGATCATGTTTGGGCAATAAGGCAATTTTGTCTTCCAACTGCCGTGCAGCTTCTTTCCTGCCGCTTTGATCCAGCGCTTCAATCAAGGAGTATAAACAATTGACCCAAAGATCCGCCAAATAAGCCACATTGTATTGTTCTTCGGGAAACGTGAGTGCCTGCCACTTGGAATTTAAAGTCTCCTCTTCCTCGACTGCAACGGCAATACGGAGCAGTAATGTGGTTTTGCCCATGCCGTGCAAGCCTGAAAGCAGCCGATGCGGAGGATTTTCAAGTCGGAGGTCTGCAAGAAAGGATTGCAACAGATCCTGTCTTGCCACAAAACTGTACTTCAGGCTTTGGCGGCAGAGCAATCCAGAATTGTAAACGGCGAAGACACTGCCTATATCGTCTGTCATTTTCTTGAGTAACTTAAACCTTATTTATCAATTAAATATTAATCTAAACAATAATATTTATCAATAATTGCCTTACCGATTTTAAAAAACATTTAAAATTCAATGTTGGAGGGCAAAAATTATAATTAAATATTTTCCTGATCATCAAAAAATGAAGAAAACCACATAGATTATTAGTAATATATAAAATGTTAATATATTGTATTAAAATAAGTTAAGATATATTATATGTTAATCGTCTGTTTTTAAGGTTGTTTTCTATTTTTTTGAATGATATTAGGAGTTTATTTATTTAAAGATATTATCCTGAAAGAGTTATAAAAGCATAGTGGATTATGGTTTTTCCGTGGCTCGTTCGGTAAAGCCAAGCATTGCGAGCTGCTATAGGGGGATTGTCATTGACTTCAGTAAAGATAAAACAGTCTTCATTTAAAACAGCATGAGTATTTGTTTCTTATGAATCCCTGAAAGTTACTTGTTAATGATGTCCCTATCTTGTTAAGCGTCTAAAAATAAAAAGCCTATCCCAGGCGAGTGTAATCTTTATTCAAAGTAAGAGGGCCGAACGGATGGAGGTTAATTGGCTGAAAGCAGCTATTTGGCAGAATTATGACGCAAGGGCTTTGTTATACAAATCACCAACTTATAGATATTTAAAGGTTATATATTATTTCAATATTTAATTTTTAAATTAAATCAAATAGTTAGGATTTATTTATGCAACAAAGCCGCCCTCAAGCCTTAGTTTGCCAGATAAATCTCCCTCGAGCCAGGTTCTCTGCTTCGGTAAAGAGCTGATCCCGAGTTCATGTTTTAGTTTCTTTCTATGGAGCATTCAGCAGCTTTCTGTTTGGCAAATAAAGGAACAATATGTTTATTTTAATCAAGCATTTAGTTCGGTAAAAATTGTAGGTAAGCGATTAGGTAATTAACTGGAAATTTTTAAAAGCGTTAACTATATTTATATTATAAAACAAATTTGTTTTATAGGTTGGGGCGGAATGAGGTTTTGTTTCCTAAAACAGTAACTTATTGATGTTTAAAGATTGTTTTTAGTTAAAATTATTTTTTCAATAAAATCAATTTGTTAGGCTTTGTTTTATGCGGCAAAGCCATTTGGTAAGACAAATCGTGCTCGGCATCTAATATAACAATTTAAAAAATTACGAACAGAGTATGACGACACAGAAAATTTTATTTTGCGATGACTCAATTAAAGAGCCAGGTTATCTGAAAAGTATTGTGGAAAGCGCAAATTGCGTTTTAATAATTACAAAAACTGGAAATGACGCTATTGAGAAGGCTAAATTGGAAAAGCCAGATTTTATTTATATGAATATTTTATCCCTCGGTGCCGAGGGGTATTCGGTTATGCTTTCTTTACGCAATAATCCGGATACTAGAAGCATTCCGCTTATTTTTTACAGCGGCCCGCATCAAACAGCGGATAGTATCTGGTTCAAAATGCAGAGCGAGAGATATTCAAAGCTCAGAAGCAATTTTGAAGGTACGTCTGGTAAATTTCCACTCCTGGAAAGCTGTGCTATGCAGTGACAGGGAGAATAAATCTCCTCAACGGTAGAAGGGCAAAAACTGCAATTTTCCGATCAGGAGATACAGTTACTTCATTAAGCTAAAACTCCGAATACTCCCTGCAGGAGCGGGTATTCGGGGTCAGGGATAGTAAACCACTTTTTCTCTGCAGCCTTCTCTGTCACATTATTAGAAATAAGTCTCAACCGGTCATCTTGAAATTATTGCTTTTCACGCCCTGGATTTCGTTCAGTAAACGCCTCATGGTTCTTTCGACATGACTTTTTTCTCGTGCATCCAGGCGCATTACCGGGATATTGAAGCTTTTGGAAATACAATAATTATGGTAATCGATCAATCCGGTATCCGTGCGCGTATCGTCATAATGAGTGACGCCAATTACCGCAGGCTTGTCTTTTAAAAAATGGCCATGAAATTTCAGATAATAATCCAGTTCTTCCATGGGATTATCTCCCCCATTATCAATCATTACCATCATCCCCGCGGCGCCTTTGCAGAGTAATGAGCCCATAAAATCGAATCTTCTCTGTCCCGGGGTTCCGTAAAGATGCAGTTTAACACCTTCTATATGGACAATGCCGTATTCCATAGCGACGGTCGTCGTTTCTTTTCGATGTAAAGCTTGCCTTTCGGAAGCCGAAGCTTCAGTGCCAACCACAGGTATTTCACTAATTGTCCTTATTGAAGTCGATTTGCCGGAGCCAACGCTGCCGACCACAATGATTTTGTGCTCTTTTTTATTCATAAAACCTCAGCATTCTAAAAATACGGGAGAGATTGAGGAAAGGGAACCGGATTGCGGTTTCCAGTGGGGGTAATCAAAACTACGGGTTTGGAACTGTTGATAATCGTCTTGAAATTGTTGTTGTATCAGTTCTATCGATTCTCGGTTTGCAACTAAGGATTCAACACAGTCTTTGTCGAATTTTTTTCCTGCCATTTGTTGTAACCATGAAAAAGCCTCTTGATTACTCCAGGCGGATTTATAGGGACGTCTGCTGGTCAATGCATCGAAGACATCGGCCACGGTGACGATTCTCGCTTCCAGTGGAATGCGGTTTTCTCTTAAACCGGCCGGATAGCCGCTGCCATCCACCGCTTCATGGTGAAATTCAACGATATTGCGCAGAATGTCGATATTTTCCAGATTGCCCAGATCGAAATATTTCATGATGTTGTCGATCATTTCTCGGCCGATGGAAACGTGAGTTTTCATAATTGCGAGTTCACGCGCATCGAGAGGGGCAGGCTTTAGCAATATGTGGTCGGGAATCGCGATTTTGCCGATATCGTGTAACGGCGCAAAGCTATAAACATGCTCGACATAGTTGTCATCGTAGTGGTATTTTTTTGCCAGTGACGCAGCGATGAGCCGGGCGTAGCGCGACATCCGGTCCAAGTGACTGCCGGTTTCCGGATCCCGGAAATGCGACATGTGCAGCGCGGTCTTTATCGTCGCAGTCAATATATGAGTCGTTGCTAATTCATTGATTATCTGTAAAGAAATCATATGCCCATACAAATCGAGCTGATTCAGGACGTTTTCGGTAAACACTTCGGTTTCAAGCGAATTAAAAAAAAGAAAACCGACAAAAGTGCTGTTAAATAAAATGGGTCGGGTATAGCTCGCGCCATAGTTGGAGCGGCCGATACGCTGGCTGTGTTCCTGAAGAGCTCTGCCGAAAGGTGCGAAATTATTGACTACGCGGGGCCGCCCCAGGTTAAAAATTTCTTTCAGAGAAGGGGCATCATCCAGAGGGATTTGGTAGTGTGATAAGGGGTCTTCCTGCCCACTGCTATGCATATAGGTTTTTACGGCGGACGTCTTGGCATCGTACAGGGCTACCGAAATCCGGGCGATAAAAGGCATTTCCTCCTGAATCAATTGATGGACGTAAATCAGTTTTTCTTTAAGCGGTTTATCACTGCTTAAAGCGCCGAGTCGGTCCTCATGTCTAAACATTGGCATTGCGTGTGTCCATACTCATCATGCACTTACTGTAATTCAACGACTTGGAGTCCCAGGATGGGGGATGATACATCCAGCAGTCCATCTTTGGGTGGGGCAAGCCGATATGGAATCCTTGTACGTAGTCGACACCCATGCCGTGCAAGGCTTCGAAAATTCCCTTGTTTTCGACATACTCGGCGATTATCCCTATATCCAGGTCTCTACAAAGATTGAACAGGTTATGCACGAGCGCGTAATCGGTTTTGGAACTCAACATGTTACGCACGTAACCGCCGTTGATTTTTGCATAATCGAAGCGCAATTCGCGTAAGTAGTGAAAAGAGTTATGACTGCTGCCGAAATCGTCCAGCGCGAAACCGAATCCCTTGTCGCGCAGTCTGGTAATGAAGGCGCGCATTTTTTTCATATTGTTGATCGCATCGCGCTCCGTAATTTCAAAGACGAGGCAGTCGGGTGAGAGCATCAGGCGATCGCATAAAGCTTCGGCATAACTGAGGATGCCGCGGCTTTCGATCTCCTGAGCGGAAAGATTGATGAACATTTTCGGCTTATCGAGCTTGCAGTTTGCTATTCGGCAGGCGTTCCGGCAGTCGAGTGACTTCTTGATGATGGTACGGTCGAATTCGCGGGCTAAACCATATCTTTCGATCGTTTCAATGAAACTGTCGGCCAGAACGATAGTGCCGTCGGCTTCTTTCAGTCGAGCCAGGGCCTCGTAACCGAATATGGCGCCGCTGCGGCAATCGATGATCGGCTGGTAGTAGACAAGAAAGCGGTCTTCACGCATGGCGATCCGCAAAGCTTCGGCCTGCTCCTGATCATGCTGCTTGAATTGCGCTTTATTTTCCGTCTTATTCAGGCAGCAGATGGCGTCTTTACCAATTTTCTTGGCGTTGTACATCGCCAAATCAGCACCAGCCAACAAGTCGTGACTGTTGCTGCCGTCTTGCGGATAGGAAACGACCCCGATCGACACGGTGATATGAAATGGTTTGCCATTTCCTGAAGAGAAAGTCTTTTCCTTAAGTTTCTCGGAGATGCTGTTCGCGATACGGATTGCGCTCGACCGGCCCCATTCAGGCAGGATCACCCCGAACTCGTCTCCGCCGATACGTGCGGTAAAATCCTCTTTGCGGCTATGGCTGAGCAATATGCCTCCCAATAATCGTAACGCTTGGTCGCCTATCGCATGTCCGTAGGTGTCGTTGATATCCTTGAAATTGTCGATATCCAGTAACAGTAATGAGAATGGCTCGCCGGTGCGTCCGGAGCGGGTAATCTCAGTCTCGAGCGTATTATTGAAATGGCGGCGGTTATGGAGGCTCGTAAGAGGGTCGTGGTGAGCGTGGTATTCCAGTTCCGACAAGGTATGTGACAAGGCTTTGCTGGACCCGACCACCATCACCAGCACAGCAAGAATGGAATGAATAATGCTTTCTTCATGCGGAGTTATTTTCTTTTCCGAAGCGAAAGCCATGCCCAGTAAACCGTTAACTCCGGGAGTGTGTTGAGGAATAGTAGCGGTTAAGAGCGGCATTTTGCCGTTAGGGGCTGATTCGTGATCGCGGGTCAGCATAAACTCTTCAAACATAAACGGCGCAGAAGCTAACTGAAATTCCTGGGAGAGTCGTTCGGTCAATGCCGCGCGTACTTGAATTCGAAAGGGTTGGGAATAAGCGCGGGGATAAAAGATAAAGATTGATATTTCGCTTTGTTCGGTAAACGCGATAAAGAAATAATTGAAGGGAAAGGTTTGATGGAAGTCCAACAGAATTTCTTGGACGAATTCTTTCCAATCGGTCACTCTGTCATGTGATAAAACGATACGTTCGAGGACCTGATTCTGTCGCTCGAAAAGTGTTTTTTCGATAAGAGTCTCGGACAGCTGATCACGGGTCATATTGAACCCCTGCATCAACGTTTGCAGATGTTGCCGATCTATCAGCCATTGCTTGGCTCTTTCACTGAACAGCAGTTTGAGGCATTCACCCAGTCGGGCATAATCAGTCGCGATTTTGCTCATCGCAGGGTCGTCGTGCGGCGAAATGCCGACTTTTCGCGCGACGAGCAGATGGGCGGATATTTCGTTATGCAGGTTGTGGATCATTTCCACAATATCCGAGACATAAATCTGGTTGCGGGTTTGGCTTTCCAACAAGGATGCCAACTGGGTGACCACCTGGATGCGCACTGCGTTAAAGTAATTATCCGATTGAATGTTCATAGTCTTCTCGATGCAAAAAAATTCGTTAGCGGCACTATCAGGAAAAAACAGTGTCGCTAGACGGCATCGCGAAGCGCCCGCCGGCTTCCATTAACTTGATCCTGCATCGCAAATTCTTAAACCAGGCGAGAAAATCTTGCACCGCTTTACCGCGGTAACTGGGGCCATGTTGCGGGGCGAGTATGTCGATTTCCAGGTTTGCAATTGTGTCCAGCCAACACAGCACAGCCTTGTTAGGGCACATATAGCGCTGGTGGAATGCTTTTATATAAGGAATGTGGTTTTCAAAGTCATCGACAAAAGGGTCGTCGTTGTCATTCGGCATCATCGCGGCGCCAATATCGCCGGTAAACAAAATTTTGGACAGCAGATCATAGACGTTGATCTGGCCTTCTGAATGCAGAAAATGCGCAGGCAGGATTTTCAGCCGGAAGCTTGGGGCGGGTTCACAATCCATGCCTTCGTCGGGGATGCCGACAAACCGCTTCATGTTCTTAAGGCCGTAATGCGGCAAAAAGCGCAGCCAGATACGTGAAACATGAACCGGAGCATTGCAGAGGTCTAACCAGGTCGCAAGTCCGCCCACAATATCGGGATCCTGGTGTGAAAGATTGATGGCTCGTATCTGGTCCGGATTGAGATGGCGGAGCATCTCGGCAAGCACCCTCGGCATGACGCCAAATCCTCCCGGATCGAGCAGGACGCCGATATTGTTGTGCATGACTAAATATTGATTGGAGCGTATGCCGTCTTCTTCAATAAGCTCGCTTTCGTTGAGCAAAAAGAAACGATGGTGTTCCGATTGGAACAGGCTGATGTTACGCATAACTCTCTTTTTAATGGATGGTTTTTATTATTGTTATTTACGCTTACCTGAGGCATAGAGAGTATCCGCAGGAGCTTTAGTTAGAGCTGATCTTGTCGCTTCTAAATTATCTGTCTGTTTGAAGCGTACTCGCTCTTCAAAAATTACGTTTTCGCTTGTTTTCAGTTGGCATTTCTGCGGAGGGCAAGTGATAGTTCATGGCAAATGGATGGAGTGCGGATATTGTTTTTGTCGGTTATCTATCAAAATTTCGAATAGGTAATATAACTTTTTACTTTGATAAAGAGTATAAAACAAAAATTTTGTGTTTCAAGGTTAAGCCCAGATTAAAATATTCAATTCGTAGATTGCCTGGAGAAAAGAATCCAGAGAGGCGTAAACTGAGAAAGCATACAGTGAGGAAACAGGTATAAAGGCAAGAAACAATGGCTTGAATGTCTACCTTCGTTTTTAGCAACTTCAACCTCATGCCGGGCTGAAAACAGCGAAAACAAAGATTGAGTTTTTTTTCGATTACTGATCCTTTGGCAGAGACTGAGGCATGAACCGACGGAAGGCGGCAGGGGTAAAATTCTGCAGGAGTTGGCAGGCGGAATGGGGAAGGGCGAGAAAGAAGTGCGAAAATAGTTAAGGAGGACTTGCGCAGGCTTAGCCCGAATAAAATGGACTGTGACTTTAGTGGTGCTACCCGTTGAACGACTTCAATGTCTGACTGGAACAAAGGAATTTAGAGCGAAGGGAAGGTCTTTCAGGGTATCGGGCACTCATCGCTGGATATGTCCGGTCGATACCCTTCACGAATATTATTTTCTCGTCGTTTGCGAACAGAGATTAAGCGTCATCTAGCGAAAATTTGATCTACGGGAGCAATTCCCAAACCGGTAGAATATCCGGAGGCAAGGGCGCAAGACGGCCCAGTTCGACGTATTGATTGACAGGGCTGTGAAAGTCAGAGCCTGCCGAGCCTGCAAGATCAAAGCGTTTCGCATAATCGGCCATGGTTTTGATTTCCTCGGGGTTATAGCGCCCGGTCACAATTTCCACAGCTTGGCCTCCGGCTTCCTTGAATGCATTCAGCAGGCGCCTGAGCCAACTGGCCGTCAGCTGGTAACGCAAAGGATGCGCGAGTACGGCGATGCCGCCCGATTTTACGATCCAGTCGATCGCCGTGCTCATTTCCGCCCAAGGGGTAGCAACGTAGGCCGCCTTGCCTTTCGCCAGATAGCGGTCGAAGGCTTCCTGCTGGCTGGTCACATGGCCTTGCGAGAGCAGAAAATCGGCGAAATGGGTGCGGGTGATCATGCTCTCTCCGGCCATTTTTTTGACCGCTTCCAGCGCGCCGGGGATGCGTTTTTTTTCAAGCTTCAGAGCGATTTGTTCCGCGCGCTGCAGGCGCACATTCCGCAAATTATGCGTTGCTTCGGCAAGCGGGTCATAGGCAGGGTCAATGCCGAGCCCGACGATATGCAGGCATTTTCCCTGCCAATCAGTGGACAGTTCAATGCCGGAAATGAAGCGGATACCTGCGGTTTCCGCCGAGCGTTTCGCTTCGTCGAGTCCGGCGGTGGTATCGTGATCGGTCAGGGCCAGCGTGGTCACTCCCTGCTGATGCGCGCGCCGGACTAATTCGGTCGGAGAAAGGGCGCCGTCGGAAGCGGTGGAGTGACAATGCAGGTCGTAAATTTCGGACATGAATTATTGAGTGTTATCGTGATGATTTTTTGATGAGCCTGCCCAATTTTGCCTTTCACCTGCGGCTATTGATACTCGCCATAGAGTTTTGCATAAAGGCCATTCTGGGCAATCAGCGTCTCATGCCGACCCTGCTCGCAGATCTGGCCTTCTTCAAATACATAGACATGATCGGCCTGTTTGACCGCGCTCAGCCTGTGGGCAATGATGATTGTAGTCAAACCCTCCAAAAAACCGGCCAGCGCTTGATGCAGTTTGTATTCGGTTTCGCTGTCGAGCGCGGAGGTGGCCTCGTCCAGAATCACGACTTTCGGTTTTGCGATAATCATCCTGGCGATGGCGAGGCGTTGACGTTGTCCGCCCGACAAGCGCATACCGTGTCGCCCCACAACGCTATCCAATCCGGTCGGCAAGTCTTTTATAATGTCGTCGAGCTGAGCCTTCTCCAGTGCATTCCATAATTCCGCATCGGTCACGGTTCGCCCTAAGGTCAAATTCGCACGGATCGTGTCGTTGAACAGGACAGGTTGCTGCAAGACGGTTACCACGTTTTCTCTGACTACTTCAAGGCCGATCTGTTCCATGGGGATATCGTCGAAATAGATCGTGCCGCTCTGGGCAGGATAAAGGCCGATCAAGGTCTGGATCAAGGTCGATTTGCCGCCGCCGCTGGCGCCGACCAGTGCAACTTTGTCGCCGGCGTTGATCGTCAGATTGATCCCGTTCAGCACTTTTTCTTCACCGTAGCTGAAATGCAGGTTCTCGATCCGGATCGCAACCGTCTTCTTGTTCAGGAACGGATTTTTGAGATGCGGATAGTGGGGTTCCTGTTTGAGTGCTTTTAATTTGTTGATCCGGGCCAGGGCCGCTTTCGCCGCATAAAAGGCGTACTGAATGTTCAGGATTTCCTGGACCGGCGCCATCATGAACCAGAGATAGCCGAACACCGCAAGCATCTGACCTATTGACAGATCCGAATAGAAGACCATCAGCATCGCCAAGGCGCGGAAAATGTCGAAGCCGAACAGGAAAATCAGAAAACTCAGCCGGTTCGCCGCGTCGCTTTTCCAGGCATAGGCGGCCGAGTACTCCTTCACATAGCGTGCCGATTCGATTAATTGACGGCAATAATGTTTTTCGCGGTTGCTGGCGCGGATCTGATGAATCGCTTCGAGGGTCTCGGTCAAGGATTCCTGAAAAATCCCGTAGGCGGTATTTTCCTTATTTTTCAGATCCTTGACCTTGCCGCCGACCACGCGGGTAAAATAGATCACGACCGGATTCAGCAGCAAAATAAACAAGCCTAGCCGCCAGTTCATCCAGAGCAGAATCACCGCGGTGCCGAAAATAGTCAGGCTGGCGACCAGCAATTTGCTGATCGTGTTGCCGATGAAATGGTCGATCGTGTCCAGATCAGTCACTAGATGTGTCACGATCGAACCGGTGCCGAGGCTTTCGTATTCAGCCATCGAGATTGTTTGCAGATGGCCGATCAGATTAAGGCGGATCCGGAAGATGATGTCTTTCGCTATACAGGAAAACTCGCGCGCCTGGATGATGTTGAGAATGATCGCGATGATCCGGAGCAGCAGGCTCGCAAGCAGCACCGCCGTAATATAAAAGATCGGCACTTGCCATTCGGTCGGTACGAGCGGGTTCAGCGTTTCAATGATCAGGCCGGGCTTATGCAGCAGGATTTCGTCTACCAGCAGCGGCATGAACAGCGGCACCGGTACGTTCGCGATCATCGCCAGGGTAGCGATGATATGGGAGTAAATCAGAGCTTTTTTGTGTTCGCCGGCAATTTGAAAGATATAATTCCAGCTAAAAGGTGCCGCCTGAGATGGGGTGGGCTTCGAGTACACGTTTTCGGTCAAATTCGTCATATTTTCCGCGCCATTATAGCGAAGCCTTGGGTTTAGTCATAGTTCGCTGCGATTTAGCGGCATTCTGCGGTCAATCCCATTGGGACCGTTTTTTCAATCAATTTCTCAAACAGAATGAAATCCTTGCAAATCATTTTTATGACCGTGTGTCTGGCGATAAGAAGTGACGCTGCCTGGACGCGTGACTGGCAGCGTGAGCGCAGCGATTTCGTGCTGGCTGAGCAAGCGATCGAGCGGGGCGATGGGGCGGTTTTTCAGGCGCTCGCCGATGCTCTGGTCGGCTATCCGCTTTATCCTTATCTTCAGTATCAGTGGTTAAAAAAAGACCTGAAACAAATCGATAAAATCCGCGCGTTTCTGGTGGAGTATAAGGACTCCCGGTATGCTCCGCTGCTGCGGGAAAAGTGGCTTAAATCGTTGGCCGAGCAGGGCCAGTGGCGGGAGTATATCGATAATTATGTTGCCGACGGCGATGTGGCGCTCGAATGCCTGTACCATTGGGCTCAGTACCAGACCGGATTTCGTGAACAGGCCCTGCTGCATGCCAAACGATTGTGGCTGAGCGGCAGTTCACAGCCGGGCGAATGCGAAACGCTATTTACGGAGCTGTCAAAATCCGTATTGATGACTCGGGAGATGATATGGCAACGTTTCGAATTGGCATTAAAGGAAAACCATCGCCAACTGGCAGAGTCTCTCGCGCGTCAGCTGACCGGTTTAGACCGTGATGCGGCGGAGTCATGGCTTGAAGCCGATAAAAATCCCGAGCTGATCATTGAAGCAAAGGGGCGTTTGGGCAACGACAAGTTGTTTGCCCGGATTTTTATCCATGGAATCGACCGATTGGCCAGGTCCGATCCGGAGAAAGCGCTGCTGCTGTGGGATGCCGAAAAAGCAGACTTACAAACGGAAGACCGTCTTAAACAAATGACCGAGCGCAGGCTGGCGCTGGCCTTGGCGTTTCAAAGAAAAGCGGGCGCCTATGACCGCCTGACCGGTTTGCGAGTTTATGATGATGAAGTCAGAGAGTGGCGGGTTAGAGCCGCTCTGTTCGAACAAAACTGGGAGCACATTGCGGCGGCCGTATCGGGACTGACGCTCGAAGAGCTTAAAGAACCGCGGTGGCAATATTGGCAGGCACGCGTATTTGCGATTGCCGGACACAATAGGGAGGCACGTTCATTGTATTTGCAGGCTGCGAATGACCGGAGCTTTTATGGGTTTCTGGCCGCGGATGCGGTATCGCAACCTTATCGCCTGGCGGATAATCCGGTACCCGTGGCAGCAAATGATCTGATGAAGTTGGCAGCCGAAAAGGATTTTCAGGCCGTGATGGAACTCAGAGCTTTAAATCGCGATATGGAGGCCCAGCGGCAATGGGGGTTTACGGTTGATAAATTGACCAAGGAGAAACGCGCCCGGGCCGCAAAGCTTGCAGAATCTTGGGGTGGATGGGAGCAAATCGCCATCAGGACGCTGGTCAAGGCGGATTATTGGGATGATCTGTCCTTACGCTTTCCGGTCCGCTATCTGGAGCAGGTGCAAAGCAATGCATTTCGGCAGAATCTGGATCCTGCGGTCGTATTGGGTCTGATCAGACAGGAAAGCATGCTCGACAGCAAAGCCGAATCGTCCGTCGGCGCCAAGGGTTTGATGCAGGTGATGCCGAAAACAGGCAGACAGATTGCACGGGAAATTCAGCAAAATCTGGAAACTGACGCCAGCCTGTTCGACCCGAACGTGAATATTCAATTGGGGGCTTATTACTTCAGGAAACTGCTGGAGCGTTTCAATGGCCATGTGGCGTTGGCGGCGGCGGCTTATAACGCGGGTCCCGCAAGAGTGGCGAAATGGTTGCCGAACGGGACTGCAATGCCTGCGGATATTTGGGTTGAAACGATTCCGTATAAAGAAACCCGAAAATATGTGGCTTCTGTTTTATCTTATGCAATCATTTATCAACACCGTCTTAACAAAAATGCCTTAAAGATGAAGAACCTGATGCCCGCCATTCCGGCCGGGTAAAAATGAGCTGATTTTTTTTAGTGCCTGATAGATAATATGCGGAACCAACTTAATAGAAATTTGCCAAGGTAAACACAGAATGGAGAAAAAGCATAGCTTGACGCGCGAGGAATTGTTGATGTCCGGGAGGGGCGAACTGTACGGGCCCCAGAATGCCCAATTGCCGTTACCGCCTATGCTGATGATGGATCGTATTACCTTGATTACCGATGAAGGCGGCTTGTACGGCAAAGGCGAAATCATCGCAGAACTCGATATCAAGCCCGACCTGTGGTTTTTCGACTGCCATTTTCAAGGTGATCCGGTCATGCCGGGTTGTCTGGGGCTCGATGCGATGTGGCAACTGGTCGGGTTTTTTCTGTGCTGGATGGGAGGGCCCGGCAAGGGGCGCGCGCTCGGCGTTGGAGAGGTCAAATTTACCGGGCAGGTATTGCCTACCGCCAAAAAGGTGGTTTATCACATTCACATGAAGCGCCTGATCATGCGCAAGCTGGTGATGGGTATTGCTGACGCGACGATGGAAGTGGATGGCAAAAAGATTTATGAAGCGACCGATCTGCGTGTTGGTCTATTTACTTCTACAGAAGATTTCTAAGGTTTAAAAGCAATGAAAAGAGTGGTGGTAACCGGTTTGGGCATTGTTTCCAGTATTGGCAATAACCGGGATGAAGTCGTTGAATCGTTGAAGCTCGGCCGGTCCGGAATCGGCTTTGCAGATATTTACCGGGAACTCGGTTTTCGCAGCCATATCCACGGTGCGATCAAGATCGATCTCGAAGCGTTCATCGACCGCAAGATCAAGCGCTTTATGGGCGATGGGGCGGCATTCAACTATATCGCGATGCAGCAGGCAATCGACGACTCGGGTCTGGCAGAAAGCGATATTTCGAATGAAAGAACCGGCCTGGTGATGGGATCTGGCGGTCCTTCGACTTCGAATCTGGTTGATGCTGCAGACATACTGCGCGAAAAAGGCGTTAAAAAGGTGGGCCCTTATATGGTGCCGCGTACGATGTCCAGCACTAATACGGCCTGCCTTGCGACCCCGTTCAAGATCAAGGGCGTCAATTATTCGATCAGTTCCGCCTGCGCGACCAGCGCGCACTGCATCGGTCATGCAGCTGAACTGATTCAGATGGGTAAACAGGATATCGTATTCGCGGGCGGCGGCGAGGAAGTGCACTGGACCATGTCGGTGCTGTTCGATGCGATGGGGGCATTGTCGTCCAAATATAACGATACTCCGGAAACCGCATCGCGCCCGTATGACGAAACCCGCGACGGCTTCGTGATTTCCGGCGGGGGCGGGGTATTGGTCATCGAGGAATTGGAACACGCGAAAGCGGGCGGCGCGAAAATTTATGCCGAATTGACCGGCTATGGCGCAACATCGGATGGTTACGATATGGTGCAGCCTTCGGGTGAAGGCGCAGTGCGCTGCATGCGCCAGGCCTTGGCTACGGTGCGCAACAAGGTGGATTACATCAATGCCCACGGCACCAGTACGCCGGTTGGCGATACCCGCGAACTGGAAGCGCTGCGGGCCGTATTCGGCGCGGGCGAAGTGCCGAAAGTCAGTTCAACCAAGTCTCTGACCGGTCATGCCTTAGGGGCGGCCGGCGTGAACGAGGCGATTTATTCGTTGCTGATGATGGAAGAAAACTTCCTGAGCGCCTCGGCCAATATTACCCAGCTTGATCCAGGCGCAGAAGGCATTCCGATCGTGCGCGAGCGCGAAGATAACGTGACTTTGAACACGATCATGTCGAACAGTTTCGGTTTCGGCGGCACGAATGCCACCCTGGTGTTCGAACGCTACACCGGTTGAACCTGTCTCAGGGGCCGTAAGGCCCCTTTTTCGTTATCCCTTTTTGATTTTTCTTCTCTGCGCATGTCGGATACCCGCTCGAAAACCCGCACTCAATTCAACAAACTGCAAAAGCGTCTGCGTCACAACGTCGGCGATGCGATCGCCGATTACAACATGATCGAGGACGGAGACAAGGTGATGGTCTGCCTGTCCGGCGGCAAGGACTCGTTCACGCTGCTCGACATTCTGATGAATCTGCAAAAGACCGCGCCGGTGCAGTTCGAGATCATTGCGGTGAATCTGGACCAGAAGCAGCCCGGCTTTCCGGAGCATGTGCTGCCGGAATACCTCGAATCGATCGGCGTGCCTTACCATATCATCGAGCGCGATACCTATAGCGTGGTCAAGCGCGTGATTCCGGTGGGCGCGACGACCTGCGGGCTGTGTTCGCGGCTGCGTCGCGGTATTCTTTACGGGTTTGCCGAAGAGCACGGTGTAACCAAGATTGCGCTCGGCCATCATCGCGACGACATTCTGGAAACTTTTTTCCTGAATATTTTTTACGGCGGCAAACTGAAAGCGATGCCGCCCAAACTGCTCAGCGACGACAAGAAAAACATCGTGATCCGACCGCTCGCTTATTGCCGCGAGAAGGATATCGAGCGTTTCTCTGTCTTCAAAAACTTCCCGATTATTCCGTGCAATTTGTGTGGATCTCAGGAAAACCTGCAACGCAAGGCTATGAAACAGATGTTACAGGGTTGGGACAGACAGTTTCCGGGGCGTCTCGAAACGATCTTCACCAGCCTGCAAAATGTCGCGCCGTCGCAATTGGCCGATGTGCAGTTGTTCGATTTTGTCGGATTGCAACGCGGTGGGCTGATAGAAGAAGTGCCGATTCCGCTCGAGCAGCCTGTCATTTTCAACCGGAACTTTGCGAAAGCCCGCACGTCGGCAATTCTGGGAACGGCTGACTAAGGGCTTCCCGCCGTCTGTTTTGACCAAACCCAGAGGGGCTGCTACTGCTTCAGCTTTGCTACTATGGATGCCCCAGGCGCAGGGTGGGTTATCAGCTCTGTTCCCAAGGCAGTCCATGAAAGCGCCAGCCACCTAGATTGCCACGGTGTTTGTTCTGGTCGAGCGGCCCTTCGAATCCTTCCAGAATATTGATCAGATGCTTGTAGCCAATTTGTTCGAGCAATTTGGCGGCATCGAGCGAGCGTTGACCGCTGCGGCAGAGCAGTAGGATCGGGGCCTCTTTATTCGGGACTGCGGCTTGAACCTCGGCGGCAAAATTCTGATTCAACTGCCAGTCCGGCGCTTCTTTCCAGGGAATATGCACTGCGCCGGGAGGATGGCCGATGAAAGTATGTTCCATCTTGGTACGGACATCGACGAGGACGGCCTCGCGATTGTGCTGTAACAAGTTCCAGCACTGTTGCGGAGTTAGATTTTCGATCATGGTAGGGTCTCTTGGTCAGGTTTTTTGGCCGACAAATTGGGCTTCATTACGAAGGCCCTGCCTTATATCGCCGATAGCGGCATTTTCGCGGTAAAATACCGTCCGCAACGGCGAAAACAGGTCCAGCAATTCATTGGTTTCCAGCAGATAAGCCGGGTTATTTGGGCCTTCGGCAGCGACTTTCAGCCGGGTAAAGGTTTGATAGAACAACAGGCCGTCCGGTTTCAACGCGCCTATTATCGCATCCTTCAATGACCGGTCAAGAAAGCGGCTGATCACGATCACGTCAAATGCGGCATATTGCAACGAGCCAGGAGTGATGGCTTCCTGCCTTGCATCGATCGCAAGCTGACGATGGTCGGCGTAAGCCTTCAATTTTTCGATAGCGGTAGCTGAAATGTCGAGGGCGGTAACCTTCAATCCATGCTCGGCAAGGAAAATCGCGTTGGCGCCGAGGCCTGAGGCGAGATCGAGCGCACCGCCTGCAGGGGGCAACAGAAACGCATTTTCGGCCAAAACCGGGGCCGGCGCTTCTTTGCCAGGTTCGTCCTGACTGTAGATGCGGTCCCATTTTTCGCGGAGTCCGTTCATGTTTCCGGGCCTTCTAGCTTGCTGACGCGAGGTTCCAGCCAACCCTGCAGGAACTCCATGAACACGCGGACTTTCGCAGATAAATATTTCCGGTGCGGATAAACTGCATGGACCTCCAGAGGCGGAGAAGGATAACTTTGCAGGACGGGCTGAAGTCTGCCGCGCTCGATATCCCAGCCGACAATATAAATCGGTAACATCACCAGGCCCATGTCGTTAATCGCCGCGATCCGGATCGCATCCGCCACATTGGCTTGCAGGCGGCCGGTAACATTGATCACCTCAAAGCCTGATTCGCTTTTGAAAGGCCACTTATTTTTCGGATGAATGGACCAGTTGATCAGGCAGCTATGCTGAGCGAGGTCCTGCGGAGTTTGCGGGGTGCCATGTTTGGCGAGATAGGTGGGCGATCCGCAGACCACGAGCGAAGAACTGGCCAGTTTGCGTGCAACCATGCTGGTATCGTTCAAAGCGCCCAGATAGATCGCCAGATCGATGCCGTCCTCGATCATGTCGCCGGGACTGCTCTGAATGATCAATTCGATATTCAGGTCGGGATGCAATTTCAGAAATTCGGAAATCGCGCGGGCAATATGCGTGGCCCCGATTACCGGAGGCGCACTGATTCGTAACGATCCGCGCGGCTCGGTTTGCAGGTGGGTCACTTGCGATTCCATTTCCTCGATATCGAGCAGTACCTGCTGGCAGCGTTCGAAGTAGGATGCGCCCACTTCCGTCAGGCTCAGGCTGCGCGTGGTGCGATTGAAGAGGCGAGTGCCGAGGCTGCTTTCCAGATGCATGATGTGCTTGGTCGCCATCGCGCGCGAAATGTCCAGGTCGCGGGCGCCGCCGGCAAAACTCCCTGCCTTCGCGACGCGAACAAAAACGTTCATGCTGGTTAATTTATCCACGGGATTCTCCTGCAATCAAGCGGTTTGGCGGATTTTTAAGAGACGTAGAATCGCAGGATGGGTTTGCCACTTCTACGCGGCCAAGGTCGGGATGGAAGATAAGATCATTGAAATCCTATTTTTGTTTCGAAAAAGGAAACAATGAATTTATTATATGCGTTATTGTATCCTATTTTAAAGACTGTATAGTAATACCGTCACAGATTTTTCTCTGTTTCATCGGGCAGTGCCTCCTCAAATTTATTCGCTGCCTGATTTTCGAGCCTCTCCTTGTAATTGCCGAGGAGAGGTTTTTTTTTATCTGTTTCCGCAGAATCCGGTGTTCCGTTTTGGGGTTGAGCCTGTTTCCAGAGCAAATCCTCAATTCCGCATTGCGGGGCAAAGCCTGAGACGGTCTCAAGTAAAATTTCCCGGATTTGCCCGTGATCGTCCTGCTCTGCCGCTTTGTCCAGTCGCTCCAGTCGGCAGGCTAGATCAGTCCATCCAATCACATGCTCCTCGGCTCGCATGATGCGAGGGTGATCGGTTTCGGTCACATGATCGCCGATCAGCAGTTCTTCATAAAGCTTCTCGCCGGGTCTGAGGCCGGTAAAGCAGATTTCGATTTCACCGTCCGGGTGTTCCTGATCCTTGATTTCGAGGCCGCTTAAATGAATCATACGTTTGGCCAGATCGAGAATACGGACCGGTTCCCCCATATCGAGCACAAACACATCGCCCCCATTACCCATCGCACCAGCCTGAATGACCAGCTGAGCGGCTTCCGGAATCGTCATGAAATAACGAATGATATTCGGATCGGTTACGGTGACCGGACCGCCGCGTTTGATTTGTTCTTTGAACAACGGTACTACCGAGCCGGAGGAGCCGAGGACATTGCCGAAACGCACCATCGTGAATCGGGTGGACTTCCGGAGCGTCGCTTCGGCGCTGAAGGCCTGCAGGATCAGTTCGGCGAAACGTTTGGTCGCCCCCATCGTATTGGTCGGGCGAACCGCTTTATCGGTCGAGATCAGCACGAAGGTTTCGACCTGCGCCATTACGGCTGCCTCGGCCGTGCGTAAAGTGCCGAATATATTGTTACGTATTGCGGCAACCGGATTGTGTTCGACGATCGGCACATGCTTGTAGGCGGCCGCATGATAGATCGTCTGGACCTTGAAGGTCTTGCAGACCTTGACGAGGCGGGCGGCGTCCGTGACCGAGCCTAAAATCGGGTAAATCGGCGGATTTTCGTTTGTGGCAAAGCGCGATATCCACAAGCGCAGTTCCTGCTCGATCGCATACAAGGCATATTCGCTCAATTCGAATAATACCAGGGCTGACGGCCTCAGTGCGATGATCTGCCGGCACAATTCGGAGCCGATCGAGCCGCCTGCCCCGGTCACCACCACCGACTTGCCGGTGATATTCGCGTGCAGCAGTTCAGAATCGGGCGTCACCGGATCGCGGCCCAGGAGATCTTCAATACCGATTTCGCGGAGAGTATCGAAAGTGATTTTGCCTTCGGCGATCTCGGATACGGCCGGCATCGACAGCACATGGACTGCATAAGGTTCGAGCAGGCGGATCAACTCGCTTTTGCGTGCCCGCTTGGCTGACGGTATCGCGAGCAGGACGCTTGAAATTTCATAGCGCTCAATCAGATAATTTAAAGCCGAAACCGGGTAAATTTTGAGCCCGTGGATTTTGTGTTTATGCAGGGAAGGATCGTCATCAATAAAGGCAACCGGCTCAAATTCGCGTCCGAGCGCCAAGGCCGAGGCCAATTGCACACCGCCGCTGCCTGCGCCGTAAATCAGCACATTTTTCTTCGGTTGACGGGCAGGACTGTGCCCGCCGCCGAGCCGGGTATAGGTATCTCCAAGCCACCAGCGCGCAAAAAATCGGCTGCTGCCGACCAGCAGTATCATGATCAGCCAATTCAGGATGGGCACCGTCCGCGGCAGATTGCGAATGCCGGCTTCATAAAAAATGAAAGGCAGAAAATAAATGACGGAGAAGGCAGCGGCATAAATCGTGACCGCCTGCACGATGGTCCATAATGCCTTCATTTCGATATAGCGGATGATTGCCCTATAGAGGCCGAGGCGAATGAAGATCGGAATGGCCAGTACAGGGGTGATGGCGATCAACATCCACTCGATATTTCTGGGCACAAATAAAGTGCCCCAACGCAGCGAAAAAGCCGACCATAAAGCCAGAACCGCAAACACGACGTCGACGCCGATCAAAATCAGCGCTTTTCTGGGCCGGGACTGGCCGATGAACCAATGTGCCAGACGGGGTTTCATAGGCGATTTTCCGCATCCCCCGCGTTGAACTTGATCGCGGCGATAAGCAAGGGTAGATAGGCTAGGACAATGCCTATTAGGCCGTCCAGTAAACCGAGTCCGAT
The DNA here is from genome assembly GCA_051061015.1 of Methylomicrobium sp. Taxonomy (GTDB): domain Bacteria; phylum Pseudomonadota; class Gammaproteobacteria; order Methylococcales; family Methylomonadaceae; genus Methylomicrobium. The sequence goes on from JBPFEG010000052.1 coordinate 50,434, forward strand.
CGAGATCGCCAGCGGCAAAAGCCAGAACAGATTGACCGCCCCGACGAAGAGCGTGACGGTTTTATGCGAACCATAGCGACGCGCCGCGAATTGGTAGGCATGGCTGCGGTGCGCCTCGTGCAGCTTTTCGCCGCGGCGGAAGCGCCGCCACAAGGTCCAGGTCGCATCAACGATGAATACGCCCAGCAGGCACAACCAGCTCCAGAGAAAGTTCGGGTTTAGCCAAGCGGATTGGATCGAGATCAAGCCGAGGACAATGCCCAAGAAACCGCTGCCCGCATCGCCCATGAAAATTTTGGCGGGCGGAAAATTCCACAGCAAAAAACCAACCGCCGCGACGAGGAGCAGAGCCGGTTCCAGCCATAAATCGCCCTGGCCGGACAAAAGGAACAATAACACGCCGCCCAGACAAACGGTAACGGCCTCGATTCCGGCAATTCCGTCGATGCCATCCATGAAGTTGTACAAGTTCAACAGCCAGACCAGATAGAGGAGGCCGAAGAGGTGGCCGAAACCGCCCAGATCGATGATATGCCCGAGCACAGGTAAAGGCGGAAATCCGCCCAGCCAGTAAAGTCCCCAGGCTGCGCCGGCAAAATGAGCCAAAAGCCGCCAACCGGCAGCGATATGACGATGATCGTCCAGAAAACCGACGAATGCGACCCAGGCACCGGCGCCGATTATAGCCCAACCTTGATCTGCCGGTAGAACGTCAAGCGCGAGAAGGCCGCCCACGCTGAGTAAAAACACCGCAACGATCGCCATTCCACCGCCGCGAGGAGTCGGTTGTGTATGTGAGCTGCGCTGGTTCGGGACGTCGATCAGGTTCGAAATCAAGGCATAATGGCGAATCAGGCCAGTGAACAGAAATGCAATTGCGAAGGACGTCAACAGTAAGCTGCTGATTTGGATCACTTACGGACTCCTAAATAATGTTCCGCAGTCGCGCGCAACGCCTGATCGACGCTAAGGGGAGGATGCCAGCCAAGCTTTTCGCGAGTTTTATCGATATCGACCTGCAAGGAGCCGCAGAGCTTTTGGATCGACGCGGTTTTGCCCAGGCAGCGGGCCGCAAAGTTCAATAATCCCGGTGACATCGGCAAAAGACGGACACGTGTGCCAAGTGCGGCGGCGGTTCTTTGTAAAAGCTCGGGAGTCGCAAGATCCTCGCCGTCTGCGGCCAGAAAAATCTGATTTGCGGCTGCGGGATGCGCAATGCAGGTGAGGATCAAGTCGACCAGATTATCCACCGCGAGCAGGCTGCGCTTATTCCGAAGCGAGGCCAAAGGCAGTGGGATGCCTTTGTCGAGCCAGTACATCATGCTGAGAAAATTCCCCTTCACGCCGGGGCCGTAAACCAGGGGAGGACGAATGATCACGAATTCCATCGCAGAGTTCAAACAGATCGCGCGCAAAGCATTTTCGGCTTCGCGTTTGGATATCCCGTAGGGATCTTCAGGGGCAGGGCAGTCATCCGCCAGGAAAGGCCGTCCGGGTGGGGTGATTTCACCATTCACCTTAATCGAACTGATCAGGATGAAGCGTTTGACGCCGGCTTGCAGAGCCTGCCTGGCCAGATTCAGCGTACCCTCGACGTTCACCTTGCGGTATTCGGCGAGCGGATCCGCCGCGGTATCTTGTATCAAGTGGACGCGCGCCGCAAGGTGGATTACCACATCAATATTGTGCAAGGCTTCCATCCAATCGGTTGCGCTGTCGATATTGCCTACGGCGAGCGCAGGAAAACCGGAAGGGGCTGTGGCGGCTTTACGTACCGTCCTTCGTACCATAGCCTGTCGTTTGACCAGAGCAGAGCATAACGGCATACCGATAAAACCGTTTGCGCCAGTCACCAGTACCTTGCAAAGAGATAAACGATCGGTAGCCAAGGTTATCCTTTTTTTGAAAGCATGTGCTCATCATGCTCTAATAATTGCGAATACAAAAAGATCATTTCAGCGCTAATTTCTCGGTTCGAGAACTGGGATACTGCCCGTGTTTGCGCCGCACGGCCTAGTTCAAGCCGGTAAACGGGATTTTCGATCAGATGTGACAGGGCCTGGGCCAAAGCACTCACATCGCCTGCCGGATATAGAATTCCTGTCTTTTGATCCGCGACCGCGTCGGTAATACCGTAAATTTTCGTCGCGACCGCCGGAATACCGGCTGCAGCCGCTTCAATGATAACCTGACCAAAGCCCTCGCGATAGCTGGGCAGGCAAAAAATATCGGCCATCGCCATATAATGTTCGGGGTTCGGGGTGTAATTGATACGGCGTAGTTGTGTTCGGTATTTCCCGCAAATTTCCTGAATTCGGGTAAAGGGGACATCTTCTTCAGCGCCGACTAACACCAGCACCGCATCGGGATGTTTTTCGGCAATTTTCACGAATGCCGAGGCCAGATCCAGCATGCCTTTGTCGCGATTCAATCTTCCGAGATATAAAATCACAGGTTGAGTAGGGCCGATGTCCAGTATCGATCTGATGCGTTCTCTGGTCTCCATGTCGGGTTTGAAGATCTCGGCATTGACGCCGCAAATCGAACCCTGCCCCAGGACAAGACCCTGCCGGCTACCCAAAATTCCTTCGGCTACTAAAAAATCACGTTGTGATGGACTATCCACCAGAATATGGGTCGCCAGCTTTACGATGATCTTATCGAAAATTTTTAATGACTGACGCTTCCAGCCTTGTTTGGTTGCCCATACCTGACCGGTAAAGGTATGCAAGCGATGGGGAGTCCCGGCAGTCCAGGCGGCAAGCATCGTCAATAAGCCCGTTTTGGGCATGATCGAATGAACGAGCTGATAGCGCTCGCGCCGAAACAGGCCGAAAAGCTCTACCAATGCCCGTAAATCCCGCCATGGAGAGATTTTACGTTCGATCGCGATCGGGATGAACTCGGCATTCAGTCCCTGTAACAAGTCAGCGCCCAGCGGATTGCTGACCATATTAACAGCCCAGCGCTCGGAAGATGCTTGAATTGCATCTTTCATGAATGCTTGAATCACTGCGGGAATCGTCGCGACAAAACAGAGTTTTTTCATTAAAGACTAAGAATTTATCGTATTTTTGTTTGCCAATGGCGGCTCAGTTCGGTGATCCCTTCGCGTATCGAAATCGTGTGGCGAAATTCCAATTCTCTTATGATTTTGTCTGACTTGTAAATGGTTGTATTGGTCAATGCGTCAATTCTGGCGCCTGTTAACGGAAATTTTGCGAGTTTTGACCCCAAACCGGCAATACCGCGAGCCCAGGATTCCGGCAACCGTCGTGGGTTCCCCTTTTTATGCAAAGCCTCGGCGATGATGTCGACAAATTCCTCGAGCAGGCTATGGTCCGATACTATATAAGCTTGTCCGTTGCCGGGCAAATCCGCTTTTCCGCATAACATCAAAGCATCGACGACATTTTCTACATGAATGTAATTGGCGACCGCGCCGGGTTTGCCGATAAAAAAGAACAGGCCTTTATCGATCATGCTGATCAATTGAAAAAGCGATTGATTGGGCATCGATGGACCATACACATTGGAAGGTCTGAGCAAGACGCATTCCAACTGGTGTTTGGCCGCAGCTTTCAAAACCAATGCATCGGCGGCGGCTTTGGATTGTTCATACGCATTGACAGGGGCGATCGCCGAATCTTCAGTGATCACTTGGTGGCGCGGATTTCCGTAAACCCCCGTACTGCTCAACTGAACCCAGCGTTTGATCCGGCCCTGAGCGGCGGCGAGCAGGTTCTCGGTTCCCTCGACATTGGTCGACTGCATCAGCGACTCATCGCTCAGTTCGGCCGCGCAATGATATAAAACGTCGGCATCCGAAAGAAACTCGCGCAGTTTGGCGGTCGATGAGTTTAAGTGGCCGCTGAAAGGATGTGCGCCATTCAAAGAAACCGGAGGATTACGGCGGGTTAAATAGCGAACCTGATCGCCTTGCGCCAAGTGCTTGACGATTAAAAGCCTGCCGATAAAACCAGTACCTCCAGTGACGGCAACAATCATAAGTATTCCTGGAAACAGTTTTTTTGATAGATATCGATTAATGAATTTGGCATCGGTAAACCTTACAAGCTTTCTGAAGCCTTTCTAAAATCGGGCGTTATCTTGGGACTATTGAAGATATGAGCAAATCCGGTTGAACGGCATGGACAATTTTTTAATATTACGCCAGAATCTCTCAGAGATTTAATAGCCTTAGAAACAATATTGGAATTTGCAGCCATTTCGGGCTCCCCAGATCCAATTGAACTCTAAAGACTTCGGTAGCATTCCCGCTTCGATCGATACTGCTTACTCCTGCTCTTCCAATTTCGCCGACAATAAAATCAGTTTCGTATGGCTTTATTCCTGCCTTACAGGCCTGCATCACAAAAAGTTGGTCCGCGGCGATCGGATATTTAGAGGAGTAATAGCCGAAGCGTTGATGCAAATTTTTTTTATAAGCTGTTGCTAAGGTATGAGCAGCGATATAGGCGCGGTGCCCCCAAAGCCATGGCGCACGGTTTTTAGGATGTAAAATTTTATTTCCATACTTTGCATGAGCCGTCACAATATCGGCATGAGAGTGGTCGATGGCCAGGCGAAAATTAGCGATGGCATCTGCATTAAATAGATCATCGGCTCCACAGACAATATAATATTCTCCGTCGACTGCCTTGATCGCTCGATTCAATGCATCATATATCCCGAAATCGGGCTGCGATAAAACCAATATATCAAGATCATCGATTGCATTTAACAGATCCAGCGTACCATCGCTTGACGCGCCATCGGCCACGATCCAATGGAAATCCCTATCCGTTTGATTGCGCAGGCTTTCAATAAGGTCCGGCAAATTCTTCGCCGCGTTAAAGGTCGCGGTGACAATACTGATTCTTCTATTTCGTGTATTTGGCGCAGTCAACTGTTTAATCCTTCGAGAAGAGCGTTTTAATTGATGGCAAGTGCGAATTCATTCGCACACAACTTCATGAATGTTTTTTTAAATTAACGGCATTGGGCCTTGTGCACTATTTATTCCGCTAGGTAGGCACAAGGCTCTAGGAATTTCCAAAAAATAGTTTTACCTTACTGCATGGTTACGATAATCCCAAGGATAAGATGATGATAGTGCATATCTAGGCGAAGAATGCGTATTCCGCATTGCTTAGCATCTGTTATGGCCAATGAATTATTGCAAATCATGGCGTTTGATTTATGCGCTTTTTGGAAAAATTATTATTCCTTTGCTACTTAAACTCCATGGGTAAAGAATACTGCCCGTTTTTAAGAAGCGGCGATAGGCGCTCAAAATGAATTTCAACTCTTTAAATAACGCTTAATTCCAGTACTATTGCAAAACCGAATCAGCAGGAGGGTAATTAAAAGTTTTGCAATTTTATTTTTTATCTTGATGGAAAATTTATAGTCGCTATAGTCGTCAAAAAATAGTAATGTTCTTATCATAGAATTATAGAGGCGGTCTATCTTTCCGAATGCGGTACTGTTCAGTCCCCCTTCGTGTATCCTATAGACAGACATCTCCCTATCGATATACTGGATATATCCTTTCAGAGAGCATAAAAGCTGAATGGCCCAATCTACATTCATGATGTGATGCAACCATGCCGGAAGAGTCGCCGGCAAAGCGGAGCGCCTCAGCACTATGGATTGAGTGGGTATGAACCAGTCTTTAATGATGTCTTCCGTTTTTATCTCGGCATTAATTCGTTTCTTTACAAAAGGCTCCTGCTTACCGGTTGGAGATTCGAACCGTTTGATTGACTGATGAAAACACAACGAGCATGCCGGGTGTTTTTCAAGATAATCCACTTGAATGCTGAGCTTTTGTTTATCCGTCCAATAATCGTCGCCTTCGCAGATCGCAATGTATTTACTGTCGGTTTTTGACAGAAGATAGGGGATAATCCGTACCCCTTTCGAATACTGGTTTTCCGTCTGATATATCGGCTTAATCAACCTCGGATAGGAATCCTGATACTTTCTTATAATCTCGGCAGTTCGATCCGTTGAGGCATCGTCGTGGATCAGTATTTCAAAAGGAAAAGACGTCTCCTGAAGCAAGAAGCTGTTTATCGCTTCTTCGATAAAAGCTTCATGATTATAAGCTATACAGAGAATGGTTATTAAAGGACCACAGTCATCATCGGTCCATCGCGAGACAATTTCATGTTGATTTGGAAGCGTCTCAGTAGTCGGGCAGTTCATAGTCGATTTTCGGTTACTAAATAAATACACTTATACCGGTAAAAGAGCCAGTGTGAATAGGCGAACCCTTGAACGGCTGCCAAAACGGATTTTTCAGCCAACTACTTCATCCTGTGTCAAAAGAGAATTAAGCATTGAGTTCAATAACCGCAGATAAAATAAAAAGCGGCAGCTCAAGCAAAAGGCTTACAACGTCCCAATCTCAGTATTTTCTAGACGAATTCGCATGCGGCATTTTTTGTCCGGCATAGGAATAACCCAAAAAGGCTAACAGTTTCTCCATTGCATCCGCTTTAGCCACGTCTATAACCAGCAGATCCTCGGGTCGATTCTTGAAATAGTCCAATACGTTGCGGTTATGTTCCTCATAGCGGCGGATATACAAGTCGCGGTCGTATAAAGTCTTTTCATCAGCTCCGTAGCGGAGCCTCTGCGCATCCCAGAGAAAACCGCGGTAGCGGTAATTAAATTGTCGAAGATCGTCTGCAGTCGGAATACGGTTTTTTCCGATTAATTGGGTATGAAACCGTACCAGAGATTCATACCACTCTGTAGAACTGCCGCGTATCGTCAGAATGAATTTTGATCCCGGAAATGCCGCATCCACCGCAGCGAACGTATCTGGGTAACTGAAGGGAATATCCTGAAAAGCTTCAGCCCAGCGGCAATAACGGATAATTTTCCGGAAATCCCGCTTCGCCCATTCATGTATCAACAGCTCAGCTTTTGCCTGATTGCCGACTTTGAGGCCAAGACTGTGAAAGACGGACTCCACCGAGGTGGTACCGGTCTTGTTGGCCCCGATACAGAATACCTTAGGTCTGTTGAAAATGTTGTATCCTCGAAACAAGGCCTTAAACCGAGCCGTCATCTTTGTCCCCTGTCCGGTGTCAAGTTTTGAATCCTATGGAGCGGCAACATACCACTAAGCTCCCGTAAGGCTTCCGCTTTGAAAAGGTACGTCAACAAGAGGTAGAGTATGCCGCCGGTCAATAGGCCGATGGCCAAGCCGACATAATCGGCCGAATACGGGCCTTGATTGACAAGCCACATCGCCGCTCCCATCGGCACCGCCGCGGCAAAACTCGGCAGCAAGTCGAGCACCTGCCTGATGGCTCCTAAATTCAGAAAGACTTTGCTGAAATACGCATTCACCAGTAATGCAAAGGCTGAAGCAGCAACCTGAGCCCATGCCAGCCCCATGATACCGTGGAAACTGCCGGCAACGGTCAGGCTGATTGCCACGGTTTTCTTAATCAGCATAATATTGAAGAATAAATCCGATCGTCCTTGTGCCTGCAGCACGTTGATATTCAACACATGCATCGGCCATATCAGCCCGACGACGCCGAGCACTTGCAGGATCGGTGCGCTAGGCAGCCATTTTTCGCCGAACAGCGTAATAACAATCGGTTCCGCCAGAATCATCATCGTCACCGACAGCGGTATATTTACGAACATCACCAGCCTCTGCGCTTTGCGAAATGCGCTCGCCAACCGTTCTTTATCCTCTGCAACCGCGGAAAAAGCGGCAAAAGCCACCCGGTTGATAATCTGCATAATGAAATTGACCGGCAGTAACTGAGTTTTCTGCGCCCGATCATAAAATCCGACCTCTCGGGTATGGTAAAACTTGCCGATAAGAATCGAATACAGGTTGATGTGCAGCGTATCTACGATCCCGGTCAGCAAGAGATAACCGCCGAATCGGAAGAAAGAACGCAAGGAACCGAAATTGAACGTCCACAGGGGGCGCCATGAATGCCAGGCCCATAACAGTATTGTCGACAGCAACGTGGCCGTCAGCGTCTGGCTGGCCAGGCTCCATATCCCGAATCCGTTGACCGCCAATAAAATTCCTGCGACTCCGGCCAATATGGAGGAGACACCACTTACCTTAGCAATTAACTTGAAATCAAGCTCTCGGGTCAGTAGGGTAATATGTATCGCGCCGAAAGCACTGATAAACACGTTTATCGCCAAAGCATAAGTGAGCGGGCGAAGGATCGGTTTGTCGAACAGAAACGCGATATAAGGCGCAGCGGCGCATAACGCCAGGCACACAAAAAGCCCCATGCCTAGATTGAAAAAAAAGACGGTCGATTCGTCTACACGGGTGATATTTTGCCGCTGAATCAGCGCCGAACTGAACCCGCCGTCCACGAAGACATTGGCTAATCCGATGAACAAGCCAAGCAAGGCCATTACGCCGAAGTCTTCAGGCGACAGAATCCGCGCCATCACGATCAGGATGACAAACTGCGAGCCTTGACGCAGCAGCACATCAATTGCGCTCCATAATACGCCTTTCGTGATTTTTCGTTGAAAGGATGACATCGTCCAATTGGCTGCGCTACGGCAATCCGATATTATTGCGGCCGATTTTGCAGGTAATCGATAATATTGTCGATCGTGTCGAGCCGGTCCAGATCCTGGTCGGGAATATGGATTCCGTATTTTTCCTCAATGCCAAGAAATACACTCATCATTTCCAAAGAGTCGATACCGGCTTCCTTGGCCAGATTGGTGTCGCTTTTGATAGTGGAAACATCGGCTGATAGACCGGCATTTTCCAGAATCGCAATAATATCCTGTTGGGTTACATTCATTGATTACTTTCCTTTATTGACTTTGAGTAAAACCGTACTTGCCCATGACAAGCCAACACCAAAGCCAGCGATGACGATGGTGTTACAGGGTTCATTTTGCGGATCGCTTAAAATCAGCGGAATTGAGGAGGAGACGGTATTTCCGTAGTCCGCGGCGACAAAAGGCGCCCGGTGCTCCTCGACCGCCAATTTCTTTTTGATCGTATCGACGATATACCGGCTGCCCTGATGCAGTGCAAAGAGGTCGACATCCTGGACGGTCAAGTGGTTTGCTTCGAGCATCGCGGTAATATTTTTCGGCACGACGGTGGCTGAGAACGAAAAAACGGCCCGGCCGTTCATCTCTAGTTTGCCGCTGGTGTTCGCAATTTGAATGGAAGCGTTTTCCTTGCCTTGCGAGCCGAATAGAAATTTTCCGCTGATCCAGGTTGGATTGTCACTGATCAGTGTTGCCGCAGCTCCGTCTCCAAATAAGAGGCTGGTATTTTTATCGTCTTGATCGACTATTTTCGAGTAAGGGTCCGCGGTAAACAAGATTCCCTTGCTGAAGCCATTGGCTTGCATGAAGGCCTGAATGACCGATAAGCCATAGACAAAACCGGAACATCCGAGTGAAATATCGAAGGCCGCGCACGTGTCGGGCAAACCCAGCTTGCCGTGTACGATTGCCGAGGTGTGCGGTAAGCCATGGTTGTCCGGATTCTGAGTGCATACGACTACGCATTCGATTTGTTCGGGTTGAATTTGCGCTTTCTGTTGCAGGTCGTAAAAGGCCTTGCAGCATAAGTCGGAAGTGTCTTCATCATCGGCTTTAACGGCGACGCGAAGTGCTCCGGTCTTTTCCCGCAAGAAGGCCTCATCGACTTCAAACCGGGCGGTTTTCTTCCGGTTATCAATCCGGCCTGACGGGATATAGGTGCCTATTGTTTCTATGCCGATCATGCTTTCACCAAGGAAAAATAGAGATCGCCGAGTTTCTGCCCGTTCACCAGAATGTCGCTTTTGGTCAAACGATAATTCATGTTGTGCTTGAAATGCAGTTCCAGGTGCTCGCGCTCGTTACAACCCGAGTCTAGATCGACGCGTGTGAAAATCCATTTGCCGGGCACATCCGGAAACAACTGGTGATGCAAATGTTTGTTCATCGAGACGATAGTCTCGATGAAAGTAAAAGGGCTCGGACGGCTTAGCCGAATTTTCTCGCCTTCCAAGCGGCAATAAGAAATCAGTCTTGCTTCATCATAGTCACCGCGTTTACCGGTTTTATCGCTTCCATAGGGCTTGAGGGCGATCCAATGAGGCGTACGATCGACATCAAGCTGGCAACGCGCATGGATCTCCGAAATTTGATTCAATTCTTCTTTTGTGCGGGCCACATAGATCTCGCAGATGGGGGAGTCGACGAACTGATGCGCAATAAAACGAATATTATGCAGGCTTGCAAGCGGGGAACCCAGATCAATCATCGCGTTAAAAAGATCCGGGCCCTGAATATAGTTGCGTGCTCCTTTGAATTGAAACTCGACCTGTTTAATTTCCATTACTACTTTTCCGGGTTAGGGTTACCGATCGGGGCCTGCATTTACCTGCGGCAAGCGGCGGGCCGGGTTGCCGAAGACCGAATGATTATCGGGCAGATCGTTCACGACGACCGAACCCATGCCGATCGAGCAATTTTTTCCGATGCGCAAATTATCGCGTACCGCTACGGCGAGTCCCAAGGTGCTGCCAGTGCCTATGATCGTATTCCCGCCGATTATACAGCCCACAGACATCCAGACCTTGGGCCCGATCTGGGCGGCATGGCCGACATTGGACAGATTGCCGATCACAGAGTCTTTGCCTATCCGTGTTGAGTGCATCACACCTTTTGACAGCACGCAGGATGCGCCTATTTCCACGTTATCCTCGATCAGGACGCCGGCGAGATGGGGAAAGCGCAGCACGCGGCCGTCTTTTGCCTTGTATAGGGCTATTCCGTCGGAGCCGATAGTCGTATTTTCGCGTACGATAACGTGATTGCCGATCACTGTACCTGCTTTTATCACGCAGCCGGCGGCAATTCGGCTACCTTTACCGATAGAGACGCCCTCTTCGATCACCGCGCTCTCATGTATCTCAGCGTCGGCATGAATAAACGGCGCCGCGCCCGCCAAGGAGGTAAAACAGCAAAAACCGCGGTCGGTGAGAATCTCATTGATCAGATCGATCAACAAGGCTCTTGGATCATCGACGATCAGCAGTGAACACTCCGGAAGATCGGCGGCCATTTCGCGGTTCGTCAGCACCCAGGCATCTTTCAGAAATGTTAAAGCTTCGGGCGTTGGCGTTCTATCGATGAAACACAGCGTATCGGGGGCAGCATTGCGGCCATTAGACACACCGATAACCGAAGACGAAGTCTTTTTACCCGCTGCCTGTGATTCTAGCGCTGCATCCGGCCCTAAGATCCGGATTGACAGGTTAACGAGCTCTTCGAATGTAAGCGCTGACTTGAACTTGATCATTTCCATGTTACCCGCCCTGGATCAATACGTGTAGAATTGCACAAAGGGTGGTTATGTCGGCTTTATTGACCGCCGTCCCTGTCGGCAGTACAACCACCTTGTCGGCGACTTTCTGGGTGTTTTGCAAAAGCAAGCCGGCGTGCGGATATAAATCGCGGTAAGGTTGCATTTTATGACAGCCAGGCCAGAAATACTTGCGGGCCAGAACGTTTTCCGCATGGAGCGCATCGACTATTTGATCGCGGTTTACCGGACAATCCGCATCGACTTGAAGCACTACGTACTGATAATTATTAAGCTCAGCCTCATCAAAAGGCAGAAGGCCTATACCCGGCAACCCCGACAATTCATTTTGGTAGATCTGATAGTTCTGGCGATTGGCAGCGATCACTTCATCGATGGCTTCAAAATTTACCAGACCCATAGCCGCGGCCATTTCGATCATCTTGCCATTGGTCCCGGGATAAATGACATTATCGAAACCGGCAAAACCGAAATTACGCATCAGGCGCATCGTTTCGGCCAGTTTGTCGTCGTTCGTGACGACCGCGCCGCCTTCGAAAGTATTGAAAAATTTGGTTGCATGAAAGCTGAAGACTTCACAGGCGCCGAAATTGCCGATCATTCTGCCCTGGTGGGAACAGGCAAAAGCATGGGCTGCATCGAACATCAATTTCAGGCCGTATTCGTCGGCGACCGCCTGCAATTCTTCAACTGGCGCGCTGCGCCCCCAGAGATGAACACCAATGATGCCGCTCGTGCGCGGGGTGATCATCCGGCGCACGGCAACGGGGTCGAGGAGATGGGTATGTTCATCGATATCGGCAAATACCGGGGTAATCTCCTGCCATTGTAGAGCGTGAGCCGTTGCAATAAAGGTATAAGAGGGAACAATCACTTCGCCGGTCAGTCCCAATGCGCGGATTGCGATCTCCAAAGCGATCGTGCCATTGCACATCGCCACGCAATGCTTGACGTTATGGTATTCGGCTACCTGTCGTTCGAATTCTTGTACTAGCGGGCCGTTATTGCTCAGCCAGCGGCGGTCGAAAATGGCTTTTGCGTAATGCAAAAAACTTTCTCGGCTGCCTATATTGGGGCGGCCGACATGCAATGGCTCGGCGAAAGCGGGAGGTGCGCCGTTGATGGCGAGATCTTGAAGAGTGCGAATTTGCTTCATAGGGGCGACATGAACTATTCCAGACATTTAAACCGAACAGCCCTGGATGAAGCCGCGAAAGGCCATTTCGTTAAGCACGAGACGGATGCATTCTTCTTGGTTCTTCTCGCTTGTATTAACGGTCAATTCCGGATTTAAGGGGACTTCATAGGGAGAAGAGATGCCGGTGAAATCTGTAATGAGGCCGGCGCGGGCTTTTTTGTAGAGCCCCTTAACGTCACGGGATTCGCAAACCTCGACGGAACTTTCGCAATAGATTTCCATAAAATCGCCATGTTCGACCAGGCCACGCACCCGCTCCCGGTCTGCCCGAAATGGAGATATAAACGCGGTCATCACGATAATGCCCGCCTCCATAAACAACTTCGTCACTTCGCCGACCCGGCGGATATTTTCCTCCCGGTCCTGCGCGGAAAAGCCCAGATCGCCGCAGAGGCCGTGACGGACATTATCGCCGTCGAGCACAAAAGTCCGGCAGCCCATCTGATGCAGTTTTTCTTCGACCGCGTGGGCCAGCGTCGATTTGCCGGCGCCCGACAGGCCAGTGAACCAGACGATGGCTCCCCGATGTCCGTTCAATTGTTCGCGTCGGGCGCGGGTGACGGTCGCATGATGCCAGACAATATTAGTGGCGGTTTGTGGGGAAGGCGGTTGATTCATAAACAGTTTTGTACGGTGCTGAGCAAGGCGTGGTTCGATGCATCCAGAACGAAAAATTCCGGATTGTGCAAATCGGCCTTATTGTAATGCAGGGGTTCACCGGAAACGTCGCAGACTTTGCCCCCGGCTGCATTCACGACCGCGTGCGCGGCGGCGGTGTCCCATTCCATCGTGGGCCCTAGGCGGGGATAGAAATGCGCGCGGCCTTCGGCGACCAGACAGAATTTTAGCGAACTGCCCATGCTGATGCATTCATCGGGCTGAAGATGCTCGAGCAGGGCATGGGTGCGGCTGTCGCGATGGGAGCGGCTGGCAACGATTTTTAATTTGTCTTGTTTACTGCGGGGCTGGACATGAATCCGTTCGGCAGGTTGTTGGCCCCGTTCGACAAAGGCACCCTGACCCTCGGCGCCCGCATAGCACAAGTTCAGCGCAGGGGCGAGCACGACGCCCAGGATTGGTTTGCCATCCCGAATCAAGGCGATGTTTACGGTAAATTCATCGTTATGTTTGATGAATTCCTTCGTGCCGTCGAGTGGATCGACTAGCCAAAACAGTCGCCATGCCGCTCTTTGCTCATACGGAATTACCGCGGATTCTTCGGAAAGGACCGGAATATTCGGCGTCAGACGCGCCAATTCGCTGACAATAATTTGATTCGAAAGCAGATCGGCTTCGGTTAGGGGCGACTGATCGACTTTCAGCTCAATTTTACCGGCCGGCTGATGATAGATGGTCATGATCCCTTGACCAGCGGCTTTAGCTATCGCAATGACTTGAGGTAAAAATTGTTCTAACACGAATAGGGAATTTTCGAATGAATGAATCTTGTATTGGATGTGAAGCGTATAAAACTTTTTATGTTTATATCCTGAAAGCGCCTAAATACCCAAGCAGGAGTTTCTTCTACGTATGAGAAAAGGCATTTTGCCGATAGCTCCCCACCTTAGTTAAAAGGCGCGATTATTGCATATTCTTTTCAATAAAGTGCATTTTTTTAGTGGAGATTGAGGAGAAATTTAGCCGTTCGTCCGCCAGAATCGCGAAGAAACCGTTTTGATGCGACTTTCCGTCCGGTCCGAGGCTAAGCAGGTTTTGAATGACCCAATGGCATTAAGTCGTCGGGCGCGAATAAAATCTTGACAGTCATTTTATGTGTCGATTAGATTTTGTCATAGCCGCTAAGAATCTGCGCTAGTTTCGTTTTGCAACTTTGCTCCTGATTAGTAACGTAAAGGAAAAGATCCATGCTGGTATCGATCGATATTTTACTCGGCCTTTCGGAGGTCATGTTGCTGACAAGCATGGTGGTGACCGTGCTGGCGCATTTTGTGACCAATGCGCTGAATAGTCGGGGGCGGCACCTTCTGTACGGCTTGGCGCATCTGCTCCAACAAGTCGATCCCGATATCCAGGAAGAGACCGCGCGCCACATCGCGGGAACGCTTTTGATGCATCCGATGATCCGTGACGGGATGCGGCGCTATGGTTCCACGATACACCGCGAGGAATTTACAAGATTGTTGATGGATCTGGCATCCGGTAATGCGCCCAAAGAAATTCTCGAGCGCTTGGGGAGCGAGACACAGAAAAGGCTGATCGCTTTGCTGGAGAAAAACGGTGTGACCGATCCGAAGACGGTACTGGAAAATGCCCGCCTGCTGGCTTTGCAACTGGAAATTGATAAGCCCGAGTTGGCGGCTAATATCCGTCACAGCATGGCGCTGCTGCAAGTTGCGAAAGGGCCGTTGATCGCCAAGATCAATGCCTGGTTCGACCAAACGATCGATCGTGTGGGCGGGCGCTTTACCGTATCCACGCGGATCATCACAGTAGCTTGCTCTCTGGTCGTTGCCTGCGCAATTCAATTGGATACGATACAACTGATCAATCGTTTCTCGATCGATACCGAGCTGAGAAATTCGCTCGTGCAGCAGGCGGTGGAGATGGGGGAGCGGATGGAAAATACGCCGGCAACACTGAACCAGCTTTCCGGCCAAAATAAAGAAGACATCAAGCAGCTTTTGCAACTGGGTATTATCACGGTACCCAAAACTTTGGAGGAATGGCAACAGAATTGGGACTCTGTCAGTCCTTTGGGTATCGCATTCACGGCGATGTTGTTGAGCCTGGGCGCGCCGTTTTGGTATAACGTCTTGAAAAATCTACTCAAGCTGCGGAGTAATCTCGCCCGGCAGGACGATTTGCAGCGTAAGGAGCGTCAAACGACTCAATTGATTGACGAAAATCCGGCAGACAGAAAGGTGGTGTTGCTCGGTCCCTTGCCGTCAGCAGGAGGTGACAGCTCGTGATTTGATTGCCTTCCGTTGGGTCGTTTGCTCGACGGCTTCGGCGACCGATCCTTCCGCGAGTCTCGCAAAATTTGCCAAATCCGCATTAAGAATTGAGCGAATTCCGATTATACTGGCAGGTTTTTATTGTTATTCGGGTTTTCCCGTATTCATTTGCAGCCATAATTTTCATGGAATTCAATTTAATCACTACCGACGGCGCAGCCCGGCGTGGCCGGTTGTCTTTCTCTCGCGGCGTGGTCGAGACCCCGATTTTTATGCCGGTGGGCACCTATGGCGCGGTCAAGTCGCTGACGCCGGAAGATTTGACCGGCCTCGGTGCGCAGATCATTCTCGGCAACACCTTTCATCTGATGCTCAGACCCGGCATGGACGTGATCAAGACGCACGGCAGCCTGCATGAGTTTATGCGCTGGGATAAACCGATCCTGACCGATTCCGGCGGTTTCCAGGTTTTCAGCCTCGGCGCGCTGCGTAAAATTACCGAAAAAGGAGTGACGTTCCGCTCGCCGGTCGACGGCAGCAAGATTTTCATGGGCCCGGAAGAATCGATGCAGGTGCAGATGGATCTGGGCTCCGATATCGTAATGATTTTCGACGAGTGTACCCCATACCCTGCGACCGTGCAGCAGGCGGCCGATTCGATGCGGTTGTCGCTCAGATGGGCGGAACGCAGCAAGAAGGCCCACGGCGACAACCCGTCGGCATTGTTCGGGATCGTGCAGGGCGGCATGTATGAGCATTTGCGCCTGGAGTCGCTTGCGGGACTGGTCAATATCGGATTTGACGGCTATGCGATCGGCGGCTTGTCGGTCGGCGAGCCGAAGGAGGAGATGATGGCTACGCTGGACTTCCTGGCTCCGCAGATGCCTGCCGACAAGCCGCGCTATCTGATGGGCGTCGGCACGCCTGAAGACCTGGTCGAGGCGGTCCGGCGCGGCGTGGATATGTTCGATTGCGTGATGCCGACCCGCAATGCACGAAACGGCCATCTGTTTACCCGGTTCGGTGTGATCAAGATCAGAAACAGTCAGTATCAGGCCGACACGCGGCCGCTCGACGAAGAGTGCGGTTGTTACACGTGCCGGAATTATTCGCGGTCCTACCTGAGGCATCTGGATAAATGCGGCGAAATGCTGGGCTCCCGGCTCAATACGATTCACAACCTTTATTATTATCTGAGCCTGATGCAGGAAATTCGCGAAGCGATCGAAAACCAGGATTTCGATAATTTTGTCCGCGAATTTTACCGCCAACGAGGCAAAGTTGCAGCGGTTGTGGCATAATACGAGGATTTACTATTAATATAATAATTTTTCGAGGCAAATCATGAGTTTCTTTATTTCTGACGCGATGGCCGCCGCCGCACCCGCCGCGCAGCAAGCGCCCGGCATCGAGGGCATGTTGTTTCCACTGGCCATCCTGGTGTTTTTCTACCTTATGTTTCTGCGTCCGCAATCGAAGCGTGCAAAAGAAAAGAAAGAAATGCTTTCCAAAATGCAGAAAGGCGCCGAAGTGGTCACCTCGGGCGGAATTTTAGGCAAAGTCGTCGATCTGGACGAGAATTTCGTCAAAATCGAAGTTTCCGAGAATACCTTTCTGCAAGTGCAACGCCAAAGTGTCGAAAGCATCATGCCGAAAGGCACCTATAAGGCTGTTACCAAAAAAATTTCCACCAACAAGGTCTGATTTGGGCGTGTCCTGACGCGTCGGGTTCTCTCAGGTAGCGAGAGACGATTCAATAACTGGAATGATGTAGCATGCAAAACCAATTCCCGCTCTGGAAAAATATCTTAATCCTGGCCATTTTCATCGTTTCGATGATTTATGCACTGCCGAATCTATTCGGCGACGATCCATCCGTTCAAGTGTCGCCTTTGCATTCGGCGACGCTGGACCTGGATCATGCCAACAAGGTCGAGGCTGCGATCAAGGCAGCAGGGGTAGCGGTCAAGGCGTTCGAATATAAGAATGATCGGGTATTGGCGCGATTCAATAATACTGACGATCAGATCAAGGTTGCGGACTTGCTGCGGGATCAACTGGGCGACAGCTACTCAGTCGCGCTGAATCTGGCGCCTGCGACGCCGGCCTGGCTCGATGCGCTGGGCGCAAAGGCGATGTATCTCGGCCTCGACCTGCGCGGCGGCGTGCACTTTCTGATGGAAGTCGATATGGATGCCGCGGTCAAGCAGGCCGAAGATCGTTATAACGACGATGCGCGCCAGGCGCTCAGAACAGCGAAGATCCGCTACCAGTCGGTCAGCAAGGAAGGCTCCCAAATCAAGGTCAAATTGAACTCGGTGGACGATCGTGCTGCGGCGGTCGGATTGCTGGCGCGCGATTTTCCGGGGCTGAATATCCTGGATACCCCGGCGCAGGATGAAATTTTGCTCGCAATGTCGGAAAAGGAAGTCCGCGAAATCAAAAAGAACGCGGTCGGCCAGAACATCACGACCTTGCGCAATCGGGTCAACGAATTGGGAGTGGCCGAGCCGGTGATCCAGCAGCAGGGCGAAAACCGGATCGTCGTGCAGTTGCCCGGTGTCCAGGATACCGCCCGTGCGAAAGAAATTCTCGGCACGACCGCAACGCTGGAATACCGCCTGGTCGATACCGAGCATGACGTACAAAATGCGGTAGAAGGCCACGTGCCGGCCGGCAGCCGTCTGTATTACGAGAAGAACGGCAATCCAATCCTGCTCGACCGCCGCATTATCGTGACCGGCGATCAGATCGTCGATGCGTCTTCCGGCATGGATCAGGACGGACGTCCTGCGGTGTTCATCACCTTGAACGGGGCCGGTGCTTCGAAGATGGGCAAGGTCACCCAGGACAACGTCGGCAAGCCGATGGCGGTCGTGTTCATCGAATATAAGGTCGACACTAAGGTCGTCGATGGACAGAAAGTCCGTACCAAGCAAAAAGTCGAAAAAGTGATCAGTGTCGCGACCATCCAAGGCGTATTCAGCAAGCGCTTCCAGACCACAGGTCTCGACGGTCCGGGTGAGGCACGCAATCTGGCATTGCTGCTCAGAGCAGGATCGTTGGTCGCCCCGATCGACATTGTCGAAGAGCGCACGGTCGGTCCCAGTCTGGGTCAAGAAAACATCGCTAAGGGTATCAATTCCAATGTCTACGGCTTCATAGCGATCGCGCTGTTCATGATTGTCTATTACCGGCTATTCGGTGTTTTTTCGGTCGTTGCCTTGGGCGTGAATGTGTTGCTGCTGGTGGCGGTGCTGTCTTTGCTGCAAGCCACGTTAACGCTGCCGGGCATGGCGGGCATTGCACTGACGGTCGGCATGGCGATCGACGCCAATGTGTTGATCAACGAGCGAATTCGCGAGGAGCTTAGAATCGGTATGACTCCCCAGGCCGCCATTTATGCCGGTTATGAACGGGCATTTGCGACCATTTTCGATTCCAATATCACCACCTTGATTGCCGGCATCGCGTTGTTCATGTTGGGCTCGGGCCCCATTCGCGGTTTTGCGCTGGTGCTGTGCATCGGAATTTTAACCTCCATGTTCAGTGCGGTTCTGGTGTCAAGAGCATTGGTCAATGGCATCTACGGTCGGCGACATAAATTGGATAAATTGGCTATCTAATATCTGAGGACTCAATGGAATTTTTTAAAATTAAACGCGATATCCCGTTTATGCGCTATGGTCGTGTGACTACGACCATCTCGCTGGTGACCTTTATTTTAGCGATACTCGCATTAAGCTTTAAAGGGCTTAATTTGGGATTGGACTTTACCGGCGGCATCCAAATTGAAGTCCGTTACGATCAGCCGGCCAACCTCGAAACCGTTCGAAAAATTCTGGAAGATCAGAAGCTCACCGAATTTTCGGTGCAGAATATCGGTAGCGTGAAAAACGTACTGATCCGTTTGCCTATGAAGTCCGAAACCAACAACGTCAGGTTGAGCGAGATGGTATTGGCAAAATTGAAAGAACAAGATCCCGGTGTCGTGTTACGCAGCGTCGAGTTTGTCGGACCGCAAGTCGGTCAGGAATTGTTCGAAAGCGGGGGATTGGCGCTAATGTTAGTCGTGGCGGGAATTATGGGTTATTTGGCCATCCGCTTCGAGTGGCGTTTCGCGTTGGCGGCTATTACCGCCAATATGCACGACATCGTGATTATTCTCGGCATGTTCGCGTTTTTCCAATGGGAATTCACGCTGCCGGTTCTGGCTGGCGTATTGGCGATATTGGGCTATTCGGTCAACGAATCGGTCGTGGTATTCGACCGGGTACGGGAGAATTTCCATATGATGCGCAATACGAGTGTTCCCGACATGATCGATAACGCCATCACGGCAACAATATCGCGCACCGTGATTACGCACTTGATGACGCAGTTAATGGTGTTGGCGATGTTTTTCTTCGGCGGCGAAGCGCTGCATAATTTTGCGCTGGCTTTGACTATCGGTATCGTGTTCGGTATTTACTCGTCTGTTTTGGTCGCCAGCCCTATCTTATTGTGGTTAGGCGTATCGAGACAAGATCTGATCGCAGTAAAAAAAGACACCGCCGAAATCGACAATTTGCCTTAACGATGAAGGCTACGCTGTTACAAGGCCGTATTACCCATCACGACCGTTTTGGGGTTTCGTGCATAGCAACAGGGAATACGGTACGCGCCGCGTATCCTGTTTTCGATATGGCTCCCTGTTCGGGTATAATAGGCGATTAATTTTTTATTATTACTGGAGTTACAATCCTCATGGCGATAGAACGCACTTTTTCCATCATTAAACCTGACGCGGTCGCTAAAAATGTGATCGGTGAAATCTACAGCCGGTTCGAAAAGAGCGGTCTGAAAATCGTTGCGGCGAAAATGATTCACCTGACCCAGGCGCAGGCAGAAGGTTTTTATGCGGTGCACAAAGAGCGTCCTTTTTTTAAGGATCTGGTTTCTTTCATGATTACCGGTCCGGTGATGATGCAGGTGCTGGAAGGTGATAACGCGATCGCGAAAAATCGTGAAATCATGGGAGCCACCAACCCGAAAGACGCGGCTCCAGGTACAATCCGCGCCGATTTTGCGAACAGCATCGATGAAAACGCGGTGCACGGTTCGGACGGTCCGGACACTGCCAAAGAAGAAATCGCTTTCTTTTTCTCGGACAATGAACTCTGCGCCCGCACCCGTTAATTCGGCATTGATCAATTTACTCGATTTCGACAGAAAAGGTCTTGCGGCCTTTTTTGTCGAACATGGCGAAAAACCGTTTCGCGCGACGCAACTGCTGAAATGGATTTATCAGGAAGGTGTCGACGACTTCGAGGCGATGACCAACCTGAGCAAGCCGTTGCGCGCCTGGTTGCAGGCTCATTGCCGAATCGCGGCGCCAGAGATTGTGCTCGAACAAAAGGCGTCCGACGGCACCCGCAAATGGGTGCTGGAGACGCATTGCGGCAACCGGGTCGAAACGGTATTCATTCCGGAAGAGAATCGCGGCACCCTGTGCGTGTCTTCGCAGATCGGCTGTGCGCTGGCCTGTTCGTTTTGTTCGACCGCGCAGCAAGGTTTCAACCGTAATTTGAGTACGGCAGAAATCATCGGCCAAGTGCTGGCTGCGCAAAAACGGCTCGGCTCCGAAGGCAAAATTACCAATGTCGTAATGATGGGGATGGGCGAACCGCTGCTGAATTTCGACAATGTGGTTGCGGCGATGAATCTGATGATGGACGACTTTGCGTTCGGATTGTCCAAGCGGCGCGTTACGCTCAGCACCTCCGGCGTGGTGCCGGCCATGTACCGATTGACCGAGGTCTGCGACGTAAGTCTGGCGGTTTCCTTGCATGCGGTCCGCGACGAACTGCGTGATCAGCTGGTGCCGATCAACAAGAAATATCCGCTGAACGAGTTGATGGAAGCCTGCCGCGAAAATGCAAAACTCGCCCCGCGGCGTACGATCACGTTCGAATACGTGATGCTCGACGGCATCAACGACTCCCTGGAAGATGCGAAAGGCCTGATCAAATTGTTGTCGACCGTGCCGTCCAAGCTGAACCTGATCCCGTTCAATCCATTTCCGAACTCGCCTTACCGTTGTTCCAGCAATAACCGGATTAACCAGTTTAAAGTGATGCTGAATGAAGCCGGCATCGTGACGACGGTCAGAAAAACGCGCGGTGAAGATATCGATGCAGCCTGCGGCCAATTGGTCGGCAAGGTGCAGGACAGGAGCCGCAGACATTTAAAATTAAAAGCCGCGGAAAATGAGCGTGCAGCCTGAGAGAACCCAGTTTATGTTCCGGATTCTGCTTTCCTGTTGGGTGTTAACTCTGAGCGCCTGTTCCTGGTTCAATGGCGAGTCTGACAACCGCAATGCCACACAAGTGTCCGAGACTTATTACCAGCTCGGCGTCCGTTATATGGACTTGAACAAGCTCGAAGAGGCGAAGGCAAACCTGGAGCGCGCAATCGACGAAGATTCCCATAACGCCAAGGCGCACAATGCGTTGGCCTTTCTTTACGAAAGGTTGAGACAATATGATGACGCGCAAGATGAATATGAGACCGCACTGAAAATCAAGCCTGACGATTTCGGCACGCTGAATAATCTCGGCCGCTTCTGGTGCGAGCACGGGCAGCCTGAGAAAGGTTTGGCGTTGTTGATCAACGCGGGCGATAATCCGATGAACGAGCATCAATGGCTGGCGTTGACGAATGCTGGCCGTTGCGAGTTGACGCAGAATCACAATGCGGAAGCGGAGACTTTTTTCAGGAAGGCGCTGGACTTGAACAATTCGTATGCGCCGGCTTTGGCCGCGATGCAAAAAATCAGCTATCAAAAAAACGATCTGTGGCCGGCGAAAGCCTTCCTGGCGCGCTACCTGAGCGTTGCCGCGCACACGCCGGAAACCTTGTTCATCGGCTATTATACCGAGCGAGCCATGGGCAATAAGACATCTGCGGAAGAATACCGCACCTTACTCCTGGAAAAATTCCCGAACTCCAGCGAAGCAAAAAAAATCCGGTCTGCTCACAGATAACAGACTTTTAATTCATGGCAAATCATATACAAGCAATTCGAGGCATGCATGACGTGCTTCCCGATCAGGCTCCGCTTTGGCAATATGTCGAGCAGGTGATCAGGGAAGTGTTGGGGAATTACGGATACAATGAAATCCGTACGCCCATCGTTGAAAAAACCGAACTTTTCAAGCGTTCGATCGGCGAAGTAACGGATATCGTCGAGAAAGAAATGTACACTTTCGACGATCGTAACGGCGATTCGTTGACTTTGCGTCCGGAAGGCACCGCCGGTTGTTTGCGTGCCTGCCTCGAACACGGACTGCTGGCGAACCAGTCCCACCGTCTGTGGTACTATGGGCCGATGTACCGGCATGAGCGGCCGCAGAAAGGGCGCTACCGGCAGTTTTTCCAGCTGGGCGTCGAAACTTACGGCATGGCCGGACCCGATATCGATGCCGAGCTGATTTTGATCATGCACCGGTTGTGGCAACGGCTGGGCATTCGCGACAAAGTGCGCCTGGAGATCAATTCGCTCGGCACGATCACCGAAAGAAGCGCTTACCGGGAAAGCCTGGTCGACTATTTCAAAAAACACCTCGACCAGCTGGATGCCGATAGCCTCAGACGTCTGGAAACCAATCCACTCAGAATTCTCGACACCAAAAATCCGACGATGAAAGACGTCGTGAATGGCGCGCCGGTGCTGATGGATTATCTGGGCGAGGCCAGCCGGGCGCATTTCGACGGTTTCAGACAAATCCTCGATGATTTGGGGGTTGCTTACGAGATTAATGCACGCCTGGTGCGCGGGCTCGACTATTACTGCAATACCGTCTTCGAATGGGTCACCGACGAACTGGGATCGCAAGGCACTGTTTGTGCCGGCGGCCGCTATGACGGCCTGATCGAGCAGTTGGGCGGCAAAGCCAGTCATGCGGTCGGCTTTGCGATGGGCATCGAGCGGGTATTGGCGTTGGTCGAATCGCTCGACCACGTGCCGGTTTCCCGGCTTGTCGATGCTTACCTGATCAGGGTAGGGAATCAGGCTGAACGCGCCGGCATGCGGATTGCGGAATTGCTGCGCAGCGAAGTGCCGCAATTGAAACTTCAGGTTCATTGCGGAGGCGGCAGTTTCAAAAGTCAGTTCAAGAAAGCCGATAGATCGGGCGCCGAATTTGCGGTCATCCTCGGCGATGACGAAGTCAGTCGCGGTGAAATTGCGATCAAGCCTTTGCGGCTCGAAAACGAGGCCGAGTCTGCGCAAGCGAGCATGAGTGAGCAACAGGCGGTGGAATTTTTCCGCGAACGCTACGGCAAGATTTAATTTATTGATTTTGAAATTTTAGAGCGGGAAACATTGTGGCAATCTACGATTCAGAAGAAGAACAGCTCGAGGCCCTGAAGGCCTGGTGGAATGAAAACGGCACCTCGACAATCGTCGGCGTGGTCGTCGGCATTGCGCTGATAACTGGGTGGAATTATTGGCGGTCATACAAACAGGAAAAAGTAGCGCAGGCCTCCGCGACTTACAGTCAACTGGCCAAGTCGATCGAAGCCAACAATCAAACTGCGGTCGAGCCTTTGAGCAAGCGCCTGCATGATGAGTTTGGCGACAGCAGTTATGAAGCTTATGCCGGTCTTCAGCAAGCTAAACTGAAGGTTCAGAAAGGCGATCTGGCCGGGGCGAAAGCCCTGCTGCAAGAGGTTGTGGCGCATCCGAACAAGGAACTGAGTCACATCGCGCGTATTCGTCTGGTCCGGCTCATGCTTGCGACCGGAGAATATGAAAACGGGCTGCAATTGATCAATGAAGTCGATCCGGCGATCAAAGCCGGTTTTTCGGCCAGCTATGACGAATTGGCCGGCGACTTATATGTCGCGATGGACCGTCTCGATGAAGCCCGGACCGCTTATCAGAATGCGTTAAATAGCGGGGATCAATCGCCATTGCTCAAGATCAAGATCGACGATCTGACCGCCGCAGAACCCGTTCCTGTCGCGCAACCGGTAAAAGATACGAAATAATGCGTTTTTTTCTGGTATTGTTGATCGCGGTCGGGCTCAGCGCATGTGCGTCGATGGAGTCTGCGGGTGAAGCGCTGGAAGGAATCAAGGATTATGTCCTGGGCGGCGAAGATAATGCCGAACCGCCAACGCCGCTGGCGGAATATACTCCGGAAAGAGAAATAGAGATACTCTGGAAGGAGTCGGTCGGTGTGGGTGCCAACGAAAAATCGTTGAAGCTCGTTCCGGCAGTCGGCGGCGGAAAAGTCGTTGCTGCGGATATAGAGGGGCTGGTCGAGGCGCATCGTCTGGCAGACGGCGACCTGGCTTGGGAGGCCGAGACCGAGTACCATTTTTCGGGCGGGCCGACCGTTGGAGACGGTACCGTCATACTGGGCACGTCCGATGCCGAAGTTGTTGCGTTGAGGCTTGATAACGGCGAAAAACTGTGGAAAGCTTCGGTTCCGGGCGAAGTATTATCTCTACCTGCCGTTGCGCAAGGCATTGTGATCGTGCGCTGCACGGACGGTTCGATCACCGCACTGAACGAAAAAACCGGGGCCAAGGTCTGGAGCTATGAACGTAGCGTCCCGACACTAAGCGTTCGGGGTACCGGAGCACCGATCATTGTCGAGGATAATGTCATTTTCGGCGAAGATAACGGCAAACTGATCGCTTTGGCGTTGGCGGACGGCAAGTTTTCCTGGGAAGCCAACATTGTCATCGCAAAAGGCCGTTCCGAGATTGAACGGCTGGTCGATCTCGATGTAGATCCTGTCGCAGAGAGCGGCGTGATCTATATCGCAAGCTATCAGGGCGGTGTCGGCGCAGTTTCTGAGCTTGACGGTTATCTGCTCTGGCGTAATGAACAGCTTTCCTCGAATGCAGGGCTGAGCATCGCGGATCGGCATTTATACCTGACCGATTCGGATAGTAATGTGCTGCAATTGGACGATCGTTCCGGTGTCTCGCTATGGAAGCAGAAGGAGCTGCAGTACAGGAAACTGACCGCTCCGCTTGCATTTGGTCAGTATGTCATCGTTGGCGATCTGGAAGGTTATGTGCATTTGTTGTCCGACAACGACGGCAGGCAATTGGGGCGGGTTCAAATTACCGACGGCCCGATCGACGCCAAGCCGGTGGTCGCGGATAATACTGTATTTGTGTATGCCAAAGACGGCACCTTGGCTGCGTTAAAGGTCCACTAAATAAGGCGACTGCCTGAGAAGCCGTTATTCCGCTGGATAGCGAGACATAGAATACTACCAAATCAGAAAGCGTTTTCATATTATGTGTAGGGGCGAATTCATTCGTCCGCCCCTGCGCATTGAAGGCGAATAAATTCGTCCCTACAGCAGATTGTATACCCGGACCGAAAATGCTCTAACGCATGGTTTTAAGGAGGGTAAATAAGCGATAATGCATCCACTTTACCTTATGGTATTTTCAGGCCGCCCGACGGCGCCGCATTCAATTACTCACACTTTACTATTATGTTACCCGTTATCGCCCTGGTCGGCAGGCCCAATGTCGGCAAGTCCACCTTATTCAATTATCTGACCCGCACCCGCGAGGCGCTGGTTGCCGATTATCCGGGACTGACCCGTGACCGTCAGTATGGACGCGTCAAACACGGCGATATGGCCTGCCTCGTCGTCGATACGGGCGGTATCCCTGACGATGCGGAAGGCATCGACAGTTTTTCGAGAAAACAGGTACAGGTTGCGCTCGAAGAGGCCGATGTGGTGTTTTTTCTGGTCGACGCGCGCGAAGGGCTGAGCGCTTCGGATGAAGTGATCGCTAAAGATTTACGCAAACTCGGAAAACCGGTCGTGCTGGTTGTGAATAAAATCGACGGCATCGACGCGAATACGGTCGCCGCAGATTTTCACGCGCTTGCGTTAGGCGAACCCGTTTATATCGCGGCGGCGCACGGACGTGGTGTTCCGGAGCTTCTGGCCGGCGTCCGCCCCTTATTGCCACGAGTACAGGAGGAACCCGAGGCGGCTCCGAAAGGCATCAGCATCGCGATTGTCGGTCGCCCGAATGTTGGCAAATCGACCCTGGTTAACCGTCTGCTCGGCGAAGAACGGGTTGTCGTATTCGATGAACCGGGTACGACTCGCGATAGTATTTATATCCCGTTCGAACGGGGCGGCAAGATGTTCACTTTGATCGACACCGCGGGCATGCGCCGCCGTGCGAGGATTGCCGAAACGATCGAAAAATTCAGCGTGATCAAGTCGCTGCAGGCGATCGAAAAATCGAATGTGGTGATCTACCTGATCGATGCAAGCGAAGGCGTGACCGATCAGGATGCGCATTTGCTGGGCCTGGTGCTGGAGACGGGCAGGGCGTTGATTATCGGGCTGAACAAATGGGACGGGCTTACTATCGAGCAGAAAGAAACGGTCAGAAGGCAGTTAGACCTCAAACTCTCGTTTGTCGATTTCGCCGAAAAGCATCCGATTTCGGCGTTGCACGGCAGCGGCGTCGGCAAGTTGTTCGATGTGGTGCAGAGTCTTTATAATGCCGCGATGCTGGACATGTCGACACCGCTGCTGACGCGCCTCCTGAAAGAAGCAACCGATGCTCACCAGCCGCCAATGGTAAATAATCGGCGCATCAAGCTCAAATACGCGCACCAGGGCGGGCGCAATCCTCCGCTCGTGATCATTCACGGCGTCCAAACCGACGCCTTGCCGAATTCATATAAGCGCTTTTTGATGAACTATTTCCGCGACCGTCTGCAGTTAAAGGGTACACCGATCCGGCTCGAATTCAAATCGCCCGCCAATCCGTTTGAGGGCCAAAAAAACAAGCTGAGCGACCGGCAACTGGAAAAACGCAAGCGACTGGTCAGGAATCGTAAAACCGACAAGAAGTAGACGAGGAGTTATCGAACATCATGGCGACTATCACATTCCAAGGTAAACCGTTACATACCTCGGGCGAACTTCCCGCCGTCGGCAGCAAAGCCCCCGATTTTTTACTGGTAAACGGTAAATTGAAGGATGTGGGCTTGGCAGCCTACGCCGGCAAGCGAAAAGTGCTGCATATCGTGCCCAGCCTGGACACCCCCACCTGCGCGATCTCGACCCGCAAATTCAATCAGAAGGCGGCAACTCTCTCGAATACCGTCGTGCTGGTGATTTCCGAGGATCTGCCATTTGCACAGTGCCGCTTTTGCGAAACCGAAGGTCTCAAAAACGTGATTCCTTTGTCGGCTTTCCGATCGAATTTTGCGATCGATTACGGCGTTAAATTGACCGACAGCATACTTGCTGGCTTGACGGCCAGGGCTGTGATCATTCTCGACGAGAACGATAAGGTAATTCACAGCCAACTGGTTAGCGAACTGGCCAGCGAACCGGATTATGAAAGCGCTTTAGCCGCCCTCACAACTCAAGACAAATAAAAGTATTCTCGATAATCCTCTTCAACCTTTGTCCTTTACTTGTCAACGGCAATATCAGTTACAAACACATCATTTTTCTTGAATGAATTGACAGGCATTAAAGGGGTCAGCGTTTCTACCTTTTGAGGTATCTCGGCCTCTTGTTTTTTGGGTTCTGAAGAGGATGGGGCAGGCGGAACGTGTAATTCGGTTTTAGGGGTTATTGCCGGTTGTCCCTCATTCATAGTTTGAAGGCTTCCTGAAGCAGACGGGTTACCTTCTGCCATTGCAGGCTGCTGTTGCACTGGTTCCGGCGCGGCAGTCTTTACGGAGGTGACAGGAGATGGAAGAGCCTCCGCTTGGGCTGAGGGCTCTACTATTTTCTTCTGTTCTTCTACCAGCAGTGGCGGTGGCTGTACAGCTTCTCCTGAGTTCGGACTTGCCACAGGCTGCTGAAGCGAGGAAATCGGGCGCTCTACAAGGACGGCAGGCGGGGTATTTTCAGCCGCTTGAGATGGTATAAGCTGAATTGATTGTGCAGTTTCTGCTTTACTTTCTTCTGCTTTCGGCGGGGCAGGGAAGAGATTAGGCTCTGCGGGTTTTTGATCCTGACCGGCCGACTTTACCTCAGTTTGAACGGAGGTAGTTGAGGGCTGACTGGGTAGGGGGGCAGGCGCCCTATCCTGGGGAGGATTGGATAGAGCGGCTTTCGATTTGGCTATTTGTTTAATTTCAGGTTGCGTTTTTTTTTTTGCTGGCTGTGCAGCAACTTGCTGCGCCTTGATTATTGTGTATTTTGGGTTTTTTTTATCGGCAGACTTGGACGTAATAGCGGTAATGTTTTGAGGAGCCGGTTTTTCAGCATGTACAATTTTTGCGCTGCTTTGCGCCGGTTTTACATTTACCGATGGTTCAGGAGGAATATCGGATTGAATCTCAGGAGCTGGAGCTATCTGCTGGACCTCTTCAGATGTCGGCTGATACGGCATATTTGAAGCTTTTGCCGCCAGCAGGTTCTTAAGGTTTTGTTGCGCTTTTGGGAAATAGACCGGACATTCGTCAATGGCTCTTCTCAAATACTCCTCGGCTACATCATACTGACCGCTCAATAACGCGATATATCCGATATTATTATAAGATTCGTGCGGACTCATGATACGGTTGAAAAGCATTGCAGCCGATATGAATTCGCCGCTCTTGATTTCGATCAGGGCAAGATTGTGAATCGCTCGTTTATACTGTGTATCGAAGTTCAGCGCCTGATTGAATAATTCTCTCGCTTTTAACTCATCGCCATTTAGATAATAAGAATACCCCAGATTATTCAACAGCATGGGGGTATTAGGCATTATAGCCAAAGCGGATTGATAATAATTTATTGCTTCTTCGGTGTTACGTTCGAGATCTGCGATTACCCCCAGCCCATTATAGGATTTCCATCTTCTTTTATCGTTCTTGATGGCCTGTAACAAATAAGGTTTGGCCTTTCCATCCTGCCCTTTGTCCAGATAATATAAACCGAGTTTTTCATTGGCAAGCGCATTATGGTCATTGACAGCCAAAATGTCATGATAGGCTTTGATCGCAAATTCCGGATGCTTGCCATGTTCGTGGATGGAAGCGATTTTTTCTAAGGCTTTGACATTGTTTTTATTGAATTGAAGCGTTTTTACAAAATAAAAAAGCGCATTTTCGGGTTTTCCCTCTTGTAAGGCGGCTTGTCCTTTGGCAAAGGCTTGTTCTTCGTTCCTGATGTCCGGGTCGAGCATATTCAGAATATTACTCGAATCGTCCAGGTTATTGCTGTCGTCGTGGGGGGTGATTGGGAGGGAATTACACGCGATAAGAAATAACGGCGCTAATAATAAGGATAGCGTTAAAGCATTTTTATTGTTTGAAGCCATGTCGGAAATATGGGGATTTACAGGTTAAGGGCAGCAAAGATATTGATAATGGCCGGCCCGAGAATAACGATAAAAATACCCGGAAAGAAACAAAAAGCCAACGGAAAAAGCATTTTTACCGCCAGCTTAGCCGCTTCTTCCTCGGCTTTTTGCATGCGTTTGTCTCTTAATTCCTCGGCATAGACGCGTAAAGTGTGGCCGATGCTGGTGCCGAAACGCATACTCTGGGTAAGAGCTGCGACGAGTCCTCGAATTTCTTCCACACCGGTGCGGTTCACGAGATTTTTTAAGGCCTGTTCCCTTGAGACACCGGCCCTTAATTCGGCATTCACCAAGCCTAATTCGTGACCTAATATTTCATTGCTTAATCCGGCGTCTTTGGCAACGCGTTGCAAGCCGGCGTCCAGGCCAAGTCCGGCCTCCGTACAGACGATCAATTGATCAACAGCATCGGGGAAAGAATTTCTGATCGTGCGTTGCCGCTTTTCCACTTTTTTATCGAGAACAAAGCTGGGCCCGATAAAACCTAATAATAATCCTGCCACCGCAGATAATAACAACATATTTCCGGGTAGTTTTGGAAAGAAATTTGAACAGAGAAGGAAGGCCAATATTGGAAGGAATAGGGTCAGTATAATTTTGATGCCATAATACTGAGCCAAGCTGTTTTTTTGCTGGTAACCTGCATAAATCAATCTTTGTCTGTCATAGTTGATTTTGTCGCCGGCCCTGTCCCTGATAACAAAATAGCCGCCTAGATGTGTTGTAGCATTGCGGAAAAAGGGACTATTTTCTTCTTTACCACCGGTGACGGTTTGTAAACGTTTTTTGATAGGGTCATAGAACCCGAAAACCAGAAAATATAAGGCTATCACCAACGCAAAGGCCGCTACTCCAAACAAACCAATCGCAAACAAACGCCCCAAATTTGGATCGCCGGTTACCGAGATAATAAATTGAATAATTTGATCCATTTCTTCGCCTAAATATCAAAGTTGATTTGTTTACGCACCCATAATGAACCGATGACTTGTAATACCAGGCCGATGCCAAGAATAGTATTACCCATGTCGGTGTCGAATAGAGGTTTTACATATTCGGGAGATCTTATAGTGATGGCCAGGAATACTGCGAATGGTAAAAGACTGAGAACCCAGGCCGACATGCGATTCTCTGCGGTAATCGTTTTGACCCGGCGCTGAAAACGGAATCTTTTCCTAAGTATGTCGGCAATTTTGTCGAGTAGTTCGGCCAGATTGCCTCCGGTTTCCCGCTGAATCAGGATTGCAGTCGTTGCGGCGATCAAGTTGGTGCTGGGAATTCGCATCAACAGATAATTGAAAGCCTGCCGTACATCGCGCCCATAGTTAATTTCTTCGAATGTTATGCGAAATTCTTTGGCTATGGGATCTTGCATTTCCTGCGCAATATAATGCATGGCTTCATTAAAAGGATAGCCTGCGCGCAGGGCACGGCTCATCATATCGAGGGCTTCCGGCAGTTGCTCCTCAAAAAGTTCCAGTCTTTTTTTACGGTCGCTTTTTAGTTTTAGAAAGGGTAATGCCCCTGCAATGAGAGCAGCTATCACTGTGGCGATAATATTTCCCGTGAAGTAGAAAGCTATTATCCCTGCCACCAGCGTAAGGGCGATCATGGCAAGAATTACCCTAAAAGCATGGTAATCTTTACCTGCCTGTTCGAGTAAATCCTCAATTGTCTCGGCACCGGGCAAGGATTCCAGCGTTCTTTCCAGGAAAGATAGCTCGCGCAAATATTTTTGCCGGACCAATGAATGCTCTCCATTGAGACCCGCTTCGGTGACTTTCCTTAACCGTTCTTTTATTCTCCGGCTTTCAACTGATTTAGTTCCGAATGAAGGCACTAAAATGAGCTGGGAGAGAATAAACACCGCCCCGGAGACCAGGATCAGAAAAATGATGAGAGTGGATTGATCCATATTGCGTTTCTCTTACAAGCTTATAAGCTGTTGAAAGTCTGGTCGGTATAGACCTCGAGCCCAAGGTTAATGCCGCGCTGCTTCATTCTTTCGTGGAATCGAGGCACAATGCCTGTGGAGACAAAACGTCCAATAATATTACCATTCTCATCGACGCCCCTGCGTTCGAAACGGAAGATTTCGGACATCGTGATGATATCGCCCTCCATGCTGTTGATCTCGCAAACGCTTACGACTCGGCGTCTGCCATCTTCCATTCTTTCAAGCTGAATTACCACGTTTATCGCAGAAGCGATCTGCGCTCTTATGGTTTTAACGGGAAGGTCGAAACCGGCCATATTCACCATGTTTTCAACCCGCGACAGAGCATCGCGCGGGGTGTTGGCATGAATCGTGGTCAGAGAGCCGTCGTGGCCGGTATTCATGGCTTGCAACATGTCGAAAGCCTCCTGCCCCCGCACCTCCCCGATCACGATGCGGTCCGGGCGCATCCGTAAACTGTTCTTCACCAGTTCCCGCTGACTCACTTCGCCTTTACCCTCGATATTTGACGGGCGCGTTTCAAGACGGACCAAATTATCGATATGAATTTGAAGCTCGGCCGAATCCTCGATCGTCACGATCCGTTCGTTTTTCGGTATGTTATTCGATAAGGCATTGAGCATGGTCGTTTTACCGGATCCAGTGCCACCCGAAACCAGAATATTCAATCTGACTTTGACAATATTGGAAAATACATCCGCCATCGCTTGACTGACGCTGCCGATATTGACCATATCCTGCAATTGCATCTTATCTTGAGTAAAACGCCGTATCGACAAGGATGGTCCATCGATAGCCAACGGAGGAATAATCGCGTTAACACGCGAACCGTCCTTGAGTCGGGCATCGACTAGAGGGGAGGATTCATCGATGCGCCTGCCCACCTGGGTGACGATCCGATCGATCACTTTCAGCAAATGGCCGTCATCCTTAAAGGTAATCGGCGTTTTTTCCAAACGGCCGAATCGCTCGATATAAACCGAATCGTGACCGTTCACCAGAATATCGGCAATCGTCGGATCATAAAGCAGATGCTCGAGGGGGCCCAAACCGAGAATATCGTTGACGATCTCGTTGACGATCAACTGTCGGGTTCGGGCGACTACGGGAATGGATTCTTCATCGATAATACGCCGAGTAATTTCGCTGATTTGCTTTCGTGCATCCGCATCAGCCATTTTTACAATAAGCGATAAATCCAGCATGTCCATCAGTTTTTGATGGACCTTTTCCTTAAATTCCACATCCTTAGAAGTTAAAAGTTCAAAGGTAAGGGGAGGATTGGCCGATTTCTCTTCATGCGGGAGATCTTTATCGCTCGGATTTTCAATTTTTACGGGCGAATTACTCCGGGGAATAGAGTAGTTTTCTAGGCGACTTTTTAAACTCACGATAATTCTCTAGATATATTGGGTTTATACTGTTTGGGATAAAATTTAATCCGATATTCCGGTAAAATCATTTTATCCTGTTCAAATGCTAAACTTTCAATCGGGAATAGACTCATCGCATTCTCAATGCTCTCGATTGAATAATTTATGGAAAAAGCTTTTCTCCTTATATTCCTCTTTCAAATTTATCTTAAGCGCTTCCGTGAAAGCCAGTAGCGCCTTGGTGATTGGCGCCTTGCGAGCATAATTGTAAAGAGGGACCCCCAGATTGATCGAGTGGGCTACTTTTTCGAAATCGTTAGGAATCGTAAACACCCCCGAACACTCTAGCGTTGACTGAACGTCCTTGACTTGTAAAGAGCTGTTAGGGTCGAAGCGGTTGACGACGATAATGATATTCTTGTCGGAAATGCCCAGTTCGGATTTCAATATCCGCGTCAGGCGCTTGGCATCACGCATATGCGCGAGACTCTGTTGAATCACAACCACAATCTGGTCCGATCTTTCCAGCATCGTGATCGACAACGGGTCGATCTGACGCGGCAGGTCCACAAAGACTCTATCGTAATTGCTAACAGTCAAGGTCAATAGTTTGTTTAGATGATCGACCGATATTTCGTGGGGCAGCACGATTTGTTCGTGCACAGTGGAGAGCAGGCGCAGGCCGCTGGCATGCTGCGCCATATAACCGTCAATGGCGTCAAAATCCAAATTGTCGACGTCGTTGATCGCCTCCACAATAGTGTGCTGCGGCTTGATGTCAAGATTCAGGGGCTGCGAGCCGAATTGCAGATCGAAATCCAGTAAAACTACACTGCTGTCTGAAACCACTGATGCCATATGCGCCAGATTGCACACGATAAAGCTGCCACCTGAACCGCCTTTGGCGTTAATCACCGTCGTCAATATGCCTTGGTGAGACTGTCCCCGCTGCAGATCGAAAATGATGCGATTCAGGGCTTTGTGCAATTCCTCTTTATCGAAGGGTTCGCTGAAAAAATCGCGCGCGCCTGCTTGCATGGTAAGGCGCATCAGCTGGTTATTAGGTTCTGACGTAATTACCAAGAGTGCCGGTCGGACGGACAAGGGCAGGGCGATCAACTGATCCAGAACATCGATCGTAAAGTCGTCTAGCAGTAAAATCAGTAGCCTGGGCGGTTTTTTATCCTTGTAAAGGGGTCCTTGCACAGATTTATCGAGAAGAAGAGCAGTGACCTCCTTATTGAGCAATGCGGAAATCATTGCTTTCTGTTGAACTAGTCTGGCCTGGCTACTTCCGATAATTTGTATGGTTAATGGGTCCTTTTGCATGGTCTATGTTCAACGTAATGTAATTTAGATAGATTTGATTATAGGTAAAAATTTTAAGTTTGGATTGTTAGGAAGTGCATAATGTGCCTCCATAACTGTTACCGGGGCAACAGCGTTTGGTTACCGGATTGTCATTCGTAACGCGTCCCAGGCTTTCGCTGGGTAGCACAGTTGTAAGTGGTGGAGCTTTAAGAATGCTAAAAAAAAGCGGGATAAACAATCTATGGAAGAAGGCGTTACTATCCGATTGATCGAGCGAGACCTCTACGAAACGGATGGTCGAGTAAAGAGGATCGGTTACTGAAACGGAACCAGGGACAGATACGAGAGCCATATCCTTATCATAATATTTAACGCTAACATTGCTGAGGGAAAGCCCAAGTAAAGTCGTACTTGAACCACCCGGCGTGTCGAAAACCGTGATTTCCTTAACGTGGTCGATTCCGGTTGAATCTACGGGACAGACGGCTGCGACACGGGCGCCTCGCCGCGTGGCTTCAAGGAGTGCGTTATATGTGAAAAAGGCTCGGCCAAATTCAATAATACCGAACAACATCATGAAAAATAAGAGACCTATGATAGCGAATTCAACCATTGCTGCACCGCGCTGATCTTTCATTTTAACTTCCTCCCTCGACCCTGAAGACTGAAGATGCGTATAACGGGTAATTGGCAGCAGGTATACAATTACCACATAAGTTTCGCAGCAGGTTCCCAAGAATATAAGTGTGATTATATTTGGCCGTGACCTGGATGTGATTGGCTTCAGGCGAAGTAATTTGCGGCCAAGTAGACGTGTTATAATTATTCGTTGAGTTTGGAAGTAATGAACTGCCGCTACCGGTGGTATTGCCGTAGATGATTAAATTTTTAGTTTGGGTAAGGGCCGTACCATTTGTGCCTGAACTTATATCAATTGCCGCATCGGCTACGCCTTTGCGCGCCCGCAACGGATCGGAAAAATAGCGGGCTCCGTCCTGTACCGATTTATTTAAGATATTTAAATGAAAGTACAAATACCCGATTTCGGCAACGCCCCCCAACAATAGCAACAGGAAAGGAATCAGTATCGCGAATTCGACAAGCGCCGCGCCTTTTTGAGCGCGGTTGATGCTTGACTTGGAACTTATAATGCTTTGCATTAGGAATGGCCTCCATCCGGATCCTTATATTCTATGACTTTGTCAAAACCGAAGTCTCCGGTTGAGGTAGTATTTCCTGCCGAGACGCAAAGGCTTGGATCATCTACGAATTGTCCTAGAATGAAATCCTCGGACCCTTGCTTTTCAGCCAAAGAAGTCAGAAAAAAACACCCGAAACCGACAAGCGGTAATGTGCCGCTAGTTCCATTCGGAGGGGTAGTGCAGTTTACGAATGGAATATTGAGCACACGCTTACCGTACTCAGGTGCTGGACTGGACGCTAGATTTGTTTCTTGATTTGAAGGAAACGTTTGCGTCCTGTAAACCGTAAACGGGTTAGGCACAGAGGCAGGCCACTGAGCCGTGTTAGAGGGATCTAAGCCCGTAATAGGTATCTGGAGAGGTGACAGGATAAAAGTGGTTGAAATTTTATTCCAATCCAAGTAGGTCAAGGTTGAGCTTTGGCCGGCATTATTAGTAATGGGTCCGTTACTGCTTAAGCCTGTGATCGTGTCCGAGGTGAACCCATATTTGGAGTTAGTGTCTTTGTGAAATATATCTTCAATGGCGAATCTGACCGGACCCCAGTCAACTCCGGATTTAGGCGGAATTTGAGTGAGATTCGGAGAATACTCACAGTAATTCTGACATTGAGGATCACCCGCAAGGCATCCCCCTAAAGTACTGGCGCCATCAGGTAAA
Source organism: Methylomicrobium sp. (assembly GCA_051061015.1). Lineage (GTDB taxonomy): Bacteria > Pseudomonadota > Gammaproteobacteria > Methylococcales > Methylomonadaceae > Methylomicrobium. Next base: position 86,758 of record JBPFEG010000052.1, read on the forward strand.
CTGGGAAATACACCGTTTTGATTATCGCCTAAATCCACAAAGCCTACGTTTCCTGGGCCCCATTGCGAATTGTTGGAGGCGGCGCATTTAACGCTGCCACCTCCGCTAATAGAAGGAGTCAAACAATAAACGTTATTTATCTTATAACCGTAGCACGAGCCGTCAGAGCAATCTTTATCCGGACTGGTTGGATTATCTGCACAAAGCATGATCGGAGCCAAATCACAAGGGGCTATAGGGATAAAACCTGCTACAGCCGAAGATGACGGGGATAAATTTGGAAAACCGACGACCCCGCCAAACCAGGCTTTGACATTTAGTGGATTGGTTGTGACTCGCACAAAATTGGCATCTAGCGACGCCTCTGCGGTATTCCAGGTAACCGAGCCGCTTAGGTCGGTGGTTTTGGTAAAGAAAAAATTAAAATCGTTAGCGGTCAAACCGCTGTTGATTTCTCCATTTCCTTGGGCTGCTTTGAACAGGTCGTAAGTTGCTCTACCTTGGGTTCTTGCAGCGATTTCGTCGACATTGGTTGACGAATCATTTTGTTTATTTAAGCGTATGGCTGCGCTTAAGGCAGCAGAGTCTGCTGCGTTTTGTTCTATCGTCTTGTTGACTAGCGTATGGCCAATATCAATCGCCAGTCCTGCCATGCCCATTAGTACGAGTAAACTGAGAGCGGTTAAAACCAATACCGCTCCTTGTTGTTGTCTGATTGATCTCGCTGAGTTCATAAGTTTTCCCTCCGTTTTAAGCTGGAGTAGAGAAATGCCTGAATGTCTTATTTTTAGAGAAACTCTAATTAAGTCCTTCGACAAGCTGAGGGCGAACGGTAAGTTGATGATGCCGTTCATTGTGAGCTTGTCTAATTATGAACGGAATCAACTCATTCAGAGTTCCCTTAGAGTAATCCCGAAATTACCCATAATATTCATAGTTAGGATAATACCCCACTGCTATATTTAAAGAACAATTGCGTTATGTCTACATAATTTATGTCCTGCCATCCTTGGTTTTTAGCCATTCCTGCCGGCCTGACGATACCTCTTAACTTAAACCAGAAGCGAAACCCGAAAATTGCATCTTAAGGCCGGCATTTCAAGCACTGTAATGACCATGTCAAATGCTTCGAATGCTTCTAATTTCTGACTTTATACACAACGTCTTCTTGCCGATTAAAAAGCTTATGAACTGAATAACCTATTGTCCGCTGCTACCTCCGCCTCCGCTCGCGCCTCCAATATTAACCACGATAGGCTGGTTCGACGTGCCTTGCTGTTGAAAACCTTGACGGTAGCCGTCCATGATGCCGTTGGCGTTGTACCCGTCCATGATTTGAGGCGAATTGGGTGCCGGATTTTGGGCGGCTTGCGGATTAGCGATTTGCGCATTCACGATTGCCCGGTTCGTTTGGCCGAAATTTTTATCCAAAACATCAGGATTGTACCTGCCGTCGGCGCATGCGCTTAAACACAGAGTGGCAACTGTTAATGTAGTAGTAAAGGTAAAAGTTTTCATTGCGCACCTCCGTCGTTGATTTGATGCCCGAATTGGCCTGTCGTCCCGCCGCTGGCTGGATTAGTCACCGTTGCCAAGGCGGCAGCGTTCCTGTTTTTTCTCGCTTCCATACGGCCCAGCAAATAGAAATCAATATCGCCCGGCGCGACATAGTTGTCGGTAGGCAACCTGATTTGTTCCTTCGGCAGCGGTTTGGCCAGATGCGGAGTAGCCAGTATCAACAGTTCCTTTTTGTCGTTACTAGCATGACGATTTCTAAAGAATGAACCTAAGATGGGAACATCGGCTAATCCTGGTGTTTGCTCTTGCGCGTTGGTTTGGTTTTCGCTCATTAAACCGGCAATGGATAGCGTCTGCCCATCGTCCAGTTCGATTGTTGAAACGGCCTCGCGGGTTTCCAGGCTGGGAGTAGGTTGCAGATTAAGTGTGGCATCCCCCTGATCTCCCTCGGTCAAAACCTGGTTGGCCCTGTTACTTAAGGCGCTCACCGAAACATGGGTTGTCAGGTTGATCCGATGAGAGCCTAAAACGACAGGTGTAAATTCAAGACCGACCCCGAATGGTTTAAAGTTAACGTTACAGGGTACAATGCCGGTAGTGCCTTGACCCGCGACACACGAGGTATAAGGAAACTCGCCGCCTGACAAAAACGAGGCTTTCTTGCCGCTCAAGGTGGTGAGATTGGGTTCCGCCAATACAGTAGCCAGCGAGGTATTTCGGAAGAAATTTAAGCTCCAGGCAAAAAGCGCATCGCCCGCAACATAGCTGCCGGTAAAAGCGCCGGCGCCGGCCGAAAGAACGGTCCATAAGAATGAGCCATCTTCTCTGGAGGTATTATTAGTCGATGCGGTATTTAAAGTTAACTCCCGCCTTAATTCGCGAGTGATCTCGGCGACTTTGACTTCCAGCATCACTTGCTGTTCGCCGCCGATGTGCATCATGTTAATGATGAAATTCGCCGCACTACCGCCGCCGCCACCGCCGCCGCCGCTGTTACCAATTGATGGACTGCCGTTACAGCCTTGTCCGCCACCACCGCTTTGTCCTTGCGGCATTGCGTAGCCTTGGGCGATTTTCATCGCGTAATCCATATTGACAATATTCGATACTTCACCGCTCAGCACGATACATTTTTCGACGCTACGCACTTCAATGGTTTCGTTAGGCAGTAATTCGTACAGCTTTTCCTTGAGCCTGTCGAGGTTGTGGGTTACTTCTACGTCCATAACCATGGCGACATGATTTTCGGCATCCCAGATGGTGGCATTGGTCGCGCCAATCGAGTTACCGCGCAGTAAAATTTGTCTGGGAGACAATATTTTAATGTTTGCTACGACGTCGGCAATATTTTCTTTGCCCTGGATCAGCTTGACGACCGGTCTTTCCAGATTGATAAGCAAGGATTTGTTGATAGGCACACTGTATCTGACTTGCTTGGCATCGGCGCTGGTTGTGATTACGGCATTCCCCTGAATAGAATAGCCAAGTAGTAGCGCAGGCAAAGCTTTTAACAAAATGCTTGAGTCGAAATTTAACATAGCTGACGCATCCCTTATTATTTTTAAGTATTCGGTTGGGTTTTAGCTCGAAATGATCGACGATTAACCCTAAAATGATATCGGTTGATTTTGTCAGAGCAAGTCGCGAAGATCATAAATTTGCTTCATTGCCGTCCTCGGAAATTTTATATGGTGTTTGGCTAGCCCACGGCAGAACTATGATCGAGATGGATTTAGCGGCTTTCTTAGGTTTTATTGGCGGCGCTCCGGTTTCTACTTTAGCTTCAATGAAATCACTTTGTTCAGTATCCATCGGATTGCGCAAGGTAAACATTAAAGAGCTTGATCTCATTGCGGTAACCAGAATTTCCGCCTGCTTTGGGGAAACCTCGAGAGTCAGAGCCCGGACCACTGCCGGTTTATCCTGCTCGGTGGAGGCTAACTGGTCGATAGCGAGTATCTTCATGTTTTTTAATAAGGTTTTGGTCGATTTTCCCTCATTGGATGTTGTCAGTATATCGGCCCTATTGCCCGGAAGAATAAACCCGGCCACACCGACCACGTCATCCACGCGAACGCTCATCGCTCTCATTCCTGGCTCAATAAGTGCCGAGAGCGTGCTGCCGCCGGCATGGTCTGCAATTTGAGGTTTGAGGATTAGTTCATTGGGATAAAAATCACGCTGAGTCACTTTGCCGATCACTGGTGCTATTTCGCTGAAGGCATCCGGAGGAACAGCGTCTTTTGGCCAATTTACCGTTTTAATATGGGTTGCCTCGACGCGTGTGGCAAAAGGTATTTTCATCGTGGCCACGACAACGGGTATAGAATCAGTTGTAGCAACTGCAGGGGCAGACTGTGAATCCACCCAGCGCTTTGCCATCCAGGCCGCGGAGCCCGCAAAAGCCAGCGCGACGATAAACATAATTGTGAAACGACTATTCATGAGTCTACTCTTGCATTTTCCAGGTTAATAAAATAAGTGTCCCAGGCTATGTGTAATCTTTCTGTGGTAGCCACGTTACTTACGCCATGATACTGGCACTGGTCACTGACGATTCCTAATAAATCCCGTGGATGGCAGGGCAGAAGTGGTCTCTTCTCCTGGCGGTAACGTTCGAAAAGTTCATGTAGCAAGCTATCTGGGCAATCCACATTTAACTGATCGGCATATAAATGCCATATTTCTTTATACTCGTCCTCATTCACAGGCGCAAACTGAATTTTATAGCCCAATCGCCTTAGAAACGCTTCGTCGGCTAAATCTACTGGATTGATGTTAGCAGAAAAGATCAGGATCACATCGAAAGGAAATTGTATCCGTTTCCCCGTATCCAGGCTAAGATAATCGTGTTGCTCTTCCAGAGGAACAATCCAGCGGTTAAAAAGATCAATAGGATGAACCCGTTGACGGCCGAGGTCGTCGATGATGTACATGCCGTTATTGGCTTTCAGTTGCAAAGGCGCTTGCGATAAGCGCGTGTTTTTGTCGTGATCGATTTCCAGCATGTCTAGAGTTAATTCCCCGCCGCTGATGGCAACAGGTCTTTGACATTTAACAAAGCGAGGATCGGCGCCGTGATGCATATGGACGCTTGTGGCGGTGGAATGTTCTTTGTCCAGTCGATGCAGCGATGGATCATAAACCTGGATGATGCTCTCGCCTACCGATACGGCATAAGGAATAAAAACCGACGAGCCAAGAAGACGAGCCAGACGTTTACAGATATAAGTCTTGCCTGTGCCAGGCAATCCATAGACCATAATCGCTCTGCCTGAATGCAGCGCCGGACCTAATCGGTCGAGCAATATCGGATTGATTGTTGTATCTTGGAATGCGGTTCTTATATCCGACTGGGTTATTTTACAGTTCTTGATCGACTGCGCGGCTACAACTTTGCGATAGAGTTCGATAGGAATCGGCGCCGGACCGGTATAACCGCTACGGTTTAAGGCTTTTAAGGCTTCTGCGCTGCCTTTGTCGGTAATCGAGTATCGTTCTCCTCGGCTATTATGCGAAGCGGCAAGGACCTCGACCCGATTTTGTTTACGAAGATCCTCGATAATGTTTTCCAGAATATTTCCCGAAAGCGCTATGTTTTCGGAGAGTTGTTGCAGGTCGGCTATTCCGTTGACATGTAAATGTTTTAGAACAAGCGAACTAAGGAAATCGCCTGATAGGCCTGTTTCCTCAAGATTTCGAGGTCGGGGAATGTAAGGGTGGCGGGTCAAGGGTTCTACGTTATATTGATGCATAATGTTACTTCCAAAAAACGACGGGTTGGTCGTAAATTTCGCAGAAATCATAATCTGAAAGATATGATAGCCCTTTTTTTGTTATCCCTAGCTACGATAACTACCAATCTTGAGTAGTTACTTTAAGTTTAAGCGACTTGTTTAAAAGATCAAGTCATGCCAAAAAACTTGAAGGGGCGGGAATTCTTCCCCTTCAAGCATGTCGGGCATCGTAACGTTAATAGCCTAAAGACTAGCCTGCATTGGCTGAGGTCAGGGCGCTATTAATGGTAGAGAAAGTCTGGTTGGTGCTTTTGCCGACGCCAGTAATCATTACAATCGAAACGATTGCGATCAGAGCCAACATCAAGGCATACTCAACCATCGTGGCGCCGTATTGTTTTTTCGCAAGTTTTTTCAAAAGCAGTTGCATCTTGTTCATACTAAAATCTCCATAAAAATTAAGGAACAACTATGTGCTGGGTTGCGGAATTTGCTAAACACAAACCCCAACTGAATCCTAGCATTGATGATAAGTGTTGTCTAGGTCGCAGTTAATTTTTTATTAAGTAATAACTTATCTCATAAACTTAAAAATAACTTAATGATTGAACGTATTAAAAACGACGCTCGGTATAACCTTCCTCAATCTCCTGTTTAGGCAGGCTTTGCTTAATTTTGGCAAGCTCCATTTTGGTGTTGTTGCTAATGTCCTTATCGCCTAAAAGGAAAATTGTCAGGAATCTGTCGGTGTATATTTTGCGCCAATTGGGGCTGATCTCAAGGAATGCATTGATCGCCAGATTTGTTTCGAAAATAGTCCACGTGATATTGTATTTATCGATTATCTTCTGGACGCCTTCCGCGCCTTTCGAAAGATTAATGGTGTCAAAATAATTTTTGAGAAATTTATCACCGTAAAGCTCCGCCCTGGAATCGATAAATACCGGAAAGTCTTCATGAATCATGTAAACGCTCAACGCGTAGCTGTTCAGAACATTACCCAGCATTTCCCGTTCGCTTTTTAAAGCGGTTAACACTTTTTTGGTTTGGATGCTTTGCAGTGACTCTATGCCTGTTTGTATGCCCGGATCCGAGTCAACCACCTTAAGGCGGTTGGGGAGATAGGCAATTATGGAGGCCACATATAAGGCAAAGATAAGCCAGTGTCTGATTTTTTTAGGATAACACGCCGAGAAATTGAAGTTCGGTGGCGTTTTTAATTGTTTAGCGAATGGTTCGGCTAGCACCATCGGAGCGAGAAAGGATAAAAGATCGGTTGAATGGCGGATGGATTTAAGCGACAAATGCAGTAAGCCGAGTATAAAAACCAAACGAAAAATGGGGAGCTTTAATCCCTTGAATAAGGAAACGCCAATGAAAAGCATCAGCCATATCTCAAGTGGTTGGAATCCATGAAAGTTTGGGGATGCCCACTCAGCTATAGTATCCACCATATAGGTTTGTCCGGTTAGCTTCAGCGGAAGAAGCAGACCATCAAGGCCATGCGGGGTGAGAAATGTGGCAAACAAACTTGAAGTAAAAAAAATCAGCCAGTTTTTGGCAAGCTTAAGTTTTGTCCCCTTATTGTCAGCCAAGAAAATAGACTCAGCGGCAAAAAATACGATAAAGGCAAGTCCAATCAAAAAACTGCCGTGCATGTTAACCCATAATGTCATCAGCAGAGCCAAGGCCAGGGGGGGCGTTTTTTGGGATTCGGCTGCAGTGATCAAATGAATTGTCCAGAAAACCATGATAGGCAGCGCAAATATGTGAGGCCTAGGCATAATATGCGGTATCAGCAGCAAATAGGCGAGCAATAGAAAGATCATGCTGCTGTTGACGCTAGTTCGTTTAACCAGAAAGTTAAACAGCATCAACATGGCCAAAGCGATAGCGAAAGTCGCCAAAAAAATCAGTCCCGGCCAGCCCGAAAAACTGAAAACGGCATAGAGTAAAACCGCGGCCAGCCACTCGTGCGAAACCCATGGGAAATCTGCTGCCGCATAGGAAAAGATACCGGTTTGAGGAACAGCTTTGTTTGTGACTATCCACTCTCCGACCTTTATATGCCAATAAGTATCATCACCTGTGCCGGATCTTGCCGCGATGATCCATATCAGGTAGGCTAAAGTGACTGTAACGAATAGGCTAATTTTTGAGTTATCGGTAGGGGTAATATTCATTAGTGTTTCTTTAAATAATCAATTAATTGATTTGGTTAATGAAATTTTAGTTAAAGCATTTGTTGCGTCCATTTAGTCCAATTGCAACTGTTTTGATTTAATTTTATATTCTCAACTTCCCAGCGTTTTTCGAGGACTTTAAGGTAATTTATCACTGAAGAATCCTTGTAATTATCTGATGGTGCAGATGATTTATTCAATATTAACCAGGGAGGGTTAAAATATTCTATACGAAATTTTCCGGATCCTAGCAGGCATTTTATGGAAGTGAGATAGTTTTTTTGATCCATACCATTGTGTTTGATAAAACGGAAGCTGTTATCCTTTAACAAACCATTTGGGTCTTCTATCCGTAAAAGAATATAATCGACCGTATTAATATTATATGGGTAAGAATAAAGAAATTTGCGTTGAGAAAAATGAGGGCCTATGTTTACCTGAACTGATAGTGCTGCATTTTCTGGAATAAGTTTCTTTATTTTAGAAAGTTCAGGATTTTTGACAGGAAATGGACTTAAAATCCATACGCTATTTTTTCCTAACAAAACCGGAAAGGAAATCATGAATAATATAAAAAAAGCTGAAGCTGTTGCTACGATAGCCATTCGGCACAACATAGTAGGAGAAAATTTAATGAACCGTTTATAACCTATCATGGCAGCAATAATTATAATGGGTATAAGGGTGACAGAGTGATAACTAAGGATACTACGTTGCATTTCAAGTAATGAAAGTGCATTGATTGCAAAGTCTGCCAATCCAATCAAAAGTATTTCTATCCCCAAGCATGGAAAAATCATTCCATAGGGCAATAATAATAAAATGATATACCGGTATCCTTCCATTTCAATCAGCATTTTTTTAAAAATTGTCAATGGAGATGAAAAACAATGAATAAAAACCTCTATAATTGATCCCCCAAGCCAATTGTATCTGCTTATGGTTTTAAATTCTGAGCTCAGCATGACGTGAGAGCCCGTAGGGGATAGAGCAGGGAATACATATTGAAATAAAACAAAGGTATAAATAACACCAATGCCAACTATAAATAAAGATTTTTTAGGTCGTCTATATGTGATGTAATAAGTCAATCCAAGACAAATTACGACTATGCCAAATTGTTCTTGGATTAATAAGAGGATGATAATGCTCAATAGAAGCTTTTTAAAATCATCGATCAAAAGAAAGTAAATGCTCCATGCGATAACTGGGGTGGCGATAGCAACTGGGTGAAAATCCCATTGAATAGCGCTTATTACAAAGGGATTTAATAAAAATGCTAGAGAGCCCAAAAAAGCCTGCCAGTCGCTGTAATTGAGTCGTAAAGCCGTTTTATAGAGAGGTAAAGTTGTTGAGACAATTGCAAATGATTGAGCTAATATTAGCCACTCAGGGCTAGGATAAAGTTTGTAAAGAGGTACAAAAAGAAAAAGCAGTATTGGATTGAAGTGGATACCTAGCCAATTATAGGGCATCGCTATTTTTCCAATGCTACTTGCTGGAATGCTTTCATGAATATAATTCCAAATGACTTGGTCGTAAACACCGGTATCATAAATTGAAGTTTTAAAGCTCCAATGCCGATCTATTCCAAGCAGTACCATGATAAGAAAATAACTACAGGAAATTGCCAGTAATGCTTGAAAGGCAAAATTGGGTTTTATTGAGCTCATGAACGAAAATCCGTTATTCCATATTAATAGCGATACATTAAATGCTGGTAATGTTGATTTGATGATTGTATTTGAATGTATAGGTATCTAAATTGAAACTGTATAAAGTCATTAATCGACCTTTAGTTTTATTTATATAATTATCATTCTCTTATAGTTCTTGTTTGATGATATAAATAGGTCTTTTTTTTGTTTCTAAATAAATTCTTCCTAAATATTCACCCAGGACCCCTATGCCAATTAGCTGTAGTCCGCCTAAAAATAGTATTATAACTAACAATGATGCATAACCTGGGATGTCAATCCCGAAAACCAGTGTTCGAATGATAATTAAGCTGCCATAGGTAAAAGCAAATAATGAGATGAGAAATCCTAGATAGCTCCAGATTTTCAAAGGGACTGTGCTGAAACTGGTTATCCCGTCCAGAGCAAAATTCCATAATTTTAGCATAGCGAATTTTGTTTCTCCGGCTTTTCTACCTGCTCGCACATATTCGATTTGCGTGGATTTAAATCCTATCCAGTTAAAAAGTCCTTTCATAAATCTTTCCCTTTCAGGTAGCTGTTTTAATGCTTCCACCGCAGCACGATTTAAAAGCCTAAAATCCCCAACATTTTCGGGAATAGGGGGGGTCGAAATTTGGTTATGGATTTTATAAAACCATTGGGCTGTATTTCGTTTAATCCACGTATCAGTAGAGCGATCACAACGTTTTGCCAGTACAACATCATAACCCTCTTTCCATTTACTAATCATTTCTATGATGATTTCGGGTGGGTCTTGCAAATCCGTATCGATAGGTATAACCGCATCACCTCGCGAATAGTCTATACCAGCAGTGAGTGCGGCCTCTTTGCCGAAATTTCTTGATAAATCTAATATTCTTAGATTTATATTTAAGGATAAATTTTTTTTCTGTTCGATAATTTTTTGCAGTGTTTGGTCTTTACTGCCGTCATTAATGCAGATTATTTCTATTTCGTCGTTAATCGGCGCGATTGCTTTTAGTAAAGCTTTAAAAAAGATCGGGACGATCGGTTCTTCATTATAGAAGGGGCATATAATTGAAATCATCGAGCTTAAAAATAAAAGTTAAATAAAGATTTAGTAAATAAGTATTTGTCAAATATAGATAATTATTCTATTAATGTTTTTATAGAAAATATGATGGTATTGGGTTAGGGGGAAGCACAGGCAGACTCTTTATAAAAACAACCGGAATAAATATTTTTTTATTATCGAAATTCTAATCGCCTCGCTAATTTCTTTGAGTTGTCCATTCCTCTCGAAGCATAAGCAGTTTGGTTCGAATTTGTTGTACTGTCTTGGACGATTGATGTGTTTCACCTTTGCTCAAAACAAGCCAAGGATCATCCCAATAGAGCGGCTCATAGTCTTTACTATTTAGAATATTTTCTACGCGAGTTAGATACGTCTCCGGGATAATTTGCAAGTGATAGGCGAGCGTTCCGATGAAAGCGGGATCTTCGGGGGTCATTGTTTTCGTTGGACTTTCCAGCTTAAGCACGATAAAGTCAACATCTCCGATTTTATCAGGAAATCGGAATACTGAAGATCTTTCAGCAAAATGGGAGCCCAGGTTCGCCTGGACCGAAATCGACCGGTTTTCGAGCATACGCTTTACAATTATTTCCCTATTATCGAAAGATGCAAAGATATTAGCCGGGTGCCAAAAATTCATCGACCCTGGAAGTGAAAACGGGAAAAAAAAATAAGCAAGTATTATATTCAGAAATAAGATGTGTTTTAAAATGGAGGCAACGGAAAATTTTTTTAAATAAGGGGTGAATTTCGGTAATCCGTAAATCGCCGCGACAGTCAACAAAGGGATAATGGTTGCAGAATGATAGCTAAAAATGCTGCGATGCATAGGGTTGGCTGAAAGCAAATTAACTAAAAGATCACCCGTTATAGGAATTATCCAAATTGGAGCTGCAACGGAAAGAAATAAAAAAGGAGCCAATAAAGTAAGGAGGTAGGCTGCCCCTTTCATTGTTAGTAATGCCGTTTTAATGATTATAAATGGATGCAGAAAAAGATTTTTGGTCGCAGAGGACAGCGAATTACCTAACCAACCATAACGCGCATTACTTGTATGCATCCCATTTTCGGGTTTTATCATGAGATGCTGCCCGGTTGGCGAATATGAGGGCATCACGACACCAATGATTAAAGCCGTCATCATAATACCGATTACCAAAAATGTAGCACTCACAATACGGTTTTTGTGGATGACTCCATAAATAAATCCTAATCCCGCAACCGTTAAGCCAAAATGTTCCTTGCAGGCCAATAGAAAAATACTGGAAATAATCAATAGTAATAAACGTTTTTGAGTTATCGCATACAATCCCAAGCTAATAAATAAAGTCGCAAGACTGACCTCATGAAAATCCCATGTCACAGCGGCTATTAAAAATGGATTTAGCAAGTAAATTAATGTCCAAATGAGTGCTTTTTTTTCAGAATTTGTTACGTGCCGTGCAATTGCGTAAATTGGGAGTGCAGAAAGAGATAGCGCGGCAGATTGACTTAAGGTCAGCCAATGAGGCGTTGGATAGATTTTATATAAAGGTGCGAAAGTATACAATATCGGCTGGAAATGAAATCCCAGCCAATTTATCGTATATCCTAGATTGATACTATTCAGTAGAGATTGGCCTTGAGTAGCTGTCCAGATGGCTTGATCGTAACAACCTAAGTCATTAACGGATGTCATATATCCCCAATGACGCCATATCCCTAATAAACTGAAAATCATGAAATAAGTTAAAGTGCAGCCAAAAAGAGCAATGCGCCATTGATTTTCAGTTAATATTTTCAACATAAATCTCTACCAATAAAGTTTCTTTGGGGAACCTCTGAAAATAACAATAAACCCTTTAATGAAATTGAGATCAAGTCACCTGACTTTGGGGCATAATTTTATGTTTTTGATAATCCTACGGATGGTACAATACCCCTAATTTTTATAGGTAAGGTTCATGAAGCAGATGCGCCCTTCGGCATCGGCAAGACCAAATTAGAGTATGGTCGTACCGCCCACTTGGCCTCAAAGCAAACACGTGCTCTGCCCGGCAGTGGGTTTTAGGCCGCGTTTTTTTCCTTGTGGAACCCAGAACGTCTTGCTGGCCGGTCATGGCTAGTTTTCGGGAAAGGGATGGGCTGCTTTACCTATATATCGGTATTTTTAGAGGTTCCCTTTAGTTTCAAGAAAATGAACATAAAACAGAGTTATTTTTAATATTTAAAATAAATTCGAATTAGGATGCCTTTACTACTCCAATTTTTGCCCTAATGCTGTCAGATTTCCGGTTGAAGATTTTTTACAGATCAAAACCCTTAGCCTGCAAGCGCTCATCATTAAGGACAGAGAAGTTAGGGTAAAATAATTTAAATGCTCGCGTATTGCCACAAACCCGAGGGGCGGAATCCAACCGGTTTTTATTCGGGTAGCGGTACAGAAAAAGTCGGCCCATTTTAAAATGGAAGGGTGAGTGCAAAGAATTTCAAGCCATTTTTTTTGAAATGGCGGTTGGAAAGGGCCTTTCCAAATTTCATTGGGAACCTCGACATAAATAAACCCGCCCTGACGAACCAATGCAATACTTTCCATCAGCCCTTGGCGCGGATCGGGCATGTGCTCCAATACGTGACAGTTCAAAACCAGATCCGCTGAAGCAATCCCATCCTCGAGAGCGTGTAAACGCTCAACACCTGCATCTGGCTCAACACCTGAAAGATCGAAGACAAACTTTTGCGCATTCTTGAACTCCTTCAGCATTTGTCCGCGATCCCCGCCATGGTCAATTACATAGCCTATATCATCGGCAGAAACACTACAGGAAATCAATAATTCCAATAGATCCTTTCTCCGATTTGCCATAATGTGCTCCGAACCAAGACCGTGGTTACAAGACCGCGTATACCAGGGCTCCAGGCTATTTCTTTCAGAAAAATAAGCTTCGCCTCTGTAACCATCATAAAGACGTCGGACTTCTTCAGTGGATAGGCCTCTCACCGACCAGCGGAATCCGCATTCAAGACAAGAAAGGATCTTCACAGGAAAAGGGGGAGTTAAAATCGCTCTTTGTGCCAAAAAAGGCGAGATGATTCCCCACATTATGTTAGCATTCAGCTTTAGGCAGCAAGGACAAAAATTATTTCGATCTATATTATCGCTCATCCTTACCCCAAATTAATTTGAATAGATTGTTTTTTTAATTAACATTTTGCAATTATTTTATTTTTCAATCTTACAATTTAATATTTGCCTTATGTTCCTTAAATTACAAGAACCCGATAATTTTCAAGGGTTGGAAACTCATCAAGAAAGTAACGTTCGCCTTGAAAATGTTAATACCCGCTTTTGATCATACTGGATATTGGGCGGAGACATCAACTGCATCCTCCTTTAAATGCGAATAAATACGTTTGAGGCGTACCTGCTCGGGGATGGATTTGCGTTGCGGTATTTGACTGGAAAGAATGGCAGGCGGCTTGGCTGGCCGCACGCAAGTCCTTTCTGGAGAAGTCGCTGACTCTTGACATTCGCACTATGCGAGAGATTCAGAGTTATTTTATAGGAATGAATTTATAGTGGTTGTATTTTTGATTATTATTGTTTCGAAGCCTTTTTCACAAAATTACGTATGATGGTGGGAGGATATTTTGATTAATGGAGGCATGGTTGAGTTGAAGGCTATGGTTGATCGTGCGCTTCACTCCCTATTAATCGCTCTTTTGCTGGCTTCTGGTTGGCTCTTGTTTACGGTTAGGCCCATCTATGCTGATGAATATTGCCATTATGAAGAAGCGATTTTGTCCATTGTCGAGGCACGCTGGTTGGGTCATCCTGAATGTGTGTTGACACTTCCAACATATCACTTTCTTACGGCAGGATTGATGAAGCTTCTGTCTTGGCACTCATTGCTTGAGGCTCGAGCAACTAATGCGTTTTGGGCATTTTCCCTTTTGTGGCTTGCATTCTCTTGGCGTCAAAATGACACACGATGGTTTCGGTGGTTGAAGTCATTACAGCTTGGATTTTTTCCCCTGTTAATGCCATATTTTTTTCTCACCTATACTGACACTTTATCACTGTTAGTCATGTTATTGTCGTTATATTTGTATGAAGGCAATTGGCGTAAATCTTCGGCATTTATGCACTTGATATCTGTGGCCGTTCGACAAACACAGATTATATGGCTGATGTTTTGTCTTGTTTTGGAGTTGCGACGATTCGCATCAGACCGAGAGACGCGTTTTGGGTCAGGTCAGAAGTCTATAGTGGCGTTAGTTCGCTTGATTTGGCCGGAGCTTTTTGTGCTCGCGATTTTTGGAGCAGTAGTCATGTGGATAGGGCGATTGACCGTGAGCTCTGGTCTGTCTCATCCAAGTTTTGTCCTGCGGCTAGAGAATGTGTGGCTGTTTTTTGGGTTACTGCCTGTGCTTTTTTTGCCGTATTTGCTGAATTCAATCCCGCGTCTTGTTGAACGTATGCGTCAGGAGTGGCTGGGAATGGCTTTAGTGGTGGCAGCTCTAGGATTCCTGTTTTCGTTTACATGGCATGTGGATCATCCCTTCAATAATCCAGGTCAATTTGATGTGTTTTTTATTCATAATTGGGTGGTGGAGGCAATCACTCAAAACCTGTGGTTGCGAATCAGTGCGTTTGTCGCCGTCATTTTTGGTATATGGTTATTGATTGATTGGCCTTTTTTAAAGTCGGAACATCGTTGGTTTATTCCGTTTGGACTATTAATGCTCGCTTTTCATTGGCTAATCGAAACGCGATATCAGTTGCCGTTGTTGGCATTTTTACTTTTGCAGCGTCGAGCTTCAAGTCGATCATTAGAGCTGGCGCAGTTTTTTTACCAATTGGTTTTTTCTTTCGCGATTTTTTGGCTTTTGATTACCACAGAACTTTTCCTTTAAAAATAGATGAATATGACCTTCTTCAATTTATAAATTAATATTAGTACATATCTGTTTCCATGTAATTGCGACAAATCAATAATAAAAACTAATGCTCTGTTTTGTACCTTAATGATATCTAAGTAGAAATAATAAGGATAGATATTAATGAAGTTGGTTATTCTAGCTGGCGGGCTGGGTACGCGGATAAACGAAGAAACATCGGTAAAGCCGAAACCGATGGTAGAAATAGGCGGAAGGCCTATCTTATGGCACATCATGAAGCTATATTCGCATTACGGCATCAATGATTTCATTATTTGTTTGGGCTACAAAGGCTATATTATCAAGGAGTATTTCGCCAATTATTTTCTGCATATGTCGGATGTGACCTTCGACATGAAACATAATAAAATGATTGTGCATCAGAATCTTGCGGAGCCGTGGCAAGTGACGTTGGTTGAAACCGGCGAATCATCGATGACAGGTGGGCGGCTAAAACGAGTCGCATCGTATCTGCAGGGCGAAGATCTTTTTTGCTTCACTTACGGCGATGGTATCAGCGATGTGAATATCAGCGATCTGATCGCTTACCACAAGGCGCAAAAAGTCAAGGCGACGATTACCGCTACCTACCCGCCCGCGCGTTTCGGCGCATTGGAACTTGAAGGCAATCGTGTCCGTTGCTTCAAGGAGAAGCCGAAAGGCGAAGCCGGCATGATTAACGGCGGTTTTTTTGTGTTATCTCCTGCAGTTCTCGACTTGATACAAAACGATATGACAATCTGGGAACGTGAGCCGCTCGAAGCGCTTGCCGAGCAAGGGCAGCTTGCGGCTTATCCGCACACAGGCTTTTGGCATCCGATGGACACGCTGCGCGACAAGCTGTTGCTTGAGGAATTGTGGGTCAGCGGTAAGGCTCCCTGGAAGGTATGGCAGTGACGCCTGATTTTTGGCGCGGCAGACGCGTTTTTCTGACCGGCCATACCGGTTTCAAAGGCGGCTGGCTGTCTTTATGGCTGCAGAATCTGGGCGCCAACGTCACCGGTTATGCGCTTCAACCGTCCACTGTGCCCAGTTTGTTTGAAATAGCGAAAGTTGGGGACGGAATGAACTCCATCTTTGCCGACATTCGTGATCTGGCTGCGCTACAGATGGCGATGCAGACGGCGGAACCCGAAATCGTCATTCATATGGCTGCACAGCCGCTGGTGCGGTATTCTTACCAGAATCCTGTCGAAACTTACTCAACAAATGTGATGGGAACGGTAAATCTGCTTGAAGCCGTCCGCCATACTCCCGGAGTAAGAGCGGTCGTGAACATTACTACAGACAAGTGTTACGAAAATCGCGAATGGGTATGGGGTTATCGCGAGAGTGACCCTCTTGGTGGATACGATCCTTATAGCAACAGCAAAGGTTGCGCAGAACTCGTCAGCGCTTCTTACAGGTCATCTTTCTTTAATGCCGATGCTCCGCACAGCACAGCTATCGCTACGGTGCGGGCGGGCAATGTCATCGGGGGCGGAGACTGGACCAAAGACAGGCTGATCCCCGATATTCTCGCGGCTTTCGAAGCCGGCAATACCGTAAAAATCCGTAATCCTCACGCGATACGACCCTGGCAGCATGTGCTGGAGCCGCTGCGGGGCTATTTAACGCTGGCCGAATGCCTTTACCATCAGGGGCATGATTATGCTCAAGGCTGGAATTTCGGTCCTAACGACGAAGATACTAAACCGGTTGCCTGGATTGCCGATAAAATGGCTGCTCTTTGGGGAGAGGGCGTGACCTGGCAAATCGACTCCGGCGAACACCCGCATGAAGCGAACTATTTGAAACTGGACATTTCCAAAGCCCGCAGCAGCCTATACTGGAATCCGGTATTAAATTTGAGGCAAGCCCTGGGACTGGTCATTGACTGGGCGCAAGCTAGAAAATCCGGCGCCGATATGCAGTACTATACCATGCATCAGATCCAAACCTATCAAGCCTTGACCGACGAATGAATCACCCCACGCAAAAAAGCAGAGCCCAGGCCCTGCGGGACCAGATTGCCCAACTTGTAGACGAATATGCCGAAATCGCCTTGGCGCCTGGACCTTTCCTTCGAGGCGTGAGTGCAGTGCCGCCATCGGGCAAGCTGCTCGGCGCTGCCGAACTCAAGAATATGGTGGAGGCATCGCTCGACGGTTGGCTCACTACCGGCCGCTTTAATAAAGAATTCGAAAAGCGGCTGGCCAAATTTCTGGGGGTACAATACCTCATTACTGTCAATTCCGGCTCGTCGGCTAATCTGGTCGCATTCAGCTGCTTGACCTCGCCCAAGCTAGGCGACCGCGCAATCAGGCCGGGCGACGAGGTCATTAGTGTTGCAGCCGGTTTTCCGACCACGGTGAACCCGATCTTGCAATTCGGCGCGGTGCCGGTATTCGTGGACGTGGAACTGGGCACCTATAATATCGACGCCGGCAAGATCGAAGCCGCTATCGGTCCCAAAACCAAGGCTGTTATGCTGGCGCACACGCTGGGCAATCCATTCAATCTCGAGGTCGTCACTGCACTGTGCAAGCAGTATAATCTCTGGTTGATCGAGGATTGTTGCGACGCGCTCGGGTCAACTTATAACGGACAGATGATTGGCACCTTCGGTGATATCGGCACCCTCAGCTTTTACCCTGCCCACCACATCACCATGGGGGAGGGCGGAGCGGTATTCACTAACGACCGCGAACTGAAGACGATCGCCGAGAGCTTTCGGGATTGGGGCCGGGATTGTTATTGTCCACCAGGCAAAGACAATACCTGCGGTAAACGCTTTTGCAAACAATTGGGTACGCTGCCGCAAGGTTACGACCATAAGTACACCTATAGCCATCTCGGATACAACTTAAAAATCACCGACATGCAGGCTGCCTGTGGTCTTGCCCAGCTAGATAAGGTGCCTGATTTCATTGCCCGACGCAAAGCCAATTTTGCTTACTTAACGGATCGAATGAAAAGCTGCGAGGAATTTCTGCTGCTGCCCTCGGCTACGCCTAATTCGGATCCCTCCTGGTTCGGCTGCCCGATTACTCTGCGTGATAATGTCCCGTTCAGTCGGGTAGAGCTAATGAATTTCCTTGATAAAAATAAGGTCGGCACGCGTCTGCTTTTTGCCGGTAATCTTACCCGCCAGCCTTATATGTTAGGGCGTAACTTTCGGGTAGCCGGAGAATTGGCTAATACCGACACGATAATGAACAACTCGTTCTGGATCGGAATACAGCCTTCCTTGACCGAAGAAATGCTGGATTATTCGGCGGCGACGATCGAGTCGTTCTTCAATAATTTTTGAGCAATTTATACCGATGAATTCTGTTTCGAAAAAAGATAAAGATCTTTTTGAAAATTTATTTGTGCTCGAGCTGGCGAACAATCACTTAGGCAAAGTCGACAGAGGATTGAGAATTATCCGCGATCATGCTTCGGTGGTCCGCTTCAATAATGTTAAAGCGGCTATAAAACTGCAATTTCGAGATGTCGATGCGTTTATTCACCCCGAATTCAAAGGGAGTAAAGAGCAGCGTTATATAAAAAAGACCGAAGATACCAAACTCAGCAAAAGCGATTTTGCACGTATGGTCGAGGAAATAAAGTATGTGAGCTGTATTCCGATGGCGACCCCTTTCGATGAGGCGTCGGTCGATCTGTGCATCGAATTCGACATGCCCATCATCAAGATAGCCAGTTCGGATATGAACGATTGGGTGTTGATTGAAAAGATTGCCTCGACCCGTCGTCCGGTAATCGTCTCGACCGGGGGCGCTTCGGAAAAGGACTTGGACGATCTGGTCCATTTTTTTGAAAAGCGAGACATTCCTTTAGCGATCAATCATTGTATTTCCATCTATCCTTCCGAGGATGACGAGCTTGAGCTTAATCAGATTGATTATCTCAAGGAGAGATATCCCTACCACGTGATTGGCTTGTCCACCCATGAGTATAGCGACTGGCATTCGTCCATGTTGATATCATATGGTAAAGGAGCCCGCACCTGGGAGCGTCATATTGATGTTGAATACGAAGGAGCCATGGTTTCTCCTTATTGCTCGCTTCCGCATCAGTGCGACGCCTGGTTCAAGTCTTTCCATAAGGCCGCCCAAATGTGCGGCGGATATAATCGGGCTAGACGCGTTATCTCGAAGAAGGAGACAGAGTATCTTGAAGCGCTGGTCCGAGGCGTATATGCCAGGCGCGATTTGGAGCCGGGCTATGTTTTTACTAAGGATGGCTTCGAGAAAGATTTCTATCTTGCGATTCCGCTTCGTAAAGGGCAACTCTCCTGCCGTGAGATAATGAACGGAGAGCGTCTGACAACACCGATCAAGCCGGATGAACCGCTTACGATCAGTCACATCAACGGCCCTTATAGCGAGAACCCAGCGCTCAAAAAACAGATTACCAATCGCGGGTTATAAATGAAACGAATTTCCGAACAGATTGCGGATTGGCTTGTCCGCCAGGGCGTCGAGCAGGTTTTTTCCGTAACCGGCGGCGGTGCGATGTTTTTGAATCAGGCGCTCGGCGGGCATGAAAAACTGCAATGCACTTTCATGCACCATGAGCAAGCCTGCGCGATGGCTGCTGAAGGTTACGCACGCATTGCCGGCAAGCCCGCTGTCGTGATGCTGACAACCGGTCCGGGTTCCATCAATGCCCTGAACGGCGTATACGGCGCATTTACGGATTCGATACCGATGTTCGTCATTTCCGGTCAGGTCAAACGTGAAACCTGTCTTTCATTTTATGATCTTCCCAATCTCAGGCAATTGGGCGATCAGGAAGGGCCAACGGTCGCGATGGCAGCGCCGATTTGCAAGTACGCCGAAATTATCCGCACTCCCGCCGACCTAGTGCGGGCGCTTCCCGAAGCCCTCTCAAAGGCAATATCGGGTCGTCCCGGTCCCGTGTGGCTGGACATTCCCTTGGATATCCAGTCGTCCACAGAACAGTTGGAGATACCCGATATTCTCCCTTCAAAGCTGCCGGTGTCTCCCGGTCTTTTTCAGCAGTGCGCTGAACTTGTCGACCGGCTGAAAGCGGCAAACCGGCCGTTGATTCTGGGCGGAACCGGCGTCAGGCTTGCGGGCGCGGTAGAGCGTCTGCTCCAATTTGTGGAGCGCACCCGTATACCACTGGCAACTGCATGGACGCACGATCTGATAGCTTCCCATCATCCGCTTTTTGCGGGCCGACCGGGCACTATAGGGACGCGGGCCGGAAATTTCTGCCTCCAAAACGCGGATTTTGTCCTTGTGCTCGGCTCCCGCCTGAACATACGGCAAACAAGTTACAATTGGGATTCTTTCGCAAGGAGCGCCTGGGTTGCGCAAGTCGATGTGGATTCTGCCGAACTGGCTAAACCGACCATACAGCCCGATCAGACGATTGCAGCGGATATCAACCAGTTTCTTGATGAATTCGAAAGCCATCTTAAAAAGAATCCGTTGCCCGATTATTCGGCTTGGGTGGACTGGTGCCGTGAGATCGGCAAGGAATACGCAGTAGTCCGGGAGCATCGGCAGGTCGTCGATGCTCCGCTGAACCCCTACCTCGTTGTGGATCGCATCTTTAACCGGATGCGCGACGACGACATTGTGGCCTGCGGTAACGCGTCGGCCTGTATCTTACCGTTTCAGATCGGAAGCCTGAAGGCCAAGCAGCGCCTGTTTAGTAATTCGGGCTCCGCTTCTATGGGCTATGATTTACCGTCCGCGATCGGCGCAGCGTCGGCGCGTATGGCGAAGCAGCGCGTAATCTGCTTCGCCGGTGACGGCAGTTTGCAGATGAATATTCAGGAATTGCAGACGCTCAAGACCACTGGGCTGAACGTGATCGTCGTTGTCCTAAACAATAGCGGCTATGTTTCAATCTGGCAAACCCACGAGAACTTCTTCGGGCGAGTGATCGGGGCCAATCCCGCGTCAGGCGTCGAATTTCCCGATTTCGCCGCGGTTGCTCGGGCCTATGGGATTCGGGCCGCGACAATCCACAACGAAAGCGATCTCACTCAGCTTGATGACTTGCTCTATGAAGGCGGGCCGTTGCTGATTGATGTCATCGTCGACCCCAATCAGGAGTTTGTCCCCCGCATCAAATCTCGCGTCGATGAAAACGGGAAGTTCGTGACGCCGGAACTGGATGATATGTATCCGTTTCTAGAATCTGAAGTGATCACTAGAATCAGGGAATCGGCTAACTCAATCAAAGCAGTTCCGCCGCTATGAATGGTAAGAGCCACAATCAGTGTCCTGTAAAGGACTTCACCGGCTTTAAATTATTATGTGAGCGAGTCGCTCGCTCCGAGCCTCATCGGCTTGCATCCGATCGCCCAATATGGATATTTGGCTCAGGCCAATTTGGCATGAGTCTTTGTAGAACTCTTATACAGGAAGGCTTTCATGTCGAGGGTTTTATTGATTCAAACCCAAGAAGCGGAAAAATGGTTGATTTGCCGGTTTTGACATGGCAAGAATTAAAGCCTGCCCAGCTTGAAGCACAGTTAGCTGTAGGTATTTTCAACCGGGAAATGCCCCTGGATGAATTGGAGTTGATTGCAAGGTCGACGGGTTTCAACGATGTGTTCATGCCTTGGGATCTCTATGCTCAATTTTCTCGCCAGCTTGGCTGGCGGTTCTGGCTGAGCGAGGCAAGCGTTATCTTGGACAATCTCTCTGCCATAGAGCATACCTACCGTAATTTGGCCGACGAAACCAGTCGACAATGTTTGCTTGATATTTGCGTATTTCGTCTAGGGCGTCATAATGCCTATGCCGGTTTCAGGCACTCAGATGCGCAATATTTCAACGACCTGACTTTAACGCCCTTTAAAGGCAGGAAAGTAAACTATGTCGATGGCGGGGCTTATCAGGGAGATACTTTGCTGGAACTTGCTGCGCAGGCAGACGTAGGGAGTGCGTTTCTTTTCGAGCCGGACCCTGACAATTTAAAAGCCCTGGTAAATACGGTGCATTCGATGGAGCTGCCAGCCGTCTGCATGCCGCTCGCAGTCTCAGACAGTTACAGCATTCTTTCGTTTAATGCGGGCAATGGAGAAGGTTGCGCGATAACGAAAGACGGGAGTCAACATATCGCCGCTGTGGCGCTGGATGAAGTGCTGCACGGTTATCCCGTCAATTTCATCAAGCTTGATGTGGAAGGGGCCGAGATTCCGGCTTTACGGGGAGCTGAAGGAATAATTAAACGCGATAGGCCTGTTCTGGCGATTTCTCTTTATCATCGTCCAAAGGATATCTGGGAAATACCCGAACTGTTGTCGGCAGTTTATAGTGAATACCAGTTTTATATCCGGCAACATTATTACAACAGCTTTGATTCCGTTTTGTACGCCATTCCTAAGTAATGAAACTAACAGAATAACAACAGAGCTTTATGAGGATTAATTAGGGGGTTAAAGAGGTGTTTAATTTCGATGAGTCGTCTGTAAAGGATACTGAGATTAAAAAAATAGTTGCTGAAGCCTATGCTGAAATAAGAAAACAAAAACCATGGTCACATGAGAAAACACCGAATATTATTCATCACCGTGTGCTTCCTTATGCCACTTATTGCCCATGGATTTCCGATGAAGAATTTCAATTGGTATATGACAGAATACAAAATTTTACTCTTGTAGATATATACCGTTGCTATGAGTTGTGGGCATTTGCCAAGCAGCTTGCAGATATAGAAGGTTGTTTTTTAGAAGTCGGTGTATGGAGAGGAGGGACCGGCGCGCTTATGGCAGAAGCAATAAAAAGCAAATCCACTAAAAAAATCTATTTGGCTGATACTTTTTCTGGTGTTGTAAAAGCGGGTAAAAATGATCCAATCTATAAGGGCGGCGAGCATTCTGATACATCTAAAGCACTGGTTGAATCTTTATTGAAAAAACTTGATTTAACGAATACGGTATTATTAGAAGGAATTTTCCCAGAGGAAACTTCAAATTTAATAAATGAGCCGATTGTTTTGCTTCATTGCGATGTAGATGTTTATTCTTCTGCAAAGGATATTGTAAATTGGAGCATTCCACGGTTTTGTTCAGGCGGCGCAATCATTTTTGATGATTATGGGTTTTCTGGGTGTGAAGGGATAACTCAATTCGTAAATGAACTTCGTTTTAATAAGGACTTTATTTTTATCCATAATTTGAATGGGCACGCAATCTTTATAAAAAAATAAGACAACTGATTTTTCTTATTATTCAATTAGTTTACTAGAGAAGAATGGGAGGCGATGTGTTGTTCACTTCATACGAAATTAAGGATAAATGACTTCTTCGCTGCATATATTTCTTACAGGTGGTACGGGCTTTTTTGGAAGAGCTCTGCTGCGTACATGGCAAGCCGAATCTTATATCGGCGTACCTGTTCCGTTTGTCACAGTGTTGAGCCGCTCTCCGGATGCTTTCTTTGAGCAATACCCCGAATTTAGGGATTTACCCTGGCTGCGCCTGCATCGTGGCGACATCTGTAATCTCGATACTCTGCCTCATGGCATTGCATATACCCATATTGTGCACGCGGCCGCCGATTCAACACTCGGTCCTCAGTTAACTCCTTTGCAGCGTTATGATCAAATCGTCTGTGGTACACGCAATCTTCTCGATTTTGCAGTGGCTTGTGCCGCCGAACGATTCCTCTTTATTAGTTCAGGAGCGGTTTATGGCCCGCAGCCTACCCATCTCGATCAGATTCCCGAGGATTGGAAGGGCATGCCTAATCCGCTCGATCCGGGTAATGCCTATGGCGTCGCGAAACGGTCAGCGGAACACCTTTGCGCGCTCTACAACCGGACCCATCGGCTGCATACGGTCATTGCCCGTTGCTTCGCGTTTATTGGCGAAGATTTGCCGTTGGATGCGCATTTTGCAATCGGTAATTTCATCCTCGATGCGTTACGGCATGACAAGATCGTAGTCAAAGGCGACGGCATGCCGTTGCGTTCCTACTTAGACCAGCGGGATTTAGCTGAGTGGTTATTCACGATGCTGCAAAAAGGGGAGAGCGGTTGCGCTTACAATGTCGGCTCGGACCAGGGGCTCAGCATCGCCGAAATCGCCCATCTTGTTCGCGATATCGTAAGCCCCGGTAAGCCCGTTCATATTCAAGGGGATTCCTGCGGAAACAATGGCCGTAACCTCTATATCCCGAGCATCCGCCGCGCCAAGGAAGAATTGGGCCTTGCGGTCAGGATTCCGCTCGACGCGGCGATCAAAGCCACGGCGGAAGGTGCGGAGCGGCGACTAAATTAAATTCCATGAAATGCAATGCCGATTGAAAATCTAATTTTTGACCTTGACGGTACTTTGATCGACAGTTCGAACAGCATTCTTGAGTCATTCCGAGGGGCTTTCGAGGAAGTAGGAAAAGAGCCTGTGTGTCCCCTGAAGGCTGACATTATTGGTCCGCCATTAAGGGAAGCGTTATGCCAATTGTCGGGTTCGTCTGATTCCGAAGAGTTGGATAGGCTTGCAACAGCTTTTAAAGCCCATTACGATACCGAAGGATACAAATCACCGAGGTCTTTCCAAATGTTGCGGAAATGTTGTCTGAACTGTCAAGAATGCAACTTTCGTTATATATTGCGACTAACAAGCGAACCAAACCGACCCGTTTAATACTCGATCATTTAGGGTGGACGTCTTATTTCAACGACGTTTATGCGTTGGACTATTTAACTGTCTCCAAGGCGCAAAAATCGGATCTTCTGAAATACATAGTGGACAAATATTCGATGAATTCCGAGAGTACTTTGTATGTGGGGGACCGACCGGAAGATGGTAAAGCCGCAGCAAAGAATCATCTTAAGTTTGCATTCGCCGCCTGGGGATATGGTATGGATATTAAGATATTCGAAGGCTCTGGAGATTTTTATCTCGAATGTCCGGCTCGATTGCGCGAACATTTAGATTTTTAAGCTTCCTGGTATTTAAATTGAAGAGCAACAATTGGGATAGCTTAGTCTATTTTTTGTGAGAGTCAGTGGTAACAGATGAATAAGATGATTAGTGTAGTTACTCCTTGTTACAACGAAGAAGACAACGTGGAACCGCTTTACGAGCGTATCAAGGCGGTGTTTGCCGAGTTTCCTCAATATCGCTACGAACACCTTTTCATCGATAATTCTTCAACGGACCGGACCGTTGAAAAAGTAAAGGAACTCGCTGCCAGGGATATCAACGTCAAGCTGATCGTGAACATCAGGAATTTTGGACATATCCGCTCACCGGTGCACGCCATCCAACAGACCAAAGGTGATGCCGTAATCTGTCTGGCTTCCGATTTGCAGGATCCACCCGAATTGATCGGTGAGTTTATTGCTAAATGGGAAGAAGGCTATCCTGTAGTCGCGGGCATCAAGCCCAAGAGTCTTGAGACGCCATTGATGTTTCTGGTTCGACGTTCATATTACAAATTGATCAGCAAAATATCGGACGTTCCGTTGCTGCAGAACTTCACCGGTTTCGGGCTTTACGATCGCTCGGTGATCGAAGTCATACGCAAACTGGATGATCCTTATCCCTATTTTCGCGGGTTGATTTCCGAATTGGGATTCCCGGTGGCGCAAATTCCTTATGTCCAGCCTAAGCGGATACGGGGAATAACTAAAAACAATTTTTATACCTTGTATGACATGGCCATGCTTGGCATCACCAGCCACTCCAAGATTCCACTCAGAATGGCCACTTTCTTTGGTTTTTGCGTCGGAGGATTAAGCTTTTTTGTGGCATTGGGCTACCTGATATACAAGTTGCTGTATTGGGACAATTTCCAGTTGGGCACAGCGCCACTGATTATCGGCTTCTTTTTTATCGCTTCGGTGCAGCTTTTTTTCATCGGCATCCTCGGTGAATATATTGGCGCGATACATACCCAGGTACTGCGAAGGCCTCTCGTGATCGAAAAAGAAAGAGTCAACTTTGACTGACAGGGAAAAACAACTCTCTGCTGCCATACGTCAAATCGAGGACTGCATCGAACAGGCGGAAGTCGGCTTACCCGAAGAAGTATTCCTGTTTGTTAGCAGAATCATCCCGCTAGTGAATGTTGACCTATTGATCCAGGATAATAAAAAACGGACACTGCTGACCTGGCGCGACGACCGTTTTTACGGTCCCGGATGGCATGTACCCGGAGGCATTATTCGTTACAAAGAAACGTGTGCGGATCGCATTCGGCACGTGGCTCGGCAGGAACTCGGTGCGGAAGTCGATACCGACCCTTCACCTATGTTTGTGCTGCAAAGCATTGCGCCCGAAAAAACAGATCGTGCTCATGCCATTTCCCTGCTGTATCGATGTAGGTTGAAGAGTTGCCTCGATGAGCGGCAAAGGTTCACGCCGGAATCTCCCTTGCCTGGACAATGGCAATGGCACGCGCATTGCCCGGAAAATCTTATCCAGGAACAACAAGAGTATGCGGTATTTTTTTAGGGATACTCTGAACAAGTTGATTCCGTTGATGGTTCGACAAGCTCACCACGAACGGAATCAACAGCTTATCGTTCGTCTGCCTAAGACCACCCATGTGGTGGAGCCTGTCGAAGGACTTAATCAAAGTTTCCTTAATAAACCGGCAAATAATGGTAGGCGTATCAGATCTCTGGCCGATCACATTCCTCCCGGACAATTGCTCCGTTATCTTGTTGTGGGTTTTGGAAATACCGCATTCGCATACGGCTCCTTCGCATTATTTACCGCCATGTTGGATAAATATATGCCGTCCAGTTATCTGGCAGGGAGTCTGCTGTCGAGCTTGCTCAACATCACGGTATCTTTTCTTAACTATAAGTGGTTTGTTTTCAAGACCAAAGGGAGCTATCTGAAGGAATGGTTCAAGTGCCTGATGGTTTACAGCACTTCAATTATCATGGGATTGGTATTACTGCCTCCGACAGTCTTCCTCGTTACCTATGCTACCGAAAATCTGGCAGCCGCACCTTATATCGCTGGCGCCTTAATTATGTGTGTTAACGTAATTATTAGTTTTATAGGACATAAAAAGTTTTCTTTTAAAAGTACGACAGACTCCTAGACATTATTGGAATGTCCAAAGCTTAGGATTTGTGGGGGCACTAAACCAACCGAATAATGTGTGCAGCACCACAGCGATGAGATGTGGAAACGCCGATAACTTGGGTTCGCCTCCTAGTACCCATCCCCAAGGCGTAATGGCCCCTATCAAAAAGATCAGGGCAGTCTCTTGCTTAGATATTTTCTTTAAAAAATCCTCATTGAAAAGCCAGTATGCCGCAATTAAAGGGAAAGTGACAATTGCAATTACCCTTGTTTGGTCATAACTTACAGGAAGTAGCAGCATTAAGCCAAACAAAGTTAAGAAGAACGGTATGCTCTTTTGTCCCCAGTCCCCATATCTGATGGCAACGAGCCAGCCAACCCCCAGAACGGACCAGATAATGTAATGGAAATGGAAAAAAAAGCTATTTAACGTTATATATATATATTCTCTTTAAGCCAGTCTATTCTTCCCGAGTTAACGTGGATAGCGTAGTGCTGGAAGAGGCCGAGCAAGATAAGTTTGCCGATGATCACGCCCCCTAATAGGCATATACAGAAGTTAAGGGAATAATTCACTTTGGCATCGAATTTTTTACTTAGCAGCACTGCCCATAATAGGCCCCCTGCAGCAAAGAAGCTTTGTTCGAAGTGCTGCATACCTAGGCTCAGGACCTATTAATCATTTTGGGGCTCACAAAGGTCTAAGCAAAGTGATTCACTTATGACCGGAGGTTCCTCATGAGCCATCTGTTTTATCTGACCCGGGAGCAATTCAACCGCATCCAGCCTTACTTTCCT
>JBPFEG010000053.1:0-5784 GCA_051061015.1 Methylomicrobium sp.
CCTCCATCGCATTCAGGTAGGTCATCGATACCAGAATGAACAACAGCAGTTCGACATAAGCGAGCAAATTGCTTTCAAACGCCACCGCCGCGGTTTTCGCTTCGCCATGCAGCGCATAATAAATGCAGATCGCAAACCAGATGATTGCCGCTCCCAGGACCATGGGCTTGGATTTGCGCAACTCGATCACATCTTCCGACATGGCGGCCACATAAGCACAAACGGTCACCAACAGAGAAAGATAGCCGATGACATGACGGGTCAGGTCTAATGATGCGCTCAGATTAGCAGCAGTCTCTTCTGCATAACTCAACGAGGGCACGAGAAAGACCAAGGTCAAAACGACTAAATGGCGAAGATTGATCAGATTGTTGAATTTTTTCATTGGAACTGGCTTTTAAATACGGTGTTAACCAGGCGGGAATATTAGAGTTTCCTAGGTAAAAATTCTGTTTAGTTTTGTTTATTGTTATTTAATAGTCTGTTTCCTAATTTTAAACAATCAACGAGGAGTAACAAGACATGAGACTGTGATTGCCAAACCAAAGCTCAGCTGCAATGATTCTGTGCGTGATTTGATTCGTCTCGACATAGCCACTCCTCGGTTATTAAAGCACTGCATTGAGCTTGACTGACCTTACTTATAATTCAATACGAATGCCGAGTTCCACCACGCGGTCGACCGGTATTTTGAAAAATTCAATCGGGCTCGAGGCGTTATGGAATAAAAACCGGAACAAGCCTCGCCGCCAAGGTGGCATGGGGCTTTTCATCCGGAAAGAAACACGTTCGCTGCCGATAAAAAATGAAGCTTTTTTCGGATCGAAAACCAGTCCTTCATGGATCAGTAAATCCAGCGATCGGCGCACATCCGCGTTTTGCTTGAAGCCGTAATAGAGTTTCACGCGATAGAATTCGCGTTCTTGGCCAAACTTCCGGATTTTGATCCGATGCGCTTCATCGACAAAAGGCTCGTCCTTGGTCACGATGGTCAGCACGATAATCTGCTCGTGCACTACGTGATTATGTTCAAGGTTATGCAACAGCACTTGCGGTACGCCATGCAACGTTTTGGCCAAGTAAATGGCGGTGCCTTCGACAGTGACGAGCTTATCGGTTAATTCTTTTTCCAGTTCCTCAAATAACACATGTTTTTCTTCCATGTAATCTTGCAGCAGTGTGCGTCCTTTGATCCAGGTGGTGATGATCAGAAACAGCACGGTCGCTACCAGCAGCGGCAGCCAGCCGCCGGTCGGGATTTTCAGACTGTTGGAAGAAAAAAACAGAAAGTCGATCACCAGAAACGACGATAAGAAAACGATGCTGGTCGCTTTGTTCCAGCGCCATAGAGCCTGGATCACGATATAAGCCAATACCGTATCGACGATCATCGTGCCGGTCACCGCAATACCGTAGGCCGAGGCCAGCGCGGATGACGACTGGAAGCTCAGCACCAGAATGAATACCGACACCATCAACAGCCAATTCACGGTCGGCAAATAGACCTGCCCTTGCTCGTCGTCCGAGGTGTGACGTATGGCCATGCGCGGGCAATAGCCCAGCTGGATTGCCTGACGGGTTACCGAAAACGCACCGGAAATGACCGCCTGCGAGGCGATCACGGTCGCTAGCGTCGATAGCAGTAACAGCGGATACAGCGCCCAGTTCGGCGCGAGCAAATAGAAAGGATTTTGTATCGCGTCGGGATGGTCGATCAGCAAAGCCCCTTGCCCGAAATAATTCAGCAGCAGGGCGGGAAACACAAACCCAAACCAGGCATAACGGATCGGCTTCAGGCCGAAGTGTCCCATATCGGCATACAGCGCTTCAGCCCCGGTGATCGCCAGCACGACCGCGCCCATGATCAAAAAACCCTCCCAGCCAGTTTCGATAAGCAAATTCACGGCATAATAAGGATTGACCGCTTGCAATACGCCCGGCTGATGGATCATGTTGACCATGCCCATTACCGCGAGCGAGCCGAACCAGAAACACATGATCGGCGCAAACATTCTGCCGACTCTACCTGTGCCTTTGGCTTGAATCAGGAAAAGCCCAGCCAGCACAGTAATGGCGATCGGCAACACATATTCGGCCAGTGGCGGCGCAATAATTTGCAAGCCCTCGACCGCGCTCAGCACTGAAATCGCCGGGGTAATGATACTGTCGCCGTAAAACAACGATGCACCGAGAAGCCCAATCGTCACGATAAAAGCCATCTTGCGCGGGTTATCCTTCGATCCATGCAAGGCAAGCGTCATCAGCGCCATAATCCCGCCTTCGCCTTTGTTGTCGGCGCGCATGATAAAGATCGCGTATTTGATCGTGACGACCAGCGTCAACGACCAGAAGATCAGCGACAACACGCCGAGCACATGAAATTCATCGATCGGCATACTGCCGTGAAAGACCTCTTTCAGGGCATATAACGGGCTAGTGCCGATATCGCCAAAGACGACGCCGATAGCGCCCAGCGCTAAACCGGCCAGTTGTTCTTTCGTTTGGTTTTGGGAGTTTGAGGACATAAGATAGGGGTCGAAGAAAAAATGAGCTCGCTCCCTTTGAGGAGAGCCATCGTTCAGGAAGAATGCAATTACTCAACTCAACTTTACTTCCCCTTACTTTAGAGCCGGGTCTGATTGGAGCGGAGATCCGTCGCCAAACTCCTTCTGATCGCGGATGATTTTCCCGGTTGCCATATCGCATAATACAATCCACCCCGAACCGTCGTGCATCGTGATTTGATAAAGCATCCAGAAGTTTCCGTCAGCACGCTGCTCGCGTTGCACCTCGATGACGCCAGGATGCAAGGTCAGCGCCGCTTGGCTGCAGGATTCGAGGTTGACTTTATTAGGAGGCAGCGCGTAGGGTCCGGTGCCGGCTGCATTCCCACCGGCCATTGCCGGTAAGACAGACAGAATCAGCAAGTAAGTAATAAATTTGATCATGTACCAGTTCTCTACTGAAGGGCATCCACTGCCAGATTTAAGGTTAGGACATTTTACCCGCAATTCTCCGAGAACACCCCTGGTCGGCCTTCGGTGTATGACTGGACTATGTTTTCAAGCTTTTTCGAATCGAGATGACGGGCTTTGGCGACCCGAGGGATTTGATATAAGGCTGCCGCCGGGCTGATGTGCGGGTCCAGTCCGCTGGCGGAGGCGGTAATCAGGTCGACCGGGATGGGGGCTTTATTCTCTGGATCGAAAACTTCGATCTGGACTTTGTTAGTGTTAGTCGCGAAACTGACCGCCGTGTTGAACGCCAAATCCGGACCGACCGCCGCAAAATGATATTAAGCTGACTTAAGAAATTTCCGATGAGCCTTTAGTTTACTTGATGACGGCGAATTAGCACTGAATAGTGCTTCGCCGAAATAAGGTAATTGTCTCTTTTTAGTCGAACTCTATATCTCCTAAAATCGGCCGTTTTATAATGGAATGGACGCCCGCTATCTTTCAATGGCACCTAAATGCCAAACTGGTGACCCAAACCACCCGATTTGATAGGAGCGTTGATTATGACCATGACAGTAGTAGGCATTGATTTAGCGAAAGAAGTGTTTCAGATTCATGGCGTTGATGTTCATGGCAAAGCCTGCTTACGACAGCAACTTCGCCGACCTCAAATGGCCAAGTTCTTTGCCAATCTTGAGCCTTGCTTGATTGGCATGGAAGCCTGCGCGAGTGCGCACTACTGGGCTCGGTTATTAGGGCAACAGGGTCATACCGTGAAATTGATGGCTCCCCAATTCGTCAAGCCGTATGTTAAAACCAATAAGAATGATG
Organism: Methylomicrobium sp.; assembly: GCA_051061015.1. Lineage (GTDB taxonomy): Bacteria > Pseudomonadota > Gammaproteobacteria > Methylococcales > Methylomonadaceae > Methylomicrobium. The sequence continues at coordinate 3,789 of JBPFEG010000053.1, forward strand.
CGGCGGATGCCGAAGCCATTTGTGAAGCCGTGGCGCGACCCAATATGCGGTTCGTCCCTGTTAAAACTGTCTAGCAACAGGCTATTTTATCGGTCCATCGAGCGAGGCAGGGCTTTGTAAAAGCGAGAACAGCCCAGGCCAATCAAATCCGTGGGTTCCTTTTTGAATTTGGGATTGTGCTGCCACAGGGTATCCGTTCAATTGCCAAACGACTGCCTGATATTCTGGAAAATGCAGAAAACGGGATTCCCTCTCAATTAAGGCAGCTATTACAACGCCTGAATGATCATCTCAAAGAACTGGATCGCCAGGTCGATGCATTAGAATTACAAATTAAACAATGGCACCAGGCTAACGAGGCCAGTCTCAAACTCGAAGCCATTCCAGGGATTGGTCCCATCACCGCTAGTGCGATAGTGGCTACCGTGGGGAATGCCCGTGATTACGAGAATGGCCGTCAACTGGCTGCCTGGTTGGGCTTAGTCCCCAAACAGCATTCGAATGGGGGTAAATCCACTTTGTTGGGCATCAGCAAACGTGGCGATAGTTATTTACGAACGTTATTGATCCATGGGGCGCGGGCCGTCATACGCGCTTCGGGTGGGAAAGCCGATGCGGATCGTTGGCTGGCTCAACTGACCACGCGACGAAACAAAAATGTGGCGGCCGTGGCTTTGGCTAATAAAAATGCTCGGATTATTTGGGCGCTACTGGCTAAAGATAGAACCTACCAAGCCCCAACCAAAATGGCAGCGTGATGCCCAAATAAACAGCGAGGTTAACCCACCTAGCGATTGCGTAGGCGATGAGGAAGTGATGGCAAAATAGGTAAGACCGTGACTCGGTGACTCCGTTTGTTGCATCGATCTTAGAGATCGCGTTTATGATGGGAGCATGGGTCAGCGGATTCCATCAGGGATCGAGACTTTAGTCTCAATAAATCCGGATGTATGGCTGCAAACTTTTCCTATGAGACATCCTCATTTATCGCTTGGCAAACCGTGGGCGTCCATGTATGGAACAAGGTGGCAGTCCATGTGATGAGCAGGAAGTGAAAAGAATTCGGCAATTCTATCCACAAAATCTGTGGATAACCCTGTCGCTAATGCGTCGTAATTTATCCTAACCCTCTGTCCTCTCTACAGTTAAGTCAAATTGACCAAAAACTGACCAGCAACACATCCCGCTCTGAAGATCGTGCTTTGTCTAAGTTGGCCGTCAATCGATTTAGAAGCCCAGAATTTCCTAATCCCCACGTTACTTGTTGAGGCGAGGCCTTCTTTTTCGGGCGGCTTCAGCGGCTCTTCGCCATGCCGATACCCCGCCAATTCAAAGATTTTGAATCGCTATATTATCTTATGGCCCGGCTGATACCCGGGCAGTTGCCGTGCCCGGAGCCGATAGGTTCTGGACCGTCAGCCAGTCGTGTCCTCGATGTCGCTAGCCCGAAGAGGGCCAGATATACGGCACCCTGACGTCTTGATTTGGCCAAGCGGTTTGACCTTTGTGAACCGCACTCCCGACTGAGCCGCCTCTCCCCCTATGAAGCTCCTGCCCAACGGGGGAGACCGTTCTGCCAGGGCTTGACTCCTGGAATCGAACAGCCGCTTTGGCCGCCGCGTATCACCCGCACTGAAACACGTCAGATCAACGAAGGGAGGCCGAACCGCCAAGCTCCAGAAAATACCCCAGCGTCCCTTTTAATCCCCAAGGAATACTTAACAATGACTATCCCAGATCCCGATACTCCTTACGAACACATCCTGCGCAGAGCATTAGCGGAAAAAACCACCGGCTTCGTCGGTGTGGCCGGCAATGCGACCGGCGCTCAGCGCCCTCTCCCGATACGCTTACACTGTGTGATTCATAGACATCGTTGCAATATACTTGTTGTTTATGAACAGAGAAATTCAACAGCGACTTCATTGGGTAAACCTTTACGCGCAGACACGAGATGCCGGGTTTGTCTGTCGCCGCTGCGGGATTTCTAGACCTA